>CAWDTQ010000007.1:0-658959 GCA_963805315.1 uncultured delta proteobacterium
GATCTGGCTAAAGCCCGCAAAGGGGAGCACGGGGTCCGCGTAAACCGATACGTCGCGAAGAGAGAGGGATAGCCCGGAATTCTCCAAGCAAAAGGTCGAACTACGTTAATGGTGTCCTAGGGTCGGGACCACCACCTCGGTGATCTGCAGACTCGAGGACGCGGACTACCAAGGTCATTCACTGGCGATGCTTCGACGGGTCGCGGATGCGTTCAACAAACGGGTGGAACTGCGCTTCGTCAACGCCAAGCGCAACCCGAAGGTGGCTTGAGGCATTGGAGATTGTGGCGATGAGGAATCGAAGCGAGATCGCTTTCCCTGCAACTCATAGCTCATGGCTCTGCCTAACGGAGAAAGTGCATGCGAATAGAGTCCGTTGAGATTCGACGCTTCAGAAGTGTTGGTTCCACTGCAATGAAGGGATGTGGCGGTCTCAATATCCTTATCGGGAAAAACAACGCCGGAAAGTCGAACTTGTTCGGCGCGATCGAACTCATGATTCACCACTTCAATGGAGGAGCACTCGCAGCAAAGTGGCCAACTGCAAGACCTCAGGGCGACTTCACCGACCGCGAGGACACAAAGAATATTGAAATTGGTGTCCAATTCGAATTGCCGCCAAGCCTCAATGAAGCGCTTCGCAGCAAGATCGTCGATGAGGCGCCGCATCTTGCCAAAGCGATCGAGCAAATTAAAGAAGCACGTTTCGTCTCCTTTGTGCTGAACGGGGCGAAGCAGGAAGATCGCTACTTTCTTTTCATCAAGAATATCTGCGTGGGAATCCTCAAATCTGACGTGGAAGCAATTGGAACTGAGGGCATCAGTCTGCTCAAACTCACCCAGTCAGTTGCGTACGAACTTTACACGACACAGGTTGCACTAGAAGAGTTACTCGCAGACGTAAGCCAACTGATCGTATTTCCGGGCGAGACTTGACGTATGTATTCCAAGAAGACATTCGTGCCCGTGCACCGGTTTCTGCTTACATTCCCGGAATCTAGGAGAACAACTTAGGCCTGGACTCAGTCGACACGACGCATTCGGCGCGAATGTGAACAACCAAGACGACTTTCGAAGCGCAGTCTCGCAACTTCGGGAACAGTTGCAGCTTAAGATCAAGCAGCTTTTGGGCCAAAAGACCAAGGGCGCTATGGCGGCTTTCGCGGGTGACGTTCAAACACCCCCTAACTACGTCCTATGGCTGTTGCAACAGTATGGCGCTATTCCCTTTCTTCATCTTCGGGAGACGAGAACTCAGATCGGACGTGGAGAAGCGGCGACTCTGCTTTCTCTGAAAGTGAAACGCGGTGGACCGGAACGCCTTGCGATTATTCAGCAGACAGTCCGCGATCTGATGGGCGTGAGCGTCGACGCATTTGAAGCCGAGGGCGGAAGAGAACATACTGCCAGCGCGGAAATAGACGTGGATAATTTCCTAGTCGAGGCGAACGGCTCAGGCATTCGAGAGGCATTGAGACTCATTTTAGATCTCCGAACTCAAGAGCCCAAAGCTAGCTTTGATCGAGGAACCGGAAAGCCACTTACATCCGGGCCTTGCCCGCTGATGGCAAATTATTTAAGGCGCAAGAGTCAAGACATTCAATTGTTTGTTACGACGCATTCTACTGAATTTGTGGATAGTCATCATTCGAAAATGCGTACCTCGTATCTAGAGACGCGGATAAGAAAACTATCTGTGATTCGCTTAGCGCAACGGACGCTCTCCCTTCGAATACCAGCCGAACTTGGCCTTAGATTGAGCACGGTTTTCATGCTGACCGCTTGATTTTCGTTGAAGGAGCCACCGACGAAACCATTCTTTCGATTCTGGCTGCGAATCTGAAACTCAATCTATCCCGAAGCAACGTCGGCTTTGTACACATGAAGGGGGTTCGAAATTTCGCACACTTCGCCGCCGAAGGCACCTTAGATCTGTTGTCGCGCAGGCGGGTTAAGCTCTGGTTCATCGCCGATAGGGACAAAAGAGACGACCTAGAAGTGCAGCGGATGGTGAGGCGCCTCGACGGACGCGCGGAGCTAGTAGTGCTCACAAAGCGTGAACTTGAGAACTATCTTGCAGTTCCGAAAGCCTTAGAGGCATTCATTGCGGAACGGACTAAGAAGGGGATGGCACCTCCCGACGAGAACACAGTCAGTTCAGCGATCGATGCGGTCGCCCAAACGCTGAAGCCAGAGGTTGTGCGCCTCAAGCTGGAAGACCGGCTCTTAAAGCCGATTTTCCTGCACACGCGCGAGTCGAAAGGAATGCCGACAAAAGAGAGGCTTGATCGCGCAATCGCTGAGGCCAATGACCGCCAATCACGCCTAGACAGAGAGCTAAAGGAGATTGAGCAATCTGTCGAAGGAAGCAGCGCTAGCGAACTACTTGAGATCGTTCCCGGAACGCTGCTCCTGGAGGGAGTCTGCAAGAAGTTCGAGGTGTCATATTCGAAGCCGGGAGGAGACGGCGATCGATTAGCGCGTTTCCTCACGCAAGACCAGATCGCGCCAGAGATTCGGGGTGTTTTGATGCACATTTGCGTTGATGAGTGAGTCTGGCCTTGGGTGACGCGCCTTGGGGGGGCGACAGACTGAGGTTTCGACGACCTCACCGTCCCAGGCGGAATCCTGAAGCGCGCGTGGAAAACATCGCGCGCTGAACAATGTCCCTCACCTTCGATCCTCTCCCATCGGGAGAGGGGAAGAGTGGGAAGGGGAACCGGATAAGAAGGGGGTTAGTTCTCGGAGGTGAATTGTTCTTCTTTGCCGGCCATTTCTAATGATAGGCCCCTCGTCTCGTCTATCATTAGGCCGAACAGGATTGAGGCTGGGATTCCTACTATTGATAGGGCGCCTACTACTATCGATAGGCCGCCCATTGCGTTTGCCAGGATTGCTACTGCTGCGTTGGAGATTACTGCGCCGATTGCGCTGACCAGCGCGAACCATCCGATCATCGTGCCGCGCAGCGGGGTCGGGAACAGTTCGGTCGCTGCCGCGTTGCTGGCGACGGTAGCGCCGTTGTCGCATACGTTGAACCAGAAATAGCCGGTCGACAGCCACATCAAGGGCCTCGCGAAGTGCGTGGGCGGTCCCCAGAAGTACCATAGGTGTCCGGCGGTGATTGCGATTCCGAAGACGACCACCGTCGGCACGCGGCCGAATCGCTCTGCAGTCCACGCGCCGAGCGGGAAGCCCAGCAATCCAAGCCCGCCCGCGACGATGGTCATTGTGCTGGTGGCTGCTGCCGACTGGCCGACGACGGAAACCGCGTGGTAGTAGCCGAACGCGTTCGCGCCGGTCGTCGAGATTGCGGCGGCGAGCGCGCACACGATCATCGTAATCGAGCGCTTGCGGTAAAGCGGCTGAAAGACATCGTAGAAGCGCGTCCTGCCCGTGATTCCTGACGCGTCGGAAAGCTCCCATCGCTCGCTCTCGGGCAACAGACGCGCCATCGCCGGCAGCATCGCGGTGCCCGCCGCCGAAATCACGAACATCCATCGCCACGACCATCCGTAGGCCACGAAGATCGGCATCAGGAAAACGCAGAGCCCGGCTCCCACCGCGCCCGCCAGGCCGCCGAGACTTTGGCCGCGTGCGCGACGCGCGATCGGCAGCTCCTCCGAAAGCATCACAACACAGCCGGAGCCGGCCGCGCCGACGACCGCATAGAGACCGATCTGAAACAGCGTGAACCAAATCAGCCGGGTCGATACCGCGGCCCCGATACTGCAAACGGGAATCGCGGTCATGCACCAGAGGATCATGCGGCGGCGGCCGTGGCGGTCGATCATGCGCGAAAGCGCCAGCGCGCCGAGTGCGGACAGCGAGATCCACGCGAACAGGCGTGCGATTCCGGCGCCGTCGAGATGGAAGCTCGTTCCGATCCACGGCGCGGCGACCGAGACAATTGCGATTGAGAAACCCTGGTAGAAGAGCATCGCGACCAGCGCCATCACGGTAACGCGTTCGCGCGCGGCGGAGGCGGTGTCGGCAGTTAGATTGTCGTCACTGGGAGGCGGGCTGGCTTTCGTTGTCGGCGCGGAATCGCTCACAAAATAAATCAGAACTTAAGAGCCGGCCACCAGCTCGAACACCGGGGTGCGCGACGCGGTGGCGCGAAACGCGTCGGCGGGCGAGCCGGCGGGCACGTCGAAGAAACGCTCGACCTGCGACGCGAAGCGATCGACGAACGCCTTGATGATCTCGGGCTTGTCGGCGTCGGCCAGCTCGCGCACCATCAGCGATTCGGTACTCGAACCGCGGCGCAACACGATGTGGCCGGCAGCGCGAGCATTGCGGGCCCAGGCGGTCTCGCCGCGCGCGGCAACCAGCCATCGCCGGCCCTGGAAGTCGAGGACGTTGACGGGAGTGGTGAAGGTCTTGCCCGATTTTCGGCCGCGGACTTCGAGCAGCCGCATGTAGCCGGGCGCGAATCCGAGCTTGAGCGCGCGGCCCATCAGGCGGTTGAAGAATCGATCGAGGGTGCTTTCCTTCTGAAAAGTCTCGGGCACGATACGCGGGCCTCCCACGGCGAGCATATATAAGGATACGGCGGGTCGAAACCGCCGCGATCTCCACCGGATGGGAACTTGGTAGGACAGCCCAACACCATCCAGTAGAATTGGCATCGATGTTGAACGCGCAGGAAGTCGGCTCATCGCGTCGAGATGATGCGACGTTGCGGAGCCGCGAGGGAACGATCACGAAGCTGGCATATTCGTGCCTGCTGATGGTGGGAATCAACAGTGGCTGGATCGGTCCTTTTCTGCCGCAGATCTCTCAGGCCGCGCATATCCCTATCGAGCGCGCCGGCTTGATCGTCAGCGCGTCGGCGGCCGGCTACTTCATATCGGTGCTGATCGCCGGTGAGATCCATCAGCAACTGAGCGCGCAGAAGATTCTGGTCGGTGCGATGGCGCTGTTCACGGCCGGGCTGGCATGGCTCGCCGATGGCTCCCGGCCTCGCGGGACTGCTATGCGCCGGAATTCTGATCGGGCTCGCCAACGGCGGCATCGACATCGGCGCCAACGCGCTCATCGTGGAGCTCAATCGCGAGCGGCTGGCCTCGGCGCTCAACTACCTGCACGTGCTGTTCGGTGTCGGCGCGTTACTCGGACCGCTGATCGTCAGCGCCGCGTTCGCGAGCCGCGTGCCGTACTGGTGGGTTTTCGGCGGGGGAGGATTGGCGTGCGCCGCGATCGCGTTTCGACTGGGCGTGACTCCGACGCACGAAGTTCGAACGCAGCCGGCGTCCGGCGACGGCAATGGCTTTATCGCGATGCTCTCGCGTCCGCTGATTTGGGCTCTCAGCGCAGTGATGTTTCTCTACGTCGGCGCCGAGCTCGGAATCGGCGCATGGCTCTTTCTCTACCTGCGCACGGCGGGCGCACTCAGCCCCATGCTCGCGTCGTCGGGCGTCTCGCTGTATTGGCTGGGATTGGTGTGCGGGCGCGCATTCGGCGGACGGATAGGACATCGAATCGCAATCCCGCAATTCACGATGCTGGCCGCGGCGCTGTCCGCCGCCGCGCTGATGACCCTGATCGCGGCGCCTACTGCGGGCGGCCTCGCAGCATCGGCGATGTTCCTGATTGGCGTCGGCTATGGCCCAATCTTCCCCAACATGATCGCAGCGGGCGCGGCGCGCTTCCCGGCTGAGGTGGGCCGGATGACCTCAATCGTGGTAGCGGCAGGCGCGCTGGGCGGGATCGTCGCGCCGTGGCTGATGGGCCATGCAATCGCGAACACGAGCCCTCGCGCCAGCATGGAAGTCGCGCTGGCGTTCACGATCGCGATGGTCGCGCTGGCGCTGTCGTTGCGCGGGACGGTCGGGGAGAAGTAGGAACTTGATCGTAATGTGAAACCCGCCGTGGGTTTCACACTTCCTTGGGCAGGGGTGACCCCTGCACCCAGTATTAAGAAAGGATGCGGGACGGAGTTTACCCTGAGTACCGGTAGGGTCCCTGTTAGAACTTCTTTTCCGTGTCATTCCAGAGCGAAGCGAAGAATCCCGGCTCTTTGCCTCGCCCGTTTGTCGGGAGAGGCCGACGCGCGTCCGCGCGCGGCGGGTGAGGGACCAAATTTGCCGGATTCAGTCCTTGACAAAATGAACGTTCATTCAATATAAGTATAAGTTCATGCCACGGGCCGCTGAAGCAATACGCACAACCGCGCCGGATGAGAAGCTCGTCAAAGCGCGGCGGCGCCAGATTTTTCTGGCTGCTTGCCGCGTGCTTGCGCGCAAATCTTTTCATGAGGCTTCGGTCAAAGAGCTTGCGCTCGAGGCCGGCCTTGCTGCCGGTTCCATCTATCTTTATCTCGACAGCAAGGACGAGATTATTCCGCTGATCGCCGAGTCGATGGTCGCGGAGTTCGTCGAGATGCTGCCTGCGATTCGCGAGCGCACCGTCGGCGACCCGCGCCGCGAACTGATCGACGTGATGCGCGCGATTCTCGACGTCATCGATCGTTATCGCGAGGCCTTCAACGTGCTGCACCATGAGGGCCGCTACTTTGAACGCCGCCCGCAGTACCGCGCCGCGATGAAGAAGATTGGCGGCGACTACCTGGGCGCGGTGGCCGAGATTATCGAGCGCGGCCGGCGCCTCGGCGTGATTCAGTTCGACGATTCGCGCAGCGCCGTCCATGCGATTCACATGCTGTGCGCCGGCTGGGCGATGGGCGCGAACAACCTCAAGGGCACGGACAAGGAAACTTACTGGCGCGAGATTGCGGCGATCGTCGAAGGACGATTTTTCGCGTCCACCACAGGCGCTGGCGCGAACAATGGACCTGGCGCGAAGGCGGCACCCGCGACTCGCTGACGCGGCGTGTTTCACGGGTCATCATTCGAGGAGTTGCGAGATGGCACTTTACGACAGACGAACTCTCGACGGCGTCTACAGCGTCCGCCAGAGCGTTATCTACATCCAGAATTATCGCTACGCCGAAGAGCGCATGATGCGCATGATGGCCGGATGGATCGCGCTTACGCCCGAACTCGCGGTCAAGCTCGAGATGGCCAAGCAGGTGTACGAGGACGCGCTGCATACCGACGCGCTCGGCAAGCGATTGCCCGAACTGCGCGCGCAGCCGCAGATTTCCAAGCCGCCCAACGACGCCTTCGTCACGTTCATGAATGCGATCGAGGACAAGGAAGAGTGGGAGGACACGATCGAGCGGCTGGTCGGAATCTACCGCGTGCTGAAGCCGCATCTGATCTCGCATTACAGCTCGCACGTGTCCGCGATGAATCCCGTGTACGAGCCCCCTACCCTGCGAATCCTGCAGCGGCTGGTCGAGGAGGAGAAGGGCCACGTCGAGCGCGGCAGCGTGCTGCTCGACGAGCTGCTCGACTCGAAGGAAAAGCATTCGCGCGCCGCGGCCTGGCAGTCACATCTCGAGGGATTGCTCGGCGCTTCGGGCGGAGTGACCGGCTTCGAGTCGGAGGCCGAGCAGCCTCGCAAAAAGATCGGGCGTAGTTGAGCGCGCTCTGCGAAATGGCGAAATGAAAAAGCTGGATAACATCGACGACCTGCGCGAGACGATCGCGACGCACGCGGCGGCACTCGCGGCAGGAGATAGCGCGATGGCCGAGAAGTTCGTGCTCGCGCAAGCGATCGAGGCGCATCGCCATGCGAGCGCCGAGATTTTCCGAATCTCCAAGCCGGTCACATTGGAAAAACTCGCGCTGGCAAAGGTCGGCTTTCAATACATCTCGAAACTGCGATTCACCAACGGCGGCGCGATGCGCCGCGTGCTCTACCGATGGCGCAAAGAGGCGGACGGCAAGTGGCGGATAGTCAGCGTCGAGGACACGACGGGCAAGCGCTCGTCGTGGAGCGACATTCCCGATCTTGCGGCCGCCGTCGCGCAAGCTCGCGCGGGGAACGGCAATGCCTGACCTGGGAGAGCGCGGCAACGTGATGGGACCGCAGCCGATTGCTGCGATCGTCGAGCCGCCCGCCGCGATGTTCGCCGCGGCCGAGCATCTTCTAAACGCGCTGATGCGCGGCGATCGTGCGAGTATCGAGGCGATGACTCCGCCGCACGTGCGCGAGGATATGGCGCGCGTCGCCAACGAGGTTCCGGCAGGCAGGTATGATAAGTTCGAGTTGATCGGACGCGCTCGCGTTTCTCGTCACTATTTCTTGAAGGCGCGACTTATGGGAGCCGACGTTGAGCCGTTCAAGTTTCAATTCCGGCTCGGCGAGAGCGACGGTAAATGGACGGTGCGTGAAGTGTTGAACCTGACCGGTCGCCGTTCAGCGTGGACGAAGTGAAAGCGTGAAAAAGTGAAAGAGTAAGGAGCACACGCAATGCAAAGAATGATTCCCGTCGACAAGCTGGCGCGTCCCGAGGACCATATCCTGCTGCCTGCCAATCGGACGCGAAACGCGCGCAGCGAGCAGGGATTGTCGCCCGGCAACGCGATGCCGTACGAGGATGATTTCCTGAAGTCGCGCATGCACGGAATTTGCGGCGGCGAATTCCAGGCGATGGAAGCGGCCGGCCGCACGCTCTACGACTTTCCCGACGCGCCGTGGGAATTCCAGCTCGACATGGCGCGACAGGTCTGGGACGAATCGCGCCACGCCGAGATCTACATGAAGCTGCTCGAGTACGTAGGCTCCTACTACGGCGAATTTCCCGAAGGCGAAGTGCTGTGGTCGTGCACGCAGGCGGAGGATCCCGCGGCGCGCGTGGCGGGAATCAACCGCGGACTCGAGGGACTGGCGTGCGACGTCTTCGAGCAACTCATTCGCATCGCGCAGAAAATGGGCGACGCAGTTATCGAGCGCGCAGTCGATTATGTGCTGGCCGACGAGATCACTCACGTGCGGATGGGATCGCAGTGGATGCGCAAGCTGACCGAGGGCGATCCCGAGCGTTTCAAAAGAGCGCAGGCGTTCCAGGACAGCATCGACGATCTGTTCAACTTTGGCGGAGGCCGGACGACGGTCGATAAGGTCGGCCACGTCAAGCAGCGCGTGCACGAAAAGGAAATCGAAATCGACGCGGGTATCACGATCGCGCGCGAGGCGCGTCTGCTGGCCGGCTTCACCGAAGAGGAGATCGATCGCCTCGTCAAAGGCTTCGGCAAAAGCTCTGCCTACTAAAACGCTTGAAACACTTTACTGAAGAGAATCATGGAAAAATGTATCCCCGTTGACCGTCTCGCCCGTCCCGACAATTGGGTTGTGCTGCGCAGCCGCCAGGTCCGCGAAATTCGCGAGGAGCAAGGTCTCGACGGCGGCCGCCCGATGCCGTTCGACGAAGAGACGCTGCGCTCGCGCCTGCACGGTATTTACACTGGAGAGTTGCAGGCGATGGAAGCGGCGGGACGCACGCTGTTCGATTTTCCCGACGCGCCGTGGGAGTTCCAGCTCGACATGGCGCGGCAGGTCTGGGACGAAGCGCGTCACAGCGAGATTTTCCAGCGGCTGGTCGAGTACATGGGCGGTCATCCCGGCGACTACGTCGAGACGGAAATTCTGTGGCGATGCACGCAGGCGATGGATCCGGCAGCGCGCGTCGCGGGCATCAATCGGGGCCTCGAGGGCCTCGCGTGCGACGTGTTCGATCAGCTCATTCGCATCGCGCAGCGCAACGGCGACGAAGTGATCGAGCGTTCGGTCGACTACGTGCTCGCCGACGAGATCACGCACGTCCGGATGGGCTCGAAGTGGATGCGCAAGCTGACCGAGGGCGACCCCGAGCGGCTGGCCAAGGCGCAGGCGTTCCAGGACATGGTCGACGAGGTCTTCAACTTCCGCGGCGGACGGCGCGCGCAGGAAGATATCGAGAACGACGACGGGCAGGTCGTCGCGATCGCGAAAGAGGCGCGAATGCTTGCAGGATTCACCGAAGAAGAAATCCAGCGGCTGGTCGATTCCGCGCGCAAGAGCGCCGCCTACTAACGCGGCAACAGATCAATCCTCAGGCGACTGCCCGGATTCGGCGCGAGTAAAGCGGATCGCAGACACTGCGGCGGCGTGAAGAACTGCTTATATTTCTGCCCTTGATTCTTTTAATCTGCTAATCTACATATTAGTCTCTCGCGACCGCTGGACTGCATTTTGCGGCTGCGGTTGTTACGTTTCACAGAGATTGCGTGGAGCGCATGAAGTGACGCCCAATTCTGACGCAGACAGTTCGCCGACCAGCAGCCGCGCGCTGCGCGATTGGGTTAGAGAAGTCGCCGCGCTCACCAGGCCCGACTCGATAGTTTGGTGCGACGGTTCGGAAGCCGAGAAAACCCGGCTCACCAAACAGGCAGTCGCCTCCGGAATACTCATCGAGCTCAATCAGGAAAAGCGGCCCGGCTGCTACCTCCATCGCTCGAATCCGAATGACGTCGCGCGCACCGAGCAACTGACCTTCGTCTGCACGCCGAGAAAAATCGACGCCGGCCCGACCAACAACTGGTCCGATCCCGCCGAGACTTACGCCAAACTGCGCGGATGGCTCGACGGCTCGATGCGCGGACGCACGATGTACGTCGTGCCATACGTGATGGGCCCGCTCGGGTCGCCGCTGTCGAAGGTCGGGGTCGAGCTGACGGACAGCATCTACGTCGTGCTCAACATGCGAATCATGACGCGGATGGGCGCCGCGGCGCTCAAGCAACTTGGCGCCTCGGCGGATTTCAATCGCGGAATTCATTGCACGCTCGACGTGAATCCCGAGCGCCGTCTGATTTGCCACTTTCCACAGGACAACACGATCATCTCGGTGGGCAGCGGCTACGGCGGCAACGCGCTCCTCAGCAAGAAATGTTTCGCGCTTCGAATCGCCAGCGTGCTCGGCCGCGACGAAGGCTGGCTCGCCGAGCACATGCTGATCCTCGGCCTGCAGAGTCCCGAAGGTGAAACCACTTATGTGGCCGCGGCGTTTCCGAGCGCATGCGGCAAGACCAATCTCGCGATGCTCACGCCGCCGGCTGAGTTCAAGGGCTGGAAGGTTTTCACGGTCGGCGACGATATCTCGTGGATGCGCGTCGGTCCGGACGGCGGCCTGTGGGCGGTCAATCCCGAGAACGGATATTTCGGCGTCGCGCCCGGCACCAGCGCAAAATCGAATCTGAACGCGATGAAGATGGTTCAGCACGATTCGATTTTCACCAACGTCGCGATGACTCCGGACGGCGACGTGTGGTGGGAAGGGATGGACGTGCCCGCGCCCGACGGTCTGCTCGACTGGCAGGGACGCCCGTGGAAAAAAGGCTCGACCGACAAGGCCGCGCATCCGAACAGCCGCTTCACGACTCCGATGCGCAACAATCCGGCGTGGTCGCCGAATGCCGACGATCCGCGCGGCGTGCCGATTTCGGCGATCATCTTCGGCGGGCGCCGCGCCTCGACGGTGCCGCTCGTGCTCGAATCGATGGACTGGACGCACGGCGTCTTCATGGGCGCCACGATGGGGTCCGAAACGACGGCGGCCGCTTCAGGAGCGGTGGGAGTGTTGCGGCGCGATCCGATGGCGATGCTGCCGTTCTGCGGCTACAACATGGGCGACTATTTCGCGCATTGGCTCAAGATGCGCAGCGCAATCAAAAAACCGCCTAGCATTTTCATGGTCAACTGGTTTCGCAAGGGCGCCGACGGCAACTTCATCTGGCCCGGCTACGGCGAGAACCTGCGCGTTCTGAAATGGATGCTCGATCGAATTCATGGGCGCGCGAAAGGCCGCGAGACGCCGGTCGGGATTGTTCCCAATGACGGGGAACTGGATCTCAAGGGCCTCAATCTTCCGGAGAGCGTTGCACGAGAGGCGCTGGGGGTGAACCCCAAAGAGTGGAAAGCGGAACTCGAGTCCGCCGGTGAGTTTTTCGAAAAGATCGGTCCGACGATGCCAAACGAATTGAAAGATCGCCGCCAGGCGATCCTGAAATCCCTGAACGGAGAAGCCCCCGCCCGCAGAGCAGCTGCTAGTCGTTAACGAATCTACCGATTCAAAACGAAATGCGACGCCGCGAGTCGTGAGACTCGAGGCGCCGCATCATAGATGGAACCTGTTCCCTCGCTAGTCGAGGTGCTTGCGCAGGAACGTCGGGATGTCGAGCTTGTCGTCACCGTCGAGCAGCGAATTCGGCTCGAGCTTGTCGCCGTCCGCCACGCCCGCATCGCCGCCGCGCCGCCTGAAAGCCGGGACGTCGAGTGCGTTGTCGTCCACGACCAGGCCCATCCTGCGGATCGGCTTGTTGCCCGGGAACATCTTCACCTGTCCCGCCTGCGCGGGCGCCGGCTGCTTGACCTCCATCGGATCGACGGCCCGCGTCGAGGCCGCGGCGATCGGCGTGGTGACAGGCGCGCCCGACGGCGAGTAGCGTGGCGACGAGGTTCGGTCGAGGTCGCCGAAGCCCGTCGCGATAACAGTCACGCGAATCTCGTCCGACATCGCGTCGTCGATCACGGCGCCGAAAATAATGTTTGCGTCCTCGTGCGCCTCTTCCTGGATCAGGCTCGCCGCCTCGTTGACTTCGTAGAGCGCCATATCCGAGCCGCCGGTCACGTTGATCAGCAGACCGCGCGCGCCTTTGATCGAGACGTCCTCGAGCAGCGGGCTCGAGATCGCACGCTGCGCCGCCTCGACCGCGCGATTTTCGCCCGACGCAGTAGCCGCGCCCATCATCGCCATGCCCATCTCGGCCATGATCGATCGCACGTCGGCGAAATCCAGGTTGATCAGGCCGTGGACCGTTACCAGCTCGGAAATTCCGCGCACCGCCTGCAGCAGGACGTCGTCGGCCTTCTGAAACGATTCCTTCAACGACGTATTTTTGCTGGCGACCGAAAGCAGGCGCTGATTGGGAATCGTGATCAGCGTGTCGACCGCGTTCTTCAGCTCGCGCAGTCCTTCCTCCGCCTGCGCCATGCGGCGGCGCCCTTCGAACTGGAACGGCTTGGTCACGACGCCGACTGTCAGCGCGCCGAGCTCGCGCGCGATGCGCGCAATCACTGGCGCAGAGCCGGTTCCGGTGCCGCCGCCCATCCCGGCGGTCACGAACACCATCTCGGCTTCCGACAGGATTTCGCGGATCCGCTCCTCGTCTTCGAGCGCCGACTTGCGTCCGATTTCGGGATTGCCGCCGGTGCCGCGTCCGCGCGTGATCTCGTCGCCAATCTGAACACGCAACGGCGCGTGATTATTCTGCAGCGCCTGGATGTCGGTATTCACGGCGATGAAATCGACGTTGCGCAGCCCCACGTTGATCATGTGGTTGACCGCATTGCCGCCGCATCCACCAGCGCCAATTACCTTGATTCTCGCGCCCGGGTCGGGATTACTCACCAACTCAATCATTAAAGATCCTCCTCCACCACCTACCGGCAAAGTTTGTTGCCTAATTGATTTCCTGTTTCGTCGACTTCTCAAAAGAAGTCCCTCACCCAATCGCTAAGCCGCGAACGCAGCCGCCCAAGCCGGCTCGCTCTGCCGACGCCGTTTCCAATCCCGCCCGCCACGCTCTGGTACAGCAGCAAGCCGGCCGCAGTCGTGAACATCGGTTTCATCAGTTCTTCCGGCAGCCCTTTCACGTTGATCGGAAGTCCGCGCCGCACCGGCACGCCGAAGATACGCTCGGCGAGTTCCTGTGTGCCTTCGAGCAGCGACGTTCCTCCAACCAGCACCACGCCCGACGCGAGTCCGTCCGACACTCCCGAGCGCAGCAGCTCGCGCTGCACCATCGTAAAAATCTCTTCCATCCGCGGCTCGATGATTTCTCCGAGCAGCCGGCGCGCGATCACCCGCGGCTCGCGCCCGCCGACTCCCGGCACCTGCACCGTCTCGTCGCGCCGCACGACCTGGTTGGTCGCCACGCCGAAGGTGACCTTGAGCCGCTCGGCGTCGGAGATCGGAGTGCGCAATCCCGCGGCGATATCACTGGTAAGATGATTGCCGCCAATCGGCAGCACGGCGGTATGCATCACCGCACCGCCGTGGAACACGATGATGTCGGTGGTGCCGCCGCCCAGATCGATCAAAGCGACACCGAGCTCGCGCTCCTCCGGAAACAGCGCTGCGTCCGCCGACGCCAGCGGCTGGAAAACCATCTCCGACGGCGTCACGCCCGCGCGCTCGCAGCACTTGGTGAGATTCTGGCCGTAGCTCTGCGCCGCGGTCACGATATGAATGCGCGCTTCCAGCCGCACTCCCGCCATACCATACGGCTCGCGCACGCCCTCCTGCTCATCGACGGCGAACTGTTGCGGCAGGATATGCAGCACCTGCCTATCAAGCGGGATCGCGACCGCGCGCGCCGCATCGATCACTCGCTCCACATCGCGCGAGCTGACTTCACCGCCGCGCACCGCGACGATCCCGTGGCTGTTGAGGCCCTTGATATGCGGCCCCGCGACGCCCACGACGGCCGAGCCAACTCGCACGCCCGAAGTTTTCTCCGCTTCTTCGACCGCCGATTTGATCGCATCGACCGTCGCTTCGATATTGACCACCACGCCCTTGCGCAGCCCCGTGCATGGCGCGACGCCGAACCCCAGCGTCGCCAACTGGCCGTCGGGCAGCGACTCGCCGACGACCGCGCAGACTTTGCTGGTGCCGACGTCCAACCCGGTGAGCAGATTTCTCATCGCGTCATCGGCCCTCCGCCCGGCTGGAACAGATACTTTCTGAACCGCGCCCTTGCGTTTCGGATGCTTGCCCTCGCTCGGCATGCAGGCGCACAACAGCCAGTCCCGGCGTGGTCAAATCGAGTGCCGCGATCAGGTTTTCGCGCCCCTGCCATTGCTGTCGCACTTTGATCGCGCGCTGAATTTCAGTCGTCGCGCGATCGAGATCGATCACCACTTCGGTTCGCTCGCGTTCGAGGAAGAGCGACGCGGTGCCGTCGTCGCCAACGCGCATCTCCGAGATAATTTCCGACAGCTGCGTTTCCGCGCGCACCAACTCGGCGGCATAATCAACCATCTTCGTTCCGCGCGCGTTGTCGAGCGCGGCGCCGCTGAGCACCGGCAAGTCGCCCTGCTTGTCCGGCGAGATCGGCCCGCGCAGCTCGCCGCCGCTGAACAGCTCGTAGAAGCCGTCGCGCCGTTCGACGATCGCGATTGCGCCGTCACGCAAATCGCCCGCCGAGGTCGCCGCTGCGTCCGGCTCGTGTGCGCCGCCACGATAGATTCCCGCGCGTCTCGCCCATTGCACCAGCACGGCAGAATAATTCGCGGCGGCCGTGCGCGCGGGCGCGAGCGAATCGATAATTTGATCGCGATATGAGCTGAGAGTCGCGGAAGCTCGGAGCGTGACGGCGCGACCGGTCGTGCTGAACCCGGTCATCACGCCCAACGCGAAGAAGGCGCAGACGACCAGCCCGCCCATCCGCGCGCTCCATCCTGCCACCGCTTTATTTCCACCGCGAACCGCCACCGCACCACCTCAACCGCGCGTCACCAGTCGCCGACCAGCCTAACCTCCGGTTCAAGCCAGACGCCGCTTTGCTCTTTCACCTTGTTGCGCGCCATGTCGATCAGAGCGCGCACTTCCGCGGCCTGTGCGCCGCCAAGATTCACAATAAAATTTGCATGCTGATCCGAAAATGCCGCCCCGCCCAATCGCGTTCCCTTAAGCCCCGCGCCTTCCAGCAGCTTGCCCGCGAAATTTCCGGGCGGGTTTTTGAAAATCGATCCCGCATTCGGCACACCGCGTGGCTGCCGCGACGCACGTTTGGCCTTCAGCTCCGCGATCCTTGCCGTCAACTGAGCGCGATCGCCGCGAGCAAGCTGGAAATCGACGCGCGTGATTATGAAATTGCGCGGCAACTCCGTGCGTCGGTATGCGAACTTGACGTCGTCCCTGGTCAGCGCGAGCGCCTCGCCGGCCTCGGTGACGCCATGCACCAACGTCACCACCCTGGCGATTTCGCCGCCGAACGCGCCCGCGTTCATCACCAATCCACCGCCGACCGTGCCGGGAATGCCTTCGCCGAATTCGAGCCCCTGAAGACCTCGATCGACCACCGCCTCGACCAGGGCGCCGAACGCGGCGGCCGCGCCCGCAACGACTTTCGTGTCGTCGATTTTTATTTTTCCAAAGCCATCGCCGAGCCTGACCACCAGCCCGCGCATCCCGCGATCGCTCACGAGCAGATTGGTGCCCGCGCCGAGGCAGAAGCACGGCACGCCCGCGCGATACGCCGCAGCCTTCGCATGCATCAGCTCGGTTTCGTCTTCGACCGCGACGAACAAGTCCGCAGGACCGCCGATCCGGAATGAGGTCAGCTCCGCAAGCGGCATCGCGGCGCGCATTCGCGCGCCGAATCTCGCGCGCAGCTCGCTCTCAAGCGCCTTCATGGACTTTGACCTCGGCGCTCAATGCATTCAGTACTTCGCCGCCCATCTTGTAGATGTCGCCCGCGCCTAAAGTCGCGATCACATCGCCGGAGTGCGAGCCCGCCGCGATCCGCGCCGCCGGAACCTCGTCTGAGCCGAGATAGTGCACTTCGAGATGCCCGCGCGCGCACAGCGCTTCGTACAAACGCCGCGAGGAAACGTCGGCAATCGGCTCCTCGCCAGCCGGATACACGTCGAGCAGGTAGAGCACGTCGGCGTCATCGAACGCCGACAGAAAATCGTCGAACAAATCGCGCAGCCGCGTGTATCGATGCGGCTGGAAGACCGCCACCACACGGCGCTTGAACGACGCCCGAACAGCAGACAGCGTCGCGCGCACTTCGGCCGGGTGATGGGCGTAGTCGTCGAGCACGATTCGTCCGGCGGCTTCGCCCTTGATCTCGAATCGCCGGCTGATCCCGCCGAACTTTGCCAGCGCCACCGCCGCCAGCTCGAAACTGATTCCAACTTCCATCGCGACCGCGATCGCTGCAAGCGAGTTCATCGCAACATGCACCCCCGGCGTCGGGATCGTGACGCGGCCGAGGTGCTCGCCCTTGCTAATCACCTCGAAGCGGGTCGAGAGTCCGTCGATTACGATCTTCTCGGCGCGCAGATCCGCGTCTTGCGCGACGCCGTAGGTCACCATCGGCTTGCGAATCGACGCCGTCAGTCCGCGCACATTCACGTTGTCGATTCCGAGCACTGCCACGCCGTAAAACGGCACGCGATTGATAAAGTCGGCGAACGCATCGCGCACCCGATCCATCGTGCCGTAGTGATCGAGATGCTCCGGATCGATATTCGTGACCACCGCGATCGTCGGGATCAGCAGCAGGAACGACGCGTCGCTCTCGTCGGCCTCGGCCACCATGAAGTCGCCGCGTCCCAGCCGAACGTTGCTGCCGGTATTGCGAATGTTTCCGCCCACCGCGACGGTAGGATCGAGATTCGCCTCTTCCATGATCAGCGCAATCAGGGCCGTCGTGGTCGTCTTGCCGTGAGTCCCCGCGACCGCGACGCCGAGCTTCGCCATCCGGATCAACTCGCCGAGCATCTCGGCCCGCGCTATCACCGGGATCTTCATGTCGCGCGCCCGCGCGACTTCAGGATTCGAAAACTTTATCGCCGACGAAATGACCACCGCGTCGATGCCACCGTCGTCCTTCAGATGCGCTGGATGATGCCCCTGGCTGATTTCCGCGCCGAGCGACGCGAGTCGCGTGATCGTCGTCGACGGTTTCAGATCGCATCCGCTGACACGCATCCCGAGCTTCAGGCACAGTTCCGCGATTCCGCTCATGCCCGCGCCGCCGATTCCGATGAAATGCAGACGGCGTTGACGCGTCAAAAGACCATTTGCGTGCAGTTCACTCACGCTGCCGCTCTCTCCGCAACTTCAAAACAAATTCTCGCGACGTCGCGCGCCGCGTCCGGATGCGCTTCCTGATGCGCTCGCTCACCCATCTCGACCAGCCGCGACGGATTCGCAATCAGCGCTTCAAGTTCGCGCGCAAGGTTGGACGCAAGCTGCTCGTCGTCGCGAACTATTATCGCTCCACCGCGCTTTTCAATCACGCGCGCGTTGTGCACCTGCTGCTGATCCTTGTGGAAGGGATACGGCACGAAAATAGCCGCACGCGCGCCAAGAGCGATGTCGGTTACCGTCATCGCGCCTGAACGCGAGATAGCCAGATCGGCGCGATGCAACGCCGCGGCGATGTCGTCGATAAACGGCACCACCTCGGCCGCGAACCCGATTTCGCGGTATGCACTCCTCACCAACTCCTCGTCCGCCTCCCCGGTCTGATGGACAACGTGCAAGTTTATAACACTTTTTCCGTAGATTTTGAAAGCCCCTACGACGCCAATATTCAGGCGATGAGCTCCGGACGAACCGCCTAAAACAAGGATTTGTAATTGGCTGTCCACCCGAGGCGATCGGTCAGGCCGGTATCGGAACCGGGTCGGATTGCCCGTCACCACGACTTTGGCAGGGCTAAAGTTAGCCGCACTGTCACTGAAGCCGACGCATATTTTTTTCGCGAATCTCGACAACGTACGATTCACGAGCCCCGGCCGCGTGTTCTGCTCCATCAACACGAGCGGCGTCCGTGTGAGGATCGCCGCCGCGCCCATCGACGCCGACGCATACCCGCCCGCGCTCACCACGATGCTCGGACGAAATCGCCTGACCAACGACGTCGCCAGCCCAATCGCGCGAACGAATTCCACCGACGCGCGCGCGCGCTCGAAAGCGCTGTGCCCGCGAATTCCATGCATATCGAATAGTTCGTACCTGTACCCGCTCTTCGGCAACCACCTTGCTTCGAGCCCCGCGCTGGTGCCGACGAACAGCACCTCGATTGCGGGACGCTCGCGAATCAGTTCCTCGCCCAGCGCAACCGCTGGAAAGAGATGCCCGCCAGTGCCTCCGCCTGCGATTATCACCTTCATCGCACCGCCGGCCGGCGCCCGAGCGCGAGCAATGCGCCCAACGCCGCCATCGCGATAATGATCGAAGTGCCGCCGTAACTCAGGAACGGCAGGGGCAGACCCTTGGTCGGGATCAGCCCAATCACCACCGACATGTTGATCAGCGCCTGAATCGAAAGCAGCGCGGTCAGTCCAACCGCGAGCAGGCTCGCGAACGGATCGGGTTCGTCGTGCGCGATTCGCATCCCCCGAAACAAAATCACCAGGAACAGCGCTACTACGACTGCCGCGCCGATAAGCCCGAACTCTTCGCCAACCACTGCAAAGACGAAATCGGTGTGCGCTTCGGGCAGATAGAACATCTTCTGGCGTCCGGCGCCGAGTCCCACGCCCCACTTGCCGCCTTCGCCGAGCGCGATGAAGGATTGCACGAGCTGGAACCCCGCGCCGCGCGCGACCGACCAAGGATCGAGGAACGTCGTCAGCCGCTTCATGCGATACGATTTCGCCACCGCCTGAAATGCCAACAGGCTCAGCGCTCCTCCGCCCGCGGCTGCGAGATGCTGCCACCGGGCGCCCGCCGCCCACAGCATCGCAAATAGGATCAGCGCGATCATCACAGTGCTGCCGAAGTCCGGCTGCTTCAGGATCAACAAGGTGATGGGCCCGACGATCAGGAACACCGCCAGCGGTCCATGCTTGAACTCGCGAATGCGCTCCTGCCGCTGGCTCAGGAACTTCGCCAGGAAAAACACCAGCGCGAATTTCACCAGCTCCGACGGTTCCGCGATCACCGGTCCCAGCCTGAGCCATCGCCGCGCTCCGCCCTTCATCAACCCGAGTCCGGGCACGTACAGCAACGCAAGCATCACGACGGACACGATGAACAGGGGCATCGCGATTCGACGCAGACCCGCCAGCGAGAATTGCGAGAGCAGCATCAGGAAAATAAACCCGACAACGATATGCGCCAGGTGAAGCTTGAAAAAGTGGAACGCGTCGCCTTTTTTCTCGATGCCGAGAAAGTACGTCGTGTTCAGCACCATCAGCAGCCCGATCAACAGCAGCACCGCCGCCGGCAGCCACAGCCACGGGTCCGGCCGCCGGTAACTTACCGCGTCAAAGCGCCCGAACCAGCTCTTTATATACGTTCCCACGTTCCGCATAGTCCTTGAATTGATCGAAGCTCGAGCACGCCGGCGACAGCAGCACCGTATCTCCGGGACGCGCGGCGCGCGCCGCATGCTCGACGGCATCTTTGAGAGTCGCCACCGTTTCGATCTGCGTTGCACCTTCGAGCGCCGACGCCATCTTGTCGCGCGCCGCGCCGTTAAAAATCGCAAGCTTAACCTTCTCGCCGAGCGGCCGCCGCAGCGGCGCGTAGTCTCCGCCCTTGTCGAGACCGCCCGCGATCAGAATTATCGGCGCCGCAAGCGCATCGATCGCCTCGACCACCGCGCCGACGTTGGTTCCTTTCGAATCGTCGACATACGTCACGCCGGCATTTTCATGGACCACTTCAATTCGATGCGGCAGTCCGCGAAATGACGCGAGCGCGCGTTCGATAGCTGCGGCCTCGACCCCAAGCGCGAGCGCCGACGCCGACGCGGCCATCGCATTGGCGATGTTGTGCCTGCCATGCAGACGAAATCCTTCGAGGCTGATCCGCCCGCGAGTCGGGTCACCAAAATTAACACCGTAAACCATCGCCTTCGACTGGTCGTCGAACCAGATCGAAGCTCCGCCGTTGTCGTTGACCCGCGAGTGCCCAAAGCCAATGACGCGCGAGCGCATGCTCTTCGCGAGCTTCCACACATTCGGATCGTCGCGATTCAGAATGGCGTAGTCAGAAGCACCCTGGTTCTCGAACAAACGCGCTTTTGCTCGTCCGTAGTCCGCCAGATCTTTGTAGCGATCGAAGTGATCGTCGCTCAGGTTAAGATGCACGCCGACGCGCGGCCTAAATTTTTCGATCCATTCGAGCTGGAAGCTCGACACCTCGACAACCGCCACCTCCCACTTGCCATCAACTGCGTCGATCAGCGGCGTGCCGAGGTTGCCGCCGACGAACGTGCGCCGTCCCGACGCTTTCAAAATCTCGCCGAGCAGCACGACAACCGTGCTCTTGCCGTTGGTGCCGGTGACCGCGGCGATTGGCGCGTTGAGGAAGCGGCTCGCGAGTTCGATTTCTCCGATCACCGGAATTCGTTTTTCAGTCGCGGTCCGCAACAGAAGTGAATCGCGAGGGACCCCTGGACTCGTCACGACCAGCTCGACGCCGTCAACCCAGTGCGCGTCTTCGGGCCCCAGCTTCAGCGCGCCGGCCGGCAGTTTGTCGCGCTCGACGTCCACGCGCCGATCCGTCATCACGAGTTTCGCGCCGCGCGAGGCAAGGAACCGCGCCGCGGCGACGCCGCTGACTCCCAATCCCACCACCATCACGCGTTTGTTCGACAGTTCCATCAACGCAGCTTCAGCGTGCTCAGCGCGACCAGCGCGCACACGATCGACACGATCCAGAATCTGATCACGACCACGGTCTCGGGAATTCCCTTGAGCTCAAAATGATGGTGCAGCGGCGCCATCAGGAAAAACCGGTTGTGCGTCGCCTTGTAATAATATCGCTGAATGATCGTTGACGCCGCTTCCGCGACAAACACTCCGCCCGCAATCACCAGCGCGAGTTCCTGCTTGCACAGCACCGCGACTGTGCCGATCGCCCCGCCCAGCGCGAGCGCGCCCACGTCGCCCATCATCATCGAAGCCGGATACGCGTTGAACCACAGGAAGCCAAGGGACGCGGCGATGATCGACGCGCAGAAAATCGCGACCTCGCCGACGTTCGCGATGTACGGTATCTGCAGGTAGGTCGCGAATTTGAAATTGCCGGCGACGTACGAGAACACCCAGTAGGTGAGCGCCACAGTCATCACCGGGCCAATCGCCAGCCCGTCCAGCCCGTCAGTCAGGTTCACCGCATGCGAGCATCCGACGATCACGAGCATCGCGAACGGGATGTAAAACCACCAGTGCAGATCGGGATTCACATTCTTCAGGAACGGCACCGTCAGATGCGTGTCGAAGCCGAGATACAGGAACAGCCACGCCGCCGCGATGAACGCGCACGAAAACGACCACACCAGCTTCGCCGGGCCGCTCAGTCCGAGGCCTTTGCCACGCGTCAGTTTGAAATAGTCGTCGCTGAAACCGATCGCGCCGAAGGTCAGCGTCACGAAGATCGCGATCCAAACATACGGATTAAGGATGTTGGCGAGCAGCAGCGTCGCCGCCAGCATCGACGCCACGATCAGCAGTCCGCCCATCGTCGGCGTGCCTGCCTTCTTCTGATGCGCCTGCGGAACGACTTCGCGAATCGTCTGTCCGATGCGCAGCTCGCGAAACCGTTCGATCAGGATGGGTCCCAGAGCCAACGACAGCGCCAGCGCCGCAAGCCCGGCCAGGACCGATCGCAGCGTCTCGTACCTGAGCGCATTGAAGCCGGAATAATATTTGTGCAGAGGGTAGAGCAGCAGGTAGAGCATCGCGGCGCTCGCCGAGTCTCAACTCTGCCCGCCGCCGAGGTCCGCCGCAATCTCGCGGACCACGACTCGATCGTCGAAAGGTAATACGCGCCCGGCCACGAGCTGATAGTCCTCGTGCCCTTTGCCCGCGATCAAAACTGCGTCGCCCGCCGTCGCGATTCTTAACGCAATGCGGATCGCCGCGCGCCGATCCGGCTCCACGATATATCCGCGACTCATCGATGCGTCCGCAAAGCTTTTCTCGTTCCTGATTCTCACACGTCCCGTCGCTGTCAGTCCCTCTTCGACCTGGGCGATTATCGCCATCGGATCTTCGCTGCGCGGATTGTCGGAGGTCAGCACCGGGATATCGGCAAGCCGTCCCGCAATTTCACCCATGATCGGGCGCTTGCCACGGTCGCGATCCCCACCGCATCCGAAGACGCAGATGATCCTGCCCGCACGCAATCGACGAATCGCGGTCAGCACCGCTTCCAATGCGTCGGGCTTGTGCGCGTAATCGACCAGCACCGTGACCCCCGGTTTCGCCGGCACCGCTTCGAGTCTGCCGGGCGCCCCTGGGCATCGCCGCACACCCTCCGCCACCGCATCCGTCTCGACGCCCAGGGCGGCAGACAGAGCCGACGCGCCCAGGATATTGAGCAAGTTGATTTCGCCGATCAGCGGCGATTCGATTTCGATTTTTTTGCCGAGCACCGACAGCGTAGCGCGCAGTCCGCTCAGGTCCGCCTCGAATTTCTCGGGATACACGTCCAGCGAGCGGTCCAGCCCGAAACTTATTTTCGAGCCCTTCACCGCTTCGAGCACGCGACGACCAAACGGATCATCCCCGCGTACGATCGCGACAGTGTCCGCTCGCCGGCTGCGCGGCAGGATCTCGGTGAACAGCCGGAGCTTCGCGGCGAAGTAGTCTTCCATCGTCGCGTGATAGTCGAGATGGTCGCGGCCCAGGTTGGTGAACATGCACGCGCGAAAGTTCAACGCATCGACCCGTCCTTCCGCGAGTCCTATCGACGACACCTCGGCCGCCGCATGACGCACGCCCTCGCGCTCCATCTGCGCCAAGGCCGACTCGAAGTCGATCGACTCCGGCGTCGTCAGTCCGCTGTAGATTTTCTTGCCGCCGATGAAAATTCCGATCGTGCCGATGATCCCCGCGGGCATCCCGGCCGCCTCGAAAATCGACGCCAGGATATAGCTGGTGGTGGTTTTGCCGCTGGTTCCCGTGATGCCGATCAAATCGACGCGCTCGCTCGGCGCTCCGAAAAAACGCGACGCGGCCGCGCCCATCAGCAGGCGCGGCCGCTCGCTCTCCACCACGACCGCCGCGGGGCGCGCTGTTCCCCCGTCCACTCCCCCAACCACCACAGCACGCGCCCCACGGTTTAATGCATCGTCAATGTTCGCCCGGTTACGCTTCGCGTCGCGGGCCGTCGAGAAGTACAGATGACCGGGCCTCGTCTGACGCGAGTCGTAGCTGAGGCCCGTGATTTCCACGTTCAGGTCGCCGTCGATTCGACGGACGTCGAGTCCTTCGAGCAATTCGCCAAGTTTCACTTTCGCCTGACGGGCGCCGCTCCGCCGCCGCTGAAATACGATGCGGGCACGACGCCCGATTCTGCTGCTGTTTCTGCTCCGCTGCCGGCGACAATCGGCGCGAGCGTCAATTTCACCGTCGCATGATTGAGCGGGGCGCCCGCACCCGGCTCCTGCGCGACGACGTAACCGCCGCCATGCACATCGACGTTGACGCGAGACACCCGCGCTAGTTCCATAGCGCGCCTGAGACTGAGGCCCGCGAAATTCGGCGTCGCCCGCGTCAGCTTCGACCCCGTCAGCACGGGAAGATAGTCATCCACGTCGGCGCTCGTCGCGGCGGCGCTTTTTCCGTCCGAGTCTTTGCCGAAATCAGGCATCGGAATCATGCTGGCAGTATCGTAGGCCGGATTCGGCGCAGTGATATTCAAATCACGGACCGCACCCTGCGCGATTTCGCTGAACACCGGCGCCGCGATCAATCCGCCAAAATGTTCGTGGCCCACGTCGTACAATGCCACCAGGATCAGCAGTCGCGGATCGTCCGCCGGCAAAAATCCCACGAACGACGACACGTGCCTATTCTGATAGTAGGTGCCGTTCTCCGGATTCACCATCTGCGCCGTGCCAGTCTTGCCCGCCACGATAAAACCGTCAACGCGCGCCTTCGCTGCCGTGCCGCCGTCCGACATCACGACGTTGCGCAGTAGCAGGTTCATCTGATGCGCGATATCGGGCGCGATCGCCCGGCGCATCACCTGCGGCGTATGCGTGAGTATCATCCGCCCTTCGGCATCGCGCGCCGCCTTGACGACGTACGGACGAATTATATTTCCGCCGTTTGCGATCGCCGCGTATGCCACCGCGAGCTGAATCGGAGTGACCGCCACGCCCTGCCCGAAACCATGATTGGCGAGATCGATTTCCTTCCATCCCGCGGGCTTGCTGAGCAGACCGCCCGCCTCACCCGGCAGATCGATTCCGGTGCGGGATCCGATTCCAAACGCGCGCAGTCCTTCGTAGTAGCGTTCGGAGCCAAGCGTCAGCGCGATCTTCGACGCGCCGATATTCGACGACACTTCGATTATCCCGCCGAGATCGAGCCAACCGTGCGGACTGTGATCGTGAATCGTATGCCGGTCGATCGTGAAATGCCCGTTCTCGCAGTAGAACTTGCGCTCGGTTGTGATCGCATGGTCGGCCAGCGCAATCGAGCCAAGAATCCCCTTCATCGTCGAGCCCGGCTCGAACGCGTCCTCGACCGCCGGGTTGTGCAGCCGGTCGTGAACGCTGGCCCCGCCGGCGCTGACATTCGCCATCGCCATCACTTCGCCGGTAAACGGATCGAGCACGATAACGCTGCCCCGCTTCGCACCGCTGGCCTTCACTTCGGCGGCCAACTCGGTTTCGGCCAGCGATTGGATCGACGAGTCGATCGTCAGCTCGAGCTGCGCGCCCGGCTCGGGCGCCTTGAGCGCGAGCGGGCTGTCGAAAATCGGATGCCCCTGCGCGTCGTGATCGAAGCTCAGCTCGACCGCTTCGCCGCGCGCAATCTTGTCGTATTGCAACTCCAACCCGGAGAGCCCCTGGCCGTCCATCCCCGCCAACCCCACCACCGACGCGGCCAGGTTGCTCTCCGGGTAAAACCTCTTGTACTCGCTGATCGTGCCGATGCCGTCGATGCCAAGCGCTTCGGCCGCCTGCGCTCTTTCCGGCGAAATGCGGCGCTCGAGCCATACGAACGGCGCGTTCTTGTTCAGCTTCGATTCGAGCGCAATCGGCATCATCATCAGGATTGCTGCGAGCTTCCCGCGCTCGGCCGGCGTGCTCGACTCGAGCGCCCGTTTCGGCCGCGCGTAAACCGAGCGCGTCTCGGCCGACAGCGCCAGCGGCTCGCCGTTGCGATCGACGATCGGTCCGCGCACCGCCGCGAGTTCGCTCTCTCCGCTATGCTCGTGGTGCGCCAGCGAGTTCAGCCGCGGCCCGTACAGCGCCACCAGCACGATCAAACGGATCACCGCGAAGCCGAACAACGCTGCCAGCGCGAGCGTGAGCGCCCCGATTCGAGCGCGCCGCTGCTTGTAAGCTGTATTCATGGGAGCATCACCACCTGCCCACGCCCCGGTTGCGCAAGATGATACTGCGGCGCGAGCGCGCGCAGCCGCTCGTGCGAGCTGAGCTGCGCGGCCGTCAGGCGCAACTCGCGATTTTCGTCCTGCAACTTCGCGATCTCCTCGTGCAGCGCTGACAGCTGATATCCTTCGCGCGTAACTTCCAGCCGAATCATCAACGTCGCGAATCCCACCATCGCGATCAGCACGCCCAGCACCGCCGGCGCCACCTTGGACGGCCGTCGTGTCGGTTTCACCCGTGCGCTCATTGTGCGCTCCGTTCGATACATCGGACCTTCGCGCTGCGTGCGCGCGGATTGCGTGAAGTCTCCGACGACGACGGCTTGATCACCTTGCGCGCAATCGCCGTGTAGTCTCCCCCGCGAGCCAGCTCCCGAAAACGCTCCTTGACCGGCCGGTCTTCGAGCGAGTGATACGAGATGACCATCATCCGCCCGCCCGGGTTGAGCAGCGCGGGGCCGTCGCGCAGAAGAGCCGCGAGACTTTCCATCTCGTGATTCACCGCGATTCGAAGCGCCTGGAACGTGCGCGTCGCCGGATGCGCGCCGCCGCGCCGATGCGCTCCCAGAGCCCGCTCGACGATCGCGCGCAACTCGCCGGTGGTCTCGATCGGACCGCGCCGGCGCGCCTCGACGATCATCCTCGCTATCCGCCGAGACCCGCGCTCTTCGCCGTACGTATAGATGATGCGCGCGAGCTCCTCGGCGCTCTCTTCATTGACAAGGTCTTTGGCCTGCAGCGTTTGCCGGTCGTCCATCCGCATGTCGAGCGGCCCGTCGAGCCGAAATGAAAACCCGCGATTCGGATCGTCGAGCGCATAACTGCTCATGCCGAGGTCGGCGAGGATCGCGTCGGCGCCGTCGAAGTGATGCTGCCGCATGACCGCCGCAACGTCGCCGAAGTCCGCGCGCTCGAGTACGACGCGATCGCTGAACTCCACCAGCCGGTCGCGCGCGGCGGCTAGAGCCGCCGCGTCGCGATCCAGCCCGAGCATCCGCGCCTTGCCGGCGCGGAGCATCGCCACCGCATGCCCGCCCGTACCAACAGTCACGTCGACGAACGCGAGCGGACCGTGTGCGGACAGCAGTCCGCACACCTCCTCCACCATCACCGGCACATGCCACCGGTCCGCCGCGTCGTCTTCGCGTTTCACCGCCAGATTCATCGTCCGTCACAGACCCAGCTTCGTGAAAAATTCCGGATCCATTACTTTCTCCTCGGTGGCCTTCAAAACCTTCTCGAGGATCTTCTTGTCCCAAAGTTGAAAATGATCCTGACGCGCCGAAAACGTCACCTCGCGATCCAGCCGCGCATAGTCGCGCAGGTTCGTCGGAATCAGGATTCGCCCCTGCCGATCGACGGGCACCTCATGCGCTCCGCCGATGAACAGCGTCTCAAACGCCTGCACCCGCGGATCGAATCGTGGCTTGGTTTGCAGACTCGCGTTGAGCGTGTCCCACTGGCTCGGTGGATACAGCGCGAGGCATCGCTCTCCGTCGTAAGGAAAATTGGTGATATAAAGACGATCGTGATTTTCGCGCTGCAAGATTTCGCGAAATCGGGCCGGGATGCTCACCCTCCCTTTTTCATCGATCGAATGGTCAAAGCGACCAGTAAACACCCCGATCCCCTCCCCGGCGTCCCACAACATCCCACTCTTCCCCACCCCAGTCAAGTAAAACGCGCGCCCTGCGATGTAATAAACTGACTATTGACTCAAATAGTCAGTAACGAAGAAAAAGCGAAATTAGGATTCGCTCTGACTATTCACACAACCCGCATGGTAATCATAGATACGAGCAACACCAGCCCGCTTCTGCCCGCCCGAGATGTCTCAAGCATTCGAGCATCGAGCATCCTGCACGTTCACTAGGAAAGCACGTTCGCTGAAAAAAGCTTGACAGCGACGGTGTTCATTGGCGAAACTCGCGCCGACTCGCGGGTCGATCCACTGCATTGAAGTAAGACGCCTTAAGCTCATCTTGGGCAGAGAGAGGATAGATGAAGACCGGAAATTCTTGGCTGCGAAGCGCCGCAGTCGTCGCCGCAGGCGTAGTAATGACGGTGCTCGTGGTAAGCCCCGCCGCGCATTCAAAGCCGAGAAAGAAAAAGGCCGAGGAACCTACGGCCACTTTGACGCCGACACCGACACCGACCCCCGAAGTTCACGTCTGGAATTTCGATCAGGACAAGGCCGGCGAGATGGCCTCGGGATGGAAAGCGCTCGAAGGCGATTGGCAGGTGATTCCCGATCCGACCGCGCCCAGCAAGCCCAACACATTCGGCTTGCCCCCGGGCCGGATGCTGAAGTCGTTGACCAGCGCACTCGCGTATTACCCAATCGCAATTCAAACCGACCCGACTGAGTATTCCGACTTTACTCTCGAAGCTCAGTTCAAATCCGCCGGCGGACGCTTCGACTGTTCCGGCGGCATCATCTTCCGCTACGTCGACGAGAAAAACTTCTACCTGCTTTCCGCCGGATGCCCCAGCGATTACTTCGCCCTGTCGCGCATTACCAACGGTGTGTCCAACACCCTCAAACAGAGTGTCGTGCCGACCGACAAGGACACCTGGTACCGGCTGAAAGTCACCGTTCAGGGCGGACACTTCATGTGCTACGACGACGACAAGATGATCTTTGATTTCGACGACAGCAAAATCGCCAAGGGCAAAGTCGGACTGTGGGCGGCTGACGATTCGCAGGCGCAATTCGACGATGTGAAAATCACGATCATCGGCGCGGGCGAGAGCCCGTCGGCGGCGGCTCCCGCGGCCTCCGCCTCGCCGTAGCGCGAACAATCTTCGCCGGGCGCCTGCACGATGGTTGCAAGCGGGCGCCCGGCAACTTACTGTGGACCCTGATGGAAACGACTCAAGAGAAAGCGCCGGTCGAGGTTCGCATTCAGCCGCTGCGCGGTCTTCCGCTGGCGCTGGAAATTGCGGGCGGAGTCGGCCGCACGCTCGGTCTGACGCTGCTCTGGGGCCTCGAAATCGTGCGCGATTCTTACTTCCGCCTGCTCGATCGTCTCAACGTCCGCCCGCGACACAAACGCGCAAGTGCGTTCCCTCCCGGCCAGCCGAAAAAGCGCACCTCGCCCTCTCGCTAGGCTAACGAACCCTGGCAATCCTAGTTGGCCGGCGACGATGCCGCCGTGGGCGCCTTCGCCATGTACAGCGGCGCGGGCTTGTTGAGCTGCTCGAAGCTGAAATCGCTAAGCGAGTATACCGCTTTGCTCGAACCTGAAATCGCGTAGTACTCCGTTTTCTGCGCGGGCTCGCCTAGAATCGGCGGCGCCGTCGGCTTGACGCTGATCTTCGCGAGCTTGAGCGCGCCCAGCTCTTTGCCGTCCTTGCCCGTGAGCGTGATCTCGAGCGCCGGGTTGTCGAGCCCGAACGGCTGTGCGCTCGGCATCGGATCGGCGACAATCGACTCGCCCTTCAAGTCGCGCAACTGGTTGAGCATCCGCTCGACCACCGGGATGTCGCCGTCGGACGTCTTGCCGCCAACCATCACGTCCCACTTTCCCCCCGCCGCGCGCTTGAGCGTGAACTCGCCGTCGCTGTTTTTTATTTTGACCGTCTCGACCGCCTCGGGATCGACCTTCACAATCGTCTTGTCGCGAAAATCCATCGCCGACTTGTCGAGGCTGGTCATCACATACTCGGCGACGGCGTAAACCGGCGCGCGCTCGCCGCGGCGCACATAGATTCCGCTCTTGCCTTCGCCGTTCTGCTTGAAGCCGAACAGCATCGATTGCTGCTCGCCGTTCTTGAGGACCACGGTCGCCGTGAGATGCGGTTTTTCGAGCCCGTACTGCGTGACGCTGCCGGGCGCATCGGCAACGAAATCGGTCGCGCGAGCATTGACCAGGGTGCTGAGCGCCAGCCGGACCGCGTTGTCGTCGGCGGCGTAAGGCGCGGGTTTGACAATTTTCCAATTGTCGCCGTCGCGATCGATCTCCACCGACTGTCCGTTGTCGTGCGCGATGATCAGCTTCTGAACGTCGTCGAGCTTGAACGCCATCAGGTCGCGAACGCGCAAATCGTTGACCGTCTTGTTCATCCCGCTCGAGAACACGCCTTCCGTCAGCAGTACCGCCGGACTGTCGGAGAGTTTGACGTAAGCGTTGAACCCGATCGGCGTCGCCTTCCCGACTTCGATCGACGGCAGCGGTTTCTTGTCGAAGGTCGTGACCGTGACGGTGGTGGTCGGCGGCTTGAGCCCGAACGGCGTCAGGTCCGCCGGTTTATCCTCGACCGTGCGCACCAATTTACCCTCGGCGATTGCGCGCGCCAGGTTGTTGGCCTGCGACTGATCGGCGTCGGCGCCGATAGGTTTGACGATCCGCCACGGCTGGCCCTTGTCGCGCTCGAGCACGATATCCCGATCGGAATAGTGCAGCTCGATTTTCGCGATGTCGTCCTGCTTGACGTTGATCAGCTTCTGCGTCGGCTCGGTTTCGGAATAACGGCCGACGATAAAGGCGTAGCCGCCGACAATCGCAAACAGGACGAGAACGATAATGGTGTTGCGCAGCCGCATCGTTGCTCAGGTCGGATTCGGAGAGCGTCTCAATTGCGCCGTTCCCACCACACGACGATTCCGATGATCAACAGCAATTCGGGCAGCAGCAGCACCGAGAACGCGAACACGATCGAGAATTGTCCGGTGGTCAGGCGAAAGCGCGACGCGCGAATCGAACGCGGCCTGATCGAGATAGAATTTTCCTCGCCGGTAAGCCAGTCGGCGCTGTTGACGAAAAAATCGCGATTGAAAAATGTCGTCGCGTACTGATTGTCGGCAAACTCGGCGCTGCCGTAAACCACGATGCGCGCGTCGCCCTTGCCGAAGCCCAGCTGCTCGAGGTTGCCGTCCACAGCCATCACCACCGCGATCGGTCCGCGCTTATCCTTGGCGGTCAGTTCGGCTTTCTGCTGCCGGAACAGCGTATCGAGATCGACTTCGGCCCACGACGTATCGCTGGTGCTCGCGACCGGCGTGACCGTCAGCCCCGCCTTCAGATTGGGTTCTGCGGTGAGCGACCGCGTCATCGGGAACACAGTGCGCTGCTTGAAATCCTTGGTTATAGGATGCTGGCCGTAGGTCTGCACGATCGGATTGAGCCCGAGCGCAGGCCCTTCGAACAGCCGCACCACCTGGTCCACCACGATATCGTTGCCGACCTTGACCCCCCACTCGCCGGCCAGCTTCACCATCGCGTCTTCGTCGATTGGATTGTCGGGGCGTTGCGGCCGGTACATCGCAATCATGCGGCCGCCATGCTTGAGGTAGTCGTTCAACGCGTCGATCTCGTGTTGGCCAATCGGCTTGATCGGTCCCGCGACCACGACCAGGTTCGCGTCGTCGGGCACCTTGGGCAGTTGCGCCAGCTCGAGCTTGCGAACCTCGTAGCCCTCGCCCTGCAGATCTTTTTTGATAGTGCCGTAGCCGTCCTGCGTTTCAGCATCGTCGGGATCCGCCTCGCCGTGCCCGTCCAGGAACTCGATCACCTTCTTGGTGCTCTTGGTCGCGCGGATGATCGCGTTGGTCAGCGCCTCCTCGTTGAGCTCGGTGACGTTGGTGCCCTCGCCTTTGTCGCCGCCGTACTGCAGATGAGTCGTGCCCATGACCGACACCTTGTAACGCTCGGCCAGCTCGGGATGCTTGTCGGGATCGACCAGCTCGTAAGTGAGCTTGGGCGAGTAGTACGCAAACGTCTCGTAGAGTTCGCGCGCGGCCGGATTCTCGCCGCCCTGAAAGAAGCCGTAAAGCTTCAGCGGCTTCTGCAGACCCTTGACCACGTTTATCGACTGGCTCGAAAGGCTGTAAACCTTCTCAGCCGTGAGGTCGAGCCGCGTGTGATGGAGCGACGAGATGTAGTTGATCGCGACCAGCAGCCCGATGAACGCAACCGAATAGACGACGGCGTTGGCGCCGTAGCGCGCCGAGCGTCCGGTGGTGATCGTGGAAAGTTCCGAACGGCTCGAAGTGATCCACAGGACGATCGCAAAGATTCCGCCGGCCAGGTTGACCCACACGAACAGCCGAAAGCCGGCCGAGATAAAATAATCGACCAACCCGAAGGTCAGCAGAACCAGACCGAGAATTCCGTAAAGCGCCGCCGATCGCCGCATCCGCCCCCCGCCTTACCGCCAGCGCGCCGATTCGACCGAACGTTGGGTCAGGAACAGCGCCACGAAAATGAGACTCAGGAAATAAACGATGTCGCGCGTGTCGATGATACCCGTGACCATCTGCGAGAAATGATCGGGCAGCGAAAGGTATCGCAGCAAGTCTGCAATCGACGACCCACCCGCCTGCGCCGGCCATGAGATGACGAACAACAGCAGCAGCAGGCCGAAGCAACTGATCGCCGCGATGATCTGATTTTCGGTTAGCGAGCTGGTGAACAGTCCGATCGATACGAACGAGATCGCCAGGAACGCCAGCCCGAGATAGCCGGAGAACATCACGCCGACTTCCGGGTTGCCGAAAGCGACGAGGATCAGCGGGAACATCCCGGCGAGTCCGATCATGATCAGCATGAAGGCCGCGGCCGCGATGAACTTGCCCGCGACGATCTCGCCGGTACGGATGGGCGCGGTCAGCAAAAGCTCGTAGGTGCCGGTCCGCTTCTCCTCGGCAAAAGTTCGCATCGTGATCGCGGGCACCAGGATGACCAGCACGATCGCGAGATTGTGCAGCATCGGCTCGATCACGCGTTCGTTGAGATTGAGCTTCTGCAAAACCTCGGGATTCTGCATCGCGGAGTAAGCCGTGAGCATCACGTCGAAGTAGCGCAGCAGCGCGAAGAAAAAGAAGCCGCCCAGCAGCAAGAACACCGTCATCACGACGTAGGCGACCGGCTGCAGGAAATAGCCCGCGAGCTCCTTGCCCGCGATTGTGAGCGAATTTTTCATGCGAGCGGCACGGGTCGCCTAGGTATGCCCCGCTCCAACCTCCTCCAGCGTTTCCTCGGCGCTCGCCGTGTCGTGACGCTCTTTGGCGATCGCATTGAGGAAAATATCTTCGAGCGAGGTCCCGGCCGGCAGCTTTTTCAGGTATTCCTCGAGCACCACGCGGCCGTCGGCGATAATCACGACCTTGTCGCAGATCTGGGAGACCTCGGGCAGGATGTGCGTCGAGAGCACGACCGTTCTGTTACCCGCGAGATGGTGAATCAGGCCGCGAATCTCGTGAATCTGGCGCGGGTCGAGACCTATGGTGGGTTCGTCGAGAACCAGCACCGGCGGATCGTGAATCAACGCTTGCGCCAGGCCGACGCGCTGTCGATATCCTTTGGACAGTTGGCCGCAAATTCGATGCGCCATGTCGCTCAGCCCGCAGACTTCGAGTACGTGTTCGAGCGCGGAGTCGATCTTCGCGCGCGGGACGTCGCGGAGTTTCGCGACGAACCTCAGATAGGCCTCGACGCGCATGTCCGGATAGAGCGGCGGATTTTCCGGCAGGTAGCCTATCTTCCGGCGCGCTTCGAGCGACTGCGAAAAAATATCGAGTCCATCAATCAGCACCGTGCCGGCGGTCGCGGGCATGTAGCCCGTGATGATGCGCATCGTAGTGGTCTTGCCGGCGCCATTGGGTCCGAGAAACCCGAGGATGGAACCGTTCTCGGCCTTGAACGATACGTCTCTTACCGCGACAAAGTTGCCGTAGGCTTTAGTTAGGTTTTTAACCTCAATCATTCAGGTCGTCCAATCAAATTGACGAAGAACCCTCGGCGGCAATTCGATCAACTACGAGGCAACCGACTAATTAAACACGCCACGCCAAACTGTCAATACGACGATCCGACGTCGGGCAGTTCTGATTGAACGGACGGCGGCTGACGCTTTTGCTTTGAGAACTGTATCGGATAGTTTCGACTGATGGCTGCAGAACGCAAGCAACTGATTCTGGTCGACGGCTCCGGATACATCTTCCGCGCGTTTCATGCGCTGCCGCCGATGAACACGTCGCGCGGGCTGCCGACGCAGGCGGTGTTCGGCTTCATCCGGATGCTGCTGAAGCTGTTGAAGGAGGTGCGCCCGTCGCATATCGCAATCGTCTTCGACTCGCCGAAAAGAACTTTTCGCGACGACTTGTTTGCCGAATACAAGGCGAACCGCAGCGAGGCGCCTAACGATCTGATCGTGCAGATTCCGTATATCCATCGCGCGGTCGCGGCGTTTCGGATCAAATCGCTGATGATCGAAGGCTTCGAGGCCGACGATGTGATCGGCACGCTGGCCAAGCGCGCGGCGAAAGAGGATTTCGCCGTCACACTGATCACGGCTGACAAGGATTTCATGCAGCTCGTCGGCCCGCACGTCACGCTGTGGGACACGATGCGCGATCGGCGAATAGCAGTGCGCGACGTGCGGGAGCGCTTCGGCGTCGAGCCGTCGGCGCTGGTCGATATACAGGCGCTTACCGGCGACCAGATCGACAATATCAAAGGTGTGCCGGGGGTCGGCGAGAAAACTGCGGCGGCGCTGGTTCAGAAATTCGGCGGGGTAAAGGAAATTTACGAGAACCTCGATCGAATCGAGGAGTCGGGGATTCGCGGCGCGAAAAAAGTCGCGGGCCTGCTCACGGAGCATCGCGCGGCCGTGGACCTCGCGCGAAAGTTGGTGCGCATCGAGACCGACGTACCGCTCAAGGTCGAGCCAGACGAATTCGCATGGCATGGTGTGGACGAGCGCGCCGCCGCGGAACTGCTGCGCGAGCTCGAGTTCAATTCCATGATGCGGGAGATCTCGCCGTCGCAGGCCGACCTTCCCGGCATGGGATCGACTGCGAAGCCGGCGCTCACCGTCAGCGGAGATGAACTCGCCGAGGCGCTCGGGACCCTTGCCGGCGCGCCGCGAATCGCGGTCGATCTGACAGCCGGCGAGACTGGCCGCGACACTTTGCAGCTGGCAAGCGCCGACAAGACGATCGTCGTCGAGCATGACTCGATCGCGAGCGCGGCGCCCTTGCTCAGCTCCGAGCGCCCGGCCAAATCGTGTCACGATCTCAAGAATCAAATCGCGGCGTTCGCGCGGCACGGAATCGCGCTGAAAGGCGTCGATTTCGACACGATGCTGGCGGGGTTCCTAATCAATTCGGGACAAGGCGAGCCGTCGCTGACGCATCTGTATCACGAGTACCTGGCGCCGCTCGGCGCCAGCAGTCCGCCGGGCACCAATGCGGACCTGGTGCGGAATCTTCGCGAAGCGCTGACGGAGCGTCTGGAAGCCGACGCGCTCACTTCGATGTACAACGAAATCGAGATGCCGATCGCGCCGATCCTGGCGGCGATGGAAGCCGACGGTATCGGAATCGACGGCGACGCGCTCAAAGTCATCTCGAAGGAATTTGCCGAGCAAATGAATCGGCTCGAACGCGAGTGCTACGAGCTGGCCGGCCGCGAGTTCAATCTCAACTCGCCCATCCAATTGCGCGAGGTTCTGTTCACTCACCTGAAACTGTCCGCCAAGGGCCTGAAAAAAACCAAGAGCGGATTTTCGACCGACGCCGATACGCTCGAGAAGCTGGCCGCGGTGCATCCGCTGCCGCGCAAGCTGATCGAATACCGCACGATTTCGAAATTGAAATCCACCTATGCCGACGCGCTGTCCGAAGTGATTCGCTCGGGCACCGGGCGAATCCACACGACGTGGCATCAGGCACTGGTGCCGACAGGACGCGTCAGCTCGAGCGACCCGAATCTGCAGAATATCCCGACCCGCAGCGTCGAAGGCCGCCGGATTCGCCGCGCGTTCGTGCCGAAGCCGGGATGCATCTTCGTGTCAGCCGACTACTCGCAGATAGACCTGCGCGTCATGGCTCATCTGTCGGGTGACAAGACCCTGGTCGAAGCGTTCAACACCGGCGAGGACATCCACGTGCGCACCGCGACCGAGGTGCTCGGAGTCACGCCGGACAAGGTCGATGCCGAGGCGCGGCGGCTGGCCAAGGTGATAAACTTCGGGATCATTTACGGCATGGGGCCGCAGCGGCTGGCGGGCGAGCTTGGGATTGCGCTGTCGGAGGCCTCGGACTACATCAAGCGCTACTTCGAGCGGCTGCCCGGAGTGCGCGCATGGCTCGACGACACGGTTCGCGTCGCGCGCACGACGGGTTACGTAACGACGATGTACGGTCGGCGCCGGTATCTGCCCGAGCTCAACGCGCAGCCGGGCGGCGCCAGGGCGCAAGCAGAGCGAATCGCCATCAATACTCCCATCCAGGGCACGGCGGCAGACCTGATTAAACTCGCTATGATACGGCTGGATAAGGCGCTTCGAGAACGCGGGCTCGGCGCGCGGATGATTCTGCAGGTGCATGACGAACTGCTGCTGGAAGCACCAAAAGCCGAGTGGCAAGAGGCGGCATCACTGGCAAAACGCGAAATGGAGGGGGTGGCACAGCTCAAAATCCCATTGAAAGTGGATCTGAAATCCGGTCCAAATTGGGCCGAGATGAGCGGCACGACGTGAAAAATTCGCTGAATTTAGTCGCCCGCTCCAGCGTCTACTCAAGTTGAGAACGCCAGGCGGCCACGACGGTGATGAAGCCGAGCTAATCGAACGCTCCTGCAAGGGCGATTCGGAGGCATTCGGCGTTTTGGTCGAGCGATACCAGCACCGGGTCGTCGGAGTCGCGCTGGCGGTGGTGCATAATCAGGATGACGCGATTGAACTGGCGCAAGAGACATTTATCCGCGCCTATGAAAACCTCTCGAAATTCGAATCGCGATCCAGCTTCTCAACCTGGCTCTATCGAATCGCGGCCAACCTCGCGATCGATTTCTGGCGCCGCGAGGGACGCCACGTCGTCCTTCACGGAGAAGACGCGGACACTGAAATCGGCAAGATGCCGACGACCGAGGGAGACTCATTTAAAGAGGTCAGCCGCAGTGAACTCTCGGCGCGCCTGAAGCAAGCGCTGGAGGAGTTGACGCCAGAACATCGTGCAGTGATACTTTTACGCGAAGTCGAAGGGATGTCGTACGACGAAATTAGCGACGTTTTGCAGTGTCCAAGAGGAACGGTCATGAGCAGGTTGCACTATGCGCGAACGCACCTGCGTAAGATCCTGAAGGACGTGGCCGGGAGCTGATCGAGATATGGCTGAGTGCGGTGAAATAGGCATGATGCTCGGCGCGTTCGAGGACTCGGAACTCGAACCCAACGAGATGCAGGAAGTCGCGTTCCATCTGGCGCGATGCGAATCCTGCACCGGCATCCTCGCCGACTACTCGACGCTCGGACGCGACCTTCGATCGATTGCGGCCGAGCCGTCGCTGGCCGGCTTCTCGAGCGCGGTAATCGCTCGCGTCGATCGGCTGCCGCAGCCGCTGCTGACGAGAATCAAGCGCTTCCTCAGCCGCCAGGTGGATTCCGTTGGCGCCGGCATCGCGTGGGGCGGCGCAGCAGTAGCGGTCGCCATCTTGACGATAATTATGATCACGCCGTATGCCGAGCATTTCGCTGGTCGAGGGCAGCAACCGACGGTAGTTGCCAAGGCGGAACGCGCCGCTGCACAAGCGGCGAATCAAGCGGCGGAGGCAGCAGCCAGCGAGCCCACGATGGCGGACAACGATTCTCATGCCGACATCTCACGGCTCGAGTCGGAAAACCATTCGGTTGCGGTGTGGAGCGAACCTCGGCGGGACACGACGGTAATTTGGTTGCCGGATCAGCCTTAGGTCGCCATGACGCTGCGTCCCGGTAGTCTCACCCTTCTCATCATCGCGATCACGGCCTGGGCAGCGCCGAATCTCTCGTACGCTCAGGCCGTACCGAAGTTGGTGAACGTTTATATCGACTCGGTTATGGCGGCGGACACCAACGAGGGCACCGACCCGAAGCTGGCCCCGATGGGGCAGAAGCTGCATGGCCTGTTCGGTTTTACGACTTACAGCCTTGTGGGTCACAACGAGGGGCAGACCAATTGCGGCAAGATGATCGCGTTCACGCTGCCGGGCGGCAAGATTCTCCACGTACAACCGCGCGCCGTCGATGGCGATATGATCGCGATGGAGATCGTGCTGTTCGACGGAACGCGCCCGATGATGACGACCGACGTGAAGCTCAGGAATAACGGGACACTGATCATCGGCGGCCCGCGCTACGAGCGGGGAATGATGATTATCTCGATTGGCGCGAGCACCGGCGGATCGCATCCGATGCAGGCTCAAGTGGGCACCCCGGCCCAGGCAAATACCCGCTAAAATTTCGCGGATTCAAAGCGGATCGAAGTACGGCGCGACGCGGCCGTCGAAGTGAAACTCGCGTGCGAGTGCGATCCACTTGCGGTCGATCCCGTGCATCGGCTCCGGAAGCCGGTCGAGCGGGAAGAAACCCGCGGCCAGGGCCTCGAGCGGGTTCGGCTTCAGCTCGCCGCCGACGATTCGACAATAGAAAAGCATCGAGTAGATGTGGCGGGCGGGCGATCCGTACTTCTTGTTGTCGATCACGGCGAGCAAACGCTCGGGCTCGACAATAAGCCCGGTTTCCTCGCGCGCCTCTTTCGCCGCATTCTCGGCCGGCGATATGCCGACGTCGCAGAACCCGGTGGGATACCACCATTTGCCGGTCGGCCGCTGAATCATGAGAATTTCGTCGCGCTGGTTGAACGCGATCACGCCGCATCCCGACGCCGCCGTGACGTAGCCTTCGTAGCCGGCGATCACTTGCTCGCGCCATCGCGTGCGCAATGCTTCCGCATCGTCGTCGTTCGCGCCGGCGACAACCGAATGCATCCGCGCGGCCTCTTTGAGCAATTCCTCGTAGCGCTCGGAGTCGAAGCCGTCGGGCTTGAAGGCGAGGCCGGTGCGCGCAATCGCGGTTATGCGTTCGATGAAGCGCGCCAGTTCGGCGAGGAGATCAGAATCGGGCATCGAAATTTTCCTTGTCGCGAGTTGGTCGAGAACTATAGCATGGCTGCCCTGTGCGACTCCGATGAAACTCATCCTCAGCCGCAAGGGTTTCGACTCGACGAAAGCGAACGGCGGATGCCCGAGCCCAATCCTGGACGGCCGCCTGTGCTCGCTGCCCATTCCGGATCCCGGCGCGCCGACGACCTACGCGCGAAATCTCTCCATTTAATGGCTCGTCAATCGCGCAGATTGTCGAAGACCTGACGCGAGGTCGCATCCGCCGAAGTGACGGCGCTCATCTCGATCCGGATTTGCGACGTGACTCGATCGCGCGCGCCGCGGGATGGCGTCCAATCTTTGGTCAGGCCGCGGCCGCGCAGAGTCATCTAGCGAACCAGAAGATAGGCCGCGGCGATCTCTTCCTCTTCTTCGGATGCTTTCGACAAGCCGAGCAGGTTGGCGGCAGGTTCCGCTTCGTCCGCGGACGCGCCGAAACTTCACGTTATCTTCGGATGGCTCCAGGTCGGAAGAGTCGCGCCGGCCTCGGTCGGCCTCGCCGCCGAAATCCCGTGGGCAGACGGACATCCGCATCTGGCCGCACCCGATCGATACAAGAACAACACGCTCTATTTCGCGAGCGACCGTCTCTCGTCCATCGGCCTCAACGCGAGCGGCGCTGGAAACTTCTACCGGATCAGACCTGAGCTGATACTCACAGAGGCCGACTCGAATTGTTCGGTGTGGCAGTTGCCGCGATGGTTCGCTCCGGCGGGCCGCCCTCCCCTCTCCTATCATGGCAAGCGGGCGCGCTGGACGGACTGCGGAACTTCGATGCGCTTGCAGTCCGTCGGTCGCGGGCAGGAATTCGTGCTCGATGTCGATCAATATCCCGAGGCGCGCGCGTGGCTGCGATCGATCTTCCGTGGCGCCGATCGCTACCGACTCGACGCCGAGCCACACACCGACCAGGCCGCATCGGCAAGCGCGGGCACCCGCTCCTTCATAGCGGCGAACAGAGGATCGTCGGCCTGTCCGTTCACAAAGCGCGCGTAGCTGCCCTCCATGATGATCGCGAGCTTGAACAGCGCGAACGCCTGGTAAAACGGGAAATCGCGCATCGCGCGCCCGGAACGGTGCTCGTATCGATCGATCATCTCGCGACGCGTCAGCCATCCTTGCGCGGCCTCCATGCTGGCGATCACGCCGCCAGACGCGCGGTCGGTCGGGTCTGGCCAGTAGGTCAGCATCCAGCCGAAATCCGCCAGCGGGTCGCCAATCGTGGACATCTCCCAATCGAGCACAGCGATCGCGATCGCGCTCGCGCTTTTGGGATCGAACATCACGTTGTCGAGCTTGTAGTCTCCGTGGACAATCGTCGGCGCCGGCGACGCGGGGATTCGCGCGCGCAGCCACTCTTTGACCTTTTCCATCACGGGCAGCGGGCGCGTGTGCGGGATCGTGCGCTCGAGTTGATCGGTCCATCGCTTCATTTGGCGCTCCAGGTACCCGTCAGGCCGCCCGAAACCCTCCAGACCGGCCGCGCGCCAATCAACTTTCTGCAGCGCGACGAGCACATCCACCATCTGCTCGCTGACGCGGCGGCGAAGCTCTGGCGTTTGCGCGAAATGCTTGTTGTCGGCCCGCACCACGTCGCCGCGCACGTACTCCATCAGGTAGAACGGCGCGCCGATGTATGACGGATCGTCGCACGCAGCGTACACGCGCGGCACCGGCACAGCGGTATCTTGCAGTGCCTTGAGCACCCGATATTCGCGCATCACGTCATGCGCGGTCGGCAGCAGCGGTCCGCGCGGCGGACGTCGAAGCGCCCATGAATTGCCGGCGAAATGAACCAGGTGAACCTCGTTGGAATGCCCGAACGAGATATTTTCAGCGCTGAGTCCGGCGGTGTCGCCGAGCTTGCGCTCATCGAGGAATCGCTTCAGGCCGGCCAGATCGATCGTCGCGGACGGTCCGGTCTTTTCCTGAGTTGAGGTGCTCATCGAGCCGTACTGTTTTCCCAAACGCGGCGCGGGGTCAAGTGCCCGCATCTTGCGACGGCGAAGCGTGGACCTATACAAAGAAATGCAGTGAACGCGGCGTCCAAGTTGAACGAGATCTCGAGCACCGGCAATTTGGGCGCGATTGTCCGCCTGGCGCGGCCGCATCAATGGATCAAGAACGCGCTGGTGTTGGCGGCGCTGATATTCGGCCAGCGTCTGTTCGTTTTCCACGACGTCGTGCTAGCGGTCGTCGCCTTCGTCGCGTTCTGCGCGCTCTCCAGCGCGGGTTACGTTCTCAACGACATCGCAGACCGCGACGCAGATCGGCTGAATCCCGAAAAGTGCGACCGTCCGCTGGCGCGCGGCGACCTCACCGTGGCCGCCGCAAGCTCGTGAAGCGATCGCGCTCGCGGCGATTGCGGCCGTCTTGAGCATCGTGCTGGGCCGGGAGTTCGTCGGAATCGCAGTGCTGTACGCCGCGCTCCAGTTTGCGTATTCGCTGTGGGCCAAGCATCAGGTGATCATCGACGTGATCGCGGTGGCGATGGGTTTCGTGCTGCGTGCGTTTGCGGGCGGCGTCGCGATCCAGGTCGAAGTATCGCCGTGGCTGGTGTTCATCACGTTCGTGCTGGCGCTGTTCCTGGTGCTGGCGCGCCGACGCCACGAACTGATCGTGCTGGGCGACGAGGCCGTCGCGCATCGCAGCGCGCTCTCGCAGTACAGTGTCCGGCTGGTCGATCAGATGATCTCAATCGTCGCCGGCGCGACGCTTGTCAGCTACATGATTTACACCGCGTCGGCCGAGGTCGAGGCGAAGCTGGGCACCCGCCATCTCTATTTGACTGTGCCGTTCGTCGCATTCGGAATCCTGCGCTATCTGTACCTGATCGATGAGCGCAACGAAGGCGGCGACCCCGCCCGCGCGCTGCTCCACGATCGGCCGCTGATGCTCGCGGTCGCGTTGTGGATCCTTACCGATATCGCGTTGTTGTACTTCTAAGGCGCGAGCGGCCGCGGCGGTTCCGATCGCATCCGCGCGCGGAAGATCAGTGCAGCGCCGAGATACGCAGCCAACACCAGCGGAAATCCCGGATGCGGCACCGCCTTGATCAGGCCGTCTACGATGCAGGCCGCGAGCGTCGCGCCGCCGACAATCAAAGCGATGTTCCCGGCTGGCTCGCGCGACTGTAATCCCTGCCATGCGGCGAGCACACCGAACAGGTACGCGGGTATCAGCAGCAAAGTATCCTGGCTCCACGCAAGCGGCGACATTAGAAGCGCGAGCGCGACCCACAGTCCGAACAGGAGACCGTCGAGATCGCCGCGGCCGCGGCTTGTTAGCGTGGCCGCGACGGCGATTACGAGCAGCTGCGAGGTCGATGAGCGCGGTGAATCCCCAGACTGCGAAGAGGGGCTCGCCGGCGTTCGTGGTGCCGCCGAAGTGCGCCACGCTTTTTCGCACGAAAGACAGCACGGTAAGTCCGGCGTGCCCCGTAATGCGATACGCGATGGGGAGTCCGTGAGTGACGAGCTCGATCCAGCGGGCGGGATTAGTCAGCAAGACTCCGGCGGCAAAAAAGGCAATCGTCCAGCCCAGCGCGCGCCACCGGCGTCCAAACAAAAAATATCCGGCGGCGCCCGCGGGAAAAAGCTTCAGCAATGCCGCGAGCGCCAGCCACAATCCCGCGGCAGCCGGACGCTCCCGCCGCGCGCAAACCCATGCCGCGGACATCAGCAAAAGCAGCATCGGCGCTATCTGGCTCCATGCGAGCGCGGCGCTGAACGGGCGCGATAGAATCGCCAGCGAAAGCACGATGATCGTCGGCGCGGCGCCGAGCGGCGAAGCGCTCCCGCGCGCCAGCAGCGGCACGGCGGCCAACAGGGACAGGAGTTGCGCGATTTGCCAGATCCAGAACGCAGTCTGCCGGTCGAGCCGGGCCAGCGGCGAAAATATCGCGACGAAGGCCGGCGTGTAGTTGCAACCGCTCATCGGTCCACGCAGGTCCGTCCACGGATCGCCTCCGCTCGAATAGTCGGTCCACCAGCCGTAGAAGACGCTGAAATCGAACTGGTCGTATCGATGCGAGACCGCCTGCAGGTGCTGGGCGAGCGAAACCGCCGCAACGATCGCGAGGATCGCCGCGCCGGCCCGGGCGATCAGAAGCCGCCGCCGAGCCGGCTGAGCCGGAATCAATACCTTGGCAGGACTCCGGTCGGCGCGCCGACCAGGCCCTGAGTCTGGAACGGATTGCGTCCGAACGGACTTTTCCCAACCGAGCCCAAACCGCCCAGCGTCAACTGGAACTGGATCTGTACTTCGTTGGGATTGATGGAATCGGTGATTCCGAGGTCCGCCGCCCAACAATCGCATGGTGATTTGAGCCGCACACCATATTCGGTCGACAGCAATTGCTTCGCCGCCAGATCGTAGCTGGGTGCAATGTAAACGCCCAGTCGATCGAACACGTCCGTGTAAGCGCGCCCCGAGATATACTCCGCGGAATTTCGCTTCGTCCCGAGAAAGACTGTCGAGTTCCGGTTGGCATAGTTGAATCCCAGCTCGGCGAACGAACCTTGCAGCGCCTTGCCCATGTAAAGATTCGATCCGGCCTGAGCCCATGGCGGCTGAATGCTCAGCGCCGCGTTGGCGAACGTGATCCCGGCGTGACCGCGCGGATTGTAGTCGAGCTGCGAGCTCAGTGTCGCGAGCTGCGTCGCATAGATGTTCAGCAGCGCCTCGAGGTCCGAGACATTTCCATTGGTCGCCACTTCGTGCGAGAAGTCGTAAGCCTGCTGTATCGTCAGCTGGCCAATTTCCGACGAATGCTCGCCGTCTCGGACGATAGTTCCGCCGCGCGGCGCAATTGAATCTCCAATCGGGTCTTCGTGCAACGGCCCAACCGTCGAATCGGTGTCGGATAGTCCTTCGGTCGGAGTCGCGTCGGTGACCGTCTGCTCGGGAGCCTCGTTCCTGAACTTGGCGAACAGGCGCGTGGTGAATCCGTAGGTAAGGAGACTGCGCGAGTTCAGACGATCGACTTGATCGAACAAGGGCAAGTTGCCCTGGTAAATTCGCGGCACGTAGGCATAGTCGGCAAACGGCTCGATCGTATTTTTGAGCTTCTCCACCGAATTCAAATCAACATCGTAAACCCGATCCAGGACCGTTGAGATCCCGGCTTTTGCGTATGGGACGATTCGAGCGCTTGTTCCGTCGCTGCCAAAGGGACTCAGCTCAGCACAATTGTTGTAAAAGAGCTCGACGCCCCCGCCGTTGGCGCAAGTCGGACTGGGATATTTGGGCGTGCTTCCGACCGGCCTTATGTCGAAGTTGTTGCCGGAGGTGTCGTAAAGAGCGGCTTGCGAACCCACCGTCCCGTATCCATAAACGTAGTCACCCAGGCGCCACGGCAGCGTGATCCTGAGGATTGACGTCGAAGCGCCCGCCATCGATCCCCTCGGATCGATAGAAGTTCACCGCCTCCGCGTCGTAATCCGCAAACATAAGATTGTTGAACAATTCCTGGCGTCCGGTCACCGTCAGATCGGGCAACCGCTGCAGCGCGAAGGATTGCGGTTGAATCAAATCCTGGTTCCAGGTGCCTTGCAGTCGCGCGAACGCGTTTTCGAATTGAGCGAGCAACCCGAAATCCGACTGCGCATTTCGCATCGATCCGAAGTTGGTGGCGCCATAGCCCCGCGACAGCGTCCACACATCCATCTCGCGCAGGTACAGGCTGTCGCTGACTGAAACCGTGTCGCCGTACGCGATTAGGTTGTCCGTAATATGCTGCCGCGCCATCCCGATAATCCCGTAGCGATCGACAGGTATGTGCGGATCGGCGATCTGAAAGTCCGGGATGTCGCCGGTGCGATTCGACTGCGACCTGAGCGACTCGTTGTAGAATGCGCCGTCCGCCCACAGATAATCGTCTTTGCCGTTGGTCAGCCGGTACTCGGCCAGGCCACCGACTCGCTGCGAGGTCTCGACGTCGAGCGCGACCGTCGCGTCGGAACTCTTGTTGATCGCAAAATAATACGGCTGCAGCCACTGAAAGCCGCGCAGCCCCGAGTGACCCTCTCGCCCGCTGAGCAGGCCGCTGTGCCGATCCGAGTCCGCCGGAAAGATTGCGTATGGCAGCGGAATTACCGGCTGGCCCGCGACGTTGAAGGTGCCGCCGTGGACGGTGCCGGTCTGCCCCATGGTCACTTCCATCTGCTTGGCGTTTATCGACCAGTCGGGCGTGCCCTTCTCGCATCCGCAGGTTGTAAAGAATCCTTCTGTTACCTGGTAGGTCTGGCCCTCGAGCTTGGTGATCTGCTTGCCTTCGAGATGGTAGATGTTTTTCTTCGCCAACACCTTGGCGTTGTAGAGCACCATCGTCTCGTTGGTGATGTCGATCGTCGCCTCGGTCGCCCACATTTCGACTTCCGGATCGATCAGGTGAACATGCCCCACCGCGCGGGCCTGACGCTCGCGGCGCATAATGTCGATTTGGTCGGCCTTCAGCACGCTGCCGCCCTGGGTCATGACGGCGTCGCCCTTTACCACGAAGGTGTCGGTCTTGGAGTCGTAGATCGTTTCCTGGCCGGTGACATTTACCGGCTCTTCGTGCTCGGCGCGAACCGGGCTTGGAATCGCGGACGTCTTCGATTTCGGGGGGCGCTGCGGAGGCCGGCGAATCAGCGTTGGCGATAGCCGGCGAGAGCGTCGCGGCCATCATCCATAACATCGCAATCGCGATTCTTTTAAGCGCCGGCTTCAGGGAACAACCCAATTCGTCCCTCGCGAGTCAGAAAAAACGGATAAACTTCGCCGATAAGATACACCGATCCCGTAACCAGCGCCACTTCATCGGGCGCCAATTCGGAAGTCACCCGCTCGATCGCGCGGATCGGATCGCGCTCGACGCGAGCGGGGCAATGCGCGGCGAAATGCGCCACCAGTTCCTCCGGCTCGAGCGGGCTTTTGGGCTTGGCCCGCGTCAAGCGTCACGTCGCGCACGCGCGGAGCGAGCATCGCCGCCATCCTCGGCCATTCCTTTGCCGACTGGCAGCCGAAGATCAGTCGCGGTTTAACGCCCGCGCCCAGCTCGACGCTCATCGTCTCCAGCAATGCGGCGATACTCATCTCGTTGTGCGCGCAATCCAGGATAACGAACGGCCGTTTCGACACGACGTCGAAGCGTCCCGGCCAGTAAATTTCCCGCATGCCTCGCCGGATCGCGTGCTCGTCGATTCCCCAACCCTGAGCGCGGAGCGCCTCGAGCGTCGCCGCGGCAATCGCAGCGTTCTCATGCTGAAACGGACCCGCCAGTCCGATCTCAAGATCCGGCAGTTCCAGGCCAAGGCCGTGGTAGTCCAATTGATGCGCCGGGCTGTGCGATTTGTACGTGAAGTCGCGATCGATCAGAAGCACCGCGCTGTGGCGATTCGCCGCAATCGACGTCAGCGCCAGGCGCGCTTCCGCGTCGCGCGCGCCAATCACGACCGGTACTTCGTTCTTGATTATTCCGCCCTTCTCACCTGCAATCGCCGCGATCGTGTAGCCGAGATATTCCATGTGATCGAAACCGATCGGCGTGATCACGCTCAAAATCGGCGTCACGACGTTGGTCGAATCCAGCCGCCCGCCAAGCCCGGTCTCGACCACCGCGATATCGACGTTCTCGTCCGCAAAGTACAGGAACATCATCGCGACGGTGAACTCGAAAAACGTGAGCGCGAGGCCCGCACAGTCGTAAATCGCGCGCAGCCGCTCGATATAGTCGAGCATCTGCGCCGCCGGAATTTCGGCGCCCGAAATTCGCGTCCGCTCCGCCAGGTTCACAAGATGCGGCTTGGTGTACAGGCCCGTGCGGTAACCGGCCGCACGCAGGCAACTGTCGAGCATCGCGGCCACCGAGCCCTTCCCCTTGGTGCCCGCGATATGCACGGCCTGAATCCGGCGATGCGGATTGCCAATCGCCTCGAGTGCAGCCTCCATCCGCTCGAGCTTGTAAATCTCCCCGCGCGACTCGAGCGAATAGAGCCAGTCAATAGTCTTGGACAGCTGATCCATAACCAGCCCGAAGTTTACCGGCTATCAGCAGAAGGCGGAAGATTTCTAGAACATGCCTTAGTGCTTGCGTTTCGATGCGCCCGGTCCTGGACCGTGAATGCCGCGCGGCCTTGTCAGCATCGCGAGGATTCGCGCCAGCGTGAAGCGCATCTGGTGGCGCGGGACGATCGCGTCGAGCATCCCGTGTGCGAGCAGAAACTCGGCGCGCTGAAAATCGTCGGGCAACTGCTGATTACTGGTCTGTTCAGTCACTCGCCGCCCCGCAAAACCGATCAGCGCCCCAGGCTCGGAGATATTCAAGTCGCCAAGCATCGCAAACGACGCGGCCACGCCGCCCGTCGTCGGATCGCACAGCACCGAGATGTACGGCAGACGCGCGTCGCGAAAGCGCGCGATCGCCGACGATACTTTTGCCATCTGCATCAGCGAGAGCGCACCTTCCTGCATCCGCGCGCCCCCCGACGCGACAAACAGGATCACCGGCAGCTTGCGCTCGCCCGCGATGTCGAACAGGCGCGCGAGCTTCTCGCCCACAACTACGCCCATGCTGCCGCCCATGAACTCGAAATCCATCACGCCGATCGCCACCGGCCGATTCTCGATTTTGCCGATCCCGACCACCACCGCATCGTTGCGGCCGCTGTTCGCGCGTGCCTGTTCCATCCGCTTCGGATAGGGCCGCGAATCGACGAAGGCCAGCGGATCGCCAATCGCCATCTCGGTCATCAGCTCGCGCCAGGTCCCCCGGTCGACGCTTATCGAAAGCCGCTGCGCCACCGTGACGCGGAAATGATATCCGCACTTGGGACACACGTTCAGGTTGCGCTCCACTTCTTTGCGGAACGCCATCTCCTTGCACGACGGGCACTTCGACCAGATATCGTCGGACGGCGCATTCGTCGCGACTGGCGTCGGTTCGCGCTCAGCCATCTGAATTCTCCGCCGCGGGGGCGCGCTCGCTTCGGCGCGCCGCTTTCATCGCCTGTTTCATCGCGCCGACCAGTCCGCCCACCGCCTCGGGCACGTCGCCGGACTTGGCGTGCGCCTCGATCAACAACGAAATCGCGCTGCCGACTACCACCGCATCCGCCATCGTCGCGACCTCGGCCGCCTGCGCGGGCGTCGAGATTCCGAAGCCGACTCCGATTGGCAGATCGGTTACGCTGCGAAGCTGGCGCATGTGCTCGGCGATCCCCGTATCGAGATGCGCGCGCGCGCCGGTCACTCCAGTCACCGACACATAGTAGAGGAAGCCGCTGGCGGAGCGCGCGATCGTGCGGCTTCGGTCAAGCGGCGTCGTCGGCGCGAGCAGGTATATAAGGTCGAGACCGTTGGCCCGCGCTGGCCGCTTGAGTTCTCCCGCTTCCTCGGGTGGCAGATCGACCACCAGCAGCGCGTCGATGCCCGCGCGCGCGGCGTCCGCGCACAAGCGCTCGCATCCGTAGTGAAAAATCGGGTTGTAGTATCCGAAAAGGATCAGCGGAATCTGAGTCTGCGGACGCAGCTCGCTCACCATAGAAAGAATCGCCGCCAACGACGCGCCCGCGCCCAGTCCGCGCGCCAGCGCGCGCTGGTTGGCAGGTCCGTCGGCCATCGGATCCGAAAACGGCACGCCCAACTCGATCAGGTCGGCGCCGCGAGCCTCCAGCTCGAGCACCAGCTTCCGCGTCGTATCCATGTCGGGATCGCCCGCCACGACGAACGGGATCAGCGCCGCTTCGCCGCGCGCGCGCAACTCTCGAAACTTGCGCTTTACTCTGTGCTCAAATGCCATCGTCCTACACCGTCACCCCGAGCGCCTTGGCGACCGTCTGCATATCCTTGTCGCCGCGCCCCGACAGATTCACGATCATGATTTGTTCCTTCGACATTTGCGGCGCCAGCTTGATTGCGTGCGCCACCGCATGCGAACTCTCTAGCGCGGGAATAATCCCCTCGGTCTCCGACAGCACCTTCAAAGCGTCGAGCGCCTCGGCGTCGGTGACCGACGTGTATTCGGCGCGGCCTACGTCGTTCAGCCACGAATGCTCCGGACCGACGCCGGGATAGTCGAGTCCCGCGGCGATTGAATGCGTCTCGCGAATCTGTCCGAGCTCGTCCTGCAGCAGGTAGGTTTTGTTGCCGTGCAGAACGCCGACGGTGCCCGTCGTTATCGTGGCCGCGTGATGCGGTCCGCTGATGCCGAGACCGGCCGCCTCGACGCCAATCATTTTCACGTTGGTATCTTTGATAAACGGATAGAAAAGTCCGATCGCGTTCGAGCCGCCGTTGACGCATGCAACGAGCACGTCGGGCAGACGGCCTTCGTGCTTGAGAATCTGGCGGCGGGCCTCGCGCCCGATGACCGCCTGCAAGTCGCGCACGATCATCGGGTACGGATGCGGTCCCGCCGTGGTCCCGATCAGGTAGTAAGTGTTGCGCACCGTCGCGATCCAATCGCGCAGCGCCTCGTTCATCGCGTCTTTCAGGCTCTTGCTGCCGCTCTCGACGGGCGTGACCTTCGCGCCGAGCAGCTTCATGCGAAAAACGTTCAGCGATTGACGCTCGACGTCCACCGACCCCATGAACACTTCGCACTCGCGGCGAAACAGCGCCGCCATCGTCGCCGTCGCGACGCCGTGCTGGCCCGCTCCCGTCTCGGCCGTGATGCGCGACTTGTTCATGCGCACCGCGAGCAGCGCCTGCCCGAGAGTGTTGTTCACCTTATGCGCTCCGGTGTGGCACAAGTCTTCGCGCTTCAGATAAATTTTCGCGCCGCCCAGCCGCGCCGTGAGATTCTCGCACAGGTAGAGCGGCGTCGGGCGTCCCACGAACTCGCGCGAGCGATTCTCGAGCTCCGCGCGAAACTTTGGATCGCGGCGCGCCTGCTTATAGGCGCTTTCGAGCTCGAACAGCGCGGGCATCAGGGTTTCGGCCACGTACTTTCCGCCGAACTGGCCGAAATGGCCGCGGCTATCGGGGACGTTTTGCATTGTTAACGAAGCTCCTGATTTTTTCGTGGTCCTTCACGCCGGGCGACGATTCGACGCCGCTGGCGCAGTCGACCGCGTAAGGTTCCAGCGCGGCCACCTCGGCAACGTTGTCGGGATTCAGGCCGCCGGCAACAAACGCGCGGCTCAAATCAACGGCACGAAGAAGATCCAGCGGGATCCGGCTGCCAGTGCCGCCGAGAAGTTTCGCATCGAAGCCGTCGAACAGCACGTAGTCCGCGCGCTGCGTTATTGCGCTCGACGCTTCGCCATGCCTCAACCGTCGCGTGACAATCGACGGTACCGGCCAGCCGGTGAGCGCCGCGTCATCCTCGTCGCCAGAAAACTGGATCATATCGAGCGCCGCTGCGTGCAATCTATCATTTATATAACTGCGCTCCGCGTTCACGAACACTCCAACCACCGAGGCGCGCGATCCGACTGCCGCGCGAATCTCTTCGGCGCGTTCGACCTCGACGTACCGCGGACTTTTGGCGTAGAAATTCAGACCGATCATTTCGGCGCCGGCGGCGATTGCCGCGCGCGCGTCTTCAACGCGAGTGATGCCGCAGATTTTGACGCGTACTGTCATAACGCGTGCATCAACTCCCCGAGTTTCGCGCCCGGCGCACCGCCCCTCAACAGACTCTCGCCGATTAGAAACGCATGCGCGCCGGCCGCGTCGAGCCGCCGAATGTCGTCGGGCGATTCGATTCCACTCTCCGTGACGATCAGCGCGTCGCCCGTGTAGCCCGCGAGCAGTCGTTCAGTAATTGCGATATCGGTCACGAAAGTATGCAGGTCGCGGTTGTTTATGCCGATCAGTGCCGCGCCGATTTTTTTCGCGAGCGCGAACTCGGCAGCATCGTGCGATTCGACCAGCGTTGCCATCCCAAGCTCGCGCGCGAGCGCCGACAGCGATCGGAGCTCGCCTTCTTTCAGCATCGCGGCAATCAGCAGAATGCAATCCGCGCCGGCCGCGCGCGCTTCGTAGACCTGGTACGGCTCGAAGATGAAGTCTTTGCGCAGCAGCGGGACATCGACGGCGGCGCGCACGGTGCGCAGATCGTCGAGCGAGCCTTTGAAATGCACGTCGGTCAGGACCGAGATTGCGGCGGCGCCACCTGCGACATACTCGCGCCCGACTTTGGCGGGATCGAGTCCCGGCATGATGTCGCCCTTGCTCGGCGAGGCGCGCTTGATCTCCGCGATGATCGCCAGCCGGCGTCCCCGCAACGCGTCGACGAGGTCGCGCGGCTTGGGCGCGCGGGCCGCGTCGGCAACGATTGACATCGGCGACACGACGGCGCGTCGAGCGCGTACTTCGACGCGTTTGGCGGCGTAAATGTTGTCGAGGATCGATGGCATTGGACTTATTTGGGGATTTCTCCGTTGCTGGCGCGCCGCAATATGTCGAGGACTTCAAGCGCGCGGCGCGAGGCGATAATTTCGCGTGCCGCATCGACGCCCTCTCTCAGCGACGCGGCCTTGCCGCCGACGTAGATTGCGGCACCGCCGTTCAGCGAGAGGACATCTTGCGCCGGGCCCGTGCCGCCATCAAGCGCGCCACGCAGAACGCGCACCGCGTCGTCGAGGTTGTTGATCACCAGCGCGCGATGGTCGCCGCGACGCACCCCCACGCTCTCCGGCGTGATTTCATATTTGGTCAACTCGCCGTCGCGCAGTTCCGCGACCCGTGTCGGGCCGCTGATCGCGATTTCATCGATTCCGTCGCCGCCGTGCACGACCATCGCGCGCCGAGTTCCGAGCGCCTTGAGCGCGCGGGCCATTGGCTGGATAAAATTGTCCTCGGCGACGCCCAATAAATGAAAGTGCGGACGCGCCGGGCTGCCGATCGCGCCCATCAGGTTGAAGATGGTGCGAATTCGGAGCTCGCGCCTGAGCGGCGCAATCTTCTTGAACGCGGGATGATACGACTGCGCGAAGATATGACAGCATCCCGCGACGTCCAGGCATCGTTGCAGGCCTTCGGGGTCGCAATCGATCTTCACGCCCATCGCTTCGAGCACATCGGCCGTGCCGACCGTGCCGCTGATCGCTCGATTGCCGTGCTTGGCAACCGGCACGCCCGCCGCCGCGGCGATCAACGCCGCGCCGGTCGAGATGTTGAAGGTGCTGGCGCCGTCGCCGCCGGTGCCGCAGGTGTCGAGCACGTCGCCGTCGCGCAAATTGAGCGGACGCGCGCGCTTGCGCATCGCACGCACCGCGCCGGCAAGCTCATCGGCCTCCGCGCCCTTGACTTTCAGCGCCACCAGGAACGCGCCGACGACGGCGTCGGGCGCGCCGCCGTCCATGATCTCGCCGATCGCGCCTTCGGCCTCGGCGTCGGAGAGCGAGCGCCCGTCGATGAGCGCATTCAGCGCGTCGTGAAGTTCGCTCATCGCGCGGTGCCGTCTTGATCGATTCGGTTAAGAAAATTCTGCAGCAGATGTTTGCCTTCGAGCGTCAGGATCGATTCGGGATGAAACTGCACGCCTTCGACCACGTGCTGTTTGTGGCGAAGCCCCATGATTTCGTTTTCCGCCGTGCGGGCGCTGACTTCGAGCGCCGGCGGAATCGACGCCGCATCGACCAGCAACGAATGATAGCGCATCGCGTCGAACGGGCTGGGGATTCCTGCGAAAATCGTTTTGCCGTCGTGAATTATCGGCGAAGTCTTGCCGTGCATCAGGCGCGCCGCACGCACGACCTTGCCGCCGAACGCCTCGCCGATACATTGCAGGCCGAGGCACACGCCGAGAATCGGAACTTCGCCGGCCATCTCGCGCAGCAACGTCAGCGAGATTCCGGCCTCGGTGGGAGTGCATGGTCCGGGCGAGATGACGACCGCCGCGGGATGAAGCGCGCGAACGCCGCCGACGTCGATCGCATCGTTGCGCTTGACCGTGACGTCGGCGCCGAGTTCGCCGAGGTACTGCACGATGTTGTAGGTAAACGAGTCGTAGTTGTCGATCATCAAGCACTCGAATTTTACGGTTGGCTCGCCATCCGACTTACCTCTTGGCCGCGATTTCGAAATCTCGCGCGGCCTGAAGCGCCCGCACCATCGCGCGAGCCTTGTTTACGGACTCTTCGAATTCAGCTCCGGGATCCGAGTCGGCGACGATGCCGCCTCCGGCCTGGATGTAAACGCGGTTACCCTTGATTAGCAGCGTGCGCAGCGCGATCGCCGTATCGGTATTGCCGGTGTAGCTGAAGTAGCCGACCGCGCCGGCGTACACGCCGCGGCGCACCGACTCGAGCTCGTCGATAATTTCCATGGCGCGGATTTTCGGCGCGCCGGAAACTGTGCCTTGCGGAAAGGTCGCCGCGAATGCGTCGAACGCGTCGCATCCGTCGCGCAACACGCCGGTCACGTTCGACACGATGTGCATCACGTGCGAGTAGCGCTCGACGACCATCAGCTCCGTCACCTTCACCGAGCCGATTTCGGAAACGCGGCCGACGTCATTGCGCCCGAGATCGACCAGCATCACATGCTCGGCGCGCTCCTTGGGATCGGCGAGCAGCTCGGCTTCGAGTTCGCGGTCCTCGGCTTCGGTCACGCCGCGGCGGCGAGTTCCCGCAATCGGCCGCAGCGTGATCTCGCGACCCTCGACCCGGACCATCACTTCGGGCGACGCGCCGACCAGCGTCTGATCGCCGAGGCGCAGGTAGAACATGTAGGGCGACGGGTTAATCGTGCGCAGGCTGCGGTAGATGTTGAACGGATGCGAGGTCAGAGGCGCCTCGAAGCGCTGCGACGGAACGACCTGGATCACGTCGCCGGCGGCGATATATTCCTTGGCCGCGGAAACCATCGCCATGTAGCCCTCGCGCGTCATGTTCGAGGTGATGGACGCGTCGTTGATTGCGACGGCGCTCGCGCCTTCGAGAAACGGCGGCACGGCGGGACGTTTGAGGCGCTCGATTACCTCGTCGATCTTCACGCGCGCGCTCTGGTACGCCATCTTCGTCGAGGCGAACTCCTCGATCGGCACATTGGCGATAATTTTGAGCGTCTGGCGAACGTTGTCGAAGCACAGCACCGTGTCGGTGAACATCAGGTGGAAGTCGGGAGTGCCGAGATCATCGTTGGCGGTTTCGGGAATTTTTTCGAAGCATCGCACGATGTCATAAGCGAGAAATCCTACCGCGCCGCCGAAGAAGCGCGGCAGGTTGGGCAGCTCGGGAGAGCGGAAGCGTTTGACCTCGGCGCGCAACTCTTCGAACGAGTTGGCGACGGAGCGCACTTCGACGCCGCGGCCGGGCCGGATGATGTCCATGCGGTTTTTGCGCGCGCGCATCACGACTGAAACGGCTCGGAGCCGAGAAAAGTGTAGCGGCCCCATTTCTCGCCGCCGCGGACGCTTTCGAGCAGGAAGGCGTAGTCGTCGCGCGCGATTTTGAGGAAGGCGGAGACGGGAGTCTCGAGATCGGCGGCGACTTCCTCGAAGACCGGGATGAGGTTGAATCCCTTCGCCGCCAGTTGATCGAATTCTTTTTCAGTCGGTTGCAACATCTCGTTTCCTCGCTCTCACTTACATCCGATTCCGATCGCTCGCCAAAAAGGAAAAGGGCCGCAGGTTTCGCCTGCGGCCCTATTGGGAAATCGGTTTTGCGATGAATTACAAAGCCGGCGCGCAGGCGGGTGCATCGAGGTGCCAAGTCCACCATCCCGCGCAAACATTTCGGCTCGTGAGATTCATCTTAGGTTAATGATGAATGCGGGTCGGGTTGTTGTCAACCGGTAGACGCGAGCCTAGTGCGAGGTTGTGTAGGCTTGCTTGTATTGCTCGCGCAGTCGGTTCTGCGCGGCGGTGGCTTCGTCGGCGCTGGCGTAGGGGCCGACGCGGACGCGGTACCATGTGCTGCCGTTGAGCGCGACCTTGGTCTCCTGCGCGTTGTAGCCGAGCGTCTTCAGCCGGGAGACCATCTCGTCCGCCCCGCTCTTGTCCATCACAGCTTCTATCTGGATGTTGTACGGCCGCGCGCCCGCAGGAAGAGTGCGAGCCGGTGCGGGTGGCGCGGAAGCAGTGTCGGAATCTTCGTCGGTATCTTTTTCGGCGTCAGTTGCCGGACTAGTGACGGCGGGCTCGGGCGGCGGTTTCAATCGCGCGACAGTGGCGGGTGACGTGCGTGCCGCTGGAGGCATCTCGCCGATAGCGGGCGCGGGCGGTTTGATCGCGACTGCCGGCGGCGTCGACGCAGACGCAACCGCCGGCGACGCGACGGCCGCGGAGGACATCTCGGATACGGGGGCAGGTTTTTCAGGAGGATTCGGGATCGGATAGGTCGAGGAGATTTGATTCAAGTCGGGTTGGTTCTGCCGGGCCATCTCGTAGCCCGCGATCAATCCCAGCGCGAAGACCGCGCCCGACAGCCCGAGCAGTCCGAGTAAAATCAGAAACCCGCCGCCTGCCCTGATTTCGAATCGCATCCCCCTCCTCACATCCGCTCTGGAGCGCTCACCCCGAGCAATTCGAGTCCGCCCGCAATCGCATCCTTGAGAATCGCCGCCATGAAGATCCGCGCCAAACTGAGCTCGCGATCGGGTCCGATTATACGATTCGCGGGCTTGTTGTAGTAGCGATGGAACTCACCCGCCAGCTCGAGCAGATAGAAAGGGAATCCGATGCGGCTCGAGCGCCTGGGCCGCAGCGGACATCACGTCGGGAAATGCAATCGCGCGTTTGGCGAGGTCGAGTTCCTCGGCGCCGAGGAGATTGAGATCGACGGGCGACGGGTCCGGCGGCAGCGTCAGGCCCTTGGCCGCGCCCTCGCGAAAGATGCTCGCAAGGCGCGCATGCGCGTACTGGACGTAGAAAACGGGATTCTCGGGCGCCTGCTTTTTGGCGAGCTCGAGATCGAAATCGAGCTGGCTGTCGGATTTGCGGAACAGAAAGAAAAATCGGACCACGTCGGCGCCGACCTCGTCGATCAGCTCGTCGAGCGTCACGTAGGTCGCCTTGCGCGTGGACATTTTAACTTTTTCGCCGCCGCGCGTGAGCGTGACGAACTGGTAGATAATCCCGTGGATGGGCGCGGTGTCGTAGCCGAGCGCCTTGACGGCGGCGACGACCTGTTGAAACTCGGCGATGTGATCGGCGCCGAGCACGTCGACGATCAGATCGAAACCGCGCTTGAGCTTCTCGATGTGATAGGCGATGTCGGGCGTGCGATAGGTCGGCTGCTTGTCGGGGCCGGAACGCACCAGGACCGCGTCCTTGGGAAGTCCCAACGGCTCGGCGCGCAGCCAGATGGCGCCGTCGTGCTCGACGGTGAGGCCGTGGTCGCTCAGCGCATTGAGGACCTTGTCAACCAGGCCGGTGTTCATGAGGTCGAGCTCGTTGGTGAAGACGTCGAAGCGGATTCCGAGCCGCGTGCAGGTCTGGTTGATGTCGGCGAAGATAGCTTTCACAGCCACCGAGCGGAAAATCTCAAGATCGGTCACGGACACGAGCGAATCGCCCCGCTCCGCTTTCAGAGCGCGTGCGATGTCGATGATGTACTCGCCCTGGTAGCCCTCTTCGGGCATCGCGGCATCGATGCCGTGCTGCTGGAGATAACGGGCGCGGACCGACTCGCCGAGCAGCTTCATCTGGCGGCCGCCGTCGTTGAAATAATATTCGCGCGTCACGTCGAAGCCTGCCGCCTCGTAGAGGCGCGCGATCGTATCACCGAGCACGGCGTTGCGGCCATGTCCGACGGTCACGGGTCCCGTGGGATTGGCGGAGAGAAACTCGACCTGGACTTTCTTTCCAGCCCCCGGACGCAGCTCCCACGCTCGCGGCTTCCAGAATGCGCGGCCAGCGCTCGCGGCGCGGCGCATCTCGGAGTGCCAGTAGGCGGGCGACATTTTGAAATTGATGAAGCCGGGGCCGGCGACCGACACTTCGCTGACTTCCGCCGGCAACGTTAGGTGCGACTTGATTATCTCGGCGAGCGCGCGCGGCGGTTTGCGCTCGGGCTTGGCGAGAATCAGCGCGACGTTCGAGGCGACGTCGCCATGAGCGGAGTCGCGGGGCGCTTCGATTCCGATTCCGTTCGATGGAATTTCGGCCGACAGTTGCCCCGCGGCGCGCGCGCGCTCGATTGCATCGCGAAGGATGGAGACGATCAGTTCGTTCATGCGCGTGCAGCAATCGTGTCAGATAGGCGGCGCGATGTTAAGGCGGAGTGGAAGGGTAGATCACTTCATTAGATGTGAAACCCGCCGTGGGTTTCACACTTCCCTGGGCAGGGGTGACCCCTGCACCCAGTGAAAAAGAAATTCCTTAGTCTCTTTTCTTGGTCCAGGCGGGATCGCTGTTTAGGGTTGGGTAGCCGGAGCCTAGCTGGATCAGGACGCCGTGGGACGAGCGCGGCGAGATGAAGGACTCGAAACTGGTCGGCGACCATTGAGTCTCGTCAACGATTCGCACACCCTGCTCTTTCAGCTCCGCGGTCTTTTGTTTGCAGTCGGGCACGTTGAACGTCAAATGATGCATCCCCTCGCCGCGCTTTTCGAGAAACTTGTGCAGGAAGGAATTCGCGCCGAGCGGCTCCAGGAGCTCGATTGACAACCCGCGCAGATCGAATGCCGCAAGGTTGTAGCCGGCCGCTTCGCTGGCGGCCTCAAATTTAAACGTGGCGCCGAGAGTATCCTCGAAAAACTTGCGCGCCTCGGTGACGCTTTTAACCGCGATTCCAATATGGTCCAGTTTGCCGATTGGTGGATTAGCCATCGCCGCCGTCTCCCGCTTGATTGACGTGATGTCGAATATGATCGAATAGACATGCGTATGCCAGCGACGCAATGGAAAATGCCGCCGCTCATCAAGGTCTACGAAGCGCTGGGCGCGATTGGGGACGGGCGCGTGCGAATCGAGGACGGCCTGCGGGCGACGGTGACGTCGTCGGACGGGTCGAAGACTTACGAGGTCGAGACGTCGGCGGACGGGCGCGAGATCGCGTCGAACGACAACGCGTCGTACTGGCAGGGCTACGTCGGCTATCCTGCGATCGCGGTGTTGATCGCGCGCGGATTGTATCGTCCGCCGGCGAACGTCACGGATGCGCTGGCCGGCGTGGCGTGGAAGGAACTCAATCGCAAGTACAAAAACGACTGGGCCAAGACGATCGCGGAGGTCGAGAAGGAACTCGAGCAGGCCGGGCACGATCCCGACGCGGTGCGATCGGAAGCCGAGGCCGTACTGAGTTTTCTTCGCGCGCTGCGGCCGGTGCGCGGTAAGCGCAGTCGTCCAGCCAGTGAAAAAACGGAAAAGCCGGCCGTCAAGATTCGTTGACTAGCTGCAGGTGCCGCTGACCGAAACGTTGTACGACTGCACGATAAAGAAATCGCGCACGGTGAGCTCGGTCGTCACGCCCGAAACTTTGCCGGTGGCGCAGTTGCTCAACAGGTTCGCGAGCGCAGTCTGCGTGAGTCCTTGCGGGGCGACGAGATGGAGATAGCCGAGGTCGCCGGCGCTCGAGCTGATGGGATTGCCCAGGCCGGCGCGCTCGGAAACCGCGCTCGATTGAACGAAGACGCATCCGTACGACTGCACTCCCAGCGCAAGCAGCGCGGCGATAACGATCGAATTGATCCGGATCATCGTTCCTCCCGATTCGGTGCGAACGGAGCGCGTAGCGATCGTAGTGCGCATCGTGAAATAGTGTCAATCGCGCTTTTGCGGATTGCGGCGAGATGCTAGCGTGGCGAAATTCGCACCACGGGGGCGTCGATGGCGAACGGGGCTGGCGACTCGATCACACCTTTCCTGACGATATGGACTGCGCCGCGCGCGACGATTCGACGAATCGTCGACACCGATCCGACGCGCAACGTGGTCGCGCTCGCGGCGACAGGCCCGGCGATTGGCGCGCTGGCGGGTCAGTGGTCGAAAGCGATGCAGAACAACGCCAACCTGTCGGTGTTGTGGCCGGTGTGGGTGGCGTTCAGCGTCGCAATCCAGGCGGCGCTGGGAGTTGTCTTTCTTTTCATTCTCGCCGCGGTTTTCAAATGGTCGGGAAGCCTGATCGGCGGCGTCGCGAGTTCGGTCGAAGTCCGGGCAGCGCTGGCGTGGTCGCAAGTGATTGGGATCGTGGCTGAGATCGTTCTGCTGATCAGCGTGCTGGCGGGCATCCCGATACCGCATCAGACGCCGGGGACGATGCCGCAAATCGATCCGGCTTTTTACAAAATCCTGTTCGTTGAGGGGATCCTCGGCTTCTGGGGATTCATCGTCTCGCTGAAGTGCGTCGGCGAGGTGCATCGATTCTCGGCGTGGCGCGCGCTGGCCGCGATGCTGATACCGCCGCTGATTGCGCTGGTCGGAATCGGTTTCATCGTTTTCCTGATCGCTCGCCTGTTCGGACATCACTGATCGATTAGTCCACGTGCAATCGCGCGGCGAGGCGCGAAAAACGACGCCGTTCATCCTGATTGCGCACCGCCTGCTGCAACGCGCTCTTCGTCCCGACCAGCACGCATACACGCTCGGCGCGCGTGATCGCCGTGTAGAGCAGGTTGCGGCGCAGCATCACGTAATGACTCGAATGTATCGGCATCACGATCGCGGGATACTGGCTGCCCTGGCTCTTGTGCACCGATATCGCGTAGGCGAGGGCAAGCTCGTCGAGCTCCGACAGATCGTATTCGGCGTGAGTCTCTTCGAACGCGACGCTCACGCGCGCTTTTTCAGAATTAATCGCAACGATCCGGCCGATCGATCCGTTGAAGACGCCCTTGTCGTAGTTGTTGCGCAACTGGATGACGCGATCGGCCTCTCGAAAAATGCGATCGCCGGCGCGCAGCTCGCGGCCCGCGGGATTCAGCAGGGCTTGCAGCTCGCGATTGAGAAGCTGCGTGCCGAGCGGGCCGCGATTCATCGGGGTCAGCACCTGGATTTCGCGCGGATCGCTTATTCCGAAGCGTCCAATCAGCCGCTGTTGCACCAACTGCTTGATGGTGGCGAGCACGTCCTCGGCCGCGTTGCGCTCGAAGAAAAAGAAATCGCCCTCGGCGTCGTTGGAGAGTTGCGGGAACTCTCCCCGATTCAGCCGATGCGCGTTGGCGACTATCAGGCTGCGGCGCGCCTGCCGATAGACTTCCTGCAGTTGCACGACCGGCACGAAGTCGGAAGCGATCACGTCCTTGAGCACGCTGCCGGGACCGACCGACGGAAGCTGGTCGCGATCGCCGACCAGCAACAGCGAGCAGTTCGGCGTCAGCGCCGACAGCAGGCTCGAGGCGAGCTCAAGATCCATCATCGAGGCTTCATCGATGATCAGATAGTTGGTGCGGAGCGGAAAATTCCTGCCGCGAAGAAAGCCGCCGCTCTCGGGAGCGTATTCGAGCAGCCGATGAATGGTCTTGGCGTCGCGGCCCGAGGCCTCCTGGAGCCGGCGAGCCGCACGTCCGGTCGGCGCGGCAAGGGTCGGCTTCAAACCGACGTCGGCGAGCGCGACCAGCAGCGAACGCAGCAAGGTGGTCTTGCCGGTGCCGGGACCGCCGGTGATAACGGTGACGCGGCTCGCGAGAGCGCATCGCAGCGCGCTCTTTTGTTCGGGCGAGAGCTCGAGCTCAGATGATTTGACCGCGGCCGCGACCGCGCGATCGATCAAATCCTTGTTCATCGCGCGGCCGGCGTTCAATTCGGCGATTCGCGTGGCGACATTCACTTCGGCCTCATGCAGCCGCGCGAGATAAATCGCGATGTGATCGTCAGCAGCTTCGGCAATCACTTCACCGCTGGCGGCGAGCTCGTTGACGGCGTCGTGCGCGAGGTCGGGCTCCATCTCGAGCGCGGTACGGAACTGGCCTTCGAGATATTCGAAGGGCGAATAGACGTGTCCCTCGTCGGCCATGCGTTCGAGGATGTACAGGACCGCGGCGCGCGCGCGCTGGATCGAGTTGCGCGGGATGCTGAGTTTCTCGGCGATCGCGTCGGCGGTGCGAAATCCGATGCCGTGAATCGTGCGCGCGAGCACGTAGGGATCGCGCCGCACGACGTCGAGCGCGTCCTTGCCATAGAACTTGTGGATGCGCCGTGCGTGCGAGGCCGCCAAGCCATGCCCGCGCAGAAAAACTGTCAGCTCGCGCAGGCCCGACGAGTCGCGCCACGCAGCGGCGATCGTTCGCGCGACCGCGTCGCCGATGCCGGGAACTTCGCGCATGCGTTCGGGCGAGTTGTCGAGCACTTCGCCGAGGGTCTCGCCAAAGTGCTCCGAGATTCGGCGCGCGAGCCTGGGGCCGATGCCTTTTATTTCGGAGGCGAGGTAGCGTTCGATCGCGACCGCGCCGGCCGGCCGCAGCGTTTCGAAATCCACAACGCGAAACTGATCGCCATAAGTCTTATGTTGTTCGAAGCCGCCTTGCGCGCGGATGGTCGAGCCGACTTCCAGACCGGCGAGATTGCCAACCACCGTGACGCGGCGCGAGTCGCCGTGTTCGAGCGGTACAACTACGACCGCGACCGAGTAACCGTTGATTTCGTTAACGAACAAGACCTGGTCGAGGATGCCCTCGAGCGTCTCGTTCGCCTGCTGCGTTTGCGCCACGCAAAGAGGATTACGCGCGGCGAGCGTCGCGTCCAGTTGACGTCGATGCGAGCGTCAACAGGCGGCGACAAAACTCTCAGACTTCGCGATCGGCCAGGACCTGGTTGATTGTGCGTCGAGCAATGCGGACGCTGACAGGGTTGGTTTGCATGTAGTACGGGACAAAGATCAGCGCCCAGGATAGTGCCCAGCCGCGACCGCGCGCCCAGGTCGCATCGTCAATCGGCAGCGTTGCGCGGAACGCGTCGCGGCTTTCGCTTTCGCTTTCGTTGGAGAAGAGCGTCCACGCGGGCATCAGGTCGCATGCTGGATCGCCCACGCCGAGACATCCGAAGTCGATAACGGCGCTGAGCCGGCCCCGTTCGACCAGCAGGTTCCCGGGCAAGAGGTCTCCATGGACCCAGACGGGAGCGCGGTTCCATACGGGCGCATTGAGGGCAGCCTCCCAGGCTGCGGTCACTGCGTCGGTATCGAGCATGTTGTGCAAGCTTGCGATCGCGGCCCGCGTGTATGCGTCTCGCGTTGCCAGTGGTGCGCCGCGGCCATTGTTGTGAACGTCTGGTGTCGGTCCGCCGGCGGGATCGATGCGCTGTAGGGCAGATATGAACTGCGCCAAGTCGATCGCCGCCTGGCGCATGTCGGCAATACGCCCAATGGCCGCGTTTTCGCCGGGGAGCCATCGACATACTAGCCAACTCAGTGGAAAGCCTTCGGCCGGCTTCCCCTTTGCGAGCGGGACCGGGATGGCGAGTGGCAGATGAGGGGCCAGTCTCGGCAGCCACTGGTGTTCCTTGTCCACCTTCGGGGCAGCCCGGTGGATGCGCGGCAGTCGGACGCACATGTCGTCGCCGAGGCGATAGATTGCGTTATCGGTGCCGACGGATTGGACCGGCTCGATACGCAGGTCAGCCCAATGCGGAAACTGCGCCGCTAGCAACCGTCGGACGAGAGACGCGTCCGTGTCCACTTCGTCGGCATGCATTTTACGAGCGCACATAAATTTCAGACTTCGATGGTTGCCCAGTGGCCCGTTTGGAAGCGCCAGACTTTTATCGTCGAGCGGACGAGGTAGTCGGCGAGTAGCGACCACCAGATATAGTTGATGCTGCCGCCGTGGTACCAAATCAGAATCGTGAGGAAGAGCCTCATTCCGTAAAAGCCCGCCAGCGAGCCGAAAAGCGGAAACCGCGAATCGCCCGCGCCGCGCAGTGCGCCGGTGATGGTCCAGTCGATCGCCATCAGCGGCTGCGCGGCGGCGAGCGCGTACATGAACTGCACCGTGTACGCGATGACGGTTTTGTCGTCGATGAAGAGCGCCGCGATCCAATGGGCAAACACGATAAACAGCACGCCCATCGTGGTCATCCCGACGATCGCCATCCCGGTCGATTCCCATCCGGCCTTGCGCGAGAACTCCGGGTCGCCGGCGCCGAGGCCTTGACCGACCAGCGTCGCGGACGCGGACGAGAATCCGAAGCCGGGCAGAAATGAAAGCGCGAGGATTCGTATACCGATGAAATACGCGGCGATTTCCTTGGCGCCGTAGCGCGCGATGAATCCGACGTAGGCGACGAAGCCGAACTGGATCAACAATTGTTCGATCGCGGCGGGATTGCCGACACTGAGAATGCGCCGACCGAGGCCGAAATCGGGCCATAGGCGCTCCCATCGGAAGTTGAGCACCATGCCGTCGATCGACAGCGTGTAGAAGAACAGGATTCCGCCGAAGCCGATCGCGAGCAGCGTCGCCACCGCAGAGCCGTCAACGCCGAGCGCGGGAAATCCGAGCTTGCCGAAGATGAGCACGTAGTTGAGGAAGATTGCGAGCACGTCGATGACGCCGCCGATCCACAGCGGCGTGCGAGTGTCGCCAGCGCCGCGCAACGCCGACGCGCACATAAGAAAAATTCCCTGGAACGGCTCCGACAGCATCACGACCTGCAGGTAGCGCGCGCCCATGTCGGCCATCTGGCCCTGGACCTGAAACAAGCCCATCAGCGGATGCGCGAAAATTATCACCGGGATCGCGATAACGGTCGAAACGAGTACGCCGAAGACGACGGATTGCTTCAGGACTTCCTCGGCGTTGTCACGATCGTTCGCGCCGATGTAGCGCGCGACCAATGCGACAGTGCCGGTGCCGACCGCCGCGATTCCCGCGCGCACGGCGCCAAGGATTTGCGTGGCCAGGCCGACCGCGCCGACCGCGTCCGCACCGAGCCGTCCCACCATCAACATCGCGGAGAGGCCGAGAATCGAATCGAGTCCGAACGACAGAATCACCGGCCACGCGAGAGCCCAGACCTCGTAGCGGATCCGCCCGATGGGCGGCAGGGTCATCGCGACCCGCTCCGACGCACCGGTTTCGGGAATCGACTCGAGAAACTCGGACATGGTTGTGATCAGTTACGCCAGCAGGAGGCGTAACAGTCAATGGACTGCGCGCGTCGGCAGGCGAGTGCGCGCGAACGGCGAAGATCGTGCGCGCGCGCCAAATCCGCTAGTATGTCACGCGCCGAGCGGGGGATGGAGATGAGGCAGGCGGGCTCAGCTACAATTGAATCGGCGGCGTGGACAGAGTCGTCGCTGCGCGATTCATTGTCGCGTCATCCGGTTCTACTCTTCAGCGCGATCTTCGTCGTCGCGGCGCTCGTGTACTCGTTTCGACTCGGCGCCGACCCGCTCGGCGCGAGCGAAGCGTTCAGCGCGTGGTCGGCGGCGAAGCCGGGAATCGGCGCGATCGCGCGAACGCCAATGCTGCACGAGCCGGGAAAATTTCTCTTCTACTACGGCGCGCTTCACTATTACACGCGGATCTTCGGGCTGAGCGAGGCTTCGGTGCGCTCGATGTCGGCGGTCCTTATGCTGGCTGCACTGATCCTCGTGTTCGCGCTCGGACGCGAGATGTTCGACGAGAGCACGGCGCTCGCGGCCGCCACGATGTGGGCATTCAACCCGATGGCGGTGGTGTTCGCGCGCACGGCGCGAATGTACCCGATGCTGATCGCGCTCGCGCTGGCACAACTTCTGATGCTGTGGCGAATCCGCGAGCGCCCGAGCGCGAGCGTCGCCGCGTTGTGCGGCGTCGCGGGCGCCGCGCTGCTCTACACTCACATGGGCGGCGCCCTGTTTATCGGGACCGGAGTCGCGATGCTCGTGCGCGACTACATTCGAGGCCGCCGAAATCCGATGGGGTGGCTGGCGATGGCGATAACGCTTGCGCTGTTCGTTCCCTACATCCCAGTGGCTCGCGAACAGAGCGAGACGCTGATCGCGGGTCATTGGCTCGATTGGATCGGAACAACCTATGAGTATCCACTCGCCGTCAAAGTAGTATCGGCGCTGATAGCGGCGGCAGTCGGGGCCTGGTTTGTATTCGGCGCAACGCCGCGATGGGACCGCGACGACCAACTGCGCTGGATTGGCGCCTGGACGATCCTGCCGGGACTGGTGCTGGGGGCAGGCTCGATCGCGATTCGTCCGATGTTCAACCTGCGGTACGTTGCGCCGTCACTGGCGACGCTCGCATTGTTGATCGCGGGCGGACTCGCGCAGGTGAGCGTGAAGTGGCGCAATTTGCTCGCGCCCGGGTTCGCGATGGCATGCTTGATCGCGCTGCCGTTTGACAGGCCCGAGGCGTCGCCGTGGCGAGAATTGGCAGCGCAGGTGGCGGCGGGCGCGGAATCGGATCCGGTTTTCTTTGAAACGGGTTTCGTTACGAAGGAGGACGCGCCGAACGTCCCAAATGGCGGATTTCCATTTGGCTTCTACTCAGTTCCGTTTAATTACTACTTCAGCGGGGCCAATCCGCGAATAACTATTTCGGGATTCGATCCCGCGTCGGCGCGAATGACAATTGAGGAGCGGGTGTCATCGGCCGGCGGCGGATGGCTCGTCAGCTGGAAGGAAGGCGGCGCGTTGAACGCCGAACTTCCCGATCCAAAGCGCTTCAAAGCAGTCGAGAAACTCCGCGCCGAGCACCTGGCGTTTTACCGGATCACGCCGGTCGGCAAATGACCGGCGAACGCGATTAAGCAGCGGCCTGCGCCGTCGGCGGTATCGCCATCGAACCGGCGCCGACGCGGACTGGCAGAATCACGAGGCTGTATCCGTAGAGCTGCAGCCAGTTCTGGATTTCGACCGAAGTGTGATTGTGTAGGAAGCGGCCGATGAACCCTTCGATTTCGTCGGAGAAGATCAGCTTGCCGGCGAAGAACACGACGTGGGGGAATTCGTGCGCGACTTCCAGGCATAGCCGGCGCAGCTCGACGACGACATCGGGCGCCAGGCCTGCGCGCAGCTCAGGATGCATCCCGAGGTCCTTCGCGAACTGGCAATACTCATTGAGGTCTTCCGCCATCCGCTGCTCGAGCTCGTGCACTTCTTCGGGACCCTTCAGCAACGCCGCATCAACTTCGCCGACACCGATAAAAACCACGTTGCGGAACTCGCCCTTGAACAACTGCGTGACCGCGATGAGCGTCGCCAGCCCGAGACCGTTGTAGCCGCTGACCAGGATTGCAGCCGTCGGCGCATTCGGATCGCGCGTGGCGGGCTCGAGCTTTTTGACCGCATACAGTTTCGGCAGGATGTCGGCCTCGAGCTGCTCGATTGCCTTCGAGACCTTTTCGTAGTGGCGCCGCACCGTGTAACACAGCGCGATCAACCCGCCCGTGATGACTACCGTCACCCATCCGCCGTCGTGGAACTTGAGCGTCAGCGTGATCATCAGGATCGTCGCCGTGAAGAAGGTGCCGACCCCGTTGATGATCAGCTTGCGCAGCCATCGCTTCTCGGTTTTGCGCTCGAGCCACCAATGCGTCGTCATCCCGAGCTGCGAGAGCGTGAACGTCACGAACACGTTGATCGCGTAGAGCACGACCAGCACATCGACCTTCGCCTCGGTCCCGATGAGAAGCAGTATGGCCGCGAGCCCGATGGTGACGACGCCGTCCTGCGTAACCAGCCGCGCGCTCAGGTTTGCGAAGCGCCGCGGCAGCCATCGGTCGGACGCCATCGTGGCGAGCACGCGCGGTCCGTCGACGAATCCGGTCTGCGCGGCGACGAACAGCAGCGCGCCCTCAGTCAGCAGCGCGAAGGTGATTATCCACGGGCCGACCGCGAATCCCAAAAAGTGCCAGTCGGAAGCGAGCCGCTCGAACATGACGGCGTTGAGCGTCTTGCCGGTCTCGGCCTCGACGTTGAGCAGCAGGTAGCCGAGCAGAATTCCGCCCGCGACGAAGGCGAGCGACACCGCCATGTAGATCATCGTGCGCTTGCCGGTCTCGGCGCGCGGCTCGCGCAGAATCGGCAGACCATTGCTGACCGCCTCGATTCCCGTGTAGGTACCGCCGCCAAGGCTGTAGGCGCGGAAGAAGATCACCGCGAGCGCGAGCATCCCGATGCTCTGCGAGCTGGCGTGAACCTCGCGCACAGCGTGTCCCACGATTGATGGCAGCTCGGGCGCGCGGCTGAGAATCGCGTAGCCGACCAGCCACACATGCATCACGATGAAAGCGATAAAGATCGGCAGGAGCGACAGCACCGATTCCTTCACTCCGCGCAAATTCATCAAGACCATCAACACCACGACCAGAAGGCACAACCAGAACTTGTAGGGCAGCCACGCGACGGGCAGGAAGCTGAAGATCGCGTCGGCGCCGCTCGCGATTGAAATCGCGATGGTCAACACGTAGTCGACGACCAGCGCCGATCCGGAAACCAGGCCGAAATATTTGCCGAGCAACTTGGTGGCGACCAGGTAGCCGCCGCCGCCGGTCGGAAACAGATCGATCGTCTGCGAATACGACGCCGAGATGATAAAGACGGTCAGCGCCATCAGCATCGCCAGGAACACGGCCAGGTACTGATGATGCCCGAGCGCGAGGAACGCTTCCTCGGGTCCGTAGCACGACGAGCTCAAGCCGTCGGAGCCGAGGCCGACCCACGCCAGGAACGCGATCAGGGACAGGTTATGGAAGATTTCGGGATCGCGCACGTCGCGCGGCGGCCCGATCAGGACGTCGCTGATCGTGCGTTTACCCGATTTCTCGGGAATCGAGCTGGTGGTCTTCGAGCCGATGGTCTCTGATGCCATTTGGAATGTGCGGACGATTCCCCTGTTGCAATTTGCAAATTTATTGGAATCGCAAAGATTGCGCAAAGCAACGCGAGCCGCTGTCGCAGCGGTTTCAGACGGAGTAGGCAGCGCGCTCCAGTCCGAGTTGGTAGCGCGTCGCGTCGATCAGGTTCTGCATCAGCGCCAACACGGTCATCGGACCGGTGCCGCCCGGATTGAGCGTAATCCACCCCGCGACTTCCTTTACCGCCTCGAAATCCACATCACCGACGAAGCGGCCGGGACCGACGCGTCTGAAGCCGACGTCAATCACGCAGGCGCCCGGCTTCACCATCTCGGCGGTGATCAGATAGGGGCGGCCGGTGTCGGCGCCGACGCATGGGATGAGGATGTCGGCCTCGCGGCAAATTGCGGCGAGATCGCGTGTGTGGCGATGGCACCAGGTCATTGTCGCGTTGCGCATCCGCCCGCCGAGAATCAGCGCGGTCGGCTTGCCGGCGATATCGCTGCGACCGACGACCACGGCGCGCGCGCCGTCGACGGGCACGTGGTAGTAGTCGAGCAACGTCAGCACGCCGCGCGGAGTGCAGGGAATAAAGCGTCCCCACCGTCCGCGATAAAAGCCCCCGACGCTGGCAGAGCCGACGGCGTCGAGATCCTTCTCGGGCATGATCGCGTCGAACAGGCGGAAGCGATCGACGGAGTCGGGAATCGGCAATTGGAGCAGAATCGCATTGACGCGCGCGTCGGCGTTGAGTTCGGCGATCACTTTGAGCAATGAGTCGGTGGTCGCCTCCAGCGACGTCATCCGCACCGTGCGGCTGTCGCATCCAAGCTCCGCCGCCACGCGCTGTTTGTTCTTCACGTATTGGCGCGACGCGGGATCGTCGCCCACCAGTATCGCCGCCAGCGACGGCGTGCATCCGAACTTGCTCTTGAGCTCGTCGACGTGGGCGCGCAACTCCGGCATCAGATGCGCGCTCAGCGCCCGGCCATCCATGATGATCGCAGCCATCGGGTATGAGTCGATTATAGCACCGGATTGCGGCGAGCAAGGCGCTGTGGACAGAAGTCCCACGCTTGTTGGCAGATGACACGGGGCGTTCTCGTTCGGCTGATGCGGGTCTGTTAAACTTTTGCCGCTGATGAATGCGCCCAAGCGCACCGTTCTGTTCGACCTTCACCAAAAACTCGGCGCGCGGATGACGGTTTTCGGTGGTTTCGAGATGCCCGTCAGTTACAGCGGGATTATCGAGGAGCATCTTGCGGTCCGCAATTCGGCGGGAATTTTCGATCTGAGTCACATGGGTGAGTTTGAAATCAGCGGCGCGCATGCGCTCGCGACGCTCGAGCGAGCGTTCACCAATTCTGCCGCGCGGCTCAAGCAAGGTCACGCGCAGTACACGATTATGTGCGCAGAGGACGGCGGTACCATCGACGACCTGATCGTGTATCGACTCGAATCGGAACGCTACATGCTCTGCGTCAACGCCTCGAACATCGAGACGGATCGCGAGTGGATTAAAGAGCTCAACGGCGGACGCGCAAAGTTCGAAGACGTGAGCGATGCGACCTCGCTGATCGCGGTTCAGGGACCGGTCGCCGTCGCGATACTGGCGACGCTCGCGGATTTTCCTATTGCCGACGTCCCACGCTTCGGCGTCGCCGGCGGACAAGTCGCGGGAATCACCTGCCTTGCGGCGCGCACGGGATACACGGGTGAAGACGGTTTCGAGTTGTTCGTGGACAACGCGGGCGCACGACAATTGTTCGAGGCGATTCTCGACGTCGGCGCTGCCGCCAATGCGAAGCCGGTCGGGCTGGGCGCGCGTGACACGCTGCGACTCGAAGCGGGCCTGCCGCTCTACGGTCACGAGCTCGATCGCAGCTCGTCCCCTCTGGAAGCAGGCTTGGGCGTCTTCGTGAAGCTCGGCAGGACGTTCGTCGGCAGCGAGGCTCTTACCGCGCAACACGAACGGGGACTGAAGAAAAAATTGATCGGATTGCAAACCGACGACGGCAGGATGGTCGCGCGCCAGGGCTACCGCGTGTTTCGAAACGGCGACGACGCCGGCGTCGTGACCAGCGGGACGTTCGCGCCGTCGATTCAACGGCCGATCGCGATGGCCTACCTCGCCCTCGCAGGCCCGAACAATCCGCCGGCTATGGGCGAATCGCTCGAAGTTGAAATTCGCGAGCGCAAAATCCGCGCGACCGTCGTGCCGCGGCCGTTCTATCGGCGCGATGAGCCACCTGCGGCATCAGCGGCGCGCGTGTGATTGAATTAAAGGTTAAGCGGAGGCAGGGGAAGGACAAGTTGATTCCATGAGATTCATGCCACATACCGACGGCGACGTCGCGGCGATGCTCGAGACGATCGGCGCAAAACATCTTGACGACCTGATCGCGCACGTGCCGGCGAGCCTGCGCGCGAGCGCCACGATCAAGCTCGAGCGCGGATGCAGCGAAGCCGACGTGGTCCGCGAGATTTCAGCGCTTGCGGCTCGCAACACGGGCGCGTCAGGCTTCGTGAGCTTCCTCGGCGCGGGCTACTACCGCCATTACGTGCCCGCCGCGGTGCGCGCAGTGATCGCGCGCGCGGAGTTCGCGACCAGCTACACGCCGTACCAGGCCGAGGCGAGCCAGGGGACCACGCAGGCGATTTTCGAATTTCAAACGCTGATCACGCAACTGACGGCGATGGAAGTTGCCAACGCCAGCATGTACGACGGCGCGTCGGCTGCGGCCGAGGCGGTTCTGATGGCGCGACGCCTGATGCCCAGGCGCGCGGTCGTCGCACTCTCGCGAGCGCTGTGGCCCGAATATCGCGCGACCATCCGCACCTACCTGAGCGCGCTTGCGGGACTCGAAATCGTCGAAGTTCCGTTTGACGTCGCAACCGGCGCGACCGATATCGCCGCGCTCGATCGAATCGCAAACGATCGCCTGCTGTGCACGGTCACCGGCTATCCAAATGCTCTCGGGGTCATCGAGCCTCTCGGCTCAATCGCTGAAATAACGCATCGCGCGGGCGCGCTCGCCATCTCAGCCACCGCCGAGGGAATTGCGCTGGGTCTGCTGCGCGCGCCGGGCGAGCTCGGTGTCGATATCGCGGTCGGCGAGGGTCAAAGTTTCGGGCTGCCGCTTCAATTCGGCGGGCCCGGCGTCGGCTTCATGGCCGCGCGAATGACGCACATCCGCCAGATGCCGGGCCGGCTGGTCGGACAGACTCGCGATCGCGACGGTCGCCGCGCGTTCTGCCTGACGCTCAACACTCGCGAGCAGCACATCCGCCGCGAGCGGGCGACTTCGAACATCTGCACCAATCATTCGCTGTGCGCGCTGGCTGCAACCGTCTATCTATCGCTGATGGGCCGCAGCGGACTGCGCGATCTCGCGGAGCGAAACGTCGAGCTGGCGCATCGGGCGACCGCGGTGCTGGAGACTGCCGGCATTCGTCGGCGCTTCTCGGGACCGTTCTTCAACGAATTCGCGTTGAAGCTTGCAAACCCGTCGGCCGCTCTGGAAGCCGCCGAGCGCAAGCAAATACTCGGCGGCGTCGCGCTCGGCGACGACTATCCCGAACTTCCCGACGCGCTCCTGGTATCGGTCACAGAAATGAATCGCAGCGACGAGTTCGATCGGCTTGCGGCGGCAATCGGGGAGGTGCGGTGATGGCAAGTGCGGGCAGAATTCGCCCCGTCGCGGTCGTTGATACTCCTTCGACTCCCGACCGAATCGAACCGGTGGCAGGCGTGCCGCTAATTTTCGAGCTCTCATCCGAAGGCCGTCGCGGAACCGACCTGTCACCGCGTGCTGCCGGCGAGCGCCGCGGCTCCGAAATAATCGGCGCCGAACTTTGCCGCGAGGACCTGCCGGGCTTTCCCGAACTGAGCGAGCCGCAGGTGCTGCGCCATTTCCTGCGCCTGTCGCAGCTCAACTTCGCGCAGGCGCTCCAGTTCTACCCGCTCGGATCGTGCACGATGAAGTACAACCCGGTGGTGAACGACGAGCTCGCGGCGTTGCCGGGTCTCGCGGGCCTGCATCCCGCGACGCCCGCACATCTGGCGCAGGGCGCGCTCGAACTTATCGCGCGGATGGAAGCGGCGCTCGCCGAAATCACCGGCATGGACGCCGTGTCGCTTCATCCCGCAGCCGGCGCGCAGGGCGAGTTGACCGGGCTGCTGATGATCCGCGCGTATCATCGCAAGCGCGGCGAAGCGCGGCACAAGGTGATCATCCCCGACACGGCGCACGGCACCAATCCGGCCAGCTGCACGCTCGCGGGCTTCGAAGTGATCGTCGCGAAATCGAATCGGCGCGGCTACCTCGAAGCGGCCGAGGTTCGGCGGCTGGTGAGCGACGACGTGGCTGCAATGATGGTCACGAATCCGAACACGCTCGGAATTTTCGAGCCGGAAATCCAGGATATCGCGGCCGCACTGCACGAGCGTGGCGCGATGCTCTACCTTGACGGCGCGAACATGAACGCATTGCTCGGCGTCGCCAAGCCCGGGCACATGGGCGCGGACATCGTGCAGCTGAATTTGCACAAGAGTTTTTCGACTCCGCACGGCGGCGGCGGTCCGGGCGCGGGACCGGTCGCGGTGAAAAAGCATCTCGAACCCTTCCTGCCGATTCCGCGCTTGAAGCATTCCGCCGCCGGCTACGAATTTGACAACGAGCGCCCCGACTCGATCGGCCGCATGCGGTCGTTTCACAACAATTTCGGCATGATCGTACGCGCCTACGCGTATATCCTCGCGCTCGGCGGCGACGGGCTTGGGATGGCTAGCCGGCTGGCGATTCTCGGCGCGAATTACGTGCGCAAGCGCCTGCAACCGCACTTTCCAAGCGCGACCGGCGAGCCCTCGATGCATGAATGCGTGCTCTCGCACGACCTCGAAAAGCGCGCCGACGTGAGCACGCTCGAGATCGCGAAACGTCTGCTCGATTTCGGAATCCATCCACCGACCATCTATTTCCCGTTGGTCGTGCCGGGCGCGCTGATGATCGAGCCGACCGAGACCGAGAGCAAGCAAATCCTCGACAGCTTCGTTGAGGCGATGGAACGGATTTACGACGAGGCGCTGAACGATCCCGAACGCGTTAAGAACGCGCCGCAAACCTTGCCGGTCTCGCGAGTGGACGAAGCGCTCGCAGCGCGCCGCCCAATCCTGCGGTGGGAGCCGCCCTCGTAGCGCAGCCGAAACTCAGAACCCGGCAATGCGCAGCGCGTGCTGGTAGTCGTCGGGCGTGTTGATATTCACGAAGCTCCGCAGTTCGGGATCGAACTCGCGAAGCTTGTGCTCACCGACTCTTCGCAAAACGATTTCCTCGGCGATTGCGGTAAGGCGCGACTCGCCGCGCGCGCCCATCGCCGCCAGCGCCCGCGCGCATCGCTTGTGATAAGCCGCGTGCAGCGGCTGCAGCCGGCCCCCGATTTCCGGCATAACGGCGTCGAAGGCGTCGAGCATTTCCACCAGGGTTGCCGCGACGTCCGCGTCGAGCAATGGAAGATCGCATGAGCACGCAAACGCCGCGTCACCTGCAATGGCTTCCAGACCACGCCGCAGCGCGTCAGCGGGCCCCTGAAACGGAGTCTCGTCGCGCAACAGGAGAACAACACCTTCAGGTATCTGCGGAAGCGGGCCCTCGGACTCGGGCGCGGCGACGACTACGATCTGTGCAAAGCGCCGTCTCAGCTCCGCAATGATTCTCGCAAGCAGCTGGACGCCGCCAAAATCGAGCGACGCCTTGGACTGGCCCATCCGGGAACTGCGCCCGCCGACCAGCACGATCGCGCCGGCGGCAATGATCGAATCCACTGCCGCCTACGCCGCGATTTTGCTCTCGGGCGCCCGATTCGCGCGCAACTCGGTGCCGATTATCCGCAACACCTCGGGATGAAAGACCAGCGCAAGATGCCCGACATCGTGCAGCGTCACGATCCGTCCGAATGCGACGTCAGGCGTCAGCCCCTCGATCGGCGCGGGCACAATAGGGTCGTCGTCGCCGAAAATCCCGAGCTCGCGGGGAGACCATTGACCATACGAATACGGCGAGCCGAGCGTGACGAGCGAGTGCACCGCGCTCTTCGGCGCACCCGACGCGTAACGGCGCGCAACGGTGCCGCCGAGACTGTGGCCAATCAGATGAACGCCGTTGCCGCCGGATTTTTCCTCCGCGACGCGCCCGAGTTGCGCTGCGGAATCGGCGAGCGTCTGCCATCGCGGGTACTCGAAATATGAAACGTTGTCGAATCCCGCCAGCCTCAGGTACGACGCGAGCGCCAATAGATTCGCGCGGCTGCCGCCGAAGCCGTGAAGAAGAATTACCGGCTCGCTGGACGGCGCGCAGAAGTACGGCTCGCCCCGCCTGACGAGCCAGTCCAGAGGATACGACCCAATCAGCGCGCCTGCCGCCGCAATTTCAGTGATGACAGTTCTCGAATTCACTGTTTTTCCTCCTCCCGCACCCTGCCCTCATTAAAAAGATAATCACCGGATACCGCATGAGCAACCGCTCCGATGCGTTGGCGGCGGTGAGTGGCGGGCGGTATTATCGGACTGGCGAGGGACGGCGATGACGACTGAGCGAATCGAGATCAACCCGGCGGTAATGCTGGGCAAGCCGGTGATCCGTGGAACGCGGATCACCGTTGAGTTGATCCTGCGCAAGCTCGCCGAAGGGGCGACCGAGGCCGAGCTGTTGGAAGACCACCCGCATCTTAAGTTCGAGGACGTGCGGGCGGCGATCGCTTACGGGGCGGCGAGCGTGGCGCACGAGGAAGTGGTGCTGCTCGACGATCGCGCAAACCCGAGCAAATCCTGAGACGTGGAGTTCGTGGCCGACGAGAATTGCGCGGGGCCCCCGATCGCGCATGCGAAGGCCGCGCGGCAAACCAGCGCCACTATCAGGATCGGAGCAACCGAGCGTCATTCCCCGATGGCGAAAGTGGGTGGGCGGTTTTCGTTTTCGCCCTCTAGGGCTGGAAGCTCAAAGACATCTTCTTTTTTGTTGCTTCCCTCGAACCAGACACACTTCGCTTGATCGCGCGGGATGCTACCATACCGCTCGATGCCTGTGATGGTCATTCGGGGACCACCGCTTTTCAATCTCACAACCTGCCCAACCTCAAGTCCGTGCGGCATCGTCTTCCTCTCCTATGCGATCATTTTGCGCTCCGATCTTATCGAGCGTGATCCCATAGTAGCGCGATCGCAGTTCAAGACAACACAGGCGGTAGGGACCGCCGCTAACGTCGGACAGCCGTTGTCATCGACTCATTTCGGCGTTCTGGAGGAAGCTGTCGCGGCCCGGTTTTCTGCTATCTTGTCTGCTCGATGGCCCGTTCCTCGGCATTGATTGATACACGGATAGTTTACCGAAATCCTCGATGAACAAATTGCCCAAAAGCTAGCCTGAACATCGCGAGCAAGATTCGCCCCGGAAAACACCCCATATGAGAACGCTTGAACGAGACTCACCAAGTCTGAGTCGGAGTTTTGTGTCCCACGTCAGCCCCTCTTCGCGCGCTACGTCTGCGCGAAACATCTCTTGCTAGATTTTCCAATTCCGCCGCCCACGATTGGCGGTAAGGATTCCTATCAGCCTAAAGTGCCCTTCTCGTAGTTAGGCTTCGATGCGTTCGTCACCGATTCGGCCTTCCTCGTCACAGCCCAGCAAGCCCTTAGCCTCTGGTCTCTTCAAATTGAGCCACTCGCATTTTCAAATTCAGAAATTCGGACCCCGAATTGAGACGGTACTGAGAGTTTGCGGATGCACGCGTGACCGGCGCACAATGCCGGAAAACGCGACGCCCACACCATCAGTTCCGTGCCACGGCGCCCAATCGAGGTGACGGCAATGAGCGAAGCCAAGCGGGAATCCAAAGGTCCGGTGCGCGGATACTTCTTCGACAAATCTGTGGTCGTGACCGGCGCGTCGAGCGGCATCGGCCATGACGTCGCGCTCGCGTTCGGCGAACAAGGCGCGCAGGTCGCGCTGCTCGCGCGGCGTCGCGTGCAACTCGAAGAACTCGCCGGCAAGATCAACAAGGCTGGCGGCAAGGCGCTGGCACTCGATTGTGACGTGACCGATCGTGCGCGCGTGTTCTGGGCGATCGAACAGGTCAAGGAAGCATTCGGCAAGGTCGACATCCTGATCAACTCCGCTGGATTGCTCATCGCGGAGACGGTCGAGGAGATGCAGCCCGAGGATCTCGAGAAGATGATGGCGGTGAACGTCTTCGGCGCGCTCAACGCGATGCAAGCCGTGCTGCCCGTGATGCGCAAGGCCAAGTCGGGCAACATCGTAAATATCTCGTCGCTGGCGGGACGCCGGGGCGTCAGTCCGCTCGGCGGTTACAGCTCGACAAAATTTGCGCTGGTCGGAATGACGGAGGCGCTGCGCGTCGAGCTGTTCAACACCGGAATAAAAGTCTCGCTCGTGATGCCGGGGGTGATCGACACGCCGATGGCGCGCAACGCGCTCAAGCATCACGACCCGCTGAAGAATGTGTCCGCGATGATGGCGATGCCGGCGCGGTGGGTGACCTGGGCAGTGCTCGCGGCGGCCGCCTTCGGGCTGACGGAAGTGGACGTTCCTCCCGGCGCTGCAGTCGCGGAAAAACTGGCGTCGCTGTTCCCCGGCGTCACCGACGCGCTGCTGAGCGTCGGCACTCGCGTCATGCAGGGCGCGGCGACGTTCATGGGCGGCGGCAAGACGGCGCACAAGACCAAGTCGTAGCTCTTGTAGTATAATCCTACATAAAGTATGGCTTCGCCATCTCGTCGAATCTGCCGTACATCAGCCACACCTTCACGTTGAATGCGTGCGGATGCTCGACCGGCTCGCGGCCGACGGTCTTGAGTCCGAGCTGTTTGTACATCTCGTACAGCGGCTCGACCGGATTCGTGATCAACAGCTTCGGCCGGCGCGAGAACACAAACAGCCGCGCCGTGTCCGACATCAACTTGACCAGGCCCTTGCCCTGAAAGGTCGGGTCGATCACCATCCCGCCGAACTCCCACACTTCCGACGCGAGCATCCCCTTGAACAGCTGCGCGGGATACAGATGGCCGAGCGTCAGCGGCGCGTCCGCCAGGCATCGCGCCCAGAACGCGCCAATCAGCGGCGGACGCCGCCCGCCTTGACCGACATTGTAGAGGCCAAAGTGGATCGCCAGCGGCCATAGCAGCACGTGCACGCGCTTTTCCTCGACGTTCAGCATCTTCCACGTGCGCTTGTGCAGCGCGGCCAGCTCGCGCAGACCCAACGGAGTTCCGATCGGACGAACTTCGAGGCGCGCTTCGAGCGCCGTAATCTTCGGCGGTCGCAGCGGAGGACCTTGCGGCCGCCGCTGCGCTTTTCCGGCGCGAGCGCTTCCGCGCTCTGCTGGTTGTTCGGAGAGCGTCTCGGGACGCTAGGTGGACTCCGCGCGACGAGGCGTCAGCGACGAGAGCATCGCCGCGATCGGATCGTCGTCCTTTTCGGGAACCATCGAGTGAACCCCGCCGCGCCGCCCGATTCCGGCGACGCCGATAACCGCCCAACCTGATGCGCCGTCTCTCGCGACGGCTCATCCTGACGCCACAAGGCTAACGCCAGCCGCATTCGGTGCGACTCGACGCCAACCTGCTCACTTCCATAAATCATAAGGAATCGAATGGTCAAGCGAAACCATACTTCGACCTCAAATTCGTGATTTTTTTACACTCGCGTAAATCGAGGCGGGGAGGTGTGAAAAAAGGAAAGGGCGCCCGTTGGGACGCCCTTCGATCATGATCCTGAGTAGCTTCGGTCTTAACCGATTTTCGCGTACACCGACTTGATCTGCGTGTACAGATCGATCGCGTACTTGCCCAGCTCGCGGCCGAAGCCCGACTGCTTGTAGCCGCCGAACGGAGACATCGGATCGATCTGACCGTAGGTGTTGATCCAGACCGTGCCCGCCTTCAGCTTGCGCGCGACACCGAGAGCGCGGTTGATATCCTTGGTCCACACCGCGGCGGCCAGCCCGTACGTCGTGTCGTTGCCCTGCAAAACGACGTCGGCCTCGTCCTTGAACTTGATCGCCGAAGCGACCGGCCCAAAGATTTCCTCGCGCGCGATCTTCATCTGGTTGTTCACGCCGGTGAAAACCGTCGGCTGGATAAAGTAGCCGGATTCCTGCTTGCCCGGCTCTCCACCGGTCTTGGCCTTGGCGCCCTCTTCCTTGCCAACCTTCAGATAGCCTTTGACGCGATCGTGCTGCTCCTTGGAAACGAGAGGACCCATGCGGGTGTTCGGATCCAGCGGATTACCGAGCGTCAGCCCCTTCGCCATTTGTGACAGCGAATCGGTGAACTGATCGTACACGCTCTCCTGCACGAACACGCGCGAGCCTGCGCAGCAGACCTGCCCCTGGTTCATGAAGATGCCCAGCGCTGAGCCGAACACCGCGGATGGCATGTCAGCGTCGGGGAAGATGATGTTGGGCGACTTGCCGCCGAGCTCGAGCGAGACGCGCTTCAAGTTGCCGGCTGAGGCTTTCAGGATGAGCTTGCCGACTTCGCCGGAGCCGGTGAATGCGACCTTGTCGATATCGAGATGCTCGGCGATCGAGCTGCCGGCGCCGGGGCCGAAGCCCGTGATGATCTGCACGACGCCCTCGGGCAGTCCGGCTTCGCAAATGAGTTCGCCGAGGCGAATCGCGGTCAGCGGGGTCTGCTCTGCGGGCTTCAGGATGACGACGTTGCCGCACGCGAGCGCCGGCGCAATCTTCCACGACGCCATCAGCAGCGGGAAGTTCCACGGAATGATCTGCCCGCACACGCCGACCGGCTCGCGCAACGTGTAGTTGAACATCGAGGGGTCGGAGGGGTTGGTGTCGCCGTAAATCTTGGTCGCGAAGCCGGCGTAGTAGCGGAAGGTCTCCGCGGCGCCGGGGATGTCGATGTTCTTCGACTCGAACAGCGGCTTGCCGTTGTCGAGCGTCTCGAGCTCGGCCAGCTCCTCTGCATGCTGATCGATCAGCGCCGCGATCTTCAGCAGGAAGTGCGTGCGCTGATGCGGCCCCATGCTCGCCCACTTGCCCTGTTCGTAGGCTTTGCGCGCGTGCTTGACGGCCTCGTCCACGTCGGCCTTGTCGCCCTCGGCGACGAGCGCCAGCACCTGCTCGTTGGCCGGGTTGAGGGTCTCGAAGGTCTTGCCGGACTTCGACGGCACCCATTTGCCGTTGATGAGAAGTTTCTTGGGCGAGCTCTTGAGGAACTCAAGCGCTGCGCTCGACTTGGCGCCGCGAGTCGCCGATTCCAATGACGCTGATACTGATGCCATATTTCGTAATCTCCTGTGTGTTGCATGTGGGTGCGCCAGCGGTATAGAGCCTGATTAACACTCGGACTCTAGTAAATCGAGATGGATTCGGCAAAGCGAAAAGTGGGCGCGCGGCGTCGCTATTGCTATTGTGGGCCGCAATCGCATCAGTGGCAGTCAAGCAAACACCCCTCATCGCGCAGTACCTGAGCGTCAAGCAGCGCGTGCCCGACGCGATCCTGTTCTTTCGCCTCGGCGACTTCTACGAGATGTTCTTCGAGGACGCCGAAGTCGGCGCGCGCGTGCTCGACATCCAGCTCACCTCGCGCAACAAGGACGGCGTGCCGCTGTGCGGCGTGCCCTACCATTCCGCGGAACCGTACATCGCCAAGCTGCTGAAGGCCGGCCACAAGGTCGCCATCTGCGAGCAGGGCACGCCCGATCCCAAAACTCCCAAGCTGATGCCGCGGCAAATCGTCCGCGTGATCACGCCCGGCACCGTCGGCGAGGAGATGGTGCTGACCGCCGCCGAGAAGAGCTACCTGGTCGCGGTCACCGGCGCGGAGGGGGCAGGATTCGCGCTGGCGGCGCTCGACGTCTCGACCGGAGAATTCCTCGCCACGCAGGTCCGCGAGGCCACGACGCTGTGCGAGGAAATCGCGCGAATCGCGCCGCGCGAAATCGTCATCGCGTCGGCGGACAGCGAGTTGAGCGCGCTGCTGAAGGATTTGAATTGTCCCGCTGACGACGCTCGATCACGAATCGTTCAGCGCCGAGCGCGCGACGGCCGCATTTTCGAATCGTTTCGCGGACGCCGCCGCGGAGTTCCACGAATCTATCGCACACGCGGCGGGAATCGCGCTGCTCTACGTCGAAGATACTTTCGGCCGCGACCTCGCGCATATCGCGGCGCCGCGCCTTTACCGCATCGCCGAGTACATGCTGGTCGACGAGACCACCCGGCGTCATCTCGAGCTGATCGCCTCGACCGACGGCGCGCGCAAGGGTTCGTTGCTGTCGATTCTCGACGAGACGCTGACTGCAGTCGGCGCGCGCACACTGTCCAACTGGATCATCTATCCGCTGCTCGCGCTCGACTCGATTCATGCGCGGCACGACGCGCTCGAAGAGCTCTTCGACGCCGACCTTGGCGGCCGGCTTGCGGAATCGTTGAAGCGAATCGGCGATCTCGAGCGGCTGGCGGGCCGAATCGGCGCGATGCGCGCGTCGCCGCGCGATTGCCTCCGCCTCGGCGACGCGCTCGGCGCGGCGGACTCGCTCAAACAAGCGATGGGCGCGCTCAAGAGCCCTCTTATCCGCGAGCAGGCCGCGCGTATCTCGCCGATGCCGGCGCTGGTGACGCAAATCGGCGCGACGCTGTCCGACGAACCTCCGGTCAATCCGCGCGACGGCAACGTGATTCGTGCCGGCCTCAGCGCCGAGGTCGATGAACTCCGCAGCCTCGCGTCAGGCGCGCGCGGCGTGATCGCGAAGCTGGAGGCGACAGAGCGCGAGCGCACCGCAATCCCGTCGCTCAAAGTGCGCTACAACAATATCTTCGGCTACTACATCGAGGTGACGAAGCCGAATCTCGAGCGCGTGCCCGCCGACTACGAACGCAAGCAAACGCTGGTCAGCGCCGAACGCTTCACCACGCCCGCGCTGAAGGAACTCGAGCGCAAAATCCTGACCGCGGAATCTGCGCTCAAGGAACTGGAACTGCAGATCTTCACGAGGCTGCTCCGCGACTTGCAGTCGCACGCCGCCACGATCCTCGAAACCGCTCGCGCCGTTGGCGAATTCGACGCTGTCATGTCGCTCGCGAAAGTCGCGCGACACCGCGGCTACGTCCGTCCCACCATCAACACCGGGCTGCGGATTCGCGTGCGCGACGGACGCCATCCGGTGCTCGAAGCCGGCATGCGCGCGGGCGAGTTTGTGCCCAACGACCTTGAGGCCGAGCCTGACACGCGCCAAATCCTGCTGATCACCGGTCCCAACATGGCCGGCAAATCGACCTATCTCCGGCAGGTCGCGCTGATTGCGATCATGGCGCAAATCGGCAGCTTCGTTCCCGCCGCCGAGGCGACTATCGGGCTAATCGATCGCGTGCTGACGCGAATCGGCGCGCGCGACGAGCTTCGCCGCGGCGAGTCCACCTTCATGGTCGAGATGAGCGAGACGGCGCGCCTGCTCGGCGGCCTGTCGGAGCGCAGCCTGTTATTACTCGACGAGGTCGGCCGCGGCACCAGCACCTTCGACGGGCTTGCGATCGCGTGGGCCGTCGCCGAGTACCTGCACGATCAAACGCGAGCCAAGGTCTTGTTCGCGACCCACTTCCACGAGCTGACGGATCTCGCGCGCGAGCGTCCGCGAGTCAGGAACCTGAGCATGGCGGTCCGCGAATGGGGCAACGAGGTGATTTTCCTGCGCCGCGTTATCGAGCAGCCGTCGTCGCGAAGTTACGGTATCGAAGTGGCGCGCCTGGCGGGACTGCCCGATTCGATCATCACTCGCGCGCGCGAAATTCTCGCCAACCTCGAGCAGGGCGAACTGGACGAGGCCGGGATGCCGCGAATCGCCCGCGACCGTCGCGCCAAAGCGCCCGCGCCGCAGCTCGGTCTTTTCTCGCCGCGCGAGAGCACCGTCCTCGACGAACTCCTCGCGCTCGACCTCGAACGCATGACCCCGATGGACGCGCTCAACGCCCTCGCCCGTCTGGCCGCCCGCCTCAAGCAGGAGAAGTGACCCACGCAAGCAGGACATGTGCAAATGGCAGTCGAATTTTTGCGAAGTGTTCGATCGCGCTGTGCTATTGAGGTTTTCAAGAAAATGTTTCACTGAAACGGCTCCCCCCCCTCCCCCCTCCCCTGAACTGACGCGTTTCACTACCCCCTTCTTCCCTTACATCTCTCCCTTCAGGAGAACAAATCACGAAATAGTTTTCTTAGTGACGCCTGTACAAATGGTAAAGTGAAAGGGGGAATGCGTAATGCCTGATCGCTGGAGAGGCCTCGAAGTTATTTTCGCCGGCGTGATTGCGTTCTTCTATCGTTCTCGGCGTGGTCTCCTATTTTCAATGGAACGTTGCGATTGAAGCCGCTGACGCGGCCAAAAAATCCGCTGAAATAGCTCATACCTCCCTGGTTAAACTCCAGAGCGCCTCTGTATTCGTGGCCGATATAGACTCGAACTGGCATCCGGATTTGGGAAACGGACGCAAAGGCAAATTTTGGTGGCACTTTCGACCCATCTTTCAGAATGGCGGATCCACCCAGACCATAGACATGAAAACGAATGTCGTGTTCGAATTTCGCAATACTCCGCTGCCTAAAGATTTCAGGTTCCCTCCGAACAAAATGAACACTCCAGCTTTTATTCCACCGCATGGATTTATCTACGGCGAGCAGTCCTTCCTTACGCAAGAGCAAATGATCCAGATTCAGAGAGGCCAAAAGTTTTTTTATATCTACGGGACCCTGACTTACCGCGATATTTTCGAGGACACGCCCGTCCATACGACAAAATTCTGTCGGCAAGTGCTGGGTCTGCTCGGCGATTTCACCCGCCCGAACAAGAACAAAACTGAAATGCTCTTTGAGATCGTTTTCCCAGAACAGAACACCGCTGACTAACAGGCGTGGCGATTGCTCCCAGCGGCGGCTATCCTTGGATGTGGGTGACGTTGCGGTGATGCGGAGATTCATGGCGGTTGCGGTCGCGATGGCGGCGATTGGCGCGATGTTCGGCGACGCGCGCGCCAGCGTTCCTGGGTCAACACTAACCTCCGCGCGAATCGAGCATCGCGGGCCGACTCTCGAGCTCCATTTCGGATTCAGCGGCACCGCGCCAAGGCTCGATCTCACCACGCACGGCAGCGAACTCTGGATCGAGCTGGACCGCACCCGCATCGCGATCCCGCCGCGTCCGCTGTTCGGCCAGGAAACGGCGCCCGTCGCGAGCGTCCGCACCATCGATTCGGGCGGCGGCGGATCGCGAATCGTGGTCGAGGTGATCGGCAAAGCAGACTACGCGATCGCGCGGGTCAAAAGCAGAAATGAAATCGTGCTGCGGGTCGCAGCCGAAGGCGCGGATCCGAATATCGCAGCGCCGATGATCGTTCACAACGACGTGCCGCGTCGTCCTACCCTACAGGCGGCGCGTACGGTCGCCTTCACACCGCCTGAGAATCCGCGTCCCAACTCAGTCGCGCTTCCAGTCGCGCCGGCCAATGTGAATGAAGACAATCGTCAGCCGGGTCATTTCCTGGTGATGATCGATCCGGGTCACGGCGGCTACGATCCCGGCACGCAATCGTCCGCCGGCGCGCAGGAGAAGGACCTCGCCTTGCAGATCGCGACGCGCCTGAAGGCCGCTCTGGAAGCCCGCGGCATCCGCGCCGAACTCACGCGCTCGACCGACGTGTTCATCAGCCTCGCCGAGCGCACCCGAATCGCGAACAGCGCGGGCGCCGATCTCTTCGTCTCAATTCACCTCAACTCCAGCCCGAACACCGACACCACCGGAATCGAAGTCTACTACCTGAACAACACCACCGACCGTGCGACGATTCGTCTGGCGCGAATGGAAAACGGCGGCGCCGACGGCTATGGCGCACCGAATGACTCCAACTTAAACTACATCCTGACCGACATGCGCCAGAACTATAAGGCGATAGAAGCGGCTTCTCTGGCCCGGATGATCGACGCGCAGACGGTTGCCGACCTCGATGCCGGACTTGGGCTGAACGTGAACGCGCTGGGAGCGAAGATGGGACCATTCTACGTGCTGGTCGGCGCGCATATGCCGGCCGTGCTGGTCGAGTGCGGATTCATGTCGAACGCCGCTGAAGCCGCGCGGCTTCAGTCCCCGCAATACCAGGAGGTGACGGCGGGCGCGGTCGCCACGGCAGTCGTTCACTACTTCAACGCCGATCTCGCGGTGGGAAATTTGTGAGCCTCGTCCCGGGCGCGAATCGCGCCGAGCCTGTCGCATCTGCGGTATCTTTATTGCGCGGCCAGGACGCCCTGCTGGCGCAATTCGTCGCGAGCAAGACCCCCGGCCTCAACGCCCGCGCTTATCTCGAATCTGTCCGCGCCGAGCTGGCCGAGCGTCACTTTGCCGGCGCGAGTGGCGGCGAGATAACAGCGGCGATGACCGCGGCGATGGACGATCTGCTGCGTGCGCTGTTCTACTACGCGGACGCGGAACACGGCCGGCGCGCGCCCAAGCTCAACCAGAAGATCGCGGTGGTCGCGCGCGGCGGCTACGGACGCGGCGAGTTGAATCCGCAGTCCGACGTCGATCTCCTGTTTCTGCACGACTACAAGCGCGGTCCGTACGCCGAAATCGTCACGGAAATAATTTTGCACGCGCTGTGGGACGCCGGCCTGGCCGTCGGGCACGGAGTTCGCACGGCCAAGGAATGCGTGCGACTCGCGAATGAGGATCTGAAGGAAAAAACCGCGATCCTCGACGCGCGCTTTTTGTGCGGCGACGAAAAGTTGTACGCCGACCTCGACAAGCTGCTGATCGCCGAAGTCCTCAATCGCAATCAGGACAAGTTCTTCGCCACCAAGCTCGAAGAAAGCCGCAAACGCCACGCCCAGTATGGCGATTCGATCTACCTGCTCGAGCCTCAGATCAAGGAAGGCGAAGGCGGGCTGCGCGATCTTCACACCGCGATGTGGCTGGCGAAGGTCAAATACAAAGTCCATTCGCTCGAGGAGCTGGTGCAGAAGGCCGTCATCACCGAGCCCGAAGCAGCCGAAGTGATCGAGGCGCGCGATTTTCTCTGGCGCGTGCGCAATTCGCTGCATTTTCTGACCGGGCGCCACTTCGATCAGATCACCTTCGAGATGCAGGAACGCATCGAGCCGATCTTCGGCTTCAAGCCCGAAGCGGGACAGGCGGCCGGTTCCGCCCTGATGCGCGCGTACTATCAGCACGCGTCGACGATCCATCGCTTTGCCGAAGGCTTGATCGCGCGGGTGACCGAGAACAGCGGCGGCGGACGATTTTTTCGCCGCACGCCGACCCGCAAGATTCGCCCGGGCGTCATCGTGCAGGGCAGTCTGCTCAGCATCGCCGAGCCCGATTTCTTCAAACGCGAACCGCTCGAGCTGATCAAAATCTACGCCGATTGCCAGGCGCAGAACGTGAGCCTGTCAGGCAGCACTTACCAATTGGTGCGCGACAACGTTGAATTGATCGGCGACGACATGCGCAAAGACCCGCGCGTCGCTGCCGCCCTGATGACGATTTTGTCGGCACGCCAGCGCGTCGCGGAAACCCTCGAGGCGATGCATCTCTCGGGCGTGCTCGGCGCGATCATTCCCGAGTTCGGCAACCTCTACGCGCGCGTCCTGCACGACCTCTACCACATCTATACTGTCGATCGGCATTCGCTGGTCGCGGTGCGCGAGCTCGAGCGTCTGCGCACCGGAGAGTTCAAGGATCCCACGCCGCTGCTCACCGAAGTCGCGCGCGAGCTTGATCATCTGCCGCTGGTTTTCCTCGCGCTGCTGCTTCACGACATCGGCAAGGGCCACGGCCACGACCATCACGAGCGCGGCGCGAGCCTGACGGCGGAGGTCTCGCAGCGGCTTGGACTCGACAGCGAGGAAATCGATCTGGTCGTGTTCCTTGTGCGCAATCACCTGATGATGTCGCAGGTCGCGCAGAAGGGAGACCTCGACGATCACACCACCGTCGAGGAATTCGCGCGCACCGTCGGCTCGATCGATCGCCTCAAGGCGCTCTACCTGCTCACCTATGCCGACATGCGCGCGGTCGCGCCGAAGGTCTACAACAACTGGCGCGACATGCTGCTGAGCGATCTCTACATGCGCGCGCTCAAGGTTCTCGAGCAGGGCGACCGCGAGGCTGTCGATCCCGCGCGCCGGCTGGCTACCGTCAAGGCCGCAGTCCGCGAGACTCTTCTGGCCGCATCGGCTCCTGAAGCGGACGTCGCCGCATTCCTCGCCGAGATGCCAGACCGCTACTTTTTCACCGCGCCCGAAGACGACATTCCGCTGCACTTCGACCTGATGCGCTCGCTCGCGGACCGCCCGCTGGTCTGCCGCATCAGGCATTTCCCGGAGTTGGAGTTCAGCGAATTCATCGTCGTCACGCGTGATCGTCCGGGACTGTTCTCGATGATCGCGGGCGCGCTGACCGCCAACAATCTGAATATCCTGTCGGCTCGAATCACGACGCGCACCAACGGCGTTGCGATGGACGTGTTCCGCATCTCGCATCAGATGGGCGCCCTCTCGATGGCGCTTGAAGACGACCGCTGGCTGCGCGTCGAGCACGATCTCGAGCGCGTCATCACCGACCAGCAGGACATCGCGGCGCTGGTCGCCGCGGCGCATCACGTTCAAAGCGCCGGCCGCAAGTTCGTGCGTCACGTGCCGACCGAAGTTACTGTCGACAACCGCACCTCCGAGCAGTTCACGGTCATCGACGTCTTCACCCAGGACCGCGTCGGATTGCTGTTCGCGATCACCCACACGCTCTACCGGCTCGGCCTGCGCATTCATCTCGCGCGAATCTCGACAAACGCCGACCAGGCGCTCGACGTTTTCTATGTGAGCGATCGCGAGGGCGCAAAAATCGAAGATCTCGACCGGATGCGCGAGCTGCGCGCCGCGTTGCTCGAACAGGTCGACCAGAATCCTCGCGCGGGAGCATCCGCGTGAGCGCCGCCGGCTGGGACGAGCTGATCGATCGACATTTGTCGCGCCAGGCCGTCGAGCGCGGACTCAGCCGTCATTCGATGGAGGCGTATGCGCACGACCTCAGTCTTTTTCAGTCGTGGTGCCGCGAGGCCGGCCTGGAGCCCGCGCAACTCGACGCCGCCGCGCTGACCGCGTACCTCGAAGCGCTCGCGGATCAGGGATTCGCCGTGAGTTCGCAGCGTCGCCATCTCGCCAGTCTGCGCGGTCTCGCGCGCGAGCTGGTGGACGAGAAGATCATCGAGCGCGATCCGGCGCCCTCGGTGAAGCTCAGGCCGCACCCGCGCAAACTTCCACGCACGCTCTCGCCCGCCGACATCGAAAATCTGATCGCCGCGATCGGCGCGCGCGACGCCCGCGGGTTGCGCGATCGCGCGATGCTCGAAATGGCTTACGGATGCGGCTTGCGCGTTTCCGAACTGGTCGGCCTGCAAATGCACCAGGTGAATCTCGCGGCCGGCGCCGTGGTCGTGCTCGGCAAGGGCAGCAAGGAGAGGATGGTGCCGATGGGCGGCGCCGCGATTCGCGCGCTGAAGGCCTATCTGGATCGCCGCGACGAGATTCTGAATCCGGTTGGCGACGGCAAGCGCGACAAGAAGAAAATTCCGCGCCGCGTCTCCGCGGTCTTCATCACGAGGCTGGGGCGCGCGATGACCCGGCAGGGATTTTTCAAGGCGCTCAAGGGATGGGCCGCCGCCGATCCGCGGCTTGCATGGATCAGCCCGCACACGCTGCGGCATTGCTTCGCCACGCATCTGCTCGAGGGCGGCGCCGATCTGCGCGCCGTGCAGGAGATGCTCGGTCACAGCGACATCTCGACCACGCAGATTTACACGCATCTCTCAAAGAGCCACCTGCGCAAGGTCCATCGCACGTTTCATCCGCGCGCGACCCGCGCGGGCGTCGAGGAAGGCACGGACTGACTTGGGCGATCTGAGTGGAACCATCGCGACCATCTGTATCGTCGCGCCGCCGATCATGTTCGCGATCATCGCGCACGAGGTCATGCACGGCGTGGTCGCGCTACGCCTCGGCGACGATACGGCACTGCGCGCCGGTCGCCTGACACTGAATCCGGTTTCGCATATCGATCTGTTCGGCACGATTATCCTGCCGTTCGCGCTTTATCTGTTCGGTCTGCCGGTGCTCGGGTACGCGAAGCCGGTGCCCGTCGATTTCCGGGTGTTGCGCGGGGGCCGGACTGGGATGCTGAAAGTGGCAGCGGCCGGGCCGCTGACGAACTTCGCGCTGGCAGTTGTGAGCGGACTGCTGCTGCGCGCGATGCCGACGTTCATGCACGGCGCGCTCGGCCCGACCGTGGCCGAACCGATTGCCAGGATGCTGCAGGCGTCGGTGATCGTCAACGTCGAGCTGGGAGTCTTCAATCTTTTTCCGGTGCTGCCGCTGGACGGCGGGCGCGTACTGTTCAGCGTGCTGCCGGTTCCCGCCGCGCGCGCCTACGCGAAGACGGAACGCTACGGCTTCCTTATACTGATGCTGCTGCTGTATACGCATTGGCTGGACGTCGCGATTTACCCGGTCATGAACATGGCGCTGGGCGCGATCTCCTGGATGGTGCAGCTGTGAGCGACGAGAACGAAAACGAAGCGGGCACGCCGACGAAACTCGGTGCCGACGCCGGCGTCCGTTTCCGGCTGCCGATTTACGAAGGCCCGCTCGACCTGCTGCTCCATTTGCTCAAGCGCGCCGAGCTCGATCCGCACGAGGTCACCGCCAGCGTAATCACCGAGCAGTACCTGGCGATGGCTCGAATTGCTCGACCAGTTGAACCTCGACGTCGCGGGCGAGTACCTGGTGATGGCGGCGACGCTGCTGTTGATCAAGTCGTTCGCGATGTTGCCGCATCCGGAGCTCGCCGATACGGAGGAAGCCGAGGAGCTCAAGCGCGATCTGGTCGAGCGCCTGCTCGAATATCAGCGCTATCGCGAGGCGGCGGAAAAACTCGCCGAGCGCGCGATCCTCGGCCGCGACGTGTTCACCACGCCCGGCGAGAGCGCGCCCGAAGACGCGAACGCCCTGCGGTACACGGTTTCGATTTTCGACCTGGTCGAGGCGATTGGCGCGGTGCTGAAGCGCGTGGCAGACAAGACTCCGCGCGCGATCGAGCTGCGCGACATCCCGGTGGCGGAATGTATCCCGCGCATCATGCGCGCGCTGGAAGGCGCGGGACGAATCCAGTTCGGCGCGCTGTTCGAGGACGCCGGCGATCGATCGATTGTAATCGCGACCTTCATGGCGCTGCTCGAGTTGATCCGTCGGCGCGAGGTTCGCGCGTTTCAGGAAGTGCGCTTCGGGCCGATTTTTCTCGAGCGCGCCGCGGCGGCATGAATGGAGGCTGAGTGGAAGACGACCGATTGAAATCAATCCTCGCGAGCCTGCTGTTCGCGGCCGGCGAGCCGGTCTCAATTGCGCGGCTGGCCGCGGTGTTCGACGACGTCCCGCGCGCCACGGTGCAAAAGGCGCTGGCCGCGATGGCCGCAGAGTACGCCGCCGAAAATCGCGGCATCGTAATCGACGAGGTGGCCGGCGGCTACCAGATGCGCACGCCCAAGGATCATGCCGGCTACGTCCGCAAGCTGCTCGCGGCCAGGCCGCCGCGTCTTAGCCGCCCGCTGATGGAGACCGTCGCCATCATCGCCTATCGACAGCCGATCACGCGCCCGGAGATAGAGCAGTTGCGCGGCGTCGACACGGGCGGCGTGCTCGAAACGCTGCTCGAAAAGCGGATCATCAAAATCGCCGGACGCAAGGACGCGCCGGGGCGCCCGATAATTTATGAGACCACGGCAGAGTTCCTAGAATTGTTCGGGCTGAAGGACCTCGAAGGGCTGCCCGACCTTTCGGAGTTCCGCGAAATCGAGCGCGCTGTCGAGCAGGCAAATGTCGGGCCGGTGGAAGGTATCGAAACTCATCCCGAGGATTCCGCGCCGTCGGGCGGATCGGAAGAAACCGCCGAGCCTGGTCAGGCAACCCCGGACGACGACAAGACCTCGCACTGACATCTCTGATTGCGGGAGAAATTCACGATGTATCGATCGCGACTGCTCGTCCTTGTGACACTGATTCTGTTTGCGTTGGCGGAATCGTCGTTCGCTGCGCAGAAGGCGCCGCCGGCGGCGCCCGCACCGGAAAATGATCCGCTCTACATGCGCGTGGTCACGACGCCGTGGCCGCCGCAGGCGCAAATCCTCGACGGCGCGGGTCGCCGGCATTCGGCCTACGAGCTCTACGTCACAAATTTCGGGATGACTCCGCTCAAAGTCACCAAGCTGGCGGTGATTGGAAAAAGCGACGACGATGTCGTCGTGAATCAGTCAGCCAGCGGTGCGCAGCTGGCCGCGATGTTCGTGCCGTCAACCGGTGGCGACGCCAGCAAGCCCAACGAACCCAGTCTCAAGCCGGGCGAGACGGGAGTCTTTTATATCTTTGCCGACTGGGTTCCGGTCAACGGCGATCCCGACTCGTTCCAGACTTCGATTACCATCGAACAGCATGGCGAGCGCAGCGGCTCAGGAACCATCAAGGGCCCCTCGCTCGAGGTAAATTCGGACGATCCGATCGTGATCCAGTCTCCGCTTCGCGGCAAAAATTGGCTCGCGGCCAACGGCCCGTCGAATACCTCGGCGCATCGCCGCGCCATGGTGCCGGTGAACGGGCAGCCGCACATCGGCCAGCGCTATGCGATCGACTGGATTCAACTTGGCGACGACGGCAACTCTTTCACCGGCGACAAAAGCAAGAACAGCAGCTATCACGCATGGGACCAGGAGATTCACGCGGTCACGGATGGAAAAATTGTCGAGGTCAAAGACGGGATTCCCGAGAACGTCCCGAACAGCGGCAAGATCGCGGTGCCGATTACGTACGATACTCTCGCCGGAAATTACATAATCGAGGAACTCAGCGACGGACATTTCGCCGCGTACGCGCATCTGCGGCCCGGCACACTCAAGGTGAAGGCGGGCGACTCGGTTCGCGCCGGCGACGTGCTCGCGCATCTGGGCAACACCGGCAATTCGTCGGAGCCGCATCTGCATTTCCAGGTCTGCGACGCGCCGTCGTTCCCGGCCTCGGAGGGAATTCCGTTCGCGATCGATAAGTTCACGATCCAGGACTACAAGATCGACAAATCACCGAAGCCAGCGCTGACCGTCAAGTCGTCGCGTCCGATCACCAAGCAGGAACCGATGGAGGACGAGCTGGATTCGTTCTAGCCGCCGGTGTCCTCGAAGACGCCCACCCGCCGGCTTAGGACTTCGCTTTCTTCGAAGGCTTCGACTTGCCGGAACTGTTGAGGGCGACCGCTTGGCGAACGAGCGCTTTGAAGGCGGACTCGGAAACTTCTTCTCCTTGGTGGATGTCGATCGCGCGGCGTACGTTGCCGTCGAGACTCGAGTTGAAGAGACCAGCCGGATCCTTCAGCGACGCGCCCTTGGCGAAGGTAAGCTTCACGACATTCTTGTAGGATTCGCCAGTGCAGATGATGCCGTCATGCGACCAAACCGGAGTGCCCATCCACTTCCACTCCTCGACGACGTCCGGGTCTGCTTGCTCGATGAGGCTGCGCATTCTGGCGAGGGTTTCTCCGCGCCAGTCTCCTAGTTCGGCGATTCTCTTCGAGATGAGCTCCGATGCCGACCGGCCTTGGCTCGCGCCCGCCTTTTTCATGTTCTCATCCTAAAAGTTCCAGATAGATTTCACTGGACGATCGTCATGTGAGTCTAGACGCCGGTGTCTTCGAAGACGCCCGTCTCCGGCGTGTAGTTCTCGAAGCGCGTGTAGTTGTTGATGTAGGTCAGCTTCGCGGTGTCGGTGGGACCGTTGCGCTGCTTGGCGACGATGATCTCGGCGACGCCAGGCTCCTTGCTCTCCTTGCCCTTGTACATTTCCTCGCGATAGATGAACGCGATCACGTCGGCGTCCTGCTCGATAGCGCCGGACTCGCGCAGGTCGGCCAGCATCGGGCGGCGATTCTCGCGCGACTCGACCTGCCGGTTGAGCTGCGACAGCGCGATCACCGGGACCTTCAGCTCCTTCGCCAGTGCTTTCAGCGAGCGCGAAATTTCCGCGATTTCCTTTTCGCGATTTTCGCCGGGCCGCGCCGATCTCATCAACTGAATGTAATCGACGACTATCAGGCCGAGATTCTTGGCGCGCTCGCGCTTGAGCCGCCGGCATTTCGCCTTGAGCGTTATCGAGGTCGTGTCCGACGAGTCATCTATATAGATGTTGGACTCCGACAGCCGCGCCGCCGCCTGCGCCAGCTTGGGGAAGTCGCGCTCGCCCAGAAATCCCTGCCGCGCCCGCGCGCTGTCCACCCGCGCCTCCGAGCACAGCATGCGCAGCACGAGCTGCTCCTTCGACATTTCGAGCGAGAAAAATGCGACCCCCATGGGCGGGTCCGCGTCCATCGCCGCGTAGGCCGCTATATTCAGCGCGAGCGCAGTTTTGCCCATGCTCGGGCGGGCCGCGATGATGACCAGGTCTGACGGCTGAAATCCCGCCGTGATTCGATCGAGATCGATGAATCCGCTCGGCACGCCGGTGATCATCTCGCGGTTTTCGTACAGCCGCTCGAGGATCTTCAGCGACTCGCGGGTCAGCTCCGGCATCGTGTGGAACGCCGGCTTAATCCGCCGCTCGGAAATTTCGAAGATGCGATGCTCGGCTTCGTCGAGGAAACCGTCCACGTCCGCCGGCGCCTCGTACGACGAGCTCGCAATGTCGGTCGCGATCGAGCCGAGGCTGCGCAGGACAGCCTTGTCGTGGACGATCCGCGCGTAGTGCGCGACGTTCGCGGCGGTCGGCACGATCGACGCCAGCTCCGCGATGTAAGCCGGGCCGCCGATCTGCTCGAGCACGCCCCTGGTGCGAAGCGCGTCGGTCAGCGTGATCGCATCGACCGGCTGAGTTGTGGTCGGTCAGCTCGGCCATCGAGCGGAAGATCTGCCGATGCGACTCGCGGTAGAAGTCTTCCGCCGACAGGATTTCGAGCGCGTGGTTAATCGCGTCGTTGTCGAGCAGAATCGCGCCCAGCACCGATTGTTCTGCTTCGAGATTCTGCGGAGGAACGCGCTTTAGAATATCGTCCGACGAAACCGCCACCTGCCCTACCTCCCCAACCGCCGCGCAATCTGATTTCCAGGAGCGCAAATTATTTCCGATGCCGATGCACTGCTTACAACTACTACACCGGCCGCAAGCCAACGGTTGTCCACTCTGTCCACATCTGATGAACGATCGGGCAGCTATCGTCGCCGACGCGGACGATTCATCGCCAGCATCGGGCCGAGCGCAACTCCGAACATGAAACCCCCGACGTGCGCCCACCACGCGACTCCGCCCATCCCCGCGCGGCCGCCTTCTTCGAGTCCCGCGTAGAGCTGCACCCCGAACCAGAACAGCAGGTAGATGACCGCCGGAATTTCGATGAACTGCACGAAAATGAAAAGCGGCAGAATCGTCAGGATGCGCCCGCGCGGGTACAGGATGAAATACGCGCCGAGCACGCCGGCGATCGCGCCGCTCGCGCCGATTACGGGTACGCTCGACGCGGGCGCGATCCACACCGTCGCGATCGCCGCCGCGATTCCCGCGGCGAGATAAAAAATCAGGTACCGCGACGCACCCATCCGATACTCGACGGCCGCGCCGAAGATGAACAGGTACAGCATGTTGCCCGCGACGTGCAAAACACCGCCGTGGATGAACATCGACGTGACGGTCGTCATCAGCGGCGCGAGCGCGCCGACGTGGCGATGCGCACCGGTGACCGCTCGCGTCACGGCAGCCGGCACCAGCGCGAATCGGTCGACGAAGCGTCCGACCCGCGCGCCGAGCGACAGTTCGTAAACGAACACCGCGATGTTCGCAGCGATGAGCGCAACATTGACCGGCGTCAGGCGGCGCGGCGCGGCGTTATCGCGAAGGGGAATCATCAGGACTTCCGGCCGGGCACGCGCGGTGATCGACCGGCGGCTATACTACCGGCGCGCGACGGGTCGGCGCGAGACGGCGCGGCGGTCGACGGTGAAACTTTCTTATGCAAGCGCGTCGCCGAACTTTCCGACTTGAGCCGAACCTCGATGTATGCGAGAAAGATCGCTGTATCGCCGTCTGCGTCAAGCGCGACCAACGATCGCTGTCCGCTCCCCCGGCGGACATGAATCTCGAAGGGAGGTTTCAACCATGGAAGTAGTCTCGAACGAAGTATCGATCCGCACCGGCGCCGAGAAGATGCCCGCGCATCTCGCGCGCCCCGCGTCCGGCGGTCCGTATCCCGCGCTGGTGGTCGTGATGGAGGCGTTCGGCCTCAACGACCAGATCAAGCGCATCACCAATCAATTCGCGTCCGAAGGTTTCGTCGCGATCGCTCCGAATCTTTATTTTCGCCAACCCAACAACGTCGTCGGCTACAACGATCTGCCCGGCGCTTTTCGCCTGATGGGCTCGGTCAGCGACGATCAAGTCGTCGCCGACATGGGCGCCGCGATCGATCACCTGAAAGCCATGAAGGAAGTCAAGCCGGCGTTCGGCACCGTTGGATTCTGCATGGGCGGACGCGTCGCGTTCATGACGGCATGCCGCAATCCGGCTGTCAGAGCCACCGCGCCGTACTACGGCGGCGGGATCGTCAAGTCGCGGCAGCCGGGCGTGAAGCCGCCCATCGAATACGTCGACGGCCTGAAAGCGACCGTGCTCGCCTTCTTCGGCGGCAAGGACGCGTTCATTCCGATTGCCGAAGTCGACGAATTTCGCGACGCGCTGAAGAAAGCCGGCAAGCCGGCCGAGGTGGTCTTCTACCCCGACGCCGATCACGGCTTCATGTGCGACGATCGCCCGTCGTTCCATCCGGTGCATTCCAAAGAAGCGTGGGCGCGGACGATCGCGTTCTTCAAAGAGTATCTCGGCTGAAACGGCGCGGTCTGGCTTTGTTGAAATCATCTCGGCGGGCCGGTCTTCGCCGGCCCGTCTTTTTTCTCGCGATTGCCGTCGCCGTCGCGGCCGGCGCCTGCTATTCGTCCGACTACCGGCGCACGATGAGGGCGAACGTGTCGCTGCTCTCCGATCTGTCCGACAAGCTCGCCGACTATTGCCGCACTTTTTTCAAGCTCGACGATCGACAACTGTCGTCCGAGGAGATGGGCGAGTTCTACTACGCCTTCAACAAGGCCAACGCGTTCTCATCGTCGACGCCGCGCGAATCGTCGCGCCCGTCGCATCGCGATTTCGTAAAGCTGCTGAACGCCTACGAGAAATTCGCGCACGCCGCCGACGAGTACCGGCTTGGCGGCAAGCCCGACCCCGCCGCGCTCGCGACATTGCTCTCGCAGCACGACCAGGTCCGCCACCTGGCAGGCAGAGTCACCGAAGATCTCAAGAACGAGCCCGACTGACGCTTCGCGCCGCACTCAGCCCTTCCAGTGGTTGCCGTATCTGTCCAGGTACGCGACTTCGCTGACCGGCCGCCGCTTGATCGGGCCGAACTTTGCGTCCGGATATCCGATCGGCATCAACGCGTAAGTCATCACCTCGGGCGGCAGCCCCAATATCGCTTTCACCTCGTCCTCGAAGAACGTGTGAATCGTCGTCAGCACGGTGCCAAGGCCCAGTCCGCGGCACGCGAGAATAATATTCTGCACTGCGGGATAGATGCTCGAGCCTGAAGTTCGCGCGAGGCTCTTCATCACGGCGGCGATCTCGGGCGGAAGTTTCGGCGGCGCTCCGGCCGGCGCGCTCTGCTTGAGGCACGCGAGCAGCAGCACCGGCGCATCCGCCATGTGATCGATCAGGTAATACGCCGACGCCATCAGTTTCCGGTACGTATCCTCGCTCATGTGCGCCGGCTTGACGCGATCGGTGTAGAGGGCCTTCAAAATTCCGCCGCCCCTCTGATACACCGCGCCGATCTTTTTCCGCTGCGCGGCGTCCTTGATGACAATGAACTCCCAGCTCTGCTCGTTGCTGCCCGACGGCGCGCGAATCGCCGCGTCGAGCACCTTGGTGATTACTTCGTCGGGAACCGGGTCGGGCTTGAATCGCCTGAGCGATCGCGCCGAGTAAATCGCCTCGAAAAGTCCTATCTCTGCCATCGTTAAACGCTCCTGCTACGAATTGTTGCCGGTGAAGAATTGCATCACGCGAAGCCAAAAGAAAAGCGGCCGGATCGTCGGCCGCTTCTTCAGAAGCTCTTCCCTCAATCGTTACAGCTGCTCAGACCGGTGTGCGATTCGCTTTCGGCGACGATTGCGGCCCCATCAGCATCTTGAAAACTTTTTTCGCATCGGCCGGATCTGTCACCATCGGTCCCGGCTGATCGTGATGCTTCATGACCTTGTCGTCCTCGGTGAACGCGCGGACGGTCGTGCAGTATTCGAGCAGCAGGCCGTTGGGATCGCGGAAATAGATCGAGCGGCACCATTCATGATCGACCACCGGCGTCACCTCGACACCCTTGCCGATCAGTTCCTCGCGCTTGGCGTCGAGCGCTTTCACGTCGTCGCAATGAAACGCGAAATGGTAGAACGCGCCCGGCAGTCCCTGCGCGCTGTTGATGTCGGTCGCCCACTCGGCCGGCACGCCCGGCACTTTTTCCGGACACATGAACGCCACCATGCTGCCGTCGCCGGTGTTCAGAAAGACGTGCTTGATCTTCCCGCCCTCGGCCGGCTCGATGATATCCGACCACGCGACCTCCCATCCCAGCTTGGTGGTGTAGAACTCGATCGTGCGATCGATGTCGAGAGTCGCCAGCCCCAGATGGTGAACGCCCGTGCGCTTCATAGCTGCCTCCAGTCGGTGTTCCGACGCCGCCTTTGGCTCATTACTAACACGGTGCAATTGAGAGTCAAAGACTCCAGAACGATCGTTCAAGACTGGCGTTCAGCCGGCCCCGGCTCAATCGACGCGTATCAGCTTGTGCTTGATCGCGTATCGCACAATCGCCGCCGTCGAGCGCAGGTCGAGCTTCTGCTTGAGATTGTCGCGATGCACCTGCGCGGTCTTCACGCTGATGCCGAGACGCTTGGCGACCTCCTTGGTGGTCGCGCCCTCGCCTATCAGCTTGAGCACTTCACGCTCGCGTCTGGTCGGACTCGTCGCCCGCGCCGCCTTGGCAGGCGCGCCATTTCTCAGCCGCGCGAGCACGATCGGCGCGATAGTCGGGCTCAGGTAGCGCCGCCCGGAGTGAACTGCCCGCACTGCGCTGACCAATTCATCGGCCGCATCGGTTTTCAGCATGTAGCCCGCGCAGTCCGCCTCGCCGAGCGCCTCCAGCACGTATTCCTCGTCGTCGTATTGGCTCAGCACCAGCACTTTACACGCGGGCGCTTCCCGCGAGATTCGATGCGCCGCCGACAGGCCCCCGATTCCCGGCATCGCGAGGTCCATCACGACCACGTGCGGCCTGAGTTGAACGGCCATCGCTACAGCCTGTTCGCCTTCCGACGCTTCCGCGACCACGTCGCACTCCGTCGCCAGCACCATCCGCAGCGCTTCGCGCACGATCCGATGGTCGTCGGCAAGCAGCACGCGAATCCGCTCGTGATTTTCCATCACGCGGGCTCCGGAATTTCGGCGACGACCGTGGTGCGGCCGGCGCGCGAGTGCACTGTCAGCCTCCCACCCATCAGTTCCAACCGCTCGCGCACTCCCGCCAGGCCAATCCCGTCGCTGTTGCCGGACTCGATACCGCAGCCGTCGTCGCTGATCGAGACGCGCGCGGCCGAATCGATTTTTTCGACCGTGATTTGCACCGAGTTCGCGTGCGCATGCTTGATCACGTTGGACAGCGCCTCGCGAGCGATTTGGAAGCATAGCTGCTGGACCGGGCGCGAGAATCTTTCGGCCGGGCCGTTGTGAATCAGCGTGGCGGTTACGCCGGCGCGTTTAAGTTGCGCGAATTCGCGCCCGATTGCATCGTCGAGCGACGCGTTTCCAAGCGTGGCCGGACGAAGGTCGCGCGTCTTGCGGCGCAACTCTTCCTCGACCTGCTTGAAGATCGTGCGCGCCTCTTCGCGCTGTCCGCCGAGCGCAATCTTTGCCGCCGCCAGCAACTGCGCCTGATCGTCGTGCAGGTCGCGCGCGATCCGGGCGCGCTCCTCGTCGATCGCGGCGAACATTCTGAGCGCAAGCTGACGCACCAGTGCGCTGCGGCGCGCCGCCTCCCGTTCCATCACCCAGCTCGCTACGAACGGCGCCAACCGCTCGACGATCGCTTCGGCATCGGCGGCAGATGCGTGCGCGTTGCGCGAGCTCAGCGCAATCGCGCCGGCCTCGAACGGAATGCAGACGTATGAACCGCCAAAAATTTTGTCTTCGGAATATCGTCGCGCCGCGAGCGACTGCAATTTCGTTTTCGTTGCGATCGCGCCAACGCGCAATCACGATCCTGCGCCGGAAACTCTCCGCCAGCGCGCTGGCCTCGCCCAAATCGAACTGCATCCGGCCGGACGACGACGCGGCCACGACGAACGAGCCGCCGTCCGCGACCGCGACCATCCATTGATCGAACCCGGCTCCGCCGGCGACGAGTTCGCCGAAGCAGCCGAACCGCTCGCCCGGCCGCGCTCGGCGAGCGGCGGCGACGACGTCGTCAAGTTGATTGGTCGCGGCGCGCTCGCGGCCAAGCTCACGCTTTGCGCCAACGGCCTGGCGGCCGCTCTCGGCGCCGTGGGTTCGCCAGAATTCAAGCGATGAGCGCGCGGCGGCGAGCGTGATCTCGCTGAAAACGGCGTGCGCCATAAGTTCAAGCGATGCTTCAAGTTCAGCGGCGGCCCGATCCGGCCGCACCACTATCGCGATTCGCACCGCGCTTGCGCCGTCGCTGAATGCCGCCGCGGCCAATCGCAACGCTTTGTTCATTTGCCCGGCCTTGCGCGATCGAGTCGATTTCCCGCTCGCTCAGCGTGACTCTTTCGAGCGATTCGCTGGAACGCGAGGCACCCCGCGCCCGCTTCCTGCCCTTTGCCGCCGCCGTGTCACCGAGCCGGTGCGCGAGCGCGACCAAGACCGCATTCGTGACCTCGTCCCATCGGGGGTCGCCCGCCGGCGCGCACAAGACTTTGCCGGCGTCCGCGCCACTCGATTGAAACGCGATCGCGCATCGCTCGGCCGCGAGCATGCCCACGCCAAGCTCGGCAATAGCGCCGATCCGATCGCTGAGCAGTTTGATGCGACGTCGGTCGCGAGGCGACGACTGCTCGTCGATCGCGCTGTCTTAGAGTGCTTTCCAAAATTCCTCCGCCATCAAGGATGACAGAGGAATGCGTGAGTTCTAAGCAGCGCGACCAACGCAACGCGCATCCAGTCACGCAGAGAACACTTTGTGTGGTGTTGGGGGGACGATAACGTCCCCCCATCGGCGTGAGATTCAGATCACGGGATCAGGTTCCAGAAGTCGTCGCAGAGATGGTCGCTGCTGAAAGAGCCGCTCGGCTCCACGACCGGTGTCGGCGGAATCAACGACTGGAACTGGTCGATACCCGTATTGTAAGGCGACCACGTCGGCAAGGAGCCGCCGTTGGGATCGCCACTAACCGCGAAATTCGTCCAGTAGTCGACCATCGCCTGCGACAGTTCCTGCTGATCGGGGGTAAACTCGAAGAAGAATCCCACGTCGAACAGGTACTGCACTTCGGCGCCGTGGAACGCACCCAGCGGGAAGCTCAGGCCGGGCGGCGTCGGTTGCGGTGGCGCGTTCTCGTCGTTGAATTCATACGCGTAGGTGTTCGTGAAATTCGAGAGCAGTTCATCGCCGTTACGCGCAGAGCAAGCGAAAATCCCGTCGGTGCCGGAAGCACCGAGCACCTGGCCACCCGGCGGTACATACGGATAGACCGATTCAACGATGGGTCCGAGCAGCGGCCCATACAGAGCGAGAGTGGCGGTATCGTATTCAGCCATGGTCAGGATCGGATTGCCCTGCAGGTCGTACTGGTCGGCGACGAAGATACGCCATTCATCGTGATTCGTGCCGGCGATGACCGGAACTCGGTTGAAAGTGCCGGCCGCAAACGCCTGCGCCGGCGTCTCCGTAAGCAGCGTGCCGTCGACGAAGGCGTACAGGGTGCCGGGCTCGACGCTGACCAGGTCAGTGTTGGAAACCGCACGCAGGCAGGCTGCCGTGCTGCATCCGAAACCGCTCGCGACCGAGTCGCCACCGGGAACCAGACTTCCGGGTGGGGGTTCTCGCCCACCGACAACGGCACGATCGGTTGAATGAACGTGTCGAAGATCAGGTAAGAGCCGCTTTCGGCAATCGCATGCGAGAACAGCCCGGCCGCCGTCGGTGACGCGAGGTTGCAGTACACGCTATGGCCACCGGCGGACTCGCCGAAGATAGTAACATTGCCGGGGTCGCCGCCGAAGGCCGCGATATTGTTATGCACCCACTGCATCGCGAACTGCTGATCCATGAGGCCGTAATTCCCGGCGTCGTGACCTTCACTGTCGAGTGCGGTTTGCGCGAAGAAGCCAAGATAGCCGAGACGGTAGTTGATCGTAACGACGATCACGTTGCCGGGCGCGAGGAGCGGAGTCGGGTCATAGTCGGAGCCCGCGCCGCCGGTCAGCCCGCCGCCGTGAATCCAGAACATCACGGGAAGCGCGGCGCCGTGCTTGTTGGCGTTCTTCTTGAAGTTCGGCACGTAGATGTTCAGGAACAGACAGTCTTCCGCGCCCCTGCCGCCTTGCGTGCAGACGTTGCCGAATGACGACGCGTTGAGCAGGCCATGCCATCGGCCGAACGGCTGCGGAGGCATCCAGCGCAGGTCGCCGACCGGAGGCGCGGCATACGGGATGCCGAGGAACTCGGCAGTGTTCCCATTGACGATGCCCTTAAGAGGACCGCTCTCAGTGACGATCGCCGGCGTCTTGGTTTTGCCGTTGGCTTTGCCGGGATGCGCCTTTTTAGCATGGCTGGTCCTGATCTGTGAGAGCAACGACGGGGCAGCGCCGGCGACTGATGCGGCGCCCAGCGTCATGGCCAATGCGGTCACGAGCGCGAGCATTAGTTGGACACCGCTCCGGAAGCGGGCGACAGGTGCGTACATGGCAATTCCTCCACCGCGTGGGCTCTTCCGCGTGGGGGCGGAGAGCTTGGGCGGGCTGCGGGTTATTCGGAAAGCGCTGCGGTCCCCAAACCGCCAGCGAAGGCCGTGCGACGAGCGGAAAACGACCCCCCCGACGGCTCTGGCTCAAATCCGACTACTAGTAGGCAGGGTGCGGGAAAGTCAAGTCAGGATTTACGTTTTGAATACCCGATTTCCGACCTGCGCTGACACAGGTTGTTTTGCCCGACAGCGCGGGAAGGCGAAAACGGATTCGCAATCTCATTTCACCTGGTTGCTCCAGCGTCACGCCTGATCCGCGTGACTTCCGTTTGTTCGCCAGCTACCGAGTCTGTGATCGGAGCAGGCTCCGGCTTCGCTCCATCTCCGCGACGCGACACTCGCTCCACGATTACGAACAGGACGGGGACGAGGAAGATAGCGAACGCGGTTGAGAAAATCATGCCGGTGATCGTTACAGTGCCGATCAACCGCCGCGCGGCCGCGCCCGCGCCTAATGCGTTCCAAAGCGGGAACAGACCGAAGATGAAGGCGAACGACGTCATCAGAATCGGCCTGAGACGCTGACGCGCGCCGTTGAGCGCGGCCGTCACGATCGACTCACCCTTCTCCAGTTCCGCCTTGGCAAATTCGACGATCAGGATCGCGTTCTTGGCTGACAGCCCGATCAACATGAGCAATCCAATCTGTGCGTAAACGTCGTTGTCGAGGCGCCGCGCCCAGAGTCCAAAGAATGCGCCGCACGCAGCAACGGGTACGCTCAGCAAAACGCTGAACGGGAGCGACCAACTCTCGTACAAGGCGGCGAGGATCAAAAAAACCAACAGCAACGACAATGCGAACACAGCAGTGCCGCTGCTCGCGATTGACTGCTGATACGAAATGCCGTTCCATGCCGTTCCCATATCGTGCGGGAGGACCTCGTTGGCGACTTGGGTGACTGCGGTCATCGCCTGGCCGGTGCTGTAGCCGGGCGCCGGCTGCGCAAAAATCTCGATACTTCGATATTCGTTGAAGCGCGTCGTGTATTCGGGACCTGCCGTCCGCTGCATATTGACCAGCGTCGAGAGCGGAACCATCCCACCCTTGTTATTGCGCACGTAGAATTGCCCGACGTCCGTAGCCTTGGTCCGATACTCGGGCTCAGCCTCGACGAACACCTTCCACACGCGTCCGAAGCGGTTGAACTGATTCACGTAGTACCCGCCGAGCAGGGTTTGCAGCGCGCGATAGACGTCGCTGATCGAGACGCCCAGCTTGAACACCTTGTCTTTGTCCACCCCAGCGAACATCTGTGGCACCGCCGGACTGAAGAGCAGATTCAATTGCGCAAGTTCCGGGCGCTTGTGCGCCGCCGCGAGGAACTTCTGCGTATTCTGCCACAGGTAGTCGACGTTTTTGCCCGCGCGATCCTGAACGAAGAAATCCACACCGCTGGCTTGTCCGATCCCCGGAATGGGAGGTGGAAGGATCGCGAACGCCAAAGCGTCCGGTATCGCGAACAGTTTTTGATTCAATCGGGCGACGATCGCCGGCGATTGCATCTCGGGCGTCATTCTCTGGGATAGGGCTGCAATGAACAAAAATAGGTCGCGCTTCGAGTGCTGGTGGTCTGAGTAAGAATGCTGTATCCCGCGATCCCGGTGTTGTAACGAATGCCGGGTTCAGTTTTCAGGATTCCATCGATCTTCTTCATCACCGCGGCAGTTCGCTGCAGCGACGCCGCCTCGGGCAGCTGTACGTTGATGAAAAAATAGCCCTGATCTTCGTCGGGGAGAAAAGACGTAGGCAGAATTCGGACGAGACCGACGGCGAATACCGCGAACGCGACCAAGACGATTGCTGCCAGTACCACTCGACGAATCAGTAAATCTGAAACCGTAATGTAGCCTTTCTGGGCGCGTGCGAAGCCCGCATTGAACCGGCCGAAAAGATAAGCCAGCGGGCCGCGAGGGGGCTTCGTGCTGCGCGGTCGCAAGATCAGCGCACCAAGCGCCGGACTCAGCGTGAGCGCATTGAAGGCTGAGAGCAGCACTGAGAACGCGATCGTCAATGCGAATTGTCGATACAGCGAACCCGAGATGCCGAGGATGAACCCGGCAGGCAAAAATACCGCAGACAGCACGAGCGCGATCCCGACGAGCGCGCCGCCGACTTCTTCCATCGCCTCGACGGCCGCATCGCGCGGCGATCTTCCCTGCTCGATCTTCGCCTCGATCGCCTCGACTACGACGATCGCATCGTCCACCACCAACCCGACCGCCAGCACCAGGCCCAAGAGCGACAGCGTGTTCACCGAGAATCCGACGGCGGGAAAGAACATGAAAGCGCCGACCAGCGACACTGGGATCGTGAGGATCGGAATCAGTGTAGCGCGCCAGTTCTGCAGGAAGATGAAGATCACCAGCACAACGAGCGCGATCGCCTCGAGCAGCGTCTTGACGATTTCGAATGCGCCTTCAGTAACCGGCACGGTAGTGTCGAGCGTCACGGCCGCCTGCATATCAGCCGGGAATTTCTTGGCCAGCTCGAACAGCTTGGCCTTGGCGCGATTCGCAGCTTCCAACGCGTTGGAACCAGGAACCTGATAGAGCAGCACGATAGAAGCAGGCGCGCCGTTAACGTACGATTGCTCCGTGTAGGTTTGGGCGCCGAGCTCGATGCGCGAAACGTCCATGAGCCGCACCAGCGAGCCGTCCGGATTCGCGCGCAGGATGATATTGCCGAACTGCTCAGCGTCGAGTAGACGCCCCTGCGCTCGCACCGTGTATGTCTTGGCCTGTCCGGGAGGAGCCGGCTCACCGCCGACTTGGCCTGCAGGATTCACAACGTTTTGCGCCGCGATCGCGTTTTCGATATCGGCCACTGTTAATTGGAGATTGGCCAGCGTGGAGGGTGAGACCCAGATGCGCATCGCATAGCTGGACGCGCCAGCTATTGACACTTGGCCGATGCCGGGAATGCGCGCAAGTTCATCCTGGACGTTGATTGCGACGTAGTTGGCCAGGAATGTTTGATCCCACGTGTGATTGGGCGAACTGATCGCAAACACCAGCAGCGGAATGCCTACGGTCTGCTGAGTAGTAAGGCCAAAGTTCACCACATCGGACGGAAGGCTGGATTGCGCCTGCGCCAGCCGATTCTGAACCTGCACCTGATCGATATCCACGTCGGTCGCAACGTCGAAGCTTACTTGCAGCGTCATCGTGCCGTCGCTTCCGTTGATCGACAGCATGTAGATCATGTTCTTCGCGCCGTTCACCTGCTCCTCAATCGGAGTAGCGACCGACTCTTCAACGGTTAGAGCGTCGGCCCCGGTGTACGTCGCGACGGTCTGGATTTTCGGGGGCACGATCTCGGGAAACTGCGCCACCGGCAGGCGAAAGATCATCACGGCGCCCGTGATCACGAAGAAAATCGCGATCACGATCGCGACAATCGGACGTCTGATGAAGAAGTTCGACATCTATAACTTCAGGGTGCGGGAGTCGCTGCGGGAGACGGTGGCTCGGACGTCGCAAGCGTCGGCGCGACGACCATCCCGTCGGACACCTTCTGCAGCCCCTCGGTGATCACGTGTTCTCCCGGTGAGACGCCCGAGCTGATGATTCTGAGGCCTGCGGCGAGCTTCCCGAGCGTAACCGGCCGGATAGTTACTTTGTTGTCTGCACCCACCACCGCGACCTGGTATTGCCCCTGCGTTTCGAGCACCGCGGCCGGTGGGACGAGCAGCGCACCGGCTAGCGTGTCGGTCGGCGAGCGAACTTTGGCATAGAGACCGGGACGCAGGATCGATTCAGGATTCGGAAACAGTCCTTGAATCTTGATCGTGCCGGTCTGCACGTTGACCTGGCGATTGGCGACGTAAAAGTGGCCCGGGTATTTGTAAACGCTTCCGTCGGCGAGAACCATCTGTAGCGCCGGCTCGTTTTTCGAGTGTCCCGTTTCCTCGTGTTGCTTGATGCGGTCGGCGAAGTGAAGATACTCGCGCTCGCTGATCGGAAACGTCCACCTTGATCGGATCGAGTTGCGAAACCGTCGTCAGCAGCGAAGTGGTCCCGACAAGGTTACCGACCTGGGTCTTGGCGATACCGGCGATGCCGTCGATCGGCGACGTCACCTGGCACCAATCAAAGTTCAGCTTCGCCGCCTCGACCGTGGCTTGCGCCGCTTGCACGGCAGCCGCGCTGGCATGCGCCGCCTGGTTGACGTGATCGTAATCTTGCCGGCTGACCACCTGCTGCTCGTACAGTGGTTTGTACCGCGCAATATCTTGTTGGTTCTTTTTATTTTCAGCCTGTTGTTGCGCAAGTTCGCCAAGTGCTTGATCGAGGGCGGCTTTGTATTGGCGATCGTCGATCTGAAACAGTAACTGTCCGGGCTTTACATGGTCGCCATCTTTGTAATTTTGTTTCAGCAGGTAACCGGAGATTTTCGGATAGATATCCGCGTTGACGAAGCCTTCAGTCGTACCGACCCACTCGGAATAGACCGGCACATCTTTCTGGATGACTGCGGCGACGACCACATTCGGAGGCGGGGGTGCAGCCGGGCCAGCCGACTTTTTGCAGCCGGAGCCAGCGACCATCAGGCTCGCGGCAAGCGTTCCTGCCGCGATTCTCCGGGATAGCAGTCGACGTTCGGGTTTGATACATCGGATGCATCGCTGCTATCAAGCTAACCTACACGATGCGCAACCGAATATGAGGCAAACGAAAAGGAATCCTTCGCGCTACGGATGTCCGGAATCTGACGGCTTCGACAATTCGTCGCCCAGCGCTTTCATCTCGGCGCCAAATGCTGTCCAGTCGCCCGCGCGAATCGCGTCCATCGCGCGATTATAATGTTGCGCGGCGCTCTGCATGTCCGCCTTGCCCGCGAGCGCCCGCGCCCAGCGCCACCGACTGCGGCGCCGGTTGGGTCGCGATCGCCTTGGCAATCGTCGGCGCTGGCGGCGCCTGGTTGCTGAACAACGCCGCCAAGGTCAGGTCGAGCGTATCGCCCATCACCACGCGATCGCTGTACGACGCGACCACCCGCTGCAATTCCGGCAACTGGCCGTTCTCCGCGCGAATGAACAGCGGCTCGACGTAGAGCAGCGAGTCCTGGACGGGTATCACGAGCAGGTTGCCGAGCAGGACTTTCGAACCCATCTGGTTCCACAACGAGAGTTGCCGCGAAATTTCGGGGTTCTGATTGATGCGCGCCTGGATCTGATAGGGACCGTAAAAAAGCTTGTCCTTCGAAAATGAATACTCGAACAGATGACCATAATCCGCGCCGTCGCAGCGCGCAGCCATCCACGCAATCATGTTGTCGCGCCCCGACGGCACCATCGGCAGCATCAGCATGTATTCCGCCTGCGTCTCGCCGGGCAGCCGCATGATCACATAGTAGGGCGACATCGGGACCGTCTGCCCGGCGTAGTTCTCGCGCGGAAATCCCCACAGGTCCTCGCGATTATAGAAAACCTGCGGATCGGTCATGTGATAGGTGCGAAAAGTATCGGCCTGGATCAGAAAGAAGTCTTCGGGGTAGCGAATGTGCGCGTGCAATTCCGCCGGCATCGCGGACATCGGCTTGAACATCGCGGGGAACACGCGCTGCCAGGTCTTGATAATCGGGTCCTCGGGATCGGCCACGTAAAAATCGGTGTCGCCGGTGTACGCGTCGACCACCACCTTGACCGAATTGCGGATGTAGTTGATCCCGTCGGCGTTGCGCTGCGAGTAAGGGTAGTGATCGCTGGTGGTGTAGCAGTCGACGATCCACACCAGGCGGCCGTTGAGGATCACCGCGTAGGGATCGTGGTCGAGATTCAGGAACGGCGCAATGTACTGGATGCGGCTCGAGATGTTGCGCCGGATCATGATCTTGCTGTTCTTGACGATATTCTCGGTCACCAGCAGGTTGATGTCGCGAAAGAAGATGCTGAACAACAGCCGCCGGAAAAATCCCGCTACCGGCACGCCGCCCGATCCGCCGTAATACGAAAAGACGTTGTCCGCGCCCTTGGGATAGTCGAACTCGGGCGTGGCCGAATCGACGACGGCGTAACTGTCGCGCGCCTCGCCAAAATAGATCGCGGGCTGGTCAACCTTCAGGCCCACGTCCGATACCGCGGGGATATTTTTTATGTAGAACACCGGCAGCCCTTCGGTGTCCTTCTTGTTGACCGGGCTCATCGCCAGCCCCGCGCCGTGCGTAAACTTGAGATGCTGATTGACCCAGGTCTGCGCGGTCTCGGGCAACTGGTCGAGATTCATCTCGCGCGGCGACAGCATCACCTCGGTGTACTTGCCCTCGATCCAGTAGCGATCGATGTCGACGTCGCGAAAGTCGTAGTAGGTGCGGATTTCCTGCAGCTGGCGGTAGGTATCGATCAGAGGGCGCGGGTCCCACAGCCGGATATTCTTTACGGTAGTCGAGTCCTGCTCGAGCGCCGCGGGCGTGAGCGCGCCCTGCCCCGCAAACGCTTTCACGTCAACCGTGTCGAGCTTGTAGGCGTGCCGCGTCGCCTCGATGTTGCGTTCCAGGTAGGGCCGCTCGACCCGCAGCTCGTCGGGCTTGACCCACAAGCGCTCGATTACCGGCTGGATGAAATTCATGATGAGCGCGGGCCCGAACACGATAACGAACGCGGCTACCGGAATCCTGAGTCCGCCCTCGCGCGCGTTGAACATGCAGAGCACGGCGGCGCCCAACGACAGCGCCACCAGCAGCCACAGCCCGGGCTGCCACAGGATTCGATCGACGTAGCGCAATCCGAACACGACGCCGTCGGTATGCAACAGCAAATCGAAGCGGCCGAGCCAGTAGCTCATCGCACGCTGGATGAAGAACAATCCCAGCAGCACCGACAGCTGCCCGGCCGCGCCCGCTGACACGCGCGGCGGCGACTCCTTGAAGTCGAGCGCGCCGCGCGCCCAGTAGACCGCAATCGCCATCCCGGCCGACAGCACGATCAGCATCAGGAACAAATCTCGGAGTTCCTCGAGCAGCGGCACCGTGAAGACGTAGAAGCCGATGTCGTTGCCGAACGCCTGCTCGACGATTCCGAACGGCACACCGTAGAGGCCTTTCAGGTACGTGTCCCAGCTCGCCGCCTCGCCCTGCGCCGCGAACAGCGCGAGCAAAGCGGCGCCGCCCGCGACGATCACGCGCCATGGCACGCGCTCGCCGAGCGCGCGAATCAGCTCGGGCAGATTGACCTCGACCATCTCGTCGGGACGCCGCACGACGCGCAGCCGCTCGTGATTGCGGCTCGAGCCGATCGCAATCAACCCGCTCACGAAGATGGCTGTGAATGCGACCAGCCACACGACCAGGAAGATCGCGATTTCCGCGCCGACCGTAGTGTTGAAAACGCCGCGGAAGCCGAGGCGCCCGTACCACAGATAGTCGACCAGCAGCTGATCGACCAGGCTCAGCGCCACCAGCGCGACGATAACCAGCGCCGCGAGCGCGATCAGGAGGTTGCGAAGCCGCATCAGCTTGAGGCGCTATTCACCGCGTCCGATTTGAGCGACGTGTTCCCGCACGACCTCGGGCGGGCAGAGCCAGATGAAAACTTTGAGCGACAGGTAGCCGATAACCAGCCAGTCCAGTTCGCCGACTATCGGAATCATGTCGAGCTCGAGCGCCGGCGGTGTGATCATCAGCGCCAGGCCCATCCACGGCACCATCTTCGCCAGTAGCGGCACGCGCTCGTCGGTCCATAGCCGATAGAACAAGCGCACGAACTGCGGCAGGTACATCACGAGCCGGCTGAGCTGCATCGGCCCGAGAAATTGCATCCGCAGTATTTTCGAGAACATCGGCTTGACCCTTGACCATAATACTCTAGCACAGTGCAGCGCCGAAGATGTGCTGCGGCGAGCACGTTTTTGTTACAATTATCGCGGAGGACGAAGCGGAGTGAAGAGGCACATGGCGCTGGGCGATTTCCTGGTCGCGTACCTGCGCAAGATTGTGGTGTCGCACGTCTTTGGAATTCCCGGCGACCTCGCGCTCAAACTTTTTTTCGCGCTGGGCCGCAAGCACGGAATGAAAATCATTACGCTGTCGCATGAGCCGGGCGTCGGCTTCGCGGCTGACGGTTACGCGCGCGCGACCGGCAAAATCGGCGTCATCTGCGTCACCTACGGCGCCGGCGGTCACAACATGGTCAATCCGGTCGCGGGCTCGTTCTCGGAACGCGTGCCGATCCTGATCTTTTCCGGCGGCCCGGGCGAGGAGGAACGCAAACTCGGCACGCTGATTCATCACCAGGCCCGCGAGATTGAATCGCAGCGCCGCATCTACAACGAAGTAACCTGCGCGTCCGCCGTGCTCACCGATCCGCGCAGCGCCGCCGACGAGTTGCATCGCGTCGTGAAGGCCATCTGGGCCGAGCAGCGGCCGGGCTACGTCGAGATTCATCGCGACATGGTCGATCGGCAAATCGAAGTTCCCGACGAGCTGATCGAATGGGACGGGCGCTTGCATTTCCAAGAGTCCGACACGCGCAAGGTCGAGGAAGCGGCGCATGAGACCGCCGCGATGTTCAACGCGAGCCGCAAGCCGGTGCTGATCGCCGGCATCGAGATTCACCGCTTCAAGGCGTCGCACGATCTGGTCGAGCTGGCCGAGAAGATGGGTGCGCCCGTGTTCACGACGGTGCTCGGCAAGGGTGCGTTCCCGATGGATCATCCACTGTATATGGGCGTGCACGTCGGCCCGATCAGTCCGCCGTCGATCGTCGCGCGGATGGACGCCGCCGACTTCGTGCTCAACCTCGGATGCCTCAAAACCGACATGAATTTCGGCAACCGTCCGCCGCACGTGATTCAAGGCAAGACGGTGTGGGCCGTCGATCGCAAGGTCGAAGTGAAGTATCACACCTACACCGACGTCGGGGTGCGCGATTTCGCACGCGCGCTCCTGCGCGAGAAGCTGCGGCTTCATCATGAGAGCGTCCACTACGCCGACAACCTCCGCGAAATCGCGGCGCGCAATGGCAAGCCGGTCAAGGTCAATCAGATTCTCGCGGTGGTCAACGAATTCCTGGCCGACAAGCGCGACTACCTGGTGGTCGCCGAGTCGGGCGACATGCTGTTCGGCGGCCTCGACATTCGGGTGCCGCACAACAACGCGTACTTCGCGCAGGGCTTCTACGCCTCGATGGGATTCGCGGTGCCTGCGAGCCTCGGCGCGCAAATCGGCAGCGGTCTGCGGCCGCTGGTGATGTGCGGCGACGGCGGCTTTCAGATGACCGGCCCCGAGATTTCGCAGGCGCCGGCCAAGGGCGTGAATCCGATCGTGGTGCTGATCAACAACGGCGGATGGGGCATCTTCCGGCCGATCGCCGAGCGCCGCGAGCTGCTCGAAATTCCGCCGTGGCCGTACGCGCAGCTCGCGCGCGATTGGGGCGGCGAAGGATTCGAGGCGACTACCGTCGAGCAACTGCGCGATGCGCTCCGCGCGGCGCATGACTGCAAGTCGTTCGCGATAATCGACGTGCGCGTCGAGCGCGACGATCTGTCGCCCGTGACGGTGAAATATATCAAGGCGGCGGCCAGGCGCTCGCAAGCGCCCACTGACCACGCGGCGCGCGGGAATTCGCGCCCATGACCGATTCAACCTTGACCGATTCGCCGAAGCCCGACGACGCAATCGAGCAGTACCGGCGCACATACCGGGACTTTCGATGGGAGACGCCGGAGTATTTCAACTTCGCCGCGGTCATCGACAAGTTCGCCGAGGACCCGCGCCGCGTCGCAATACTCTTCGAAGACAGCGAAGGCCGGCGCGCGCGGCTGACCTTCGCGGACATCGCGCAGCAGTCGAAACGCATCGCGAACGTTCTCGCCGGCCACGGAATCCGGCGCGGCGACGCGGTCCTGCTGGTGCTGCCGCGAATCACGCTGTGGCAGGCGGCGTACATCGGTGCGCTCAGGCTCGGCGCGGTCGTCATCCCGTGCACCTCGATGCTGCGGGAGAAGGACCTGGTGTATCGCGCGAACCATTCCGGCGCGCGCGCGATAATCGCGTGCGTCGAGAATGCCACGATGGTTGCCGAGCTGCGCAAGGAATGTCCCGGCCTCGAGGTCTACCTGATTGCGGGCGCCGCCCGCACCGGCTGGATCAGCCTGCAGGAATACATGGGGCACTCGTCGCCCGAGTTCAAACCGGCCAATACCAAATCGTCGGAGCCGGCGATTTGCTACTACACTTCCGGCACGACCCGCGAACCGAAAGCAGTTCTGCATAGCCACGCATACATCTGGAGTCATCGCTTCACCGGGCTTAACTGGCTGGACTTGCGGCCGGGCGATGTCCATTGGACGACGTCGGACACCGGATGGGCCAAGGCGGCGTACGGCGTGCTGTTCGGGCCGTGGATGAACGGGGTGACGACGTTCATGTACAACGGCCGCTTCGACGCGGCGAAAGAACTCGAGTTGATTGCGCGCTACCGAGTTACTACCTTCTGCGCGCCGCCGACTGAGTATCGAATACTCATTAAGGAAAATCTCAGTGACTACTCATTCCCCAAACTGAGGCATTGCACCGGCGCCGGCGAACCGCTGAATCCCGAAGTGATCGAGGTCTGGCGCGAGCGGCTGGGACTCACGATTCACGACGGCTATGGGCAAACCGAAACGACGATCCTCGCCGCGAATATGCCCGCGATACCGGTGAAGCCGGGCTCGATGGGGCTGCCGTTTCCGGGTCACGACATTCGAGTGCTCAATCACGAACTGGCTGAAACCAAGATCGATGAAATCGGCGAGATCGCGCTGCGAGTCAGTCCCGAGCGCCCGCCGTCGCTGTTTCTGGAGTATTGGAAAAATCCAGCCGAGACCGCCGGCGCGTTTCGCGGCGATTGGTACCTGACCGGCGACCAGGCGACGCGCGACGCCGACGGCTATCTATGGTTCGTCGGGCGCGCCGACGACGTGATTATTTCGGCAGGCTACCGAATCGGGCCGTTCGAAGTGGAGAGCGCCCTGCTCGAGCATCCCGCGGTGTTGGAATCCGCGGTCGTCGCCTCGCCCGACGCTGATCGAGGCTCGATCGTCAAGGCCTTCGTGAAGCTGCGACCCGGCGCCGAGCCGGGCGCCCGCCTGGTGACCGAGCTGCAGGAGCATTGCAAGCGCATCACGGCGCCATACAAATATCCGCGCGAGATCGAGTTCATCGACGAGCTGCCCAAAACCGTCAGCGGAAAAATTCGCCGCGTCGAATTGCGCCACCGCGAAGAATCGCGCAAGCGCAAATGATTTTGACGACGTTTCAAACGACTGCGCTGGTCGTCACTGCCATCTACATCGCGATCGTCGTCGTCCGCTTTCGCCGATCGACCGTAGTTTTAATCGGAGGGCTCGCCGCGATCGGCCTGTACACGCTTGCGGCGCTGACTCGTGGCGGAGTAACGCTCGCTCAGCTCGGACTGGGAATCCCTGATTCCTGGTGGCCGACGCTTGGGTTCGCCGTGGTGTGGCTGGGACTGATGTACGCTTACAGTCCGGTGGCCGATTGGTTGGCCTCTCGATTTTTCGACCAGCCGCCAACTCTCGAGTCGTTCCGGGCGATCCAGGAGTCCCGGGTCAAACTCGTCGCCGGCATCGTGGTGGCCTGGCTGCTTGGAGGAATTCTGGAAGAACTCGTCTTCCGGGGAATTGTGCTGCAATCGGTTGAATCACTGTTGAGCGCGTCGTCCATCGCTCCGATCGCCACCGGATTCGCCGTGTGCGTCGCCGCTGCCGGCGCCGGCCTGATGCATCTATACCAGGGCCCTCGCGCCGCGATCATCATAACTCAGCTCTCGGTCCTGTTCGGCATCCTGTTTGTACTGAGCGGCTACAATCTTTGGGCTGTCATGTTGTGCCACGGGTTGTACGACACGATCGCTTTCATCAGGTTCGCGAACAAAAAATCCAAATACTCGAATCTCGATAGCGGCCAACCATCACTATCACAGACCGGCGCCTGACTACGCGAGCCGCGGAAATAGTGCGAGCGCGTTGTCGCGGCCGATCGCGCGGAAGTCGTCCGGAGACAACAACTTGCTGCTCAACAATTCGGTGAGATGCGCCGAGACCACGGCCTCGGGCGTGTGTACGTAGTCGCTACCGTAGAGAATGTGCGAGCGCTCGGTCATCTCGAGCAGCGGCGCGAGCGCATTCGAGCCGGGCGAGCCCGCAAGATCGTAATAGAGCCGGCGCAGATGCTCTTCGGCGCTCACCGGAGTGCCCCCCACTCCGCCCATACGCCCGAACATGCCGATTCGCCGCGCCAAAAACGGCAACGTGCCGCCGGCGTGAGGCACGATGAAACGAAGTTTCGGACATCGCGTCGTCGTGCCGCTGAATATCAGGTTGACGACCGCGCGCGTGCTGTCGAAGGTGAACTCGATCATCGGGCGCGGATATCCGAGCGCGCTCTGCTGCCAGCATATCGGCGAGGTGGGATGAATGAAGACCACCGCGCCCCGGCGGTTGAGCTCATCGAAGACCGGATCCATCCGCTTGTCGCCGAGGTATACGCCGTTGAAGTTGGTCAGCACGACGACGCCGTCAAGCTTGAGCGTATCGAGCGCGTAGGCGATTTCTTCCAGCGCACCGTCAACGTCGGGAAGCGGGAGGCTCGCGAAGCCGCCGAAACGGCCGCGATGGTCCCCCATGGTGCGCGCGGCGAACTCGTTGACGGATCGAGCGAGCGCGCGGGCTTTCGCATCGTTGCCGAAATGCACTCCAGGCGAAGATACCGACAACATTCCGGTCGCGATTCCCATTTTGTCCATCATCGCGAGCGCGGCCTCGGCGCTCCAATGCGGTGCGGGAAATCCATCCGGCGAGCCGCCGACCGCGTCGACCATCAACTCGCGATACTCCGGACTGAGATAATGGAAATGAACGTCGATGCGGTCGCTGAATTGATCTGTCATCGTGCTTTAGTCCTGTATTGCTCCCTCGCGCCGTTCGCCAATGTGCCACAGCACTCCGGTTGGATCCCAGAGGTAGGCGATCCTGAGGCCCCATGGCTGCATGGCCGGCGCGCGCGGGGGCTTAACCTTGAATTTTCCGGGCAGGTCGAGCCCGTCAATGTGCGCCCACCAGGCGTCGAGATCGTCGACCATGAGCTGCATCATGAAGTTATCTGCCCAGTCCTTTTGATAGGAGCGCTGAAGTATGAAACCGCCGGAACCTGCGTTGAAGATCGCCACTTCTCCGTCGAGAACCTTTTCGAACCCCAGCGTTTCATAGAATTTCTTGGAGAGATCAAAGTCTTTCGCCGGCATGAATGGGCGCGCGAGTTCCGTTCCGCTCGGAATTTGCTTCATCTGTCCCTCATCCAAATTCGTTCGTTCTTCGGCATAACAACACCTGCCCTGAGGTTCAATGTCTCGCTGCTCGCACGGGGAATCCGGCGCGCGACTTAACTCAGCTTCACCGGCGTGCCGCCCCACTCCTCAGGCGCAACATCGGCGACCGACTCCGAGAATACCCAGTGGTGGCCCTCGGGATCCGTGGCGGAATATTGACGTTCGCCGAATGGAAATGTAGTCGGCATGCTGACGATCCGCGCACCGAACTGCCTGGCGTGCTCAAAGTGGCGGTCGACGTCTTCAACCTGCACGTGCACGACATGGCTGACGCTGTCGATACGCGGCGGCCGGAGCTCGGCGCGCGGACCGGTCACGACAACTGCGCCGCCGGCAAAGGCAAGCTGCGCGCGATGTACCGTTCCGTCGTGTTCCGGTCCGATGCGGATGCGCTCGGTGAAACCGAACGCACCGCACAGCCAGTCGATTGCCTTGGCCACGTCCGCATAGATCAGCACCGGCACAAACGTCCCCGGAGGCGCCGAGCGATTAGTCATAGTGGGTGTCTCCTCCGCCGAGAATCACCCACAATCTACATCGCTCGCCGAAGAGAGATAAGCCCAACCCGACTCGACTCTCACTTCGACGCGGATTTCGTCTCGGAGCGCTGGTAGCGCGTCCGCAGGACTTCCATCACGTGCGCCGGCGCGCGTCCGGCATTTCCGTCGAACGGCGGCTGTGGATCGTACTCGATGCCCACCTGGATCGCGTGGGCAATCGTGTCGCCCGCCACGCGGCGGACGAGATGCAGCGCCATGTCGATTCCGGCCGAGACTCCGGCCGCAGTGATGATCTTACCGTCCTCGACGATTCGCTGCGACCGCGGCTCGGCGCCGAACTCGCGCAACTTCTCGAGCCGCGCCCAATGCGTGGTCGCCGGCCGTCCCTTCAGAAGGCCGGCCGCGCCGAGCACCAACGCTCCCGTGCAGACCGACGTCGTCCACTGCGTAGTCGCATCGATTTGCCGCACCCATTCGAGCACGTGAGGTTTTTCTCGGACCTGTTGCTCGCCCCTCCCGCCCGGCACCACCAGGATGTCGGCGCTGGTCACGTCGTCAATCGAGTAGTCGGCGACCAGCCCGAGCGACTTCGGATCGGCGCGCTTGATGCCCGCGGTCTCCGCAACGAACATCACCTCTGCTCCCGGGATTCGGCACAGCACTTCGAACGGTCCAATGGCGTCGAGCGTGGTCAGGTTATCGAAAATCAGGATAGCAATTCGCATGGCGTTCTCCTTTCTGGTCAGGCGCTGAGTTTCTGATGAAATCGGCTGCGATACGCGCTGGGCGGGACATGCAGCGTGCGGATGAACGCGCGACGCATCGACTCGCGCGTGCCGAAGCCGCACTCGGACGCAATCGAGTCGACTCCTTCGGCGGATTCTTCGAGGCGGCGGCGCGCCGCTTCAACGCGCGAGTTCTCGACGAATTGCCCCGGCGTCATTCCGACTTCGCGGGCGAATACGCGGGCGAAATTGCGCGGGCTCATCGCGGCGCGCCGCGCCAGCGCGTCAACCGAGAGATCCGCGCCCAGATGATCGGCCATCCATCGTTGCAGCTCGCGGATAGGCTCGCGATCCGCCTGCTGCGCGCTGAGCTGGACGGAGAACTGCGACTGTCCGCCGGGGCGCCGCAGGAACATGACCAACGCGCGCGCCACGGCGAGAGCAAGCTCGCGGCCGTGGTCTTCCTCGAGCAGGGCCAGCGCCAAATCGATTCCGGCAGTCACGCCGGCCGAAGTAGAAATCTTGCCGGCGCGCACGAAAATCGGATCGGTCTCGACCGAAACCGCCGGATACTCATCCGCGAGCCGCTCGCATTGCCGCCAATGCGTGGTCGCGTGCAGTCCGTCGAGCAGGCCGGCCTCCGCGAGCAGAAACGCTCCCGTGCACACCGAACACAGGCGCCGTGCGCGGCGAATGATCCCGCGGAGCCAGTCGATCAACGCGCGATCGCGCAGCGCGGCGGTGGTTCCTCGGCCGCCGGCGACCAGAAGCGTGTCGATCGGCCCGCGCACCTGCGCTAAAGAGCGCTCCGCAATCACGCGAATGCCGGACGAAGTCGTCAGCGGCCCGGCTTTCGCCGCAGCTATCTCGACGGTGTAGGCAGGAACGCGCCAGCCGCGCTCTTCGGTCAGCAATCGCGCGGCGCGCCCGAACACTTCGAGCGGGCCGATGACGTCGATGATCTGTGCGTCGGGAAACGCGAGCATGACGACCCGACGCGTGCGTCGAGCGGGCGCGATGCGCGCGATTTCAAGCCCCCTTTTCCTTGTTTTCCGCTTCATGGGAGCGGATTGTCGCGCAGAAACGTCCTGGCAGCAATAGTTAGACTGCCACACTTACTGCCAATCGCGGCTACGCGCCGGACAATTCAGATACCAGGTTGTCAGCGGGCAGGTTGCGGTGTCGGGGTCGAAGCAGGAGCTATCGCGGCGGGTCGCATCGGCAGCGCGCCGCGAAATTCTGGATCGAGAATCAGCAGACCGACGGCGCGCGAGAGCGCCACTGACAAGGATTCAGCGGGTTCCGTTTCCAGCGGCAGAAAAACCTCGCCGCCGACGGTGTTTGGCGGTTCGCTTTCGGCGCCGTTGATCTCTTTGGAGTAAAGCACTCCGCCGTCGCGATTCCTGAGCTGATACTTCACGCGCACCACCGCCTTCATCGTGAAGTACTGGCCATGTATGGTCTGAGTGGCTTCGAACCGTTTGTTCACTTCGAGCTGCTCGAGCTCGGAGGTGAGGATGAAATCCGAGCCCTCGGGCGGCTGGCCGTCGGCCGGATTCGAGTCGAGCGCCACGGGCACCAGGCCGGCATCCGCCAGTCCCTTGATCAGAGCCTTGTTGAAAGCGCGAAGCCCGTCGCCAACCGCGAGATGAGTTTGCGCGCCGCCGTCGGCGTCGTAGATCGCGCCGACCTCGGAGTCGCCGGAGCCGAAAGATCCGGTCGTTGGAGGCACCGCTATTTTCGCCGGACGAAAAATATTCTGCGAGCCCGGCACGATGCCCGAAAGATAGTGAAGATCGACGCGGGTGGACGGCTTGCATCCGGTCAGTGCGAGCGCGAGCGCCGCTATCGCGATGCACTCGCGCCTACGATTGAGGCCGCGACACTGCAGGATGCCGATCCCTCCACCAAAAAACCAGGACCACGGCCAGCACGATGAACCCGGCCAGGCCAATCCAGCGCGAGACCTGATGCGCCATCGCCAATGCCGGATACAACTCGCCGCCCACCAGGTAGCCGACGGTCACGACCAGCGAGCACCACATGATCGCGCCGAGTATGTTCCATCCGAGGAACTGGAAGAACGGCATCCCGCACGCACCCGCCATCGGACCCGCCATGAATCGCACGCCGGTGATGAATCGCGCCATGAAGACCGCTTTGCTGCCGTGGGTCTGAAAGAAAAGCTGCAGTCGTTCGTAGCGCGCGCGCATGAAGGGGAACGTCGTAGCCAGCCGCGCCAGCACGCGTTGACCGCCGGTGCGCCCGATGACGTAGCCGCAGCAGTCGCCGGTGACCGCGCTGACGATCACGACCAGGTACACGAGTCGCAGATCGAGCAGCACCTGCCCGGCGAGGAATCCGGCCGCGAGCATCACGGTTTCCTCGGGGACCGGGACGCCGAGATTGCCGACGAACACGGCGGCAAAGATGCCGAGATAGCCCCACGTCGTGAGCAGGTCCGCGACGCGCGCGGGGTCCGTTATCCCATGCATTGAAAATCCATCTGTGCTCTAGCTTGCCCGATTGAGTCTGGCAGCGTAAGGGGGCTTTGACTAGTCAGGTGTCAAAATTACGCGTCGCGAGCAAAACCGCGCATTTACGACGCTGCCGCCGTTTTGCACTGACACTTATATGCGCGGCAACTTGACGCTGCACTCAGCACCGTGCGATGTCTGGCGTGTTTTGGAAATTGAAAACAGAAATTCCCCTTCAAGCTCGCTGCCGAAGGCCCAAAAGCGGTTTTTTCGAATTCTTCTCGTTCTCGTGCCGGCAGGAATCCTGACGGCGGCCAATCCGCAGATCGCTCGCGCGTCGAGCGCCGCCAGCCTGCCGCCCGCGGTGCTGCAAAAGGCGCCGGTGCTGCACCAGGTCGGCAAGGGATCGCAAAACTATTTCGGACTGCGGGTGTACCAGGTCACGCTCTGGGCGGCGAGCAGACAATGGAAGCCCGACGAACCGCACGCACTCGACCTCGAATCCAACCGCGCATTGTCCTCGAGCCAAATCACCGATGCGGGAATGAACGAGATGACGCGTCTGGGAGTCGGCAATTCTCAACAGCGACAGGCGTGGCGCAGAGAGTTGGAACGGGTTATGCCCGCGGTGAATCGGGGCGACCAGGTGGTGGTGTTTTGCGCGCCCGAGCCACAAGACCTTCTTTTTCTACAATGGCCGCGATCGTGGGGAAATTGACGACCCGAATTTCGGCGCAGCGTTTTTCAGCATCTGGCTCGATCCGCGCACGAATAACCCCGCGCTGCGGAAGTCGCTCCTGAATCACTAACCGGCTCGAATTTCAGTCGGGCAGACCGGTTACGATACTGATGCAGCGATTGCCGGTTTCTTGAAGACGAAAAATTTGTAGCCGAAGAAGTTCGTGAACAGGGTCAGGCTTGCGCCCGAGATCGCGCCGACGTTTGCCCAAACTTTGCCGCTGATTCCGTGGGGCGCGCCGATTACGTTTACGATCACGTCGGCGCCCGCGACGTTGACCGCCACCGCCGCCAGCGTCACCAGCATGAAGGCAATCAACTCGCGGCGCGCTGCGCCCGCTTCCGACAGATCAGTCTGGAACGTCCAGTACTTGTTCCACAGGTAGCTGTTGATCACGCCGAGCGTAACCGAGATCGATTTGAAAGCCAGGAATGCACCGCCGGAGGCCAGGCCGGTCAGCAGGATCAACGAATTCAGCACGCCAAAATCGACCCCGGAGTTCAGCACGCCCACGACGGAGAATTTCGAGAATTCGAAGAGCGACGGAATCCGATCGGCGACCAGGCTCGCGACCAGCAACGCAACAGCGAATAGAACGGCGACGATGACGGGCAAGGTAACCAGTGGGATCCTGAGATTTATGCCGAGGTTTATCGCGACCGGGATCGCCAGCGCGCCCGTCAGAAATCCCACGATCAGCGCGAGTACCAGGTCACGCGCCAATACGCTGTTGTCGTCCGTGCCGCTAATCTCCCGTGATGCCATCTGCCGCGATTTCGGATACAGAATAGGGATCAGATCGGGTGGACGCTATGATCTCCCGATGAAAAGGAATCGCACGACGCTGCTCCGGTGACCAAGGACGACCTCAACTCCCGCGAATCGCTCGCGCCCGACCTGGCGCGGACCCGCCCGCGTCTCGCAATCGTCGTCCCCTGCTTCAACGAGGAGCCGGTGATACGCGAGACGGTCGCGCCGGCTGCTGGCCGTATTGCGCGACCTGCGCGACAAGGCACAGGTCGCGGCCGGCAGCTTCCTCTACTTTGTCGACGACGGCAGCACGGACGGCACGTGGAGAATCCTGCGCGAGCTCAACCAGTCCGAACCCGAAGTCAAAGCACTCAAGTTCGCGCGGAACTTCGGCCATCAGAATGCCGTGCTGGCCGGTCTGCTGGGCGTCAGGCATCGCGTTGACTGCGTGATCTCGATGGACGCCGACTTGCAGCACGACGAACAAGCCATCTACAGCTTCCTCGAGAAGTATCGTCAGGGCGCGGACATCGTATTCGGAATCAGGCGCGACGCCGGCAACGTTCCCCTCTCGAAAAAACTCGGCTCATCGATTTTCTATTGGCTGATGAATTCGCTGGGCGCGAAGACCATCAAAGACCATCCCGACTACCGGCTGATCTCCGCAAAAGTCCTGGACACGCTGGCCGACTACAAGGAGGTCAACGTATTCCTGCGCGGCATTTTCGCGGACATGGGCTTCAAGTCGGAACTGGTCTATTTCGACGTGCACGATCGCGCCGCCGGCGCGACGCATTATTCGTGGAGAAAAATGATCGGGCTCGCGCTCGATGGAATCACGTCATTCTCGGTGGTGCCATTGCGGATGATCGCGATCGGCGGCGTGCTGATCACGCTCGGCGCCTTGGCCATGACCGCATACATCGTCGTGACAGCGCTGCGCGGCCACGTCGTCCCGGGCTGGGCGTCCACCGTCCTTCCTATCTACGTGCTGGGCGGGATTCAGATCATGACGATAGGTCTGGTCGCGGAATATATCGGCAAGATCTATTCAGAGGTGAAACAGCGGCCGCGCTTCATCAGCGAGCAAGAGCTGTCGTGACCTCGCGATAAGTTTCGGCGTGGCGACTGTTAATCATCAGCGAAAGTCACTGGCGCGCTGAGATTCACGTCGCGATCTGTTCGCCGGCGGTTACAAACTGGGACTCGTCCCGCTCTCCGCGCTGGTCCTAGGCCCGCCTTTGGCTGCAAGTATCAATAGCGGGATGAAGTCCAGATATACCCGGGTCTCGGTAACAATACCGAACAGAATGGTTGCCGACAGCAATGCCAGATAGGTCAAACCTAGCGCCGATATATCCGTACTGCATTACTGCGATTGCGGCTCCGACTATTACCGCGGAAATACCCGCTGTCAGCCAACCCTGGTTGCGCAGATTTTCAAGCACCCGCTCTTGGGCATAGTCAGTACCGTAGCCCGAATTAAAGGCAAATAGGCCAAGCTTCGGCTGACCACTGTGTTGTAGAAACCACATAATAGCTGTTCCTGCTAACATGCAGACTAGGCCGGGAATAATCATCTGGCGGCTTATTATCATCCACAAAGCAATGAACATTGCGCTTTGGAGATTGAATATTGCAACTGCAAAAAGTGCGATGAACCACGGGGCCGGCCTCATTTCAACGACAAAAATCACAAAGGCCGTGAAGAACACCGGATCGAACATGTCCCATGGCGAGAACCAAGGGGTTGCCACCAAGGCAAATCCTGCATGATAAATCGCCAGTCCTGCAGGACCAGCAAGGCGCCAACTTAACAAACCCCCAATAACCAACGCAACAAAAGTTACTATCAGGTACGCCCTCATATCTCCACCTAAGAGATGAATCAACGCCGGCCCTAACAGGCGACTTCGGTATCCGGGCCATCCGTTCTGCTTCCAGACTACGTCCATACCGAAATTGAGATTGGTGTCCATACCACTTGCCTGAAGCAACCGAATTTGCGCTAGAGCGCAGACCGCAGACAGTATAAGGATACGCAAAGCCCGCAGTTGTCCAGAGAATTTCATTGAAGCTCCAAGGCGCGACTATTGTGTCTTTCTCTTCCGTCATTTTTCAACCTACGAGCTCCGAAGCGGCCACCGATTCGAAAATGATCGTATGTCAGACGGACCCCGCGAACTGTCAAGGAAGCGCTGTACCCGCTCTCGCACGTTGGTCAGATGAGTCGCCGGTACGATGCATTTCGATCCCCCACACCAGCAGAAGCATCGCGAATGCGAATAGCGCGATCTCGAATGCCAGGCGAATGCGGCGCGGTGTGTAGGTCAGTTCGATCTCCTGGCGACCTGCGGGAATGTATACAGCGATAAGTCCATTCTCGGCGTAGGCGAATCCGTTGCCGTGCGTCAGCCGCCAGCCCGGATACATCCTCTGGTTGACGACGAGTGCGGTCGGCTCGGTAGCGTCCACCGCGTAGATCATTCGATTGGGCGTCCACAGAGTTCGGGTCACGTTGCCTGCGCCGAGCAGGTAGTATTCACCGCGATAGCCTTTTTCGTTGTATCCGAGAACGTTGTTTCGCACGGTCCATCCGTAGCCAACGTTGCCACAGTTGGGGGAACCCATTCCAGCTACGGCGATCGCCGTCAATTGGACCGGCTCTTCGCTGTAGTATTGGCGAAACGTTGGCGACGGCGCGGGACCCTGACCCCCGGGCTGAATGAAGTAGCGGTAATCCGGCGAGCATACGAGCCAGACATCGACGACGCCCATCACGAATAGGACCTTCGCCAGGCGCGTGCACCACAGTTGCGGCTGCTCGCACAATGCCTGCGCGCCAAGTGCAGACAGCACGCTGATGCAAAACACCATCGGAATCACCCAGCGTCCGCACAGGCCGATATTTCCCCCGAGCGGCAGATGGCGCAGCCAGAACAGCGGCAATTGGCTTATATCGGGGCCGGTGTCGCCGCGATACAGCAAGAGGAAAAATATCGTCCCGAACAGCCACGGCAGCGATTTGCGTAGGTAGCCGAATGTTCCGATTAACGCGAGCAAAACGAATGGAGGACTCAGATAGCCCGCATACTCCGAGAAGAAGAACGAGGCGACGAGCGGGTGGCCGAGGTCCTGGTCTCTCGAGAAGAGTTCGATAAGAGCACCGTGCCATGTCAAATAGGATGCCCCCCAGTCGCGCGGATGAATCTTCAGGAGTTCGGCGGTCGGGATGAGCTTGGGCATGCTGAAGGCGAGTGCGAAGATTCCGATCAACGCCGCAACGACGAGGGGCCGGATACTCAATTGAATCGTCGCGAACCATACCGCAACAAGCGCAACCAGCATCGCGGCAAAGACAAATCCGTAGTTTCCCTCTGTCAGCGTCAATCCGCAGAGCAGTCCGCCCAAGATCGCAAGGTGCCAGCGCCGCAGTCGGCACGACGCGAGCAGCAGCGCCAGAATCCACGGGATGTAGGCGATTGAGAGAAAGTTGAGGTGACCCGCTGCAACATGCAGCGTTAGCCATGAACTCGACGGAAACATCGCAGCCAGCACAAGCGCCGCGAGCGGGACGAGTCCGAGTTCGCGCCCGAACACGTAGCCGCCCGCGAACATGATCGCGACGTGCAGGTAAACCTCAAGGAGCATCCCGGGGTTCAAGCCGAATAGCAGGTAGAGCAGAATGAACGGCGTGACGATTCCCGACTCTGGATTACCCAACATAGGCATCCCGCCGCACTTGTATGGGTTCCAATACGGCAGTTGGTGAAAGTGGACCAGCGAGTAGTAGGGAACCCAGCGCAGTTGCGCGAACATATCGCGGTCGGTGCTGCCGCTTGAGAGCGCAGTGAAGTGCCACAGCCGCGGCTTGAGCAGCCACGTACCGATTCCCGGGCCGGGCGCGCCGTTGTCGCACAAAATCGGGTACACGAAGACGAAAGCGAACGCGAGCGACAGGAGCACTAGCTGCTTGATCTCTCTACGCGCGAAGAAAACTTCCGGCCGCGTCGAAGACCATAAGATGACTTCGCTCAGGTCGATTCGTCTTCCTGCTTTCAAAGTTGAGCCAACAGTCACCGCACCACGGTGTACCACCGCGCGAATCCTTCGTCCAGTCGAAACAACAACATGCGTTGGGATTACCGAAGCGACATACGCGGGACACCGGCTACTACCGTGGAACTTGCGGAGTCCATGGTCTTACGGGGTGTTGTGCAGAAAGCACGGCGACACGCGAGTGCTTGATCTGCTGAAGCGGCTGGCACTCGGCGGTTGGCCGCTGTAACCGAACGTTCTACGACATCATGTACGTGATCGGACATAAGAGATAAGGCGCAACGGTCAGGCAGGGAGGCCGTAAAATCGGATGCACCAGACGCCCCACGCAATCAGGCATATCGAAATGACGATCAGGACACGCGACATCTGATCCATGCGGCGCGTGCCCATCGCCATCAAGACCAGAACGAAAGGGAATGCATGCACAAAGTGTCGCGTGCCGAATTGCGACGCGCCGTTGCCGACGTAAAACAGGACTGGCGTTGCCGCGAGCAGCGCACCCGCCGCGACCAGCACGACATCCAGTCGGCGCCAACTAGCCTTGTATGCGAGCAGGAAGGCCGGGCTGGTCGTGAGAATCGATTGTCCGCCAAAGGTTGGATAGATGTACGGGAACTTGGTGTCTATGCGCGGCGCCATGAAGAACAGCGTGTTGAGGTTATTAGGGAGATACCTTAATGCGAATAGAGACTTGCCAGCATCCGGCGTGGTTGACAGATATGAGGCGACTCCGAGGTCGAATATGCTGTGATAGCGAGCGAAGTTGAACGCCATGTATCCAATCCCTGTCAACGCGCATCCGGGAAGGAACCAGAACAACTCGGGGATGCTGCGCCGGCGCCAGAATAACAGCAGCGCCAGATACACCGGCCATACGAACGCGAGATCATAGCGCGCCAAAGCGGCGATCCCGGCAAACAATCCGACCACTGCCGGGCGCCCTTTGTCGAATATCTCATCGAGCGCGAGCAAAGTGATCATCACCGCGACCGTCATCGAGAGTGCCCAACTGCTGCCATCGATCGACTCGTACCAGATGATCGTGCCGGCGCCGAAAAACAGCGTGAGCCACTTGCGCGCGTTGAGCGTCAGGCGAAAACGTCCCAGCAACCGCCAGGCGAGCGTCACATCGAGGGCACCGACAACAATCGAAAAGTAACTCTGATTAGTGTTCAGGCCCCAGATTGCCGCAAACGGCATCAACAGGATCGCGGGCAAGGGCGGATGAAGCTGGTAGCTGTATGGCCCAAGCTGCGCATGCTCGATGTAGTTCGGCGCGTCGATATAGGTGTGGCCGTGGAGGAAAGCAACCGCCTGCCGCACGTGCGCGTTGTAGGGATTGGTATCCGAGCCCGCCGTTATCGCGTAGAAGGCCAGGAAGAGCACGAAGACCGCGATTTGCGAGATTAACTCGTCACGCTTGACGGCAGTCTCGGTAATCAACTGCTCGGTGCGCTTCAGCCGGTAGGTATAGGCCAGAGCGCCGACCGCGAGGATCGCGGAAATATGATCGAGGCGCGTCAGATCCCATCGTTGCTTGATGATGATCGCGTAGCCGACGACGACGATCGCGACAGCCGCGGCCAAGAACCCGCGGCTCGTCGCGAGTGTAGGACGCATCGCGGCCGAGCGCGTGTCAGTGCGAGCCATGCTTTATCGCAACTTGCGCGGCTACCCAGTTGACGAGTTGCGGAAAACTGAACTCCGTTTCCTCGGTCGCCCCGTTCTGGCCCTGCCAGGTCGCGAAGATCCAGTATTGGTGCGGCGCGTTCTCCTGCGCCACGACGGCGGTCATGTCGTCGGGAGGCTGCCAATGAAGCGGGGCGTTGCCAAAGTCAGTCGACTTGAAAATCAGTACGATGTCCCCGTCTGCCGTCGTCGTCATCGAGGTGGATTTGAGGTCGCCGCCCGCGCCGGTCTTGACGTTACTCATATCGACCGGCGCAGTCGCTGCCACATTGTCAAGCAACACGATCGCGCCCTGCGCATCGACGGGCGTGCTGAATTCCCACGTCGAGCTGCTCGGATCGCTCGCCTGGATTGCATGCCAGTACAACGACTGGCGCGTCGTCGGCGTTGAATCGTCGCGAATCAGTTGCCATCCGGCTGGCGCGGTAATTTTGGTTTTGGGCCCGCCGTAGGTCAGGACGTCGGCGATCGCGACCTGGCCTGCTTGCGCCTTCTTGCCCCAGTCGAGCGACAGGCTCGACGTCTTCGTCGCCATCGGCGCCTGGGTTGAGGCGACCACATCCGCTCCTCCCACCGTGTTGGTAGCGCTTCCCGCAGGCGACCCGGCATTGCACGCGAATAGAAAGACAGCGGCCGCCACCATAATCGCACGTTTGATCATTGTCTCTCCTTGCTCCATTCCTTTTCTGGGCTCTCCTCTCGCTATCCTGCGTCTCCGGCGGTTAATTCACCGATGCCAGAAAGTCGCCGGCCACGCGCACCGCTTCCTCCGGCTGTTCCCAGAAAAACATGTGGCCCGCGGCCTTCAGCGTATGCTTTTTCGATCCGGCTATCGCGCCGTGGATAACTTCCGCGTTCGGATACGGCACGATCGAATCGTCGTCCCCGTGAATAATAAGTGTCGGCGACTTGATTTGTCCAAGCCGCGCGAAACTGTCGAAGCCGGCAATCGCCTGGCCCTGCTGCATGAAGGTTTGCATCGGCGTCATCGGATAATTGCCCATCTCCGCGATCGCCTGGTCGAGTATCCCCTGCCCCGCCGCCGAATTCAGAAACGCCTTGCCGCACGCCACCGAAAATGCGCGCCGCGCCTGCTCGATCGGATCCATGCCGGGCGCAGGTATCAGGTTGGCTATCGCCGCCGGATCGGCCGGAATCGAATGACTCGCGCCGCAATTGGTGCATCCGAGCACCAGCCCGCGCGTGCGCGCCGGATACGCGAGCGCGAACTCCTGCGCGATCATCCCGCCCATCGAGATTCCGAAAATATGCGCCCGCGGCGTCTTCGCATGGTCGAGCACCGCCGCGATATCCGCGGCCAGGTCGCCAAGCGTGAACTCGGCGTCGGGCTTGTCGCTCTCGCCCGTGCCGCGATTGTCGATCACGAAAATCCTGAACCGCGCTTCCATCAGTTTCAGAAAGGCCTCACCCCAGCCCCGGCCTGAGCCGCTGAAGCCCATGATGAGCGCGACCGGATCACCATTTCCCCTGACCTCGTAGCGGAGTTTGACGCCGTCTTTTGCCTTGGCGAAATCGCGAACCGATGCCACGTTGGTATCTCCTCTTCCGTTCAATTCTCGTGATGAATACTAACGACGGGCGGGCAAGGTTCAAGCGGCAGCGTGCTCGGCGGCGGTGTCCGCGAGGAGTGCCGCGAGGATTCGATAAACCTCGCGATTGACGATCAGGCTCGCATGCAGTCCCGACACTTCGAAATTCGCGCCCGCGTCGTCGATGCACGATTGCCATTGCACGACCTCGTCGCGCCGCGTGTAGATTGCGCTGAACCGGCTGCGCGCGGGAGTCGGCGCGAACACTGCGTCGGCGAGTCCGCACGCGCATTCCATCGTCCCGCAATTTTCGGGCACCCCGGAAAACATCTGCCAGAACGACTGGATTACTTGCAGCGCGGGACGGACCTGGTCGTGCACTCCCGTCCATCCGCTGCGAATCGGCGATCCGAGCGCCACCACCTCGCGCACCACCGCGGGGTTTACCGTCGCGATTGCGCGTCCCAGTACGCCGCCGAGGCTATGGCCGATGATCGTCACGCGCTGGCCGGATTCGCGCGCGATTTTTTCCACCCGCCATCCGACCAACTCCACCTTGCGCCGCGGACAGCCAACGTTGAGATCGATTCCCGACAGATACGGCTTGTAGCCGATCCGCCCCAGCCATCGCGCCAGCGTGCCGAGCGACCAATCGCCCGCGGTGAATCCTGGAATCAGCAATACGGGACGGCCGTCGCCGCGCGGCACGCCGACCCCGTAGCCCACTGGGTCGCGCGCCAACGAAGCAAACTGCTGAATGAAATCGAAGTAGGCGGAGGCGGTGAGTTGCAGCAGCATACCGGTTGCGAATTGGCGTTCTTAACCTCTTGCGCGTGCGTTCGCGCGACACTGCCACGAAATGCGGTAACAGTAAAGTCAATCGCGCGTAATGAATGTGGATAACACAGGCGAGCGAGCTTTTGTGAAGAGGGACCCTACGAGTACTTCAGGGTAAACTCCGCCCCGCATCTTAACATTGGGTGCAGGGGTCACCCCTGCCCAAGGAGGTGCGGAACCCACGGTGGGTTCCGCATCAAATAAAGTGATTTACCCTTCCCGCGATCGCGCTAGCCCTTCGGCAATCCGAGCACGCGCTCGCCTATAATGTTGTGCTGGATCTGATTGGTCCCGGCGTAAATCGTCGGACCGCGCGCCGCGAGCATCCTGAACGACCACTTGCCCTTGTCCATCGCGAACGGCGCGTTGAATTCGAGCTGGCTGTACGGCCCCAGCAACTCCATCGCGTACAGCGCAATCTTGAGCGCGAGCTCGGTGCCGCACAATTTCATCATCGAGCCTTCGGGACCCGGCGGCAGCCCCTTCAACTGGCGCGTCAGTTGTCGATAACCGGTGTACCTGAGCGCGAGCGCCTCGGCGGCGAAGCCCGCGACACGCTGCCGCACGCTCGAATCGTCCCACGCGCTCGAGCCGTTGCGCGGGATTCGCTTGGCCAGCCTCGCCAATTCATGGACCTCGCCGAGGTAGCCTTCGCCGCCGCCGCTGCCGCGCTCGAACATCAGCGTGGTCATCGCGACCTGCCAGCCGTTGTTGCGCTCGCCGACGATATTTTTCTTCGGCACGCGCACATCCTCGAAGAAAACCTCGTTGAAGCCCTTGCCGCCGGTCATCTGCACCAGCGGACGCACCGTGACGCCCGGGCTGTGCATGTCGATCAGCAGATAGCTGATTCCCTTGTGCTTGGGCGCGTCGGGATCGGTGCGCACCAGCGCGAAGATCATGTCGGCGTGCTGCGCCATCGAGGTCCACACTTTCTGCCCGTTGACGACGAAGTCGTCGCCGTCGTCAACCGCGCGCGTCTGCACCGAGGCGAGGTCGGAGCCCGAGCCCGGCTCCGAGTATCCCTGGCACCAGATTTCCTCGCCCTTGAGAATTTTCGGAATGTGATTTTTCTTCTGCTCCTCGGTCCCCCAATGCATCAGCGTCGGGCCGAGCAGGCTGATTCCCATCCCGATGAACGGCTCGTTGAGCCCGAGCCGGCTGAGTTCTTCGCGATAGATCAGCCGCTGCATCACCGTGGCGCCGCGCCCGCCGTATTCCTTGGGCCAGTTAACAGCGACCCAGCCGCCCTCGTTGAGCTTCTTATGCCAGTTGACGCGCGCCTGCCAATCACCCTCGCCCTCGTCGGCCATAAGATTGGTGGGAGGCGGTGCAAATTTCTTGTTCGCTTCGAGCCACGCGCGCACTTCGCTCCGAAACGCCTGGTCTTCCGGCGTGTAGTTGAAATCCATCGACTGAATTCTTCTCCGTTGATCTGCGAATCGCGCGTCGCTTAGCCCTTGGGCAGTCCGAGCACACGCTCACCGATAATATTATGCTGTATCTGATTGCTGCCCGCCGCAATCGTGCCGCCGCGCGCCGCGAGCATCCTAAACGACCACTTGCCCTTGTCGATCGCGAACGGCGCCCGATACTCGATCTGGCTGTACGGCCCGAGCAGTTCCATCGCGAACAACTGGATCCGCATGTTGAGCTCGGTGCCGCAGAGCTTCATCATCGATCCTTCCGGCCCCGGCGGCATCCCCTTGAGCCGCCGCGTGAGCTGCCGGTATCCCGTGTAGCGCAGCGCGATCGCCTCGCAGCAGAACTCCGCGATTTTCTGCCGCACGCTCGCGTCATCCCATGCTGATGTTGTCCCGCCGTTGCGTGGCAGCGATTTCGCCAGCGCCGCCAGCTCGCGCACCTGCGACAGCCCGCCGCGATCGCCGCCGCCGCCCGAGCGCTCGAACATCAGCGTCGTGATCGCGACCTGCCAGCCCTGGTTCTTCTCGCCGACGAGATTTTTCTTCGGCACGCGCACGTCCTCGAAAAAAACCTCGTTGAATCCCTTGTTGCCGGTGATTTGCACCAGCGGCCGCACCGTCACGCCGGGGCTGTGCATATCGACCATCAGGTAGCTGATCCCCTTATGCTTGGGCGCGTCGGGATCGGTGCGCACCAGCAGGAAGATCCAGTCGGCGTGCTGTGCGATCGACGTCCACACTTTCTGCCCGTTGACGACGAAGTAGTCGCCGTCCTCGACGGCGCGCGTCTGCAGCGACGCGAGGTCGGAGCCCGAACCCGGCTCCGAATATCCCTGGCACCAGATTTCTTCGGCCTTCATGATCGGCGGGATGAACCGCTGCTTCTGCTCCTCGGTCCCCCAATGCAACAGAGTCGGCCCGAACAGGCTGATCCCCATTCCGATCATCGGCGCCGCGACGCCCGCGCGCGCGAGCTCCTCGCCATAGACAATATTCTGCAGGATTCCCGCACCGCGTCCGCCGTACTGCTTGGGCCAGCTCGGCGCGAGCCACCGGCCCTCGGCCATCTTCTTCGCCCATCGCTTCTGCTCGTCGAAGGCGCCGCGACCCTCGGCCATTCCGATCGTGGTCTCGCCCATATGCGGCGCGAACTGCTTGTTGGCGTCCAGCCACGCACGAAACTCCATCCGGAACGCTTCGTCTTCGGGATTGAAATTGAAATCCATCGCGCAATTCTCCTGGCACGGCCCGAGGGCCTGTACCGGCTGTGACGATCACCGCAGCGATCGTCGGGCGTAATGTCGCGCATGAACTTAAAACAATCTGACCACCCTCTGCAAAGGCTGGGCTCTGATCCCTCGCCTAGATTAGGATGTAGCGTTCCGCGCAACTTCTTACGTGCCTCGCCCGCTTTGCAGTACTGACCTGGGAGCATTGGTCGGAATCCCGGTTTATCCCGGCTCTTTGCATTCCATCCGGATCCCGAAAATGACAGAGAGTGAAAAAGTGATAAGTAGCGTCGCGGAGGAAAGTCCAGTAATAAACGGGGTATTAGAAGCTTGACTAATCCTCTGTTTTACTCAATAGTGATTATGCTTTCCTATCCAAAGGATGCCTGATACAGAAGGAGATACATGGCACGATCACGAGCGCGAGATGACGACCAACCCGAATTCTACACCGTCGGACAACTCGCTGATTTACTGCAGCTCACGCCGATGACCATCTACCGCATGGTCAGGAGAGGCGAACTGGCGTGTCACGCGATCGGAAGAATCAAGCGCTTTCGCCGCGGCGACGTCGAGACATTTCTGGAGAATTCCCGGCAGCCGGCGTTGGAAGCCGAAAAGACGGGCCGGTCCGGAGCTTCCGACAGCCGCCGCCTCGATTCCGCTCTCGACGACTGAAACAAGCGGCCTCTCAGGCAACTGCGAATTGACACAGCCGCCGCGGGTTCACCTACGCATTCAGTCCCGAACATTTCTCACCAACATTTCCACGCCTGCGCGCTGATCTTTATGACCACTTGCTGTGGCCGAAAGACGCCGCCGCTCTTTGCGAGCGGTCGACGCCATCGGAAGACTGTTCAAACTTATTAGAGCGGACGAGCCTGAGCCGAGTTCAAGCCGAGAAAGGTGAGCAGCGTGAAATAGTTCAGACCATGAGCCTGCGCGGCGGCAAAAATCTGGTTCTTGATCTCGTCCTGGCTGGCGCGAACCGGCTCAGATCGCGCGTCGTCGAAAAAGAGTTCGTCATTCGGTTCGGGCAAGCGCCCGAACTTCCTGTGGAAGATCTCAAACCGGTAGCTGGTCACTCGAATCAACGAGCATCGCAGGCACGGAGAAATGGGGGTGCAACACGATTGCTGCCTGAGAGGCTGGGTGGCCGGTGATCTTTGAAAATGCATTTGTACTATCTATCTCTGGGGGACTCGGTTGGGACTAATAACTGACAAAGGTAAGGAGTATTGGAACAAGAAAGTTAAATCAAATAGAAATGAGTAATCGAAAGAAAATAGTAGATAAGTTGTGCTTAGGATAACTCGCTGGAGGTGAGTGCACATGCGGAGGTCTCAATCCCCGAGGCCAATAGCGTAATTAGCCAAGTATATAGCGGTAACTTTGAGTCTTTGAATCGCCACAATATCGATGGCGAGCATAAGAAAAGCTTGACAGAGGCACTGCATTCGCAAACGATTAACGGCGCCATCAGTGAAAAAGCGGAAAGCGATGCGCGGAGACGAAGAGGGGAAAATATGGCAAGATCGCGATCAGGAAATGACGCCCAGCCCGAATTCTACACCGTCACCCAACTCGCCGAATTGCTCCAGCTCACGCCTATGACCATCTACCGCATGGTCAGACGAGGCGAACTAACGTGTCACGCAATCGGGCGAATCAAGCGCTTTCGGCGCGGCGATGTCGAGGAGTTCTTGCAGCGATCCAGAAGACCAGCCGCTGGCTAAGCGGCTTTAAGATTTACCCGAAGATAGACGACCTCAAAAAAAGAAAGGCACGCGTTGGATTCACCATGAGGGCATATGTCCAAGCGTGCCTTCGGCTCTCGGGGGGAGTCGGAGCCGACCATCTTTATTTAGTAGGTTGTCCGCGGTTTACGCCAGCGGCAGTACGTTATGCGAGGAACGATTCTGGACGATCTTCTCTCGTTCAATCCAATCAGTCTGCACATGAGGCGGCCTGCGCGGGCTATTTGAGACTTGCCTGACGCCTGTGCAGCGGTGAGTTCGCAAGCGACGCCATGGAATCGGAAAGTTTAGCGACCTGCACAATCATCTGGCGTCCTTGGCGGATCACGAACTTCTCGCGCTCGAGCCGCGCCAGATGCTCGGTCACACGCGGCCGCGAGGCCCCGACCAGGTTGGCAATATCCTTGTGGCCGAAGGCGACGCGCAGCAGCGTGCCGCGCGATTCCTCGACGCCGAAGTCCGAACACAGTTCCAGCAGGGTAATCGCGATACGCTCGTGCAGACTGAGATTCAGGAAGCTCGAACTGCGCAGCAGCAGCCGATACCACTGCTTCAAGTCGTTGTCATGGAACTGCTTGAATGCCGACACCGGTGCTTTGTCGGTGACGGCGTTGAAGTCTTTCCAGCTGAGCGAGCCGACCCGGCAGTTGTTGTATGCCTCGCATTGGAATTCGGACTGGCTGATCGGCAGCGCGGGAAATTCGGGGATCGGCCCCGGCGCGAGCATCGCGACCGTAACCCGCTCCTTGCGGGCATTGAGGCAGGTGATGCGGGCGATCCCGCTCAGCAGGATGTGAGCGTCCTGCGCGAGCGCAACTGCGCGCAAGATAACATCGCGACTCTTGTAGTTCGCCAGCGCGAGCGCCCCGACGAGTAATGTCAGTTCCGAAGCGGAAAGCCAGGAGAGGGTTTTGAGGTGGGTCAGGCGGTCGAGGTCGGTTTCGCGAACAGATTTGCGTTCATTCAATATGGCACCTTTCTGAGGATGCGCTGAACATACGCCTCGCGAGCGAGAAAGGGAAACGAAACGTCAGCGAACAGAAGTTACGTTCAACAAAGAACCCGAGACGCGGCCTCGGGGGACATTCCGATCCATGAATCAGGGTTCAACACGAGATCCTGGTTATCGAGATGACCGTCTACCGAATGGTCAGGCGAGGCGAACTGACGTGTCACGCGATCGGGCGAATCAAGCGCTTTCGACGTGGCGATGTCGAAGCAGTTCTTGCAAAGATCCAGAAGACCAGCCGCTGGCCGAACGGCTTTAGGATTTTCTCGATCTTGCGCGCGACGCCCGAGTCATCGGCGCGCTGAATCGTCCTTGATCGGTGTTCCCGCTGGCCAGGAAGGGTGCCGCCTCCCGCTACCCATTTGTCCACGACGCTCACTTCGAAGCGCATATCCCGCCCGACCCTGATAGCCCGCAACTGGCCTGACCTCACGAGCCTGCGCACGGTGGCCGGATTCACATTGAGATAGTCGGAAACCTCACGCAACGTGAGCATCCGTTCCGCCATGTGCTGGCCTTTAGCTAGCAGTTCCATTTAACCCGGATTCCTCGATCGGCCCTGCGGGCTGATCGCCGGCATCGACGCTCATTCTGACGTTCGGTGCGCCGAGCGCATCTACCATCATATTTCATTGCCAGGGGCCCCATTTTCATTTGATTGGTTGAACTCATTCAGTTGCTTTCGTTATCCATAGCAATATTTCAAAGCCAAATCAAGTGGTCTGAATATAGTTAAGTTAAATAAAATATACTCTGTTCTTATACCGTAATTCTTCTCCTTTCTTTTTTATATATTGACTTGCTTCTTTTATCTTTTTATGTCACCTTCTTCCCATGGCTTGCATCTCCCAGACCCAAGCATCGAATCGCGTACTCACTTAACGAGCGGTGAAACAGTGGAAAAGAGCATGAAAACAAAAATTTACGTCATCGCCCTCTTATGCTGTGCGCAGTTGTGGATGGGATGTTCGACAAAGAGTCCGGAGGAGTCTGACGTCAAGGGACTCTCCAGCGCAGCGGCCCTGCCCGGATGTGATTTTGTCTCGGCGGGCGATCAGCTTCGCTCTTACAAGATTCAGCCCGGCGACCAGCTCGACGTCAGCTTCTACATGAGCCCGGAGCTCCATCAGGCGCTGACCGTTCGGCCCGACGGCGACATCTCGATGCCCGTGGCCGGCAACGTCCGCGCGCAGGGACTTACGCCAGTGGAGCTTCAAAAATCTATCGACCGCCTCTATGCCCAGGAACTCAGAGATCCGCAGAGCACGGTCCGGATCGATAAGAGTCCGTCGCAAGTCGTTTACGTCGAGGGTCAAGTGGGCAAGCCCGGCGCGGTGCGGCTTCAGCCCGGGATGACCGCAATCCAGGCGATTGCGGCGTCGGGCGGGCTCACAGATGCGGCCGGCGCCAGCAAAGTGGTCCTTATCAGGCGTGACGCGTGCGGCACCCCGCATGGCGAGCAACTGAGCCTCGACAAGGTGATGGATCAGAAGAGCAACGAAGAAGACGTGGCGCTGCTGCCCGCGGACATCGTGATCGTTCCGCGCAGCGGAATCGCGCAGTTCGATCTCGACATCAAGCAGTACGTGCGCGACGCGATGCCGATCGAAATGTTCCTGACGCCGCCATTTTGAGCCTTTGAGGATTAATCAGATGAACAGCGAAGCTTTGATGCAATGGGTAGAGCGGATTTTCCGGCGACGCGCGTTGGCGCTGCGGGTCGGCCTGATTGTCTTCGGCGTGATCGCGGCAGGCTCGCTCTTGTGGGCGCCCACCTACGAGTCGGTCTCCGAAATTCTCGTTCAATCCAATCGCGCGCAACTGCTGGTCTCGCCGGGACTGAAGGAAGACGCGGCCAACCAGGCGACCCAAACTGTCCCGGTCGGCGAGCAGGACCTCAACTCCGAGGTCGAGTTGCTGACCAGTCCGCTCATCATTAAACAGACGCTGGCCGACCTGAAACAGAATCCGCGCGGCGGCGTGATATCGGGAGCGAAGGATCTCGTCGCTGCTGCCGTGAGTCTGCCGGGCGATATCTACCTGGCGCTGCACGGAGGTCCCCGCGCGACTTCGAACCAGGAAGAGATTCAGAAGATATCGACTCATCTGAGCGCAACGGTCATCAAGCGCTCGAACATCATCGAAGTCTCGATTCGCTCGCATGACGCCATTTGGGCGCGGTCTTTCCTCGCGCAGTTGATGACCGAATACCTCGCGCTGCATGGGCGGCTGTCGCAGAACCCTCAAGCGCAGGCGTTTTTCCAGGAGCAGCGACAACTGCTCGACCAGCGCTTGCAGCAATCCGAAAAAGAGCTTGGCGCCGCGCAATTGCAGACCGGAATCTCTCAATTCGGTCAGCAACAGCAGGCGCTGATAAATCAAGTCTCGACTGCCGAGGCGAACTACCGCACGACCGGCGTGCAGCTCGATTCAACGATGCACCAGATCGCCAGCCAGGAAGCCGAGCTGAATCAGACTCCCAAGCTTCAGACCAAGGAGTCGAAGACGGTCCAGAACTTTGCGCTGCAGCAGTTGAAGCCGCAGATGTTGCAGCTGGAAACCGAGCGTGCCGAGCTGCTCACCCGCTACCAGCCGGGCAGTGAGCGAATCCGCGCAATCGACGCCAAGCTGAAGGCCGGCCGTGACATCGTCGCGCGCGAAAAACAGAACGACGTCCAGGAAGTCACCACCGATGTAAATCCGACCTGGCAGACGCTCGATTCCGATTTGGCCAAGGCTCGCGCCGAAGCCGCATCGTACAAGGCGGCCCAGGCGACCGAGGCGGCTCAAGTTGCGTCGCTGCGCGATCAGCTCAAGACGATGACCAGCGAAGGCGTCACGATCGAGACGCTGCAACGTCAGGTCGACAGCGACAAGGAAGCCTACCTCTCGTACGTGCGCAAAGGCGAAGAAGCGCGCGCAGCCGAGGCGCTGAACCAGAGCCGGATTCTCAACGTCAGCGTGGTCCAGGATCCGACCACCCCGATCGAGCCGGTCTCTCCGCGAATCCAGCTGAACCTGATCACGGGGCTGCTGTTCGCGATGATCCTCGCAGTCGCGGCGGCGTACTGGTCCGAGGAATACGATCCCAAGATTTGTTCGACCGCTTCGATTGCCAAGGACACCGGCCTCAACACGGTCGCGATTCTCGACGACAGGATGTAGCCGATATGTATTACGAACACTTCGGCCTGAGCGGCGCGCCCTTCGAGTTCAATCCTTCCGCGTCCGTGCTCTTCATGAGCGCGGGGCATCGCGAGGGCCTGGCTGCGCTCGAATGGGGCCTGCACGAGCCGAGCGGATTCACAATGCTGGTCGGCGAAATCGGCGCCGGCAAGACCACGCTCATCTACTCGCTGCTCGCGACGCCGGCATCAGGGAGTCCGCAGCGCGTGGGTGGCGAATCCGCGCCTCAGCTTCGAGGAGATGCTGCGCCAAATCCTCGGCCAGCTTGGTGCTGACCAGCCGGAGAATGCCGGCAAGCTGGCTCTCCTGCAGGCTTTCGATGCGCAGTTGGCCAGCCTGCGGGCCCGACGAATGCATCGCCGTGATTATCGACGAGGCGCAGGATTTGAGCGACGACGCGCTCGAAGATTTGCGGCTGTTGTCCAACTTTCAATCGCTCGAGCGCAGACGCCTGCAGATCGTGCTGGTCGGCCAAATCGATCTCGCGCGGCGGCTGGCCGGACCGCAGCTGCGCCAGCTCAATCAGCGGATCGGCGCGCGCGCGTTGTTGCCGATCCTGCAAGGGCGGGAAATTTACGACTACGTCGATTACCGCTTGCGCTCGCGCGGCGGAGAAATCGAGCGGCTGTTTGCGCGCGGAGCGATGGGCGAACTCATGCGCTCGAGCGGCGGCATCCCGCGGCGGATCAACGTGCTCTGCCACAACGCCCTGCTGCTCGCTTACGCGGATGGGGAGCACAGCGTGACCCGGCAATCATGTGCGAGCGGCGGTCCTCGACTACGACCACCTGCTGGTGAGCAGAGCATCGGCGCCCGCGAAGATGGCGGCATCGGCCAGCGACGCGATGCAATCGGCGAGCAACTCGATGCGATCGGCGGCGACGAGATTTGCGCAGGCGGCGACGCCTGCTCCCTCGAGCAGGCGGACGATTCGCTCTGCGGCGGCGGGAGCTTTCGCAGCGCTATGCCTGCTGGCAATCCTGGGCGCCGGATTTGTCAAGCTGCGCTCCGGTGCTGGCTGAGCGACTCGCATCGCAAGATCGGAGACCGCTCTCGCAAATTCTGGCCGAGTGGACGCCGACGGCATTCAAAACCCAGTCGAATCAGGAAGCGATGCCGGCGCCAAAGATCGTCGCCGCGCCGCTCAACGTTCATGACGGTTCCGCCGGAAGCGCGAACGAAGTGATCCTCCTCGGCCCGGCCGGAGCGCCTTCAACCAGCTGACCGCTCGGTTCCAGCACCACGGAAACCTGTGGAGAGCGCCGCCGCGAGTATCCCTGTGAAGCAGGTCTCGGCGGGAAACGACGGCGCGAGCGCGCCTACGGTTGAAACTGTAATCGTCGGGGTCGGCGATACGCTCAGCAAAATAGCGACGAGAATTTACGGTGTCGTTCGGAACCAACGAAATCAGCCGATTGACCGCGGCGAATCCGCAAATCAAAGACGTGAATCTGATCTATCCAGGTCAGGCGATTCACGTGAAAAACGTGAGTCAAAACGGCAACTGAGCGCGAGAGGCATTACCAATGAGCAGATATTTCCAGGCAATGGAACGCCGCAAGACGGGTATGGTTCCCTACGCCGATTCCAGGACCCGGCCGCTGGCGGATGTCGTCGCGCGCAATCAACCGATCGCGCTGGCTCCCGTTCTGGCGCCGCCGCAAGAGCTCCTCGATTCGCTGGCGTGCTGCAGTTCGATCCGCAACCTGAGCGAGCAGTTGGGAGCCGCGAGCGCCAACAAGGGTTCGGCGCGAATCCTGATGACCGGATGCAGGCCGGGCGACGGCGTCTCCACTGTCGCCGCCGCGATGGCGCTGGACATGAGTCAGCGACTGGCGGCGCGCACGGTGCTGGTTGAATGGCAGCCGCGCGTCACTGCGATACATCCATTGTTCGGCCGCGCGAGCGCGCCGACTTCGACTGCGGCCGCCAATACTTCGATCGCGGTGCAAGGAACCGGATGGCCTCGGCTCGAGACGGCACGGCCCGAGCAGATGGCTCTCGGCGAGCAGCCGGCGCGAATGGTCGAGGACCTGGACGAATTGCTGGCGCGCTATCGATTGGCGGTTATCGACCTCGGCGTCGTGCGCCTCGATCCGCGAATGCTGGCGTTGGCGCGGCCCGACGATCCGATCCTGGTCGTGGCGCGACATCTGCGGACCGACCGCGCCGAAATGATCGCCACCGTAAATATTCTGCGCAACACCGGTCATCCCGTCGCCGGGGTGATTCTGAATGGATACAAATCGCCGCTGCCCGACGTGGTCAAGCGATTGGTTGGAATGGAGGCTTAGTTATGGAAGACGTGATCTCGCTCAACGGCACTCTGGCCGGCTCAAGCAACGGCAACGGTCTTCACCTGCCGTTGACTGTCCCGGCCTACTCAACCCAGCGCCAGATGCGCGGGATTGCGATCGTGGGACTCGGCTATTGGGGACCGAACTGGGTGCGAAATTTTTCGCAGACGCCGGGAATCGAGCGCGTGGTCTGCTGCGACTTCAGCCGTCCCCGTCTCGACCATATCAAGAGCCGCTATCCGTCGGTCGCCATAACCGAAGACCTCGACCAGGTGCTGAACGATCCGAAAATCGACGCGGTAGTGGTCGCGACTCCGGTCAATACTCATTTCGAAATCGCGAGCCGATGCCTTAGAGCGGGCAAATCAACGCTGGTCGAGAAACCGCTCGCGACCTCGTGCGATCAGGCCGAGGAGCTGATCCGGATGGCGCGCGCGCGCAATCTGACGCTGATGTCGGGGCACACCTTCGAGTACAGCGCGCCGGTGCTGAAGATCCGCGAGCTGATCGGCGGCGGAGAGCTGGGCGATATTTTTTACATCAGCTCGGTGCGCGCCAATCTCGGCATGTTTCGCCGCGACGTCAACGTGGCCTGGGACCTCGCCACTCACGACATCTCGATCATCCTGATGCTGCTCGGCTCGATGCCGCTCGAAGTGACCTGCCAGGGCGAGAGCCACTATCACGATCACGTCGAGGACGTCGCGCTGCTCACGCTTCGCTTCGCCAACAACGTGATCGCCTTCGTGCACGTGAGCTGGCTCGACCCGAACAAGATTCGGCGGACGACGATCGTGGGCTCGCGCAAGATGCTGGTGTACGACGACACCGCCTTGCAGGAAAAAGTCCGGGTCTACGACAAGGGCGTCACCAAGCATCCCTACTACGACACCTTCGGCGATTTTCAACTGTCGTATCGCTATGGCGACGTGAACATCCCGCGCATCGACGACCCCGAGCCGCTCAAGGTGGAATGCGATCATTTCGTCGATTGCGTCACGCGCGGTGTTTCTCCGAACAGCGACGGTCACAGCGGGCTGCGAGTCGTGAAGAGTTCTGGAAGCGGCCGACCGCTCGCTCAAAAGTCACGGGCAGCCGATAGCACTCATGCCGGCGACAAGGATCTGAATCGCAACACGAGGATTGAGATGTCACTTCACGAACTACCAGCCAACGTATGCGCGTCGCCCGACGTAGTCCTGGGCGACGACGTGCGGTTCGGGCCGTTCGTAAATCTTTACGGATGCAGCGTCGGAGACGACTCGCAAATTGGCGCGTTCGTCGAGGTTCAGCGCGACGCGCATATCGGCAAGCGCTGCAAAATTTCGAGTCACTCGTTCGTTTGTTCGGGCGTCACTATCGAAGACGAAGTGTTCATCGGCCACGGCGTGATGTTCATCAACGATCGGCATCCGCGCGCGACCAATCCCAATGGCTCATCGAAGCGCGCCGGGGATTGGGTGCTGGAGCGGACCTACGTGCGGCGCGGCGCGTCGATTGGCAGCGGCGCCATCATCATGTGCGGAGTCGAGATTGGAGCCGGGGCGATGGTCGCCGCGGGTGCGTTGGTGACTAGCTGATGTTCCCGCGCGGGCTACCGTCCTGGGCATACCGGCACGCCTATATTGCAGCCGCCGGTCTGCGTGAATTCAGTGGAGTTGAAAGAGAATGGCAATCAAATTTTTAGACCTGGCGGCCCAGAACCGCGAAATCATGACTCAAGTCGAGTGCGGATTCGAAGAAATCCACGAGAAGACTTCATACGTGGGCGGCCCTCAAGTGGCCGCATTTGAAAGTGAATTCGCCGCATTCCTCGGCGCGCGTCACGTAGTCAGCGTGTCGAGCGGGACCGACGCGCTCAGGCTTGCGCTGCTTGCGATCGGAATCGGTCCGGGCGACGAAGTTATCACTACGCCGATGACGTTTATCGCGACCGCCGAGGCGATCGTGCAAACCGGCGCGCGGCCGGCATTCGTGGATATCGATCCGAATACCGGCAATCTGAGCGTTCCGGAAATCGCGCGCTACCTGGAGCGCGCGCGCTTCACGTCTCCCAATGGACCGCGCGCGATACTGCCGGTGCATCTCTACGGACTGCCGGCTGCGATGATCGAATTGCGCGACCTCGCTCAGGCGTGCGACCTGAAGATAGTCGAGGATGCGTGCCAGGCGCATGGCGCCCGGCTCAATCACCAGGGGCAATCGTTTTACGCCGGCACGATCGGAGCGGCGGGATGCTTCAGCTTTTATCCCGGCAAGAACCTCGGTGCGTGGGGCGAAGGCGGCGCGGTCGCCACCAATGACGACGACTTGGCCGCGCAGGTGCGCACGCTGCGCGACCATGGCCGACTGTCGCATTACGCCCACAGCGCGTACGGCTACAACGCGCGCCTCGACACGATCCAGGCGGCAGTGTTGCGTCCCAAGCTCGAGCGCCTCGAGGATTGGAATGCACGGCGCCGGCAACTGCGCAGATCTCTATCGCGAAACTCTGCCCCACGACGGCTTGACCCTGCTCTCCGAACCCGAGGGGAGCGAGTCGTGTTACCACCTGTTCGTCATCCGCAGCGATCGGCGCGACGCAATCAGGACAGCGCTCCTGCGCGAACAGATCGAATGCGGTATCCACTACCCGGTTCCGCTTCATCTGCAGCCTGCATGCCGCGACCTTGGGTACGCCCATGGAGATTTTCCGCACGCCGAGGAGATGGCTGACAGCGTGCTGTCACTGCCGATGCATCCGTTCCTCACCGAGCGCGAGGTGAAGACCGTCAGCGATGCGGTGAAGCAGGCGCTGGCGACAGGATGATGTTGTGTTAGGCGGGGAATTACAGCGTCAGAAGGCGTTGCTGGCGGCGACCGACGCGATTGCAGTTTTCGGCGCGGCGGCGTTGTCGCAGGTGATCAGAACCCGCGATTTGTATCCGCTTCAGCCGGGCAATTGGGCCGAAGCGATCGCGGGCATGACGATGCTGGTCGCGATCTGGATTCTTGATCGCGCGCGCAGTTGGACTTTACCGAAACGGCCGCCGGCACGAACGCAGGTCGATCGTCAAGGCCAGCTGCGTGGCATGGCTCACGATGGTGGCGCTCAGCTTTTTTCTTCATATCGCGCCGTCCCGGATGGCGGTGGCAATCGGCCTTGGACTGACGATTGGTTTCGTCATCGCCGCGCGCATGCTCGTGCGCACGCAGCATCAAGTTCTTTTACTCGCGGCCGCAGTTCTCGGTGCCACTGGTGATCGTGGGCGCGAACTCGTTCGGCGTTTACCTGCGCGAACGAATCAAGGAGGAGCTCACGCAATACGAATTCTCGGCTTTATCGATGAAGCCCCGGGCTCGCACGCGCTCCAACGGATCGAACGGACATTCGATTGCGCCGGAGCCGATAATCGGAGGCCTCGATCGCATCGCGAGCCTTTCGGCCGCGCACCCCAACCTGGAGGCGATGATCGTGCTGCCGGAGCGCGATCACAATCAGGTCGAACGCATAATTGAGCTTTGCGAACGTCATCGAGTTCGCTGGCGGGTGATGCCGTGGGTGGCGCAGTCGATGGCGCTCAAGGTCGAGATGGTCGGCGCGATTCCGCTGATCGGTCCCCCGGGATCGAACATCGAGGGCCTCAACTGCATCGTCAAGCGCGGATTCGATATCGCAGTCGCGACGCTGCTGTTGCTTGTTGCGTCGCCAATTTTGTTGCTTGCCGCGATCGCGATTCGGCTGTTCGACGGCTCTCCATTGCTGTTTCGCCAGACCCGCATCGGAATCCATGGCAAGCCATTCGAGCTGCTGAAGTTTCGCACCATGCGCGCCGAGTGCTCGGACAAAGTTCATCGCGAGTACGTCAAGGGATGGATTCAGCGCAAGCCGGCTGAGGGATCGGAAGGCAACGGAACCGAAGTTTATAAAATTGGAAGCGATCCTCGGGTTACGCCAATCGGGCGATGGCTCCGACGATTCAGCATCGACGAGCTTCCGCAACTCCTCAACGTTCTCTACGGCAACATGAGCCTGATTGGACCGCGGCCCGCGATGCCGTACGAGCTGGAGTTGTACCAGGAATGGCACCGGCGTCGGCTCGACGCGCCGCCGGGAATCACCGGGCTGTGGCAGGTCAGCGGACGCAATCGATTGTCGTTCGAGCAAATGGTGCAGCTCGATATCGAATACATCGAGGACTGGTCGCTCATGGGCGACATGGGAATCCTGCTGCGGACGGTGCCCGCGATGCTGCAAGGGAGCGGAATGTGATGGCGGCGCCGGGCGACATCAGCGCCGTCGCGAACGTCGAGGGTTGGCATTCGCCGGGATTCGCGCGCGGCGTCCGCGACAACGTTATCGGTGAGGTCGGTCTCCAGGTCGTGCGGATCGGCGGACTGGTGGTGCTCGCGCGCGCGCTGACGCCGTCGGACTTCGGACTGTTCCGAGTGCTGATCACGGTCAGCGCAATCATCATGATGGTCAACGATTTGGCGGCGCCCGACACTCTTGTGCAGCGCCCTGAGTTGACCAGCGCGCACGAAAGCTCGGCGTGGTGGGCGACCATCTCGGTATCGATTCTTACCTGCGGCGCGCTTTACCTGATGGCGCCGTTGATCGCGCAAGCGATGGCGATGCCGACGATTCCCAACGCGCTGCGGTTGCTATGCATTCCGATCCTGCTCGAAGGTTCGGTTTCCGTGCCGATCGCGAGGCTCACGCGCAGACTGGAATTTCGCACCCTCGCTATCGCCGAGGTGGTGGGAGAGCTGGCGTTCCTGGGCGTCGCGATCGCGCTGCTGGTGATGGGTCATCCGCGAATGAGCCTGGTTGGCGGACTGTCCGCGCGAATGGGCGCCCATGCGCTCCTGTTGTGGTGCGCTGAACCGTACATCCCGCGGGTCGGGCCGAGCCGCAAGGCGCTGCTCGAACTCCGAGGCTTCGCCGGCGGCGCGATGGGCGGACAAATTTTTCACGCGATCTCCTGCAATGCGGATTACCTGCTGGTGGGACGCATGCTCGGAAGTTCGGCGCTGGGCTTTTACGGGATGGCGTGGGACCTGCTCCGCTTCGTGCCCGACCGGCTTTACAAGGTGGCCGGCCGCGTGACGGTGCCGGCATTTTGCCGCATGCAGCATGAGCCTGAGCAACTGCGGCGCGCCTATCTGAGCTTTCTCGGTTATATGGGCCGGCTCATCGTGCCGCCGCTGGCGTGTATTGCGGTCGCGGCGCCTGAGTTGTTGCGTCAGATATATGGACCGCAATGGATTGCGGCCGCGATTCCGCTGCGCATCCTGAGCATCGGAATAATTACCATCGGTCTGCGCGCGGGAATGGGCGCGGTTTACTACGCGCTGGCACGCCCGGTTTTCGACATGTACCTGCACGCAGTTCGGCTCGCGCTGATCGTGATTGCGGTGATGGTCACGGCGTCGAGCGGATTGCTGTGGGTCTGCGCAGGCGTGAGTGCGGTCGAAGCCGCATGCAGCGTCATCGGGCAGCTGGTCGCGTGCCGGATGCTGGACGTCGGTCTCGGGAAGGCATTGCGCGTGCTTGATTCCTGGTTTTACCACCGCGTTGGGATGCGCGGCTGCCACTGTGGCGGGAAGAGTCCTGGCGAACAATCTCGGCGCTGGCGGCCTACCGGAACTGTTACTGATGGTTGCGCTTCCCGCGGTCGCGTTCCTTCTGATCGAAGCTCGCACGGTTCGTGAAATGCTCGGCGGCGCGCTCGGTTCCGTGAGCATCGACGATCGACTCGCCAACCCAATTGAAGGACGGGCGTAGCATGGCGCGAATACTGATCATCGCTTACACGGCTTATGCGCGCGACGGACGCGTCAAGCGGCAGGCCGAAGCACTGACCAGTCGCGGCGATCAGGTTGACGCGATCTGCCTCGACGACGGGGAGGTCGCCGATACTCGCGGAGTCTGCGTCATCGGACTGCGGCTGCCGCGCTATCGCGGCGCGAGCCGAGATCCACTATCTCCGCAGCTATATCAACTTTTTCAGCCGCGCCGCCGCGCTGGCGATTCGGCGCAGTCTTGAAGACGCGTTACGACGTCGTGATCGCGTGCACGATGCCCGATTTGGCAATACTCAGTGCATTACCATGTCGGCTGTTCGGATCGAAGTTAGTACTCGACGTTCACGACACGATGCCGGAGTTGTATCTGGACAAATTCGGCGGGCGCCAGGGACGAATCGGCGCGCGGATGCTGATGCTCCAGGAACGATTGAGCGCGCGGCTCGCGGATCGGGTGCTGGCGGTGCACGATTTGCACGCCGAACGGCTGCATCAATCCGGCGTGCCGCAACGCAAGCTGGTGGTGATTGCCAACTCGCCCGATCCGCGCATCTTTCCGGTCGCCGATGTGGAATGCCAGTCGCGTCGAGTGCGAAGCGAACCGGGTGACGGAACATTTTCGATCATCTGCCATGGCACTATTTCCAGGCGCCTGGGCCTGGATACGACGCTCGCGGCGCTGGCGCTGCTGCATCAGCGATTTCCTCTGATCCGCCTCAGAATAATCGGCGCGGGCGACTATCTGAACGAGCTCAAGGCGCTCAGCCGAAAGCTCCGCGTCGAGTCCGCGATCAGTTTCGAAGGTCCGGTTCCGATCCAGGAGCTGGCGGCCAAAACTCGGCGAGGCCAACGTGGGCCTGGTTCCCAACAACGAGTCGAGCGCCACCCACCTGATGCTGCCGGTCAAGCTGCTGGAATACGCGACGCTCGGGATTCCGGTGATATGCGCGCGCTTGCGAACGATCGAACATTACTTCAGCGGAACATCGGTGCGCTTCTTTCCTCCGAACAATGCGGGACAACTGGCGCGGGCGATGCAGGATTTGTATCTCGATCCGGCGCTGCGGGACAGTCTGTCGAACTCGGCCGCGAAAGTGGTCAAGAGCATCAGCTGGCCTATTCATAGCCAGCGCTTCTGCGACGCGGTCGATTCGCTGCTCAACACATCAGAAGGGAGTAATCAAGTGCGGAATGCAAATACATTAGTCGTCGGACTCGGGGAAGTTGGCAGCGCGCTGTCGCAAGTGCTCAGGCGCACCGGGACGCGTGCTCGAGCACGACATCGAAAGGCGCGAGTTCGACGAACCGATCGGCGTCATGCACTTGTGCGTTCCTTTCACGCGGCAGGCCGATTTCGAAGCAATCGCGCTTTCCTACATCAAGCGATTCAAGCCGGAACTGACGATCATCAATAGTACCGTCGTTCCGGGCACCAGCCGCGCAATATCGCGGAACAGGACGTCAGTGCGCAGATCGCCTACAGCCCGGTGCGCGGCAAACACATCCGGATGGCGGAGGACCTGCTCAAGTATCGCAAGTTCGTCGCGGGCAGCGATGATCACACCGCAGCTCGCGCCGCCGAACACTTCCGCGCTGCCGGCATGACTACTCAGTGCATTAGTAAGTTGGAGACTCTCGAACTGGCCAAGCTGGCGGAGACTACTTACTTCGGCGTGTTGATCGCCTTCGCGCAGGAACTCAATCGGTACTTGAATCGGGTCGATGGCGATTATGCAGAAGCGCTGGACTTCTTCGAGGAAGTCGATTTCCTGCCGAGTACTAAATACTACCCCGGCTTCATCGGCGGTCATTGCGTCATTCCAAATATCGAATTGATGCGCACGATTGCGTCGTCGCCGATGCTCGAGGCGGTGCTCGAATCCAATCGGCGGCGAAGTCGAGGAACTGGCTAACGAAGCGAGAATGGCATTGAGCCCCGAGCCGAAACTGAACGGTCGCAGCGACCAGCCGCAAATCACCGTCGCAGGCCGCCGCGGCGCCGCTGATCGCGAGAAGTTACAATGGAATTTGCACAGCCATCGAGAGCATACAGGCCGCCAGCGGCTGCGATGCTGATTGGCGTGGCGGCGTTGGGTTTGGTGGCTTTGCTGATGCTCAATTTTCCGAGCCTTATCCTGGCCGCCGCGGCCGTCGTTGGCGGAATGTTGATCGTCTGGGCGGCGCGGCGGGTGCAGGGCAACGGCGCGCATCTGTTGTGCGCCATTCTTCTGGTCGAAGAGCTGAGCGGAGCAAGCTTTTTGCCGCTGACCAACGATCAGCTCTTCATGGTCCGCTATCCGTTGCTGATAGCATTTTGCGGCGCCGCGGTTTGGACCGCGTTCCGAGAACTAGGAGATTCTGCAGGGCGGGTTTCTTTGCTACCTGCATGTACCTCGGATTCGGCGTCATAAGTATCTCGTACTCACTGTTGCCGAGCTTATTCGGCCGCCAGGATATTGGCCGCAATTCTGATGTTCATGGCAATAGTCAGAATTGCGCGTGAAGTAGACTAATCGCGAAGACATCGAAAAGCTATTCAGTTGGTTTCTCATCGGAACTGGAATCGTCTGGGCAGTCGTTCTGATCAGCGTCGGTCACGATGTCGTACGACGTGGTCTGGGACGTCGAGCAATTGTCCGGGGTGATACGGCTTCGCGGCATCTACGGTTCTCCCAATCAGCTCGGTGAAATCGCACTCGCGACGATTGGCGCGGGAATGGTCCTCTGGGGCTCGACCAGTCGGATGGAAGCGAGCGCTGCTGGCGGCGCAGATGGTTGTAGCGTTCGCGTGCGGAGTGTTGGCGGATTCGCGCTCGCCATTTGTAGGTCTGGCGGTCGGCGGGCTTCTGTACCTCGTTTGGAGATATCGACTGCGGGCGGTGCCGATAATTCTCGCGCTGGCGGTGGTCGGCGTTCGCGCTCCTTAGCCAGTTGAATCCCGCGTATCTCACTCGCGGCGACGTTTCGAGTCTCGGCGGACGCACCGACATCTGGAAGTTCGCAATCGAGAAGATCGAGCAGAGTCCGCTGATCGGTTACGGCTTCGAGGTGGAAGGCGAAATCATGAAGGCCCGCGACTTCCCGATTTGGTGGGGACCGTGGGAGGACGGGCCGCGCAGCTCTCTGCATAGCGATTACCTGTCAAAGGCGGTCAGCCTCGGCATTCCGGCGCTGCTCTTCTGGGTGTTTTTCTTCATCCGTCCCTGGCTGGCGCTGCTGCGGCGCAAGGACGATCCGTGGAATTTGAAACCGCTGTTTTTTCTCGTGGTCGTTCCGATCCTGATCCTCGACTTCAACGAAGGAACGGCGGGCGACTGCCGGTACGCGGTCGGGATGATCGCGACGCTGTGCTGGGCGCTGGCGGAAAGGCAGCGGTTGGCGGCGTTGCGCGGCGTCCCGCGGCGGTCGCGGAACGGACTGTCGAGCTGACGGCGACACCGTTGCTGCGACGGGCGGATGATGGAACCGCACAAATTGAATCGCATGAATAACAGGATTAACGATCTTCCGATTCTGATGTATCACGCGATCAGGTCGGGCGCGGACGATGCGCTGCCGCAGACGTCGAGTATCGAGCACGCGGTCGAAGCGCGCGATTTCCGCGAGCAACTCGACGCAATCGTCGATGGCGGTTATCGCACAATCACGCTCGACGACCTGGAGCGTCCCGCGTCCGAACCCAAGTCGCTGTTGATCACGTTCGACGACGGCCACGAGAGCGATCTCGACCGTGGCCGCGCCCAAACTTGCGTTCCGAAATCTGCACGCGATCTTTTTCATCGTATGGTCCTACCTTGGACGCCCCGGCTATCTGAGTCGCGACCAGGTGCTTGCGCTTCGAGCAGAGGGATTCGAGATCGGCTCGCACGGGCTTACCCACGCGCGACTTACCGGGATGAAGTCCGGCGGAGGCGTCGAACGAGGTGCTCGAATCGAAGCGGCGGCTCGAAGACCTGCTCCAGGAGCCAATTGCAGGCCTCGCGCTTCCATTCGGGCATTACAACGATGCCGTGCTGCAGGCGGCGTGGGCAGCGGGCTATCGGCGAGTCATGACGTCGGACTTCAGAGTTGCCAATCGCGAGAATCGGGTGATGCCGCGGATGGGACCGATGGCGGAGAACGAGGCTCAAGGATTTCAAGTGGATGCTCGAAGCGAGCCGCGCCGGCGCAATTCGTCATCGCACGATCGAGGCGATTGGGGAGCGACTGAAGGGCCTGGCCAACTACGGAGACGCGATACTCAAGCGCGTGCAGAGTGCGGAAATTTTAGCGAAGTCCGAGAAGTGATCGAAGCAGACTAGAGACAAAACAATGCGTGAAAATCAAATGGCCGACTTCTTCCGATCCCTGGGGCATCGAATCGTCCAGACCAAAAGTTGTTTCTGGTACAGTTCGCAACGCTTCCTGTACAAGAACCTGCCGATCCATCGCAACGTCGATCCCTCGCAGTCCGAACTGGCGAAGGTGATGATCCGCGGGGCCGCGTTGGCTATTCGCTATCCGGGCGCACCCGGCGAAGCGAGCCCCGACGGCGGAATTTACGTTTGTGCGGATCGGAATTACGACTTCGCGACGCTTTCGGCGAATGCTCGCAGTCATACGCGGCGCGGACTTGCACGCAACACCGTCGAGCAGATGGACTTTAACGACCTTGCCGTGAAGGCTTACCCGCTCATCACGGAAACCAACTGTGCGCCAGACCGGAAAGCAGCCGCATCGCAGCGAATCGAACTGGAAATCGTTTTGCGACCTTGCGCGCAGCTGGCCGGACCTCGAGGCCTGGGGCGCGTTCGTCGATGGCGAGCTGGCCGCGTTTATCGTCGCGATGCTGGCGGAGGATTGTTACTACATCCACCTGCAGAAAAGCTCTTCAGCGCTGCTGAAGCACTATTCAAACAACGCGCTCCTGTTCACCGTGATGAAGACGGCGCTCGCGCGCGCCGAAGTCGGTTGGATCTCGAACGGTCAGATCGCACTCGCCGCGAAAGAGGGCCTCTACCATTTCAAGACCAGCATGGGTTTCGGGATTCATCCGTTCAAGGAGCAGGTGGTGTTCAATCCGCTGATGAAACCGGGTCTGTGGGCCGGCAGGGCGATGACCAGCAGGCTTACGAAGATACATCCGGAAAATCTTTTCTGGCGCAGGGCTTCGAAGGCGTTCGAGCTGGCTGGAGATTAACGCTGAAAAGTTTCGGCGGCCGGAAGTCGCGGCGCTTACTTAACCATGCGCCCGAAGATTCCCGCGCGTATTCCTTCGAACATCTGATACCGATTGACGATCCTTTCGTAGCCGACCCCGAGCAAGAACGGCAGGAAGTGAAATACCAGGTAGCGCGGCTCGGGCTCCCACATCCGAAGCTCGATGTGACTGAAGCCGGCCTTTGTGCCTTCGGTATAGACGGTCTTGCGGGAATTCAGGCGATAGTATGTCGGCCACGGCTCGTGCGTTCCGGCAGGATATCCGCGCGCCCAATTTGCGATCACGTGATGAAACCACTCGGGCGTGACTTTTGCGATAATCGCAACGTAGTGCCACGAATTCGGCGTACGAAAAAGAAACACGCCGCCTTTCTTCAGGACTCGATGCACTTCGCGCAGGAACTGATCGGGCGTCGAAACGTGCTCGAGCACCCAATCGGACAATACCGCGTCGAAGGTGTTGTCCTCGAACGGCAGGGTGTTGTCCGAGTTGATCACGTGAGCTTCGTCGAGTTCGGGGTTGTCGAGCACTTCGGGATCGATGTCGGCACCGACGACCCGCGCGACTTCGCCCTTGAAGACGCGGATCGATCCGCGGTCGGCGGGAGGACCGGCGCCCAAGTTCAGCAAGACAGTTTGCGGCGTGGTCTCCTTTCGCACCCAGCCGTAAAAGGCAACGGCGCCGTCGCGAGTCTGGTCCGAATAGAAGCGATTGAAGGTGCTGGTCGATATCATGCGAGATCCTGCGCGCCTCACTCACGAGGGTTGGACTGACATCACTTTAGCGGAAAAAGCCAATTAAAGCAATTATACGTAGTAGAAAATGAGCTGACGACTGAAAAATATAGACTGTAGTAGAGAAGATATGGTACGATATCTGAAGTAAAGAGCTTTCTGCCTCTACGTTCATCATGAAGGGCAACCCCATAAAGAAGCGAACCGTCGGAGCATCGATCGGGCCGGCAGAAAAAGCGCTCGACGTTCAAACGCTCATCAAACATTTTCCGGTGCTTGAATCCGAAAAACTCGAGCGCCTGGCCGCGGAGATGTCGGTGGTGCGCTTCAAACGGGGCGAGCGCATCCCGATCGACCTCCATTCGACTGACATCTTTCTGGTTCTCAAGGGCGCGATTGCGGTCACTTGGCAGCACGATCACCGCCGCCAGGTGCTGGTCACTCTGCTGGCGCCGGGAGAGATATTCGGCGCGTCTGCTTTGTTCCCTGATATGGAGAAAGGTCTGAAGAGGTATGCATTCACCAACAGCGTGGTAGCTACGATCCATTCGGCGAGACTTGTGCACATACTGCTCGGTGTGGAGTTGGCGGCGTTCAAGGCCGCGATGAAAATGACGGTTGGATGGTCGGCCGAAGCGCTCATGCGGTACATCAGGATGTTTCACCTGTCGCCGCGCGACCGGCTGGTGATTGCGTTGATCGAAATGGGTGCAAAGTTTGGCGTGCGCGATTCGCGAGGCCTCATACTGAATCTGCCGATCACGCAGAAGGACCTCGCGAATCTGCTGGGCGTATCGCGGCAGAAGGTCAACGCGAACCTGGGCCAGCTGGTTCGAGCGGGCGCGGTGATCAACCTGAACCGGCAGATCGTGCTGGTCCCGGATAAGCTCTTTGCGGTGATTGGCGATCCAGGAGTCCGTCACCAAGCGGCCCGTAACACGCACTCCACGGCCGGGATACATAACGGCTCGGCGACATCTAGACGCGAATCGATGCACGCATGACTCGGCAGGCAGGGAAAATTTGAAGACGTTGCTAAGAATCGTTGTTGCGATATGCGCTGTCGTCGCCATCCTGGAATTGGCGCTGCATTACCCGTACGGGCAGAAGCAAACGGAAGGTACGGCGCAGGCGCAGCAGCATCAATCTCCACCGCGTGCGGATCAGAGCGAAGATCAGAGTGGGCATCAGCGTGACCTGGACAATCGCGCCGATCTGCTCGGTGTGGAACAGGACTTCATGCGCGGTGCTACGAACTTCAATGATCCCGGCTACAGAGATCTTCCGAATGCGGCGCAGATGCAGTTCTCTTCCGGCCCCGGGGGCGATCGCAAAAATTAGCGCTTTCGGGCGACGTCGCGGGCGGTCTGCTTGGGCCACGGCGATCTGCGCTGTTAGAAATTCACACACGCTGCGTTCTACTTGGCGGCGGCGTGCACGATCGTCGATCTCTCGAGTGTCAACGCAGCGACACTTTATCGCCTTTTTCGATTATCGGCGAAAAATGAATTGAACCGCCTGTGCGACTTGTATAGCTACTTACCAAGACATTTTCTCATCGACAGAATTCCGTCCTCTCAACGCGTTGCCCGAAAGCCAGCGTGAGTAGGAGGGGCGGGGGAGCGTTCTGTATGGCAGATCGATCGCGATGGCAGGTTTTTGCCATTGCAACGCGAACGACATCATGGCGGCGCAGGCTTGCGATTCCAGTAGTTGGCTTTGTCTTTCTGCTGCTCGGTCATGGTCAGGCGCATGCGGCGAGCCCAGATAAGGTTTCACTCACCGGCACCGGACGCCACCGTCTCCGCCATGGTGCACACATCGGTTGTAATCCAGCCGGACGTCGCTCGCGTGGCCTTCCTGCTTGACGGCACCCTGATGTCGTCATCTTCGTCCACCAGCTACGTGTGGGACTCTACGGCGGTTGCGAACGGTACGCATACCCTCTCGGCCAGTGCATATTCGTCTTCCAGCCAACTACTGCATACGGCTTCCGAGCTGGTTAAAGTCTCGAACCGCAAACATACAGCGACTCCGTCTGCCACCGCGACGCCGGCCCCAAGTCCTGTGGTCTCGTTTGTCTCTCCGGTTACCGGGCAGACGCTGAGCGGAACGATAACTGTGGCGCTGTCTTTCTCGACTGCACCTTCTACCACCAATCCCAACTCGGTTTGGTGGACGCAGTTGTCCGTGGACGGCGCTACGATAGCCGACGGCTACAACAATTTGCCGTGGAACACGACCACGGTCGCGAACGGATCGCATTCGTTGCGGATCGATGGCTACGCGTACAACGGGACGACTTCGATCGCCAGCTCGACGATCAGCGTGATGGTCAGCAATTCGGGCGCGACCGCGACCGTTACCGCGACGCCGACGGTTTCGTCCACGCCAGCGTCCAAACCCACTGCAACTCCAACGGCTTCATCAACATCGATATCGCCCACTGCGACCCAACGATCGCGTCGACGCCGACCTCCACTCCGACGCCGAGTGGATCGACATACTACGTGTCGCCCACCGGCAGCGACTCGGCCGCCGGGAGTTCGAGCGCGCCGTGGCGGACGATTCAAAAGGCGGCCAGCACGCTGCTACCGGGCCAGACCGCGATCGTAGCTGCCGGCAACTACGGCGAGCGGGTCTCGATTACGAACTCGGGGACGCTGGCCGCTCCGATCACTTTGCAGATCGCCAGCGGGGCCGATGTTCAGCTACTGGGCTTCGACCTGACAGGCAGTAACTGGGTGCTAAACGGGTTCGACATCTCGACCCAAACCAACGGCAGCGAAGGCTACGGCATCTACGTGACCGGTTCTGCCTCCTACGACACGATCGAGAACAACTACATCCATGAACTCTGTCACGAGGGCATCTTCATGGATCCGACCATCTCGCACATTTCCGTTCTCAACAATCGCATGTGGCGGGCTGAGATGGCGGGCGCGCAGGTCGATGGCACCTACGAACTTATCGAGGGCAACGAAGTCTGGGGCACGCAGCAGTATCCGTCGTATGCAGGTGGAATTTATGCGGGATGCACGATTGGCGGCGGCGCCGACGCGGACGCGTTCCGCTTTTTCGGACAGCATAACGTGTTCCGGTCGAACAACCTTCACGACATCTATACACAGTCGCCGACCAACCCCAATCCGCATACCGATTGCTTCCAGACCTGGGGCAGCACGGCGATGGAGGTGACCGACATCCTGATCGAGCGGAATTTCTGCCGCTGGCCGGTCGCGTCAACCACGGTGGATGCGGAGACCGCGATGATCGAGGGCGTCGACGGGCTGATCGGAACGGTGACTTTCCAGAACAACGAACTGTCCAACATGCGGCAGGGAATTGTGGTGGGAAACAACGTCGGCGCGCTGCAAGTTTACAACAACACCTGGGATCATGTCGTGGAAGAAGGGATCATCTTCAACGATATGAGATCGCCCGCCGACGAGTTCATCAACAACATCTACTACGATGTCGGCTTCAGTGGCGATGCCTACGCGGAGGTTCCGAGCGGCAGCCCGGTATTCGTGGACAACGATTTTTACATGCCGGGCGGGGCGAGCGTTGGCACTTATCCGACAGTCGAGCCGTACATAAGCGTCGCGCCGATGTTCGTCAATTACGGCGACTCGACCGCTTCCGGCGCGGATTTTCATCTGCAGTCCGGCTCGCCCCTGAAGGGCGCCGGGACCACGCTGACGCAGGTCATCGATGATTACTATGGAACGAGCAGGGTGGGGACGGCATACTCAATCGGCGCCGCGCAATGATAGTCACTGAGGGGAGATTGCGGTAGTCAATAGCTATAGTCAGAGCGACGTTCGATAATAGTGAATTGATTGCCGCAGTCCGCCTCCCAGGCGGGTGCGGATGTAGCCGAGCATTTCCGGCGTCAATAGATACCGGGGACGCAGATAGACCCCGCCATTGTTGAGCGAAAACAGTATCCGGTGGAATTTCCAATTGTTGAAATTGCGCAGCAGCCGGAACCGCGCCGATACTCCCAGCGTCTGGATGCCGAAGGGGAACTTGAACCCAAACCATAGCGGCTGAGAATTGATCTCCAGGTCAGGCTCGGTCGCGTTGTCGACTTCCTCGAGCGATCCGCTCGCCAGCCGGAACGCAACCGTCTTGTCGAGGTCCGGTATCCGGATAGTCACAGGACGGAGCATCCGCAACAAAAGCATCGCGTATTTGTCGCGCATGTTTGCAGCAAGGCCGTCGTAGGCGGCGACGATTTCAGCCATCGTCTTGCTCTCGATCGGATCGTAGTTGCGCTCCTCGACGCCCGGCATCTGATCGAATCGCGCCAGCGCCTCGGATGAATCGTGGTCGACGCCGACCTCGTAGTCGTCTCCCGGATACAGCAGCGCCGCACTCTGACCGCGGCGGCGCAAATAGTTGGCTGCGTCGCGCGCCGAATTCGCAAACTTGTTCACATACTTGTTGTCGAGGCTTGAAAAGTAGATGAAGCTCGCGAATGGGATCGTGACCTTCGCGTCCAACGCGCGATGCACCGACGAGACATTCTCGAGAATCTGTCTTGCTCTGGCCGGCAGATATTTTTCGTGAGGTTCGAAGCCCGCGTATGCGGCCAGCGAGAATTGGTTCAGGAGTACATCGACATGTCCGATGTCGTTCAGGATCCCCTTGCACTCGCCGACGCTGATGCGCGCGTCATTGGCGTTGAAGATGACCTGCGACTGGCCGAGCACTGCCAGGGCGGAGTCCATCAGGCCGGCGTGGTAGCAATAGACTTTCGTCGCATCGGGCTTGTCGGACAGCGGCACGATTGTACGATGCGGTAGCCGCTTGAATCGCTGATAGCCCAACTTGCGAAACGCCGCGAACATCTTTGCGTAGTCGCGGTCCTGAAAGAGGATCGTGACGCGCGCTTTGAAGGCCGCCGGAAACGAGTCGAGCGTCGGAAAGTGGCAGTGGTCGGGATGCTCGTGCGAGATCCAGATGTAGTCGACCTTGTCGAGCATCGCCGGATCGAACTTCGGTTCCGGCATCAAACTCCACGAGTCGTTGAAAATCTTTCCGAACAGCCACGGGTCCATCAGGATCGAAGTGTCGGCGCATTCGGCAACGATGCAGGCATGTCCGACGAAATTTATTTTCATTGAATGCCCTCAGGGCCTCGGTCCGTCGCGAGACGGGACGCGCAGAGATGTCTCTATCGTGACATAAAAGGTAAGATAAAGCAATTCAGTATATATCAAGAGCTACGAAATCATCCATCATTGATAATTAGCTCGATTTACACGGATTTATTTTAATTCTAGTAGCTTGTATTAGCTTTTCATATTTGTTACAGTGCAGATTGGGAATTCGGGAAGCGCCGGCACTGGTTAACTCGTGAAAGTCACCCTCATCTCGCATGCTTCGGTCGTAATCGAATCGCACGGTCTTCGAATCTGGACCGATCCGTGGCTCGGCGGGAAGGTCTTCAATGAATCGTGGTCGTTGCTCCCGCCCGCTGCATTTGACCCGGCGATTCTCGCTGGAATCGACTATCTCTGGATTTCGCACATTCATCCGGATCACTTTCACGTTCCTAGCCTGAGTTCGCTGCCGGAGGAATTCAAAGCGCGGGTCAAGGTCCTGTTCCAGGACAATCATGCGGACAGGGTTTTCGAAGTACTGGAAAAGTGCGGATACAAGAACTTCCAGGTGCTGCCCCATCGCAAGCGGACCGCTCTCAGCGATCGGACTGCGGTTTACTGCTACAGCGCCGGTACTCTCGATTCCTGCCTTGGCGTGATCGAGCCGGAAGGGGCGTTGTTCAACGTCAATGACTCTCGCCTGAACGCGACCGACTGTCGCCGGGTGAAGTCGGACGTCGGACGGATCGATACGGTGCTGAGTCAATTCTCGCTCGCCGTCTACAACGGCTTTCAACCGCGCGAGTCTCATCTGAGACGCGGGGCGGCGGCGATGCTCGAGAAAATTTTCGGCAATCACGTGGCGCTGGGTGCGAAGGTCACGATTCCATTTGCCAGCCAGATGCGCTTTTCGCTGGCGGACAATCGCTACATGAATGCGTTCGCCAACCGTCCGCGCGACGTCTGGGAATTTGCCCGCCGGCGCAATCTTGGAGTGGCGATTCTGTTCCCGGGCGATACCTACGATTCGTCCACGAGCTGCGACTCAGCTCCGGCACTGGCAAAGTACGACGCCGTTTACGATACGATCGATCAATCTCCCTACGACACTCCAGCGGCCGTCCCGCTACAGCCGACAGCGCAAGCATTCCACGAGATGGTGCGGCATCTGCACGAAAAATATCCCGGCTTGATATTGCGGATGTTGCGCGCGGTGGTGGTGAAACTTCCCGACCTCGGCAAGACCGTGGCGTTTTCGATCGCGGCCGACTCGTTTGCCGAAGTCGAATTGTCAGAGACGCCCGACCTTATAATGTGTTCGCAGGCGCTCTACTTCTGTTTCTTCAGACCGTACGGACTGCAAACACTGTCGAGCTCGGCGCAGCACACAGTGACGCGCCACCTTTTGAATTGGCGGATCCATCGCGCGCTGTTCGCGCTGAACAATGCGCAGGCCTACGGCCGCCTTAAGTATCTGCTCAGCAGCGATAACCGAAATTTCTTCGCGAGAAGGATCCGCGCCATGGTTCGCTATACCGATCTCACGCGCGCCCGACTCAGATTTACCGACAGCTACCGGCCAAAGGGTGGCGCCGATTGATTTTTTATCTGGGTGTTGAGATGGACAGATATCTTGCAATAACTCCGGCTCGCGACGAGGAGCAATTCCTGCCGGGCCTGATCGCCAGCATGGCGGCGCAAACGCGCCTGCCGGATCGCTGGATCATCATCGACGACGGCTCGAACGATCGCACCGCGGAAATCCTCGACCAAGCTGCACGGCAGCATCGCTGGATCGAGCCGATACATCTGTCGCGAGATCGTCCGCGGGAAGCGGGCGGTGAATCGGTGATTATGCAATTCCTTCCGCGCGACGCCTGGCGGGACGTGGACTTCATCTTCCGGCTCGATGCCGACCTGAGCTTTGCGCCGGACTTCGTCGAGCTGATGCTGAAGGAATTCGACGCGAACCCCAAGCTTGGCATCGCGGGCGCGACGCTGTACGAGCCGGTCAACGATCGCTGGCTTGCAATGCCCGCGCTGCATTCGTTTCACACCCGCGGCGCTACCAAGATGTATTCGTCGGCGTGCTTCGACGCGATCGAGCCGCTCGAAAGTTGTCCGGGCTGGGACACGATCGACGAGATGCGCGCGTTGATGCATGGAATGAAGACTCAGAGCTTCGATCACATCCGCGCTTACCATCACCGGCCTCAGGGCGAGGCGGCTGGCGCCTTGCGAGGCTACTTCGGCAAGGGCCAGACCGCCTACTACATCGGTTATTCGCCGATCTTTCTGCTCGCGCGAGCGGCTAGGATGGCAGTCACGCGGCCGCTGTCGGCATTGTGGATGACGGCCGGATATTTCGAGAGTCAGCTGAAGCGGCGTCCTGCCGTGAACGATAGCAAGCTCGTGAGTTTCATACGCCGCCAGCAAGTTCGCCGTTTGTTGATGCTCGACTCAGTCTGGCGCTGACCTTTATGGCGATGGAACTAACCTGCAATGGATCGCGGCTGACATAGGTAACTGCTATGCAAAACTACGGTGGCTACGTTCAAAGGTTCCTCCTGGTAGTTAGGAGCGGAAAATTCGCGGCGCTTGCGCAAGAATTGATGAAGCGAACCTTTTCAAATAGCGAGTCCTATCTGCTGAGGCGCGATTTGACCATTCCATTTCAAGCATCCGCGCCAAAGCAGCCGATAGAAGTAAGACCTATCCGCGATAGCGACATAGCCACGATTCTCGAGGCGCGTCCCGGACGCCTGCTGATCCTGCGCGCTAAAATCCCGACCTGCTATGTGGCCGTAACCGCGAGCGATGAGATTTGCTACATGCAATGGTTGGTCGAGCAAGGCGACCTCGAGCGCTTCAGGCCGTTTTTCGACGGCGAGCTGAAGAATCTGCGCAAGGACGAGGTCCTGCTGGAATTTGCCTACACCTTCGAGCGCTTTCGCGGACAAAAGATCATGCCGGCCGCCATGGCTGCGATTGCAGAGAAAGGTCTGCTGAGCGGCGCGCGTTTCGCGGTCACCTATGTACAGAAGGACAACATCGCGGCTCTGAAAGGATGCAGTGCGGCCGGGTTCTCACCCTACATGATCCGCAAAGAGCGATGGCGGATTTTCTCGTTCAAAGAGTCCTTTAGAAACCTCCCCGACGGCGTTGTCGCGTCGTGAGAGCACGGGCTGAAATCGGATGGCGCAGGAATTTCTGATTTCATCGGGGTCAGTGGATATCACGCCCCGCCGGCCCGTGATGCTTGGTGGCTACTACAAGCGAACTGCGCCGTTCACCTCCGTCGCCAGCCGCCTCGAAGCAAACGTGCTCATCATTAGAGGCGTCTCATCGAGAGTGCTGGTAGTCAGCACCGACTTGCTCTATCCCGGCGAAACGCTGAGAGCTCAGTTGCTGGACAACCTGGGTCTCGCAGACAGGGGCGAGGAACTCTTCTTTTGTGCATCTCATACGCATTCCGCACCCATGACCGCGCAGTCGATGCCCAACCTCGGGGTTCCCGACGACGAGTACGTGAACTATGTCGCTACTCAAATCACGGCGCTCATCAAGTCGATCGAGCATGAAGGCGAACTGTGCGTCTGCACTTACCATGTAGGGAGCGCGGACCACTCGATGAATCGACGACTGGTTCGTCCGCGCTTGACCCGGTCCGGGTTCGCCAGATCGTCGGGCTTCGGACCCAATCTGAATGGGGACCGCGATGAGAGCGTGCGAATTATCGAGTTCTCGAGCTCGGGCGGCAAGCCGATCGCGCTGATTTGGAACTATGCGTGCCACCCTACTGACTTTCCCGGCTTTCTCCAGGTGTCCGCGGAGTACCCCGGAATCGTTCGCTCGCGTTTGCGATCTGAGCTCGGCGACATCCCCGTCCTGTTTCTCCAGGGATTCTCGGGCGATGTGCGCCCGCCGTTTTCGGGGCGTTCCGCCGGAATTGCGGGCCTTGCGCGAAGAGTCCTTGTAGGGCCGCAATTTCGGCAGCCGCACAGACGCGAATGGGAGGATTGGGCAAACAGCCTCGCGGACTCGATCGCATCGTTCACGCGGTCGTCACCGCGGACGCTGCGGATGGACGCGCTGATGCTCAAGCGCGTCGAGGTGCCTGAAAACGAATTCGCGGCCGGCGGCGGTCGCGACAAATCATTGGTCTGGCATCTAATCGACTGCGGCGGATTCCGGATTGTCGGAATCAACGCGGAACCTGTAGTCAGATATCGACGGCTGCTGGAGGAGTCCTTTTCCGAAGGACCACTGCTGACGGTAGGATGCCTGGATCAACCTATCTGTTACTTGCCGAGCGATAACATGATTCCGGAGGGGGGCTATGAGGTGGAAGGCTTCCGGTCACTGTTCAATTTTGATGGGCAATTCAAAAGTCGACTACAGGACGCAGTCATAGGACGGCTGAGAGAAGCACTGGCCTAAGCGAGTTACGATTTTGGCGTCGAAGGAGCGCCAGGATCTTCGCTCGCATCCGGTTTTGAATCGACGCGCTTGACCTCCACTCGTCCGACACCTTTCTTGGTCATGCCGATCTCTTCCGCCGCTCGCTTCGACAGATCCAGGCTTCGGCCTCGGGCGTGGCCGGAGCGATCGTTGATGCGAACTTTCACCGAACGGCCCGTCGAAGGGTCGGTCACCACTACCGTGGAACCGATTGGCAAAGTTCTGGACGCCGCGGTCAATGCGTTGGGATCGTACCGCTCGCCGCTGGCGGTCCGATGCCCGGAGTTCGCATCTGCCTCGTAGGAGACGCGGACAGCTTTCGACGAATTCGAGCGGGTTCGCGGAGCTGCCGGCCTGGAAAGCGCAGCAGGCGGTGCCATGGCTGATTGGGGCAACGACGGTTGCGGCGATTCCTGCCGGGTCGCGCACGAGACTGCGAGCGAGAGACTCGCCAACGCCAGCATACCGCGGACACCGAGGCGCCAATTGCTAATCGTCAATGGCTATTCCCCTGCAAGCGCGCAATAGTCAGTCGATACTCATTGCGCGCCGATAAAACATCGTAGTGACTATTGAACTGAGTAATGTCGGCTCTCACTAGAAACCGCGAACGAGCCAGACCACTACCAGGATTAGGACTATGGTTCCAAGAGAAATCGGAAGGTACATAACTACTCCTTCGACGGGCCTTCCTTTGGAGCAGGTGAAGTTGGTCTAGCGTCAACGTGGCCGAAGGCGGGCGAAAGAGCCACTATCAGGACTGGATCAAAAGCGGACTGCGATTCCTATATCGATCCGACTCTTCCAGCCTACATTCAGCGCGATTGGAATAGCCATCGCGATTCGCTCCGGCTTGTTATTTGAATAACGAAGATAGACGACCCAAAGAAAGGCACGCGTTGGATTCACCATGAGAAAGACGCATGGCTCCTTCTACACTATGGTAGGCGGCCGCGGACACTTCGGACCATCGCCTGATTCGACTGACGATTCGAGACCGCAAGGCCGCGCGCCAATTCGTCGCGAAAATCCTCGAGTGGGACTTCGATCGCGTGGTCGTCACGCATGGCGACGTGCTCGAATCCGGCGGCCACGCAAAATTCGCGGAGGCGTTCTCGTATCTGTGAATCGGCGCACGTTCCTCCGCCTTAACCCTTCTAACAGGGACGAAGTCCCGCATCTCTTTCTTAATACTGGGTGCAGGGGGCACCCCTGCCCAAGGAAGCGTGAAACCCACGGAGGGGTTTCACATTCAATAAAGTGATCTGCCTTTCCCCGCGTTTGACAATACTTTCACGATTGCGGAAAGTCGGGAGCGGGAGTGATAGTGAACCTCAAACTCGATCTGCCGGACGATCTCTTCGACGCCGCCTTCACCGAGTCCGACTTCGCCGCGCGCGTCCGCGAGCTCGCCATCCTTGAACTGGTGCGCGTCAAGCGCCTCCATGAGCACGAAGCAAAAGAAATGCTGGCGCTCGAGCGCTTCGAGCTGGTCCAGCGGATGAAGGCCGCCGGCATCGCGCCGACCGAAGACGTCTTCGCCGAGATCAAGGGCGAGCTCAACAAGGCGATCGACTCGAAACGCAGAAAGCCGAAAGGATAAACGTAATGCGTCTGCTCCACACGATGCTCCGGGTCAACAATCTCGACGAGTCGCTCAAGTTCTACTGCGACCAGCTCGGGATGAAACTCCTGCGCAAGCGCGACTTCCCCGGCGGCGAGTTCACGCTCGCCTTCGTCGGCTACGGCGACGAGAAGGACACCGCGGTCATCGAGCTGACATGGAATTGGGGCACTTCGAAGTACGAAATCGGCACCGCGTACGGACACGTCGCGATTGGCGTCGACGACATTTACAAAACCTGCGCCGACTTGAAGCGCAAAGGCGTCAAGGTCGTGCGCGAGCCAGGCCCGATGAAACACGGCACCACCGCCATCGCGTTCATCGAGGATCCCAACGGCTACAAGATCGAACTGATACAGCAAAAGTAAGCGCCGGCCGGTGGTCTGCGTCGCGCGATCGTGAGAGGCTCATTTCGATGAAAGCGGCAGTGTTCAGGAAAACCGACGAGATGGCCGTCATCGACGTGCCCAATCCCACCGCGGGCGCCGGCGAAGTCGTGCTCAAGGTCCACAATTGCGGAATCTGCGGCTCCGATCTGCACGCCGTCCAGTACGGAATCGGGATGGCGGCGAACACTGTCATGGGCCACGAATTCTGCGGTGAGATTCTTTCGCTGGGCCCCGGCGTCCACGATTACCGGCTCGGCGATCGCGTGACCTCGCTTCCCTACATGGCGTGCGGCGAATGCGTATGGTGCAAGCGCGACGACGCGATGCATTGTTCCGGGCTCCGCAGCCTCGGACTCGGTCAGCTCCCCGGCGCCTACGCCGAGTTCGTCGTATGCGGCGCCGCCAGCCTGCTCAAACTTCCCGCCAACGTCAGCTCTCGCGCCGGCGCTCTGGTCGAGCCTCTGTCGGTCGGGCTCCACGGCGTCAATCACTCGACGATCGAACCGGGCATGGGCGTAGTCGTGATGGGCGCGGGGCCGATCGGCCTCTCAACCTTGATTTGGGCCAAGGCCAGGGGCGCGAGCGCCGTCGTCGTGTCGGAGCTCGCTCCCGGCCGCACCGAGCTTGCGATGAAACTCGGCGCAAGCGCAGTCGTCAACCCGACCGAGCGCGATCCCTCCGACGCGGTCAAATCGATCACCGGCCGCCCGCCGGAAATTGTCTTCGAATGTATCGGCGTCAAATCCACGCTCGGCGCCGCCATCAACATGGTGGGTCGGCACGGCCAGGTCGTCGTCATCGGCGTCTGCCTCGAGGCCGACAGCATCTTTCCGCTGAGCTGCGTGATGAAGGAAGTGCAAATCAATTTCGCACTCGCCTATACTCGCGCTGAATTCCAAAAAACGATCGACGCGATCTCCAACGGCGCCATCGACCCGACGCCAATGATCACCGACGTCATCGACGTCGATCAGGTGCCAGACATGTTCGTCGCCCTTAAGCGCCCCGGCGCCCGCGCCAAAGTAATGGTCGAATTCCCGCACTAGCCGCATGGCGCGATGGCGAAGGCGAACATCCTGATCGGCACCTCGGGCTTTTCGTACAAGGAATGGCTCGGCGGCTTTTATCCGGAGAAACTTCCCGGCGCGAAAATGCTCGAGTACTACGCCGAGCGGATGCCGACGGTCGAAATCAACTACACCTTCCGCGCGATGCCGAAATCCGCGATGCTCGAAGGATGGGCCGCGCGCACGCCGCCCAGTTTCCGCTTCGCGCTGAAGGCGCCGCAGCGCATCACGCACTTCGCCAAGCTGCGCGACGTCAAAGAGACCACCGACACTTTCATCGAGCGCGCATCGGTGATGGGCGAGCGCCTCGCGCCCGCGCTGTTCCAGCTCCCGCCCGATTTGAAGATCGACCTCCCGCTGCTGCAGGACTTCCTCAAGATCATCGCCGGAAAAATTCGCGTCGCATTCGAATTCAGAAATCGAAGCTGGTTCGATCAATCCGTGATGACGGCGCTGGCCGACAACGGCGCCGCGCTATGCATCGCCGAAACAGAAAAGCTCGCGTCACCGCTCGAGCGAACCGCGCCCTACGTCTACGTCCGCCTGCGCAAAGAAACCTACGACGACGCCGGCCTCGACGTATGGGTGAAAAATCTGAATCGCCTCGCCGCGGACGCCGAAGAAATCTTCGTCTACTTCAAACACGAAACCTCAGCCCCCGACCTGGCCTCGCGCCTGCGCGCCAAGCTCGACGAGAATCCCCGCATGCGCGACGTTACGCACCTATACGAGGGAGAAGCCTTCCAGATAATCGGAGCAAAGAAGTAGTCATCACTCCATCGCTGGACTGCTGCGAAACATCGGCCCGCGAGCTTTTGTTTGTCATCCTGAAACGAAGGGAGCGACGCGACCGAAGGGTAGGATCTCGGATAGCTTCGCGCCAGCGAAGCCGCTACCTGTTTCGCGTTGCTGCATCAATGAGAGTGCGTTCACGCAATCGCTTCACGCCAGCAGACCCTTCCCCGGCACGTGATTCACCTCCAGCCGTATCCCGTCAGGATCTTCGAACAGCACCGAATAGTATCCCGGCGCCCACGCGCCGTCCTCCGGCGGATGCACGATCTTCGCGCCGATCGTTTTTAGAAAGCCGTAAATCTCGTCGACATCGCCGCGCTCGCGCGCGCGCAGACACACGTGATGCAACCCGACGCGCCGCTGCTCGAACCTCTCCGCGCGAAACGAATCGTCGCCGCGCATGATTCCCACCGCGGTCCTTCCGCCCACGCAATACAGCATCTGCTCGCTGCGAATGACGGGCTTGAGTCCGAGATACACGAGCAGCTTTTCATAGAATGGAAAGCACGCCTCGAAATTGCTGACCGTGAGCATCACATGCGCCACGCCGTTAATTTCCATTTCAGTTCTCCATTTTCGTTACAGCGCTTTCAGCCATTCGTGACCCGGATGCGTTTTCTCCAGAGCGTCGCGGAGCCAATGCCGCGCGTCCGCGTTGAGCGCCGGCAGGGCGCTGTCGAAATCAGTTCGATCGCGCGCCTCGAGATGCTTCGCCTTGAACAGCAGCACGATCTCCGGCGCGAGATAGGGCAGCCCCCACAGAGGATGAAATCCCATTCGCGAAAGCGACATCCGGATTTTCGGATTGCGGCGAAAGATCCATTCGCCCTCACCCGACTCCGCGAGCATCACCTGGAACGCCGGCTCCGTCCCGTCGCGCCGATACGCATTGATCTGATGAACCGGCAGTTCGAGCCGCTCTCCGGGCGGCCACTCGACGATCGTCCCGCGATTCGGCGGCATCCCGTCCGGATGCGGAATAATTTTTTTCAGCGAAAATTCATTCAGAGCATTTGTGCAGTCCGAGATGATCGCGCCGCATGACGAGCACGTCGACATCGTGATGCTCGCGCGTGACGCGCCCGAGATGCAGATCGATCGCCCATCCGCCGGCGAAAAAGAACGGCGCGCGCAGCCGCCCGAGCGCGTCCGCAACTTCAAGTAACGCTTTAAGGTCTGGATTCGGCGTCTTCGCAGTCCTTTCTCCTGAACTAAAAACGTTTGACGTGAAACATTTTTCAGGAAAGTCCTTTATCGGATTGGCTGATCCGCGATCCCGCAACGTTTCACGTGAAACATTGCGCAGTTCAGCGCGCGCTGCACCATGCGCGACGGCCTCGGCTGTTCGTGCCCGAGAATCGGATGCGGCCGGTAGGGCTTTTCGAGCGCCGCGACTTCGTCCGCGGTCAGCTTCACGTCCACCGCCGCGATCGCCTCCTTCAGATGCGCGAGCTTGGTCGCGCCTATTATCGGTGCGGTGACACCCGGCGCCTGCAGGATCCACGCGCACGCGATCTGCGACGGCGTGACGCTGCGCTCTTTGGCGATTTGCTCGACCACGCTCAGCACTTCGAAGTCGTACTCGCGGAAGTACATGTTCTTGGCGAAGTCGTCGGTCTTGGCGCGCGCCGTCGGCCCGCTGCCGCCCTTCTCGCGATTGCCCGCCAGGAATCCGCGCGCGAGCGGGCTCCACGGAATCAGGCCGACGCCGTTGTCGATGCACAGCGGATTCATCTCGCGCTCCTCCTCGCGATAGACGAGGTTGTAATGGTTCTGCATCGAGATGAACCGGTGCCATCCGTTTTCTTTCTGGAGGGCGAGCGCCTTGGCGAACTGCCACGCGGCCATCGAGCTCGCGCCGAGGTAGCGCACCTTGCCCGCGCGCACCAGCGAGTCGAGCGCCTCGAGCGTTTCCTCGATCGGCGTCGTGTAGTCCCAGCGATGGATTTGGTAGAGGTCGATGAAATCCATCTTGAGGCGGCGCAGCGACGCGTCGCACGCCTCGAGAATATTCTTGCGGCTGAGGCCCGCGCGATTGAGCCCCGACGCCATCGGGCCATGCACCTTGGTCGCGACCACGATCTCGTCGCGCCTGGCCATCTCGCCGAGCCATCGCCCGGTGACCTCCTCGCTCGCGCCGACCGAATAAACGTTAGCCGTGTCGTAAAAGTTGATTCCCGATTCGACCGCGGCGGCAAAATGCTCGCGCGCCTCGTCCATCGTCAGCACCCAGTCGCGCCATTTCTTGTCGCCGTAGCTCATGCATCCGAGGCAGATGCGCGAGACGGTGATTCCGGTCTTGCCCAATTTCGAGTACTGCATGATTTCTCCGAGTTTTTTTAGAATCGTCAGCCTTGAGCCACAATTCCGATGCTCGCGCTCGCGTGTCAAGGCCGAACTGAAATCAGGAACCTAACCCCTAACCCCTTCCCGCGCGGGAAGGGGAACCGGACATTAGGGTCAGGGCGGAGCGGGCTTGGCGACTGCGGGATGTCGCGGGCGGACGTCGTAGCCGTGGTCATGCACATAGTTCGCGTGCACCTGCGCGAACAGAAACGCATCTATCAGCACCGCAACAAAAATGACTGCGATGAAAACGTAGCTTCGCGTCGGAGGCGTGTCCTGCGCAGCCATGAATCATTAATAGCACAAAGTCGGTTTTGAGACTTGCGACGCTATTTCATTTGAGTCGGCGAGCAAGCTATGGTGACTGAGCCAATTGACCGGGAGTTAAGGTCAGCTGGTTTGCAGGAAATCTAAATCGCTGTATAAGCTCTGGCCGCCTGGCGGTTCGAGATGGAGAAACCAAAGATGAACGACAATACTTTTCGCTGGCACCGGTCCGTCGCGGCCGTTGCTCTTCTCATACTGATTTGCGGCACGCCGTTGCGGGCATGGTGCGGGGACTCGAACCTGTGGGTATCGCTCAATGGCGCCGGTATCGAGTCATACACATCAGGACAACTCAAGCAGAGCGGAATGCCAACGCCAATTCATCTGAGCACGTTTAACTCCGCGACAGGCCTTGCCTTTGACAAGTCCAAAAATCTCTGGGCCGTTGTCGACGGCGACGAGGTGGTGCGATTCACAGCCGCGCAACTCAAGAACCTGAAGACCAACCCGAGCCCGACGCCTGGAGTGATCATCACGAGTACATCCACGTTCATCAATTTAATTGGCTGCAACTTCGACCGCCGGGGGAACTTGTGGGTGGTGGACAGCGACAATGGCTCAATCTATGAGCTGTCAAAAGCGCAGCTGGCCGTGGGCAGCGGAGATATAACGCCTGCCGTAATGATCTATGCCTTAGAATTGGGTTTCCCGACCTTTGTGACGTTCGACGAGGCCGGGAACGCGTGGGTAGCTCATAGTGGGATCGCAGAATTCTCCGCCAGCCAACTGAAGAGCAGCGGTACGAAGTCGCCCGCAGTCTTGCTGACCGACGACGGCAGCGGTACAACCGTCGACCTCCCGGGAGAGATCGCGTTCGATCGCCACGGCAACCTTTGGTTCCCCAACTATTACGCGGAGACGGTTGTCGAGTATGCGAAGGGTCAACTGGCCACCTCCGGCGGCCCCGTGCCAAAGGTGAAGTTGAGCAGTGCGGTCCTTAACGGACCGTGGGGAACGGCTTTCGACCACAAAGGCGATTTGGTGGTTATGAACTTGAACGACGGAACGATTGCGAAGTTCGCGGCCAAGCAGTTGAAGGTGAGCGGCGCACCGATTCCCAAAGTCGCCGTGACGGGAACCCAAACCAACAACTATCAGATCACGTTCGGACCTGCTTTCTGACGCGAATTCCGCGCCGTGGCGTCAATCGGATTCGTTCGCGCGACGCTATTTCATTGAGTCGGCGAGCAAGTTAGGATGCACGCAATCCACGCTGGCCGATTGGTCAGGCCGGGGAATTTTCGCGGCCGACGATTGGCGCGGACCGTTTTTCAGTGGCGCACGCGAGAACGATGCGGCGCCGGAGGGAGTCTATGCGGGTCCTATTCGTACATCCGAGTCCGCTTATGTACAGCGAGATTTATTTGCGGCTCGAACCGCTCGGGATGGAGAGGGTGGCGGCGGCGACGCGCGCAGCCGGCCACGACGTGAGAATCCTCGACCTGCAGATTTTCAAGCATCGCGATCTGTTCGCCGAGCTCGAGAGCTTCCGCCCCAACGTGGTCGGTTTTTCACTGAACTATCTCGCCAACGTGCCCGAGGTGATCGATCTCGCCAAGGACGTCAAGCGCCTGATGAAGGACTGCTTCGTCTTCACCGGCGGGCACAGCGGCTCGTTCGTCGCGGACGAAATCCTGGAGCATGCGGACGGCGCGATCGACGCGGTCATCCGCGGCGAGGGCGAGACGGCGACGCCGATGCTGCTCGACGCTATTGGCACCGGCTCGATTGGCAAAGTTCCCGGCGTGCTGACGACGCAAGGGTCGGGACCGACGCCGGTCATGCTCGACGACCTCGACAAGTTTTTTCCGGCGCGCGATCTTGGACGCCGGCGCAACAAATATTTTATCGGCGTGCTCGATCCGTGCGCGTCGATCGAGTTTACGCGCGGATGCCCGTGGGATTGCTCGTTCTGCAGCGCGTGGACGTTTTACGGCCGCAGCTATCGCAAATCGACGCCGGAAGCCGCGGCCGAAGACATGCTGTCGATCAAAGAGCCCAACGTCTTCATCGTCGATGACGTCGCGTTCATTCATCCCGAGCATGGATTCGCGATCGGTCACGAAATCGAAAAGCGCAAAATCAAAAAACAGTACTACCTCGAGACTCGCGCCGACGTGCTGTGCCGCAATCCTGAGGTGTTCCGCTACTGGCGCAAGCTCGGCATGGAGTACATGTTCCTGGGGCTCGAGGCGATCGACGAAGAGGGACTGAAGCTGCATCGCAAGCGCTCGTCGATGGGCGTGAACTTCAAGGCGCTCGAAGTGGCGCGCGAGATCGGGCTGACGGTCGCGGTCAACCTGATCGCGGACCCGTCATGGGACGAGAAGCGCTTCGAGGTGATTCGCGAATGGGCGATCAGCATCCCCGAGATCGTTCATCTGACGGTGGCGACGCCGTATCCGGGCACCGAGTTGTGGTTCACCGAATCGCGCAAGCTGACGACGCTCGACTACCGGCTGTACGACATCCAGCACGCAGTGCTGCCGACCAAGCTGCCGCTGCTGCAGTTCTACCAGGAGCTGGTGAAGACGCAGGACGTGCTCAATCGCAAGCATCTTGGGTTCGCGGCGCTGAAGTCGGTGGCGTCGATCGCGGGCAAGCTCGCGCTCAAGGGGCAGACCAACTTCATCAAGATGCTGTGGAAGTTCAACAGCGTGTACAATCCGGACCGGCAGCTCGCCGAGCACGCGCGCGAAGTGAAGTACGCGATGCGCCCGCCGTCGATGCACACCGACGGCCGTCCGTCGGCCGACAAGCTCTACATCCACATGCCAAAGCCGTCCCGCCCGCAAGCGCCCGCGCCCGCCGCCGGCGGCCGGTGAGAGTTTGCCGTGACGTGGGTCACAAACCTTCGCGTCGAATTTGAACGAGAAACGGACGGCCGCTGGATTGCTGAAGCGATAGATCTGCCGGGAGTGATGGCTTATGGCGCGACGCGGGAAGAAGCGATGGCGAATGTCGCAGCGCTCGCGGTCATAGTGATCGCTGAAGATCTCTGAACCTGCGCCGGCGGGTGCTATGTCGTCGCGCTCTCTACGGCCCGATCGAGTGGCTTAGGACGAATGCTCTTCACGCCAGCGATTGCGATGAAGGCTCCGTCGACGGCGCCCGTGAGGATGCTCGTTGATACTGCGAGGGGAGGCAACCCTCGACTAGTGATATCTCCGGCTGAAACGAAATCCACAAAAGCTGAGTTCTGATAGGCGAGGAATATCAGCAGAGCAAACAAGGCTCCTGCCGCTGTGCCGATGCCCGTAGCGATGAGAATTCGCCAGGCGCGATAGTCGTTTCGCGACCCCAACGAGCGCTCGTAAACGGTCCATCCAAGCAGCGCCAATATAGCGACGCAGGCGCTCCTTGGATAAATGATCGCCATCGGGAGGATGAGCAAGTACATGGTTAGAATGAGTGAAACCCAGTCCCGAAACGAAGGTGGAAGACCTCCTATATCTGTGAAAACTACACCGCCAGCGATATTGAGAGCGGTCGCGATGAAAGGCCCGACGAATAGAAGAAGGAAGAGAAACCTCCAAGAGTAGCGCGTTGCTCGAACTAGGAAGGCGAACAGAACGAAAGGGATCACCAACACAACGTCCAACATTCGTTTTTTAACCGCGTCCGTTCCCGCCGCCGGCGATCGGTAATTCTTCGCGATCGCGATCTACTTCCTCAGAGCGCGAAGAATTTTTTGAGGGCGGCGAGGGCTTCGGGCTCTGTTAGGGATGGGGCGTGGCCTACGCCTGGCACTTCGACGGTTTTCGCTTGCTTGTTTACCTTGCACATCCTGCCTGCGGTTGCGCTGGCAAGGATATCGCTGTCGGCGCCGCGTACGATGAGGATCGGGCATGCGATGCGCGCGTACGGCACCCACAAATCGAATCGATTCTGCGCGATGCCGCCGCGCAGCGGGCGCCTGACGTTGGGATCCATTTTCCATTCGAGGCCGCCTGCCGCTGCCGGCTTGACCGACCATTTCACTTGCTCGGCGATGACGCTGTCCGCGAGCTTCGCCATCGGCGGATAATTTTCGCGTAGTATTTCACCACGCCGCCGAGATCGTCGAAGCGCTCCGGCGCCTCGCCGACGTAGTTCGCGATTCGCGCGACTCCCTCAGGATCGATTTCGCATCCGATATCGTTAAGCACCAGCCGCTCGACGCGCTCCGGCCATCCGCCGGCGTAGGTCATCGAAATTATCCCGCCCATCGACGTGCCGATCAGGCTGGTGCGCGCGACGCCCAGTGCTTCGAGCATCCGCGCCAGGTCGGTCACGTAATTTTGCGGCAGATATTCCGTCGGCGGTCCCCATTGGCTGTCGCCGCGCCCGCGCACGTCGACCGAAATCACGTGATACTTCGGCGCGAGATGCGGCGCGAGCGCGTCGAAGTTGTGCGCGTTGCCGGACAGCCCATGCACGCACACCAGCCACGGCGCGCCGTCGTTGCCGTAATCGAGATAGTGAAGCCGAAGTCCGTTCGCGTTGACGAATTTATCCGTTGCCATTTTTCCCCAAGTTAGGATGTGGCGTTCCGCGCCACCGATTACCCGCCTCGCCCGCTTAGTTGCGGGAGAGGCCGCGCTTCCAGCGCGGGTGAGGGTGTACCTTATCACTTCGGATGCGGGGTCTGCGCCAGCTGCCACAATTTCTCGGGCACGATTATCAGCCGGCGCCCCTCGCGCGTAATAACGCCCTCGCGCTCGAAGTCGTTGAGCTGCTCGGTCGTGCGCTGGCGCGACGCTCCCACCAGCTCGGCCAGGTCCGCATGCGTCAGCTTGATCGTCAGCAGCGTGCCGCGCGAGTCGCGCACGCCGAATTTTTCCGCCAGCTCGAGCAGCGCGCCCGCCAGCCGCTCGCGCAGTCCGAGCCCGACGAAGTTCGCGTACCGCACCAGCATCCCCCACCATCGCCCGACCGTCGCGTCGAGGATCAGGCTGAGGCGCTCGAGCGGGACGCCGAGCACAGTATCCACAAAAATTTCCGGCTTGACCACGGCGACCGTGCAATCGCTGTACGCCTCGCATCGAAACGGACGCGTGGTCTGCGGCAGCAGGGACGACAATCCGAAAACTTCGCCCGGTCCCACGAACCCGACCAGCACGCGCTGATCGCGATTCACGTAGCAGAGCTTCGCGACGCCCGAGAGCAGGACATAGACGTGACTCGACGCCTCGCCCTCTTTGAAAATCGCGCCTTCGCGCCGCACCCTGAGCGGAGTCGATACGGCGGCCAGCCGCGCTGCCTGTTCTTCGCGCATCCAGGCGAGGGATTTCAGCCGGGTGAGCGATTTGGGATCGAGTATTGCGTCGGCCGCCACAATCGCTACCTACCACAAACGACCTAATTGTCGCGAATGTGACGTTCTGCGCGATTTTTCTGCCCGATTTGCCCCTTTTGTCACACCTGCGACAAACTTAAGCGTATCTAATCCTTGACCTAACTGTCATATTAACGCAACTTACACATCGAAGAATGAAGCACATTCAACGAACCGGAGAGGAATCTGCGATGGCGCACAACGACGACAACACAAGGAGCAAACTGAATCACACCGACAACTCGTTTTCCGACGAGATACTGAAACTCGCGCAGTGCCTGATGCCCGAGCCGCCGACCGCCAAAGTGAAGCGGATGGTCGCGGGCATCGTGGCCGACAAGGGAATCGATCGCCAGCTGCATGAGATGGGCTGGAAGGCGTACGACACCGTTATCGGCGCCGCCAACAACGTCACCAATAGCGCGTTCACGAGTCCGGCGGTAGGCCAGGTGCTCGGCGGCGCAATCGACATCATGCTGCGATGGCAGCGGCTGAACGCGGCGGTCGCCGGCGCATTCTTTTCAGCACTGTGGCCGGCAGTAGGCCTGCCGTCGGCGACCGAGCTCGAAGCCGTCCGCCGCGACGTACGTGCGATGCGCGAGGAGCTGCGCGACGCGGTCGCGGATCGTGAATCGAAAGACGACTTCGCGAGCGAGCTCCACGTCGCCATCCGCGAGTCGATCGTCAACCAGCAGTCCGAGGAAAAATCCTCGGCGCGCGAAGCGAACGGCCACGCGCACGAGCCAAATCCAACGAACGCAAAGAAGTCGAGCGTCTACCAATTCTCGGTCTGGTCGGGATGGCCCGGCGCGGATCCTATGGAGCTGGGTGAAGATGTCGGCAATTAACGAAATCGCATCGCTCTGGATGGAAGGCACGATGCGGACGCTCGACGCGTTTCGCACCGGCTTCGGCGCCACGATGGACGATCCGCCGCCCGCGACCCGATCGCGCATCATCTACGAGTCGGGCCTGGTCCGCCTGCGGCATTACGAGGCGCGCGGCGACAACAAGAAGCGCGTGCCGCTGCTCCTCATCTACTCGCTCATCAAGCGCCCCTTCATCCTCGACCTGCAGCCTGGCCGCAGCGTCGTCGAGTACCTCGTCAAGCAAGGCTTCGACGTTTTCCTGATCGACTGGATTCCGCCGCGCGCCGACGACCGCAATCACGGCTTCGACGACTACGTGAACACCGACATCGCCAACGCCGTTCGCGCCATCCAGATTTATACCGGCATCGAGCAGATCTCGATTCTCGGCTACTGCTTCGGCGCGCTGCTCGGCCTGATGTACACGGCGATGCACAGCGGCAACGTGAAAAACCTCGTCACTCTGACGATTCCGCTCGACACCAGCCCGCGCCAATTGCCGATCGAGCATCTACGGCCGCGATGACTTCGCGCAGCGCGCAAATGATCGTCGACACTTACGGCAACGCGCCCGCCTGGATGATCTACTCGTTCTTCAACACGCTCGCGCCGACTCATCACCTGCTCGACAAGTTCGTCGGCGCGTATCGCAGCTCGGCGCGCCCGGGTTACATCGATACGTTCCGGCTGTTCGAGCGATGGCTCCATAGCGACGTGCCGATGGCCGGCCGAATCTTTCTCGAGACCAGCGAAATGTGGCGCGAGAACTCGCTGATGAAGGGCACGATGAAGATTGGCGGCAGTGTCGCGGACCTGACGCGCGTCGCATGCCCGCTGCTCAACGTGATCGGCGACAAGCGACGACATCGTCAACCCGATGTCCAGCGAGCCGCTGCCGGAACTCGTGTCGAGCGACGACAAACAGAACTTGCACTACCCAACCGGCCACATGGGCGCGGCGATCAGCGCCGACTCGCTCAAGCGTCTATGGCCGCAAATCGCCAATTGGCTGAGTGTGCGCGATGAATGAAAACATAAAACCGCCGGGCTCGTCGCGTTCGCGATCAAAGAAACGGACTGAGAAAGGGTTCAAAGGAAGTGTGGCGGCCCAGAAAGTTGCAGCTGCCGTCGAGGCTGCAGCAAAAACAAATTCGATGACTAACGTTAGTAAACCAAACGGCGGGCTCGAGTCGCGCCGACAATCAGGAGAAGAGGAAATGGCCGAAAAAGAGAATGGTTCACGGTTCGAGGGTTACAGCAACCTGTTCAGCGTCGAGGGCGCGAAGAAAGTCGCCGCGTGGTACATCGACACCTCCGAGAAAGTTGCCAAGCAGGCGATCGAGTTCCAGGAGTCGGCGACCAAGTGGGCCAAGGAAACCCCGCTCGCGCCGATTTTCGACGCGCAAATCGAGTACGGCAAGAAGTTCGTCGAGCGCTCCGCCAACGCCGCGCGCTCGCTGTGGCGCCTCGAATAACCTCGACTCCCCTTTCTGCGCGATTGCATAATGGCCTCTCCCTGCTGACGGGGAGAGGCCACGCCTCCCACGTCGCCGGCTGAACGACGCTTCGCTCGCGATCGTCGACGCGCTGCCGCAAGCTCTTACGTCGAGGCGCGGGGACGTGGGTCTAGAGAATCCTCGATTTTGCCATCACTCGAACTACCGGGCCGTTGAATAAGGCGGCAGGCGGCAAGGTCTCTCCCCATTCGGCGCCCGCCGGATAGACGGCGATCAGATCCCACAGCGTTCCGCCTCGCGCGCAACAATCCGGTTGCGGCCGACCAGTGCGAGACTCGGCCATCGCCTTTGCCAAGGCATGATCTCTATCCCAGAACTGCCTGACGCGGCGATCCGACAAGCGGCCTAGGGTGCCAGTGGTGGGCGGAATCCAATCGGTCGGCAGGATTGGCTCCCAGACCGCGAACACCGTGACTTTCGCCTCGGGATGTTGTTCGAGCAATTTCTCGACTGCGGAGGACCCCCGCAGACACACCGGTCAAGTCGGCGAGAGCAGCAGGATAATCCTGAGCCCATCGGCGGATCTGTTGAAGTCAGCCCTCACGGTGTCGAGCGATGTGTAGCTCAATTCCGCCAGCGGCGCCTGGCCCGCAGGCACCTGATGGCCTGCGAAGTAATAGCGCGTAATCACAACCAGGACGAGCACCGCAGCGACTACAAATACGCCGATCATGGTCCGTCGCATTGTCATCGCGTTACGGAATCACGCTCGCGAGCACGCTGGCGCCGATCTGAGGAAACAGCAGGATAACGACGACTACTATCGTCGATATCGAGAAAACGGCGATGCTGGCAGGGCTACGCCGTCGACAGCTTCGATTTGAACGAGAGAGCTGTACGAATCCAAGAATCAGCAGCGCGATCGACAACCCGACGAGCCACGGGCGAAGCGGCTCGGCCACCACGCCGAGACCGGCCGTTCCGGCAGCGGCTGCGATTCCGGAGGGCAGGCAGCAGGCAATGGTCGACAGCGCACTCACCGCGGCAGCCACCGGGGTTATCTTCTCTGAATGCTTCATGACTTTTTAGTTCTCCTTGCCAGCGCGCGCGGCTGCTGACTGAATCGCTTTGCGAATGGTCTCCTGCGATGGAACCCCATGCCGCGTTCCATCGATCACATACGTTCTGCACGAAAGCCCGTAACCACCCTGTCCCGGCAATGCGGTCTCCACGTCATAGCCATCGACTCGGACTGTCGGCGAGCCGGGAAACGCCAGCGCTTCGGCTTGCGCGGAATCACAAACTTCTATTTCCGAGATTTCTTCGGGCAGCCCGAGTTCTCGCAGAGCTTGTTTGAGTGAGCGGCGGGCGGCCTCGATATTCGGACAGTCGGCTATGTGAAGCAGTTCGATCTTCATCTGTCGTCGCCGTTGGCCTCCAGACTCTCGAGGATTGGGCATTCATCGGTTTTTCGCCGTCGCGAACAAGCAGAGACAAGCTTGCCGAGCGCACGCCTCATCTCTTGAAGAGTCGAGATCTTGCGCTCGATGTCGGCGATTTTGACGAGCGCTCGTTCCCGAACGCGGTCGCACGCGCCGATTGAACTGACTCGAAGCGCGAGGAGCTCCTTGATCTCGTCCAGCGAGAATCCCAGCATCTTCGCGTGACCGATGAACCGCAGTCGTCTGAGCGCATCGTCCAAAAAGACCCGATAGCCCGCCATCGATCGCGACGGACGCTGCAGGAGCCGCCGCCGCTCGTAGTATCGAACAGTCTCGCGGTTAACGTGGGCCTCCCTGGCCAGCTGGCCGATCGTCAGGCGTTCCATAAGCCTCCTACTTAAGACCCAGCGTACACCCTGTACCTGGGTACAAGGTCAAGCCACCGAAACAAGATTTCCCCGGATCCAAATTCCCGGGTTGTCGAGGCGATCAGTGCATGACGTCCGCGCTTGACCAGGATGCGACGCGCTGCTTGAATCCTGAGTATCAGGTCCGGGAGTGCGCGTAGATTCGGCCTCGGGCTTGCGCTCGCAAGCCATCGCGACCGCTACTCCTTCGGCTGTGTCTTGAACTAATCATTCTTTGAGATCATGGCTTCCGACATTAACGCCGCCGCTGATTTATCCGGCATCCCCGAGATCTCCCGCGAGGAGATCCATCGCCGGCTGAACGACTCTTCGCTCACAATCGTCGACGTGCTGCCCGAATCGTCTTACGTCGAAGCGCATATTCCGGGCGCGATCAACCTTCCTCTTGAACAGCTTGCCGATCACGCGCGCGAGCTGCTGCCTGATTTCAACGCCGAGATAGCCGTCTATTGCGGGCAGTTCACGTGACATCGCGCCCAGCAGGCGGTCGCCTTGCTCAATCAACTCGGCTACTCGAACGTTCGCGACTATCGCGGCGGGATAGCAGACTGGGTGGAATCGGGTGAAGAAACCGAGCGAGTAAATTCCGACGCAGCTTCAGTGCCAGAGCCGGCCGCCGACACGCCGGCCGGTCCTCCGCTCGCGGCTTCGCCGGATGGAGCGGTCGGCCGCGGGCCCGCGCGCCTGTCGCGAATGGGTCGATTCGACAAGTCGATGCTGGACATGGTCCAGCAACGCTCGACTTTACAACTGTTCATGATCTGGATCGGAACGATCCTGCTGAGCGGCGCGTGCTACTGGCTCGGCGCGTTAATCGGAGAGCACGGGCTGGTCGAGGCGGGGCGCCCTCTCGGCGCCGACCTCAACGGATTCGCCAGCGCTCTGTACTTCAGCTTCGTGACCGCGACCTCGATTGGCTACGGCGACATCGTGCCTGTGGGGGCCGGGCGCGTGATCGCAGTCGCCGAGGCGATTACCGCGCTGCTGATTTTTGGCGCGGTCATCGCCAAGTTCGTCTCGCATCGGCAGGAAGAGCTGGTGAAAGAAATTCACCGGATCACTTTCGAAGAACGGCTCGATCGCGTCCAGACCAATCTGCACATGGTGATTTCGGAGCTGCTGTCGATCAACGCGATGTGCGAAGCGAAGGCGCCGCTGAATCGAACCGGGACGCGGCTGGAAAGCGCCGTGATCCTTTTCCTTGGCGAGCTGCGCACCACGCGCGATTTGCTCTATCAGCCGCGGTTGACGGTGGAGGAAGGCGTGATGGCGGCGATTCTCGCCACGCTGGCCTCGGCACTGAACGTGCTGGCCGACCTGCTAGGGTGTCTGCCGGCGGAATTTCAGCGCTCGCAGCCATTGACGATTACGCTCAGCCGCCTGACGGGTCTTGCCGAGGAAATTTGCGGCGAGTGCGTGCCCCACTCGTACACGCCACGGCTGGTATTCTGGATGGATCGCATCCAGGCGACCGCGCGCCGAATCAAGTAAGTACTTTCTTCCGTCAATCACGTACTCTAAATCGGAATGATTCGATCCTTGATGGCGCTCGCCATCCGCGAGCGGGTGGTTGTACTCGGAATGGCTTTGATGCTGCTGGTGGCGGGCATCTTCTCGTTTTCAGAAATCGATATCGAAGCCTACCCCGATCCGGTGCAACCGCGGGTCGAGGTGATCGCGCAGCCCAACGGTCTTAGCGCGGAAGAAGTCGAAAAGCTTGTTACCGTGCCGACTGAATACGGTCTGGCCGGAATGCGCAACCTCGAAGCGATGCGCTCGATATCGCTTTACGGTCTCTCCGACATCAAGTGCTACTTCTCATGGGACAGTGACTATTACTGGGATCGGGTTGAGACGATCAACCGCCTTTCGTTCTTAACATTGCCGCAGGGTGTGACCCCGGCCATCTCACCCGACAACCCAATCGGCGAGATTTATCGCTACATAGTTAAGAGTCCTGACCACGACTTGATGCGTGAGAAGGAAATCGAGGATTGGATCCTTGAGAAGCAGCTTCGGACGGTCCCGGGCGTTGAGGATGTAACGGGCTTCGGCGGACTGACCAAGCAGTACCATGTCGAGGTCGATGCGCATGAACTGAACTACTACCAGATTCCCCTATCCACCCTAATCGCGGCGCTGCAGAACTCGAACACCAACGCCGGCGGCAACTACATGAACGTGGGCGAGCAGGCGTTCGACGTGCGCGAGCTCGGTTTCTTCCTGGGTCTCGATGACATTCGAAAAGTTGTACTTAGCGCAATCCATTCCACGCCGGTCAAAGTCTCCAACGTCGCCAACGTCGAGATCGGCTATGCGCCGCGGCTGGGAATTGTCGGCAAAGACAATCAGAACGAAGTCGTTGAAGGGATCGTTCTGATGCGCAAGTACGGCAACACGCTCGAGACGCTTAAGGGCGTCGAGGCGAAAGTCCACGAACTGAACACCTCGGGCATCCTCCCTCATGGTTACACGATGGTGCCGTACTACGACCGCACCAGCCTGGTTGATACTACGCTCCACACTGTGATGGAGAACCTGGCTCTTGGAATGGCGCTGGTGTTCCTGGTCTTGATCTTCTTCCTGGGCAACCTGCGCACCGCCATCATCGCGGCGATAAATATCCCGCTCGCTTTGTGCGGTGCGTTCACATTGATGCACGCTACCGATACACCCGCCAACCTCATTTCCCTGGGCGCCATCGACTTCGGAATCGTTATCGATTCCACCGTCATCGTAATGGAGAACATCCAGCGGCATTTGACGGTGCCCGAGCAGAGTCATCAGAACGTCCGGCTGCGCATCCTGCGTGCCGCACAGGAAGTCGGACAGCCGATGTTGTTCTCGACGCTGATTTTTGTGATCGCGTTCCTGCCGTTGTTCACGATGCGCGGCGTCGAGGGTGCGATTTTCTCGCCTATGTCGCACACCTACGCCTACGCACTCGGCACCGCGATCGTCCTCGCGATATCCCTGTCACCGGTACTGAGTTCCTTCCTCCTCGCTCGGGGTGTCCGAGAAATCCGTAATCCGGTTTGGGAAGCGATCCAGGGCTTCTATCATCGGCTATTCGTGCGAACGTTGGCGCGTCCGCGAACAACACTCGCCGTAGTCGCGATTCTGACGGCCAGCGTCCTCGCGATGTTTCCACGGCTTGGGGGCGAGTTTCTGCCCAAGCTCGAAGAAGGCAATATCTGGGCGCGGGCGACGATGCCGCTCACTATCTCGCTTGAGCATGGCGCGAAAATCACCAACCAGGTGCGCGACGTTTTCTAAGCTTCCCCGAGGTCCAGTCGGTGGTGTCTCAATTTGGCCGGCCCGACGACGGCACCGACGCGACAGGCTTCTTCAACAGCGAATTCTCGGTCGATCTAAAGCCGCGCGACCAATGGCCCGCGGAGATCACGAAGATTCGTCTGGTCAAGCTGATTAACGACAAGCTCACGCGCCGCTTTCCCGGGGTAAGCTTCGACTACTCGCAGAATATCGAAGACAACATCAATGAAGCGCTATCCGGCGTGAAGGGATCGAACTCGATCAAGGTGTTTGGTCCGGATCTGGCAATCGACGAACGGATCGCCAACGACATCAAAACTACCCTGGACAAAGTTCCGGAATTGCCGAAACCGCCGTGTACCGCTCGCTGGGACAGCCCAATCTTGTGATCGCGCCCGATCGGGTGGCGTGCGCGCGCTACGGGCTTAATGTCGGCGATGTTGGCGCAATCGTGCAGGCGGCAATCGGCGGCCAGGCTGTGACCCAGGTGCTTGAAGGTGATCGAAGTTTCGACTTGGTGGTTCGATGGAAACCGCGGTATCGCGAGAGTCTCGACGCAATCCGGCAAATTCGAGTGAACATTCCGGCCGGGGGCCAGGTACCGCTCGCCCAGGTGGCGGATATTGAAACTGCCGAGGGCGCATCTTTCGTTTATCGTGAAAATCTGGAGCGCTACGTTCCCGTCAGGTTCGCCGTCGGGAATCGCGACCTGAAGAGCAGCGTCGAGGACGCCAGGCGTCGCGTCGCGGATGACGTGAAACTGCCTGAGGGCGTTCATCTGCAATGGGCGGGTGAGTACAGTGAACTGCAGGCGGCGAATCGACGCCTCATGATCGTCGTGCCGTTCGCGTTGCTGCTAATCGCCGGCGTGCTCTACAGCGCGACCCAATCTATGATCGACACGTTTATCATCATGGCGCAGATTCCGATCGCCTGCCTCGGCGGAATCCTGGCGCTGATCGTCACCGGCACGCCGTTCAGCGTGTCGGCCGGCGTCGGATTCATCTCTATTTTCGGCATCGCAGTGATGGACGGCATTTTGCTGAGCTTCTACATCCGCCAACTCTGGGAGGAGGGAGATCCGTTTCTGGAAGGTATCATCATGGGCTCCGACCGTCGCTTCCGCGCGATTATCATGACGGCGATGGTCGATGGGATCGGGTTGTTGCCGGCGGCCATGTCCACCAAAATCGGTGCGCAGACCCAGCGCCCGCTCGCGATCGTCGTTATCGGCGGCGCGCTGGCTATTATGATCCTGACACGAGTCCTGCAGCCGGTGCTGATCTACCTCTGCCATCGCAGACTACGCCTCGCCGACCCCAATCGGCCTGCGTCCTGAAAGCTCGCCGCAGGGCTGACCCCGGCTCAACCGCGCCGCGGCCCGGTCATCATATGCAGATGCAGGCCTCGATCACCGATGCAGCCGGTAATGAAACGGCGCGCTTGCTTCGGGCACCGTCGCATTTGTCGCGGCGATGCCACTGGCATGTTGCTTTTCCGCTCGCATTTAATAGTTCTCCAACTCGACATAAATAGCTACAAAGTGTTTTAGTGATTGGCATGCGCCGTGCGTATGAGACGGGGGTCACTCGATTTGTAGCGTTTGAGGCACTGTTTCAAGCCCTTCTTGTGGGTGGAGCGCGGTCGTCAAAAGAGGGAAACATGGCGCTGTTCAACAAAGAACCCGAAAAGTCCAATCACGTAGAGCAATCAGCGACGCCGCCTCGGGGCCCGGCGCAGGACACGCCGCCGATAACGCCCGCGGCTCCGAAAATCGTCGAGCCGCCCGCTTCGGCGGCGGCGTACCTGGACCGCGGTTCGAAGATCAGCGGCAAGCTGCACTTTGAGGGCGCAGCGCGCATCGACGGCAACCTTGATGGCGAGATCGACGCCAAGGAAATCACCATCGGCGAGAGCGCGGTGGCGACGGCGCAGATTCGCGCGGAATCGATCGTCGTGTCCGGCAAGGTCAAGGGCGATATCACCGCGACGGATAGAATCGAGCTTCGTGCTACGGCGAAAGTAATCGGCGATATCACGGCTCCCAAGGTGATCGTACATGAGGGCGCGGTCCTGGAAGGACATTGCTCGATGGGGCAGGTGTCGGATGGCGGTCGCAAGATCCGCGCTGCATCGTAACGGCGGTCCGAACCGAGCATCGTCGGCCGGCCCTTCAATCGTCGAAATCCCGACGGTGCGAATCTCACAGGTCGGCGCGAATTTCATCATCTACATTCAAGCCCTGTGGAAGCACCTATATCTCGCCTGCGCCGCTATTTTTCTGACGTTCCTCTCATTTTCCGCGTGGATCCTGGCGCCGGTAGAACCCGAACTTGACGGGTGGTTTATCTTGAGCGGATGCGCAACTGTCGCGTGTTTTTTCGTCCTGACATTTCTCGTCTGGAATGAGGAACACACAGCTCGCGAGGAGGCCAGCGGTCTGGCTATCAGGAGGAATTGGAAGATCGACGAGCTGGGCGACTCTCAGCTGAGCGGGCGAATCAACGGGGCGCAATTCGATCGTCGCCAGGAGGACTCGGACTGGAAATACCTCTACCTGCTGCTCACGATTTCCAACACCGGCGCGCCAACTGCGATAAAAAGCTGGAAAGTCACGTACCGCCTGCCAACCGGGAGCGAGCATACGGTCGCTGACGAGGAACTCAGCCGTCAACCAGTTGGCCTGGACGGAGCTGCAGGCAATCTCGTGTTGAGACATTCCGTGATACCTACGGGCGGAAGGTGCAGCGGTTGGTTGCTGCTGCGTTGTTCAAAAAAATTGCTGGATGGACTTTCGAGTGCTGCCGAGTCCGATTTCCGAATTGAGTTCTGGGATGTCGACAATCACCATCACATCATTCAGTGACTACGCCGACTGCGCGTGCGCGCGCGGGCGGATCGAATCGGCCAGGTCGGCGGCGAGCCGACGCGCGTCGTCGGGCGTCAGAGTTGATACCGTCACGCGGATTCCGGGCGCGCTCTTGATTCGGTAGCACTCGCCGGCGCGAATCGCCCATCCTTTGGCCGCCATCGCGTTCGCCACTCCCGCTTCCTCGGCGACCGGCACCCACACGTTCAGACCGGAGCGCCCGCGCGCCTCGATTCCATGTTGCGCCAGCGCTTCGATCAGCGCGCGCCGCCGATGCGCATAAGTAGCCGCGGCCTTGTGCAGGATCGCTGGCGTCGCCGCATCTGCCCACATCATCGCGACCAGATCCTGCAGGATATGACTGACCCATCGCGGGCCAAGACTCTGCCGCCCCTGCACTCGCGCAACAGTCAGCGCGTCACCCGCCATCACGCTGACGCGCAAATCGGGGCCGAGCGACTTCGACACCGACCGCACCGTCGCCCAATGCGCGCGGCCCGCAGACAATGTGATCGCAGGCGCGCCGGCAACGGGACCGGCGTGGTCGTCCTCGATCAACACGACCTCGGGAAACGCGGCGAGCACGTGCCTCAACTCGGCCGCACGCTTGCGATCGAGCGCGGCGCCGCTGGGGTTCTGCGCACGCGGTGTAACAATGAATGCCTTCGCGCCGAGCTTGAGCGCGCGGTTCAAATCAGCGGCAAGCGGCCCCGAGTCATCGATCGCGACCGGCTCCGCCACCAGCGCCAGCGCCGCGACCAGGTCAAGCACGCCGGTGTAGCTCGGATCTTCGACCGCGACGATATCGCCGGGCCGCAGATGGGCCTGCAGCACGCGTTCGACAGCGTCGAGCGCACCACTGACAACCGCTATCGAGTGCGAATCGATCTCGTCGTTCTTGAATTGCCGCGCGGCAAGTTTGACCAGCGCCGCGCGATTCTCCGGGTCGCCGTACTTCCCCGGCTTGCCGTCGAGCCGCGCGAGATGGGGCTTCAACGGTGGCAGCATGGCAGGGTCCGGGCCGCCTTCTGCCAGGTTGCGGAGCCCCGGAGCAGGCGGCGGGAAGGCGGCGCGCGTCAGCAACGGCGGCCGGCGGTTGACTACCGTCCCGCGACGCCCCGAGCCATGCACCAGGCCGCGCACGCGCAGCGCGTTGTAGGCGGCGGCGACGGTGGTCGGACTGACGCGCAGGCGAGTCGCGAGCGCGCGCACGGTCGGCAGGCGGTCGCCGGCGCGTAGCCGGCCGCTGCGGATGCCGTTTTCGATGCTGGCGGCGATCAGGTTGCTTGAATCTCCGCGGATTTGATATTGTACCGATACGTTCATAGTTACGTACTGTAACAAAAAGGCGAGGTAGATGGAAGAGCACAGCGCGAACGGTCCAAGAGGCAGCAGCCAAAAACAACGGCGCGATCGCGCCGACCGCCCGCACCCGCGTCAAGCGCCTGCCCAAGCGCGCGTCCTACGACCGCGACGCCGTCTACTCGATCCTCGATACCGCGCTGGTCTGCCACGTTGGCTTTGCGATCGACGGACAGCCCTACGTGATTCCCACGCTTCACGTCCGGATCGCCGACCGGCTCTATATTCACGGCTCGGCCGCGAGCCGGATGCTCGGCGCCGCGGCCGACGGGACGCCGATAGCGGTCACGGTGACGCATATCGACGGCCTGGTGCTGGCGCGATCGGCGTTCCATCACTCGGTCAACTACCGATCGGTCGTGATTCTCGGCGCTGCGACTCTGGTTACCAACCCGGCCGAAAAGTTTGCCGTGATGAAGGGGCTGATCGATCATGTCGCGCCGGGGCGATGGGACCATATTCGGCATCCCAACGAGAAGGAGCTGGCGGCCACGTCGGTGCTGTCGATTCCAATCGTGGAGGCGTCGGCGAAGCTCAGGAGCGGCGACCCGCTCGACGACGAGGCCGACTACGCGATGCCGATTTGGGCGGGTCAGATTCCGATCGCGATGAACACGTTGGCGCCGGTCGCCGATGCGCGGCTCGATGCGTCGACGCCGCTTCCCGCGCACGTAACGGAGTACCGGTTGCCTTTGAATCGAGGAGCAAGAGTCACATGACGGCGATGGTGGTGATGGAGATGGGCAGATTTCTGATCAGCACGGATCGATCGAAGCTCGACGTGGACGTGATTCACAAGTTTCTCGCGCGATCGTACTGGGCGGCGGGGATTCCGCGCGCGACGGTGGTGCGATCGATTGAGAATTCGCTGTGTTTCGGCGTTTACGACAACGCCAATCAAATCGGTTTCGCGCGCGTGATTTCCGACTTCGCGACGTATGCGTATATCGCCGACGTTTTCATTCTCGAGCCGTACCGGGAGCGCGGGCTCGGCAAGGAATTGATGGCGTCGATTATGGCGCATCCGGATTTGCAGGGGCTGCGGCGATGGAGCCTCGGCACGCGCGACGCCCAGGGGCTGTACGCGCAGTTCGGTTTCAAGCCGGTCGTCAATACCCGCTCGCGCACGGTGATGGAAATCGCCGACCCGGAAATCTACTCGCGTTCTTGAATGGCCGGCGTCGGCTGTCTATATAACAAGTGTTAGGGAACCGCAGCCGCCGGCTGACGCCCGTCGTGGGCGCGGCCAGGGCAGGCATTACGCGGTTACCCTGCGGAGGAATCAATGGATTTCAAGTTCAGCGCCGAAGACGAGGCGTTTCGCGCGGAGTTCAGCGGCTGGCTCAAGGCCAACCTGCCCAAGGCGGGAAAGAGCGAAGACGACGGCGACTTCATGCGCGAAAGCAGCGCGGGCGAGTGGAATCGGCGGGTCGAATGGCACAAGAAGATGCACACGGGCGGCTGGGTCGGGATCAGCTGGCCCAAGGAATACGGCGGACGCGGCGCGACGCTGACGCAACAGATCATCTACAACGAGGAGCTCGCGAAAGTTAACTCGCCGATGCTGGTCAACGGACTGGGCATCATGCTGGTCGGTCCGACGATCATTCATTGGGGCACCGAGGAGCAGAAGAAGAAGCACATTCCGAAAATTCTTTCGGCAGACGAGCTGTGGTGCCAGGGATACTCCGAGCCCGGCGCCGGCTCCGACGTGGCCAGCCTGCAGACGCGCGCGGTCGAGGAAGGCGACTACTTTGTCGTCAACGGGCAGAAGGTGTGGACGTCCGACGCGCATCACGCGGACATGTGTATCCTGCTGGTGCGCACCGATCCCGACGCGCCCAAGCACAAGGGAATCAGCTACATCCTGGTCGATATGCACAGCCCCGGTGTGACCGTGCGTCCGCTGGTGCAGATAACGGGCGACGCGAACTTCAACGAAGTCTTCTTCGAGGACGTGAAGGTGCCGAAGAAGAATCTGATCGGCGAGAAGAACCAGGGATGGCAAGTCGCGATCACGACACTGATGTTCGAGCGGTCGGGAATCGGCGGCGGTCGCGACATGATGGGCCAAGTCCGGGAATTGGTCGAGCTGGCCAAGACGGTGCGCAGCAACGGGCATACGGCGTGGGAAGACACCAGCGTGCGGCAGCGGCTGGGCGGATTCGCGTGCGAGGCGGCTGCGCTGCGCTACACGGGCTTTCGCCAACTGACGCGGCGGCTCAAGGGTCTGCCGCCGGGGCCGGAGGGTTCGGTGCTCAAGCTATGCACCAGCGAACTGAATTTGCGCATGAACAAGTTCGCGATGGAGATGCTGGGGCCGTACAGCCAGATGGAATTCAAGGCGCCGCATGCGCTGGACAAGGGCAAGTGGTCGTACCGAATGCTGGCGTCGCGGGCGCTGACGATCGCGGGCGGCACAAGCGAAATCCAGCACAATATTATCGGCGAGCGGGTGCTTGGATTGCCCAAGGGCTAGTCACTTTTTCAACTGAGTTATCGACGAAGGGCGGCCCGCAAACGGGTCGCCCTTCTTATTTAGACCGAGCAAGGAGATTGACATGGAAGGCAAGTTGGTCAGGCTGAGAGCGTACGAGAAGTCCGACCTCGACGCTGTGATGAAATGGGTCAACGACGAGGAAGTCACCGATATGCTCGGCGGAGAGATGCTCATCTATCCAGTGTCGTCGATCGCCGAGGAACGGTTCATCGAGGCGAACGCCAGTCCATCCGACAAACAAAAGACCTTCGTGATAGAGACCCTCGCAGAGCCAAGGTATATTGGGGGAATTTCGTTCAATGTAATCGACTGGCGTAATCGAAGCGCCGCCGTGGGAATCGTGATCGGCGACAAGTCGTTGTGGGGCAAGAGCTACGGCACCGACGCAATGCGCGTGCTGATGCGGCTCGCGTTCGACAAGATGAACCTGCACCGGCTGTGGCTGCATGTCTTCGACTACAATCAGCGGGCAATCGCTTCGTACGAGAAATGCGGATTCAAGCGCGAGGGAGTGTTGCGCGAGGATCATTCGCGCGCGGCAAATATCACGACACGATCGTAATGGGGATTCTCGAGAGCGAGTACCGCGCCCTGCCCTAGCCCGAGGCTAGCGGCCGGTGCCCGTCAGCGTCACTGTGCGCGGTCCGGTCGAGCCGTTGTTGTCGATCGTGAGGAGGCCGGGGCGCAGTCCCTTCGCGGTCGGTGCGAAGACGACGGCGTAGGCGCATCGCAGTCGCGCTCTGAGCGGGTGCCGCAACGCTTCGAGAGAGCAAAGTCGCCGGTCACCTGGGCGTTGGTCAGCGCTATCGGCACTTTGCCGGAGTTTTTCACTGTAATTGTTTTTGCCCGGCTCCGCGCGCCCACCTTCGCGATGAAACTGGCAGAGCTTGGCGAAACGACCAGCGCCGCTGACACGGTTGGCATCGGCGTCGGCGTAAGCGTCGCGGTGGCAGTGGCCGTCGCGGTCGCAGTCGCAGTGGGACTGGAAGTCGGCGTCGGCGACGTGACCGGGGTGCGAGCCGGGCTCGGCGTAGTTGACACCGTCGCTGTGGCGGTCATCGTGGCAGTCGCGGTCGCGGTCGCGCTCGACGTAGCAGTGATGGTGGCAGTCGGGCTTGGCGTCGCAGTTGCGGTCGCGGAAGCGGTCGGCGTTGCGGTGGGCGACGGAGTGCCGGTACGGGTGGCGGTCGCAGTGATCGAGGCGGTCGCAGTCGGACTGGGAGTTGCAGAACGCGCCGAGGTTGGGGTTGAGGACGGCGACGTGCCGGGCGAACCTTCACCCGCCAGCTCGAATATCCCGCGGCCATGAGTCGCCGCGAAAACCACGCCGCTCAGATTCTGCTCGATATCGAAAACTGCGACCGCCGGAATCGTCCCGAGGTTGAACGGTGCCCAGTTCGCTCCGCCGTCGATCGTCCTGAAAATCCCGATGTCGGTGGCGGCCAGCACGGTGTTCGCCGTGGAGTCGTTGCGATCGACCAGCAATCGCAAGACCGGAACGTCGGGGAGCGCGTTGGCGGGCGGTGGATTCTGGAGATTCGGATTGCCGTCGGCCTGCGTCCAGGAACCGCCGAAATCGGTCGTGACGAAAACGTGGCCCATGCCGGTTGCCGCCGTGAATCCCGAAAGACTCAGGTAGGCAGTGCTGTAGACGAAGGGGTCGATCGCGATTCCGGTCGCCTGGGTGGAATCGGGAAAAACTATCGGCGGCAGTTGCCCGGTCTTGTCGATCCAATGCGCGCCTTCGGGCTGGCCGCCGTTGACCTGGAGGTCGGCCTGGTCGGTGGTGAAAATTTTGAAGGGAGTTGGACGAAACGTCGTGCTGGTCTGCATCGCGAGCGCGTAGGCCTTGGTGCGGTCCGACGGCGCGATCTCGAGATCCTCGAGCGCGCACTGCCCGCTGTTGCATCCACCAGTCAAATCCTGCGTCGTTTGCGGCGACCAGGTCGTCATCGCGTCGTTCGACACGTAGACGGAATGCGCGCCGAACAACACGCGCCCGGCGACGGCCGGATCGCTCGCCAGCGGCGGATAGTAGGCCGCGCCGCGATCGCCCGCCGTCGCCATCGCAGTCTGCAGCGCCGCGCTCGAAGCGGCAGAACTGAAAGTGAGTCCACCGTCGGTCGAGCGCGAGACCCATGGCCCGATCGAGGTGGTCGCAAACGTATGATACGCGAACAGCGGATTGACAATGTCGAAGAGCGCGAATCCGCCGTCGAGGTTATCCACCTCCGTCCAACTCGACGCGGGCGGCTGCGTTGCGTCGAAGCGCGCGGTGCCGTTGTCCTGAAATCCCGCAATCGCGAGGTTGCTGTTTGTCGGATGAGGTCCGATCGACTGCGCCTGCGCCACGTTCAGACTCGCGTTTACGGCGAGCCAGGTGAAAGTGCCGACGTCGAAGCGATAAAGCCCGCCGTCGTTGCCGAGGAAGAAGCTGTGCGCGCTTGCGGGATCGAACGCGATCGCGTGTTGATCCGAATGCGTTCCGCCGTTTGGCGTGAGCGATGTCCAGGTGGCCCCGAAGTTGGTCGAGCGGTAGATTCCGACGCCGCCAAACACGACAGTTGCGCCGGTCGCGTCGGCCGGATCGATCGCCAGGGTCTGGTCGAAGAACGACTGCGAAAAGTTGCTCGAGCTGGACCCGTCGATAGTCACGGCGCCGACGACGGCGCTCGGCACTGACGCCTTGCTCCAGGTGACGCCATCGTTGGCTGATTTATAGAAGCCCGCAAACTCGATGCCGTCCGCCGCGCCGACGATCGCATAGGCAGTGCCGCCCGCCGCGGCTACGCTGGCGCGCCCGACGCCGCCGCTCAAGCCGGGCAGCACGGCCGGCGTCCAGCTGAATCCGGAATTCGACGAGCGGAAGACGCCGACGCCGAGAATTGAAACCAGCACGGCGGTCGGTGACGCGGGATCGATCGCCACTGACTCAGCCGGGCATGGATCGCTGGTGAAGTACGGGCAGGCGCCGAAGGTTCCCGCGGGATATGCGATCCAGGACTCGCCGCCGTCACCCGAGCGCCACAGGCCGTTCTGGCTGAAATCACCCTCGACCCACGATGCGTCCGCCCGGTTCGCGCTCGAGCCGTAGGTTACGGCGGCATAGATTGTTCGCGGCGTCCTCGTGGTATCGACGGCGAGCGAGGCGATCGACGCGTGCGCGAAGGTGCTTGCGCCGAGTTGCGTCCAGCCGGCGCCGAGATTGCCCGAGACGAACACTCCTTCGCCATAGTACGAATCGGCCGAGCCGTTGCCTTCGCCACTGCCGACGTAGAGCGTTGGATTCGGACTGGTGGTGGTGTCGAGCGCGAGCGCACCGACCGACAGCGTGGGCTCGAGCTCGAATATCGGGACGAATGGCGCGGTCGCATTAGCGCGCATCCACACACCGCCGTCTCCCGTGCCGACGAACATTCGTCCGCTCACAGTAGGATCGGTGACGACGGCGGTAACCCGTCCCGTTGCGCCGGCCAGTACAGGCCCCGTCGCGACTCCGCCAAAGGTGGGTATTTCATTCGTAAGTGGCAGGGGACCGAGCGGGTTCCACGCGAAAGCAGCAGCCGCCAGTGTAGGATCGGTCGCCGATATCGCGGCGCTGCCAGCTGATTCGCGTTCCTGTTTCCGCATCTGGGCGATCGCATTGCGATACGCACCAGGCGGCAGTCCGAAACTCAGCCCGCGACGGCTCAGCGAGAATGCTTCGCGCGCCACGCGATCGCGCGCGTGCAGCGCACCGGGCGCGTTGATGTTAGCGCGCGCGGATCGCGACGTCGCTCGCATCGGGGAAGACAGAACCACCGCGAGACTGGCTGAGAGCAGCAAACCGCCGGCGGCGGCCAGGAGCCATGGCGAGAAACCTCTGGACAAAGCGAAGGCCCCCCTTCGGCCCGCGTCCAGTAGTCACTCTACTCCTACATTATATACGAACCAATTATGCAATGAGTATTCAGTCTATTACCTATTTAGTATTGCTCCGGTCAATCTGAGTATTGCGTTGCCCATGATAGGCAGCACTTGGTCATGCCGCTGTACGCGGAAGGGCCGACGCGCCCGACGTATGAATCTGCGCTACGGCGGTCAGGCTGCGGCGATTCGGAAACCAATCTTCGGGAAGTGATTTAGAATCTTGCCCAATTCGGGCACATCGCGTTCGATGGCGATCTCGTGAATCGTGTTGACGACCACTCTTCCGGTCACCGGATCGAAGCCGTAGTCGTCAGGGGTCTCTGTTCGACGGAGCGCCAGGTGATTTTCTTGTGCGCGAAAACCTTGCGGATCTTTTCAGAGAAGGGTGACGCCGCGTATTGATGCAAAATTATTTCGGTCACAATTTCCTCCGATGGGCGCGACATGCGGGACACTCCTTTCTTAGGCCATCGCTAACTTGTCGCTTTGATATGCGATTGCCACACGTCGATAGCGAGTAGAGTGCCGTATTGCAGAAACTCGCTAGCGCGCGGGAACTCTATAAGGCGCCATGCGGCTGAACAACCGATCCCGCAGGATCAGCGTGTGAAACAGAACAGCTCCAAAATGGGCGATGAACGCGAGGAATAAGAGGTAGGCGAGAACCGTGTGCGCCTTCCGCAATGCCGCGTACAACATCACGCTATGCGGAAGGATGGGGAAAAGATGCAGCGGCCCATACAGTACGATCGGATAGCGCGCCGCGGACAACATCCCCCAGCCGACCAGAGGCTGCACAAACAGCAATGTGTACAGCAACATTTCCGACGCGTGTGCAATGAAGCGCTCCTGAGACGACATCGTCGCAGGAAAAGGAGGCAGGGTGCTGAAGCGCCGGTTCACGAACCGGATCACCACTAAAATCAGGATCAGGATCCCCACCGGGCGATGGATTGATACAAGCCGATGGTAGTCGGCGAGCGACGCGACCATGGCAACACCAATGCCGAGCATGGTCAGCACCATCGCGGCCATCAACCAGTGAAGAAACCGCATGGAAACCGGGAATTGCTGCGGGTTCGTCGTCATCCTGACGCTCACTTTCGCACGTCCGAAGGCGTGATCGCGCTCGGCTCCTTCTTCTCGCCCGCTCGTCTTGTAAACGATTGCGAATAAACTGCCGATCGAGCGCTGAGCAAAGGATCGTCGGACGGTGCAATGCCGACCGGCAACACCAACGGATCGAAGTTGATGTCGCGACAGTTTCCAGGCGCCTCGGGCTCAACTTCGTCGAGGGTCAGCGTACCGGCATCGACGTGCTGCCGATCTTCCGGCCATGGGATCGTCGCATCGTCGGTAGGGTCGCCGGGTTGCCCAGCCGTGAGGATCAGCCGCCACTGCACGGGCCCACTATGAATCCGCGCGATGAAATCGTCGAAGAGATAATTCTTGTCGGGATTGGCGGATTGAGCCGTGTCTTCAGGCTTAAACGCATCCATCGGCACCATCGACCATCGAACCGGCGTCGAGACGTCGGCCGCGTTGATGAAACGGAACGCATTGAGGCCGTTGAAAGTGCTGTTGTCGAAACCGGACGACAGTGGATGGCTTTGGATGATTTTCACCGCCCGCACAAATTCAGGATGGCTGGCCGCGAACGCCGCCATTTTTTCCGGATCGGGTTTATGCGTGTTGGGGTCGGGTTTCGAAGCAATCAAGTTGCCGTAAAAGGCCTGCGGGGTGTTGAACGGAAATGCCGGACGATTGATCATCGCCGTCCGCCACTCTTCGCCATCGCCCAACCGAAACAGAAGTCCTAGTCCACGGATCGCGTCGGGAGTGTCGCCAACATAGGGATTGCCGCCGCCGAGCGAGAAGCGGCCGATGACCGGCACGCGGCCGGTTGGGAACAGAACGGCCTTCGAGAGGCGCGTTCCCTGGCCATTGCTATCGAAAAAACCTCCGACGCACACGCCTTTGGCATGATTGCGCCGGAAACCGGAGTGGATTCCGAAAACCTTTTCAAAACCGTTGACGAACCGGGCAGGTGTTAGTTCATGCGGATTGAGCCAGCCTCCCAAATAGAGAAACCCTCCGACGACCAATAGGGTGACAACGCCGATGCCCGCCAATCGCGCCAGTGTGCTGGATACGCTCAGGGGAGCTGGTTGATTTTCCGTCGATGGGGTTGCGTCACTTGGCATTGCCGTCTCTCCAATGCCTGCTTACCGATCAACATGTTACAACCCGGACGACCGTAGCCGGAATTTCCGCTTTATCCGGAATTTCTGTCTTGACGCCTCTAACTGTGTTTTCATAGCCCCACTTCAAGCTGTGGGCAAGCGATCGTGCCCCTCGCAGCGAGGGCCTTCATTACCTTTTAACATTGGGTGCAGGGGTCACCCCTGCAATTTCCGCTCGTCACCGGAAAACTGATAGGTTCGCGCTCATGCATGGTCATCACGAATTCGATTTGTACGAAGCAATCTACACAACGCGCTCGATGCGGCGGCTGAAGCCCGATCCGGTGGCGCCGAGTCTGGTCGTCAAGGTGATCGAGGCGGCGACGATGGGTCCGAGCGGGCACAATCGGCAGCCGTGGTTTTTCATCGTCGTCACCGGGCGCGAGACGAAAATTTTTGTCGCGGAACGTTATCGCAAGGCGTGGGACGCCGTGTTCACGCCGACCGAGCGGGAAGTTGTCGCCAACGATCCACAGAGCCAACGCGGGCGGAACTTGCGCTCGGCGAAATATCTTGCCGAGCATATCGCCGAAGTACCCGTGATGATCTTCGCGTGCGTGAAAAAATACACCGATCGCGCGCGCGCCGGGCAGCCGATGTGGGGCGCGATTTACCCGGCGATTCAGAATCTGTGCCTGGCGGCGCGCGGCTACGGTCTCGGCACGTCAATCACGGGGATGCACACGATGTTCGCGAAGGAAATCGACGCGATGCTCGGCGTGCCGCCCGAATACGCCAACGTCGTGTTGATTCCGATGGGCTACCCGAAAGGTCGATGGGCGCGCCCTGACCGCAAGCCCGCGCTGCAGGTGACGTTCTGGGAAAAGTGGGGTAGCCGACGCGAGACCGTGTCCGAGTGAAGAATGCGCCTTGTATTTTCGGGCTGCTTGGTTGTAGAGGAACTTAGCTGACGCATGCGTCCGGCTAATGAGGGAGACGGCATGAACAGTTTCGTCGCGGCTCGAACGCTGGCCGAATATCCGCGCGGCAGTCATCGATGGTCGCTCCTGATCCTGACCGTGCTCGCGTCGATTCTCGGCGCATACGACTTCCAGCTCGCCCCACTGCTGCCAATCCTGCTCCCCTACCTGCACATGAGCCACACCGCATACGGCGCATTCATCACGTTCACCGTGCTGATTTCCGGCATCTCGGCATTCTTCGGCGGCCCGCTGGCAGACCGCTACGGCCGCGTCCTCATCGTCGACGTATGTCTTGGATTCGTCACCGTACTGTTGTTCTTCAACGTGTTGATCACCAACATCGTGACGTTCGTGATCTTGCGCATGCTGATGGGAATCGTGGCCGGCCTGACTGCCGGCGCCCTCGCTGCCCTGATTCGCGACATGTCGCCGCGCCTTAGCCGTGCGCTGGCATTCGGACTGCTGACGATCGGGCCGGTCGGCGCGAACTTCCTCGCCAACTACGTCGCGGGCGCGACGCTGCCGATCTATCACACCTGGCAATCGCAGATATGGATCATGGGCTGCTTCGCGATCGCGATGTACATCCCAATCGTGTTGTGGCTGTGCGATTTAAGTCCCGAACTGCGCGTGCAGATCATGAAGACCGAAATTCAGGCGCTCGCCGCCGAGGGACGCCTGCCCAGCGCCAGCGAACTTCCGTCCAGCACGGGAGACGCTTTCCGGCGCCTGCTTGGTCATCTGGAGGTCTGGCTGCTGGTGATTGGGATAACCGCGAATCTGACGCTGTACTTCGCGATCCAGGGTTTCGGGCCGTTGATGTTCACCGAGGCGTTTCACTACACACCCGCCGAAGCCGCGAAGATGAACGAATACTTCTGGCTGGCAAACTTGGGCGCGCTGGTCTTGACCGGGCTGGTTTCCGATCGCCTGCAAACCCGCAAGCCGATCGCAATTTTCGGCGCGATACTCGCCTCGATCCTGATGGCCTGGTGGATTCCAAGATTCGGCAGCGAGCTTCCCCGCGCCACCATGGCGATGGTCGCGTCGGCGATGGGATGCTTCCTGGCGATCGCTTACGTGCCATGGGCTGCGCAGTTCTCCGAGACTCTCGAGGACGTCTCGCCCGCTCTGCAAGCAACAGGATGGGCCTTCTTCGGGCTGGTCGCGCGCGCATGGGTCGCGATATCCGCGCCCTTGTCGCTCTACGTCGCGGTCCACTACGGATGGGGCGAGTGGGTAAAGGTCGCGCTCGGTCGGAATGATAATCTACATCGTCGCGATGGCGTTCTCGCGCGGCCATGCGGCGGTCGAAGAGCATGCCCACGCCGCCCCGGCGCCGGATCGCGTCACCGCAGGCTAGATCGATACTGTCTCCTCTCGTTGAAGCGCGTGCGGCCGCGGGCGTTTCTCGGTCGTGGTCTTCCTGTTACCCTCAGTGACGCTGCGACTTTTTCGCCATGACGAATACCACGACCTCTGCGCCGAACCCGCGCCATGCCTTGCTCACCGGATGGGGCCGTTATCCGCTGTCCGAAAGCGATATCTACCGGCCCGATAAAATCGCTGAACTGCAATCGGTCGTGACCGCCAACGCGACTTCGCTAATCGCGCGCGGCGCGGGCCGCGCCTATGGCGACGCGGCGCTGAACGATCAAAATCGGGTCGTCGATCTGACGCGGCTCAACCGGATGCTCTCCTTCGACGCCGCCACCGGCATCCTGCGATGCGAGGCCGGCGTCACCATCGCCGAGTTGATCGACGTATTTCTGCCGCGCGGTTTTTTCCCGCCCGTCACTCCCGGCACTCGCTTCGTCACGCTTGGCGGATCGCTCGCCGCCGACGTGCACGGCAAGAATCACCATCGCGACTCCTCGTTGGCCGCGCACGTGACCAGCTTCGATCTGATGGTCGCGTCGGGCGAGGTGATGCGATGCTCGCGCGAGGAAAACTCCGCGCTGTTCTGGGCGACCGTCGGCGGCATGGGACTCACCGGCGTGATCCTCGAGCTTGAACTTAGAATGCGGCGCGTCGAGAGCGCCTATCTCGACGGCGAGTCGATTCGCGCCGGCAATATCGACACCGCGATCGAGGCCTTCGAGCGCACCGACGCGCAGTACGGCTACTCGGTCGCGTGGATCGATTGCAGCAGCAGCAAGGCCGCGCTGGGCCGCTCGGTGCTCAACGTCGGCAACTTCGCGACGCTCGATCGCCTGCCCAAAAATCTCGCGCAGGATCCGCTCAACACGAGGCCGCGGCTCAGCCCGTTCGTGCCCTTCAACCTGCCGGGATTCGTGTTGAATTCGCTGACCCTGAGGGCGTTCAACGCTGCCGTCTATGCTTTTCAGCGCGACAAGGCAGCGCACACCATCTTCGATTGGGACAGTTTTTTCTATCCGCTCGATTCGATTCGCAACTGGAATCGAATCTACGGCAAGCGCGGCTTCGTGCAGTATCAATGCGTGTGGCCGCCCGACGAGAGTCGCGCGGGACTGGTCGAAGTGCTCGAAGCGATCAGCCGCAGCGGGCGCGGTTCGTTCATCGCGGTGCTCAAGAAGTTCGGCGCGCAGGACGGCCTGCTCTCTTTCCCGATGCCGGGCTACACGCTCGCGCTCGACTTCGCGGTCAACGACGGACTGCTCGAATTTCTCGATTCGCTGGATGCGATGGTGCTCAAGCGCGGCGGCCGCGTGTACCTGGCCAAAGATGCGCGCATGTCTGCCGAGACGTTTCGCGCGATGTATCCGAATCTCGCCACGTGGCAGGCGGCGAAGGCGATCGCCGATCCCGACAATCGCTTTTCGTCGAGCCTGTCGCGCAGGCTTGGGATGTATCTCGCCTGAGGACCGCACTCGCACGATGACTAAAGTTCTGATTCTTGGCGCCACCAGCCCGATCGCGCGCGCACTCGCGCTTCGGTTCGCGTCCGACGGCGCGCGATTGTATCTCGCGGCGCGGGACGCCGACGAGGCTCGACGCGTTGCCGAAGACGTCAGCGCTCGCGCCGGAGTGCCCGCGCTTTCCGGCACGTTCGACGCGTCGGATTTTGCCTCGCACGACGAGTTCGTCCGCCATGCCGCGGGCCAGCTCGGCGGTCTCGACGGTGTCGTCGTCTGTTTCGGAACCCTCGGCGACGAGGACGCCGCGCAGACCGACCCCGGCGCCGCGCTTGCGACGCTGCATCAGAACTTCACCGGTGCAGTTTCGATGATCACTCTGGCCGCGCGCCATCTCGAACAGCAACGCTCCGGCTTCATCATCGTGATCGGATCAGTCGCCGGCGAGCGCGGCCGCAAGAAAAATTATGTGTACGGCTCGGCCAAGGGCGCGCTCGCGCTGTTTGCGCAAGGACTGCGCGGACGTCTCGCCGCCAGCAACGTTCACGTGATGACGGTGAAGCTCGGCACCGTCGACACGCGAATGACCTGGGGACGCGAGGGCGCGCTGCTCACGATCGCGCCGACCAAAGCCGCAGATCTGATTTACGCGGCGTATCGCAAGCGCGCCGAAGTCGTGTACGTGCCATGGTTCTGGCGCTTTATAATGGGCGCGGTGCGACTCATTCCGGAAAGCCGCTTCAAACGCCTCAGCTTCTAAGGGAGGTGAAAAACGGAAATGAAAGTAAAGCTTGAAGTTGCAGCGGCGATCGCATTTGCCGTTCTATCGATCGCGAACTCGCCGTGCGCCGGCGTCAGTCCCGGCGATACCATCACCAAGGACCAGGCCGACAAGGTCGCGGACCTCGTGAGTCCGGGAAATCTGATTCTCGTAAAGCAAGGCATGACGATGAAGATCGTGCCGACCGATCGGCTCGAATGGCCGCCGCCTTACAAATCCGCAACGGAAAAATATTCAGCGCAGGTGCAGCTCGCGCCCGACGGCACGCTGAAAAATTATCTGGCCGGGCTCCCGTTCCCGCTGGTCGATGCGAACGATCCGAATGCGGCGCTGAAAGTGATGTGGAACTTCAGCTACCGGCCGCTCTACACCGACGACGCTATTTCGAAGAACGTCGAGATCGCAAGCTTCAAGCCGGGAGCGTCGCCCGCCGATCCGGTCGCGCACTTCACGATTGGCAACGTCGGATTTTACAACAACACCGGCCGCACCGAGGTTAATCCGATCCCGACCAATCCCGAGGCGACGACGGCGGGAATCCGCTACCGGTTCGGCGCGTACCCGTTTCTCGATCCGTCCGAGGTGCGCGGCTTCGGCTTTATCCGCTACCGCAACCTCGACCCGAAAATCGAAGACAATAGCTGGATGATGAATCCGCGCACGCGGCACGTGAATCGCGCGTCCGCCAACGAACTGTCGGATGTCCTTGGCCTCTTCGAACCAGGCGGCAATGGGGGCGGGGGCGCCGCAACCTATGCGAGCAACCTCGATCCCGATTCATTCTTCGGCTTCGCCGCAAAGATCGAAGACTTCAGCTACAAGTTTCTCAGCGAGAAGCCGATGCTCGCGGTGGTGAACGCGGAGAACTCTCCCGCCAAGGCATGCCCGAGCGACGGCGGACGAACCATCTGCCCGGAGAATTGGGAAATGCGCCGCCTCTACGTCATCGAAGCGGATGCGAAGCAGACTTCTCTGCTCGGCAGCAGCGTTTCGATCCCGAAGCGGATTTTGTTCATCGACTCGGAAGGATGGTTCATTACCGCGTCCGATCAATACGACCGTGACGGCAAATTGTGGAAGACGCTGGCGACCTTCAACGCGTACCGCGACCGGCCCATTCCGGACGCCAAGGTCGCGATCTGGCCGTTCAAGCGCATGTTCCAGACGGCGTTGGTCGATGAAGACGTCGGCACCGGCTTCTCAACCGTCGCATTGTCGCCCGGTTTCGAAACCGACGAGCACGAGAGCTGGTACATCAACATGGGAATGGCGACCGATAATTTTTTCAATCCAGCAACGATGTCCAACGCAGCGCACTGAACTTTGCGCGGTGCGCGGTGTGAACTATAACTGAGAAATCTCGTACGCATACGGAGTCATCATCAATGTCGAATCCTCTCGAAGGAATTCAGAAACTGGATTTCACCGGCGCCGTCGACGCCGACGGGCACATCCTCGAGGATGCCGGTCTGTGGGATCGCTATATCGAAGCGAAGTACAAAGACCGCGCCGTAAGAATTCGCACCGACGCCAGGGGACTCGAATACCTGGAAATCGCGGGACAGCCGTCGAAGATTTTCAGCGGCGGCCGGCTCGCCGGGCTGTCCGCGATGGGCACGACGCGCACCGACAATTGGGAACGCCCGCCGACGTACGGTGGCCTGGCTCCGTTCGGCGCGATGGACGCGAAGGAACGGCTCAAGCGAATCGACGCTGAAGGTCTCGCCGCCGCGTTCCTCTATCCCACCATGAGCCTGCTATGGGAAACCGAGACCGAAGATCCCGAACTCGCGCAGGCGTGTACGCGCGCCTACAACCGCTACATCGTGGACTTCTGCTCTGACAGCGGCGGCAAGCTGATTCCGATCGCGCATCTGTCGCTCGGCGATCCGGCCGCGGCCGCAGTCGAACTCGAACGCGCGGTCAAGGCTGGATGCAAAGGCGGATGGGTCGCGCAATTCGTCATGACGCGCAAGCCGCACGCGCATCCCGATCACGACGTGCTGTTCGCCAAGGCGCAGGAACTCGATGTGCCGCTCGGGATTCATCCCTCTCTCGAGCCGATATGGGCGTCGACAGGGCGCTACGATCGGAAGTTCATGCGCGGGAAATTATTATTTTCTGAACATCATCGCGGCCGACGCGATTCGTCACGCATTCACGAGCTTCTTCCAGTACGGCACCTTCGACAAATTCCCGAAGATGCGCCTGGTGCTGCTCGAGGCGGGCGCGGGATGGATCGACTACTGGCTGGGCAGGCTCGACGCCGTCTATGCGAGCGCGATGGGTCGCACGGTGCCGCTCAAGGAGAAGCCAAGCTTCTACTTCGATCGCAACTGCTGGATCTCGGCGGATCCCGACGAACGCTCGTTGCCGGCGATGGTCGAGCTGTGCGGCGCCGACAAATTTTTCTGGGCGTCGGACTTTCCGCATCCCGATCACGTCGGCAACTATATCGAGGAAGTCGAGGAGCTTGCGCACAAGTTGCCGGCCGCCGCGCGCGCCAAGGTGATGGGCGAGAACGTGATGAAGGTCTACAAGTGCGAGCTGCCCGCGGTGAAAAAGTAAAACGCGTGTCGCGAAACGCGACATCGTAACTTGACCCTCACCTTCATCCTCTACCTTGCAGGGAGAGGAAACAGAAAAGGCCCGCGAGATGCGCTCGCGGGCCTTTGTGCATTCGCTACGAATGTTCGCGAGTCAGCTGCTCACCGTCCACGTATCGCCCTTGCCTAGCAGTGTTTTCAGGTCGCCCGCGCCCTGCTTTGCTTTCGCGTCCTCGAGCTGCTTGTTAACGGCGCCGTCGTAGGTCGGCCGCGACACCGCATAGAACACGCCCATCGGTGTCGGCAGCGGAGGCTCGAAGTTGCCGAGCATGAACGCCAGCGACAGATTGGTCTCGTCGTGCACGACCAGGTCTTTTTCAGTGACGGTAGCGCTCAGCTGTACTGCTTCTGGACGCATGCCGTTCATTTTGATTCCCATGTCGCGATTCTTGCCGAAGACTAGCGGCTTGCCGTGTTCGAGAACCAACTGGTGGTCGGCCTTGAGGGCCTTGTCGCTGACGTCGTTGAAGGCGCCGTCGTTGAAGATATTGCAGTTCTGCAGAATCTCCACGAACGACGCGCCGCGATGCGCGTGCGCGCGCTTGAGCATCTCGCCGAGATGCTTCTGCTCGACGTCGACGGTGCGCGCGACGAAAGTTGCGTGCGTGCCGAGCGCCACCGTGATCGGATTGAACGGAAAATCGACCGAGCCCGCCGGGGTGGACTTCGTGACCTTGCCCACTTCCGAGGTCGGCGAGTACTGGCCCTTGGTGAGTCCGTAGATTCGATTGTTGAAGAGCAGGATCTTCATGTCGACGTTGCGCCGGAGCACGTGGATCAGGTGATTGCCACCGATCGAAAGCCCGTCGCCGTCGCCGGTGACCACCCATACGTCGAGATCGGGCCGCGAAATTTTCAATCCGGTCGCGAACGCCGGCGCGCGGCCGTGAATCGTGTGAAAGCCGTACGTGTTCATGTAGTACGGAAACCGGCTCGAGCATCCGATTCCCGAAATGAAGACCGTGTTTTCCGGCGCGATGCCGAACTCCGGCATCGTCTTTTGCACGGCGGCCAGGATTGCGTAGTCGCCGCATCCGGGGCACCAGCGAACTTCCTGGTCGGAAACGAAATCCTTGCGGCTAAGAGCGGTTGCCATTTTTCGATTAGCCCTCCAGGGCCCGGTTGATGCGGTTTTCGATCTCGCTGACTTTGAACGGACGGCCCTGGATTTTGTTGAACCCGAAGGCGTCGATCAGGTAGTCGGCGCGCACCATCTTGAGTAATTGTCCCATGTTCATTTCGGGGATCATCACCCGCTTGAAACGCTTGAGCGTCTCTTCGAGGTCGCGCGGAAGAGGATTCAAATAGCGCAGGTGGACGTGCGAAACTTTCTTGCCCTTCTCGCGCAGGTGTTTGACGGCTTCGCGAATCGGGCCATAGGTCGAGCCCCATCCGAGCACGACGAGGTCGCCGCTGGAATCGCCAAAGACCTGCGTCGCCGGAATCTCGCGCGCGATGCCCGCAATCTTGCGCGCCCGCGTCCGCACCATCAGCTCGTTGTTGGCCGGCGAGTAGCTCACGTTGCCGGTCAGGTTCTCGCTCGACAGCCCGCCCACGCGATGCTCGAGGCCCTTGGTCCCCGGCACCGCCCACGGCCGGGAAAGCGTCTCCGGTTCGCGATTGTACGGTAAAAAGCCCTCGGGATTCGTCGCGAACTCAACTTTGATCGGAGCAAGCTTGTCGGCGTCGGGCAGCAGCCACGGCTCCGCGCCGTTGGCGAGCTGGCCGTCGGTGAGCAGGATCACCGGCGTCATGTACTTGACCGCGATTCGCACCGCCTCGTACGCACAATCGAAACAGTCGGCCGGCGTCGACGCCGCGATAATCGGAATCGGCGACTCGCCATGCCGTCCGTACATCGACTGCAGCAGATCGGCCTGCTCCGGCTTGGTCGGCATTCCGGTCGACGGTCCCGCGCGCTGGATGTCGGTGATCACCAGCGGCAGCTCGACTTTTACCGCGAGCCCGACCGCCTCGGCCTTCAGGTTCATGCCGGGGCCCGACGTGGTAGTGATCGCGATCGCTCCGCCGAATGACGCGCCGATCGCCGCGCACACGCCGGCAATCTCGTCCTCGGCCTGGAAAGTGTAAACGGGAAAATTCTTGAAGCCTGCAAGTTCGTGAAGAATGTCGCTGGCGGGCGTGATCGGATACGAGCCAAGAAACAGCGGACGTCCCGATTTCACGGCCGCCGCCACGAAACCCAGCGCGGTCGCGCTGTTGCCCGTGATATTGCGGTAGAGTCCCGGCGCAATCCGCGCGGCGGGCACTTCGTACGAGCTCGCGAACATCTCGGTCGTCTCGCCGTAATTGAACCCGGCCTTGAGCACCTTGACGTTCGCTTCGAGAATCTCGGGCGTCTTCTTGAAGCGGCTCTCGAGATAACTGAGCGTGCTCTCGATCGGCCGCTGATACAGCCACGACAGCATCCCGAGCACGAACATGTTGCGGCATCGGAACACCGCGCGATTGTTCAACCCCATCCCGTGAACGGCCAGCGACGTGAGCTTGGTCACATCGACTTCGATCACCTGGAATTTGTCGAGCGAATGATCGGTGAGCGGATTGCTCTTGTAGCCGGCGCGCTTGACGTTGGCTTCGGTGAATGCCTCGCGGTCAACGATTATCACGGCGTTAGGCGGGACATCCTCGATGTTCGCCTGCAGCGCCGCGGGATTCATCGCGACCAGCACGTTGGGCTCGTCGCCGGCGGTGAAGATCTCGCTGCTGGAAAAATTCAGCTGAAAGCCGCTGACCCCGGCCAGCGTTCCCTGGGGCGCGCGGATTTCGGCGGGAAAGTCGGGCAGTGTTGCTATATCGTTGCCGGCCAGCGCCGATTCGGCCGTGAACTGCATCCCCGTCAACTGCATCCCATCGCCCGAGTCGCCCGCAAACCGGATAACGACGTGGTCGCGCTTCAGATGCGGCTTGTGCGCGGACCCGCCGGAAAGGGAATCATGCGACTCGACAGCTTGCCCCGCTGCCTCAGGTGGTACGGCCATCTCAGTCCAATCTCCTTGTGGTCAGAGTCTGATCGATATTGCGAAAGCCTTGTAAATACTCCAACACGCGGATTTCAAGCATAGCTAATCCAAGCAAGCCATTAAAGGCCCGCTTTTTGAGCGCCCATTCAGCGAATCCGAAACTCGGTAAATTCGCCCGCAAAATCCAGCCAGTTCTCGCGTACCTCGGTTACGTGCGCCGACGGTGGTCCCAGATGCGCCCACGCGGCCAGCATCCGCAAGCTCTCCTGCTTGCCTTCTGCCACTATTTCGACCTCGCCTCCGGCGAGATTGCGCACCCATCCGGCAAGTGCGAGATCTTTGGCCTCGTCGTACGCCGAAAATCGAAAGCCGACGCCCTGCACCCGCCCGCTGACGATTAGATGCAGCCTCGCGCGCCCCGTTTTGCTTTGGGTCGTCAACTCGCTCCCCCGAGAAGCGACACGAGACCGTTCTCGTCGAGCACCCGCACTCCCAAGTCCTGCGCCTTCTTCAACTTGGATCCAGGCTCGGCGCCGGCGACCACGAAGTCCGTCTTGCGGCTCACCGACGACGTGACTCGCCCACCAGCCGCCATGATTTTGCGTTCGGCCTCCTCCCGCGTCATCGATTCGAGAGTGCCGGTCAGCACGAACGTCTTGTCGCGCAATGCGCCCCTTCCCTCGACCTCGGCCGGCGCCGCGACCTCCAGAATTTTGATCAGCCGCTTGACGGCTTTCAGATTGCGCGGCTCGTCGAAGTACTCGCGAATACTGTGAGCGACTTCGCCGCCGATATCGCGCACGCCGAGCAAGTCGTCTTCCGACGCCGCAGCCAGTGCGTCCATCGCCCTGAACTTCAACGCCAGTTGCCGCGCGGTGTGCTCGCCGACGTGCCGTATCCCAAGCCCGTTGATGAACCTGTCGAGCGTCGTCTTGCGCGCTTTCTGGATCGCATCGAGCACGTTCTGCGCGCTCTTGTCCGCCATTCGCTCGAGCCCCGCGAGCTGCTCCTTCGTCAGCCCAAACAGATCGTCCAGCTCCTTCACCAATCCCTTCTCGACCAGCTGACCGACCAGCTTGTCACCCAGCCCTTCGATATCGAGGCATCCCTTCGACGCGAAATGCCGAACCGACTCGCGCATCCGCGCCGGACAATTTGCGTTGACGCAGAAGTAACCAACCTCGCCCTCCTCGTGCACAATCGCCGCGCCGCATTCCGGGCAATGCGTCGGCATCTCGAACGGCTTCGCGCGCGGATGCCCTTCCTTGGTGACGCGAATCACGTACGGAATCACGTCGCCGGCGCGCTCTATTAGCACAGTGTCGCGCTCGCGGATGTCCTTGCGCCGAATCTCGTCGAGGTTGTGCAGCGAAGTATTCGAAATCGTCACGCCCGCGAGTTGCACGGGACGGAGTTTGCCGACCGGCGTGAGCGATCCGATTCTCCCCACCTGCACGTCAATCTTTTCGACCACCGTCTCCGCCTGCTGCGCCTTGAACTTGTAGGCAATCGCCCAGCGCGGCGACCGCGAGACCTCGCCGAGCTGCTCCTGGAGCGCGTACGAGTTCACCTTGGCGACCACACCGTCGGCCTCGTAATCCAGCTCGTGCCGTTTTTCGGTGATCTCGTTCCAGTAGTCGAGGATCGCGTCGATACCGTTGCATACTCGCGACAGCGGATTCACGCGCAGTCCGAGCGCCTTGATGCCATTCAGAAATTCCCACTGCGATTTGAAGGCGACGCCTTCGATCACACCCGGCGCATACAGGAAAACGTCGAGCGGCCGCGACGCGGTGATCTTCGGATCGAGCTGGCGCAGCGCGCCCGCCGCGGCGTTGCGCGGATTCGCGAACACCGGCTCACCGGCCTCCTCGCGCTCGTGGTTCATCTTCGCAAACGCCTTTCGCGGAATAATCACCTCGCCGCGCACCTCGAGCAGCCGGGGAATTTTGCCATGCCCGGGATGCTGCAGTCGGAGCGGCACGCTCTTGATCGTGCGGATATTCTGCGTGACGTCTTCGCCGTTGGTGCCGTCGCCGCGCGTTGAGCCGACCTTCAGCCGCCCTTCTTCGTAAACCAGCTCGATCCCGAGTCCGTCAAGCTTGACCTCGGCGACGTACTCGATATCGGCGTCGGACTTCAGCAGGCGCTTGATGCGCTTATCGAACTCGCGCATCTCCTCGGCGTCCATTGCGTTGCCGAGCGACATCATCGGCCGCCGATGCACCACGACGCCGAATTTTTCGCCCGGCGCCGCACCCACACGCTGCGTGGGCGAATCCGGCGTCGCTAATTCGGGATGCTCGCGCTCGAGCGCCTCGAGGCGGCGCAACAGCTTGTCGTATTCGGCGTCGGAAATTTCCGGATCGTCGAGGACGTAGTAGCGATAGTTGGCGCGATTGATCTCGTCGCGCAGCTTTTCGGCTTGCCCCGCGAGCTTGTGCGAGTCCTCACGCATGGCTGGAGTTAACCATCGCGCGTTCGACGGCTAGCGGCGCGGGTAGCCCATCGCGTCGAGAAAATCGTCGAGCGTCGGAAATCGCATGTACATATTGTGACGCTTCTGGTCGCCGATCGTCGTGCTCGACTCCGACGAGTACGCATGCCCCGGATACACCACCGTCGAGTCGTCGAGATTGCGCAGCGTGTCGTTCAGGCTGTGATACATCGCCTCCGGGTCGGAGCCCGGCAGGTCCACTCGCCCGCATGAGTTCACGAACAGCGTGTCGCCGGAAATCAGGTTGCCCTCGACGAGAAAGCACTGCGAGCCCGGCGTATGCCCTGGAGTGTGCAGGAACTTCACCTCGAACTCGCCAACCTTGACCGTGTCGCCCGCATCGACCTTGACCATGTCGGAGTCCGACAAACCCGCGACCTGCTTCACTCCTTCGGCTTCATGCTTGTTCACGTAGACCTTGGCTTTGACGTGTTCGAGCATCTTGGCGGCGCCCTCGATATTCTGCCCCATCATGTGCCCGCCCAGGTGGTCCGGGTGATAGTGCGTCAGCAGCAGCTTGTCGATCTCGTAGCCCTCTGACTCTGCGAATTTGCAAATCGTCTCGACGTCCCACGCGGGATCGACGACCGCGAGCTTGCGCGTAACCGGGTCGCCGACTAAATAAATGAAATTCGCCATCGGGCCGATCTGCGCCTGTCGAAGATAGATTTTCTTTTCAGTGGCTGCTGCCATCGGAATTCTCCAACACTCAGGACTTGCCGCCGCGACTCGACTTGCTCTTCGCCGCGCGCGATGCCTTCTCGTCCTCTTCGATCCGCAGCGCCGCGGTCCCACAGGAATTCGGGCTCGCCGAGCCGCTTCGCGACCCATCGCGACTGCACGAACAGATGGTCGCTCAGGCGGTTCACATAGATGATGAGATTGTCGCTGATGTCTTCCTCGCGCTTCAGCCGCCAGCACACGCGCTCCGCGCGCCTGCACACCGTGCGCGCCTGATGCAGGAACGCGTTGAGCACGCCGCCGCCCGGGAGCGTGAAAGATTTCAGCGGCTCGAGCTCCTTCTCCATCGCGTCCATCTCTTCTTCGAGCTTCTTGATCTCGCCGGCGCCCATCTTGTGCATCTGCGGATATTCGCCGTCCGGCGGCGTTGCGAGCTCGCTGCCCACGTCGAACAATTCGTTCTGTATCCGCCGCAACGTCTCCGAATACGTCGCGAAATCGGCGCCGAACCCATCCCGATATTGCGGCAAGTACGTGCGAACGATTCCGACGATCGAATTCAGCTCGTCGATCGTGCCGTAGGCCTCCAGCCGCGCGCTCTCCTTGGGCACGCGCTTGCCGCCAACCAGGGCGGTCTGGCCCTTGTCTCCCGTGCGCGTGTAGATGCGGGTCAGGCGGATCGCCATCACACCCCCGCCTTTGCCTTCTGCGCCGCATAGGCGGCGTCACCGAGGTCGGTCGTCACCGGCAGTCCTGCGTCCTTCCATCCCGCGACGACGACCTTGCCCGACGCGTCGCGTTGGCCGCCAAAGCCGCCGACCACGTTCGTCAGATCGGTGAACCCGGCCTCTTCGAGCATCTCGCACGCGCGCTGCGAACGTCCGCCGGCCATGACATCCGACGACCAGCTTCTGCCTTTCGGAATAACTTTCTCTGCGACTTCGACGAAGTCGAGATTCAACTGCATCTGCCCCGGCCCCTTCGCAACCATCACCGGGATATTGATCGCGCCGGCTGCGTGTCCGGCCGCGAATTCTCCTTCGGTGCGGACGTCGAGGTAGAGCGCGTCGGGATTTTGCTTCAGCGTTTCGTACGCTTCGGGGGGAACTTGCTGTTTTATCGCCATCGCAAACTTCCTTTTTTCAGGTTTTTCAGTGCCGGGATTCTATCAGATCTTTACGGCTTCGGATTTCCTACGCGCTCATAGTGCACCATCTCGCTGCGCGGCTTCAGCGGCTTCGCCTGCGGTGGATTTTTCGGGTCGCTGTAGCCGAACGGCAGAATCGTGAAGATTGCCCATCCTTCTTTGACGCCGAGCATCGCGCCAATCTTCGCGCCGTCGAAGTTGCCGACCCAGCAGGTGCCAAGACCGAGTGCCCAACCAGCGTTCGCCATGTTCTGCACCGCCTGCCCGCAATCCACGTCGGCCCATCGCGCGTTGGCGACGTCCTTGAGCACGACTATCGCCGACGGCGAGTCGCTTACGAAGCGCCCGGTCGAGCATAGCGCGCCAATTTCCTTAAGCCGGTCGCGATTTTGAATCACGACGAACTGCCACGGCTGCATGTTGCGCGCGCTCATCGCATGGCGTCCGGCCTTGACGATTTTCGCGAGTTTTTCGCGCTCCACCGGTTTGTCCGCGAACGCGCGCTGCACGCGGCGTGAGAGAATCGCTTCAAGAGCATCCATCGATAGCGCCTCCGTCTGAAATATCGTTCGTCAAGCAGCCACAAAAACTTGTAGTATCAACCGGCCGTGGAATCCAGTTCGATTTGATTCTGGTGAATCGCTGCGCGATGCGACTCGACCGCATAAACGTTAACCGCTTCGCGCAGACTGCTGTCGCACTTCTAGTATCGCGCTTCTCGTTCCCGCTTTCGCGCACGCTGCCGAATCGCAATTCAACGTTTACTATTCCGGCACCGAGGATCTCGTCCTCACGCGCCTGATGCTCGACCCGTCGACGCATCGCGTCGACAAATCTCGACGACGCCGCGACCGCCGTCTACCAGGACAACCTGCCGCCGTCCGGCCCCGCGCTCGACGCGCTCAAGGCGCGCGTCGCGTCGGGAATGGGCGTCGTGCTGATTCTCGGACGGCATACCGATCCTGCTGCGCTCGCATCCTTGACCAACGGCGCGATTAAACAAACCGGCATCGTGGACGTCGTCCCACGGCGCCACCCACGGCCGCGAACTCGAGCATATTGCCGCGGTCCTCAACTACGTCGGCCCGAAGGACGACCCGCTCGCGCGCAACATCAGTTGGTTGTCGGCGGTGCGCGTGCATGAACGCTCGCTCCTCGACGTCAATGGCGCTGAGGTCCTCGTCAAGACCAATCAACGCGACCCGGTCCAGCCCGGGACGCCGATCCTGATCCGCATCCGTTCGGGCAAGAGCTCCATCTACGTGCTCAACGAATGGCTCCGCAACGGCGACCAGAGCGCGCGAATCGCGAGCATGTTAACGATGCTGGCGGGAATCGAGGGCGCGGAGAATTACGACTTCCAGCGCTGGCCATACTTCAACTGGCTGCTGTACGGGCTGTCGCGCACGGCGGCGGGCGTTCCTGCGGTCGCGTACGGCAACTGGATCGCGTCACCCGTGCCCGATCGCGCGCAGGTCAGGATTCTCGCCGCGATCTTTCTCGCGATGTTCGTGATGTTCATCGTCGCGTACGTAATCGTGCGCCGCTACAGCCTGCGACATCCCGAATTGCTCGAGCATTTTTACCGCTCGACGATGTCCGCAAAGCCCCAGCCCGCATCGCTCGGCGCCGCCGCTGCCCCGTCGGCGCCCGGGACGAGGGCAGCTGAAACCGCGCACGGCGATCCGCGATGGGAGATCGTCGGATTCCATCGCCCGCTCAGCGGCTTCTTCTACAACTACCTGCTCTCGCTCATCATCATGATCCCGCTGAACTTCGCCGTCACGTTTTACATCGAGCGCAACTTCGTCAATCCGTTTCTCGAGGCGCGCGGTGCGTGGGCCGCCGTCACGCAGTTCATGCTGATTTTTTTCACGCTGCTCGACCTCGGCACCAGCCAGGCGATGGTGAAATATTTCGCCGAGTATCGCCTGACCGACCCAGGCCGCGCGATCACCTTCGCGCAGTTCTTCATCTGGTTCCACGCGATCGCCGGGATGTTCCAAATCGCCGCGCTGGGATTGGCCGCCGCCGTCTGGCTGCCGCATACTCCGATGGCGTATCTCGCATGGTTCGTCGTGCTGCACACGCTGATCCAGTTCCCCGGCTTCATCTCGATTTTCTTCAACCTGTTCCGCGCGCTGCAGCGCTTCGACTACGCGCAACTGCTCATCGTCCTCACCTACGTCCTTAATCCCGTCGTGCAGATGATTTGCGGCGTGTACATGCGCCACTGGGGCCTGATGCATCCGGTGTTCGGCGAGGGGATGGGCGTCGTTTTTGGTTTCGCCATCGGCGGCGTGATCGCGAACCTGCTGATGGGACTGTTCTGTTCGATCTTCTACGAAAAGATGGGCTTCAATCTGGTGACGATCTTCCTCGCGCACTTCGACCGCGCGACGATCAAGCAATCGATCATGTACGGCGCGAAGCTCACCGGCGGACAGGCCGCTGTCGCGATCAGTTGGGGATTGGTTCCGGTCTTCATGGCGATACTGCTGCCGGATTTCCTCGAGCTTAACGAAATTTTCCTTCTGACCTTCGTCTTCTCGTTCGGCTATCTCGAAACCGGCGCGTACATTTTCACCACCTTGATGCCCTCGATCTCCGAAAGTTATTCGCAAGTCAAAATGGCCCTGACGCGACGCTACCTCGACCAGGGCCTGCGCTGGGGAATCATGGTGGCCTCGATGCTCGGCGGGGCGTTCATCGCGTTCTCCGACGTGTTCATCAAGGGCCTGCTGCCGCCGCAGTTCGTGCGCGCTGCGACCGTGATGTGGCTGATGCATCTATGGAGGCTGGCCGACTTCACCACGCGCCTGCCCGACCAGGTTTTTCAAGGCGTCGGACGCACGGGCACCTACACCTGGACCGCGCTGCTCGAGCACGTCAGCCGCGTAGTGCTGACCTGGTACATGCTGCAGTGGTACGGGTTCGAGGGCGTCTTTTTCGCGTTCCTGATTTCGTCGATCCTGCGTTCGATCGTCGCGTGGCCGCTGATGGGCTATCTATCGCGTGGCCGTCGCTCAGCATCTGGCAGACGATCGTCAACCCCGCGCTGGCCGCGATCGGCAACTACGTGATCTTGCGCGGCTTCGCGCTGGCAGTATGGCAAGGACCCGGCCACGCCGGCAGCGCATGGATAGTAGTGCTGCTAAGTCTGATCGGCTCACTGCCCATCTATATGTTCCTGAGCGGTCTGCTCGGATGGGACGACGCCAGCCTGGCCGAGTTCCGCGACGCCGCCGAGCTGGTGCCCGCTCCATTCGGCGCGGTCGCCCGCATCGCGCATCGAGTAGTGCAGCTGGGCTCGAACCTGAGCCCGCTCCACGATCGCTTTCCCGGTAATCTCGTCAAAGAGGCATCAGCCGACGCCGCCGAATTGACGGCGCTGAAGGCCGAACTGCACTAGCTACAATGCGATTCGTTTACCATTCTTGCGAGTCAGACGCTTACCCGCGAGCATCTTGCGCACAAATTCGTTCGAAAGTTCCTTCGCTTGACTCGCACTAATGCCGTAGATCTTTGCATTTCTGGGTATCGTCGCCACCGCCCCGAGGTCAATCACGCAAAAGTAATCGCCAGCTCTGCTCCTCTTGGGCGCCGACCTGCGCAACACAAAAGGTCTCTGTCCCTCTTCATCCTCGAGTATTCCGCGAATCTCCGTAAACTTCGTGCGGCTACTCATTCTATCGAGCCTTGTGGAAGAACGCCCCATCACCCACGCTTGTAGACCGAAAATTCGTGCACCAGTTTTGCTACACGCTCCTGGATCGACGGCAGGCGCTGGACGCCGAGGAAAAACTGCACCAGCTCGTCGTGCCCGGCCTGCCCGCCCGGACTCATCACCTCGACCAGCTCCTCGATGAGGCTCGGGAACTTCTCGCTCGGGATGTAGTAGTTCGCCCATCCGAAATTGCAATGGCGATGCAGAATTTTCGCGATCGTTTTCTCGAGAAGTTCGCGACGGCCGCCAGCGCGCTCTTGTTCGTTTTCTTTGTTCAATGGACCCTCCCCTGCCTCAGATGGTTCTCGCTCAGGCGCCTTTCTTGACTGGCGCGGATGGCGTGTCGTCGGCCCACAAAATCTTGTGATAGTCGAAACGCATGTTCTCGATGATATTGAATTTGATGATCTCGAAATAGGGCGAAAGATCGAAGTCGCGCGGCGTGATCAGCGTCGGCGAGACCATCCTGAGCGCGCCGTATTCGAGCCCGCCCGTCGTGGCCTTCGATCCTATCGGCCAGAGCCTGCGCTTGGGCGGCTCCGGCACGACATCCGGCGGCAACTGCTCGTAGTTCGGCACGATCGGAAACTTCACGCGATGAAACGACGACGCGATCACGCTCGAACAGATCACACGCGTCGGCTCGCCGCTGCCGAACTGCAGCGCCTGCCGGCGAAACCGCGGCCGGCACGAGGCTCACCGGCAGAAAGTAGCGCGCGAGATCAATCACGTTGCGGAGATCGTAGGTATCGCCCACGCTGCGAATCGCTTCATCCATCACGTCGGCCAGGTCCGCCGCCGACAAATTGAACGGCCGGCACACGCGGAGATTGAAGTCGCGATACTTTGACACCGGCGACAGCACCACGCCCGCCTCGACGATCGCCTCGACCACCAGCGCGTTGGCCTCTTCGCCGAACTGCGCGACCAGCGGATCCCGCAGCGCGGGATTGCGCCGAATCGGCTCGTCACCGACGTACAACGCCGAATGGGACCACGAACTCTGCGTCAGGTACTTGATACATTCGCTGATGCGCTCGTTGCCCTCGACCAGGATGACGTCACCCTTGCGGATGTGACGCTTGAGCGCGGCAATGTCGTTGGGGATGTGGAGCGCGTAACTCTTGATAGGCTTGGTGAGCAGACCGATGGCCCAGTCGCTCATCCGCTCCAGCACCCAGGAAATGATCCCCGATTTGTCGCGCCGAGCCATTCCCCCGAACTTATATCAGGTCTTGAACTGCCCCACGATTGCGTAGAACGGCACGTTCAGCGTCGCCTGATCCGGGTCGTCCGTCTTTATCGTCAAGTTCCCGCGCAGTTGTCCGTCGGGCGTGCCATGCCTCAGCGTGACCGTCACCTTGTATTCCTTGCCGGGCGTGACGGGCTCCGCGATAGCGCCGACGCTCGGGCTGCTGCTGGCGACCTCGAGCACCTTAACCGGCTTCGGTCCCTGGTTGCTCAGCTTGAAAATTCTCACGATGTCCTGGCCGCGCGGGACGATACCGAACGAAACCTGCGCGGGATCGACATTCAAATCTCCGGTTACCGTTCCGAACACGTCAACCTGCAGCGGCACGCGATTGGTCGTTATCTTGATCGTGTCGTCGAACGGCCCGAGCGGCATCGACTTCAACAGCGACACCTTCAACAGCGCGCCCGGCTTGCCGTCGGGCCGTTTCTCCTGCTCCACCTTGATCGACGAATTCGAGTTGCTCACCGGGCCGACCGAGAACGCACCGCGCGCCGGATTCAGATCGTTGACCACCACTTCCTTGGTCTGCTCGCTCCCCCGCTTCACATCGCCGAACGCGACCTCGTCCGGCTGCGCCTCGACCTGCTTCTTGACGATCCCCTGCATCGTCATCGCGACTTGTGGATTGTCGGGATCGTTGGTGGACGCCGTGATGGTGCGGACCTGGTGCCCCTTCTGGAAGTGCGTGTCGAACGCCACCGCGATTTCGCTGGTGTCGCCCGGCGCGACGTGCATCTTCGACGGCTCTCCGGTCGTGCATCCGCACGAGGTCTTCACGCCGCGAATATCCAGGTAGCCCTGGCCGGTGTTCTTGATCGTGAACGCATGCTTGACCATCGTGCCTTCGAGCGCGCTGCCGAAATCGTACAGCGGATCGGAGACCACCGCCTTGGGCGCTTGTCCCGGAGGCGCGCTGTTACCGCCGGGAATCAGCGGATTCATGCTGTCCTGCGCGGCAGCGGGCACGCTCGCGAGCAATCCGATCATCAGTGCAAGAAATAGTCGTTTCATTTTTTTAAAGTTTGTCATCCGACTGAAAGGCGCAACTGCGCGCGCTCCACTTGATCTATCAAGCATGGCGCGGAGCGTTGCGGTCAAGAGGCCTTGCTTACCGGTGCGTGATGCGCGGTTTCGGGATGGGGCGGTTCGTAGCGGGTTAGAAAATCGGTCGCGAATTCGCCGCGGTTGAAATCCGGATCGTGCAGAATCTTCAGATGCAGCGGAATATTGGTCTTGATGCCGTCGATTACATACTCGCGCAGCGCCGCTTTGGCCCGCGCGATCACTTCGGCGCGCGTCTCCGCATGCACGATCAGCTTGGCGATCAGCGGATCGTATTGCACCGGCACGCGATAGCCGTCGTACAGCGCCGTCTCGACCCGCACGCCGAGCCCGCCCGGCGTATGATGATTGGTCACCACGCCCGGCGACGGAATGCCCCGCTCCGGATCCTCCGCATAGATGCGGAATTCCATCGACGCGCCTTCGAACGTCACCTGCCGCTGCTTGAGCGCGAGCTTCTCACCCATCGCCATCCGGATACTTTCCTTCACCAGATCAACGCCGGTGACCATCTCGGTCACGCCGTGCTCAACCTGTATCCGGGTATTCATCTCGATAAAGTAAAACTCGCCGTTGCCCGCGAGCAGAAATTCCACCGTGCCGACGTTCGAGTAGCCGACCACCTCGGCCGCGCGCACTGCAGCCTTGCCCATCTTTTCGCGCAGCCGCGGCGTCAGGATCGGGCACGGCGATTCCTCGATCACCTTCTGATGCCGCCGCTGTATCGAGCAGTCACGCTCGCCGAGGTGAATCGCGTTGCGCTGCAAATCCGCCAGAATCTGAAACTCGACATGACGCGCGCGCTCCAGGTATTTCTCCAGGTACATCTTGCGCGAACTGAACGACGCCTCGGATTCTCCCTGCGCCAGCGGAAACAGCCGCGTCAACTCGGCGGCGTCGCGAACTACTCGCATCCCCTTGCCGCCGCCGCCGGCAGCCGCCTTGATTAGCACCGGGTAGCCCAGCCGCTTCGCGTCGACCTGCGCCTCGCGCAGTTCCGTAACGCCGGTGCCCTCGCTGCCCGGCAGCACCGGAACGCCCGCGCGCTTCATGATCCGCCGCGCGCGCGGCTTGTCGCCCATCAACCTGATATGGCGCGCGCGCGGACCGACGAAGTTCAGACCCGAGCGCTGGCATGCCTCCGCGAAGTCGCCGTTCTCGGACAAGAATCCGTACCCCGGATGCACCGCGTCGGCGCCGAAGGTGGTCGCGGCGCTGAGAATCGCTGGGATATTCAAATAGCTGTCTTCAGCGGCCGGCGGCCCGATACATACCGACTCGTCGGCCATCCGCACGTGCAGCGCGTTCTTGTCCGCCGTCGAGAAGACAGCGACCGTCGAAATTCCCAGCTCGCGGCATGCGCGGATTATCCGGATTGCGATTGTCCCGCGATTTGCGACCAGCAGTTTCTTGAACATCGACCCGCGCTCCGCGTGAAATACTCAGATCACTTCGATGATCATCAGGGGTTGACCGTATTCTATCGGATTGCCGTTGTCCGCGAGAATTCTAATTACGCGCCCCGCGGCCGGAGATTCGATCTCGTTCATCATCTTCATCGCTTCGATTATGCACAGCGGTTGCCCCTTGCGCACCGACGATCCTTCCTCGACGAACGGCGCGGCGTCCTGCGACGCGGCCCGGTAAAACGTGCCCACCATCGGGCTCTCGATCAATTTCTGATTCGGCGCCAGGTCGATTTTGCCCGCCACCTTCGCGCCTTCCTCCGCCGTCGCCTCGACGTGCCGAATCGCCATCTTGATTGGCGAGGCTGCGCGCGCCGCCACATGCGCCTCAGAGCCCGACTCGGTCTCATCCACCGACGCGCGTCCGCCGCCGCGCACCAGCCGCACCTTGCCCTTCTTATCTTCGATTTCGAGCTCGACCAGCCCGTAGTCGCGCATCAGGACCAGCAGGGTCTTTAGTTCGCGTACTTCCATCCCGTCTCCGTGTCTTCCCTCAACCGCGGCTCGCCTGCGTTCTGGATCGTTGCCCGCCATGGCGTCACCCGCTGCGTCGGCGCGACTCCTCGGCAATCGTGCGCGCCGCTCTGAGAGCCAGGTTGTAGCTTTGTGCGCCAAATCCCATGATTCGGCCGTGCGCGATATCGGCAATCGTCGAATGATGCCGAAACGGCTCGCGCCGATACACATTGGACAGATGCACTTCGATAACCGGGATACTCACCGCCGCTATGGCGTCGCGAATCGCTACGCTGGTATGCGTGTATGCGCCCGGGTTGATCAACAGTACGTCGCACTTGCCGCGCGCCTTCTGAATCCGATCGACGATCGCGCCCTCGCTGTTCGACTGAAACGTCTCAACCTTCATCTCGAGCTCGCGTCCCAGTTGCTTGAGTTCCTTGTCGATATCGACCAGGCGGGTCCGGCCGTAAACCTCGGGCTCTCGTTCGCCGAGCAGATTCAGGTTGGGTCCATGGATGACCAGCACCGCGATTTCGCCGACTCGATCGGCCATTTGCCCAGCTTTAGCCCTCGTCACCATCCCCGCACCACCTTTTCATTGAACCGCACGCTCACAGCGACTGCAAGCGCAGGCGTATGAGCTGTCCACCGGTCAGTCATCACTAGGCTCGTCATCGCGCGACTTGAGCGCATCCTGGTACACTTCGCGACGCCTCGTTCCCGTCAGCCGCGCGACTACCGCACTCGCCTGCTTGAGCCCAAGTCCCGCCTCGCGCAACACTTTGAGTACTTCACCCAGGTCGATGATGACCGATCCCGCGGCGGCACCCTCGACACTCGCTCCGCCCGGCGCGCCCGCGACGACGATCGTTACCTCGCCCAGCGCGGGAGTCGTGCGAAAGCGCCGCTCCAGCTCGGCCAGCGTCCCGCGAACTGTCCGCTCGTAGGTCTTGGTGATTTCAGAGACCACGGCCGCATCGCGCGATTCTCCGAATGACGCCGCCATCGCAGAGAGCGTATCCTCCAGCCTGCGCGCCGCCTCGTAAAAGACCATAGTGCGCGGCTCGCGACGCAATTCCTCCAGCGCCTTGTTACGCGCCGCATCGCGCGCGGGGATAAATCCCTCGAAGGTGAACCTGTCGGTTGGAATTCCGGCAATCGAGATTGCAGCGATCGCCGCCGACGCTCCCGGCACCGCCATCACGGGCACGTTGGCTTCCAGAGCAGCCCGCACCAGCCGAAAACCGGGATCCGAAACGGCGGGCGTGCCCGCGTCGGTCACCAGCGCGATTTTTTCGCCCGCCTTCAGCCGCGCGATCAGCTCCGGCACGCGCCGCTCCTCGTTATGTTCGTAGTGGCTGACGGTGGGCGTGGGAATCTGATGGCGCGCGAGCATCTGCCCGGTGCGTCGCGTGTCCTCGCACGCAATCAGGCTGACCTCCGCGAGCGTGCGAATCGCTCGCGCCGAAATGTCGTCGGGATTTCCGATCGGCGTCGCCACCACATACAAAATCCCGCCCGGCTCGGTATGTTTATTTGAACGTGTCGACATTACAATTCGAAGTGACTATTCGCCGACGGAGTAATCAGCGTGGCCGCAGGCAAAGCTACTCTCCTCATCTCATGCATCGACCGCCCCGGCATCATAGCCCGCGTCGCCGGCCACCTGTTCACGCTCGGCTGCAATATTATCACCTCCGACCAGTACTCCGACGACGAGGACGGCCACTTTTTCTGGCGCATACATTTCGAGAGCCTGCGCCAGTCCATCGACGAGCTGCACCGGGAACTCGACGCGTCAATGACCTCGCTGATGCCCTGGGAGCGCCTCAAGTGGCAGCTCTTCGACGCCGCCCGGCGGGACAGAATCGTCATCATGGTCTCGCGTCTCCCGCACTGCATGATAGATCTGCTGAGCCGCCACCATGTCGGCGAACTCGACGGCGACGTCGTCGGCGTCGTCAGCAATCATAGTGACCTCGAGTCGCTGGCGCGTCCGTTCGACGTGCCTTTCAAGGTGATACCGGTCGCGAAGGATCGCAAAGCGGAGTCTGAGGCCGCGCTCCTGAAGCATCTCGGCGAGCTGCGCGCCGACACCGTCGTCCTCGCGCGCTACATGCAGGTGCTATCGGGAGAATTCCTGCGCGCATGGAGCAAGCCCATCGTCAACATTCACCATAGCTTCCTGCCGGCGTTCGCCGGCCAGCGCCCGCACAAGCAGGCGCACGACCGCGGCGTCAAACTGATCGGCGCGACCGCGCACTACGTGACCGAAGAACTGGATGCCGGCCCGATAATCGCGCAAGCCACGACCCCGATGACCCATCGGGACACCGTCGCCGACCTCGCACGCAAGGGCAAAGATCTAGAAGTGATGGTCCTGGCAAAAGCAGTGCGAGCCCACCTGAAAAAACAGGTGCTCCTGCATCACAACAGAACAATTGTCTTCGAGTGATTTGTCTTTACGCTTTGGTCCCCCTTCCCGCGCGGGAAGGGGTTAGGGGTTAGGTTCTTCGCTCAGGTGGGGCCAGTAAAAAAGTTCAAAGACCGATTCGCAAACGAAATGATCGGCGACCAGTACAGCCCGAACACAATCGTCGCGCAGGCCAGCACTCCCATCAGCCCGTAATTCCACGCCTCGAAGCGCACCGTTCCCTCGTCGCCCCGCGGTTGCTCGAAGAACATCATCCGAATCGGTTTCAAGTAGTAATACAAAGACACTACTGAATTGAGTATTCCGACAATAGCCAGTATGTAGAACTGACCTTTAATCACGGCTGCAAATAAATAGAACTTCCCGATAAACCCGACCGTCAATGGGATACCCGTCAGTGAGAAAAGAAATATAGTCAGTGCGAGCGCCGGAACGATTCCGCCGCGCCATGCCAGCCCGCGGTACGCCTCCACATCCTCGCGTCCGGTCGAGTTCGCGACGATCATCACGACCAGGAACGCGCCCGCATCCATTACGTAGTAGGCAAACAGGTAGAACAGCATCGCGCGAATCCCGTCGTTCGACAGCACGACGAATCCCATCAGCGCGTATCCCGCCTGCGCGATACTCGAGTACGCCAGCAGCCGCTTCATGTTGGTCTGCTGCAGCGCCGCAAGGTTCCCGAGCGTCATCGTGATGATGCAGACGAACAGCAGCAGTTGCGGCCAATCGACGCCCGCCAGCGCCGTCCAGCTTCCTCCGGCCGTAAGATGAGAAATGGCAGGGAAGAAAAAGCGCGTCAGCAGCGCAAAGCCCGCCGCCTTCGATCCAATCGCCAGGAAAGTCGTAATCGGAATCGGTGCGCCCGTGTAAACGTCCGGCGCCCACATGTGAAACGGCACCGACGACACCTTGTAGCCCATCCCGGTCAGGATCAGAACCAGCGCGATAAACACGGCGAGCACCGGCAGATGCTCGGGCGTCGAGAGCGCCTTGTTGATCACGCTGAAGTCGAGCGAGCCGGTGATTCCGAAAATCCAGCTCATGCCGTAAATCATCGTGCCCGACGCGACGCCGCCGTAAATCAGGTACTTCAGCGCGGCTTCGAGCGAGCGCCGGTTGTGCCGCAGGAAACCGGTCAGGATGTACGACGTCAGGCTGACGAACTCGAGCGCAAGATACGCCATCAGCAGGTTCGCCGACTCCGCCATCAAAAACATCGCGAACGTGCTCGCGAGCAAAATCGCGTAGTACTCGCCCTGGTCGCAGCCCCGGACTTCCTCGGAGCCAATCGACATCCAGATGGCCACGACCGCAGCCAGTGCGATCAGCGCGCGGAAATAAATCGCGAAAGAATCGAACACCAGCATCCGATGGAACAGCCATGCGCCCGACAGCGCCGGCTCAAGTCCAATCCTCACCAATGACACCGCGGCCACTATCAGAGCCAACGCGCCGAGGCGCGATTTGTCGCGCACGGCAAGGTCGATGATCACGATGGCCAAGATTCCGGCCGCCAGGGTGATCTCCGGGATGAAGTAGCTAAGGCTCGCGAGGTTTCCGAGGTCCATCTAATTACTGCTGCGCCCTTAGTGAAGCATCGCGACGGCCGCACTCGATGTGGACAGCACGACCTGGTTTAGATGCACCAGCGAAGTGTTGAGCAGGCCCAAAATCGCATGCGGGTAAACGCCGAGGATCAGCACGATGATCCCCAGCGGCACCAGTGTGAACGCCTCGCGAAACGATAAATCCGGAAGGTCCTTGTATTTCTCGTTCAACGGTCCCAGGTAAATGCGCTGGAAGGTCCACAACAGATAACCCGCCGTCAGTATCGCCGTCGCCGCACCGAACGCCACCATCAGCGGATGCGTCTGCCACGCTCCGAGCAGCACCAGCACTTCCGAAATAAACGCGGACATCCCGGGCAGTCCCATGCCGGCGAAAAACGCGAATCCCGTAATCGCCGTGTATATCGGCATCTGCTGCGCCAGCCCGCCGAAGCCGTTTATCTCGCGATGGTGCGCGCGATCGTAAATCACGCCGACCAGGATAAAGAGCATCGCCGTGATCGTCCCGTGATTGAACATCTGCAGCACGGCGCCGTTGATTCCCGCCGCCGTGAACGCCGCCAGCCCGAGCATCACGTAGCCCATGTGGCTAATCGACGAATATGCAATCAACTTCTTATAGTCAGTCTGCGCCATCGCGCACATCGCGCCGTATACTATGTTGATAGTGCCGATCACTCCCAGGAACAGCCACGCAAGTTGGTAGCTGGCGGCAGGCAGCACCGCGAAATTCACGCGCAAGATCCCGTAGGTGCCCATTTTCAGCAGCACGCCGGCCAGGATCACGGAAATCGCGGTCGGCGCCTCGACGTGAGCGTCGGGCAGCCAGGTATGAAACGGGAACGCCGGAATCTTGATCGCGAAGCCGATGAATAGCGCGATCCATACTATTCGCTGGAACCCGATTGAGTAATGACTCGAATTCGCCGCCAGCTCGGTCAAATCAAAAGTCGGAGTAGCCCCGTAGTAGTACAGCCCAAGCATCGCCAGCAGAATCAGTACTGAGCCAAGTAGTGTGTATAGAAAAAATTTGATCGCCGCATACTCGCGCCGCGGGCCACCCCAGATGCCGATCAGAAAATACATCGGCAACAGCATCACTTCCCAGAAAATGTAGAACAGGAAAAAGTCGAGCGACACGAACACGCCCATCATTCCCGTGTCGAGCAACAACAGCATCGCGTAGTAACCCTTCTCCGCGCGATTGATGCCGAAACTCGCAAACACCGAGATGAACATGATGAGCGCGGTCAGCAGGACCATCGAGATACTGATTCCGTCCACGCCGATGAAATAAGTAATGTGGTACGAGGGCATCCACGATGCTTTCTCGGCAAACTGCACCGCGCTGGTCGTCGTGTCGAAGTTCTGGTACAGGAACGCTGCGATCAGGAGTTGCGGTATCGTCGCCGCCACCGCGACCCATTTGAATACGGGCTTCATCGAGTCGGGCAGCGCGAGAATCAGCACCATCCCGGCGATTGGAATAAAGGTTATCAGCGTAAGCGCGTGACTCATTTCAGTTTCATGCCCTCGCGACCGCGCGCACCAGCAGTATCAGCATCACCGCGGCCAGGATTCCGTAGAGATATCCGTTAATCGATCCCGTCTGCAGCCGCCGCAGCCTGCCGCCAACGTCGAGCGTCAGGTTCGACGCAAAGTTCACCAGCCCATCGACTATGTAATGGTCGAATAGTCCCGACAGCCACGACATGAATACTATGACTCGCGCTGCGAGATTAACTACTCCGTCGATTATATTCGAGTCGAACCATGCCAGCGCACGCGTCGCGAATAGGTACGGCTGTATAACCACTCGATTGTAAAATTCATCGACATAGTATTTGTTGTATACCCATTCGTAGGGCACGCCGCCGAACATCTGGCTAAAGCGCGCGGGATCTATCTTCTGCTGCCGATACATCAGATCCGCCACCAGCCATCCGATTACCACCATAGTGAAAGTGATGAATCCGAATGCTGCTTCGGTCGCGTGACTATGTATTCCCGCTTCGGTTATCCGGCGCGTCACCTCGGAGCTGAATACCGGATCGAGAAAGTCCTCGAACGGTTTGAATGTCGCGATGAACTCCGGAATTTTCACCAGCCCGCCGACTACCGACAGTCCGCCCAGCACGATCAGCACGTACGCCATCGACGGTGGCGATTCGTGCAGATGATGTTCCTGCTCGAGCGTGCCGCGGAATTCGCCGAAGAACGTCATGTACACCTGCCGGAACATGTAGAAGACCGTGATCCCCGCACCTATCAGCAACAACGCCCACACCACGGTGTGCCCGTGCGAGAACGCCTGCCAGATGATCTCGTCCTTCGACATGAAGCCCGCGAACGGCGGCACGCCCGAAATCGCCAGCGTCGCCGCCATGAACGTGAGGAACGTGATCGGCATCTTGTGCCGCAGCGCGCCCATCTTGCGCATGTCCTGCTCGCCGCCCATCGCGTGAATCACCGACCCGCTCCCAAGGAACAGGCACGCCTTGAAGAACGCATGCGTCATCAGATGGAACACGCCGGCCGCATATGCGCCGACGCCCACCGCCGCGAACATGTAGCCGAGCTGGCTGACCGTCGAGTATGCGAGCACTTTCTTGATGTCGTTTTGCGCGACGCCGATCGTCGCCGCGAACAGCGCAGTCAGCCCGCCGACCAGGGCGATCACACCCATTGTGAAGGGCGACATCGAAAATAAAAAATTGAGCCGCGCCACCATGTACACGCCCGCCGTCACCATCGTCGCCGCATGTATCAGCGCGCTGACCGGCGTCGGCCCCGCCATCGCGTCGGGCAGCCATACGTACAGCGGAATCTGCGCCGACTTCCCCGTCGCCCCGATGAACATCAACAGCGTGACGAATCCCACCAGCGTGTGCGCCGAATGGTAGCCCGCAAAATTTATCGGCACTCCTGCCAACAGCGGCGCGTACTTTGCGACCTCGCGCGTCACCAGCGTCGGATGCCCGAGCGCGTCGAGTCCCGCGAACAAACTGTACAACGCGATCACGAACGCCAAATCGCCGACGCGGTTCACGATGAACGCCTTGTTGCCGGCCGTCGTGTTCGCCGTGACCTTGTACCAGAACCCGATCAGCGCGAACGAGCACAGCCCCACGCCTTCCCAGCCGACAAACATCAGCCACATGTTGTCGCCCAGCACCAGCACCAGCATCGCGAACGTGAACAGGTTGAGCCATCCGAAGAATCGCCAGTAGCCGTCGTCGTCGTGCATGTATCCGGTCGAGTAAATGTGTATCAGCCCGCCGACCCCGGTGATTATCAGCGTCATGATCATCGACAGCGGATCGAGCCAGAACGCGATGTCGAGATTCAAGCCGCCGACGTCGAACCACTTCCACAGGTCGTCGAGCATGAAGCGGTTTTCCGGCGGCATCGTGAGCATCGCGAAAAACGCGCGCGCTGCCAGGATGAACGACGCGATCACGACGCCGCATCCAATGAAGCTGATCGCGCGCTTGCCGAAGGTCTTCTGCAGCCAGGCGCCGGCCAGGAAATTGATCGCCGCGCCGATCAAGGGCAGCGCCACGATCAATCTAATGAACGCAACAGGAATCGGATGATCCATTTTCTCGTTGCTCAGCTATCCGCGCAGCGACTCGGTTGCGTCGACGTCGATCGTCTTGAAGTTTTGATAAATTGCCAGCACCACGGCCAATCCGATGACCGCCTCCGCGGCCGCCAGCATGATTACGAAAATCGCGAAAATCTGCCCATCGTATTTGCCGCCGCCGTAAAACGCGAAAGCAAGATAGTTGATATTGGCGGAGTTGAGTATCAGCTCGACGCCCATCAGGATTCCAATCGCGTTGCGCCGCGTCAGAACCGTGAACAGCCCGAGCGAAAATACGATCAGGCTCAGCACCAGGAAATGGTTAAGCGTTATTCCCCCGCCCATCCCGATTCTCCCGCTCCCCTACTCCCTCGCCTCGTGGCGCGAGATCACGATCGCGCCGATCAACGCCGCCAACAGCACCAGCGACGCAACCTCGAACGGCAGCACGTAGTCGCCCAGGAACGCATTTCCGATCGCGTAGGTCGTCGGCGCGGGCGTGAACGCCGCCGCCTGATGCCACTGCGTGCGCATCACGGCGTACAACATCACGATCGCGGCGATTCCCACCGTGAAGATAGCGGGCCCCGTGCCAACCGCACGGTTCGATACCGTCACGTCGCCGATTCCCGCCGTCAGCATCACTGCGAAGATAGTCAGTACCAGTATTCCACCGACGTAAACGAGTAGCTGCACCATCGCGACAAAGTCCGCCGCGAGTAAAATGTAAATACCTACTACGCCCATGAACGCGCCGAGCAGCGCGAATGTCGAATAAACTATGTTGCGCGAGAACGCAACCAGCACCGCCGACCCCACCGTCAACGCGGCCAGCGCATAGAATATTGCCTGAGCGAGCATCGCTTCGATCTCCCCGGTTCGTTGCAGCCCGCGCGCGCTACGCCGGCTCTTCTTCGGCCGGCGGCTTCTCGCCGCCCGGCTGCGCCCATTGATCGAGGTAGGTCATGCCGCGATTCAGAATCGGCGCGATTCTCGTGTCGGTCTCCGGCCCCTTCTTGGGCTTGTACGCCATCACCGGATCCGTGACGAAGCGGCGGATCAAACTCTCCAGCGAATAGTCGGCGCCTTCGAACTCCGTCGTGTGATGTATCGATCCGGTCGGGCACGGCTCGCTGCAGAGCCCGCAGTACATGCACTTTGCGATGTCAATGTCGAACTGCGACAGCAGCATCTGCCGGGTTTGCGGGTCCTTGTCGACGACGATCACGATGCAATCGATCGGACACGCGCGCTCGCACGCCAGGCATCCCGTGCAGATTTCCAAATCGACTTCCAGGATTCCGCGGTAACGGAACGGCAGCGTGTCCTGCACCCGCACCGGCATCCTGTCCGGATATTGCACCGTGTAGGGCTTGCGCATGAAATGCGACGCGGTCACCGCCATGCCCTCGAATATAGTCGAGACTGCGTCTTTTATATTAGTTACGTATTCCGAAACGCCGCCCATCAATAGCCTCTATATAGTCGGATTGAAGTATACTTCCATCCGCGAACGCCGGAGATAGTATATAACCCGCTGAGTAAACACCGCCGCCAGCGCAATCGCAGCCGCGAACATGATATACCCCATCGCCGCGTTTCCGTCGGGCCAAATAGCTACCCACACCGCGGTTCCGATCATATCCACAAACGAAATCGGCACGAAGTATTTCCAGCAAAGTGTCATCAGCTGATCGATACGTACTCGCGGCAGCGTCGCGCGTATCCACATCGAAACGAACACCAGGACTAGTACTTTGACGTTGAACGTGATCAGTTCAAGTATATTCATCGCGACTACATTCTTCGTCACGTGCGGGAACTGCCAGCCGCCAAGGAACAACGTCGCGATTATGGCGCCGATGATGAACAGGTTTCCCCATTCCGCCATGAAAAAAAACAGGTAGCGCATTCCGCTGTACTCAGTCGCGAATCCCGCCACCAGTTCCGACTCCGCTTCCGGCAAGTCGAACGGCGTGCGATTGCCCTCGGCCAGCGCCGATATATAAAGGATGTTGGCCGCGACGAACGTGAACGGATTCGCGAACAAAAACCAATGCTGCGGCGCCCAGCCCTGTGCTCGGATGATTCCCTGCATCGACAACGTACCCGTCATCAGCACCACCGGGAATATCGAAAGCCCCGCCGGTATTTCGTAACTGACTATCTGCGCCGCCGACCGGATTCCGCCGATCAGCGACCACTTGTCGTTCGACGCCCATCCCGCCATCAGAACGCCGACGACAGTCAGCGCCGTCACCGACGTCATATAGAGGATGCCCACGTTCAGGTCGGCCAGAATCAGCGACGACGAGAACGGCATCACCGCCCACGGCAGCGTGAACGCCAGCATCACCAGGTACGGCGCCATCTTGAACAGCGGCGCGTCGGATTCGTCGGGGATTATGTCTTCCTTGCAGACGTGTTTCACGCCGTCCGCCAGCCACTGCAGGAAACCTTGCGGCCCGACGCGGTTCGGACCGACGCGCGACTGGATTCGCGCCCACACCCGCCGCTCGGCCCAGCTCACGATTCCCGCAAACGGAAACGCCACGCCCAGGAAGACCACCGCGCTCATCACGAACACGACGATCGCGGCGACCAGGTGCGGCGACGCGTTCTTGCCGAATGCGCCCGACGCGATCAGATTTTTTACCAGCGTCTCCATCGAGGATTAGCGATCGATCTCCGGCGCGATCACGTCCAGGCTCGCGATTAGCGTGACCAGGTCCGCGATCATCAGACCCGCACTCAGCTTCTGAATGATCCCCATCGCCGCGAACGACCCCGTGCGCACGTGCACCCGCCACGGATACCCGGTCCCGTCGCTCACCAGGTACCAGCCCATGTCGCCGCGTCCGCTCTCGAGCCGAATCTGGCATTCGCCCTTGGGCGGCTTGAAATTGCGCGCGACTTTCGCCAGCACCGGCCCGCCGGGAATTTTTTGCAGCGCCTGGCGCAGGATCTTCGACGACTCCGCCATCTCGCGAATCCGCACCACGTAGCGATCCATCGAGTCGCCGAGCTTGCCCCAATGCCCGTCGCCAATCGGCACGTCGAACTCGAACTCGGAATACGCCGAATACGGAATGTCTTTGCGGATGTCCCACTTGATTCCGCACGCGCGCAGGTTCGGACCGACCAGGTTGTAGTCAATCGCCTCTTCCGGCGTGATCACGCCGACGTTGGCCAGCCGCTCGATATAAATTTTGTTCCACGAGATGAGCGCGTTGTATTCCTCGAGGATCGGATCGAAATGGTCGAGGTACGCGAGCGCCTTCTCGCGCCAGCCCGGCGGCAAATCCCATGCCACGCCGCCGATTCGCATGTAGTTGAAGGTGAGCCGCGCGCCGCACAGCTCCTCGATCAGATCGTTGATCATCTCGCGCTCGCGAATCGCATGGGTGAACGGCGTCACCGCGCCGATATCCATCGCCATCGCGCCCACCGACAGCAAATGCGACGCGATTCGATTGAACTCCGCCGCGATCACGCGACAGTACTCGCCGCGATGCGGCACTTCGATTCCCGCCAGCTTCTCGCACGCCATCCCCCAACCCTGGTTGGTGAACATCGCGCACACGTAATCGACGCGATCGGTGTACGGCATGAAGCCGTGGTAGCCGACCTTCTCCGCGATCTTTTCGATCGATCGATGCAGGTAGCCGACGTCCGGGATCGCCTCGCGCATCACCTCGCCGTCGGCCCGCACGACGAATCGCAGCACCCCGTGCGTCGACGGATGCTGCGGGCCCATGTTGAGCGTCATTTCTTCGGTGCGTAGCGTGCTCATTTCTTTTTCGTGTCGAGCCGGATTATCGGGCTCTCTCTGACGGTTGAGATTCCATGGTATTCGGCCGGCTCGACAAAATCCTTGCGCAGCGGATGACCGATCCAGTCCTCCGGCATCAGGATTCGCCGCATGTCGCTGTGGCCCTCGAAGTTCACGCCCAGCAGGTCGAATATTTCGCGCTCCATCCAGTTCGCCGACTTCCACACGCCCTCGAGCGTCGCGACGCTCGGATTGTCGCGCGGCAGCTTCACCTTCAACACGGCGCCATGCCGATGTTTGTACGAGAACAGGTGATAGACCACCTCGATCCGGTCCTTGTAATCGACGCCGCTCTCGTTGGACAGGCAGTCCATCGCTAGCTCGGGGTCTCCCTTCATGAAGCGCCCGACTTCGACTATCGCCTTCGGGTCGATCACCACGAACGGATCTGGCTTCTTGTCCGAGAGTTCCAGCACGCGATCGCCGAACTTCTGCTTGACCCGATCGAGTATTTGCAGAGACTCCATCTACTCAGGCAGCCGAGACCTGCTTGACGGTTCCATTGCCGTTGGGTGAGCGGACCAGCCAGCGCTCGGTCATCATCTTTTCCTGAAGCTTGAGCAGGCCCTCGGTCAGCGCCTCGGGACGCGGCGGGCAGCCGGGAACGTACACATCGACCGGCAGAATTTTATCGACGCCGTCGCAGACCGAGTACGCAAGCTGGAACAGTCCGCCGCAGCTCGCGCACGAACCCATCGAGATGACGTACTTCGGGTCGGGCATCTGATCGTAGAGCAGCCGCGTACGAAGCGCCATTTTCAAGGTCAGCGTGCCCGCGACGATCATCAGGTCCGACTGCCGCGCCGACGCGCGCGGCGTAGCGCCGAAACGATCGATATCGGCGCGCGGACCGCCCGTATGCATCAGCTCGATCGCGCAGCAAGCCAGCCCAAACAGCATGTACCAGATGCTCGATTTGCGCATCCAGTTAAGCAGTTCGTCCGTCTTGGTGGTCAAAACGTAATCCGGAAGCGTGTTCAGCAAGGGCATAAGACAAACCTCAGTCTTCGACCGGCACCTTCTTAATCCATTCCAGGTCGTGCTTGACCCAAACGTAAACCAGCCCGACGAACAGGATTAGAAGGAAAATTAAAATTTCGCTGAGCGCATAGAGGCGGCGTCCCGAGCGCACCCAATCCAGGTAGACTGCGGCAATCGGATAAACGAACGCGACCTCGACCTCGAACACCACGAAAATCAAAGCAATCAGGTAAAAACGGACGTTGAAATTAATCCACGCGCGCCCGGTCGGCGGCTCTCCGCACTCGTACGGAATCAACTTTCGATCGTAGGGATTTTGCGGCGCCAGCAGCTTCTGCAGACCGAACATCAGCGCCACGAAGCCGATCCCGATGATCGTCAGGGCCAGCGGCACGCCAAAATTAAGATACATCCGATGTTACCGAGTCCTCATTAGTTGGACTGCACCAGGCTGTCAAGAAGGATCGCTTCACCTGCCGATGTTTTCGCTTAAGCAACGCTTAATTCAAAAGGCTCAATTCAAATCTTCGCGAGGCTGACTTACTTGTGCTCCTTCAGAACCGCCTTCAATGCCGGCTCGTCGAGCCACGCGCCATGTCCTTCCGGGCAGGCATGCAGCTGGACCCCGTGCTCGATCTTCGCGACCAGAAACTGCTTGCACTTTGGACACACGTTATGGTGCAAGCGCTCGCGCATCTTCTCCAGCAGCTCTTCATCGCGCTGCCGCGCCCACTGATTTTCGCGCGCCGCCTCGGCGTCGTGCAGCTTGCTGCCCAGCCGATCCTTGTTGTCTGTCGCCATGTTCCCCCGCCTCAGGTCATCTCCTTGATCAGCTTGCCGCTGCGCGCTTTCTCGACTGTCGCCTCGAATTTCGATCCAAGATCGACGCCCATCTCCTTGGCCCGCTTCTTCGCCCACAACCCGACGTTGCGCGAGTCACGGTAGAAGGAATCGTCGCGCGGCTTCGACGCGTCGAAACTCGCAAGCCGCGACGCCTCACTCTCGACCACCGCGAACGATGACATCACGCGCCGCAACCGCGCCGATTTACATTGCGGGCAGCCCGGACGCTCGCGGCGCCGCCCCGAACCCATCACCACGTGCGAGCTGACCAGCCCGCATCGCGCGCATTCGTACTCAAAAATCGGCATCTAAAGAAAGAATATCCTGCCCACACAACGCCCGCAATTCATTCGGAATCAAACGCGGGGCTGCGCGCCCCGCACCCCCGGCAGGGGTGACCCCTGCACCCGGTATCAAGAGAAAAAAGGATGCGGGCTGACGCCCTGTTCGGAGGTTTTTGGGTGAGGACGCTGAGAAAGATACTTTCCGAATACTGGGTGCAGGGGTCACCCCTGCCGGGGGTGCGGGGCGCGCAGCCCCGCGTCTAGCTCCGCCGCCAGCGCTCGCGGACGTCGAGGACCGGGCCTGCCAGCGGGTTGCCGACGAGTAGCAGCAGCCCAACCGCGCCGACCGCCAGCCCGCATCCGAGCCACCAGAGCGAGCAGTACTCGACGCCGAGCGCAAGCATCGCGAGCGCCCACAGCGGAATTATGAGCGAGACGACGAAGCGCATCAGCGCGCTCATAGCGTGTTCAGCCTGTTCGGCACGGTCAGCCATTGGTTCCACTACTTAGCGGCTTCGGGCGAAATTTCATATAGCGCCGGCGGTCCGCCGCCACCAATCAGATTGGATTTCACGATGAGTTTGAAGCGCGCCCGATATTCGGGAGTCATCGCGTTCATCTCGCGCGGCGTCGCAATCAGGTAGATGCATTTGGGATTTCTTAGATCGGGAACTGCCGCACCGTAGTAGTACGACAGCTCATAGTTGATACCGCTCGGGATGCATAATTGATCGCCTTTCACGTGGTCGTCCACGACCGGAACGAAGCTCTTCAAGCTGCGCTCGTATGCCAGTCCGGGTCTCAGCCCCGCTGTCCATAGCAGACTCTGGTTAACCGCGGCCAAGCCGAACGCGACGCCAATCAAGATCGCCTGACGCCGCAGCACGGCAATTATCGCGGCAGCGTCGAGCACCAGGTAGCCGAGCGCGAATAGAGCCAGCGGGATACCCATTCTTTGGAAAACCGCATAGTAGGCTTCGTCGCTGGATTGGAGCTTTAGGTGCGTGGCGAAGCTCGGAAAGAAAAACAAGGCAGCAAGAACCACTCCTGAGCCGAGCGCAAATGCGACGACGAGAATGTCGCGCAGCTTTGACGCCGCGCCGCGCGCGTTCAGCGTGAACACCGACGCGCACAGAATCGCGATTCCCGGGATCGCGGGCAGGATGTAATCGTCGCGCTTTACGCTGGCGATCGAGAAGAACAGCAACACCGCGAGCGACATGCTGACCTGGTAGATCACTGCGCGGCGCCTCTCGGTCGCGATCTCGCCGGTGTAGAAGGCCAGCGCGGCGGGCACGATCAGCAACGTCATCGGAAAAGCGCCGCCCAGCAACCGCGCGGCGATAAAATAGAAGGGTCGATAACTCTCGCCCGTGCCGCCGAGCCGGGTCGGCATGAAATGTCCCAAATTCTCCGCGAAGATGATCCTTATGATCTTGTGACCGCCGACGATCGCAGCCGGCACGTACCAGGCCGCGCCGATAGCGATCGCAATCGCGACGACCTGCCATGGCCATCGCGCGCGCAGCAGCGCGAACGGATTGCGGCGCTCGATCAGCAAATAGATCGACACGGCTAGCGCGCAGAGTACGATCGCCACCGGGCCTTTGGTTAATATCGCAAGGCCGAGCATCACGCCGACGAATGTTTTCCTGCGCGAGGAACTCGGCGATGCTGGCTCGTCGAGCAGTGGATAAATCGCCGTGTACGCCGCGAACAGCAGGAACGTCAGCAGCATGTCGGTCAACGCTTCGGTCGCGCGCGACGCGAACCCGTAGGTGCCGAGTATCAGCAGGATCGCGAGCCATCCTTCGGTCGCGCCGACGTTGGCTGCGGTCCAGGCGAGCACGACTACCGCGAGCGCCGTGCCTGCCACGACAGACACCGCGCGAGCGCGAACTTCGTCGACGGTGCCGCCGGTAGTCCTCGCGACCAATGCCGACAGCCAGTAGAAGAGCGGCGGCTTGCGATCGGTGTAGCCATACGCGTCGTGCGGTATCAGCCAATGTCCGTCGCGCACGATGCTTTGAATCCACTCGGCGGATTGCGGCTCCGCGTCTTTCTGAAACGGCGCGCTGATTCCCTGCGCGAGAACGATGAAGGCGAATATCGACGCGATCGCGAGCGTCGTGGGTTGCAGGACCGCGCGACTAGCCCGCATATCGTCTCGCACCGAGGTCACGGACGGCGGGCCGACGCGATCGGCTCGAGCCACAGATGGCTGAGCCCATCGACGGGATCGTATCTCGCCACCTGCATCGAGGCAGCGTCGTGCGCGTAACCGATTCTGCCGCGGCGGTCGACGAGGATCACGCCGGCCTCCGCACCGGTGGCGTCGATCATTTCGAGAATCGCCTCGCGCGCGACAGCCTGGGGCGAACCCTCGGCCAGTGCCAACACTGCCTCGCGGCAGAGCGCGGTCAGAATGATCGCCTCGCCCTGCCCGGTTGCGGAGGCGGCGCCGAATGCGTGCGCGAAAGTGCCGGCGCCTATCAGCGCGGAATCGCCGACGCGTCCGAAGAGTTTGCCGGGGACGCCACCGGTCGAGGTCGCGGCCGCGATTGCGCCATGTGAGTCGACGGCGACCGCGCCGACCGTGCCATGCCCAATCGCTGCGCGCGCGGCGGCCTCGGCCTCGCGCATCCCGGTCTGCAGTTTTCGCGCGCGCCATCGTTCGCGCGCGCGCTCGGTCACCATTTCCTCGGGCCGCACGAGACGGATACCGACCTTGCGCGCGAAATTTTCCGCGCCGGGTCCCGCCATCAGGATGTGCGGCGAATGTTCCATCACGGCACGCGCGAGCATGACCGGATTTCGCACGCGGCTGACGACAGCGACCGCGCCGGCCGAGACCGTATAATCGGCGTCGTTGGGATGAGTTCGATCAGGGCGCTTGCCGCGACGTGTGGGGTCTGAAAAAACAGGCTCGGCCGAACATCACCGATGCGTCCATTTCGACGTTGCCCTCGGAGTTGAGCAGCGAGCCGTAGCCGGCGTTGAAGAGCGGATGATCTTCGAGCGCGGCGACCGTCGCGACGACGGCCTCGAGCGCGATGCCGTTGGCGCGCAGGATCCTCGCGCCAAGGCGCATCGCGGCCATCATCGCGCGGCGGCGCTCCGGGCGCTCCGCGCCGGGACCCGCGTTACCGGCGCCGCCGTGCGCGACGAGCGCGGGACGATTGCGCGCGCGCGCCATCCTCAAGCTCCGGGACGGCGTCCCCAGATAAACAGCCGCTTGAAGTCGAACGTCATCGCGCCGGAAGTGCCGTAGGCCGCGTTGAGCCGGGTCGTCAGCCGATCGAGAAATTCGTTGTGACGATCTTTCGGGATCGCGTCGAGAAACGGGCGCAGCCCGGTCGAGCGGTACCATCGAACGACGTCTGCGGGCCGATCCATCGGATGATGAAACGTCATGTGATAGCAGTCGATATTGTCGTAGCCGAGCTTCGCCAGCATCGCGGAGTAAAATTCCGGCGGCTCTTCATGAAAGGCGTGTTCGCGCCCGCCCAGCATCGCGTTCCATGGCGTCTCGCGCGCGAGCCTTCCGATTTCCATCTTCGCGGTCTCGGTTTCGTTGGCGGGCATCTGCACCACGATCGTTCCGCCGGGGCGGAGCGCGTCGAAGCACGCTGCGAACAGCGCGCGCTGGTCGGGAATCCAGTGAAAGGTGGCGTTCGAGAATATCAGTGTGTATGCGCGGTCGGCGCGAAACTCGGGGACGTTGATCAACTCGAACGAGGCGCGACGCTTCACTTCGGCCGGCTCGGCGTCGAGCAGCTTGCGCGCCGCCTCGATCATCGCAGGCGAGCCGTCGACGCCCAGCACCGATCCACGCGGGCTGCGCCGCGCCAGTTCGAGCGTGTTCTCACCCGAGCCGCATCCGAGGTCGATGATCTTTCTCGTTCTCGTCACCGGCGAATCGCAGCCGCGACAGGATGTGGGCGACGGGCTCCGCGCGATAGCGGCGAAAACGGTTGTAGAGTTCGGGATCCCAATCCGGCACGAGCGTCGCCTTCCTGATGAGGCAGCATAAGTGGCGGAGGAAGTCCTCACAAGCGCGCTTGCGGTGGCGCGCGCAATCGTGCACAAGCATAGCCGATGAGTGATCCTGCGGCACCGCCGCCCGCGCCGGCCAAACGCAGACCGCGGCGCATCTTTGGCATCGGCGCGATCCTGTTGGGCGTACCGGTCATTCTCTGGATGGGCGCCGCCTTCTTCGTAGCTCGCTCATTGATGTACCCGGACTTCCTGCGCAGCGGCGGGCAGGACGTTTTCGGACAGCATGTTCCGTCGTTCAAGCGGGGCTCGATAACAGACATCGGGATCGCCCTTGGCGTCGAGCCGGAGCGATTGGACTGCGGCGTGGTCGAGGAAGATGGAACACGTCATCGCTCGGTGGGCGTGGTCGGATGGTATTTTCCGGGCAAACGCCGCGAGGTCGTGGTGTTCCTCCCCGCGGCGGGGGCACCGGAGACCGCGATGATTCCGTACGTCAAGTTTCTGCTCGGCGCCGGCTACACCGTCGTTGCGGCATACAGCTCCAACGATCCGAGCTACGGAATCAACTGGGGAATGCTGAAGCGCAAATTCGCGCTGGCGACCGCGCGCACGCTGATGGACCAGGGCTTCACCAAGATCGCCGCGCTCGGAGTTTCAGAGGGCGCAGCCGGCGCAATCATGGCGCAGGCCGAGCAGCCGGTCTTCAATGCGATCGTCGCCGACAGTTCGTACGCGAACCTGGAGCGACTCTTCATGCGCAGCCCGTCGATGTCGCGGCTGAATCCCGCGTTCGTCGGCACGGTAATGTGGGAAGCACGGTTGTGGTTCGGCCGCGCGCCGGACAAGATCTCGCCGGAGACAGACGCAGGCAACTTGGGCGCCTGCTCGCTGCTGATCATTCAAAATCGCGACGACCAGGTAACGCCGATTGCGGACGGCCAGGCGATCCTCGCCGCGGCAGGCTTCAACGCACAGATGTGGACGGTGCCGTCGGCCGGACATGGCGATGCGGTCTACGAGGATGCGGCAGGCTACGCCGCGCGAGTTATCAAGTTCCTCGACGCGAGTTTTGAAATCGAAACGCCCGCCGCCAAGCCGCCGGGGCACTAGCGGGCGCGCTGCAACTACATCCGCGGCTGGCTGAGATCGACCAGCAGCGTGTTCTTGAGGCGATCGAACAGTTCGTCAATGTTCCACGGGCCGTTGTTGTACAGGACCTTGTCGGCAACGATGTGCCGGTAGCGCATGATGCGAAAGCCCGAAGCGCCGAAGCACTGGCCGGTGACGTTGGCGGCGTCGTCGCTGGCGAGGAAAACCACGATCGGCGCGACGTTGGCGGGATCGCGCGGAGTACCCTCGACTCGGTCGGACTGCGGCAGGCCGCTTGCACCGGGCATCCTGCCCGCCGGAATCGTGTCGGTCATGCGCGTCGACGCTCCCGGCATGATCGCATTCACCGTGATTCCGTATTTGTGCAGCGAGTTCGCGCTCGAGTACGTCAGTCCCAGGATTCCCGCCTTGGCGGCGGCGTAGTTGGGCTGGCCGGGACTGCCGAGCGCCGAGTTCGACGAAAAATTTATGATCCTGCCGTACTTGCGCTCGCGCATGTGCGCCGACGCGGGACGGATCGTGCAGTAGTGCCCCTTCAGGTGCACGCGGATCACGTCGTCCCATTCCTGTTCCGACATGTTGAAGATCATGCGATCGCGCAGGATGCCCGCGACGTTCACCAGGATGTCGAGCTTGCCGAATTCCTTGATCGCCTGGTTGACGAGACCCTCGCCGCCTTCGACGGTCGCGATATCCATGTGATTGGAAACTGCGTTGCCGCCCACGCCCTTGATTTCTTTGACCACGTCGTCGGCGGGCGATTGAGTTTCCTTCTGGCCCGCGACGGTGACGCCAAGATCGTTGACTACCACTGCGCATCCCTGCGCGGCGAATGCCCTCGCGATGCCGCGGCCGATGCCGCGACCGCCGCCGGTGATGGCGGCTACCTTTCCGTCGAGCTTGCCCATCGGTCAATTCTCCCTTACGGCATGATGCCGGAATCCAAACGCGCCCAGCGTTTTGGTTCGTGTGATAGAGCGCTTATACCGCAAAACTTGGCGAACGGAACAGACGCGACACCGCCAGCGCGACGAGTCTCGCATCCGCGCTCAGCTGTGCTCTTTGTGCTCGTTGTAAGGATTGGAAAAAATGAATTCCTTAACGCGACCCGCAGGCGTGATACGGCCGACCTTGCCATTGGGCTCGGTGAACCAGAGCGTGCCGTCGGGAGCGGCGACAATGAAAGTCGCCATCGAATCTGCGGGCATCGGGAACGCCGTGAAGTCTCCATTCGGCGTCACGCGATAGATCACGTGCGCGCGAATCACCGTGACCCAGAGATTTTTGTCGGTGCCCGCCGCGATTCCGAGCGGCACGCCCGGGCCGGGCAACGGGAACTCGACGAGGTAGCCGTTCGGCATAATTCTGCCGATTGAGTTGGCTTGCGGTTGGGTGAACCACACGTTGCCGTCGCCGCCGAGCACCATCATTGCGGGGCGGGTGTCGGGAGTCAGGATTTGGAATTCCTTGACGTTGCCGGAGACGGTGACGCGTGCGATGCGATTAGCCTTGTCCTCGGCGAACCACAGGTTGCGGTCGCTGCCGGTGACGATTTCCGCGGGACCAGCGCCCTTGGGCAGTTCGATCTCGGTCAGAGTGCCGCTGGTGCTGAGCCGGCCGATGCGATTGCCCGAATGCTCGGTGAACCACAAGTTGCCATCGGGCCCCGACGTGATTCCCGCCGGTCCGCTATCCGGATGAGGCAACTTGACGTAAGCAATTTTCCCGTCGGGCGCGACGCGGCCGATGCGATTGCCAACCGTGTCGGTGAACCAGACGGCGCCGTCGGGGCCGGCGGTGATTCGTTCGGCGAATCCGTCGGGATCGATCGGAAAGCGTTTGGTTGCGCCGTACGGCGTCATCCGGCCTATGCCGTCGCCCTGGTACTCGGTGAACCACAGGTTGCCGTCGAGCCCCGCGGTGATCGCGTACGGCGCATGCGTACCGATCGGCGCCCCTGTCGGCGTCGGCTTCGCGCTCGGCGCCGCGGCAACCGCGGACCCGGTGGTTGAAGACGGGTGTTGCCGCGCAGCGCATCCCGACACAGTCGCGATCGCGGCAACAAGAATTGCGCCACAAGTTGCGAGAGTCAGCGCGCGGCTGATCGAGCGACGGCTCAATTGACGATCCGATTCGCTCTCAGCTCGGAAATCTCGCCCGCGCCGAATCCGAACTCGCCGAGAATTTCGTCGGTGTGCTGCCCCAGGTCGGGCGCATGACGCCACAGTTCCGGCTCCGTGCGCGAGAACCGCGCGGGCGATCGCACGGCGCGTACGCGTCCCGCGCGCGGATGCTCGTATTCGAAGAACGTCTCGTTCACGACGAACTGCGGGTCGTTCCAGATTGAGTCGTAGTCGTTGACCGGTCCGCATGGAACGTCGGCCGCTTCGATACGCTCGAGCCAGTATGCCGACGGCTGAGTTGGGAACAGCGCAATCATGCTCTTGATCGATCGCCTCACCCTTTCTGGACGCGGCTCGTCACCGTCGAACCATTCGGGATGCCCGATCGCCTTGAGAATCGCCGTCCAATGCTTGTCGGTCAGCGGCGCGATCGTAATGAAGCCGTCCGCCGTCTGAAATGGCTCGAGCGTGTTCATCGACGGCGCGATACCGGCGTCGTGCGGAAGATAGGTGTGGCGCGACGCGGTGTCTGGCATCAGGTAGTAGGCGACGGCGTCGATCATGGCGATCTGGAGATGCTGTCCCTTGCCGCTGCGCTGAGATTCGGTCAGCGCGGCGAGGATCGAGATCGCCGCGGTCATCGCTGTGACCTTGTCGCCGAGAATATTTTTGACCGCGCGCGGCCGGCCTTGCGTGCGCTGCGAAGTCATCACTCCCGCCATCCCCTGGATGATCGGATCGTAAGCGGGCTTGTTGACCGACGGCCCCGAGAAACCGTAGCCGGCGATCGAGCAATAGACAATTTTGGGATTGCGCTCCGCAACCGCCTCGTAACCGACGCCCAGCCGATCGACCACGCCCGGACGCACGTTCTGCACGACGACGTCCGCGTGCTCTGCCATCTTGAGGAAGACCGCTGCGGCGCCGGGACGCTTTAGGTCGAGCATCATCGCGCGCTTGTTGCGATTCCAGTTGAGGATGCCGGTGGTCACGCCGCCGCGCTCGTTGCCGGTCAGCGTGCGCGACACGTCGCCGTCGGGCGGCTCGATTTTAATCACGTCGGCGCCGAGGTCACCGAGCATCATGGTGCAGAACGGTCCCGACACCACCATGCTCAAATCGAGTACGCGGATTCCTTCCAGTGGTCCCAAAATACTCCCCGAGCCTGCCGATCAAATCGCGCGGCCAAGATTCTTATAGTTCAGCCTCAACCCGGCCTACAACTTATCTTAATACCAAGGTGCAGGGGTTACCCTGCCCAGGGAGGCGTGAAACCCAGGAGGGGTTTCACATTCAATTACGTGAACCGCCCGCTCTTCATTGCGATTTCGCGCAGCTTGGCGACGCGCGACTGTATCGCGCGGCTGCGGCGCATCCGCTCGAGCGTCAGCGGCAGTCGATATGTCCAGTTGGAATCGCTGATGGTGCCGGGCCGATTGATTCGCGCACTCCATCCAAACAAATCCTGGATCGGTATGATCACGAGCTTTGACGGGGATGCGTACAGCGCGGCCAATATCGCGTCGCGCGCCGACTCCTCGAGCATTCGGCGCGGATTCACCTTGCCCTCCAGTCCAAGCGCGCGCACGAATTTCTCGCGCTCTGCGACTGCTTGCGCATGCCACCACACCGTCAGCGGCTCGGTGTCATGCGTCCCGGTAGTCGCGATCGAAAGTTCGGGATAAGCCCCGGGACTCAAAAACGTTTCGTCGCCTCGACCCCAGTCGCGCTCCCATTGCATCACCTTGTATCCCGGCACGCCGAGCTGCGTCAGCGATTGGCGCACCCACGGCGGCACCGTGCCGAGATCCTCGGCGATCAGCTCCGTCGCGCCAACTTCCTGCTTGATCGCGCGAATCACCTCTTCGCCCTGACGCCGCTGATCGTCTTCGTTCTCCGGCGTAAAGGTTCCCGGCGCGTCCGGGTCCGAACCGAAATTGAAAGTTCGATAGAGTCCGACGACGTGATCGATCCGGAGCAAATCGTAAAGCGCGCTGGCATGACGCGCCCGCGCGCGCAGCAGTTTGAATCCTTGCGCACGCATCCGATTCCAGTTCGGCAGCGGCAGGCCCCATCGCTGGCCCTTGGGATTGAAACCATCGGGGGGAGCGCCGACCGTGCGCAACAGATCGAATTCTTCCTGGTTCGCCCACACCTCGGCGCTGTCGCGGCACGGCGAGAACGCCAGGTCTCCGCCAATGAATGCGCCGTACGACACCGCGTACGCGCGCATCTCCGACCACTGTCGATGCGCGATGAACTGCCAATAGCTGTACATCTCGATCGGGTCGGCCAGCTCGCGGCGCGCAACCGCGAGCGCGGCGGAATCGCGCTGCGCAATCTCCTCCGGCCACGTTTCCCAGCCAGCCCAGTTGAAACGTTCCTTGAGCGCGCGAAACAACGCGTAGTCGTGAAGCCAGTACGAGTTGGTCTCGATGAACGCGTCGAGTTGCGTGCCCTGGTCGCGTCCGCCCCGCGCGCGCGTCGCCCGGTACGCGCGCTCGAGCAATGCGAATTTTTCCCGCCGAATAATCGCGCGCGCCACAAAGCGCGCCTTTCCCACCGCCTCGCGCGCTCGCGCCTGCACGACCCGCCCGACTCCCGGTAACCCACTGATCGATATGTACATCGGATCGATCGCCATCACGCTCATCGCGCTGTACGGGCTGAGATCGTCGGGCCCGGTCTCGTCCAACGGCAGCAGCTGGATCACGCGATGGCCCATCGAGAGCGCGAAGTCGATCATCGGCGCGAGACTGAGGATTTCGCCGCGTCCGAGATCGTCGCGCGTGCGGATCGAGAACAGTGGAATCAGGATTCCCGCGGACCGCGTCAGCATCGTCGGAACATCAGCGGGCCGCAATTCACGGAGTTCAAATCACATAGCCGCCGTTGGGGCTGATCACCTGGCCGACCATGAACTTCGAATCCTCGCAAGACAGGAAAAGCGCAGCGGCCGCGATATCGCCCGGCTCGCCGAAGCGCCCAATCGGCGTGATCGCTTCAATCTGCTTGCGCATCTCGCCGTCGATGATCGACGTCATCGGCGTGTCGATGAATCCCGGCGCGATGCAGTTGACCAGGATCCCCAGCGGCACCACTTCGCGCGCGACCGACTTGGTGAACGAGATGATCCCGCCCTTCGCCGCGCAGTAATCCGACGCGAATGCCAGCCCCGTCGTGCCCGCGATCGATCCAAGATTGATGATGCGTCCCGACTGCTTGGGGATCATCACCTTGAGCGCCTCGCGGGTGCAGTAAAACGTCGAGTCGAGATGCGTCGCGAGCATCTTGCGCCAGTCCTCGTCGGTCTTTTCGTGAGTCGGCGTCGCCACGCTCGTCTCGCGGCTGCGTGCGATGCCCGCGTTGTTGATCAGTATGTCGATCGTGCCGAACGCCGCGATGAACTCCGCGAACATTTTGCCGACCGCCGCGCTGCTCGACACGTCCGCGACGAACTTCCGCGCCATCCCGCCCGCGCGCTCGATCTCCGTCACGACATTTTGCGCCGATTCGGGCCTGATGTCGTTGACGCCGATTTTGGCGCCCTCGCGCGCGAACGTCAGTCCCATCTCGCGCCCGAGTCCCGACCCGCCGCCGGTGATCAGCACAACTTTGTCCTTGAGTTTCATCCGCCCTACTTCTTGCCTTCTTTGAGTTGTCGCTTCCAATCAAGCCGCCGCGCCTCGGCGCCCGCCGCCTCCGCCTCCGGCACCATGCCCTTCTTCTGATAAAACATGCTGAGGTTGGTGTACGCGAGGATGTCTTCCGGTTCCTGCGCGATATATTTTTTCGTCAGCTCGATAGCCGCGTCGAGGTCTCCCTTCGCCTGGTAGCACATCGTCATTCCGTGAATCGCATCGACGTACTTCGGATCGATCTCCAGCGCCTTCTTGTACAGCTCAATCGCTTCATCGAATTTGTCGTCGGCGTATGCGTCGATCGCTTCGTCGTACAGTTCTTCCTTGTCGGGCATATCGGCCTCCACAGAATGCGCGCGCCGCACCGCGCGTTTCGCGCACTCCCATCCTCTTATATACTAGACTCTGCGCTATGGAGAATTCGCCCGCACCGACCGAAGCAGACGTTTACGAAGTGCTGCGCGAGTGCTACGACCCGGAGATTCCCGTCAATCTCGTGGACCTGGGACTCATCTACGGCGTCGCGATCGATAACCGCGTCGTCAACGTCACGATGACGCTGACCGCGCCCGGCTGCCAGATGGGCATGTCGATCACGCAGGACATCCAGGACAAGCTGCTCGGCATCCCGGGCTGCGACGATGCCTGCGTCGAGATCGTGTGGGATCCGCCATGGACGCCGCACATGATGAGCGACGCGGCGAAAAAACAACTCAAGATCGACGACTAATCTTCCGCTACGATTCGCAGATCGGCAGTAACCGGCAATTCAAACAAGTCGCCACGTAAGAGCCGCGTCGAGAAGAACAAAACCTCGACGTTCTCGATTTCGCGCGATTCAGGATTGAGCCGCACCACGACTTCGTCGGGCAGCTCCTCCGACTCCTGCGCCGCATATGGATCGCGTTTGTTGATGTACAAGATGTCGGCATCGCGGTCGTATTTGAAACTTAACTTCGCTTCCATTCGACATCTCCTACCGCGATACTGCGCGCAACGTAGGCCGTGATAATCCAGTTCCTGCCATGGCTCGTCGATGAGCATAGCACAACCACAACTACGTGCTTACCGCCCAACAGGTCGTCGAACCAGCGCGAGAAGAGCCGCGCTGAAGCTAATCGTCCGCTACGGCGAATCTGGTCCGGTTCAGCAAGGGTCTGCTGAACTTTTGTTAGATGGGTTGGCAACAACTCAGGATGACGCTCAGCGATGTGTTGCTCGCGCGCGTCCGCAAGTTCCACTTCGCATTTGAGATACGGACAAGGGAACTTCTTCAAGTTGCCACTCGCCCCTCAATCCGGATCGATCAGCACGCCCGGATTGAGAATCGCGCGCGGGTCGAGCGCGCGCTTCGCCGCCTTGAGCGCTAGCGCGAATCCATCCGGACGCTGGCGGTCGTACCACGGCCGATGATAACGCCCGACCGCGTGATGATGCGTGATCGTGCCGCCGATCGCGATTAGCTTGTCCGACACCGCCGCCTTTATCTCGTCCCACTGCTCGATTTCGGAGCCGCGCTTGCCCGGCGCGAGGATCGTGTAGTACGGCGCCGGCCCGTCGGGATAAACGTGCGTGAATCGGCACGTGACTGTGCCCTTGCCGCACACCCGCGCGATCGCGTCGCGCGCGCACTCCATCATCTGGCGATGAAATTCCGGAAATCGCTCCCACGTGATCGACGTCTCGAACGTGTCGCTCACCATCCCCATCGCCGCCACCGTGTCCATCAGGTACGGCGCGTTTAGGAACGCGTTGCGCCACGCGCCCGCCGATCCTTCGTGTGTCGCCTCGGCGTCGGTGCGCGTCTTCGCGGCGTCCGCCGGGATTTTTCCACCATGATCGGCGCAGCATTCCAGCGCCCGCTTCATCCACGGTTCCAGTGGATGGTCTTTCGACTCGAAGGCCAGCACCAGTACGGCCTCGTCGCCGTTGCCCGCGCCGGAATTGAACGCCTCGCCTTCGTCGAGCACGCGGCAATTCGCGGGATAGAGTCCCGCCTGCGAAATCTGGCGCACCGCATCCGCCGCCTTGAAGATGCTCGGAAACGGAACCGACGCGCCCGCGCGAAACGTCGGCCGATCCTGCAGCCGCATCCACGCCTCGGTTATGATGCCGAGAATTCCCTCCGAGCCGATGAACATTCGATCGGGGCTCGGACCCGCGCCCGATCCGGGCAGGCGGCGCGACTCGACGATTCCCGTCGGCGTCACGACGCGTAGCGATTCGACGAAGTCGTCGATATGCGTATAGAGCGTCGCGAAATGCCCGCCCGACCTCGTCGCGATCCATCCGCCGAGCGTCGAGAACTCGAACGACTGCGGGAAATGCCGGATCGTCAGGTCGTGCGGCTTCAACTGCGCGTCGAGCGCGGGCCCATACACACCGGCCTGGATCCGCGCCGCGCGCGAGACCTTGTCGACCTCGACGACTTTGTCCAGATGCATCAGATCGATCGACACCGCGCCGCGATAGCGATCGCCCGCGGGCGGCTCGACTCCGCCGACGACGCTCGAGCCGCCGCCATACGGGACAGCCACAATATTCGCGCCGTCGCACCATTCGAGCACGCGGATAAGCTCTTTCTCATCGCGCGGAAATGCGACGACGTCGATCGGATTCGGATAGTCGCGCCGGAACGCCCGCCTGATATCGCGCGATCCCTTGCCGTAAGTGTGGCCCGCGCGCTCGTGGGTGCTGGTCGTGCAGATCGTTTCGAGCGCCGACGGCGGCTTCACGCGCGGCGCGCGCAGATTCAGCTCGCTTTCCTTCGGCGGCGGCGTGAGCTCAAGCGGTCCGAGCCCGAATCGCTTGGCCATCCGCTCGGCCATGTGCTTTTGCTGTTCGGGAGTCGGCCCCTGGTCCTCGTAGCCCCATCCCCAGAACTTTCGCTTGCGATTCTCGGCCATCGGATTGGTCCTCGCGACACTCGACGTTGATTACAGCCGCGATTCTGCGCCCGCCCCGCGCGCGAGGGCAAACGCGAATTGGCGATTGCGCGCGAGTCGCTAAACTATCCGCGATACGCCGGGAATGCTGCGCACAGCAGCGCTGGTGCCCCAGCTCAACAGCAGTACGCCGGCGAACACCAGGATTCCTTTTTCGATCGCTGGGAGTGAGGACTCCAGCATCGCGAGCTGCAGCCACGAGACGAACATGTAGTGGATTAGATACATCCCGTATTCGTTTTCGCTCAGGCTGTCGTAGATCCAACGCCGTGTGGCGAAGCGCACGAACAGCGCGAGAAAGGCGAACGATATCGAGCCGCATGCAAGTACGTAGAATGCGCCGCCGATCAGGTTCGCCATGTTCGGCGAGATCGGGCTGTTCTTCGATATCACGATCAGGAAGAACACCACGCTCGACAGGAACGCGAAGACCATCCAGGCGGTCCATCGCCCCCAATGCCGCGCCAGCTTCCCGTCAGGCGCGAGCAGGCCGCGCTCGATGCCGTAGGCGCCAACGCCGATTCCGGAGAAAAAATAGACCGCGTAATGAAACAGCCGGGCGGTCTGGAACTGGAACGGGCCAACGCTGGTCCAACTCTCCGGGCCGAAAATGACGCTCATCGGAATGAAGACCGCAGCGGATGCCGCGACCATTAGCAGAAAGAATCGCACCGGATGCTCTCGCGCCTTCGACGCGAGGCGGCCGAGCATTTCACCAAAGTTCGGCGCGATAGCGAACAACGCCGCGCCGGCGAGATCGAACGCGAGCAGCAGCCAGATGAACCACGCCGGGCCTGTCGGCCAATCGCCAAACGACATCCAATCGTGCGCGTATCCAGCCACGCTGTGTGGACCGGTCGTGAGCAGGTACGACGGATAGTACGCGGCCGGCGCGATGATCGCCGCCGCGAATAGAAACGGGATGCCGAGGCGCCGCAATCGCTCGCGGACGAAGCTCGCGTTGCCTTTGCGTTGAAGACTCGACCATACGAACAGACCGGAGACGAAAAACATCAGCGACATGAAGAAGTCGTCGTTGAACCCGGTGAAAAGACTGAATCCCGTCCAGTGCTGACGATCTATCACCATGAAGGCGCGCCAATATTGCGGCTGGGTCAGCAGCGACTTGGCTTGAGTCAGCGGCACGTCGATATACGCGAGCACCGAATGATGCGCCAGCACCAGCACGACAAGGAATCCGCGAAGATACCCGAGCGCGACATTGTAGCCCGGCCGTGCGACGGCACTCGGGCTGCGTCCCCGCCTGATCGATACGATTCGGATTTGAGCTGCGATACCGCTGCTGACGATGCCATTGGAGTTACCTCCGTTACACGGGCGACTTGCGAGTCGCTATGTTGAACAGCGTTGCCAATTCGTTCGCGTAGAGCTTGAGATCCAGTTTGGGGTCGGCGGCCAGCAGTGGCGACGAGCGAGTCGATCGCATTCCTGATCGTCACCGCCATCACCCGGGTCGAAAATTCGCGAAACTCGCCGCGCTCCTGTCCGGAGCGGAGCATCTTTTCCAGCGCGCGCACCGCCGGCTCGAAGGCCAGCGCGAGATCGATCATGGGCTTGCCATCGTCGTCGCGGGCGCCTACGGCGATGTTCATCACCGCCATGATGTGGTTGCGGTGAGTAGGCGAGAAATTCGAGGTTGCTCTCGATGTACGCCCGCAACATTCCGGCGGCGCTGTGCTCGGCGAAGATCCGTGGCAGCATCACGGCGCTCGGCTTTCTCCATCACCGTTTTAACGACCTGCTGGATAAGTTCGCGCTTGTCGGCGAAGTGATAGGAGATCACGCCCTTGCTGACTCCCGCGCGCTTGGCGATCTCGGCCAGGGAAGCGTTCGCGTATCCGAGTTCGGCGATCGCATCGATTGCGCATTCAACCAGTTGCGCCCGCCGTGCAGTTTCGATGAAAGAGCGACCCTCTTGGCCATCTGAGATAATTTCTGACCGCATGACCTGTAAATTAGCCAATCGGCCGACATTGGGTCAAGAGCGCCACTTTGGTAGAAAAAATCATGAGCGACATCGACACGACAATTTCCGCGGCGGATCCGCATCCGCGCAAAAAACTCGAGCTCATCAACACCTGGATTTCGTACGCCGACACCGGCACCGGCGATCCGATCGTATTTCTCCACGGCAATCCGACCTCATCGTACTTGTGGCGCAACATAATCCCGCACCTCGCTCCGCATGCGCGATGCGTCGCGCCCGATCTCATCGGGATGGGCGCGTCGGGGCCGTCTGCGACCGGCGCGTATCGCTTCGAGGATCACTCGCGCCACCTCGACGCGTTCTTCGAGGGCCTCAATCTCAAGCGCAACGTCACGCTGGTCGTGCACGACTGGGGCTCTGCGCTTGGCTTTCACTGGGCCGCGCGGCATCCCGACGCCGTCAAGGGAATCGCGTACATGGAGGCGCTCGTCAGGCCGCTGCAATGGTCGGAATGGTCGAATGCGGCAGTCGATGTCTTCAAGGCGCTTCGCAGTCCGGCCGGCGACGACATGATTTTGAAAAACAATTTTTTCGTCGAGGTCATCCTGCCTCGCAGCATCATTCGCAAGCTCGGCGACGACGAAATGAACGCATACCGAAAACCGTTCGTGCAGCCCGGCGAGTCGCGCCGCCCGATGCTCACGTGGCCGCGCGAAATACCGCTCGAAGGCGAGCCCGCCGACGTCGTCGCGATCGCCGACAGCTACTCGAAGTGGCTCGAAAAAAGTACGACGCCGAAGTTGTTCATCAACGCCGACCCTGGCGCCATCCTGACCGGCGCGCAGCGCGAGTACTGCCGCCGGTGGAAAAATCAGCGCGAGGTAACCGTCAAGGGCGTCCACTTCATCCAGGAAGACTCGCCGCACGAAATCGGACGCACGCTCGCCGATTGGTACAAATCGATCTGAATAAATAGTCGAAAGGGTGCTTGACACATCGCCGCTGCCGATGTATTTAACCTATAGGTTATTTAACTGAATGGTTCAGCAGCGCACATCGTCCGAGCATCTCGACGCGACTTTCTCGGCGCTCGCCGATCCCACGCGCCGCGCGATCCTTGCACGACTCGCCTCGGGCGAGACCTCCGTGTCCGAGCTGGCCGAGCCTTTCGAGATGAGCATGCCCGCCATTTCCAAGCATCTCAAAGTCCTGCATCGCGCAGGTCTGATCGAGCGCGGCCGCGAGGCGCAGTGGCGTCCGTGCCGGCTGGCGGCCGGTCCGCTCAAGGATGCGTCGGACTGGCTCGACCACTATCGCCGCTTCTGGGAGGAGAGCTTCGATCGCCTCGCGGATTATTTGCGCGAGCTGCAGAAGAGCGACCCGCAAAAGCAGAAGAAGGAGACCAAAAATGGCCGCAAGAAGTAGCGCTGCCACCGAATCCAACCCCCGCGAACTCGTCATCACCCGCGTCCTCGACGCGCCGCGCGCCCTGGTGTGGCAAGCACTCACCGAGCCCGAACGACTGGAGCAATGGTGGGGGCCAAAAGGCTTCACCGCTCGCGTCCACAAGCTCGAGCTGCGCCCCGGCGGCGTCTTTCTCTACAGCCAACGCATGCCCGACGGCCGCGAGATGTGGGGCAAATGGGTCTATCGCGAAATCGTCGCGCCCGAGCGGCTGGTGAGCGTCTCTTCATTCACCGATGAGAAGGGCAACTCGATCCCGCATCCTTTGATTCCGAACTGGCCGCTCGAAATTCTTGGCGTGTCCACGTTCACCGAGCGTCAGGGCAAGACCACGATGGTCGTGCGGATGGTACCGGTAAACGCGACCGAGTCGGAGCGCAAGACCTTCGAAGATCACCTCAACTGGATGGAAGAGGGTTTTGACGGAACTCTCGAAAAGCTCGGCACATACCTCCTCTGCGAGGCGCAGCAATGAGTATCAGCGCTCAAGCCGAGTCTGCGGAACGCGAGCTCCGAATCACGCGCATCCTCGACGCGCCTCGCCGCCTGGTGTGGAAGGCGTGGACCGACCCCGAGCATCTTATGCGCTGGTGGGGTCCGCATGCGCGTAAGACGCGAGTTCTTGCGATGGATGTCCGTCAGGGCGGCGGATGGCGTTTCCACATGCGATCGCCCGAAGGAATCGAAGAATGGCAGCGGGGCGTGTACCGCGAGATCGTCGAACCGGAGCGGCTGGTCTTCAGCTATGCGTTCGAAGATAAGACGGGCAAGCGCGGCCACGAAACCGTGGTGACAGTTACCTTCGACGATCTTGGCGCGAAGACCCGGCTCACGCTGCATCACGCGGTCTTCGAAACGGTCGCGGTCCGCGACGATCACGTGCGGGGATGGGGCGAAGCGCTCGATCGTCTCGCCGCGTACGCGAAGGAGAGTGCGCAATGACTACCAACATTCAAATCGAGTCCGCCGCACTTGAGCTGCGCATCACGCGCATCTTCGACGCGCCCCGCCCGCTGGTTTTCTTCGCGTGGTCTAAACCCAAACATCTGATGCGTTGGTTCGCGCCTAACAACTTCACCGTGCCGGAGTGCGAGATGGACTTCCGCGACGGCGGAAAGTTCCGTCTGTGCATGCGCGGCTTGGGTAGAGACCACTGGATGAACGGCGTCTTTCGCGAAATCGTCAAGCCGGAGCGAATCGTCTGGAGCAGCTTGTTGGACAACGACACGAACGAAGTGGTCACGACGGCGACGTTTACCGTTATGGGCGGCAAGACCATGCTCACCGTGCATCAGACATACTCGATCGAAACTGATTCGACCCGCGGTGCAGCACAAGGATGGACCGAAACCCTCGATCATCTCGCCGAATTACTGGCGGACGCCTGACGAAATCGACTGAAGGAGAATTATTATGGGAGCAGCAGCTAACCTGGTTACCGAACCTGCAGATCGGGTGCTCATTATCACACGCGTTTTCGACGCGCCGCGCGAACTGGTGTTCAAGGCGTGGACGGAATCCGAGCACATGGCGCGATGGTGGGGGCCGCGCGGCTTCACCAGCAGGGTGCTGGTGAACGATTTACGCCCCGGCGGCGCTTATCGAATCTACATGCAAGGGCCCGACCGCGACGATCATTGGAGCCAAGGCATCTATCGCGAGGTCGTACCTCCCGAGCGGCTCGTGATGGCCGGGAGCTGGGCGGACGCCAACGGCAATCCGACGCGCCCCGAGACCACACTGACGCTGCTGTTCGAGGATCTGGGCGGCAAGACCAGGCTGACGTTGCACAACGCCATCTTCGAATCGGTGACAGCCCGCGACATGCACAACAGCGGATGGAGCTCGGCACTGGACTGCCTCGCGGAATACCTGGCCACCGCCAGATAGATTCTTGACGCATCGTGGAGACGACTATGAAGCACGCCAATTCAATCGCGCCACAAAGCGGCGACCTGCTCATGATTGTCGGGACCGTCAAGGGCGTGTTCATTTTCAAGAGCGACCGCTATCGCCGCGACTTCCAAATCGCCGGCCCTTACTTCAAAGGTCAGGCGGTTTTTTCGACGGCATATCTTCCGGATAAGCGGGCGCCGCGCATTCTCGTGGGTCACATGAGTATGCATTGGGGCGCGATGGTGAGCTGGTCGGATGATTTCGGCACGAGCTGGCACGAACCTGAGGACGGCAACGTGAAGTTTCCCGCCGGCAGCGGTCTCTCGTTGAACGCAGTGTGGGCGCTCGAGCGCGCACCGCTCATCGGCGCGGACGTGGTCTTCGCGGGCGCCGATCCCGCCGCGCTCTTTCGCTCCGACGATCGCGGCGAGACGTTTCATCCCGTCGAGTCCCTGCTCAACCATCACGAGCGTCCGTACTGGATGCCGGGCGCGGGCGGACTCTGTCTGCATACGATCCTGCCCGATCCGCGCGATCCCAAGCGTATCCTCGTCGGTATCTCGTCGGCCGGGATGTATCGCACAGACGACGGCGGTGATTCGTGGACGCGCCGCAACCAGGGCGTGAAAATGGAGGGCGGTCCTCCGCACGCGCCGCACTTCGGTCCGCAATGCGCGCACAAGATGCGTTACGATGCGAAAAATCCCGCGCGCATCTATCTCCAGAACCATCCCGGAGTTTATCGCAGCGACGACGGCGGCGATTCGTGGATCGATATCGCCGCAGGCCTGCCCTCGGTGTTCGGCTTTCCGTTGGTCGCGCATCCGAGCCGCGGCGATACCGCGTACCTGATACCGCTGGAGTCCGACAACTTTCGCGTGCCGCTCGAGGGCGCGGTCAAGGTCTGGCGCACGCGCGACGCCGGCGCGTCGTGGGAGCCGCTCGGGGCCGGACTCCCGCAGCGCGACTGCTACTTCTCGGTGCTCCGCGACGCGTTCACTTCCGACAGCCTCGATCCCGCTGGTCTCTATTTCGGCACGCGCGGCGGCCAACTGTTCGCGTCGCGCGACGAGGGCGAAAGCTGGAATTCGATCGCCGACTGGCTGCCCGCGGTGCTTTGCGTGAAAGCTGTGGAGGTCGCCTAAGTATCGTGATGCTCTTTCATCTTCCATCTGCGCTGCGCCGATTTGCCCACGACAGCGAGGTTGTCGAGATGCGGCTTGGCGACGACGTGCAGATGACGATCGGCGAGGCCTTCGTGATGCTCGGCCGCGACTATCCCGCAATCCGGCAGCGGGTGCTCGACGATCAGAACAACATCCGCCGGCACGTCAACGTATTCGTCAACGGCGAGAACGTGCGTTTCATGCAAGGCGGCTCGACGCAGGTGTCCAACGACTCCGAAGTGTGGATTTACCCCGCGCTGTCCGGCGGGTGATTTGTCGATTTTGGCGTCGGTCGAACGACTATATGGCAGGCGACACAAATTTCGTTGAATGAAGGTAGCGAGGACGAGCTAATGCGGATCAGCAAACATCACCTGGGCGTCGGTTTCGAAGTGTGGAATGCGCAAGAGACGTGGTTCTGGTTGGTGGCGAATACCAATCGCAACGGCGTGATTGGAGCGGCCGCGACCGAGTCGGATGCGATGCGCGAGGCGCGCGCGTCGATCGAGGAGATATCCGATTCGAATGTCGATGTCCGCCCTTGTTGGGAGCGTACGCTCGGAAATCTCGCGCGCTATCTCGCCTCGGTCTGCGACGCGGCCGCATAACCTCACCCCTAACCCCTCTCCCTTCAGGAGAGGGGAATAAAGGTTGCGCTGTCGCATACAACGCGAAAGGAGCTGGGAACATGCAAACCTCGCAAGAATACTACAAGCACTCTGGTCCGATGACGGCTCTGGGAGCGCATGTGGAGGAATTCACCGCCCTGCCCCGCGAGCTCGCGTCGCTGTGCGAAGTCGTTCAAGGCACGCTGATTCATCGCGATATCGCGCCGTGGCTTTACGGCATCACCTTGTCTGAAAAGCAGCGCGACGACGGACACCTCCGCCCGCTCGCGCAAATGCTGACGCGGATTCATGAGCTCGATTCGCGGCCGCTCACAATCGCGCGCGAGGCCGGCAAGCGGCTGCCCGGCGTCTGCCGCCATTTCTCGCTGATGCTATGCGCGATGCTGCGTCATCAGGGAATTCCCGCGCGCCCGCGATGCGGCTTCGGCGCATACTTCACGCCGGGCAAGTTCGAAGACCATTGGGTGTGCGAGTACTGGAACGCCGGCGAGAAGCGCTGGGTGCTGGTGGACGCGCAGCTCGACGCGATTCAGCGAAAAGCCCTGCGAATCGATTTCAATACACTCGACGTGCCGCGCGATCGCTTCATAATCGCCGGCGACGCGTGGCAGATGTGCCGTTCCGGTCGCGCCGAGGCCAATCGCTTCGGCCTGTCCTATATAAATGAGAGCGGCTTGTGGTTCATCGCCGGCAACGTGCTGCGCGACCTGGCCTCGCTCAACAAAATGGAACTGCTGCCGTGGGACGTTTGGGGATTGATGGAGATGGACGACGAGGCGATCACCGACGATAAAAAGGCGCTGCTCGACCGCGTCGCCGCGCTGACGCTGGCGGATGACGACGCGTTCGCCGAGGTTCGCGCGATCTACGAATCGGACGAACGTCTGCGTGTGCCGCCGGTCGTTTTCAACGCACTGCGCAACGCCCCCGAACCCGTCGCAAGTTGATGCACGATCGCTCGTGGCGCATACAGTGCGGTGGCGATCAGCCGCTGATCGCTTCGCCAATGGCGTCGCGTATGATGTTGACTACGAGGCCAGGGGCAGTAACGATTGGCGCGTGGTCTACCGGATGCGAGCGCACCCGCGCGTGCATCCGCTCCGCCATAAAGCGCTGCGTGTCGTGGACGATCATGCGGTCCTGCTCCGCCATGAGAAACCAGGCTGGGCGGTCTTTCCAGAGTGGACGATTCACAGGCACCGTGATGCACGCAGGCGAGATCGGCCGCTGAACCGCTGAGAGCAGCGCCAATTCGTCAGCGGAGGCATTCTGCGCGAACGCCGCGGCGAATGACCCGGCTGGCAGATAGATTAGCCCATGATTATCCGGTGCCAACTTTGGAGCCAGCGGATGAGGCTTGGTACGATAGAAGACATCGGCGACAGTCTCGCCTTCGTCAGGAGCAAGGGCGGCGACGTAAACAAGCGCCCTCACCTTCTCACTCCGTGTAGCTGCGATCACGGCCCCGGCGTAGGCGTGACCCGCAAGAACGATCGGCCCCGAAACTCGCTCCAGGGCGCGCTCAACGGCCGCCGTATCCTCAGCAAACGAGGTCAGGGGCAACGGAGCCGCGAACACCCTGACGCCTTCGGCAGCCAACGGCGCGATGACTTTGGCCCAGCTCGATCCGTCAGCCCAGGCGCCATGCACCAGCACAACACTCACATTCTCACGCGACATTAGTTCTCTCCCAGTGCTGCGCGCTCAACTGATGGGGAAGAGCAGCCATCCTGATTCACTCCGACTGGTTTCACTTTTCACTGTCTCGGGAGTAATCCCGCCCCATCGGGTCGCGCTAGGTGTGGGTGCCCGAGTTGCGAAATCAACCACCAAGAAAATCGCGGATCGCCGCTGCGATCTCGGCGACATGCGTCTCCAGCGCGAAGTGCCCGGTATCGAAAAAGCGCACGACTGCGGCGGGAATATCCCGCTTGAAGGCCTCCGCGCCGGCCGGCAGGAAGAACGGGTCGTTCTTTCCCCATACGGCCAGAAGTGGCGGCTTGTGGTCTCGGAAATACTTCTGGAAAGCCGGGTAAAGCGCGACGTTGCTCTTGTAGTCACCGAACAGGTCGAGCTGCAGCTCATCCGCACCCGGCCGTGCCAGGTAGAAATTATCGAGCGAGTAGCCATCGGGCGAAACCCTTGTCGGGTCTGGGACGCCGTGAGTGTACTGCCAGACGGTGGTCTCGGGCTTGAGGAAGGCGCGGAGTGCGTCGCGGTTCGCCTGCGATGGGTCTTCCCAATATGCCCGGATCGGGTTCCAGCCCTCGCTCAATCCTTCCGCGTAGGCGTTGCCGTTCTGGGAGACGATCGCAGATATGCGTTCCGGATGCTTTAGAGCGATCCTCAAGCCCACCGGAGCGCCGTAATCAAAGATGTAGATCGCCAAGCGTTTCAGCCCGATGTTGTCAGTGAAATGGTCGATCGTCTCGGCGAGGTTCTCGAACGTGTATTTGAACTTTTGGCGTGGGGGTAGGTCCGACTGACCAAAGCCCGGCAGGTCAGGCGCTACAAGATGAAAGCTATCCGCGAGAAGTGGAATCAAATCGCGGAACATATGCCCCGCGCTCGGAAAGCCGTGCAACAACAGCAATGTCGGAGCGTCGGTCCGACCCGCCTCGCGATACGAAATCTTCAGGCCGTTAACCTCGGCGGCACGGTAACGGATCGTTCGCATGAGAAAGTTCCTTTTCAGATGAGGTCGTAACCGGACTGATGCTGTCTATATGGTTTCCACTGTCACGATAACCGGTCAAGCGATAGAAGAGTGGTTACACTGCATGGAGGACAAGGAGCTGACAAGGAGCGGTCAGGATCTGACCCGCGCGTGCTTTCTCTTTGGGTCATTCTGTGAGGTCGATTGCGTTGGCGCGGGCTATGTTGCCTAGCCATTGGGCGCTGGGTTTGAGTGAGCGTGCCTGTGTGTCGCGATCGACTGCGACCAGGCCGAAGGTTGGGCGGTAGCCTGAATTCCATTCGAAGTTGTCGAGCAGCGACCAGTAGCAGTAGCCGCGAACGTCGATGCCGTCGCGGATGCATCGCGTGACGCCGTTCAACGCGCGGCGCACGTACTCGATTCGACGATCGTCCTTGTCGGTGCCGATGCCATTTTCGGTGACGATCACTGGAACCTTGGCGACCGCGCTTGCCTGGCGGATGTTCGCTTCGAGCGCTTCGGGCCAGAACTCGTAGTGCATCATGGTTGTCTCGACGCCGGCCTCCGGACGCAGTGTGCCGTCGGCGCCGATGCGATTGCGGGTGTAGGTCTGGACGCCGATAAAATCGTCGCCGCGCGCCGCCTCATAGAAGATGTCCTGGCATTCGGCCTTGATGCGATCGCGTCGACTTTCGCCGCCGGGCACGGCTTGGAGGTCGGCGAGCGCGAGGCAGATGCCGACTGGAAATTTGCCACGCGACGATTTGAGCGCGGCGGCGGCAAGCCGATGCGCCTCGAGCATCGTGTCGCGCGCCTTCATCTGATCGCACATGAGGTACGGCGCAAAGCGTTTCGGGTCGGCGCCGATGCGACGCGCCGCGTCGGTCATCCACGGGAGGCGCGAGGGGTCGAGCTTCAGCGGCAACGAGCCGATCAGGTACTGGTAGGCGCCGAGGTTGGCCTCGTTGATGGTGCACGCGACGCCGATCAGATCGCCGAGATGCGCCGCGGCGCGCTCGCAGTATCTGGCGAACAGCTCGGCGGTTTTCCGGTCTTCCCATCCGCCGTCGCCCGCGACCCATCGCGGCGACGTGAAATGATGAAAGGTCACGACCGGGGTGATCTTGTGCTCGTGGCAGCATGCGAGCACACGGCGGTAATGGTCGAGCGCGGCGCGCGAGAACTCGCCCGGCTCGGGCTCGACGCGGGCCCATTCGATGGAAAAGCGGTAGGAGTTGAAGCCGAGCCGCGCCAGCATCGCGATGTCGTCGGCGTAGAGATGATACTGGTCGCAAGCGTCGCCCGACGGTTCGACGAACGGCGAGCCGGGGGTGTGCTCGAGCACCCAGTAGTCGCAATTGACGTTGTTGCCTTCGACCTGATGGGCGGCAGTGGCGGTTCCCCAAAGAAAATTGGCGGGAAAAGTGAAGCGTTCGGTTGTCATCGCGTTAGGCACCTTCGAGGCGAAAAGATTTCCGACGACGCTACCGCTAAACGAGGTTCGCGCCAACTGGAGTGTTTGAAGATCGCGCCCGAAGTGCAATAATTTCCGTTCCCCCCTATTCCCTTCCCCGGCGTCCCGTGGGCAGTTGAGAAAGTGAAAACGTGAAAGAGTGAGAAGTGAAAAGTGAAGATCCGGATCGAGGACATAACGGCGGATGCGAAAGAATTAGCGTTCGCCGAGCCTGAGAATGAAATCAACCGTATCCTGGGACAGGGACCGATCCGCGAGTATCATCTGGAAGGACCGGTCGAGGTGTCGGTGTCGTACTATCGCGCGGGGACGGAACTGTTTTTCGCTGGCATGCTGAAGACGCGGACCGGCGCCGTGTGCGCGCGATGCGCCGAGGACTTCGACGCCGCCGGCGATCGTCCATTTCGCTTCGTGCTGTCGCCCAAGTCGATCGGATACGACGACGACAATCTTCGCGCCGAGGACCTCGAGTTCTCGCTGTACGAGGGCGACGAAGTGGACCTGAGCCCGCTGATTCGCGAGCAAGTCCTGCTCGCATTGCCGACGCGTCCGCTGTGCCGGGAAGACTGCCGCGGTCTGTGCCCGCATTGCGGTGTCAATCTGAATCGAAGTACATGTGAATGCCGCGTGGAAACCGTCGATCCACGCCTGGAAGCTCTAAGGTCGCTTAAACTGCCGCGCACCTGATAGGCTCAACTTCAAAATTAGGAAGTAACTCGTCATGCAAGCACCCAAACGCCGTACCTCGCACTCGAAGAAAAACATGCGCCGCGCGCATGATGCCCTCCGCGCCGTTAATCCCGGCAGCTGCGCGTCGTGCGGCGAGCCCGTGATGCCGCATCGCATCTGTCGCCATTGCGGCGCCTATCGCGGCCGCCAGCTCGCCGAGACAAAGGAATAGGCGCGGCGGTAGGATCGTGAAAATCGCGCTCGACGCGATGGGGGGCGATCTCGCCCCCAAGGCGACCGTTGAAGGCGCCGTCCTGGCAGCCCGCGACTTCGGAATCGAAGTCGTGATGGTGGGCGACGGTGAGATTCTTGCGCGCGAGCTGGCCGACCACGACGCCGCCAACCTGCCAATCCGAATCGAACACGCGCCCGAGGTCGTCCTGATGGACGACTCGCCGCTCGAGTCCGTGCTGTCCAAGCCGCGATCGTCGATTCACGTCGGTCTCGACCTGGTCAAGCGCGGCGACGCGAGCGCGTTCGTGAGCGCCGGAAATTCGGGCGCCGTGATGACGGCGTCGATGATGATTCTGGGCAATCTCAACCACGTCGATCGGCCGGCGATCGCGTCGCTCGTGCCGACCAGCGAGGGATTCAGCCTGCTGATCGACGCGGGCGCGAACACCGACGTGAAGCCGATCAATCTGGTGCAATTCGCGGTGATGGGCAGCGTGTACTGGCGCTTCGTACGTAACGTCGCGCATCCGCGCGTCGGGATTCTGTCCAACGGCGAGGAGAGCTCGAAGGGCAACGACATCACACGCGCTGCGGCCGCGATGCTCGAGCAGATGGCGACCCACGTGAACTACATCGGCTACGTCGAGGGACGCGACATCAACCGCGCCAAGGCGGACGTCGTCGTCACCGACGGATTCACGGGCAACGTCGCGCTCAAGACGATGGAAGGATTCTCATCATTCCTGCTCGGCAGCCTGCGCGAAGTGTTCGGCGGGAGCTGGCGCACGCGGCTGGCGTACCTGCTGGTGCGCAAGAATCTCGGCGCGATGCGCGAGCGGCTCGATCCGTCGGAATACGGCGGCGCGCCGCTGCTGGGAGTCAGCGGGGTGTCGATCATCGCGCACGGCTCGTCGAATCCCAAGGCGATCCGCAGTGCGATTCGAGCGGCGGCCAACGAACAGCTGGTGCATCACGTGAACGCCGAAATCCTGGAGATCCTTTCCAAGATTCAGCCGGTCGGACCGGTCAAACCCGCGGCCGGCAAGGGTATCCGTGCGTTGTTCGGCAAAATGCGCGAGCGGCTGCATCGCCGCGACAAGGATGCCGACGCGGGCAAGCACGACGACTCGCGTCCGGCGTCGAGCGGTACGGGCTCGCTGCGCGAACCGTCGGCGGAGCACGGCGCGGACCATCACGTCGATCCCAAGATTGAACGCGCCAACTACGAATCCACGCACTCGCGATCTCACGGCAGCGGCTCGCTCAAGAATGAGTCGAGCGTCGAGACCGCAGACGCCGCAACCTCGACCAACGGCACTACTCCGAGCGTCGACAAGACGCACAAATCGGGCGAACTACACACGCAGGATGAATCAGATGCCGGTGCGCATTCGCCGGATCGTCCGAAGAGCGAGTCGTGAGGCGCCGCGAATAGATGAAGCTAGCGTTTCTCTTCCCCGGACAGGGCTCGCAGCGGGTCGGGATGGGGATGGAACTCGCGGACAACTTCCCGGTCGCGCGCGAGACGTTCAAGGAAGCCGATGACGCGCTTGCGTTTCCGCTCTCCAGACTTTGCTTCGAGGGCCCGGAAGATGAACTCCGGCTGACCACCAACACTCAGCCCGCGATCGTGACGGCTTCGATTGCCGCGCTGCGCGTCTATCGCGCGGAAGTCGGCGGCGAGCCGGAAATCGCGGCGGGGCATAGTCTTGGCGAGTACAGCGCGTTGGTCGCGGCCGGCGCGCTGGAGTTTGCCGACGCGGTGCGCGCGGTGCGCGAACGTGGACGCCTGATGCAGGAAGCCGTCCCGCCGGGACAAGGTGCGATGGCGGCGCTGATAGGCTTGGAACTTCAACAAGTACGTGAGATTTGCGAGGAGGTCACGCGTAACGGCCAGCTGGCAGTGCCCGCGAACCTCAACGCTCCCGGCCAGACCGTCATCGCCGGGCATGCTGCGCCCGTCCGCCGTGCGCTCGAAATTGCCAAGGAGCGGGGCGCGTCGATGTCGGTGGAATTGAAGGTCAGTGCGCCGTTTCATTGTCCTCTGATGCAGCCGGCGCGGGACGGGATGGAACCGGTGTTGCGCGCGCTCAAGGTCAGCGAGCTCAAGTTTGGCGTCGTCGCGAACGTCACGGCAGAAGTGAATCGCGATCCTGCGCGCGTCGTGCCGCTGTTGCTCGAGCAGATAACCGCGCCGGTGCGATGGGAAGAATCGATGGGCGTCGTCGCGCGCAGCGGCGTCACCGACGCTATCGAATTCGGCTGCGGCCGCGTGCTGATGGGCATGATGCGCCGGATGTATCGGACGATTCGTGTGCGTCCGCTCGAGGATCTGGCGTCGCTGAAGGCGATTTCGCAGCCCGCGCCGGCCGCCAAAGCCTGAAGCAACTGGCGGTTTTGAAAGAGTGACCAAAGGTGTAGGGTTCTGCGTGAGGCATGAACCCGATACTACTCAGCGGGCTTGTCGGCGCGATTGTTGGGGCCGCGGCAGCAATAACGGCGCAGTTCGTCGCTCATCGTCTGGCAACGAAGAGAGAATTGCTCAGATTTCAAATTCAAAGTTTCGAACGATTTAGACGAGAGTTCAGTGAAGATGAAAACCTGCGGCAGATCAGCATCAAGAAAGAGCCTCTGTCTGATGATGAAATCGATGACTATCTTGGATTCTTCGAGGAAATCGGGTTGTACTTTCATCGCAACCTTGTAGATGTGGAATTGGTGGATGAGATCCTGGGTGACTCAATTATCGATGCGTGGGAAGATGAGCACATAAGGAAGGCGATCGGTTCGGTTCGAGGCGCTGAGGACGACCCGACATATTTCCTTTATTTTGAGCGACTCGCAAAGCATTTGATCGACATGCGAGACAAGCGAATCAGGAAGGGAGCTTGAATTATGGAAGAACGAAATCGGAGAGGCGGTGGCCGAAAAACTCTGAAACGAACGAGTACGCATCGTAAATAGACAATCCAGGTCGATGAATCGGACCTTGGCCGGCCGCCAAAGCCTGAGGCCGCGCCTTGCGTCTGCGGCTTTCAGTCCTTATGCTCCGCTGATAATTTAATCCTGACCCTCTCGCCCGTTACCTCTGGTCTTCGCGGCAGTGGGATAATGTCAGAATATCGATTGGCGGCCTGTTCACGGCTTGCTGCCAGGAGGAACGAGAGCACGATGGCTCAAGAAATCGAAACCAAGGTTCGCGAGAAGATTAGCGAGCAACTGGGTGTGGCCGCCGACGAAGTAACTCCGGAGGCCTCGTTCATCGAGGACCTCGGCGCGGATTCGCTCGACATCGTCGAGCTGGTGATGGCGCTGGAAGAGGAGTTCAATATAGAAATCTCCGACGAGGACGCCGAGAAAATCCGCACCGTCAAGGACGTCGTCACCTATATCGAGGCGCACAAGAGCTGAAGCTGCGCGATCCACAACTCGCTCGTGACAAATCGCCGGACCCGCGGCGCTGCGCCGGGCGGAACCGGAGTTAGACCAATGCGGTGCCCGTTCTGCCGCGATCGCGGAAGCCACGTCGTCGATTCGAGGATGTCGAACGACGCCATGATTATTCGGCGCCGTCGCTCATGCTCGAAATGCAAGCGGCGCTTCACGACCTATGAGCGGGTCGAAGAAGCGGTGCCGATGGTCGTGAAGAAAGACGACCGCCGCGAGCCGTTCGACCGCGCCAAGATAATCGCCGGCCTCAAGCGCGCGTGCGAAAAACGGCCGGTCTCGATGGAAACGATCGAGCAAATCGCCAACCGCATCGAGACCGCGATGGCCGAGCAGAGCGACCGCGAGGTCGCCAGCAAGGCGATCGGAGAGGCGGTGATGAACGAGCTGCACAAGATCGACCAGGTCGCGTACGTGCGCTTCGCGTCGGTCTATCGCTCGTTCAAGGATATCGACGAGTTCATGCGCGAGCTCGAAGACCTGATCAATCAACGCAAGCATACGCCCGCGTCGCGCGCCGCCGGTGAAAAGAAAGGCGACGGCGCCTCCTGATACTGCCCGGGCTCGGGACGATCGCTTCATGCGCGAGGCGCTCGCGCTGGCGCGGGAGCGGCTGGGGCTGACCAGTCCAAATCCGACCGTAGGATGCGTGATCGCGCGCGGCGACAGGGTCGTCGGGCGCGGCGTCACCGGCGTGGGCGGGCGTCCGCACTGCGAGACGCAGGCGCTTGCCGACGCGGGCGCGCGCGCGCGCGGCGCGACGGTGTACGTCTCGTTCGAGCCGTGCGCTCATTTCGGCAAGACGCCGCCGTGCGCGAACGCGCTGGTCGCGGCGGGCGTGAAGCGCGTCGTTATCGGATGCGTCGATCCCGACCCGCGGGTCCGCGGGCGCGGAATCGCAATCCTCAAGCGCGCGAAGATCGACGTCGTGGTCGGAGTGCTCGAAGACGAAGCGCTACGACTGAATGAAGGATTCATCGCGCGGCTGACGCTGGGCCGGCCGCTGGGAATACTCAAGCTGGCGATGTCGATAGACGGGCGAATCGCCGCGGCCAGCGGCGATTCGCGCTGGATCAGTTCGCGCGAGTCGCGCGAACTGGTGCATCGATGGCGTCGCGAATGCGACGCCGTGATGGTCGGCGCGGGGACCGTGATAGCGGACAACCCGCGCCTGACGTGCAGAGTTGCGGGCGGGCGTGATCCGGCGCGCGTCGTCATCGACGCGCGCCTTCGCACCGCGCCGACTGCGCGGGTGTATCGGCAGCGCTCGAAGGCCTCGACCATCCTGGTCACCACGCCTGCGAACCTGGCGCTTGCGCGTCATAAATATGAGCGGCGCGGCGTCGAAGTGATTGCGGTTGCGACGCGTGCCGGAAAGATCGAGCTGGATCGGTTGATGCTCGAGTTCGGGCATCGCGGATGGTGCCGCGTGCTAATCGAAGGCGGCGCAAATCTCGCCGGCTCGGCACTTGGCGCAGGCATCGTGGACCGAGTCGCATTCTTCGTTGCGCCGAAAATCTTAGGCGAGGGTCTGTCCGCGATTGATGGGATGAAGTCGCGTCGGGTGCGCGACGCGGTCGCGCTCGCAGAAGTGTCGGCGCGCCTGGTTGGTGATGATTGGCTGCTGGAGGGTCGCGTGCGCCGGGAAAGATCCGCGGTCCCTCGGCTCCGCTCGCAATGACAGGAAATGTGCTGAGCGCAGGCGCACTGGTTAGGTTGCCGAGCCGGTGATAATATCGCCATCGTCGAGATGAATCAGATGCCATCGGCTTCTTTAGAAGAAATTTTCTCCACGCTGCGCGACGGAAAGATGGTCGTGATGATCGCGGAGGAGCGCGAGGACGCGGAGGGCGACCTCGTGATGGCAGCCGAGAAAATCACGCCCCACGACATCAATTTCATGGCGCGCGAGGCCCGCGGCGTGATCTCCGTCGCGATTCCCGAGAAACGTTTCCGCGCACTTGGAATCCCGCTCCAGCCTTCGACCGACAACGGCGATTCGAACGAGCAGGCCGGCGTGCTGATCGACGCGCGGGAAGGCGCGACGACCGGCATTTCTGCGAGCGACCGCGCGCGCGTGATTTCGGTGGTCGCGTTCGACGAGTCCCGTCATGACGATATCGTGATGCCCGGGCACATTTTACCGCTGATGGCGCTGAGCGGAGGCGTGATGGTGCGGATCGGACGCGCCGAAGGTGCGATGGACCTGGTGCGCTCGGCGGGGGTAGGTCCGGTCGCGGCGCTATGCACGATATTGCGCGAGGACGGCGAGGCCGCGCGGCTCAAGGAACTCCGCGAGTTCGCGGCGCGATATTCTTTGCCGATAGTTTGCGTCAAGGAACTCGTTTCATATCGCCTGACAAATGAAGTCCTGGTCCAACGCGTCTCCGAGCAGCCGTTTCCCGTCGAAGGCGGCGTGCTGCAGGCCGTGGTCTTCCGCAATATCGTCGACGGCCGCGAGCATCTGGCGCTAATCAAGGGCCAGGTCGGCGGCGGGCGCACCGCGCTGGTGCGGCTCCATTCGGAGTGCCTCACCGGCGACGTATTTGCGTCGGCGCGATGCGATTGCGGAGAGCAGCTGGAGGAAGCGCTCGAGCGAATCATGGCGGCCGATCGCGGCGTGGTGATTTATCTCCATCAGGAAGGCCGCGGAATCGGGCTCGGGAACAAGATCCGCGCCTATGCGCTGCAAGACAACGGGATGGACACCGTCGAAGCGAACCTGCACCTCGGCTTCGACGAAGACCTGCGCGACTACGGAATCGGCGCGCAGATTTTGCGCGACCTCGGCGTCGGCGAGGTGCAGTTGCTGACCAACAATCCGCACAAGATAGAAAGTCTGCGCCGTTACGGAGTAAACGTTTCGCGTGTGCCGATCGAAGTCATTCCGCATGCGGGAAACATCGGATACCTGAAAACCAAGAAAGAGAAACTCGGCCATCTGTTCTCGGAACTGAAGCTGATCACTTGAGAGAGTAAGTCGTTGGAGCAGCGTGCGCCGACGCGCGCCGTGCCGCCCAAGACTGTTGAATTGCAATGGGACTAAGACATCAGGGGCGCGAGCTCGCGCTCAAGGCGCTGTACCGGATAGACATTTGCGGCGGCGCCAGCAGCGACGATCTGACGGCGCTGTTCGAAAGTTTTCCGGCCGAGGAAAGCGCGCGCACTTTTGCCGTCCGGTTGATGGAAGGGGTACGCCGCGAACAGCCGGCGCTCGACAAGCATCTGGCGGACGCACTGGAACATTGGTCGGTCAAACGTCTGTCGCGCGTCGATCACAACGTCATGCGAATCGCGCTGTACGAATTGCTCAGGATGGAAGACATTCCGGCGCGGGTTACGATTGACGAAGCGATCGAGCTGGCGAAGTGCTACGGCGACATCGAGTCGGGACGTTTCGTCAACGGCGTGCTGGACGAAATCGCGGGACGTTTGGGGCTCAAGCAGAAGGGTGAGGAAAACACGCTATCCAAAGCTGAGTAGGCTGCCCGGCCTCGCGATCGTCGCGGGCCTTCTTTTTTCGGGATGCGGCTATCACTTCGCGGCTTCCGGCGACGCGCTGCCACCGAGCGCCGAGACGATTTACGTGGCGCGATTCACCAATAATACGCGCGTCACCGGGGTCAACGACGAGTTGATGCGTTACATCAAAGACGAAATCGCGATGCATCGCAGGCTCAAGGTGGTCGACGATCCGTCAGCGGCCGACCTCGAGCTATCGGGCGTAGTCAAGTTCGCGCTTCAAACGCCCGTCGGCTTCAACTCGGCGCTCGAGCCGACCCAATACAGCCAGAATGTTGTAATCTCGGCGTCGCTCACAGACCTGCACGCCAAGAAGATGATCTGGAGCACGGCGAACGTCAGCTCCAACGAACATGCTCCAATCGTGGCGCAAACGACGGTGACTACGACGCCGACCTTCCTGCAGCAGAACCTGCGCGGCAACGACATCGCAAATTTGCCCGATCTCCAGACCGCGCAATCGGAAACGTTTGCGGCGCGCGACGTGATGATGCAACGGCTCGCGCAAAATCTCTACACCGAGATGGCCGAAGGCTTCTAGCTTCCAGCTGGGCGCCGCGCCAGGACGCAGTCGCATGCCGCTTGAAACCGCGCTCGCGTACCTTCGAGGAACAGGCGCGGAAAGAAGAATTCCGCCGGTGGTGGTGATCTTCGGTCCGCACGCGTTTCTGCGCGAGTTTCTTCTCGATTCTATCGTTCGCAAGCTGGCCGTCGATGGATGCCGGCATCGCGGCTTTCAAATCGGCGCGAGCGACGACTACGGCGCAGTGCTGAACGAGCTTCGCGCGCCCGATTTGTTCGCACCGAAGCGCGCGATCGTATGCCGTGTCCTGCGATCGCGCCGGGCAGAGGCTGCGGGTGCGGACGACAACGACCACGCAGGCGACGCGCGCGGGCCGGGCAGCGGCGGCTCGGAGTCGGCACTCGCCGCGGCGGTCGAGACCGCGCGCGGCCCCGGCCACCTCATCCTGCTCTACGAAAAAGACAACGCGCCCGCCAAGATCCGTCGCGCCGCGGAGAAGTCGGCGCTGCTCGTAAATTGCATGCGTCCGTTCGACAATCAGATCGAACAGTACGTGAACGCGTTCGCGAACTCGCTGGGATTAAAACTGTCAGCGGCCGCAATCGACGTCATTGTTTCACGTCACGCCGGAGATTTGGCCGCGGTCGCCAACACGCTCGGCAAAGTGACAATCTTCGCCGAGCCCGGCAAAGCGGTGCAGCCCAGCGACCTGGACGAGGGCGCACGGCGGATGCCGGAAGCATTCGAACTGGCAGAGAGCGTGGCGCGCGGCCGAGCCTCGGCGGCGATGGCGCAGTTGGGGCGGGCGCTCGCGCTCGGGCGCGACGTGTTCGAAATTCTCGCGGTCGAGATCATACCGATGATGCGCCGGATGATGATCGCCGCCTCGATGATGGCGGCGCGCAGGAGTCCCGGCGACGTCGCCGCCGCGCTTGGGTTGCCGCCGCAAAGCGGCCTTGCGACGCGCGCGATCGAAGGTGCGCGCCGCTTCGGATTGCAGCGCCTCGAGCGCGCTTACTGGCGGGCGTGCGCGATGGATGCGGGATTCAAGGACGGCACGATCAAGGGACGCGAAGACGCACTCGCGGGATTGCTGCTCGACCTGATGAGCACTCCCGACTAGCCGCTATTTTTCCAGACGAAATTACGCTTTCTTGCCGAACTTGCGGTGCACGCTGGCGGAGAGCCGGGCGACTTTGCGGCGCACCGTATTGCGATGCATCGTGCCGCTGCTGATCGCCTTGTACAGAACCTTGGTGGCCTGCTTGAGCGCCTCGCGCGCTGCGGCTTCGTCGCTGCTCGTCGCGATAGTTTCCGCCGCAGTCTTGGCAAGGGTGCGAGCCCGCGTCTTGACGACGCGGTTGCGCTCGGCGCGCTTGAGGCTTTGGCGATGGCGCTTCTGCGCAGATGGATGAACTGGAATATGAGGCATAACCAGTCACTTTTAACAGCGTGCGCCCGCCGGAGCAATACGCGGCGGCGATCATTGTTTCAGGTCCGACGCAGCGCGGCTTTCGCTTCGTTCCATAACGCGTCGATTTCCAACGGCGTCATTGCTTTGAGATCGAGGCCGCGCGATGCCGCGATTCGCGCTACTTCGTCGAAGCGCGCGACGAATTTGTCGCACGCTGCGCGCAGCGTCTGCTCCGCGTCCGTTCCGACAAAGCGGGGCGCGTTGGCGACTGCGAGCATCAGGTCGCCGAGTTCCTCGGCGGCGCCTGCCGTGTCGCCGCGATCGAGCGCGCGCTCGACCTCGTCGAGCTCTTCGCGCGCCTTGGCCAGCACCTCGCGAATGTCTGCCCAATCCATGCCGGCGCGGCGCGCCTTCTCGCCAAGTTTCTCCGCGCGCATCGTGGCCGGCAGCCCGCGGCCTACGTGCGCGAGGCTCTTGGCGCCGTCGGGGTTCTTGCTCTCCCGTTCGCCCTGTTTGATGCGCTCCCAATTCTCGAGAACTCGATCGACTGTATCGGCGCGCGTGTCGCCATAGATATGCGGATGGCGTCGGATGAGTTTTTCCGCGGCGTCTCGCATGACGGTCGCGATATCGAACTCGGACTGCTGGGCGAGAATCAACGCGGCGAACAGGCATTGCGCCGTCAGGTCGCCGAGTTCCTCCGCGATGTCGGAATGGTTGTCGCGCGCGACAGCGTCGGCAACTTCGTACGCTTCCTCGATCAGATGGCGCGGCGTGTCGGCGAGCTTCTGTTCGCGATCCCACGGGCATCGCGCACGCAGCTCGGTTACGACTGCCAGCAGTTTTGCAAACGCCTGCGCGGAAGCGGTGTCATCGCTCATGGCGGCGATCCTAGCACGCTTTGTTTTGCGATCTGGATGGCGCGGGTTCCCGGGGGTAAGATCGCGCTCCGAGTACTGAGAAAACGCGTGAAAATTATCGATATCGGGGTGCCGCTCGACGCGGCGCCGTATCCGCCCTGGAATTATCGCTTCAAACGGGTGAGCCACGAGGAAGGCGCGCGCGCGATGCTGCGGCTGTTCAAGGGATCGGACGTCGGCGACTATCCGGACTCGATGGCGCTCGGATGGGAAACGATCACGCTGACGGGGCACGCCGGCAATCATATCGACGCGCCGTGGCATTTCGGTCCGCTATGCGAGGGCAAGCCCGCGCGCACGATCGACCAGATTCCACTGGAGTGGTGCTACGGCGACGGCGTCCGGCTGGATTTTCGGCATCGCGATGGCGAGGACATCACCGTCGAAGACATCAAGGGCGAGCTTTCGCGAATCGATTACGCGCTCAAGCCGCTCGATATCGTGCTGCTGTGGACCGGCAGCGACCAGTATCTCGACAACGTCGATGACTACGTGCGCCGTCAGGCGGGGCTTTCGGTCGCGGGCCAGAATTTTATTCTCGACGCGGGCGTGAAGCTGATCGGAATCGACGCGATCGCGATGGACGTGTCGTTCGCCACGATGGCGCGCGGGTTGCGCGAAGGTAAGCAGGACGCATTGTTCCCCGCGCACTTCGTGGGACGCGAGCGCGAGCATCTGCACATGGAGAAACTCGCCAACCTCGGCGCAATCCCGCGTCCGTTCGGTTTCAAAGTGAGCGCGCTGCCGATCAAGATAACCGGCGGCAGCGCAGGATGGGTCCGCCCGGTCGCGATTATCGAAGACGAATGACGAAGTCGCCTACAGCTTGACGATTGGCTCGAGCACCTTCTCGGTGAGGAAGTTTGACAGATCGTTCAGGCCCTCGGCGGTTATCTCGTGGCCGCAATCGTACTCGCGATACGTCAGCGGCACTTTGAGTGCGCGGATCGATTCCACCGACGCTCGCGCGCGCGTGATCTCGATCATATCGTCGGCGCGGCCGTGCTGAACGAGCGTCGGCAACGCTTCGAGAGCGGCGGGATCTTTCACCTCGTCCTTCAAGTCGGGCGGAAAGAACGTTGACAGCGCCACCAGCGCCGCGAACTTCGTCGGATTTCGGATCGCCAGGCGATACGCCATCATGCCGCCCTGGCTGAAGCCCAGCACCACCAGTTTTTTTCGATCGACGGGATATTTTGCCAGCGCCGTGTTAAGAAACTCAGTGACCATTTTGTTCGCGTCGTCAATTGCTTCGCGATCAGGTGAGGCGCCCATCCGGATCGGAAACCATGCGTAGCCGCGCGTCGGACCGATCGGCACTTCCATCGGGCCCTGCGGACAAATCACCATGAAGCGGCCGTCTGCTATGTACGGCGCGAGTCCAAGAAGGTCGAGCGCGTTGGCGCCGAACCCGTGCATCGCGATCAGCGTCGGATGGGGCCCTTCGCCTGCCGGCTCATAGACGGTATGGATCAGTCGCATCGATGCGTTCTCCTTCGCGGCAATGCCGAATAATAGACCGCGCAAGAGAGGCGTCGCCACCCGAAGCCCGAGGCTGTTCATCGCGGCCCCAATAACCGCTATCTTTTAGCGGCGCGCGATGAGGGGCAAAAACAGCAGGATGTTTGAGCGTTGAAGGTCGCCGGCGACAGGCCTCGGCGGTGGGCTGCGCGGGCGCCATTCACGGATTGGGGCGTTGCCGCGCTGGCGGTCTTTTCGATCGCGGCGGCATCCGCTCCCGAGACGCCCAGCGGGAAGTTGACGGGATTCATTGCCGGCGCGATTCTGATCGCGCTGGTCGCCTACGCGCTGATCGATTATCTCCGCCCGCTTATCGCCGACCGCGACTCCGGGCTCAACCTCGTATTGATTGTGCTGGCCGTTCTGGCCGCCGTGAAGCTCGCGGTGATGCGCTACGTTCCTGGTTTCAACGTCGACGTTGGCGATTACCAGGCGTGGGCGGGCCAGATGGTGACGGCGGGTCCCGCGCCTTTCTATCACCCGGGATTCTTCTGCGACTATCCGCCCGGCTATCTCTACGCGCTGTGGTTCGTCGGGCTGGTTGGGCAGGCGGTCGGCGCAACGGGAGATGCTTACCGGATCATAATCGAAAGTCCCGCGATCGTCGCCGACTTCGCGCTCGCGCTCCTGATGTATGCGTTCGTGCGGCGCGGCAGCCGGCCGGCGATGGCCTTTGTCGCGATGCTGATGGTCGCGCTCAACCCCGCGCTGTTGTTCGACACCGTGATCTGGGGTCAAAGCGATTCGGTTATCACCTTCGTCATGCTGCTCAGCATCGTGGCGATTCTGGGCCGGCAGTACGAAATCGCATGGGGCCTCGCTGCGATCGCGGTGCTGGTCAAGCCGCAGGGACTAATGCTGCTTCCGGTGCTCGGCGTGTGGACGATGCTCGAAACCGACTTCGCGACGTGGATCAGATCGGGTGTCGCTCTGCTCGCGGTCGCAATCATCGGCATCGCGCCGTTCCAAATCGGCCACCAGTGGAACTGGATCATCGAGCTCTATACCTCCACCGCGGCGTACTATCACGAGACTTCAGTCAACGCATTCAATTTGATGGCGCTGATCGGCGGACTTCGCCAGTCGGATTCCGAGACGTTGGCGGGGGTATCGTACTTCGCGCTCGGCATGAGCCTGCTGGTCCCCCTGTACGCATTCATTGCCTGGATTTTGTGGAACGGACGCACGCCATCGCGCCTCGTGTTTGCCTCGTTCCTTGCGATTTTCGGGTTCTTCATGGTTGCGCCCCGGATGCACGAGCGGTACCTCTATCCCGCGATCGCGCTCGCGCTGCCGTTGGCTCTGGAAGCGCCCGAGATGCTTGCCGTCTTCGTGATTATCTCGCTCACCTGCTTGATCAACTTGGCCTACGTCCTGCACACGCTCGACACAGTGGTCTTCCTGAACGCACGCGACTGGCTTGCGATGACAACCTCGGCGCTCAACGTGGTCGCGCTCGGCCTCGCGGGTTACTACGGAGCGACGAAGATGGAAGGCGGGAGCCCCCCGAACACGGCAATCGTTGCTTTCTTCGAGAAATTCGCGACGCCGGATCGCGTCGAAGACTACGTCGAAGAGCCGACAAACGCGCCGCCGTGGATCGCCACCGACACCATCATTATCTCGGCGCTGTTGATCGTTGCCGCATGGACCCGCTTCTGGCATCTGGGGCATCCCGCCGAGATCGTTTTCGATGAGGTCCATTTCGTCGCGCAAGGACGTCATTACTTGCACGGCGAGTCATTCCTCGATCCTCATCCTCCCCTGGCCAAGCTCGTCATCGCTCTCGGCATCCTCATTTTCGGCGACCATCCCGTCGGCTGGCGGGTCGGCAACGCGACGATTGGCACCGCGCTGGTGGGGATCACATATCTGCTCGGGCGCAGGATGTCGGGGTCGCGGCTGGTCGGCGCGCTCGCGGGCGCGATCATTCTTTGCGACGGCATGTACCTGGTCGATTCGCGCTTCGCCGTTATCGACATCGTTTATCTCACCTGCGCGGCCGTCGCGTACCTGCTTTTTTTCAAATTCGCGCAAACGCCCGACGCGCGCGATCGCCGGCGCATCCTGCCGTGGATTGGACTGGCCCTGGGCTTGTGCCTGGCGAGCAAACTCTACATCCCGGCGATAACCTTTTTGCTGGTAGTAGGATTCATCGTCTACGTGCTCGCGAAGGAACGCCCCGATCCCTTGCCCAGTCCGGCGCAGGTCGAGTCGAAACCGCCCGTCACGTCCAAGGCAGAGTCCAAGACAAAAAAAGTTAAGCCGCCGCCGACATCCGTCCCGGTCACAATCGACCTCTTCGATCGGACCTCGACGATCTTCGTTCTTCTGCTCTCTCTCGTCGTCGCGCTCGTACTTTTCCTGAGCGGCGGAACACTCGCGTACAGCGTGCTGATCGTTTTCGCAATCGTGGCGCTGCGCGTCGCGGAGATTTATTGGCGCGGCCGCTCGTCGTCAACGCCGCTGATCCGGATGCCGTCCCTGTCACGCGTCTTCGAACCGATGAGCGTTGGCGCAGTCATTCTCGTTGGATCCGTCGCCTCGATTGCCTACCTGGCGGTATGGTTGCCGCATTACTGGCTCGGTTGGTGGGGCGGCATCGAGGATCTGTTCAAGTACTACAACGACGTCATCTGGTACGAAAAGAGCGTCGCATCTGCTACCCATCCTTACTCGTCGCGATGGTGGAGCTGGCCCTTGATGCTGCGCCCGATCGCGTACTGGCAGAGCTTCCCCAAGACCGGCGACGTGCAAACCGTCTGGGGCGGCGGCAATCCGGTCCTATGGTGGGGCGCGCTGACCGCGATAACGATCACCGCCGTCAAGGCGATCGAGCGCCCTACCCTGACTCGCTCGTTCCTCGTCATCGGCTATCTCAGCTACCTCCTGATATGGGCGTGGATCGGCCGCACGCTGTTCCTCTACCACTACATGGCATCCGTTTATTTCGGATACCTGGCGCTGGCGATTTTGCTCGCGGAATGTTTCAACGAACGCGCCGATCCGTGGGAGCATCTCGCGCTGCTGCTGACGATGACGCCGGTATTTTTCCTCGGGCTGCCGCCGTCGTGGTCGTGGATCACGTTCATCGTTGTCGTCGGCGCGTACTTTTTCGTGCTGCTCAATACTCCGTATGCGGGCCGCTACGTTGCCGGCGTCTTCGCGATCGTCGCATTGGTCCTGTTCGTGTACTACTTTCCGATTTGGGTCGGCATCCCGATGGACCGCTCCGGATATTACGCGCGCATGTGGCTGCAGCAATCCGGCGGGATCCGCAACTGGATATGACGGCCTGCCTCAATCGGGTTCGCGGCGCGCGCGCAATCATTCTCTGCGCGGCCATTCTTTGCGGGACGCTTGCGGCAGTGTCAGCGCCGCGTCATGCTGCCGCCGCCGATCAGAAAAATCTGCTGCAAAACGGCAACTTCGCCAAGGGCTCCGAGGATCAGCCGGATTTGTGGCGAACCGAGGCGTGGATCAACACTCCCGAGGCGTTCCAGGCTCACTGGCATTCGTACACCGACAAGCCTTGCGAGTTGGAGGTCGACAATCTCCAGCCCAACGACGCGCGTTGGATGCAACCGCTGACCCTGGCGCCGGGATGGTATCAGTTGAGCGTCGATGTGCGCACCGAAAATGTCGGCGCCAAGGAATCCGGCGCGACAATTTCGGTCATGGAAGACGGCATCATGTCCGCCGACATCCACGGCACCGCCGACTGGCAGCGCGTGACGCTGTACCTCAAAGTGACGGGACACGGCGCGGACGTCGACGTCGCGCTGCGCGTGGGAGGATTCGGCAGCCTCAACACCGGCAAGGCGTTTTTCAGAAACGCGTCACTGGTCGCGATTGACGCGCCTCCTCCCAGCGCGACTCCCACTTACGACTTGATGGCGATTCGCAAGCAGGGTGCGCCGGTGCCGATCGGCTCGCCAATCTCGCTGGTGCTGACCTATGTGGTGCTGGCGGGATTCGCATGGGCGGGCTGGCGCATATTCGGCGACGACGATTTTCGCATCTTCGACAGGCTCCGCGCCGCGATGTCGGGGCACTCGCATAAGCAATGAAGTGGCGCGTCTCGAACTCCCGCGGCGCGATCACGCCCGAGGATCGCATCCGCCAAATCGAAGCAGCGCTCTTCCTGATCCCGTTCATCACCTACGCCTACTTTTACCAGGGCGCCGATCAGAGCGTCGCGTGCCGCTTCGACCTGATGCGCTCGATGATCGAAAAGGGCGCGCTCTGGATCAACGACTTCTGCGGATTCAACACCGCCGACATCATCACCTTCCACGGCCACATCTATTCCGTTAAGGCGCCCGGCACCTCTTACACGGCGCTAGTCCCCTGGTTGATCTTCCGCATCGCACTGCTGCCGATGAGCGCGGCCCACGAATCGCTGTACTGGGCCTTTGTCACTTACCTGACGACGGTGTTCTCGGTCGGGCTGCTGATCTCGGCGATGTGCGTCGTGATGTTTCGCTTCGCGCGATTTCTCGGCGCCTCAGAGGGACGCGCGGCCGGCGTGGCGCTGATTCTCGGACTTGCAACCATCGCGTTTCCGTACGCAACGGAACTCACCGGCGAACCCGTCGCCGCGGTATGCGTTTTCAGCGCGTTCTACCTGCTGGCGACGTTCGATACTCGCCCATCCTCGACGCGCGCGCTTGCCGCCGGCTTCCTCGCGGGATGGGCCGTGCTCAACGACTACCCGGTCTTTTTGGTCACCGCTGCGATTGGAATCTACGCGCTGTTCAAGCTGCGCCAATGGCCGCATCTTGCAGCGTTTTCCGGCGGCGCCGCGATCACGGTCGCGATCATGCTGGCCTTCAACTGGGGCGCCTTCGGCAATCCATTCTTCTTCAGCTACCAGGCATTCAAGCTGGCGCCCACCGAGAATCGTCAATTCCCCGAGCAGGCAGTCGGCTTCGTCGGCCTGACCTATCCGAAGATGCGCATTCTCTGGAACGTGCTGCTCGATCCGCAGCGCGGATTGTTCTTCTGCAACCCGGTCCTGTTGCTGTCGATTGTCGGCGTCGGTTATTTCGCGCGGCTCAAACGATGGCGCGCCGAATTCATCGTCACCGTTTATTCATTCGTCGTGCTGTTTCTGTTCAACGCCTCGTACGGCGAATCGATCGTCTCGTGGGGCGGAGGCACCGCGACCGGCCCGCGGCAAATCGTCGCCTCGGTTCCATTCATGGTTCTCGCGCTCGTCTTTATCCCCGCCGCCTGCAACTACCTGCTGGGCGCGATGGCCGCGCTGTCGGCCACGATCATGCTGATGGCGACGGCGACCAATCCGCATTTTCCCTACGAGTACGACAACCCGGTGCGCGACTTCGCGCTTCAGCAGTTCATGCGCGGCGACTTCGCCACCAATCGCGACGCATTTTTCGGCGGCGGCATGATCGTCCGCGACTCCGTCGCCTTCAACCTCGGCAAACTCGTCGGACTCCCCGGCCCGTTTCAGCTCTGGCCGCTCGCCGCGTTCTGGATTTTCGGCTCGTTCGACTTGTCGGAATCGCTCGGGCTATGGGGCACCGGCGCGTCGCGCCGCCTGACACAAATCGCCACGGCGATGGGAATCGCGGCGGTATTCCTGCTCTCGATGAATCAGCGAATCATGCAGCCGTTCGTGCAGAGCGGTCACGAGGGATTGTTGGGCAGATACTACGTCGGCGATTGTTGGGAGAACCAACCGCACATCGTGCGAGTCGACCGGCAACTCGACTTCAATACGATTGCCGAGATGGGCGCGATGCCGTTTCCGTCGTGCGACGCGTGGCGCGGCCAGTTGATCGCGCCAAAGACGGGAGACTACGAGTTCACGATCGACGTTGACGACTCAGGATGGGTCACGATCGACGACACGCCGGTGATTCACGATCCGGGCCCGATCTCCAAGGTGCACGATACCGGCACTATCCACCTCGACGAAGGCCCGCATCGAATCGAAGTCGGCGAGCGAAACATCGGCGGCGGCTCGTATCTGCATCTATACTGGAAAATTCCCGGCACAAACTTCCTACAGATCATCCCCGCCGAAGCCCTAATCCCCGACCGCGCCGGCCGCTAGCACTAGTCTCGCGCGAAGCACGAGCGCCGCTCGATTATCGTCATCAACAGCGTGCCCTTCGACCAGTGGACCGGCATGTTTGCCTCCGAGCATCTCGCTGGCGCGCAACTCGATAGCACTACTCACCGCGTTCGCTTGCTCAGTGCGCTTTTTCTTCCCACAACCACGCGTCGAGAGACCATGACCCGCCTCCAACGCTGATTAGGAAAAGCAAGCTCATCGTCATCGCAAAGTCCGTCCTTGCGTCGCCTACCATGAACCAGAAGCCCTGGTCGGGTCGGGACAATTCGGGGATTTTGGTCGAGCCGATTGCCGTCAGGATTACAATCAGGAGTGGGATGCTCGCGATCCTCGTGAGGAGGCCGATCAAGATTAGCGATCCGCAAGCGATCTCGAAGGTTCCTACAAAATGCGCCGTGATTCCGGGATACGGAAATCCAATCTTCGCGAAGCGGAGAACGCCCATGTGAGGGTCGATGTATTTGAGGATGCCCTGCGTCAAGAAGATTAACCCCACAGCCAGTCGAATGAAGATCAGACTCCTGACATCCCAGGTGGAAACCAAAACCTTCTTCATGCTCAAGGACACTCGAAACCTTTTACTCGAACATTTCGTCGCAGGTAGCACTAATCTCGTGCAGGCAGGAGGCCTGCGCGCGTGACTTCGCGGCGCTCGCTTTTATCGAGCGCTTCCGCGGCGCGCGACAGTGGGAACGTCGCGTCGCACATCTGGCTATATGGCAGGCGATCGATATTTGCCGCCAGGAAGTCGAGCGACTTCTTCAGATAGTGCGGCGGATAAGTCGCGACGCCTATGATCTCCAGCGACTTGAACGTGATCACCGACGGCGGCAGCTGTACCGTCAACCCCGACGAGATGTTCCCGACTTCGATCACGCGCCCGCCGACGCGCACCATCCGGAGCGCCTCGCTGAACGCCTCGGGCACGCCCGCTACTTCCAGCACCACGTCGGGCCATCCGGCGCATAGCTCGCGAATCCGTTTGTCGCGAGCCTCCGCGTCGGTGTGCTCGCGCATATCGACGGTCTCGTCGGCGCCGAATCGCCGCGCCTCACGCAGCCGCACGTCCACGCCGTCGACCGCGATCACGCGAGCGCCGCGCGCCTTCGCAATCGCCATCGCATGCAGCCCGAGCCCGCCCGCGCCGAGCACGACGATCGTCTCGCCGAACTGTAGCCGTGCCCGATCGAGGCTCCAGAACACTTGCGACATCGCGCAATTCGCCGACGACGCGACAATGTCGGGCACGTTGTCGGGCACGCGATAAAAGTGCTGCTCGGGTTTTACGATGTAGTGAGTCGCGAACGTGGACGTGAAATGCGGCGGTTCGTCGGGATGCCTCGCGCCTACGACTTTCGCGGTGCATGCCGCTTGATTCCCGCTGACGCAATTCGTGCATCGATTGCAGACCGTGTAATAGACCGGCGCGATTCGATCGCCTTCCTTGACCGGTACTCCCGCCCAATCCGTGCGCAGGCCCGCGCCGAGCGCTTCGATGCGCCCGCTCATCTCGTGCCCAGGCATGACGCCGCGCCGTCCGAACTCGCCCTTCCACATATGCACTTCGGAGCCGCATACGTTGGTCTGCGTGACCGCCGCGACCAGCCCGCCGGGAGCAGGCGCCGGAACGTCGTACTCGTGGAATTCAATTTTGTGTGCAGAGGGGATGAACGCGACGCGACCTTTCATTGCATTCCTCCGGAGCGCGGCGGTGATGGCCCCGGTTTCATCCCGGATGAAAAAAATGTCAAGCCCGCGCGAATCCTGCGCTTCAATGCGGCGGGGGCGCGGGAAGATTCGGCATCATCGAATTCACGTTGAGCGAAAACCCGTGCGGCGACGACGGCGGCTGAGGCGTCGCTTCTGTTTTCTCTATCGACGACGGCGGCCTCGGTTGATTTCGCATCGCTGCCGGCGCTGAGGACGCAGGCGGAGCATTCTGCCCCGCGAATTCCGGGCGATGAGTCTTCTTCGCCTCGACCAGCACCTCGCGCAGCAGGTTCGATTCCTGGATTCCGTGCGACACGCAATCGACATCCGTCGCCGGATGCAGCGGTATCGCGACCGACGAGTTGAACGTGGCGCGCACCTCGACCAGGGTCGCCTCGCGCCCCCGCGGCCGCACCAGGAAGTTGTACACCGACGACGAGTTAGCCTGCGGCTCGGCCGTGTACGCGCCCGCCACACTCTTTATCTTTCCGCAATCGGCGTCGTGCAGCGTGAAGCGTGGACCAACCGCTTCGATAATCCCGTTGGTCATGTCCTGCGCCTGCACGTGAAACGAATTTTCGATGATGACCGCGTTCACCGCGTCCCACGCGAGATCGTACGGCAGCGCAATCACTACTTGCTGCTGCTCGTCCGGCGGCGGCTGCGTTACGGGAGGAATGAAGCATCCCGCGACAGACAGCGCCGCTAATAGCCCCGGAATAGAAAGTCTCACCACAAAAATGACCGTTGACCGAATCGTTCGCGACCGCATGATAACAGAAGCCGACTGTTGTGAGTCCACCGTCTTCTACAGGCCGAGCGGCGAGAACACTGCAATCCGCGGCGCGATCACGAGACTTGCATAGCCGACATATAGACGGTGCGACACAGGATCTACCGCGAGCGTATGCGCTCCAAAGTGGATCGAGATCGTATCGAGCGTAGCGAACGCGCCCTTGCTATCGCGCTCGACCACGCACAAATCGCCGGCGCGACCCGTTACGTAAATCCGATGAAGCTGGGCATCGTAGGCTACTGAATCCGGGCCGCCGCCAACGGGAATGGAGGTTAGGACGCGGTGTTGCTCGAGGTCGAACACTGCGAGCCTTGAGTTGCCGGAACAGCCAATGAAGAGCTGGCGGCTTGGTTCATCGATGGCCATTCCGGTAGGGTGCACGCAATCCTGCAACGGCCAACGTGCCGAAACGACGCGCTTGCCCAGATCCACCGCTGCCAGTGAACTCGTGTCTTCGAGATTCTGATAAAAAAGATTCGTGCGGGTATCAAAAACGCCAAACTCGGGTTTTCCGCCCAGCGAGATCGTTGCCGACACTGTCCGCGCCGCAGGATCGATCAGGGTCGCGGTCTTGGCATCGCCACTCGCAACGTAGATGGTCCTGCTCGCCGAAATATAGAAAATTCCATCCGGGTCGTCGGCAACAGGAATGCGCGTCACCAGTCGCATCGCCGACGGGTCGAAGATATCGACGGTGTTCGCCTCGCTGCGCGTCACATACGCCATGCCGGTGACCGGGTCGATGACGACACCGTGGGCTGCCGGTTCCAGCTGAAACATCGACACGTCGCCCGCGGCGGGCAGTCCCTCGGCATGCAATGGGATCTTGTAAACCGTGCCGGTGCTTATGTTTGTGACGAAGAGGTCTTTGCCGCTCACGGTAAGATAGTCCAGCACCGTCAGCAGGCCGGCACGACGGTCCTTCGGAAGAAGCACAAAACCTTCGAACTTGAGACTCTTCGCGCTGCCGGGTGTCCCGGGAAAAATTTGCCAGACGACAACCGCCAACAGGACTGTCAAAGCAACAGCCGCCGCCCACAAAAAACCTTTCACTACAGTTCGGATGCGCATACTGATTCCTGCGGTGACGGAACATTCGGCCTGGCAGGCGCGAGTGCTCGCGACCGCATGATACCGGAAAACGGGCCGCGACGAGTCCAACCTTCCACACTCGACCGCCGCGACGCCATCGCCGCCGCGCCGCTCTCCCTTGCGCGGGATCTTTATGATAATCTCGGCATCGTTCGGGACCCGCCCGCCAAGGCGGTCCCGCGGAAGGTATTTGCCATGTCGGGTCATTCGAAATGGAGTTCGATCAAGCACAAGAAGGCGATCACTGACTCCAAGCGCGGCCGCGTCTTCACCAAGATGATCAAGGAAATCACGATCGCGGCGCGACTCGGCGGCGGCGACATCAATTCCAATCCGCGCCTGCGCACGGCGGTGACCGTCGCCAAGAAGCAATCGATGCCCAACGACAACATCGATCGCGCCATCAAGAAGGGCACCGGCGAAATTGCCGGCGCGTCGCTCGAAGAAATCACCTACGAAGGCTACGGTCCCGGCGGCGTCGCGATAATGGTCGACGTGCTGTCGGACAATCGCAACCGCACGGTGGCGGAGTTGCGATTCGTTTTCTCGCGGCGCGGCGGAAACCTGGGCGAAGTTGGATGCGTCGGCTGGATGTTCAAGAAGCGCGGCGTGATTGGAATTGAAAAATCCGCGATCGACGAGGACAAGCTGCTCGAACTCGCGCTCGACGCGGGCGCCGACGACGTAACCGGCGACGGCGAGACGTTCCAGGTCCTCACCTCGCCCGACAAGCTAAACGCGGTGCGCGACGCGCTGGAAAAAGCCGGCCTCGCGATCGCGCATTCGGAACAAACGCGGATTCCCGAAAATACGGTCGCGGTTTCCGGCCATGCGGCCGAGCAGGTGCTCAAGCTGATGGAAGAACTCGAGGATCACGACGACGTGCAGAACGTCGCCGCCAACTTCGACATCAGCGACGAAGAGATGGCGCAGTTCTCGGCGGCCTGACGCCGCGCGGGTCTGCCGCGGAGGTGGGGTATGCGGATACTCGGGGTGGATCCCGGGAGTGCGGTATGCGGTTACGGCGTCGTCGAGGGTCCCGGCGCGCGCTTCGTGACCGCCGGCACGATTCGATGCGCGTCGCTCGCGCCGGGGCCGATGCGACTCCGTCGCATCCACGAAAATCTTCTCGCCATCATCGACGAGTTCTCTCCCGGCGCGCTCAGCCTCGAGCGTCATTTCGTCGCCGCGAATGTGCAGAGCGCGTTTCGTCTCGGCGAGGCGCGCGCGATGGCGATGCTCGCGGCGGCCGAGCGCGGCCTCGCGATGTTCGAATATCCGCCCAACGAAGTTAAGCTCTGCGTCGCCGGTCACGGACACGCCGACAAGGCGCAGGTGAAATACATGGTGCGCAAGACGCTGAAACTCGACCCGGCACTCGATCTCGCCGACGACGCCGCCGACGCGCTCGCGATTGCGCTCTGCCATCTCGGTCGCGGACGCCTCCCCAATCTCGTCGAGGCGATCGAGCGCATTCGTCCGCCGGCCCCGCGCCGGATCAAGCCGCGAGCGGTGCCGCAATGATCGCCTCGCTTTCAGGCGCGCTGATAGTTCGCGACGCGGGCCGCATCGTCGTCGAGACCGGCGGCGTCGGCTACGAAGTTCTGATCCCGCTGAGCACCTACTATCGATTGCCGCAGCTCGGCGAGCGCGTCTCGCTCGAGATTCGCCAGGTCGTGCGCGAAGACGCGCTCATGCTCTACGGATTTTCGAGCGCGACCGAGAAGCGCGCCTTCGACCTGCTGATGAGCGTGCAGCATGTCGGGCCCAAGCTCGCCCTCGCGATTCTGTCGGTCCTCGCGCCCGAAGAACTCGTCGCCGCGATCGGCAAGGGCGACGTCGAGCGAATCGACGCGGTGCCCGGCGTCGGTCCCAAAGTCGCGGAGCGAGTCGTGCGCGAATTGCGCGACAAGGTTGCCGACCTGAAGATGGCGGCGCCATCGACCAGTACCTCCAACGGCAGTCTGCGGCCCGCGCCCGACGGTAACGGACGTCCCGCCGGTCCCGCCGACGAAGCAATTTCCGCGCTCGTGAATCTCGGCATGAAACCCGTCGAAGCCAAGCGCACAGTTGACGCCGTCGTCGCCGCGGACGCCGGCGCTGCGCAAAATCCCGAAGTCCTGATTCGCAAGTCATTGGCGGTGCTGCTTGGCGAAAAGTAAGCCTCAAGAAAATGCCGGCAACGGCGCGCCGGCTGTTGAAGGACGTCTCGCATCGCGCGTCGGTCACGAGGACGACCGCCGGCTCGACCTCGCGCTCCGCCCGCGCGCGCTCGACGAGTTCATCGGCCAGGAGCGCAACAAGAAAATTCTCGGCATGTCGATCACCGCCGCCCGCGGACGCGCTGAGGTGCTCGACCACGTGCTCTTCTCGGGCCCGCCCGGCCTCGGCAAGACCTCGCTCGCACACATCATCGCGCGCGAGCTCGGCGTCAACGTCCACGTGACCTCGGGTCCCGCAATCGAGCGCGCCGCCGACCTCGCCGCAATCGTCAACAACCTCGAAGCGCACGACGTGCTCTTCATCGACGAGATTCATCGCCTGCAGCGCGTCGTCGAGGAGCGGCTTTACTCCGCGATGGAAGACTTCGAGTTTCATATCGTGGTGGGCGAAGGGATGGGCGCGCGCACGATGAAGCTGTCCGTGAATCCGTTCACACTCGTTGGCGCGACCACGCGCTCGGGATTGCTGAGCTCGCCGCTGCGCGACCGCTTCGGCCAGCATTTCCATCTCGACTTTTACAATCACGCGGAACTCGGCGAGATCGTACGCCGCTCCGCCGCGCTGCTGAATGTGGCGATCGAAGAAGCCGGCGCGCACGAGCTCGCATCGCGCTCGCGCGGAACGCCGCGAATTGCCAACCGCCTGCTGCGACGCGTGCGCGACTTCGCGCAGGTCAACGAGGCGCCGGTCGTCACGCGCGAAATCGCGCTCGGCGCACTCGAACTGCTCGAAATCGACACCGCAGGCTTCGACAAGATGGACCGCGCGATCCTCGGCGCAATAATCGACAAGTTCGACGGCGGTCCCGTCGGCGTCGAAAGCCTGGCCGCCGCAGTCGGCGAGGAATCCGACACTATCGAGGAAGTTTACGAACCCTACCTACTGCAGGAGGGATTTCTGGCGCGCACTTCGCGCGGCCGCGTCGCGACCCAACGCGCCTACACACACCTCGGCCGCGTCCGCCGCGGCACTTTGCTCTGAGGAAGATTCTCTACAGGGCGTTCGCGGTTGTGGCGCTGACGGATTGAACGCGCGGCGTTGCGAACGACTGTAAATGCGAATCCTGCGATGCCTGGTAGGCGATATCCCCGGCCATCCGCGCAATCGCGGGAGCGAATGCCGCATTGAAGCGATCGGCGTTGTGCTTGTCGATTTCATGCGTGACGACCATGTCTGCCGGCGGAAAAACCACCACCGCAGCAAACAGCACCAGGTCGGTTCCGATATTCGAATACACGCCCGGAGCGCTGCCGTCGCACGCGCGCACCGACGAAAATTCCGCCACGACTCTTCGCGAGCGCGGTTCGACAAACGTCACCGTCAACTTCATCGGATCCGAAAGAATCAATTTGGGCGACGCGAACAGATCGGCGCCACTCGCAGCTTTCTCGGCCTCGACCACGTTCACGTTTTGGAAATTTCCTCGAAACGCACTTTGCAACGTCTGCGCGAGACCGGGGTTCAGTACTTCGACGAATGCTTTAAAATATCGGGGGTAGTCGAAAGTTAGATCGGGATCGCCGATCACCGCGACGGTCAGTGGCAACTTTTCAGATCCCATGGGCGCCGACCACGGAACACTTTGCGGAGCTAATTCTCGATGGACGGTACAACCCGCTATAGAGGTAACAACCAGACCGAAAAAGATCGTAGTTGCTAGACCGTGCATAAAAGTCCTATGGCAAAGACAAGACCACGAACGCGGCCGAATAGCCAGCGAATCGCACGCAAAGATTTGCGGGTTTTACGACAATTGCGCGTCCGCTGTCATTTCGTTTGAAGAGACATCAAATGGCGAAAATTTATGTTTTGCAGCATCACCCGGTCGAGAATCTCGGCAACATCGCGGATGCACTCGAAGGCGCCGCGCTCGCATGGCAATACGTGCATGTAAGCGACGGCCAGCCAGTGCCGGCAAGCATGAAAGGCGCTGGCGGCCTAATCGTCATGGGCGGGCCGATGGGCGTGTATCAGACCGATCGCTATCCGTGGCTGCGCGACGAGAGCCGTCTGATCGAGGACGCGATGAAACTGAATCTGCCGGTGCTCGGCGTATGCCTGGGCGCACAGATTCTCGCAGCCGCGCTAGGCGCAAAGGTCGAGCGCAACCCCGCCGGCAAGGAAATCGGATGGCATCCGATCCGCCTGAGCGATTCGGCTAAAGACGATCGACTGATGCGCGACATGCCCGCGACGATGACGCCGTTTCACTGGCACGGCGATATTTTCGACCTGCCGCCGGGCGCGATTTCCCTGGCGTCATCTGAAAAAACGCCATGCCAGGCGTTTCGCCACGGCGACAAGGCCTACGGCTTCCAGTTTCATTTCGAGGTGACGCGCGACGGAGTCACCGCGATGGCAGCCGCATTCGCGAAGGAACTAGTCCGCGAGAATATTCCGGCAGATCGAATGATCGCCCACGCCGCCGAGTTCATTCCGGCGCTGGAAAAAGTCTCGGACACCGTCTTCTCCCGATGGGCCGCACCAGTCCAGGGCATTTGAGCTCCAATTTTTGTCATCCTGACCGAAGCGAGCAACGCGAGAAGTTTTTGTCATCCTGACGACCCGAGCAACGCGAGGGAAGGAAGGATCTCGGACAGCTTCGCGCTAGCGAAGCCGGTTCCGGTTTTGCGTTGCTGCATCCGATGGAAGGCGATTCAGAATTACGCGGCTTTGGGTTTTTTCTGCACCGGCGGCGTCGTGTTGCTCATCCGGCGAGTCACTTCCTCGTCGCTCATTTTCCAGATGCGATCGTCGAGCGGAAAATCCATCAACGGCTTCGACGGATCCGGCTTGGGCTGCGCGACCGCGCCGCCCTTCGACTCGAACGCCGCGGGATGCTTGTACTTCTCGACTTCGTCGGCGCCGATTCCCGCGAGCGCCATCACCTCGGGATCGATCCACGACTCCGCGTCGATCGAGCCGCCTTCCGAGGTCGAGAACTCGAGCATGATTCCCTCCGGCGCGGCCAGGTAGATCGACTTGCAGAAACCGTGGTCGAGCGGGCCCATCACCCAGTGCCCGTGTGAGCGGACGCGATCGCGAATCGCCATCAGGTCGGCGTAGCTGTCGACGTTGAGCGCGAGATGCTGCATGGCTCCGGCCGCGACGTTCTGCGAGGTGTGCCCGGCGTGCGACACGCCCTTGATCGGCTGAATCTTCGCGACGTCGGGATGCTGCACGAATGCGATCGATGAGCTGTCGCTCAACTTCATGAAGCCGTGGAAGGTGTTGTCGACGCCGTGCATCCAGTAGAGCGCGACCAGTTCCATCCCGACGACTTGCGAGAAGTAGTCGATTTGCTTCTTGATGTCCTTGGTGCAGATCGCGAGGTGATGAACGCCGTTAGGCAAGCCCATGATGCCGACCTCCGCAGTAAGTACTTCTCTTGTGCCACAACGAAGACAGGAAGGGAACTCGCCGCGAACTGCGACGACTCAGCCGATAATTTTATTCAGCGGGAACTCAACGATGCCGACTGCGCCCGCCTCGAGCAGCTTCGGAAACAGTTCGCGCACCGTCTGCTCTGCGATCACAGTCTCGACCGCGAGCCATTCGACGCCCTTCAGCGCCTTCGACGGGTAGAGATGCGAGATAGTCGGCGCCGTGATCGACGGCAGCAGCGCGATCACCTTCTCGAGATTTTCCTTTGCGACGTTCATCTTGATGCCGACGCGATTCTCGGCGTCGAGCGCGCCGCGAATCAGGACGCCGAGCTGGCGAATCTTCGCCTGCTTCCACGCGTCGGCCCACGCCGCCGGATTGGCGACCAACACCGGGTTCGAGACGAGCAGTTCCTCGACGATGCGCAGGCCGTTGGCGCGAAGCGATGAGCCGGTCTCGGTGACGTCGATGGCGGCGTCGATGATGCCTTCGGCAACCTTGGCCTCGGTGGCGCCCCACGAAAATTCAACTTCTGCTTTAACTTTGCGCTCGGCCAGGATCCGCGTGACGAACTGCACCAGCTCGGTCGCGATTCGCTTTCCCGCAAGGTCCTCGAGCCGCTTGACCGGCGAGTCGTTGCGCACGCACAGCACCCATCGCGAGGGCGTCAACGTCGCCTTGGCGTAAATGAAACTCTCGACCTGGTGCAGCTTCACGTTGTTCTCGACGATCCAGTCGCTGCCCGTGATGCCCGCGTCGAGCGAGCCGTCCGCGATGTACCGCGGCATCTCCTGCGGGCGCAGGATGCGGCAGCTCAGCGTCGGGTCGTCGGTGGTTGGGATGTAGGAGCGCGAGCCGACGGTGATGCGCCAGCCCGATTTGCGCATCAGCTCGAGCGTCTGCTCCTCGAGGCTGCCCTTGGGGATGCCGAATTTCAGAACTTTGTCAGCCATGTGCTTCGTCTGTTCCGATCAGCCGGCCGACTTTTTCGACGCGTGTCCGTAGCCGGGACCGTACTTGGCGGGATCGACTTTGCGCTGCTCGACGATCTTCCATGCGCCATCGTCGAGCTTGCGAAAAAAGCACGACTCGTAGCCTTCGTGGCATGCCGCCGCGTCGCCGCGCTGCTCGACGGCGAGGACCACCGCGTCGGCGTCGCAGTCGATGCGAATCTCGCGCACGATTTGAAAATTCCCCGACTCTTCGCCCTTGCGCCAGAGCTTGTTGCGCGATCGCGAGAAGTAGCACGCGCGCCCGGTCGCCACCGTTTCGTTGAAGGCTTCGCGGTTCATGTAGGCGACCATGAGCACGCGGTGGCTCAGGTGATCGACGGCGATGGCGGCGACGATGCCGCCGTTTTTGTCGAAATCAATTGCCGTCGCTGCTGAAGCTGCGCTCTCTGCCTGCGTTACCATTTGCTGCCACCGAATTGACAATAGCGTCTTTGTCTTAAAAAACGCTTGTGAATCAAGAAGTATCGGTCAAACCTCGACGCGATTCAATGCGGTAAGTTCCGCGCTACGCAGCCTGTTTTAAAATAGTGACAATGCGAGTAAAGTACGGTCCGATATCGGACGACTTACCGGGCGCCTCCGCTCGTTCACCATTAAAGATGCATCCTCTTTCAACGCGACGATCGGCAAAACTTTCGGTCGTGGCGATTGTGCTCGCCCTTTCGATGATCGCGTGCCGCATTCCCGGTAAATCGATCGAGTCGAAATACAAGAACGTCGATCAATTCAACTTCGACATGGCGATGGGTCCCAAAAATTACCATATCGAGGGCTACCTGACGCGCAGCGCGGAGCTCGGACGGCGCCCCGGACTGCTGGTGCTCAACGGCGGCGAAGGCAACGTCGACCGATGTGTGCAGATGAGCCAGGGAATCGCCGCGATGGGTATCCAGGTCGCGTGCGTGAACATTCCCGGCTACGGCAATTCGTCGGGGCCGAGCCGCTTCGTCGGACAGCCGTCGGTGCTGGCGTCGCGCCGCGCGCTCGACTTGCTCGCGGGGCGCACCGACGTCGATTCGACGCGGCTCGCGGTGTGGGGACTCGGGCATGGCGCGGTCGCGGCCGGCCTGCTGATGGACTACGACTCGCGCCCGCGCGCGCTCATCCTGGAATCGGGATGCTACGATCCGCTGTCGCTATTTTATGACGCGCCGCTGCGCACCAAGCTGTCGATCCTCCGCGAAGTGTGGCCGAGCAAGCGCATCCTGAAAGAGCGCAGCGTGATCGCGCATCTGCCGCCGCGGCTCGATTGCAGCGTGCTGATCATGCACGGCCAGCAGGATAATCGGATGCCGGTCGGGCAGGCCGTGAAGCTCGCCAACGCATTGCGCGAGCGCGGCGCCAAAGTGCAGACCTACTATTTCCCCAAGGCGTCGCACGATCTCGGCAAGCAGGTCGTCCCCGAGTTGCGCGCATTCCTGCGCGACAATCTGCTCGATACCAATCGCGCCGCCGCTTCATGATCCTTCGCGCCGTCCTTTAACCTGATCTCACCCGCCCGCATCAAATCCGGCTCGTCCGAATGCAGGCTCCCCCTCGCAATACGATTGTGTCTTGCGTTTTAAGAATCGTCGCGATTTGTGTTACAGAGATATTTCCATTCGGTACGTTGGCGCGCGCAGGGTTGGGGTTCGCGCGAGCCAAAAGATAACCCACCCCGTTCTCGGGAGGAAATTATCATGCGTTACAGAGCGATCGCAGCGGCGAGCTTGCTCATCGCGATTGCCGCGGTGGGATTGTCGGCCGCGACAGCCCGCGCCGAGGGCAACGTTCACAAGGTCAATCACGTCATCATCATCATGCAGGAGAACCACTCGTTCGATAATTATTTCGGTGCGCTGCCGTACGCGCCCGGCAGCCCGTACCACGGGGGCGCCTGCAAGAACAGCGACCACAGTTGCGTCGACGGTCTCACCTGCTCGTTCGACATATCGGGCAATCTGAATTGCACCAACTCGAACGTGGACGACGACGGCAGCGTCGTCACTGCATTCCACGATTCGGCGAACTACTGTCCGGGCCCGGACCTGCAGCACGACTGGCAGGGCGCTCATAGCGAGGCCAACTATCTCAGTCCGGCCGACGCGCTCCTCATGACGCTCAACGACGGGTTCGTGCTCGAAAACGACCTGACCGAGCAGATCGACACGACCGAGTCTGCCACCGGCGACGACACGATGGGCTTCTACACGCAGGACGATCTGCCGTTCTACTACGCGCTGGCGCAGACCTTCGCGATCGACGATCGCTACTTCTGCTCCGTCGTCGGCCCGACCTTTCCGAACCGGTCGTACGAAATGGCGGCGACCTCGTTCGGCCACGTCACGACCAACGAGATCTACCCGCCGGGCATCAACCCGCTCAACCCCACGCCGCTGAACACCAGCATCGGCTACCAGCCGATCACCGGGTCGATCTTCGATCTGCTGGACGCGAATAATGTCCAGTGGTTCAACTACTATGAGGATCTGCCGACCTCGGTGATTTTCCGCGGCAACCACGTCCCGTTCCTCGTAGCGCATGCCCGCACGGTGAGCGGAACCAGTCCGTTCGGCGGTCAGAGTTTCATGGCTGCCGCGGCGGCAGGTACTCTGCCTCCGGTGTCGTTCGTCGATCCCTCGTTTGCTCCCGATCAGGTTATAAACGGCAACATATATGAGACCGACGAACATCCGCCCTGGGATATCCGCGCCGGCGAATACGTCACCTCGCAGATCATCAATGCCGTCCGCAACGGACCCAACTGGAAGGACTCGGTCATCTTCCTGACCTACGACGAGCACGGCGGATTCTACGATCACGTGGCGCCGCCGGCAGCCTCGCAAGGCGGAGCGCTCAATCCCGACGGCATCGATCCGGGCCTGTGCGAAGACCTCTCAAATCCGCCCGCCAGCCTGCTGCCGGGCGGCGGCGCGCAGTGCGAGTTCAGCGAGAGCGACGTCGCAGCCATCTGCTCGACATTCGCCGAGGAGACCGCGCCATACCCTGCGATGTGCGCGAATTTCAACCAGCTTGGGTTCCGCGTGCCGTTCGTCGTGATCTCGCCGTTTGCGAAGCCGCACTACGTCTCGCACATGGTGGGCGATCACACCTCGATGCTGGCCTTCATCGAGCAGCGCTTCCTGCCCGACGGTTCTCATCTGACGCTGCGCGATCAGAATGCCAGCCGGCTGCAGGACATGTTCGATTTCAACAGATCGCCGTCACTCAATGCGGTCATACCGTCGGCGCCGGCGCCCCTGCCGACCGATCCGGGTTGCCCGTTCGTGTCAGGCGGGACGAACGGATGAGAGCCTGAAGGTGTAGTCTAACGATCATGCGAACCCGGGGCCGGTGGCATTACGCCATCGGCCCCGACGTTCTTTCAGCTAAGACGAGTTCTTTCAGCGCGTCGATCACTTCTTCGGTGTGGCCGTTGACCTTGACCTTGGGAAATACGCGGCGCACGACGCCTGATTTGTCGATGATGAACGTCGTGCGCTCGATGCCCATGAACTTGCGCCCGTAAAGCGATTTCATCTGGTAAACGCCGTACAGCTTGCAGACCTTGTTGCCCGGATCGGCGAGCAGCGGGAAGTTGAGGTCGTGCTTGGCGATGAACTTGCCGTGCGAGTCGGTCGAGTCGGCGCTGATGCCGACGACTTTCGCGCCGAGCTTTTTCAACGGCGCGATATTGTCGCGGAAGCTGCACGCCTCGATCGTGCATCCGGGGGTCATGTCCTTGGGATAGAAATAGAGCACCAGGTTGTTCGAGCCGATCAGATCCTTGAGCGCGACGGTTTTTCCGTCGGCGTCGAGCAGTTCGAAGGCGGGCGCCTTCTTTCCTTCCAGCGCGGCGCTCGCGCTTTTCGGCGTCGCGGTTGCGGATTTCTTCGGAGCTTTGGCGGCGGTCTTTTTGGATGTAGGCATGCGATTGATTTAGTCGCGCCGGGCGTTTGAGGCAACTTCGACGCGGCCGCGGCTCGCGCTCTATAAATTCTCGAACTCACGAACCCCCCTGTTTAGCAGGGTTTTCTGCGCCCTAGTTGACCGCGTGCCAGCCACACCTTAGACTTGGCGGGCTGACAGTCCTCTCGCTCGATTGCACGTCCTCATGGCCGTTTACACTGAGTTAAGCAAACCGTTTCTCAAGGAGCTCGCCGACGACTACGGTCTCGGCCGCGTCTCCAGCGCGACCGGAATCCCGCAAGGATCGGTCAACACCAACTACGTGCTCGAGGCCGCCAAGGGCAAATTCCTGCTGCGGGTGGACGAGGTCAAGAGCGAGAACGAGCTCAAGCGCGAGATCGATCTGCTCTCGTTTCTGCGCAAACATGCGTTCCCGTGCCCGCATCCGATGCAGGATCGGATGGGGCGCTTCTACCGCAACCTCAACAACCGCTGCGTGTCGCTGTTCAAGTACCATGAGGGCAAGGTGCTGACTCCCGCGCGCCTCAAGCCCAGCCAGCTCGAGACTATCGGCCACGCGCTCGGCGACCTGCACGTGATCGGCAAGGCATACAAGAAGGGAATCGACAACCGCTTCAGCTTCGAGCGGATCGCCGACCTGTACCTGACGGTGCGCAACCGGCTGCCGAACTACTTCCGCAAGATTTGCCGCACGCTCGACGACGAGGTCGAGTACCTGACGCGCTATCTCGAAGGCAAGCTGCCCAAGGGCGTGATCCACGGCGACATCTTTGCGGACAACCTGCTGTTTCGCGGCGAGAAGCTGACGGCGATGCTCGATTTCGAGGCCGCCTGCCGCGGCAAATTTATTTTCGATATCGCGACCGCGGTCAACGCGCTGTGCTTCGTCGACGGCGCCTACTCGCTCGACCGGTTCCGCTACCTGCTGTCGGGCTACGAGTCGGTGCGGACGTTGTCGCTGGCCGAATGGGACGCGTTTCCCAACGAGCTGCGGTTTTCGTCGCTGCGTTTCACGGTGACGCGCCTGCACGACTTCTTTCTTTCTCCGGTCGACGGCAAGCATCGCGTGGACAAGGACTTCCGCGAGTTCTTCGATCGCCTGCGGGTGCTGCGCCGCGAGCGCGACGGCGGGATGGAGCCGCTGCTGATGGCGATGGCGACCGGATACGACTACCGCAAGTACCAGAAGGTCAAAGCGACCGAGCGCCGCCAGGCGTGACGTTCGCCGCCTGATTCGCGCATCCGCGGAGAAATCCGTTGGCCTCAATCCTCGACAGCCTGAACTCAGCCGCGCCCGCGCTGTGGCTCGAAGTCTCTCCGCCGCGCGGAATCAATCCGGCCCCGCTGATTCGCCGCCTCGGCGAGCTTAAGGGGCACGTCGATGCGATCAACCTGACCGACAACGCGCTGGGCAAAGTGAAGATGTCGGGGCTGGTCTTCGGCGCGGCGATCAAAGAGCGCCTGAAAATTCCCGTCGTGCTGAACGTTTCGTGCCGCGACCGCAACCGCTTCGCACTGAAATCCGATCTGCTTGGCGCGGCCGCGATCGGAATCGACGCGGTGGTCGCGCTCAACGGCGACAAGATTCCGCCGGACGCCGACGGCAATGCGATCGTCTCGCACGATATCGACGCGTACGGATTGCTCGCGATGGTCGCCGACCTGAATCGTGGCGACACGGGCGAAGGCAAGCCGCTGCTCAAGATGATTCCGGCGATCGTGGCGGGCGCGGTCGCGAATCCAAATCGAAAAAATATCGAGCGCGAGTTCGAGCTGCTCGAGCGCAAGGCCCGCGCCGGTGCGCGCTTCGCGATCACGCAGCCGGTGTTCGACGCCGAGACTGCCCGGCGCTTTGTCGCGAAGGCGAACGGCCTCGGAATCAAGACGATGCTCGGGATCCTGCCGGTCAAACGCGAGGCGATGGCAAATTACCTGATCGACCGCGTGAAAGACCTGAGCGGCGCGCGCAGCCATCTGGACAGATTCGGCGGGATGAGCGAAGAAGAGGTGCGCGCGGTTTCGATTCGCGAGAACCTGGCGCTGATGAAGTCGTTGGCTCGCGACGCGGCCGGGTTCATCATCATGAGCGGCGGCGGCCCGTCACTCGCAATCGAGCTTGCTCTGCAGTTCAGCCGCTGGCGCAAGGAGATCGGCACATGAACCGTACTCAGGCAAATGGCTCGCGGGCAAAAGCGGTCGCGGAAAAAAGTAGCGTCAACGGCCTCGGCAAGGTCGAAGATGCGGTCCGGGTCATCCTGCGTCACATCGGTGAGGACCCGGATCGCGAGGGACTCGCGCGCACGCCCGCGCGCGTCGCAAAGGCTTATGAGTTCCTGACCAGCGGCTACGCCAAGGATCCGAAGGAAGCGATCAACGGCGCGCTGTTTGCCGAAGCAGATTACCAGGAAATGATCCTGTGCAAGGATTTGGATTTCTACTCGCTGTGCGAGCATCACATGCTGCCGTTCATGGGCAAGGCGCACGTCGCGTACCTGCCTAATCGCAAGATCGTCGGACTCTCGAAGCTGGCGCGGTTGGTGGAAATCTACGCGCGTCGGCTGCAGGTACAAGAGCGGCTGACGACGCAGATCGCGCAGACTCTAATGTCGGAGATCGACCCGCTCGGCGTGGCGGTGGTGCTCGAGGCCGAGCATCTGTGCATGCGGATGCGCGGGGTCGAGAAGCAGAATTCCTACGTCACGACGTCGGCGATGCTGGGGGTGTTCCGCACCAACACGGAGACGCGCCAGGAGTTCATGCAACTGCTGCGCAACGGCCAGCCGTAGGCGTCCGAGTTTCGCTTTTTTCAGAGAAAACCGGTTTGATTTGCTCGACACTCTTGGCGAAAGTGTTTCACGTGAAACGTTTTTAGTTCAGGAGAACGAAACGCGAAGCGCGGTGGTGGGACCAGCGCTTACGCCTGCAGCACGCGGAGGCCGAGGTGGCGCTCGAAGGGATCAAAGTCGCGGTCGCAATGAAGCAGGTCATGGCCCCCCGCGATACAGAAAGTCGCAATGATTGTGTCGATGGTGCTACGAGGAGTCACCCCGCGAGCACGCAGCGAGCGATGGTTGCGGGCAGCGGCAATCGCGATTTCATGGCCACCCATTCGGCGGAATTCAAACGCTGCGAAAACCCTCTGAACCCCCTGAAAATCGCTCTCGGATGCGAAGCCCTGCAGCACTTCGGTCATCACCAAATCGCCGATGACGAGCTGCGGAGGGGAAAGGCGGGAGAGTGCATCGGCTTCGGCGGTAGGTCGGCCGTTGAAGTAGTCGATCCACACCGAGGAATCGACGACGATCATCGGCGCGGCTTGCGGTCGCGGCGCATCGCCTTGAGGTCACCTTCCCAGTGGAATTTGCCGCGCGCCGAGCGAAGTAACCGTTCCTGCTCGGCAAGACGCACCATCAATTCGAGGCCACGCTCGACCGTCTCGCGCTTGGTGCTGGCACCCGATACGCGCATCGCCCGCTTCATCAACTGGTCGTCAATTACGATATTTGTTCTCATCGGATATCACCTGATGTGTATACTACCTCAAATGAATACACATTACAACTTGGATAGCAAGGAAGGTTCAAGACCCTGATATGACGGCGGCGGGCGAAGCATCGCTGGAGGCGTTGGGGAGGTATGCGCTTCGGTTCGTCAAGCCGGGGCATACGATTGGGCTGGGGACGGGGCGGGCTGCGAGCGCGTTCATTCGGGCTCTGGGAGCCAGCGGAATCAGTGTTCGCGGGGTGCCTACTTCGAAAGGTGCTGAGGAGTTGGGGCGGTCGGTGGGGATTCCGATCGTCACGCTGGCGGAAGCCGGAAAAATCGACGCCGATTTCGACGGGGCTGACGAGGTCGATCCGCGACTCAACCTGATCAAGGGTTATGGCGGCGCGCTGGTGCGCGAAAAGATCGTAGTGGCGTCGTCGCGCCGGTTCGTCGTGCTGGTCGGATACGAGAAGATGGTTAAGCGGCTCGGCGAGCGCGGGACTATCCCGGTTGAGGTGGTGCCGTTCGGAGTGACGCTCGCGACGGCGAAGATCAAAGCGCTGGGAATGAAGCCTCGCGTTCGCGAAAGCGAGGGTCGGAATTTCATCACCGACAACGGGAATCTGATTCTCGACTGCGCGGTGAAGAAGATCGTGAATCCGGCGCGGCTGGATCGCGAGCTGCTGGCGATTCCGGGCGTGGTCGGCACCGGGTTGTTCGTCGCGATGGCAGATGTGGTGCTGGTGGCGGAGTTGTCGGGAAAGATTCGCGTGCTCAAGCGCTGACAGGTGAGTTCAACGAGCACAGATACGGATTCCGAACGAAGGGCTCGAATCGACCTCGATAAAATTTATCGCGCTGCCGTTGCGGCGGTCGATCCGGCGCGGCTCATTGGGCTTGCGATGGACGGCGCTTGCCCGGGCGCGGAGCGGGTTCCTGATTTGATCGCGGGCGCGGCGCGAATCCTGATGCTCGCGGTCGGTAAGGCGGCGGCCGGGATGGCGCGGGAGATCGAGAGTCGAATCGGTGATCGGCTCGCCAATGCGATCGCCGTAATCCCGCGACCTTCCGCCGCGACAACGGAGCGGGCCTTAATACTGAAAGAATCAGCGGCGACAACGGAGCCGGCCTTAATACTGAAAATAGCGGCGGGCCATCCGGTGCCCGATGAGTCATCGGAGCAAGCTGCGCGGCTGGCGTGCGAGATGTTGCAAGGCGCGACGGCGGACGACCTGGTGATCGTCGCGATCAGCGGAGGCGCGTCGGCGATGTTCGCGCGGCCGGCTGAGGGACTCGCGCTCGCCGACAAGATTGCGGTCAACAGGCGATGCTGAAAGCAGGTGCCTCGATTCGCGAGCTGAATATCGTGCGCAAGCATCTGTCGGCCGTGAAAGGCGGACGCTTGCTCCGCTATTGCGGCGGCGCGCGCGTGCTCGGCCTGATCCTGTCCGACGTGCCGGGCAACGATTTGGCGACAATTGGCTCGGGACTGACCGCGGGCGACTCGAGCAGTTGCGGCGACGCGGTCGCGGTGATGAAGCGGCGGGGAGTGTGGGGACGTGCGCCGGAAGCAGTGCGCTCGTATCTCGAGCGGGCGGCGGCGGGAGAAATCGGTGAGACGGTGAAACCCGGAGACCCGATCCTCGAGCGCGTGACCAACGTGATCGTCGGCGACAGCAACCTGGCTCTGGAAGCAGCCGAGCGGGCCGCGGCCGAACTTGGGTATCATCCACAGCGATGGAAGCCGATCCACGGCGAAGCCAACGACGCGGGCCGCGCGCTCGCGGAGTACATCTGCGGGATTACCGACGAACGGGTATGCGTGCTTGCGGGCGGCGAGCCTGTTGTGACGGTGCGCGGGGGCGGCAAGGGCGGACGCGCGCAGCAATGCGCGCTCGCGATGGGAATCCAGCTATCGGAGATGGGGCGCGGGCATCGAAAACTACAAAAAATCGAGGCGCTGTTCGCGGGAACGGACGGAATCGACGGGCCGACCGATGCGGCGGGAGCGTTCGCGTCGCCGAGCACCGTCGCGGACGGCGAGCGCGCCGGAGTCAGTGCCGCGACAGCGTTGACCCGCAACGACGCGTACAACTTTTTCAGGGCGTCGGGCGGACTGTTCGTAACGGGGCCGACCGGAACCAACGTCAGCGACATTTTTGTCGGGCTGGCGAATTATTGAACCGGCGGGAGGAAGTGCCGTCCAATTTGCTGTTGGTCCTGCGGATGATCGCGCTGGGAGCTCACAGCTCGAAAAATCAAGCGTACTAACCGTGGAAATCCACCGAACGTTACAAGTAGCAGTGAGGTCGATGTTCCTCGTTAATTTATCTCCGAATCCGCTATTCAGAACACGCCTCAACTTCATAAGGACTTATTTGGCGATGCATCAAAATTTGAGTCAAAATCCGTTTAGCCGTAACATTTTATTACTTTCGATATTTTGTCGAACGACGGAGGAAATAAAAATGAGGCAAGGCATCAGAGTCTTAGGGACCATCCTGCTCGCGGTGGCGCTCTGCTCGCCGGCTTGGGCAAAGCCGGGCAAGGGTAAAGGTGGCGGCACCGGCGGTGGCAGCGATGAGGCCGAGTCGCAGGCTGGTGGACTTCCTGGGCTGGAGGATCGGGTCGAGGCGGACGAAGCCTTGATCGCCACGCTGCAAGCCGATGTGGTCACGTTGAACACCGAGGTGGCCGCGCTGCAAACCGCAGTGAGCACGCTGCAAAGCGATGTAAGCGCGCTGCAGACCGCTGTGACCGACCTGCAAGGTCAGAACAACTTTGCGCAGGGCGTCGAGACTGCTACGACTTGCACACTTGGGGCCTCCAGCACCAGCGTGGTGTCGGCGACGTTTGTCTCGCTCGGAGTATGTGAGGTCACGTTCAACAAGGACGTCTCCGGGTGCTCGGCCGTGGCGAGCATAGTCGGCACGACTGGCGGCGAGACCGCCGTTAGTTCCGCTACGAAGACTGCCACTGGTGATAGCTGGGATGTCGCCACCTTTATTCCAGCAGGGACGGCGGCTGCCTCGGATTTCAACCTGACGGTGATCTGCCCGTAGTCTGAGAATCGACTGGATTTGGAAAAAAAGCCCGGCGATCGCAAAGGTCGCCGGACTTTTCATTTCGTGGTCGAGGCGTCGCTCATTGATCGGCGACCAGCGATCACTTACATCGGAATGCGGTGAGCAGAGAATCTATTAGCGGCGCGAAGCCGCGACGCGGTCGCGCAGTCACGCTAATCCCAGGTGACGGCGTCGGACCCGAGGTGGTGGCGGCGGCGCTCGCCGTGATCGAAGCGACCGGAGTCGCGATTGAATGGGATCGGCAGGCGGCGGGGATGAACGCGTTTCGGCGCTTCGGAACTCCCGTGCCCGACGCGCTTATCGAATCGCTCAAACGCACGCGAGTCGCGCTCAAGGGGCCGCTCGAGACGCGGGTGGCCGAGGGCTGGCGTTCGATCAACGTGCATCTGCGGCGCACCTTCGACCTGTACGCCAACGTGCGGCCGACGATGAACTTCGATGGTGTGCATACGCCGTTCAGCAATGTCGATCTGATCGTCGTGCGCGAAAGTACCGAAGACCTATATTCGGGTATCGAGCATGAAATCGCGCCGGGCGTGGTCGAGAGTATCAAGGTGATCACGGCGCACGCGTCGCGGCGAATCGCGAAGTTCGCGTTCGAGTACGCGCGGGCGCATCGGCGCAAATCGATCACGGCGATTCATAAAGCCAATATCATGAAGCTGTCAGACGGCTTGTTTCTGAAATGCGCGCGCGCGGTATCGGCCGGCTACAAGGAAATCCGCTACCAGGAACAAATCGTCGATGCGGCCTGCATGCGGCTGGTGACGCATCCCGAATCGTTCGACGTGTTATTGCTCGAAAATCTCTATGGCGACATCGTTTCGGACCTATGCGCCGGGCTGGTCGGAGGACTGGGGCTTGTGCCGGGCGCGAACTACGGCGACAAGGGCGCGATTTTCGAAGCGGTGCACGGGACGGCGCCGGATATCGCGGGCAAGGGCGTCGCGAATCCGATCGCGATGATCCTGTCCAGCGCGATGATGCTCGACTATTTGGGGCATCGCCCAGCCGGCGACAAAATTCGCGGAGCGACGGCGTCGGTGCTGCGAGCGGGCAAGGTGCTGACGCGCGACGTGGGCGGAAAAGCGTCGACGGTCGAGGTGACGGCGGCGATCGTGCGCGCGATGTCGCGGAGTTGAGGAGGAGAACTCAATCTAACGTGAAACCCGCGGTGGGTTTCACACTTCCTTCGGCAGGGGTGACCCCTGCACCCAGTATCAGGAACGGATACAGAGTGACCCTTTCGCCAGATCGATCGGTCGGATAATAGTCAGCCCTATGGCAAAGCCAGTAAGCGCACGGGACGTTGCCGCGCGGGTTCCGCCGGGCCAGGTCCTGACTGACAAATTTCCGGTTCTGACTTACGGTGCCACGCCGCGTTTCGATCCGAAGACGTGGGATTTCAAAGTCGTGGGCCTGGTCGAGAAGCCGCTTCGATTTTCGTATCAGGAATTCCGCGCGTTGCCGCAATCGCGCGAGGTCGCCGATTTCCATTGCGTGACGACGTGGTCGCGGCTCGACAACACGTGGGAAGGCGTCAGGGTTGCGGACTTGATGAAGCTGGTGAAGCTCAGTCCCGAGGCGCGCCACGTGATAATCCATTGCGACGGCGATTACACGACGAACCTGCCGCTCGACGAGTTCCTGGGTGACGACGTGATGCTGGCGTATCGTCATGACGGGCGCGATCTCGAACCGGATCACGGCTTTCCGCTGCGGCTGGTGGTGCCGAAACTGTACGGATGGAAGAGCGCGAAGTGGGTGCGTGCGATCGAGTTTACCGATATCGACCGGCCCGGATTTTGGGAAGTGCGCGGCTACCACAACCATGCCGACCCGTGGACCGAGGAGCGCTACTCGTTCCAGGAAAGTCCCGAAGACTGAAGGTCGGATGCGTTGGCCTCGACTCTGAACCGTCAAACGAGCCTGGCGCGCTTTCGCGACGAGGAATTCGACCTCGCGGTGATCGGCGCCGGAATCAATGGAGCGGCCGCCGCGCGCGACGCGTCGATGCGCGGGCTGCGGGTCGCGCTGATCGAGCGCGGCGATTTCGCCGGCGCCACGTCGTCGCGATCGTCGAAGCTGATTCACGGCGGTTTTCGCTATCTCCCGCAGGGACAGTTCAAACTTGTGTACGAAGCTCTGCGCGAGCGCGAGCGTCTGCGGCATCGCACTGCGCCGCACCTCGTGCATCCGATTCAGTTTTTGTTTCCGGTCTATCGGCGACGCGGCTTCAACCGCCTCACGATGGCGATGGGCCTGACGTTGTACGACCTGTTCGCGTGGACGCCGTTCAAGGAATGGCACTCGAGTCTCAATGCCGCCGAGGTGCGCGAGACGGAGCCCGCGCTCAGCCGCGACGGGCTGACGGGCGGCGCGATTTACTTCGACGCGTGGGCCGACGACGCGCGCGTCACGTTCGAGAATGTGCTCGACGCGGATTTGCACGGCGCGGCGGTCGCGAATTACACGGCGGTCGAGAGTTTCGGCATGAGCGACGCGAAGATCGCGTCGGCACAGCGTGCGCGATCTGCTCGGCGGCGTCACCTGTGAAGTTCGCGCAAAGAAATTTCTGAATGCGGCGGGGCCGTGGGTTGACGAAATACGGCGGATGGACGATCCGTCGTCGCAGCCGTGCGTGCGGTTGACCAAGGGCGTACACCTGGTGTTCGCGCGAACGGTTCTGCCGGTGCGCGAATCGCTCGTGCTGGCCGACGAGCACGGGCGGATCGTGTTCGTGATGCCGCACGATCGCTACGTGCTGGTGGGCACGACCGACACCGATTTTGCCGGCGATCCCGCGAGCGTCAGGACGGAAATCGGCGACGTCGAATATCTGCTCGCGGTGCTGGCGGAGAGTCTGCCGGGAATCAAGCTGGCGAATGCCGACGTGGCGACGAGCTTCGCCGGTCTGCGCGCGCTTATCCGGGAGAAGGACGGCGCGGCGCCGTCGTCGGTGCCGCGCGAGGAAGTGATACTCGAGAGCGCGTCGGGATTGATCACGGTGGCAGGCGGGAAGTTCACGACGCATCGCGAGATTGCGCAGAAGCTCGTCGATCAGGTGATGACGCGGCTCGGACATCCGGCGGGAACTTGTCCGACGCTTGCGACTCCCCTTCCCGGCGCGCGCGCGTTGTCGAGTGAGGATTCGGGCGGCGGCGCGAGCATGCGCGGTATTCCGGCCGCGGCGGCGGAGATTCTCAAAGCTCGCTACGGAACGCGCGCTCCAATTGTCGCGCGTATCGCAGCGGGGCGCCCGGAACTTGCGGAGCCGCTGTCGCGCGGCTGTCCCGCTCTGGGAGCGGAGGTCATCAACGCAGTGGCCAACGAGATGGCGCATTCGGTGGGCGACTTCCTCATTCGGCGCACGTCATTGTCGTGGCGCTCGCCGGTCGAGGCGGAAGCGGCGGCGCCGGCCGTCGCGCGAATCATGGCGGCTGAGCTCGGATGGGACCGCGCGCGCGAGGATGCCGAAGTCGCGAGCTTTACGCATGAGCAGCAGAGCCGGCGCGTCGTCGCATGAGGAACGGTGGCGGCGCGCGAATCGATCGGGGATTTGAAGAAGCGCGCGGGCCGAGTGTCGCGCGCGCTGGCGAAGCTGTATCCCACGGCGCGCATCAGCCTTGATTTCGAAACGCCGTGGCAATGCCTGGCGGCGACGATCCTATCGGCGCAGTCCACCGACGCGGGCGTCAATCGCGTAACGCCGCGGCTCTTTCGCGAATATCCTGACGCGCGCGCGATGGCGGCGGCGGATCCCCGGCACGTCGAAGAGTTAATCGTCAAGACGGGATTCTTTCGCCAGAAAACGCGATCACTGATGGGCGCGGCGCGGAAGATCGTCGAAGACTTCGGCGGCGAGGTTCCATCCGAGATGGAAGCGCTCGTGAAAATTCCGGGAGTCGGGCGCAAGACCGCCAACGTGATTCTCGGGCATATCTTCGGCAAGCCGGGATTCGTCGTCGATACGCATGTGCGACGCCTGACGTATCGGCTGGGATTCACGAAGAATACGGATCCCGCGAAGATAGAAATCGACATGCAGAAAATTCTGCCGGCGGAAGATTGGACGCCGTTCTCGATGCGGCTGATTCTGCATGGCCGGCAGATTTGTATCGCGCGCAAGCCGCAATGCGAGATTTGCGCGATCGCGACGGACTGCCCGAGGATTGGCGTGGGGCGGGCGACGCGCCGACGGGTGCGCTAGCTTTCGATTTTGCGGATGGCGGCGGTCTGGTCGCGCGACAGATCGGCTTTCAGGAATTCTTCGGTGCCGGGGGTGCCGAGTTCGAACTCAGGCGTGTGATGAATCTTGATCGTCACGTCCCTGGTGCGGCAATCGAGCATGTGGCCGCCCGCCGAGCGGTCGGCGGTGATGAAATGCAAATGATAACCGGGCACGTTGACGCCGCGCAGGTAGTCGGGCGTGAAGAACCCGACGATGGTGCCCTCGACGTCGTGAAACTCGAAAACTGGTTCTTCGCGCGCGGCGGCCTCGAGGCCGACTGACTTGTCCTGTTTGGCGACGGCGCGGGTCTTCACGTAATCGAAGCGGCCTTCGATCCTGAGCGCATGAAAAATGTTCCGCGAGGGGAGCATCGCAGCGACCGCCGCGAGCATTGCGCGCTGATCGCAGGGCCGATTGAGGCGCGCAGTTTCGTCGGCTTTGAAAAAGCTAGCGGTCGCGAACGGCGTGCGCGCCGAATCCTCGACAGGATGCGCGTGGCCGTCGGCGCGGACCTGGAAGACCTTGCCGTCGAGCTCGATCATCTCGCCGTCGAGTCCGTCGAAGGTGCCCAGCCCGAAATCGCCGTGAGTCTTGAGCTCGCCCATCGTCATGTCGCCGGCGGAAGCACCTTCCATCAGGGCGCCAACGGTCGAGGTTTGAAATACGGTCTGGTCTTCGTCGCCAAGCAGCCGCTCTAGAGCCTGCACGATGATGGCGGAGAGGGTTTGTCCGGTCTGTTTGCGGCGCACGCCAAGTTGACGCGCGAGCGCAGTCGGGATGTGGACGCGAAAGGTCAGGTGTTTGGGCATCCTGCGAGTTTATCGGAGGTGAGTGCCTGTTGGTATTCTGGGGATGACAGGGTCGCTCGATTCTACTTGGTGTTCTCGACGGGTTGGACGTTTTCGCCGTCGTGGGCTGCCTGGCCTACGTTGACTGCTACCTTGTCGCTCGGGTTTATGCCGCTTAGGATTTCTACCGTTTGGCCGTTGTCGTAGCCCAGTGTTACTTCGGCCAGGTGTAACTGATTGTTGCGGACGACCGGGACGTACACTTTGCCGTCGCGGAAGACCAGCGCATCGTCGGGAACCATCGGCGATCCTGTGCCCATCGCCACAGTGAATTGCGCGGTCGCGTACATTCCGGGATACAGCGCCTGATTTTCGTTGGGCAGATCTACTTCCACCAGCATCGTGCGCGTGTCCACTGACAGCGCTTCGGGATGACGTGTGATCGTGCCGGTGAATTTCCGGCCGGAGTAGCCGGCTGCGGTGATCGTCGCGGGATCGCCGTCCTTTATGAAGGGCGCGACGTTTTGCGGCACATAGGTGAACACGCGCAGAGGCGCCATGCGGGAGATTGTGATGATCGCACCGGAACCGGGAGTGCCGGGAGTCGTGGTGGCGGGCACGAGGTGGCCGGGATCGATGTAGCGCGCGGTGACGATCCCGTCGAACGGCGCGGTGATCGTCTCGTAGGCCTGCTCGGCGAGGTCCTGCTGCAGGATGGCGCGCGCCTGCAGCATCGCGCCGTGGGATTCATCGGCGGTCTGCTGCGGGATGACGGCCTGGTGCACCAGGATCTGATTGCGCTTGTCGGTGATCAGCGCGAGGTTGTAATTCGCGCGCGCGTTGGCGACCTGTTGATCGAGTTCAGGCGATGTCAGGACTGCCAGGAGCTGTCCCGTGTGGATCCTGTCGCCCTTATCGACCTTGATCGTCTTCAGGTAGCCGGGAACCTTGGCGTAGATGTCGGTCTCGTCGAAGCCGCGAATCGTGGCGGGCAGCTTGAGCTCGCGCGTAGGCGGCGACTGCAGAACGTCGGTGACCAGGACGTGCGGGCCGGCCTGGTTCTCACTCTGGAGCTCGGACGTCTGGCGGCCGATCCACAATTCGCGGGCAAGCACGAGACCGGCGGTCGCGATGAGCGCGACGACGATGGCGACGACCCATCCGGCAAAGAAAACTTTGCCGGGCGCCGGCACGCTGAAAGTTTTCGGATCGTCTTCCATCTCGGCCATATACTAATACTAAGCGCCGGGCAGCGTGATCGCTTCGATCTCGAGGTCGCGCTGATGCTTGCCGATGAGACTGCGGCTGAAGATCGAATACACGGCCGGCACCACGAACAATGTCATCATGGTCGCGGCAATCAATCCGCCGATCACGGCGCGCCCGAGCGGGGCATTCTGCTCGGAACCGGAGCCGAGCGACAGCGCCATCGGCAGCATCCCGAGAATCATCGCGAGCGCGGTCATGATGATCGGGCGGAAGCGGATGCGGCCGGCCTCGATTGCGGCGGCGAGCGGACTGTAGCCTTCCTCGCGCAGCTCGTTGGCGAAAGTAATGAGCAGGTTGCCGTTGGCGACGCCGACGCCGACCGCCATGATCGCGCCCATCAGCGATTCGACGTTGATGGTCGTGCCCGTTATCGCAAGCATCCAAAGCACGCCGGCCAGCGCACCCGGCACCGCCATCATGATGATGAAGGGCTCGAGCCACGACTGAAAATTCGCGACCATCAGCAGGTACACGAGGATGATCGCGAGGATGAGGCCCTCGCCGAGCGTGGTGAACGAGTCATGCATGGCCTGGCTCTGCCCGCGGATGACGACGTGGGTGCCGGCGGGCAGCGAGCCGAGGTTGTCGATTTCGTGCTGCACGGCGGAGGTGACGCTGCCGAGATCGCGGCCCGCGACCGACGCGTCAACGTCGATGACGCGCTGCACGGTGTAATGCGCGACGACGGCGGGGTCCCATCCATGAGTGATGGTGCCGAGGTTGCCGAGCAGTTGCGGCTGGCTGGCGGTGGCGGAAGGGGAGGACGCGGGTTGTCCGTTGACTCCGCCCGCCGACGCGGGAGTGCTGAGCGGAATGTTCGACAGCGTGGCGACGGAGTCGATCAAATGCTGCGGCGCCTGCGAGACGACGTTGTAGTTGACGCCGGATTTTGGGTCGAGCCAGAAATTCGGCTGCAACAACGATGCGCCGGAGAGAGTGGCGAGCATGCTCGAGGCGACCTGCTGTTGCGTGATGCCGAGCTCGAGCGCCTTGGCGCGATCGACGTTGACGCCGAAAGTCGGATAGTCCTGCGGCTCGGCGATGCGGAGGTCGCTGACGCCGGGAATCGTCCTCATCCGATCCTGCAGGCGCAGCGCAATGTCGTAGTCGGCCTCGAGGTTGTTGCCGTTGATCTGCGCGTCGATGGCCGCGGGCAGGCCGAAATTGAGCACCTGGCTTACGATGTCGGCGGCCTGAAAGTAGGCGATGACATTTGGAAACCGGCGCTTGAGCAGGTCGCGAATTTTCTGCTGATACATCGCGGTCGGCTGATGGTCGGGCTTCAACTGGATGAGCAGGTCGGCGTCCTGCGGGCCGATCGAGTCGGTGTGATAGAAGGCGAGGTCGTACGAAATCGGGAGTCCGATGTTATCGCTGATGCCTTCGAGCTCGTCGTCGGGCACGACGGTGCGAATCGCGCGTTCGATGTTGTCGACCATGTACTCGGTGTGCTCGACGCGCGTCCCGGTCGGCATCCGCAAGTGCAAGCTCATCATGCCGGCGTCGATGCGGGGGAAAAAATCTTCGCCGACGACCAGCAGCATCGCCAACGACGACAGAATCAGAATCGCGACGCATACCAGCGAAAAAGTTCGGCGCGCGATGAACTTGGCGAGCGCGAAGCGATAGTGATGCTTGACCTGCTCGAAGCGGGCGTCGAACGCGCCGACGATGCGCGCCCAGCGCCCGGTGCCGAAATTCTCCTCGTGGGTGTCGGGGAGCAGAAGCCGCGCCATCGTGGGAACGAGCGTGCGCGAGAGCAGGTACGAGGTAAGCATCGCGAACACAACGGCAAGCGCGAGCGGGGTGAAGAGAAAGCGCGCGACGCCGGTCAGCAGCACGACCGGAAAAAACACGATGCAGATGGCGAGCGTGCCGACGAAGGTAGGCGTGGCGATTTGCGATGCGCCGTCGAGAATCGCGACCAGCAGCGGCTTGTGCATCGCATGATTGCGATGGATGTTTTCGACTTCGACCGTGGCGTCATCGACCAGCATCCCGACCGCCAGCGCGATTCCGCCAAGCGTCATCGTGTTGATCGTCTGGCCGGTGAGCTTGAGGCCGATGATCGCAGTGAGAATCGACAGCGGAATCGACGTGATGACGATGATCATGCTGCGCGGCGAGCCGAGGAACAGCAGCACCATGATCGCGACCAGCAAAGCAGCGGTGACGGCCTCCTGCACGACGTCGCGCAGCGCAGCGCGCACGAATTGCGACTGGTCGAAGGTGAGCATCACGTTCAGGCCCTTGGGCGCGGTGGCGCGGATGTCGGGCAGCTTTTTCTTGACCGCATCGACGACCGTAAGCGTGGAAGCGTCGGCGTGCTTGACCACGAGCAGGTAAGTGGCCTGCTGGCCGTTGAATCGCACAACGTTGGTTTCGGGCTGATGCGAGTCGGTGACGGGCGCGACGTCGCCGAGGAACACGGGCGCGCCGTTGAGGTACTTGATGGGCAGCTGGTTGAAGTCGGCGACTTTCGGCACCGACATGTTGAGGTCGACGTTGTATTCGTAGTTGCCCATCTTGGCGGTGCCTGACGGGATTACGACGTTGGTCGCGGCGAGCGCGTTGCCCACGTCGTAGGCGGAGAGCCCGTTGGCGTAGAGTGCGCCAGGATCGAGGTTGACCATCACCGAGCGGCTGACTCCGCCGAGCGGTGCGGGCGACGAGAAGCCGGGAATCGTGAAGAGCTGGATGCGGATGAAGTTGAGGCCGTAGTCGAAGAGCTTGGCGGTCGAAAGAACGTCGCTGTAAACGTTGAGCTGAGCGACCGGGACGTTGCTGGCGTTGTAGGAAATGATCTGCGGGGGTTGGATGCCGCGCGGCAGATTGCTCAGGATGCTCTGGGAGACGCTGTTCATCTGCGCGATCGAGCCGCCGATGTCGGTGCCGGGATAGAAATAGACCTTGAGGATGCCGATGCCGTTGATCGATTCCGATTCGATATGCTCGATGCCGTTGACGGTCGTCGAGTAGGCGCGCTCCGAGATGAAGACCATGCGGCGCTCGACGTCGAAGGCGGAGAGGCCCGGATAGTTCCAAACCACCAATACGACCGGCAGATCGATCGACGGAAAAATGTCGACGTTCATGAGGCCGAAGGAGAGAACGCCGAGGACGAGCATCAGGAGAGCCATCACGGCTACGGAAAGCGGCCGGCGAAGCGCGAGTCGGACGATCCACATAAGCTGTGCCGAAGACCGTGGTTAAGGCGCGCGACGAAGATTACGCATAACTAGCGAGTACGTTTTTCAAATTATTGGACGCAAGCGGGCAAGGCAAGTTTGCGTTGCTGAACGGACGACTACGGGGAGTCAGCGGACGGCGAGCTGTTCAGATCAGGGGACGGGGGCGGCGTTTAGCAGGCCGGCGGCTTCGTCGTAGCCCAGCATCAGGTTCATGTTCTGGATCGCCTGGCCCGAGGCGCCTTTGCCGAGGTTGTCGATCGCCGTGATCACGAGCAGCGTCTCGCTGCGGCGATCGAGGATGAACGCCAACTCGCAGTAGTTCGTGGCGCGGACGTTGCGCAGCTCGGGCAGCTCGCCCGGCTTGAGAATTCGCACGAAGCGCGATTTCGCGAAGCTGGCCTCGAAGGCGGCGTGAACGTCGCTCTCGGTGGTGCCGGCGCGCGGGCGCATGAAGATCGAGCTCAGCAGGCCGCGCGTGATCGGCAGCAGATGCGGCACGAACAGCAACGCGATGTCGCGGCCGAGCGCGGCGGAGATTTCCTGCTCCATCTCGGGGACGTGGCGATGGTTGCCGACCTTGTAGGCGCGGAAGTTCTCGTTAACCTCCGCGAACAGCTGCTCGATCGACGCGGCACGCCGTGCACCCGTCGTCCCGGATTTCGCGTCGATGATTATCGACGACGGCTCGATCAGGTCGCGCCTGATGAGCGGCAGCAGTGCCAGCAGCGCGCCGGTCGGAAAGCATCCGGGAGTGGCAACGAGACGCGCCTCGCGAAGCTCATGGCGATGGAATTCGCTGAGACCGTACACCGCCTCCTTGAGGAGTTGCGGCGCGGGATGCTCGATGCCGTAGGTGGCGCGGAACTGCGCCGCGTCCTTGAAGCGATAGTCCGCGGAGAGATCCACGACCTTCACGCCCGCCTTGATCAGTTCGGCGGTGTGCGCGGTGCCGACGGTTTCGGGCAGGCATGAGATGGCGACGTCGGCGCGGCCCTGGACCAGGTCGGGGCGCAATTCCTCGAACGGCGGCAAGTCGATGCCGGCCAGGTGGCGGTAGACATCGGCGACCTCGCGCCCGGCGTAGTGCTCGGACGTGAGCACGCTCAACTCGACGAACGGATGGCTGGCGAGGATGCGAACCGCCTCGATACCCGAGTATCCGGAGGCGCCAACCACCGCCACCTTGACCTTGTCGTGCGTAGCCACTTGAGGAACGTCAATTCTCCTTTGCGAGATGGTGCCGAAGCAAGTCAAGTATCATGATCGCGCGCGTCGAGCCAGTTAGCGCTTACTTGCTCTCGAACTCGAAGACCATCTCGCTCGGCGGATGGTCGGGGTCGGCGGCCAGCTTCTCGAGGTAAATCTGCACCGGAGTGTCGTCAGGGCGCGTCTCGCCCAGCCGTTCGAGCTCTTGCCGCGCGGAAAGGGCGTTGCCCGCGCGAATCATGCTCAGCGCGTCGCCGAAGTGACGATAGAACGTAGGATCGACGCCGTCGTTGTCGCGTCCGGCGACGTGAACAATCGGCACGAACAGCTCTTTGCCCTTGACCTTCACCAGCCCGAGCTCGCGCCCGATGTAACCCGCGCCGGCTTCGTTGTAGGTTTCGCGACTGACCAGCAGATGCACCTTGAAATGGCGGGTCAATCCTTCCAGCCGCGACGCGAAGTTCACCGTGTCGCCGATGACGGAGTAGTCGAAACGGTTTTCGCCGCCCAGGTTGCCGACGACGACATCGCCGGTCGAAATGCCGATGCCGATATCGAGATCGGCGAAGCGCGGATCGTTGGTCTGCAGCACGTGGAGATTCTCGAGCATCTTGAGCGCGCAATCGATCGCGGCCCGCGACGGATTTTCGAGGTCGTTGGGCGCGCCCCAGAACGCCATGATTCCGTCGCCCATCAACTTGTCCACGACCCCGCCGGTCTTGAAGATCACGTCGATCATCGAGGTCATGTAGGTGTTCAGCAGCGCGAGCAGGTCCTCGGGCTCGGTCTTCTCCGCGCGCTTGGTGAAGCTGACGATATCGGCGAAGAGGATCGCGAGATGACGCTTCTCGCCGCCGAGTTTCAGACCCTCGGGCGAATCCAGCAGCGAGGTGATGACGTCGGGGTTCAAGTAGTGTTCGAAGGCGGTGCGCAAGTAGCGCTTCTCGCGGCCCTCGGTAATGTACCGATAACCGGCCAGGAACATATAAATGACAATCGCGGCGAATATCGGGAAAACGATGCCGATCACCAGGCCGCTGTGGACCAGCCGCTGCTGAACGTAAAGAAAGTAGCCAAACAGCAGGAGCACGCCCACCGCCGACGACGACATCGCCGACAGCCACGCGACGCCAAGCGACATCAGGATGCCGATCACCAGCGTAGCGCCCAGCGATGTCTCGTCGGCCTCGATCGGACGGCGAAGGAAGTCGCCCTGAATCAAGTTGTCGATCGCGTTGGCGTGGATCTCAACGCGCGGCATGTCCGGGTTGACAGGGGTCACGCCGCGGTCGCCGAGGCCGTGAGCAGTCGCGCCGACCAGGACTATCTTCCCCGCCAATTTCTCCGGCGCAATCTTGTGATTTATGATGTCCGCGACCGAGTAGTATGGGAACGGGTCGGCGCCGCGGCGGAAATTCACCAGCATCTTGCCGTCGTCATCGACCGGTATCCGCACGCCGGCGACCGACAGTCCCGATACCCCGTCGGAGTCGAGTCCCAATATCATCGGCGCTCCCGCGGCGTACGCGTCGGCGACGGCGATAAACATCGGCACGCAGAATTTGCCGTCAAAGCTGATGACGGTCATCTCGTGGCGGATTTCACCGTCGGCGTCCGCGTCGATGTCGAAAAACCCGATCGAGTGGGCCGCATCGGTGAGCAGCTGGGTAGGCGGCTGATAGGCGTGCGCCTCGATCAAATCGTGAATCGTGCCGGGCGCCCGCCGTATGATTCCATACGTCAGCGGCCCGGGTTGTCGAATGCTGTCGAGGTATCCGGCCGTCCTCGCCGCCTCCGCTCCGCCGCCCTTTAGACGGTGGGTCTCAAATGCGTACCCCAGCACGGTCTGCCCCTGCGATTTCATCGCATTCGCAAACGCCTCGTCGTTACTGTGACCGAGCACGTCGCGAATATTCTGCTCGGTAAGACCGAGGCGCGAGAGCTTTTCGCTGATTTGTCCCCGCGTTACATCGCCCTTGTCGGCTTCGCTGAAGATCGCGTCAAATCCGATGACCTTGACCTTGTAGTCCTTGAGCGCATCGACCAGGCTCCCGAGCACGGCCCGCGGCCAGGGCCATTGCCCAAGTTGCGCGAGACTACGGTCGTCGATCGTCGCGATTGCAATCAGACCCGAGGACGGACGAGGAGCGAGCGTGTTGATTCGAAGGTCGTAGGCGATCAGATCCATGCGCTCAAAGGCGTCGCGGAAACGGTCGTGCACGACGAACATCAAGCCCAGCAGCACAACTCCGAACAGAAATGTGCGCCAGGAAAATCTCAGGGCCGCGTGTGACGGTTTTGCCTTCGCCATCGTCAGCGATCAAGTTTAGCGCGCCGGAACGTGCGCCGCTAACCATGTCGCCGCGGCCGTGCTGGACCGCTTCGGTTATCCGCGAGAGCCTTTTTCGCCGCGTCGGGCCCGTGCTCTACCGGCCCTGAACAGCGGTGATCGGTGGATTTGCCGGCGGCGCGGCGGTCACATCAACAGACACCGGCGGCGGCCCTGCCCCGTTCGATACCGGCATCGCGAACCGGGAACCGCCGCCGGCGTTCGCGCTGTCCAGGGACACTGCCCCCGTCATCGCCAACGGCCCGGGCGTCGTCGGAGGCTTGTCGCATGGGATCGTGGCCTCGTAGCCCTCGCCGACATCCTGACTCGCGCCGGGTGTCGTCGCCGCCGCCAGGTTTACGGTCCCCTGATATACGGAGACGTCAGTATATCGGTCGCATCCCTGGTAGCCGGGCCTGATTACATTTTCGGTGTACGCGGTATCGAACTTCGAACTGTGCGGCGCGGCGATCGCGTTCGGAGTACACACCTGGTAGCTCGACGGCGCACCGCCCGATGCGCCATTCACCACCGATCTCAACACTCCCGAAAGCAAAGTCACGCGCGTCGAGATCGATCCGCCGGTGGTCGTGAACTGATCGAGCCTCACGCTGCTGGCAGTCCCAAGTTCGAGGCGGCTCTGATCGTTGAGCATGACGACCGCGTGGCTCCTGGCGCCGGTGATGATTTTATCTCCTACGTTGACGCCAACGCCGGCTGCCGCCGCGATCGTAGGTCCGCCGCTTCGCTGAACCTGCACTTGACCGCTCGTCTGCAGGAACGATCCGGCGGCGGTCTGCGCCAGTACCGGCCCGGACGCCGCAAGCAACAGCGCGCTCATGAGCAACAACTCTGCCCCGAATCCGGCGCAGGCGTGACCTCGGCGTTCGCGACCCATCGATGCGCTCCTCAAGCGCTGGCGCTTACCTTGTATACCCGAGTCTGGATTTGTCAACCGCTACGCCGCCAAAGCACCTGTAATCCCGGTAAAAGAGCAAAGGGCGCGAGCATCGCTCGCGCCCCTGTCCTCACAAACTGAACTTTTTCAATTTTTCGGGCCGCGCATCGTGCGCGCGGATCCAGTCGTCGCGTTACCGCTTGGAGTATTGCGGCCGCTTGCGCGCCTTGTGGCGGCCGTATTTCTTGCGCTCGACCTCGCGCGGATCGCGCGTCAGCATCCCGCCTTTGCGCAGCGTCGGCCGCAGCGTCTCGGTCGCACTCACCAGCGCTCGCGAAATTCCGTGACGCACTGCATCGGCTTGAGCCGCGATTCCGCCGCCCTCGACGCTCACCAGCACATCGTACTGCCCGACCGTCTCGGTCGCTTCGAAGGGCTCGAGATCCGCATCCGCGACGTCGGCCGCGGGAAGTAGTCCTCGAGCGTGCGCTCGTTAACTGTGATCGTGCCGCTGCCGGGAAGCATCCTGACGCGCGCCACCGCGCTCTTGCGCCGCCCCGTAGTCCAGATGATGTTTTTCTTTTCTGCCATGATTAGACGCTCACGGTCCTGATTAGACGCTCACGCTTTTGGGCTTCTGCGCTGCGTGCGGATGCTCGGGGCCGCGATAGACCTTGAGCTTGTTGAAAATCTGATGGCCGAGCCGATTCTTCGGCAGCATCCCCTTCACCGCGATTTCGAGCAGCCGCTCGGGCTTGCCCTCGAGCATCTTGCCGGCCGAAGTCGTACGGATTCCGCCGGGCCATCCGGTATGGCGATGGTACAGCTTGCCCTGCAACTTCGATCCCGTCAGGCGAACCTTGGCGGCGTTGATGATAATGACAAAATCGCCGGTATCCTGATTGGGCGTGTAATCGGGGCGCGTCTTGCCGGTCAGCAGGCTTGCCGCGCGCGACGCCACTCGTCCGAGCGCTCGCTCGCTCGCATCGATCACGATCCAGTTGCGGTCGCGCAGTCCACTCTCGCGCGAGATGCTGCGGGTTTGTTCGGTCAGCTTCAAATTAGTGCCTCTGAATAACCAAAAAAATCAATTTTGGCGGGGCCGATGGGATTTGAACCCACGACTTCCGACGTGACAGGCCGGCGTTCTAACCGGGCTGAACTACGACCCCGCCCGAACCATCTGTTGTTACATTTTCCAGCGCCCGTAGCAACAACGCATCCGCGCGCGAGTGTTGATCTAATTCGATCTGCCGGCGCGCCTTGCTCTTCTTCTGCTATCCCTGACGTATCGGACCAGAAAAAGATACGTCAGCACGGCCAGCCAGATTTCCCACACCAGGCTGAGTACCAGGCTCCGGGAAATCCACGGTACGACGAGCACTAGAATCACGATCGAAACAGTTGCAAGCCCATCAACGATTCGCTTTTTCAATCAAGTCCTCGACCGAGGCAGTATTTCGCTCCGCTGAGGCTGACGCAAAAGGCAAACGACGCGACACTTCGCGCCGCGCCGCGCGGTCGCAGAACTACGCGACGCGGCGCATCAGCTCGAGGATGTCGTAGCCGGTAATCTCGCGGCTCTTCGCCGACCAGTCGCGCAGCTCCGTGTCGGAGACCATCCCGGCCTGCGCGCCCTTGGCCAGATCCATCAGGCCGATTTTGATCGTCGCCTCGTCAATCATCTCGCCCGATTTGGGATCGGCCATCGAGCCGCCTCCCTTCTCGTGGTAGAGCTTGATTACGCGGCGCGCCTCCTCGACCTGATCGACGCTCGGCGTGTAGCACGCGTTGGCGATCTCCGCCTGCTGCGGATGTATCACCCAGGTGCCGTCCATCCCGAGGTTTGCGGCGCCGACGTTCTTCTCGCGCAGCCCCGCCTGCAGTTCCTTGACGCGCTCGGGCGAATCCGTGTTGCGCCAGAGCCGCAGGTAGACGTTGTCGATAGCGTGCAGGCCGGCCGCCTTGGCGGCGACGACCACGGCCTGCTTCGAGTAGTGAAAATTCTGGTTCTGATTCTCGACAATCTCGCGGATGCCGAGATTGGCGGCGTAGTCGGCGATGCCGAACACCAGCCCGCACATCCGGTCCGACGCGGTCGCGATTTCGTACGCCTTGATCAACGCGTGCGGCGTCTCGATCAGCGACTCGATCTGGATGCGGTACTTCCAGCCGGCGCGCTTTTCGAGATCGTCGAGCATCTTCGACACTTCGCGAATCTCTTCGGGCCCACGCGTCTTCGGCAGCATGATACCGTGAAAGCGATTCGGCGCGCCGAGCACGATCGCCTCCATGTCGCCCTTGAAAAACTTCGAATGGATATTGTTGGGGCGCACGGTGACGACCTTCTTGCCGAAGTCGAGCGTGTTCAGCGCGTCGACCATCACCTTGCGGCTCTTCTCACCCTTGAACTCATACGGGCACGCGTCTTCGAAGTCCGCCATCACGTGATCGACGGGCGCCTTCACCGCGTCGGCGGCGGTGACGTGCAGCTTCATGTTGTGCCCCGGATAGGTCATCTCGGTGCGCGGAATTACGAAGCGTGTGCCTTTGTCCAAAACGTACATTGATGAATTTCTCCCGCCGGCCTTTACGGCACTAGGTAGTGACTCTTGCGCCTGATCAAAACGGTGCGCTCGATTTCGACAACGATCGTACCGTCGGGTTTCTTGCCAATCAATTTGAACTTCACCAGCCCCGCGTCAGGCCGGTCCGCGTCGCGCTTCTCGAGCACGGTGGACTCGGCGTAAATCGTGTCGCCGTGAAACACGGGGTTGGTATGCTTGCCGTTGTCCATTTCGACTTCGGCGATCGCATTCTCGCTGGTGTCCTCCGACGCGAGCCCGACCGTGAACGCGAGCACGACGCCGCCGTACACCAGCAGCTTGCCGCCGACGTAGGCGCCGGGATTCTTGTCGATCAGATCCTGGTTGAAGTGCAGCTCGGCGGTGTTCATCACCAGCGAAGTGAAGTTGTGATTGTCAGCCTCGGTGATCGTGCGGCCCCGCTGATGCACAAGCGTGTCGCCGACCGTGAAATCCTCGAAGTAGCTGCCGTCGCTGGTGATGCTCATCGCGTCAGTTCTGCTCCATGATTCGCCGGCCGATGACCTCGTACTGAATTTCGCTGGTGCCCTCGAAGATCGACAGCACGCGCGCGTCGCGCCAGAAGCGCTGCGCCTCGAACTCCATCGAGTAGCCGTAGCCGCCGTGCACCTGCATCGCCTCGCGCGTGACCCGCTCGGCCATCTCGGCGGCGAACGCCTTGGCCAAGGCCGGCCTCGTAGTCGCATCGCTTGCCGGTGTCTTTTTCGGCGGCGGCAAAGTAGCAAAGCTGGCGCGCGGCTTCAATTTCGACGGCCATGTGCGCGAGCTTGTGCCGAATCACCTGGAAGTCGCCGATAGGCTGGCCGAACTGCTTGCGATCCTTCGCGTACTTGACCGCGCATTCGAACGCCGCCTGCGCCACGCCGACGCCGCGCGCCGCGGTCTGGATTCGCGCCGCCTCGTAGCTCGCCATCAGTTGATAGAATCCGCGCCCTTCGACGCCACCAATCAGGTTCGCCTTGGGCGCGAACGCGTCGTCGAACTGCAGCGCGTAACTGCGCATCCCATGGTAGCCGATCGTCGGAATAGGCGAGCCAGTTAGCGTCGGCGGCATGAAGTCGTCGCCGGGCGTCTTCTCGAACAGGATCAGCGACAGTCCCTTGTGCCGCTTCGAGATGTCGGGGTCGGTGCGCGTCATGACGGTCAGCATGTGCGCTCGATTGGCGAACGTGCACCACATCTTCGAGCCCTTGATCAAATAGCCGTCGCCGTCCTTCACCGCGCGCGTCTTGAACGACGCCGTGTCGCTGCCCGAATCGGGCTCCGTGAATGCGGCCGCAGTCAGCATCTCGCCGCGCGCAATCGGCGGCAGGAATTTCTTTTTCTGCTCGGGCGTGCCGTTGGCGCTGATCAGCGTTCCGGTAATGATGTTGCGCGTCATCACGGAGCCGACGCTGAGCCATCCGCGCGACAACTCCTCGGTGACTATCGCCATTGAGATGTAGTCGAGCCCCATGCCGCCGTCTTCGGCCGGAAAAATCACACCGAAGTAGCCGAGCTCGGCCATCTGCTTGAGGATGTGCTCGGGAATTTCCTTATTCTGGCGATCGAGATCGTTGGCGATCGGCTTGACCTCGGCCTCGACAAACTCGCGGACCGAGCGCCGGATAAATTCATGCTCAGGCGTAACTAGCGGCATCGTGTGCTCCTACGCGGGCGGGTTGCGTTTGCGAATCAGGACCGGCCGCTCGTACTCGAGCACCTTTTCGCCGCGTTGGTTGTAGCCGGTAGTGCGGAACTTCACGACGCCGCGATCGGGCCGCGAGGTGTCGCGCTTGGAGAGCACCAGCGACTCGGAAGTAATCGTGTCGCCGGGATAGACCGTCTCGTGCCACTTCATTTTTTCGTAGCCGAGATGCGCAATCGCGCGCTCGCTCAGGTCCTCGACTGAAAGCCCGAACACCACGTTCATCACCAGCATGTGATTGACGACCACGTTCTTGTAGCCGAGGCTCTGCGCATACTCGCGATTGAAGTAGCACGGGTTGAAGTTCATCGTGACGCTGGAGAAAAAACTGTTGTCGCCCTCGGTGATGGTGCGACCCCAATGATGCTTGAAAAGATGGCCGACCTCGAAATCCTCGAAGTAGTGGCCACGCTCGATTTTGCGCACCGCCATATGGGTCAGGCTGCCCTCTTCCTGTAGTCGTAGAATCAACGAAAACGAAAAGCCCTGAAGCCAAATCCGTTTTTTATGGAATTAGAGGTTGCGGGTCAACCGAGCACGTACGGTCGTACTTTCTTAAATTGGCCTTGCGTGTGTGAGTTTCAAATCGCGAGTGGCTCAATTTCAAGAATGCTATTTGTTCAAGAATAGCTTGTAGTCTCTCGACAAGATGGTCCTCACGGAGCTTCTGTCTATGACAAACCATTCAGCTATGTAAGTTCCGGCTCCGTCTGAAAACATAACGCGTATGCTGAGACCGTCTCCGAACGCACGCTTGAGCTTGAACAATTGAGGAGGGGTGTTTCCGGCTGGCCATGGATTGTACATGCACGTCACGTCAAGGTCGATCCTCTTACCGCGCACCTCCACAAAAGCTCTCGCAAGTCGGCTTTGAGGAATGTCTCCGTCAGTCCCGAAGATTGGTTGCCCGTCCGCGAGACAGGTGGACGCAGAGTATGGCGAAACGCAGGGTTCGATTTTATGCACTCTGGAATCGAACGATTCTCGGACTAGATGCAACGTTACGCCATTTCCCAAGTTCAAGACCGCTTCATCCTGCGTTTCCGAGGCTCCTACCAGAAACAGCGGCATCATCAAATGCCAGGCCACAAGAGCGAGCGCGGCTGCGTGGCGAGGCTTCATGCTTCAGTTACTGAGCCGATGAGAACCGAAGCGATTCGTTCGTTCCGAACGTCTTCGACCACACGCTTCCAGTCAACGTCCGGCCGCGCCGTGCCCCGATGTACCCATAACCCGTCGATCTTGATTAGAGCCCTTCGCCCGGATTTATTGAATTTCTGCCTAATGCCATTCCCCTTGCGCATCTGCTGTCGAACCTCCTCCCAAGTCGTTTTCGCGGCCGCACGTCATTCGCAGAAGCAACAATATCACCGGTCCCTTGACGTATCACCCGTTCCCTAACGCCCGACAGCTTAGTATTGTCAAACCTGCGGCAAACAGGTACCTATTCCGGCACGCTATTGACCTGCAAATCGAACCAGAACTGGAGCCAACCGCAGCCGGCGCTTATCGCGGAGAGTCGGCACGCGGTGGTAACCCGTTGAAAAATAGAAATGAACCATAAGGAAATCTACGAGATCGGCCACGTGCCCCCGATTGGGCAGGTGCCGAAACAGATGTACGCGCAGGTGATTCGCGCGGACCGGTTTGGCGATCCCAAGCATGCATTCAAGATCGAGAAAATCGCGGTGCCGGAAATCCGCGCCGACGAAGTGCTGGTCTACGTGATGGCGGCGGGCGTGAATTTCAACAACGTGTGGGCCGCCCTCGGCTCGCCGGTCGACGTGATCGGCGCGCGCCAGAAAGCGAAGTACGATCATTCGGATTTCCACATCGGCGGCAGCGACGCGTCGGGAATCGTCTATGCGGCCGGGCACGACGTGCGCAACGTCAAGGTCGGCGACCGCGTCGTGATTCATTGCGGCGTCTGGGATCGCAACTCGCCCGCGGTCCGCAACGGCGACGATCCGATGTACGATCCGTCGTTCAAAATCTGGGGCTACGAAACCAACTGGGGCAGCTTCGCACAGTTCGCGCGCGTGCAGGCGCATCAGTGCATGCCCAAGGCAACGCATCTGACGTGGGAAGAGGCCGCAGGGCCGACGCTGGTGGGCGCAACCGCGTACCGGATGCTGATGGGATGGGCGCCGCACGTCGTGCACCGCGGCGACGTCGTGTTGATCTGGGGCGCATCGGGCGGGCTCGGATGCATGGCGATTCAGATCGTCAAGGCCGAAGGCGGAATCCCGGTGGGCATCGTCGGCGACGATCGCAAAATAGATTTCTGCATGAAGCTCGGCGCCAAGGGATGCATCAACCGAAAAAAATATTTGCATTGGGGCATGATGCCGCACTGGAAGGAGACCGCGTCGTACAACAAATGGGCGGCCGAGTGCCGCGCGTTCGGCAAAGCGATCTGGGACATCGTCGGCGAGCGCAAAAATCCGCGCATCGTGTTCGAGCATCCGGGCGAAGACACCATTCCCACTTCGGTATTCGTCTGCGACACGGGCGGGATGGTCGTGATTTGCGCGGGCACCACCGGCTACAACGCGGTCGCCGATTTGCGTTACCTGTGGATGCGGCAGAAGCGCCTGCAGGGCTCGCACTTCGCCAACGACGAGCAGGCCTACGCCTTCAATCAGCTGGTGCTCGACGGCAAGATCGATCCGTGCCTCGCCAAGACTTACAAGTTCGACGAGATCCCCGAATGCCACCAGGCGATGCACGAAAACCGCGCCCCCGAAGGCAAGATGGTCGCCCTGGTCGGCGCCCCAAAACCCGGCCTGAAGGATCTGCCTCTCTAAGTCTCAAGCGCGCTGTTCCGCGCGTCCACTCCTCGAATAGAATCAGGCCATCACGATGGCCTCGCTCGACTCCCTGAAGCTCGAAATGGCGCGCCAGGTCGAAGGCGAAGTGCGCTTCGACGTTGGCACTCGCGCGGCCTACGCCACCGACGCGTCGAACTATCGCCAGGTGCCGGTGGGCGTCGTGATTCCTCGGCACGAAGGCGACGTGATTGCGGCGCTTTCGCTTGCGCGCGAAAACGCGATGCCGATTCTCGCGCGCGGCGGCGGCACCAGCCTCGCGGGACAGGCGTGCAACGCGGCGCTCGTGCTCGACTTCTCGAAGTATATGAATCGAGTAATCGCGATCGACGCCAACGCGCGCGTCGCCCACGTCGAGCCGGGCGTCGTCCAGAGCCATCTCAACGCCGCGCTCGCACCGCATGGCCTTTTCTTCGCGCCGGATCCTTCGACGAAAGATCGATGCACCATCGGCGGGATGATCGGCAACAACTCGTGCGGCGCGCATTCTGCCGCGTACGGCAAGACGGTCGACAACCTCGAGGCGCTGGAGGTTATCCTCTACGACGGAACTCAACTTTCGCTGACCGGCTCGATTGCCGACGCGGAGCTTGACGCGGCGATCGCGCGCGGCGGGCGCGAAGGCGAGCTCTATTCGCGGCTGCGCGAGCTTCGCGATCATTGCGCGGATTCCGTGCGCGATCATTTCCCGAAGCTGCCGCGCCGCGTCTCGGGCTACAACCTGGACGAGCTGATGACGGAGCGCGGCTTCAACCTTGCGCGCGCGCTCGTCGGCTCGGAGGGCACGCTCGCGACAATCCTGCGCGCGACGATACGAGCGGTGCCGCGGCCCAATGAAGTGGGGCTGGTTGTGCTCGGATTCGACGACGTTTTCATCGCTGCGGATCAAACGCCGTGGCTGCTCGCGCATCGCCCGGAAGCGCTGGAGGGCTTCGACGAAAACCTCCCCGAGTTCGCGCGCATCAAGGCGATGCCGGGGGTGCGGTTTCTGCCTGCCGGTCGCGCTTTTCTGCTCGTCGAGCTGGGGGGCGCGTCGCGAGACGAAGCGCGCGAGCGCGGTGAGCGCGTGATCGCCGAGGCGCGCCGACTGATCGAATGCACTGGAGCGGCTTACCTCGCCGACCCGCGCGAGCAGGCCGCAGTCTGGCAGATTCGCGAATCGGGGCTCGGCTCGAGCGCGTTCATCCCGGGCCGCCCGCGCAGTTGGCCGGGCGCCGAAGACTCCGCCGTGCCACCGGCAAAGCTCGGCGCGTTTCTGCGCGGCTTCGATCGCATCCTCAGCACCCACACCCTCAAGGTGGCGACCTACTACGGACATTTCGGCGAAGGATGCGTTCACGCGCGCGTCAATTTCGATTTGGCCAGCGCGCCCGGAATCGCAACGTTCCGCGCCGCGATGGTCGAGCTCGGCGAACTCGTCGCGAGTCTCGGCGGTTCGCTCTCGGGTGAACACGGGGACGGGCTGGCGCGCTCCGAGTTGCTGCCAATGATGTTCCGGCCCGAGCTGATCGAAGCATTCCGCGATTTCAAGCGAATCTTCGATCCCGGCTCTATGATGAATCCGGGCGTGATTGTCGATCCGCATCCGCTCGACTCGCACCTGAAGCTGGGCGCGAACTATCGGCCGCAGGAAGTCGCCACGCATTTCAACTTCAGTGCGGAGGGCGGACTCGCGGGCGCGGCGCTCAAATGCGTCGGTATCGGAAAGTGCCGCAAGACCGAGGCGGGCACGATGTGTCCGTCGTACATGGCGACGCGCGAGGAAATCCACTCTACCCGCGGACGAGCGCGAATCCTGTTCGAGGCGTTGACCACCGACTTGCTACCCGACGGTTTCGCCGACCCCGCCGTCAAGGACGCGCTCGATTTGTGCCTGTCGTGCAAGGGATGCAAGCGCGAGTGTCCGTCGTCGGTGGACATGGCGGCGTACCGAGCTGAATTTTTCTCGAACTACTATCGAAGTCATCGGCGTACGCTGTCATCGGCGTTCTTCGGACGGCTGAACGAAGTCGCGCGGCTCGCGTCGTACGCACCGTCGCTTGCGAACGTGCTGGCGCATGCACCGCTCGTGGCAGACGTTGCCAAGAAAGCGCTTGCGATTCATCCGGATCGCGAATTGCCGCGTTTCGCGCGGCGGACGTTTCGCTCGTGGTTCGATCGCAGGACGGCTCCTGGAGCGAGCATGCGCGAAGTCGTGCTGTTTCCCGACACCTTCACCAACTTTTTCGAGCCGCAGGTCGCGATCGCGGCGGTCGAAGTCCTGGAGCGGGCAGGATTTCGCGTGATCGTTCCGCGCGCCGAGCTGTGCTGCGGCCGCCCGCTCTACGATCAGGGGATGCTCGAGCGCGCGAAGGCTCGCCTGACCGACGTGATGGAAGCACTCGATCCGTTTGTCGCCGTAGGTATTCCGATCGTCGGGCTGGAACCGAGCTGCATCCTGACGTTTCGCGACGAGTTGCCGTCGCTCTTCTCAGAAGATCCCCGCGCAAAGGCGATTGCGTCGAGCGTGTTCCTGCTCGACGAGTTCCTTGTCCGCAAGGCTCCAAGCTTCACGCCGCCCGAGCTGCACCGTCACACGCTTGTACAGGGGCATTGTCATCAGAAGGCAATCGCCGGGATCGGCGACGAGGTCACGCTGCTGTCGCGTGCGGCGGGCTCGCAACTCGAGGTGCTCGACGCCGGATGCTGCGGGATGGCGGGTGCGTTCGGCTACGACCGCGAACATTTCGAGGTGTCGAAAGCGATTGCCGCGCGAGTTCTGATTCCAGCGATCGACAATGCGCCGCCCAACGCGATTGTCGTCGCGGACGGGTTCTCGTGCCGTTCGCAGATTCGCCACTTCTGCCCGTCGCGACGCCCGATGCATATTGCGGAAGTGCTGAACCTCGCACCCGGCGGCGGGTAGGCGAAACGCCGGCGGCTGCGATACTGTCGCTGGACGAAGGAGTCCTGAAAAAATGCGACTTGGAATCACAATCCCGTTCGACCCGTTCAACGGCATTCATTTTCCCGAGCTGGTGCGCACGGCCGATCGATGCGGCTACACGGACGCGTGGTCGTACGAATCGTTCTCGACCGATGCGTTCGCGCCGATTGCCGCGGCGGCGATGCTGTCCGACAAGATGCGCTTCGGATGCGCGATCATCCCGGTGTTCACGCGCCCGGCGCCGCTGATTGCGATGTCGGCCGTGACCGTCAACGAGCTTTCGGGCGGCCGTTTTATCCTGGGGCTGGGAATTTCGACGCCGAATATCGTCGAGAATTGGATGGGTGTGCCATTTCAAAAGCCGATTACACAGATGCGCGAGACAGTCGAAGCGCTGCGCGCGATTTTTCGCGGCGAGAAGGTCACGATGGCGGGTGCGAAGGTCAAGATGAACGGCTTCCGGCTCGATTCAGTGATTACGCATCCGCCGAAAATCTATATCGGTGCGCAGGGCGCGAAGATGCTGCGGCTGGCGGGTGAGATCGGCGACGGCGTGATCGTCAACTTCGTCACGCCTGAGACGGTCGCGCCGATGCTCGACAACACGCGCGACGAGATGCGCGCGGCCGGCAAGGATCCGGCGGGGCTGGACGTGGTCTGCAGAATAATCTGCGCCGTGGACGAGGACGAAAGCGTCGCGCGCACGCTGTTCCGCCGATCGCTGACGGCTTACGTGACGGTGCCGCAGTACAACAAGTTCTTTCGCGAAATCGGCTACGACAAGGAAGCGACGATCGCGATCGACGCATGGAACGCCGGCGATCGCCGCAAAGCGCTCGAGACGATTCCCGACGAGATGGTCGATAAAATTTTCGTGTTCGGTCCGGCCGAGAAATGCCGGCGGCGGCTCGACGACTACGCGCGCGCCGGGATCACAACTACGGCGCTGCAGTTCTCGTCGTTCGCCAAGACCGCCGATGAGCGCCGGGCAAAGATATTGCGCTCGATCGAGCGCCTGGCGTCCGCATAAAAGAAAAGCGCCCCGCCGGGAGGAGACGGGGCGCGCTAGGGGTGAGGAGACCGCGTCAGATGCGGTGCTTACCGGACGAACTGCTGAATCAGCGGCGCCAGCATCGAGGTTCCGCCGTAAGGCTGGCCGTATCCGCCGTTGTAACCGCCATTGTATCCGCCGTTGTATCCACCGTAGTTGGCGTACGCCGGCGCTCCACCGTAACCACCGTATCCGCCGAGTGCGCCGAGTCCACCGAGCAGTCCGCCGTTGTTGTAGGACGATCCGGCCACACATGGGCTACGGAATGCCCACTGATTCTTTCGGAGCATGTCCGCGGCCGCCGCGGGATGGCCGGTGTTCCGGTCCCTGTAGTAGTTGGTCACGAGGCTCTGAGCTCTGTGACAGCCGTTTCCGCCCGCATAGCCGCCACCGTAATAAGGCGCCGCTACTTGATATGCAGGAGCCGCATACACCGGGGCCGCTACGTAGCCTGGGTTGCCGTAGCCGTAGTTCCATCCACGACCTTTCCATTCATGACGTGCGACTGCGGCAGGGGCTGGCATCCAGGCCTGACTGTTACGGAACTGATGCTTGTTGACGCCCACAGGGCCAAAATTGCGCGCCGGCGCAACGAAGGAACGCGATACATGGGATACGCGCGAATTGTTCTGCGCGTAGCGGCCATGGTCTTTGGCGGCTGCCGCAATCGGCGTCGCCAGCATCGCGAGACCAACCAGCACCGTCATCAGACTTCGTTTGGATTTCATTGTTCGGTTACCTCCACCTGACTGAGAGAGCATTAAGGATGCCATCGAGCCGTTTCGAAAAACTTCCTGCGACGCACATGACCTTCACACCTTGAGATACGCAATCGGCAACGTTCGGTTGCACGAATTCGAAAATAAAAAAACGAAAAACGTCAACGGAGAGAACAACTTAACGTACATTCAGGTTTTGGCGGCGCGAACATAAACATGCGTTCAGACACGCGCCGTCAAGGCGACGGATCGAGGGCGGGAAAATAAACAAACGTTCAGACGCGAACCAATGAACAGTGAAAAGTGAAAAGTGAAAAATCAGACGAAGGTGCGGCGCGCGAGATAGTACATCACCCCGCCGACGATCGCGTAAGCCGCGATTCCCTCGAACAGGGTCGCGCCGCTGGTGACGACGGCCACGCCGACGACCAGCACGGTCGCAACGATGGCGACGACCTGCTCGATGCGTTTCTCGCGCGCGCGGACCCGGGCGACATGCTCGCTGATGCGCGCGCCGCAGCCGGGGCATACGCCGCCGCGCTTGACGACCAGGTCGGCGCCGCACTCGGGGCATTCGATTTTCGTCCGGATCGGCACGACAAAACGCTACGAGGTGCGGCCGCAATTCGCAACCAACCATCGCAGTTAACGATCGCGATTTCAGCCGCTATGCTTGCCGATCGCACACTGCTAGTCTAAGTGACCGTTTTGGACTAATTGGTCATTTGGTCATTCAGCAAATCCCGGAGGTTTCAGTCATGGCAGACAGTCAATCGCTCAAGGGCCGCACCGCGGTCGTCACCGGCGCGTCGAGCGGAATCGGGCGCGCAATCGCGATTCGGCTCGGCGAGGCCGGCGCGCACGTGTTGGTCGCGGGACGCACCGAGTCGGCGCTCAAGGAAGGCGTCAAGGCAGTGGAACAGGCGGGCGGACGCGCCACCGCAGTCGCATTCGACGCCCGCGATGTGCGCCAGGTGCAGGGCCTGGTGGATAAGGCGGTGAAAGCGACGGGCCGGCTCGACATCATGGTGAACAACGCGGGGCTCGAGTTCCCGAGCTCGATAGTCGAGGGCGACCCCGAGCGATGGCGCGAGATGCTCGAGGTCAACGTACTGGCGCTGCTGGTCGGCTCGCAGGCGGCGGTTCGCGCGATGCGTGCTTGCGGCGCCTCCGGGCACATCGTAAATATCTCGTCGGTCGCGGGGCGCAACGACGCGTCAGGGGTTTACGGCTCGACCAAGTGGGCGGTGAATTCGATCGCGACAACGCTGCGCAAGGAACTCGAGAACGACAAGATTCGCGTGGTGAATATCATGCCGGGCGCGGTCGCCACCAACTTTGCGCGCAACTTTCCGCCGGAAGTCGTCAAGGGGATCGTGAGTTCGCTCGGAATCAAAGCGGACATCAAGCCCGGCGGGCAACTGCCGCCCGAGGTGCTCGACCAAATCGCGGCGGCGGGCAAACTCTTCCTGGCGTCGGCCGACGACGTGGCGCGCGCGGTTCTGTTCGCTGTAACGCAGCCGATAGAACTGAATATCTTCGAGATGGTGGTGCGGCCGCAGCGCCAACTGCAGCTGCCGGCATAAGGAAATGCGCGTCCGAAAGACGCCACGATGAACTCTCCTAAAAAAGGTGCGCCGGAAACCAGGCGCGCGGCAATCCTGGATGCAGCGCTGAAGCTGTTCAGCCAGTACGGTTACCGGCGCACCTCGATCGACGACATCGCGCGCGAGGCGGAGATCGCCAAGGGCACCGTCTACCTGAGCTTCAAAAGCAAGGAGGAGATTTTCCGCGCGCTGTGCGAGAGGCTGATCGAATGCGCGGACTCGGCGGTAAAGATCGCGCGCGCCACCAGCGGGCCGATACACGAACGGCTGGTCGCCGTGCTCGAGGCCAAGTTCGGCTTTTTTTTCGAGACGGTGTACCGCTCGGCGCATGCGGCCGAGCTGATGGATTCGAAGAACCGGCTGTCGGCGGATTTGTTCGCGCAGTCGGGACGCCGCTACATGAAGGTGCTGCGCGAGATGATCGAAGAGGCGACGCGCGCCGGAGAACTGGCGCCGTCGCGGATGGAGCTCGACGCTGACGACCTGGCGCAGATGCTGGCGGCGGCGGCGCACGGAATCGAGAGCAACGCGACCAGCCGCGCGCAATACCATCGGCGGTTGAGGGAGATAGTGCGGGTGATTGTGGCGGGGCTGTCGGCGACGCGCGGGGAAGCGCGGGCATAGGAGAGAAGCGGCGCGCGGTCGCACGCGCGCCGCGCGGAGTGCCGAACGACGGCCGCGATACGCGGCCGTCGTCGCTTCTTGTCTTTGTGCTATGCGCGCGCTTTGCGCAGCTTGCGCGCCGAACGCTTCGCGTTGCGCACGCGCTCCGGGCAGCGCTTGACGCGCGCCGCCGCTTTGCCCGCGACCTTGGTCGCGGGCTTCTGGATCGCGGCCGCTGGCGCGGCCACCACAGGCGTCGCGACTGCTGCCGCAGGCTGCATCGCAGCCTCGGCCGCCGCGCGCTCGGCCTCGAGCACCAGCGCCGCGCGCCGCCGCGCGATCGCATCGAGCCGCTTGTCCTTCCACTTGCGCAGACCCATCCGCATGTACTCGGGATTGATGTCGAGCATGTCGCAGACGTTGTCGAACGAGAAGACCCAGCGCTTGTCTTCGTGCGCGATCCATTCGTCGGCGTCGCGGAACAATCGCTGACCCTTGCTGGTCGACGCGTCGATGCATTTCATAAAGCATTCGATCGCGTCCTCGAGCACGCTCAATATGAGCCGCTTTTCGCCCTCGAGCAGATGCTTCTTGCGCATCGCCTCGAAGTATTGAATGGGCAAAAGTGTGTCGGGCTCGAACAGCCCCGGCAATCTTTCGTCCAGTGTTTCCTTTTCCTGCATCTTCTCTCCGTTATCCGCCTTCAGTGTCGTACTGCGTAAGTCCACCACACCCCACCTCCCCGTAAATTTTGGACGTAGCCGCGTCTACGCCTATTCAGAGTCGTCCTCGTTCTGTTCCTTGTATATTTCGTGCCATGCCATCTGGATGGCTTCCAATTTCGCTTCTGTCGATCCTTCGCGGTTGTCGTCGAATTCGTCCAGGTCGATTACCCATTGGCGCAAGTCGGTGAAGCGCGCGTCGAGCGGATCCAGTCCCGGATGATTTTCCGCCAGCACTTCCGCTATCTCTTCGGCCTGATCCCACTTGAGCCCCATTGTCAGCTATACGTTCCTCGCTCAGCTTCCGTTGCGGCATCCCGCTACGAAAGTTCCTCGACTGATTTTTTCTCCAACGCCAGTTTGATAGCGGCGTCCATAATCCGCTCCGCGAACGGAGTAGTAACCTCGTTCAGCTCCTCGACGAGTTTTGCGATTAGTTCTCGATCGGTTCCTGTTCGCGCCGCCTCCAACCGCTCCACCACCTCATCCATTCGCGCACGCTCGCCCGCTTTGACCAGCCGGCCGAACTCGCCGAGCTGCTTTCCAAGTGCGCCCAAGATTTGCTCGGCGTCGTTGCGCGCCGAAATCAGCAGGCGCTCTTCGAGATCCTGCTCACCGAGATCGATAGCCTCTTCGAGCATTCGCTCGATTTCATCATCCGTCAGGCCATAGCTGGGCTTGACGTCGACCGAATGCTCGCGGCCTGTGCGCTCATCGCGCGCATTGACATTTAGTATCCCGTTTGCATCGATGAGGAAAGTGACCTCGATACGAGGGACACCTGCCGGCTGGGCCTGAATCGGACCCAGCTTGAAGCGCGCTAAGCTACGGCAATCTTTAGCAAGCTCGCGCTCTCCTTGCAAAACATGGATATCAACATGTGTTTGATTATCCACAGCCGTGGTGAACCCTTCCGCTATGCTGGTCGGGATTGTGGTATTGCGATGTATGAGACGTTCCATCACGCCACCCATCGTTTCGATACCAAGCGACAGCGGAACCACGTCTAGCAGGAGCATGTCGCCCTGTGCGCCCATTAGCACAGAAGCCTGGACGGCGGCTCCCAAAGCGACCACCTGATCAGGGTTTATCGAGCTTAGAGGTTCTCTTTGGAACATCTCGGCAACGCGCCTGCGGACAATCGGCATCCGCGTCGAGCCTCCCACCAGAACGACCGCGTCGATAGCGGCGGGCGCGAGCTTGGCGTCGGCGATTGCCAGTTCGCATCGCTTGAGAGTGCGCGCGACGAACGGCGCGGCCATTTGCTCGAGCGCGTCGCGCGTCAGGCGCTTGCGAATCGAATGGCCGGGGAGTTCGACGACGACTTCGGTCTCGGCATCGTCAGTGAGTCGCTTCTTGGCGTCCTCGGCGGCCGTGCGCGCGCTATTCCAGACGTGACGATCAACTTTCAGCGAGTCGGGCATTTCGGCGAGGATCCAATCGACGATCGCGCGGTCGATGTCGTCGCCGCCAAGATGCGTATCGCCGTTGGTCGCGAGCACCTCGAAGATTCCCTCCTTGATGCTGAGAATCGAGATGTCGAAAGTGCCGCCACCGAAATCGAACACTGCGACATTACCCGCCGCCATCTTGTTGAGGCCGTAGGCGAGCGACGCTGCCGTCGGCTCGTTCACCAGGCGCACGACTTCGAGACCGGCGAGGCGGCCGGCGTCCTTGGTGGCCTGGCGCTGGCCGTCGTTGAAGTAGGCGGGAACGGTGATGACGACGCGCTCGACTTTTTCGTTTTCGTTTTTGCCGGCCGCGCGAAGCGCGCGCTCCGCGCCGTCCTTGAGCGCGCGCAGAATCTCGGCGGAGATTTGCGACGGCGTGAAGCCGCGCTTGCCGATTTGAAAGCGCACCACCGGACCGCTGAGATCGGCGAACGTGTAGCGCGCGCGATCTTCGGGCGCGATTTCGTCGCCGCCCAGGCCCATGTAGCGCTTGACGGATCGAATCACGGCGCCGTATTCGCCGCCGGCAAATCCGACCGCGCTCACGCGTCCGTCGCGTTCGACCGTCAGATGCGGTTCCATCTCGATTGCGCGCTCGCCGACGGTAACGGCGCCGTCGGGCGCAATCGCGACGACGCTCGGCAGCAGAGCACTTCCCTTCTCGCCGACCGCAATAACGCGCGGCGCACCGTCTTCCATCGCGGCGATCAGGCTGTTGGTGGTGCCGAGGTCTATGCCGAAAATTCGTGCCACTTTTTCAGTATTAAGTCAGGGCTCAGGCGGCCTTTGAGTTTTCGAGCGCGCGATCGACATCGCGAATCAGTGTGCGGATGTAGGCGATATTCGAGAGAAGCCCCTTCAACTCCAACGTAAGCATCTTTTCATCCGCGGGCTGGTCCCACTTCGCGAAATGCCGATCGAGCTCGGCCAGCTTTTCATCCATTGTGAATTGAAGCTGCACGCGCCGCGCGGCGATCTCTGTTGCGCGCTCGAGCGCCGTCTCCGGATCCGACGCCAACTGCATCTCGGCGAGTTGCTCCTGCACTTCAAACACCAGCTCGGCTACTTCGGGCGGCACGCGCTTGTTGTTCTCCGCGAGCTTTTCGCCGTTGAGTTCGAGCCAGTAGAGACCGCGGGCGACCGGATCGCGGAGCGTGCGGTAGCTGCGGGTGAGAGTCGCGGTCGCGCGCAGACTCGCGTCGCGGACTTTGGGGCCCTTCGAGGCGAAGCGGTCGGGATGAATCTTGCGGCTCAATTCGTGATAGCGGCGCTCGAGCGCGTCGAGATCGATTGTCAGCTTGCGCGCCAGTCCCAGCGCGGCGAAACAATCGAGCGGCGCCGCGAGCGGCGATCCGCATTCAGCGCAAGTCAGCGACGGCTCTTGCCGCCTTCCACATGAAGGGCATTCGATCATCTTGAGACAGCAGTCCCCACGTCCACTCGTTCATACGACGAACGATTCTCCACATCCGCAACTGCGCTTGGCGTTTGGATTGACGACCTTGAAGCCCGACGACATCAGTTCTTCGCCGTAGTCGAGCTCGGAGCCGTTGAGGTAGAGAAAACTTTTCTTGTCCACGATCAGACGCGCGCCGTCGCGCTCGAAAACCTTGTCGCGCTCCTTGGCGGCGTCGATTTCCATCCGGTATTGCAGCCCGAGCATCCACCGCCGACGACTTTTACGCGCAGACCCGCGCCCTCGCCCTTGTCGGCGACCAGCTGCTTGATCTTCTGGGCAGCGCCCTCGGAAAGTGAAATCACAGCCACGAGAAGTTACGCCTCCTTGGACTTGGCCGGTGCTTCCGTCGCGACGTCGTTGTCGTTGCCCTTGCGCTTGCGCCAGTCGGTGATAGCGGCCTTGATTGCGTCTTCAGCCAGCACCGAGCAGTGAATCTTGACCGGCGGCAGGTTGAGCTCCTTGACGATGACGGTGTTCTTAATCGTCATCGCCTCGTCGATATGCTTGCCCTTGACGAGTTCGGTGACGTAGCTCGAACTTGCGATCGCACTGCCGCATCCGAAGGTCTTGAAGCGCGCATCCTCGATCACCCCGGCGTCGCTGATCTTCAGCTGCAGCTTCATCACGTCGCCGCATTCCGGCGCGCCGACGACGCCCGTGCCGACGCCCGGCTCGTCCTTGGCGAAGCTGCCGACGTTGCGCGGATTGTTGTAGTGCTCGATAACCTTATCTGAGTAAGCCATGATTTTTTCCCTGCGGCGCGTCGACGTTAAGACTTCCAATTGACCGACTTGAGATCGATTCCCTCTTTCGCCATCTCGTACAGCGGCGACATTTCGCGCAGCCGCTTCACTTCCTTGCTGACGCGATCCGTCACGTAATCGACTTCTTCCAACGTGTTGAAACGGCCCAGGCCGAAACGAATCGAGCTGTGCGCGAGTTCGTCGTCGATTCCCAGCGCGCGAATCACGTACGACGGCTCGAGAGTCGCCGACGTGCATGCGGAGCCCGAGCTGACCGCGATATCGTTGATTCCCATCAGGAGCGACTCACCTTCGACATACGCGAAGCTCACGTTCAGGTTGCCGGGCAGACGCTCGGTCGGATGACCGTTGACGTAAATCTCGTCGAGGCGCTCGAACAGCCCCGCCTGCAGCTGACTGCGCAACTGAATCAGGCGCTGAGCTTCGTCCGGCATTTCCTTGCCAGCGATCTCGCACGCCGCGCCGAGTCCGACGATCCCGGGAACGTTGAGCGTGCCCGAGCGCATCCCGCGCTCATGCCCGCCACCGTCCATCTGGGGAGAGATTCGAATGCGCGGTCCCTTCGAGCGAACATAGAGCGCGCCGATTCCCTTCGGACCGTAAATCTTGTGCGCGGTGATCGACGCAAGATCGACGCCCGCCTTTTCAAGATCGACCGGCACCTTGCCAATCGCCTGCACCGCGTCGGTGTGAAAGACGATGCCCTTTTCCTTGGCGATCTTGCCGATCTCGGCGATCGGATGAATCGTGCCGATCTCGTTGTTGGCCCACATGATCGTGATGAGCACGGTCTTGTCGGTGATCGCGCGACGCACCGCGTCCGGATCAACCATCCCGTACTTGTCGACGGGCAGATAGGTCACGGTGGCCTTGCCCGCTCTCTCCAGCGCGCGGCAACTGTCGAGCACGGCCTTGTGCTCGGTGACGCAACTGATGATGTGGTTGCCCTTGTCTTTGTAAAACTCGACGACGCCCTTGATTGCGAGGTTGTCGGACTCGGTGGCGCCGCTGGTGAAAATAATTTCCTTGGACTTGGCGCCGATCAGCGCCGCGATCTGCTCGCGCGAGCGAACGACTGCCTCTTCCGCCTCCCAGCCGAAGCTATGGTTGCGGCTGGCGGCGTTGCCGAACTTCTCGGTGAAATACGGCAGCATCGCATCGAGCACGCGCGCATCGACGCGCGTGGTCGCATGATTGTCCATGTAAACAGGCTTCTTCATTTTTTCAGTGTCCATTTCTTAATAGTGGACCTGCTAGGTATAGTATAGGCATTTTGGCCCGACAGTCAAACGAAATCCCTTCGTTAATAATACTGGACCCAACGAGTCTAGTAAGGCGATTGCGCCCGTTTGTCAAGGACAATATGAGCCTTACCGAGCGGTCAGACAAGAGGCAATCGAGCTATTTCGAGAGCGGTTTCAGGTCCATCCGGCGCTCCTCGCGCAGTCGCTGAAGCCCAGGCGATGCCACGCCGTCGCCCGACCCAGTTGCGATGCAACACGCTCAACGCGCGCATCGCGGTCGCGCCGCGGTTGGGCGTGAGGATACCGACGCCGAGAAAGATCCGGGGTCCCTCGGCTACGGCAGCCTTCGCTCGGGATGACACAAAAATAGGGCGACACAAAAAGAGCGAGCGACCCCACGTGTCATCCCGAGCGTAGCCGAGGGACCCCGAATCTTTTTCGATGCTCGCCGGCGCTACCTCAAGCGAGGATCTACCGAGTTGCCGGCTAGGCGAACGGGCCGGGATTTGCGGCGTCGAAGGAAATTTCGTGCAGCTTGTGCTCAGTGCGGATTGATTTCAGCGCGGCCTCGCGCGTTTGCTCGAATTCGCGCTCGAGCCACGGTGCGATTCGCTCGATCAAGGTTTCAGGAGAGTCGTCACCGCGGATCAAGCTTGCCGCGATGCGGCATCGTAGCGCGACCTTCTCGATTCCGTCGGCGCGCTCGAGGCTTAGCGTCAGCACCACAGCGTCGGCGGTGCGCTCGATGGGGCGAGCGTTCACGATCGCGTAGATGCCACGGCCGGTATTCAACAACGATCAGGCTGCGCGCGAGGAGCCTGTCCCTGTGCGAGTGCGGCCGGCGCCGCTCTCCCAGAACAGCACCACCGGGCCTGCGATATAGATCGACGAGTACGTGCCCGTGATAAAGCCGATCAGCAGCGTGAACGCCGACGGACGCAGGATCGGCCCGCCGAACGCGAGCAGCGAGAGCAGCACGACTATGGCAGTGCCCGAAGTCAGGATGGTGCGCGAGAGGGTCTCGTTGATTGCTCGATTCATGATCGACGCGATCGGCTCGCGCCGGCGCTTGGTCGAATCCTCGCGGATACGATCCGAGACGATGATCGTGTCATGCACCGAGTAACCAATGACGGTGAGCACCGCGGCGAGCGTGGTCAGATCGAACTGGTACTGACTGATCACGAGCGCGCACATGACGACCAGCACGTCGTGGATCAACGCAATCACGGCGCCGGCGCCGAAGCTCCAGCTCACGTGGCGGAACTGGATGGCGATGTACACGCCCATGAAGATGGTGGCGATGATGACCGCGGCGAAGCCTTTGCGGCGCAGATCGCTGCCGACCTTGGCGCCGACGCTCTCGACCCTCACGACCTTCGCGACATTGGGGCCGTAGGTCTTGTCGAGCGCGGTCTCAAGCTTGGGGCCGATGCTGCCGATGTTCTTGAACGCCTGGAAACGCGCGAGGAAAGACTGGCCGGCCTTGCCGAAGTCCTGGACCGTGACTTCGCCGAGATCGAGCGGCGCGAGCGCCTTGCGAATGTCGTCGCCGGTGGTCTTCTGCGTGAATTCTATCTGGGCGACGCTGCCGCCCACGAAATCGACGCCGTAGTTGAGGCCCTTGGTGAACAGCAGCACGATCGCGAGGATATTGATCGCGGTCGACAGTGCGACGAAGAAATAACGCTTCCCGACGAAATCGAGATTGATGTCGGGACGGATTAGCTGTAAAGACATCGGCCCTGTTTAGCTTTTCGCAGTCATGCGCACAAGCATCGTCAGCTCGCGGCCGCGCGCTTGCGGGTAGATCGAGTCGAGCGGCGCGACGATCCGCCGCTTTCCTTGGCCGGCGCGGCTGCGGCAGTCTTGGCGGCAGCCTGGGCCTTGGCGCATGCACCGCACAGGTTGTTCTGATTGGCGGGATCTTCGCTGAAACCGTCGTCGAGCGAGTGACAGACTTTCAGGCACGAGGCGCAGATGAAGTAGATGCCCTCGATGGTCTTGTTGATTCGCTCCCGATTCAGGATTCTTCCGCGCAGCTTCTCGATCCGGATGCCGAGCAGCTCGCCGTACTGGCGCTTGATCTTTCGCCGGCCGGCTTCGTCCTTGGGAAGGTCGGCATCTTCCTCGGCCTCGTCCGCCATATCGCCGAACGACGCGTACTTGTCGCGCTTGGAGGTCTTGCTCTTGCGGGCTCTGCCCATCGCGTGGATTCCCCCCTGCCCGCTTAGCGCGTGCGTCCGACGAAGCCGCAGGCCTTCTCGCAGACCAGGTAGAAGCCCTTGCGGCCGAAGCCGGCGAACTTGGTCACCTTGCTCTCGGCGCCGCAACTGGGACAGATGTGTCGCTGCTGGATGCCTGCATTTTTCTCCGCGGTCTTTGCCTTTTTCTCTGCCATGACGTGAATTGCTCTCGAGTTGGATTAACGGCGCTTCGATTTTCGGATTTGGAATCAGGTTAACGATTACGCAAAACGACCCGGCCACTGGATGCTACCATCTGGCCGGGTGCATTCTCAAAGGTAAGGTCGCAGGCTCGCATAGTCAATAGCCCGACGCGGCCGCGTGTTGCCCGCGCTTGCGCCGCGTGCAAGCGTTGAATCACCTTGGACTCGCGCCTGAAAGAAAACGACGCCGTAATTTTTATCGATCGCAAGGGCCGCCGCTACATGAAGATGCTGCGCGCGGGCAAGAAGATTCTCATCCGCGGCGAGCTGCGCGCCGACGACCTGTTCGGCGTCCAGGAAGGATCGCGCGTCAAGTTCTCGACCGGCGAGCCGTTCCTGGTGTTGCGGCCGACCTACGCCGACCTGATCCCGCATCTGCCGCGCGCCTCGCAGGTGATTTATCCCAAGGACACCGGGCCGCTGCTGGTGTGGGGCGACGTGTTTCCGGGTGCGACGGTGATTGAGGGCGGCACCGGAGCGGGCGCGCTCACGATTGCGCTGCTGAGAGCGGTCGGGCCGGCGGGGCGCGTCATCTCCTACGAGCTGCGCGAGGATTTCGCCGACGCTGCGCGCAAGAACGTGGCCGCGTTTTTCGGCGACGCGCCGAACTGGACGATCAAGGTGCGCGATCTCTACGCGGGCTTCGATGAAACCGGCGTCGATCGGATGTTCCTCGACCTCGCGGAGCCCGGGCGCGCGCTCGCCGTCGCTGCGGACGCGCTCCGGCCGGGCGCTGTGCTGGTCTGCTACGTGCCGACGGCGGTGCAGCTCAAGGACACGGTCGAGGCGATTCAGGCGCGCAGCGATTTCGGCGAGATCGAGAGCTTCGAGACGCTGCTGCGGCATTGGCAGGTAAAGGGGATGAGCGTGCGGCCGCATTTCAGGATGATCGCGCACTCCGCGTTCATCATCGTGTCGCGCAAGCTGGTGGCCGACGCGTCAGTGGCACAAGAGCCATTGGTCGCCCCTGATTCAGAAACCGACGGAATCGAAGTGGACGCGGACGAGCCGCTCGACTAGCGCAGCAGCGTCGCGGTGTGCAGCGCGCGCGCAGTGGACATCGCGCCGGTCGCGACGAAGCTGCCGCCCGCCGCGGGATTGTACAGCTCGGCGCTGCTCAGCTCGACGCCGTGCGCGGCGGGATCGACGGCGCCGATTCCGCCGGCCACCAGCACGCGATGCGGCTTCGGCCCGGCCGCGAGCAGGGTTGCGCTGTGCGCGGCACGCGCGACGCTCATCGATTGATTGCATCGCAGCGTGTCAGTGTTGAATCCACCGACGCAGGCAAACTCCCCAGTATTGGGATCGAACGTCTCGGCCGAATTGCTGATCAGTCCTGACGCGCCCGACAGCACGCCGCCGGAGACTGCCACCGAGCCGTTGAATCCGCCCGCGAGCAACACGCTGCCGTCGTCGAGCAACGTGGCGGTGTGCAGCGCGCGCGGTTCGTTCATGAAGCTCGAGAGCAGGGTGAAAACCTGCGCGGCGGGATCGTAAATCTCGGCGCTGCTGTCCTTGAAAAAGAAGCTCGAGCCGCCGACGCCCCCCGCTATCAGCACTTTGCCCGCCAGCGGGCCGCTGGTGAACAACGTCGCGGTATGCGCGGCGCGCTGATGGTCCATCGGGAAGATCGTCGGGGTAAAGGAGTTCGTCGTCGGGTCGTAAATGTCGGCGGAGCTGGTCGTATCGCCGGACATATTGGTCGCGCCGCCCACGACCAGCACTCTGCCGCTGAGCAGGAGCGTCGCGGTGTGAAACATGCGCCGGTCGCTCATCGTGTTGGCGACCGCGACGAATTTGCGCGCGGCGGGATCGTACAGCTCAGCGGAGTCGAGCACGTTGCCCTGGTTGTCCTGACCGCCGGCGACGAGAATTCTGCCGTCCTTGAGCGCAGTCGCGGTAGAGCCCAGCCTCGGCGACGCCATCTTCGCGGCGGGCGAGAACCTGCCGGTCGTTTCGTCGAAAATCTCCGCGCCGCTCAGGACGTTGCCTTCGAGCACGAGCGAGAAATTCCTGATCGATGCGCCGCCGCTGAAGCCGCCGTCGAGCAGTACTTGCGTGGCCGAAAGCGGCGCGGCCGACGCACCGGCGCGACTCAACGACGCGGTTCCCGTCACCACGAACCGGCCCGACGACGGATCGAAAAATTCCGCGCTCGCGAGGCTTCGATTCGACGCGCCCGCGCCGCCTGCGATCAACACGTCTCCCGCCGCGGGAATCGCCGCTTCCAGGTTCCGAATCGCGACCTGATGGAGCCGGGCCGCGGCAGCGGCAGAACTGTCAACCGCCGATACATCGCGCGACGGCGCTTCGATACTTTCGCCGTTGATACAACCGCTCGCCGCAACCAGGCCGAACAGCCCAACGGCGGTCAGCGCCGTGACCGCAATTCGCGCCCATCGCGGGCTGGTATTCAGATGCTCCTCCAAGCGTACCCGGCTCTTCAAACTCGGCAGTCGATCTTATTATAGCGCGACCATTAGACGAGTCAGAACCGTAAAAGTTTCACAGATCAATCCGAAAGCTGCGCCGTGGCTAGTCTAATGAGCGAAAAGCCCGGAAAAAAACTTGCCGACCGCGCTAAACACGTCGGATGACGAAGGACTCGCCTGTGCGACCGGTGCCGGCGGCGCGGCTCCTCCAGGCATGGACGGCATCGTAGGCGAAACTGGCGCGGTCGGAGGCACGCTCGCAAACATTCCGCCGTGCAACGGACACATTTGCGTCGGAGCGGTGCCGATCAGAAATGGTAGCTCGACCTGCTTCGGGCATGCCGACGTAGCCAGCCCGCCGGATTCGGGATCGATCGTCGCCATCGTGATGCCTGACGGCTCGGGGAAGTCCTCGGGATCCGCTGCCGCCGCATCTTTCATGAACTGGACCCACGCCGGCAGCGCCGCCTGCGCACCCGTCAAGCCGAGGCTCTCCGGCTCGTCGAAGCCGACCCAGACGCCACAGACAATCGCCGGCGTGTAGCCGATAAAGTAAGCGTCCTTGTAGTCCTGCGTCGTGCCGGTCTTGCCTGCCGCCGGAAAATCCAGCCCAAGCCGGCCCGCGCTCGCGCCGGTTCCATAGCGCAACACGGCTTTCAGAGCGCCCGTGATCAAATACGCGACGGCGGGACGAATCAAGCGATTCTCCTCGTCCTCGTGATGGTAAATCTGATGGCCCTTCGCATCGACGACCGCCTCGACCGCGTACGGCGGCGACTGCAGACCCTCGGTCGCAAAGACCTGGTACGCCGACGTGAGTTCGAGCAGCGTGGTCTCGTCTGCGCCGATCGAAATTGGCAGCACCGCGGGAAGGTCTTCGTGGATGCCCATCTCGTGCGCGGTTTTCACGATCGTCGCGGGGCCGAGCTCGTTGCCGACGTACGCCGTCGGCACGTTGAGCGACTCGATCAACGCCTGCGCCACCGTCACCTGCGGTTCATAGGTGCGTTCGTAGTTCGCGGGCGTCCATCCGTTGAACGACATCGGCTCGTCGGGGAGCGTGGATGCGAGCGTGAGCGGCGGCGAGAACGGCGCGCGGTCGGGATCGAGCGCGGCGAGGTACACGATCGGCTTGAACGCCGAGCCGGGCTGGCGCTGGGCGTTCGCCGCGCGATTGAACTGGCTCTCAGAGTAGTCGCGCCCGCCAATCATCGCGCGAATTGCGCCCGTGTCGGCGTCGAGCGCGACCAGCGACGACTGCAGCTTTCCGTCCGCCGCGCTGCGGCGCAGGCGTCGATGGTTCTTCTCGAGTTTCGCGATATTGTCCGTGACCGCGTCCACGGCGTCGCTCTGAAGTTCGGTGTCGAGCGTCGTGTAAACTTTGAGCCCCTCGAGATGGCCGTTGAAGCCGGGAATCCGGGTCACGAACGCAGTCACGTAGTCGGTGAAGTACGGCGCGCGTCGCAGCCCGGGCGGCTTGATGATTTGTATCGGCGTCGCGACCGCGGCTGCGTAGGCGGCGTCGTCGATCACGCCCGCCCGTTTCATCACCCCGAGCACGACGTCGCGCCGCTTCCGGCAAGTGTCGGGATGACGCCGCGGATCGTACAGCGTCGGCGCCTGGATCATTCCGATCAGCGTCGCCGCCTCCGCCGGCGTCACCTCGGCGAGGTCCTTGTTAAAAAAATATCGCGCCGCCTGCGGCAGTCCGTCGATTGGCGTGCCCTGGTACTCGCCCATCGGCACGTCGTTGATGTAACGCTCGAGGATCTCATTCTTGCGCAATCGGATTTCGAGCACCGCCGCGACCGCCAACTCCCTGAACTTGCGGCTGAAACTGCGCTCGTGCCGTTCCATAAACGTGCGGGCCAATTGCTGCGTAATCGTGCTGGCGCCCTGGGCCAGGCGATGCGAACGAAGATCGGAAATGGCGGCCTCGACGATGCGAATCGGATCGATTCCCGGATGGTAGTAGAAAAAGCGATCTTCGTTGGCGAGCAGTCCCTTGACCAGGTACGGCCTCAGATTGCCGAGTTGCTCCTCGACCCGTTCGGCGGGTGCGCCGGGAAAGAGCCGGCCGATCACTTCAGGCTCGAGCATCGCGTCCGACTTGGCCACGCCGAACGAATCGGCGACGACTTTGATCCGGGTGCCATCAAGACTGACGCGCACGAGTTCGGCAGGATACTGCTTCGCGCCTTCGTCAAACGAGCGCAGGTAAATGGCGATCGTGTTCTTCGCCCGCGTGTACTCGCCCGGAGCATTGGTCGACGGCACCGGCGAATAGCTCAACTGCGCCAGCCGATCCAGCAATCCGCTGCGATCGAGGTCGTCGCCGGCGCGAATCGGAAATGGCGCGGAGAAAATCGCGGAGGTCAGTGCGGCACGACGCTGCTCGATCAGCGCCGAAATCTCGCCGTACAGTTGCGCCAGGTAAAACCCCACCGCGAAGAATGCGAGCAGGCATCCGCCGGCGGCGAGATTTCGCACGCGCCATCCGCGGATTCGCCATTCGCGCGGTTTTTTCGTCGCCGCGTTCGCTTTCGCTTTCACCGGCGCCTGCCGTCCACCGCCCATCAGAGTTGATGCCTCATCTACAAGGTTAATCCCCGCTCGACGCCTGATCCACAATTCGTCCTTCGCGCGCGCTCGACGCTCATTGCTTGTAGCCGAATCGTCGCAGCATCGCGCGCCGCTCCGCCTGATCGCCCGCGCCCTCGACGCCTTTGGGCGAGCTGCCGTCGATCACGCCAACGACGCCGCGTCCGCCGCCGTCCTCCGCGACGATCGCGCGGATCGGATTCGCCGTCGCGCAAAATACCGTGCATACTTCGCTCACCGACTTGATTTGATTGAGCACGTTGACCGGAAATGCGTTGCCGAGAATCACCACGAACACATGCCCCGCTCCGATCGCCGATGCGGCCTCAACCGCCGACTGTTCCAGCGCAGAGTCGGTGCCCGTATGCCGAATCAGGCATGGCCCCGACGCCTCGCAGAACGCCAGCCCGAACTTGATTCCCGGCACCGCCTGCACGAGCGCCTCGTAAACGTCCTCGACGGTTTTGATGAAGTGCGCCTGCCCGACGATCACGTTGGCGTCCGCTGGTTTCGCGATTTCGACGATACTCAGTTGCATGATGCTTGCCCCTTGTGACTATTGCGCGGATGATACTTTCGTGGACGTGGCGCCGGAAGTGAGTATCCGGCAAATGGAGGCGTGGTGGCTACCGGCCTGAACCTTCGCCCGAGTTCCGAGACGCGACTGCCGTCGTTTTTCTACCGACTGCCCTCGCGCGCGCAGCGAACTTACCTCAAGAGCGACAGCGTCGAGCGCTTCGACTACATTCCTAGCGCCGCCGCGCGCAACTCGCTCGACGCCCTCATGCGCGTGCTCGAGACCGGCAACCTCGCCGCATGCACCGCCTGCGCACGCGCGCTGACTGCGGAAATCTGCCGGGGCCTCGCGACTCCGCCTGTCAGCGTCGAGGTCCGCGGCGTACGCCCGCGCAATGCACGCGGCGAGCTGCACGGGCTGTTCTATCCGTACGACCCGCGGACGCGACGGCAACCGTACATTGTGCTCTGGATGCGCACGGCGCAGCGTCACGACGTCGTCAAACCGAAGACCTTCGTGCGAACCTTGATGCATGAAATCGGGCACTACTTGGATTACGCTCTGCTGCGGCTCGAGGATTCATACCACACGCAGGGATTCTTCAAGCGCGAATCGTCGCTGGTGCGCGCGATGTTCAACCCCTCGCCCCTCCCTTGACAGCGGCGCCTTCGATACCGATAGCTATTGTCGCGATGCGCCACGCAGCTGGATGAACATCAACGCGCGTCGGGTGGGGAGATGGCTACCGGTATGGGATTCTTTCAGAAGTTGTTTTCGCCGGCTTCGGCGGATGCGGAGTTACTCGAGGAACTGGCCGGCATCGCAGGCCGCAACCAGGGTCTCGTCGATCGCCTGAAGCGCCACGCCGCGCTGGCCTCGTTGAACATCAAGACGGGCGTCGAAGCGCTCGCGGAAAAGGAAGCCGCGCACATCAAGGTGCTGCACTGGATTCTGGCCGATCACAACGTCTGGGCGAAATTGCCGGAGCCTGCGTTGCACGACGGCTCGAACAACTGGGCGCGCCTCAGCGGCGACCTCGAAGTGCTCGCCGCGCTCGCCGCCGATCTGCGAATCGCCGCGAGGAAGTGGGGATCCGTCGATGAACGCGTCGCGGCAGCACTGACGCAGCTGGCCGTCGAGGATGACGACCGCGAAAGCGAACTGCGCAAGCTCGCACTAAAGTGCGACGCCCTAGCCCTCGACTGAATCGTAATTCTGGTTCCCCTTCCCGCGCGGGAAGGGGTTAGGGGTTAGGTTCCTGAGCTACAAGTACCGTCCCAGCCCCCGCCGCTCGAGTTCCTCTGTCACGCGGCGCATGTGCTGCGACTTCTCGCGATGCGCGACCAGGATCGCGTCACCCGTATCGACGACGATCAGATCGCGCACGCCGAACAGCACCATCAACCGCGAATCCGGATACGCCAGCACCCGCTCCGAGTCGAGCGCGATCGCATTGCCACGAATCACGTTGCCGTCCGCGCCGCCGACCGCGTCCCACAACCCGTCCCACGATCCCACGTCATGCCATGAAAATCGCGCGCGCACGCTGAGCACGTTGGCGCTCTTCTCCATTATCACGCGGTCGAACGAATCGTACCGCAGCCGACTGTACGCGCGCGCCAGTTTCGTCCGCGGCGTCCGCGCTAGCCGTTCCGCGGCCTTTCCGAGCGTCGGGCAATGCTGGCCGAACTCGCGCGCCAGCGTCCGTGTCGACGCCACGAACATCGAGGCGTTCCACAAGTAGCGCCCGCTGCGCACCATCCGGCGCGCAGTTGCGAGCGGAGGTTTCTCGACGAACTTCTCGATTCGAAATCCCGCACCGACCCTTGGACCAATCTTCTGATAGCCGTAGCCGGTTTCCGGCCGCGTCGGTGGAATTCCGATCGCGACGATCGATTCGTGCACCGCGGCGAGACCGATCGCGTCGGCGAGCGTGCGCCGGTATTGCGCGGCGGTCGTGATGTAGTGATCCGCTGCGACCGCCGCGATAACTCCGTCACCGAGCCTGCGCTTGATGATCGCAGCGCCATAAGCGATTGCCACCGCGGTGCCGCGCGCTTGCGGCTCGACGATCAAATTCTGCGCAGGAATCAGGCCGCGCAGCGCACGCCGAAACGGCCTGTGGTGCGCCGCAGCGGCCAGCACGAAAATTCGCTCGCGCGGGATCAGCGGCACGTGACGCGCGATCGTGTCGGCGAGCAGGCTGGTCTTGCCATCGATCGAAAAAAGCGGCTTGGGCCTGGCCTCGCGGCTCGCCGGCCAGAATCGTGTGCCGCGGCCGCCCGCGATTATCAGCACCGAAGCGCGCGGCGGCGCGGAACTTCGAGCCATCGCGTCAGATCGCGCCGAGTTCGCGCAGTTTGCCGTCGAACAGCGCGCGAATTTCGGCCAATCGCTTTTCGCTGGCGGCCTCGAATCGCGTCACCAGAGCGGGCTGCGTGTTCGACGCGCGCACGAGGCCCCATCCGTCGGCAAAATTCACGCGCACGCCGTCGATGTCGATGACTTCGTAGTGCTTGCGGAAAAATTCCGCCGCCTGTCGCACCACCTCGAACTTGCGATCGTCGGGGCAATCCACGCGAATCTCCGGCGTGATATGGCTCGGCGGAAGATCCGCCAGGATCGCGCCGAGGCCGCGTCCCTCGCGGCTCAGGATTTCCAGCAGGCGGAACGACGCGTAAATTGCGTCGTCGAAGCCGAAGTAGCGGTCGGCGAAAAACATGTGCCCGCTCATCTCGCCCGCCAGCGCCGCATGCTCCTCCTTCAACTTGCTCTTGATCAGCGAATGTCCCGTCTTCCACATGACCGGCCGGCCGCCGTGTCGCGCGATATCGTCGTACATCCGCTTCGAACATTTCACCTCGCCGATAATCGTCGCGCCCGGACGCTCGCGCAAAATCGCCCGCGAGAACGCCACCATCAACTCGTCGCCCCACACGATTTTTCCATTCTCGTCGACCGCCCCGATCCGGTCGGCGTCGCCGTCGTACGCGATTCCGATCGCCGCGCGATTTTTTTTCACCGCCGCGATCAAGTCGCGCATATTTTCCTCGACCGTCGGGTCCGGATGATGATTCGGGAAGCGCCCGTCCATCTCGGTGTAGAGCTCGATCGTGTCGAGTCCCAGCCCCTTCATCAGCGGCGCCGCGACCACGCCGCCGCATCCGTTGCCCCCATCGACGACCACCTTCATTCCCGGCGTGAGCTTGAATTGCGACATGATGAAATCGTTGTAGTCGGGAATCACCGGCCGCTCGGTCAAAGAGCCTTTCGCGCCGGTCGTGACAAAATCGCGCCGTTCGATTATTTCGCGCAGCCGCTGAATCTCCGCGCCGTAAATCGTCGTCGGCCCGACGCCCAGCTTGAAGCCGTTGTACTCGGCCGCGTTATGACTGCCGGTAATCATCACACCACCGTCCATCTTCCAGCTCAGCACCGAAAAATAGAGCAGCGGCGTCGGGACTACGCCGATATCGACGACGTTGATGCCGGCGCCAAGCAATCCCTCGGCCAATCGATCGCGCAAGCGGTCGGATGACAGCCGGCAATCGCGGCCGAGCGTTACTGTTTTTTTCCCCGCGCGATGCAACAGCGTGGCGTACCCGCGTCCGAGATCGACTACGAACGCATCGTCGAAATCATTGGCGACGATGCCGCGGATGTCGTACTCGCGGAATACTTGCGAATTCATTATCGTCAGTCTGTGCGAGCGATTGCGTCAGTGCAAGATGTTTACAAATGACTGCTGCAAGTACATCGGGCGGCGCTGGAGACCGCGTCGCGATTGTGACCGGCGCCGGCCGCGGTATCGGACGCGCAGTCGCGCTCGAGCTCGCGCGCGCCGGCTACTCACTGTGCCTCGCCGCCCGCTCGCGCGACGAACTCGAGGAAACCCGCTCCCAGAGCGGCCTTCCGCCCGAGCGGGCGTTGATTGTTCTGGTTGACCTGGCCACCGAGGATGCGCCCGACCTGCTCATCGACGCCGCCGTCGATTGCTACGGGCGAATCGACGTGCTCGTCAACAACGCCGGATGGGCCCCGCCGCGCACTCCTCTGCTCAAGATGCGTCCCGTCGATGTAGACCGCGTGATCGCCGTAAATCTGCGCGCGCCAATCGCGCTCACGCGCCTCGCCGCCGCCACGATGACGCCGCGCGGCGCGGGCACGATCGTCAACGTCGCATCGTCAGCCGCCGTCAAGGCTCCCGCGGGTGAGGCCGTCTATGCCGCGACCAAAGCCGCGCTAATTGCATTCACGCGCGCGGCTTTCCACGAGATGCGCCAGAGCGGCCTCAAGCTCACAGTCATCGTTCCGGGACTTGTCGACACTACTTTGATTCCGAACAACAAGCGGCTCGATCGCGCCGCGATGCTTTCGACCAACGACGTCGCGCAAGCCGTGATGCAGATCGTGAATTCTCCCGCCCGCGCATGTCCGGTCGAATTGACGCTCGAACCGCAGCTCGATCCGGAGCGCCCCCGGCAGGGGTGACCCCTGCACCCAGTGATTAAGAAGAGACGGACGGAGTTTACCCTGAGTACTCTTAGGATCCCTATTAGGACGGGTAACGCGGAACAAGCGGCGCACCCTTCTCTCCGCGACTGGTTCCCCTTCCCACATTGGGAAGGGGCTAGGAGTTAGGTTAGCGTGCATCGAACATTTACGGCGCGATTTGCGCTTGTGCTGGTCGCGGGAATCGTCGCGGCGATCGTCCTCGCGCCGCTCGCTGCCGTCGCAGTCGCGGCGGCGGGATGGCGCTTCCCGTTCCCCAGAATTTTCGATCGAACCGTGATGGCGACGCTGCTGATCGCGATACTGTTCAGCGCACGCGACTTGAATCTGTCCTCGCTGCTGCGCCGCGGCTTCAAACATCCCGCGAGGCCGAGCATCGTGCGCGCACTTCGCGGTTTCGTCGTCGCGATATGTTCGATCACGATTCTGTTCACGCTGGCGCTCGCGGCCGGCGGCGGTGGCGCCGGCGATCGCGGAGCGGCGGTGGCGCTGATACCGAAATATTTTCTCGCGGCGATCGCGATCGGCGTCATCGAGGAGGCATTCTTCCGCGCGTTCCTGCTCGGCGGAATGAAGGGCGACTTCGGTAACCGCGTCGCGCTGATCGCGAGCGCCGCCATCTACGCTGTCGCGCATCTCGTGCGCTCTCCGGCGCACTTCTACGTCACCGGCTACGAGCCCGCCGCGGGATTGATAACTCTCGCGCACAGCATCGACCAGTTCACCGATCCCGCGACTGCGATCCCCACGCTGATCGGCCTGTTTCTGCTCGGGATCGTTCTCGGCGAAGCGTTTATCCTAACGGGCAGTGTGTATTTCTCGATCGGGCTGCACAGCGGCTTCGTGCTGGGCGCCAAGCTATGGCCGAAAATAATCCTCGGCGGCGCCGCAATTCCATGGTGGATAGCAGGCGGCGGCACAATCCCGCTAATCGGCGGTGCCGCCGCCTGGCTGATCGCGCTCGCATTGCTCGCGACACTCCGCCCGATCGCAGGCGTGCAACGAACCGCGCCTGAATACTAACTCGCTGAAGCTCGCTCGCGATGCCGGCGAGCAACGAGGCGTCGCGCATCTATGAATGCGCCCGCATCAACTCCGAAGCGCGCGGCGAGCGCCTGGATCTGCCGCACGTTGAGACGGCGGCGTCCCGCCAGCACTTCCGAGACGACACCCTGGCTGCCTATCTCGGGCAGATCCTTCTGAGCGAGACCGTGCTCGTCCATCAGGAAGCGAAGCACGTCGATAGCGGAAGCGTCAGGCAGACTGTGATGCTCCCGGTCGTAGGCCTCGATAAGCACGCTCAGAGTCTCGACCAGCCGGTAACGCGGATCTTTGGTGTTGTCGCCGACAAAATCCACCAGCGCATTGAGCCGCTCGACAGCCGCGTCATATTCACGCTCGGTACGAATAGCGAGGAAGCGCTCCGACGATTCACGATTCTTGATCGCTCGAGCGTGCCGAATCTTCATCGTTTCCACCTCTCGGTGTCGTAGTCCGCGTGCGTCAATATGTGGCGCACAAACAGCCGTTGGGCATTGAAGTGTATCGCAGCGACCAGCCGGTATTTATTTCCGCCGATATTGAACACATAAAAGGCGCGGCCGTTCACTGGAACCATGTCCACGCTGGCGAAAGTCCGCTTCAACTCTGCGAGGTTTCGAAAGTGTCCATGCCGTACCAGCTTGAACCATGCTCTCAGAGGCGCTGAGGCATCCGGGTGCGCCCTTTCGAACTCCCGCAGTGCCTTCTGCGAGATTACGTGCACTGTGCGTCAGGTTATCTCAAATTGAGATAGACAACAAGGGGTGTTTTTCCGGCCGGGGCACAGCTAGTCGTACAGCGAGCGCGAGCCGCGGATTGGCCTTGTGCGGTAGCGGCGATGCGTCCATAGCCACTGCTCGGGATACTTGCGGACCATCTCTTCGATCGCCTTTTGATAGCGCGCCGTGTTCACCAGCACGTCGGCATCGCGGTCGCCGGTTCGCTGCTGCGGGATCTCCTCGAAAAGTTCGATCACATGACTGCAGCCATCGGGCTGGCGCACGATGAACACCGGCACGACGGGCACATCCGCCATCAGCGCGAGTCGATCGAATCCGCTTGGCGTCGCGGCCAGCTCGCCGAAGAACGGCACCCAGACTGCCTCGGAGCGCTTGGCATTCTGATCGAGCGGGATGCCGATGATCTCGCCGCGCTTGAGCACCCGCAGCATCTCGCGCGCCGCGCTGTGTTTGCGAATTATCTGGACGCCCGCCCGCTCGCGGATGAAGGTCACCAGTGAGTCGCCCGCCAGGAACCGCTGCGTGTGATGCACCAGGGCTATCTGGAAGCCGTGCATCGCGTGGCCCGCAGGCAGCAGCTCGAAACCTCCAAAGTGTGCGGTCAGGATCAGCCTGCCCTTGCCAGGGTACTTCGATGTCAGGTTGTTCCACACGTCGAGCCGGTTGTAGGTGACGCGGCGCGCAAGCCGACCGTAGAAGAATCCGCCCAGCCGCACCCACTCGGCTCCCGACCGGCCCAGGTTTATGTACGACGCGCGCAGGATACGCCTGCGCTCGGCGTCGCTCTTCTCGGGGAACGCAATTTCGAGATTGCGAATTCCGATTCGCCGGTGACGGTGGTCGAAGCGATGGAAGATCAGACCGCCGGCCACTCCCAATTTGTACAGAATGAAGTCGGGCAGGAGGCTGAACGCGTGCAGAGCCCCGACCATCAGCCAGAAAATCAGCCGATCCTTGAGTCCGAGCTGCAGGAGCGTGCTCTTCGGGGCTCCGCGCGATTGTGGAAAGTCCGACTTCCCCGGAATGCGGCCAGTCGCGCCGGACGGAGCGGCGCTGCGCTTCAACACCTCGCCGATCGAATCCGGTTTCGCTGATTCGCCGCGATCTAGTCTCGGATTTGCCGAGGTAGAAGCCAATGCCACTCTATAGTACCGACCGTTCGCGCTTGGGGCCCTTGGGAATCACCACCAGGCCCGAATCAGTCACGAAAAATCGCTGCCGGTCGCGCTCGAGGTCGTAGCCTATCTCTTCGCCCTCAGGGACATAGACATTCTTGTCGATGATCGCGCGGCGGATTTTCGCGTGCCGCCCGATATCCACATAGTCCATGATGACCGAGTCCTCGATCAGGCTGTACGAATGCACCCTCACCGAACGCCCGAGCACGGAATTGCGAACCGCGCCGCCCGACACGATACATCCCTCGCCAATCACCGAATGCAGCGCCTGCCCGCGCCGCCCGTTCTCGTCGAACACGAATTTCGCCGGCGGCTGATCGTAGTACGCCGTGCGCAGCGGCCAGTATGGATTGTACATGTTCAGATGCGGGCGAGCGTCGCGCAGATCCATGTTCGCCTCGTAGTAGGCGTCGAGCGTGCCGACGTCGCGCCAGTAGCTGAGGTTGTCCTCGGAGTCGCCGCGGATCCGGTTGGTCATGAAGTTGTACGCGTAGACCGGCACTCGATCGATCAACGCCGGGATCAGATCGCGCCCGAAATCGTGATTGCTGCCGTCTCTCACCGAATCTTCGATCAGCGCCTCGCGCAGCACTTCGGGACTGAAGAGGTAATTTCCCATCGAGGCCAGCGAGCGTCCCGGCGCACCGGGCATCTGCGGCGGGTTGTCGGGCTTCTCGACGAAGCTTGAAACGCGCAGACCTGAATCGACCTGCACGATTCCGTATTGATTCGCCTCGTCCACCGCCACCGGCAGCGTCGCGACCGTGACCGCCGCCTTGCGGTCCACGTGAAACTCGATCATCTGCTGGATGTCCATCCGGTAGATGTGGTCGGCGCCAAAGACGGCGACCAGGTCCGGCTTGGTGTCGTCGATAAGATTGAGATTCTGAAAAATCGCATCCGCCGTTCCCTGGTACCACAACTCACCCATCCGCATCTGCGCCGGAACCGGGACGACGAAATGATCGGGCAGCATCCCGCCGAATTGCCAACCGTCCTTGAGATGCTCGATCAGCGATTGCGACCGCCATTGCACCAGCACGTAGATCGCGTAGATGCCCGAATTGACGAGGTTGGAAAGAACGAAATCGATGATGCGGTACTTGCCGCCGAATGGGACCGCAGGTTTGGCGCGCTCACGGGTGAGAGGATGGAGCCTGGTCCCCTGCCCTCCGGCCATCACTAGCGCCAGCGTTCTCATTTGAGCAAAACGACTCGAGTCATCATCGCGCGGCTTGCCTCGGCAAAATAAGCCCGCCAAGTATAGGTCGCTCGCGAGGTCATCGGAAGTCTGCCCGTCCGGTGCCCGGCTTCATTAACGTTAATTCGTGAAACTACCGGATTTGTTGCATATGCCGCAGGAATTTCCGGTTGGTCGCAACAGTCTTGCATAGTGACGAAGGTTCGGTGGTCGAGAATTTAGCTTGATTTTACTCGATTTTGCCAAGTTTCGCCAATTGTAACCGGAGGCACATCATTTGCTTGAAACTTATACGTGCCTCTTACGTCTAAGTCGCTAGGTATGGTTATTTTATTTGGATGCGAGCCTCTCGCGATGGAGCGCGATTGAGGAGGAAAGGAAAAAATGCAATCAGCGGTTAACAGGCAAGAATCCAGAACAACCGGTAGCCAGGGAATAGTTTACCGCACGATTTGTCAGAATCCCGGCTGCGGGTTCAAGTTCGATCTCAAAATTACCCCTCAAAACGCCGGCCTGCTGAGCGGTTCGATGGCGTGTCCGCACTGCAAACGGCATGGCGGCCAACTAAAATCGCAGGGTCGCATCAGTGAGAAACTGTTCGCGGCCAAGCTGCTGTTCCGCCCCACCGGCGTCGGTCCGACGCGAAGCGACGACGACGAAATGGGAGCCGATTCCCGCTATTAACGCGGATGGGGATCGTCTAGAATTGCCAGTCCGTCACTAGATCCGTCTTCTCATCAGTACGCCGCGCGCCGTCCGGGATTTCCGGACGGCGCGCGGCGTTTCTGAGCACATTGTTTGGATATGAACTCGATCAGCCGCCCGCTACCGGCACCGCGGCGACGCCTTGCAGGTTGCGGATACTCGGCCGCTCCAGCATCCGCTTGATCCAGGCCTCGATGTTGCCGCGGTTGTTGCCGAGCACATCGATTCCGATTTCGTTCAGCACCAGCATCCGCGGCGCAAAGCCGATGTCCGCGACCGAGAACTCACCGGCGAGAAAATTATTGCCCTGCAGTTCGTGGTTCAGGTAGTCGAGCACGCGCTCTACCGACTGATGGAGCCGCTGCACCCGACTTTGATCGCGCTCGGCCTCGGGCTTGGAGATCTCCGAGATAAGCTGGCCAACCGGCGGCGTGAACGAAGTGTCGGCAAAATCCTCGAACAACCGCGCCCGCGAGCGCATCGCGCTGGAACCGATCGCCGGCAACACCGGCGGCTCGGGATACTCGTCCTCGATGTACTCGTTGATGATCGTCGAATCGTAAATCGTCGTGTCTTCATCGACGAGCACCGGCACGCGCGCGAATGGGTTGAGCCGCAGGAAGTCGGGCTTTCGATTTTCGTGTTGGGTCAAATCGACCGGGACCAGGTCGTAGGTCAGAGCCTTCTCGGCCAGGACGATGCGGACTTTTTGGCCGTAGGGGCAGGACAGGAAGTCGTAGAGTTTGATCATATCGGGCAAGTCCTCATTCGGCCTGCGCCGCGACGGTAATCTTCAAACTGGCCTCAACCTCGGAATCGAGCTTGACCGGCACCGTGAATTCTCCGAGCTGCTTGATCGGCTCGGGCAGGTGAATCTTGCGCCGCTCGATATCGAGACCCTTCTCGCGCAGCGCGCGCTCGAGATCGATATTGGTGACCGAGCCGAACAGCTTGCCCTCCTCGCCGGCGCGAGCGTTGATCGTCAGCGCGAGCGCCTCGATCTTGGCCTTGACCGACATCGCGTCGGTCCGCTTGATCTCCCGCCGCCGCGCCGCGATGCGCTTCTGATGCTCGAAGGCGTGCAGATTTTTCTGATCCGCCTCGACCGCGAGCTTGCGCGGCAACAGGTAGTTGCGCGCGTAACCGGCGCGCACCTTGACCACGTCGCCGGTCCTTCCCAGGTTGGGAAGATCCTCACTTAGTATGACTTGCACGTTCATCCTCTATGTCTCCTGAGTACCGAATAACCCTCTCCCGCATGCGGGAGAGGGAACGGCGTCCGCGCCTGGGGTGAGGGTTTTGTTGGTGTTAAGGGTTTGGTTTCTCATCTTAAAAGAAATCGCCCAGGTTGTTGGCTTCCGGGCTCGGGGGCTTGAGCCGCCGGAAGTCGATCCACATATCGAACACGCCCGCGATACACACGAGCGCGGCCACCACCGGTTGCGCGAACACTACGAAATAAATGATCCCGCGCACGATCGACGGCACCGACAGCGACTGAAAATAGAATCCGATAATCGCAAGTCCCTGACAAAAATAAATCGCCGCGATACAGATGAAGCCGTTGAGCGCGATGTCGCCGATAGCCGGGACCGGGATGAACAGCCCGAAGCCGCTCGCCAGCAATAGCCACACCATCCACTCCGGCGACGACCATCGAGAAAGATCGCCGAACAGGTTGTACGTCAGCCGCTGAGGCCCGGCCCATCGCCAGAACACGCGTAGATTGAGCAGTATCGTGCTCGCAGCCAGCAGCAGCGCGAACGCCGGCGACAGACGCATCGTCAGCGAGATGACGCTTGCCTGCGTGTCGGCCGGAATCGTCTGCTCCATCCCGAGCAGCTTGTAGAAGTCCTGCCCGCGCGCCATCCCCTGCGCGAGCTCGTCGTGCACCGTTTTGATCAGCGCGTCAGCGCCGCCCATGACTGCGAGCGCCGCGACCACCGAGGCCGCCACCATCGCGCCCGCGGCGACCGCCGTGATCATTTCAAACGAAGAACGCCGCTCGAGCATGTAGCATGCGATCGCAGTGGCAAGGCCGAACGACACGAAGTAACCAAGTCCGGCAAACGGCCCCGCCAGGATCGCGACCAGCCCTGTTGCCAGCAGGACCGCAATCATCGCACGAGGATTGGGATTGGGACGCCCGACCGCATACAGGATGATGGGCGCGGGCGCGAGCATCATGAGGAAGCCGCCAATCAACGGTATCGCGCCGCCGGCCAGGAAGAACGCTCCCGCCAGCGCGGCCGCGCGAACCATCCCTATAACAGCCTTGCGCGTCACCGGATTTGTCCTGTCAGACTCCGAGCGTCGAGAACGGCAGCAGCGCGAGCACACGAGCCCGCTTGATCGCCACCGCGAGTTGGCGCTGATGCTTGGCGCAATTGCCCGAAGTTCGGCTCGGTACTATCTTGCCGCCCTCGGTGATGAAGCTGCCGAGCGTGCGCACGTCTTTGTAGTCGACCTTGAGCGTCTTGTCGGCGCAGAACCGGCACACTTTGCGCCGTCCGCTCGGGCGTCCACGACGCATCCCGCCGCCGCGACCCTCACCGCCGCGACCCTCGCCGCGATCGCCGTCGGGACGCGGGCCGCCGTAGCGTCCGCCGCTGCCCCCTCCCTCGCCGCGCGGCCGGTCGCCGCCTCGTTCAGATCTTTCCTCGTCAGCCATTTATATTCCCTGAAAATATTTCCTTGACGAAAGTTTATTCGCGTTCCGATTCACTCGGCTCGATCGACGCCGCGACGACCTCATATGCCGCCTCCGTTCTCGCCGTCTTCAAGCCTGCTTTCAACGCTCTCATTCTTCCGATCACCTTAACCTGCCGCCCCGGCTCCAGCGCTTTCAATGCCAGCGCCGATTCGCCGGTCATCACGATTCCAAGCCTCAATTCCTCGCCGGGCGCGCCGCATTCGACCGTGAAGCGAAGGACCGGAGTGCCTGCGGGCGTGATGCGAACTTCGGGCTTGCCGAGCAGCCGGCCTTCGAGCTCAATCCGGTTCCCTGTCACCTTCGGGCCCGGCGATTTCCTCGGCCGCCGCTTCCATTATTTCTTCGGGCGCGTCGGGCGCTTCCTCGGCCACGGCGGATCGCTCTTCGCGCGACGCCATCAGTGCGGCCGCGCGCGCTTCCTGCGCCGCCTTGGCCTCTGCGATACGGCGATTGCGCGCCTCGAGTTCCTCGCGCGCCTTGGCCACGTCGGCGTTGTCGTCCACCAGCACCGACAGGTAGCGCAGGACGGTGTCGGAGATCCGCAAATTGCGCTCGACCTCGTTCATCACGGGGCCGGGCGAAACGTAGTCGAGTCGAACGTAGAAGCCGCGGCGCTCGCCCTTGATCTTGTAGGCAAGCTCGCGCGAGCCCCACTCTTCGGTTTCGATCATCTCGCCGGCGCCGGCGGCGATGATCCCCTCGTAGCGTTTGATGGCTTCCTTGATTTGGGGGTCGCCCGAATCAGGGCGGAGAATAAAAATAGTTTCGTAGCGCCTCATGCGCTGCACGTCCTCCTTACGGATTTCAGCCCCAGGTTGGAGCAAGGAGCAATCCCGTACAGTACCATCGCGAGTATTCGGTCACAAGGACGCGCGCCAGCCGGTTGCTGGCTTAATTTGATTTTCGTGATCGAAAACGAGCGTCCAGTAACAAGACCATCACACCACCGGTTATCCCTCCGCCAGCAAAGATACTCAGTCCAGCCGCTGCGCCAGAGGAATCTTGTTCGCGGAGACTGGTGCCGAGAACGACAAGTATGATCAAGCCGATCGGTATGACGGCGAGTCCAGCGAAAATGAGGCCAATACCTAGCCGTCTAAGTTGCGAGTATGGGTTGGGTTCAATGTTCATACCGCAGCCTCCGCAATCAACTCTTCAACCCACAATAGCCGATCCGACACGCCAGCGGCGATCGCGGGCTTCATGCGAGCGACCGGCACTTCATTTGAGCCATCGCAACCTACGTTGGTCTTGCCATTGGCGGGCGGTCTGTTATGAGAAGATCGCCTCGAGCATTTCAGGAGGACTCGTCCAGTGGCCAAGTCCAAAAAGAACATGAAGAAATCCGCGCCAAAGTCCCGCAAGGTTTCTCCCGCAAAAAAAGCTGCGGCCAAAGGCGTCAAGCGTCTGAAGAAATCCGCCAAGCCGATCGCTCGTCGAGTCGCCGACATCGTGACGGCCGCCACTCGCGCCACGGTCGACCTCGAGAGCGCGGCCGGCCGGATGGAGCGCGCGGCGGTGCGGAAAGTCGGCGAAGTTGCGGCGCGGGCGACGCGCGGGTTGAGGGAAGCTGTGGCGCCTTCGCCCAGGATTCCGAGCTACGACCAATTGCCGGTGCGGAAAGGCGCGCCGGCCGGTTCGGCATGGGGCGTGTTCGGCGACGACGACGAGGTCGGCACAATCAATCTGCTGACGCCCGAGCGGGTGATCGCCGCGGTCTCGTCGATTCGCTCAGGCAAAGTGTTCGCGCTGAATCTCCCGATCAACATCCCCGACCCTCCCCTGTTCACGCGCGGCAAACACAAGCACACTGTAATTCCCTACCCGGGCGCGGAAGCATTCGTGCTCGACGACTACCTGGACAACTTCTACCCGCAAGCGTCGTCGCAATGGGACGCGCTCGCGCACGTGAAGCATCCGGTTCACGGGGCATACAACGGGATTCCCGACAACCAGATGACCGGGCGCGGCGGCACGCGCCTGGGGATCGACAACCTCGCGCGCCGCGGAATCGCCGGGCGCGGAGTGCTCGCCGACGTGGCGCGCTACTACGATCGCGCCGGCAAGTCGATCAATTTCACCAAGGCCGAGTCGATTCCGCTCGACGACGTGCAGGCGACGCTCGAAGACGCGGGTATCGCTCTGCGTGCCGGCGACATCCTGTTGATTCGCATCGGATGGACGAAGTTCTACCTGTCGGCCAAGCGCGCACATTAAGGCGGAGCTGGCGAAGGAGACCGTCGTGCCGGGAATCGAAGGCAGCGAGCGCACCGCGCGATGGCTATGGGACAATCACCTGGCGGCGGTCGCGTCGGATTCGCCGGCGCTCGAAGCGCTGCCGAAACCCGCGGGCACGAAATGGAGTTCCTGCACTTCCACATGCTGGCGTTCTTCGGGATGCCGATAGGCGAGATGTGGAATCTCGAGGCGCTCGCCGAAGATTGCGCCGCCGACGGCCGCTACGACTTTTTCCTGACCTCGGCGCCGTTGAACGTCCCGGGCGGAGTAGGCTCGCCTCCCAACGCGCTCGCGATCAAGTAGCTCGCGCAGCCGCTCGCGCTCAGTGCCCGGCCTTGGTCAGCGCTTCGGTCGTGAAGAAACTCTTGTCCACCGCGCCCATGTTGATGTACCAGCATTCGCGCTCAGGCGTGTCGGGACCCGGCAAGTAGCAAGTCGTCGCAACGCCGGATTGTACGTCGATGCTCGAGGCGGCGACGATGAACTCACGCTTGAACGGGTAGACTGCAATCTTGGCGTCGGGCACCGGGCGGTCGCGATAGGTGTTAAGATAAATCTGCGTCTTCCACAACTCGCCTTTCTGATCGTAACTGTCGACGTACGGATTGAACCATCCCTCGCCGTCGACGTAGACAATCGTCTTCGACTGCAGCACTCCCTCAATTCTTTCCGGGCGCGGTGTGACTTCAATCACGTAGAGATGGCGCATCTCCCAATCCTCGTTGCATGAGGTCGCGCCGCCGTCAGTCGGGCACGGGTGCGCGGGCGAGTTCCGCGCATGTACGCACGCGAGCATGTTCTTGTCGCCGAGGTATTTGAAGTTGTACTCCTGCGGCTTCGCGCCGAATCCACCGGTGTGATCGGCGTCCCAGGTGGAAAGCCCCGGCGACGAACTCAAGAGCACTTCGCTCACCCGGCGCACGCGCCGCACTCCTGCCAGGAACGCCCAGGTGTCGTCGGCCTTGTTGGCATCCCAGTAGCGATAGAGGATCGCGCCGCTGCCACGATCCTCGGCGGGCGCGAGAGCAGGATACGCCCCCGCGCGCCCCCAGATACCGGTAGTTTTGAAATCCGGATCGGCCGGCATCGGTTCGACCTCGGTGCGTCCGATATCCTCGTAGCCTGCCAGGTGCCCGACTTCGGTCAGCGTCATCAGCGACTGTTCCGCGCCGGGATTTTGCTTCGCCACCTGGCATTCGAAAAAGCGCAAATCGAAGTCGTCGGTCGCGATCGGCTTGAAGTACTGGTTCCACATGATCTTGGCCGCGACCTCGGGATCGTTCGGGTCGAGCAGCGGAAACGGCTGCCCGGCGACGTAGCCGAGCAGGTCGCGATGGTCCGGGGCGAGGCGCACCTGGCCCGAATATTTTTCGGTCGCGTCCTGGAACGGCGGCGGCCAGGTGACGCGGCTCGGCGCGACGATATTCATCTGCATGCCGCGGGTGACCGCGACGAAAGTGCCGGGGCTCACCAGCCCCTGGACCTGCACCGCGTTCTTGGCCGTGATCGTGTCGCCGGGTTTTACTTCGGCATGAACTGGAGTGAGTGCGAATGTCAGCGCGAAAAAAACTGCGATGACGGACAGCAGGCTTGAGACCGCGCGCCCGTTCGATTTTTTCATATTCTAAAGTATCACTTTAACTCCACCGCCTCACTTCAGCTCGACAGCGACTTGGCGATAGCGTTGCGTTCCGATGTTGATGAGACCTCGATGCGTTCCCCGTGCAAACCATAGCACGCGGCCCGCCGAAATCGATTCCTCGCGCGAGCGCTCGTCGCCCTCGCCGACGCGCTCTACTATCTTCACCGGTCCGCCTTCCGCAACGTACACCGCGGTGTCGTGCGACCATCGACGCATCGCGTGTCCACCGGGCGCCAGCGTCGTCTCCGAAACGCGGACGCGCGCGTTGTCGAGAATCGTGATCGTGCCGGGCTCCGGCTCCCTGCCCGCGACCGCCTCGCATCCGACGAAGCCCAGCTTCTCGCGCCCCGGTTTCGCCGGCCGCTTGAGCTCGAACAGCGCCTCGAAAAATCGCGTGTCACCCATGTTGTGCGCGCTCTCGATTCCGCCCGCCGGAACGAAATAGGTGGCGCGCGCCTTGACCGGAAACGGCATCATCTTGCGCCCGCCCTGCGCCTGCGCGCCGACGTTCGCGCCCGACAGAATGAACAGCACGTAGTCCATCGTATGATGATGCAGGCCGCAGACCGCGCCCGGCGCGAGGTCCATCTCCCACACGCGCACGTCGTCGTTGTCGAAAATCATCCGCGTCGCGACCGGACCGTATTCACTCGCCTGCTCGCTCATCGCTGTCGGTCCTCCTAATTTTTTTCACTCACGCTCGAAGCATCCGCGATCCTCGCCGCACGATTGCGCATCGACGGGACGCCCGTCAGGTCCAACCGGCCGCTGCGTCTTGAGGCACGTGTAGCACGCGGTCGAGTCGTCGGGCTTGAAAATGCGCTCGCCGTCGGGCGTGCGGTAGTACGCGGTCTTGGTGCGCAGCAGCGCGCAGAATGGCGACAGCAACAGCATTTCAGGCGGCCTCCAGGCCGGCGGCACTCATGATCGCGCGGCGCACGATGACCTTGGCAATCACTACCTTGTACGCGTTGTCGGACATCGGCTGCGCTTCTTTCAGCGCGACCTCGGCCGCGGCACGCGCGCGCGACTCGTCGAGCGGCCCGCCCTTGAGTGCAGCTTCCGCCTCGGGCGATCGCCACGGCACCGGCGCCACCGCGCCCATGACCACGCGCGCATCGCGGACGGTGTTCGCGCCGGGCGCGCGATCGAGCGCGATCGCGACGCTGATCAGCGGCCAATCGAAGCTCTGCTTCTCGCGCGCTTCCAGGTAATGGCTGCGGACGCCCGCCGACGGCGCGGGCACGATCACTTCGGTGATTATTTCGCCGGGCTTGAGCGAATTCTCGCGCTTCGGATCTACTGTCGGCAGTGTAAAGAACTTTTCGAGCTCCACTGTCCGCTGACCGCCCGGGCCGACAATCGTCGCGCTCGCGCGCATCGCGATCAGCGCCGGCGCAAGATTCGACGGATGCACGATAAACGACGGCCCACCGCCAAGGATCGCATGATAACGATTCAGGCCGCCGATCGAGTAGCAGGTATCTCCGCCCTTCTTCAGGCAATTCACGTCCGGATTGCGAAAGTACCAGCATCGCGGGCGTTGCAGCAGATTGCCGCCGACTGTGCCGAGATTGCGAATCTGCGGCGTCGCCGCTTCGCCGGCTGCTTCGGCAATCGTGGTGAACTTCGCGCGAATCGCGGGATGCTCGGCGACTTCGCTCAGCTTCACGGTCGCACCAAGGCGAAGTTCCCCCGACGGCCGCACTTCGATCCCGCCGAGTTCCTTCAGACCTTTCAGATTCACCAGCGCGGTCGGAGATACGATGCTTTGCTTCGACAGATCGACGACGTCGACGCCGCCCGCAAACGCGACGTGGCCATCTTCGGCCAGCAGCCGCGAGGCGCTCGCGAGATCGGCGGGCGTGATCACTTCGAATCGGTTCATCGCAATTCCAGGCGCGTCACGCCTGCCCCAGCGCGGCCAGCACTCGGTCCGGCGTCATCGGAAGCGACCGCACCGGCACGCCAATCGCGTCGTACACCGCGCATGCGATCGCGGCTGTGCTCGCGACGTGCGCCACTTCGCCGAGTCCCATCACGCCGGTATTCGTGATGCCGTTGGCGACTTCGAAAAAGGTCACGTCGATTTGCGGCACGTCGAGCGCGCCGATCAGCTTGTAGTCGTCCATCGTCGGATTCACCATGATGCCGAGCTGCGGGTCCATCCGGCGATCCTCGAACAGCGCGAACCCGATTCCCATCAGGACGCCGCCGTTGACTTGGCTGCGCGCCGTCAGCGGATCGATAATCCGGCCCGCGTCGTGCACCGCGACCACGTGCGTCACGCGCACGATTCCGGTTTCGATATCGACTTCGACTTCGGCGAACTGGCATCCCGCCTGGTCGGTGCGGAAGCCCCCGTAGTTCGGCACGCGCTCGCCCTGCGCGGAAATCGAGTCGCCGGGAATTCGCTTGCACACGTCGTTGAATGAAATTGCGCGCGACGGATTCGTGCGCACGCGAATCGTTTCGTCGGCCGCTTCGAGATCGCTCGGCTCTGCGCCCAGCACCGGCGCGGCGATTCGAAACAGCTTGTCCTTAAGATGCGCCGCGGCCTGGCGCACGGCGGGCGAGTTGGACGGCGCGCTGAGGCTGCCACCGCTCGGCACTGAAAAAAGAAATCGCGTGTCGCCGATTTCCGAGTTCACGCGATCTACGGGCAACCCGAGTTCTTCCGCCGCGACGATCGCCAGCACCGTGCGCGTGCCGGTGCCGATATCTTGCGTGCCGACTCGCACCTCGACCGTGCCATCGCGATGCGCGATCACTTGCGCCTCGGGGCCCGACACTCCGACCGCGTGCCACTCGGCGGACGCGACGCCGACTCCGCGCCTGATGGGGCCGCTGGATTTCGTCGCCGCGCTTTTTTCACTCCATCCAAACGCCCGCGCGCCGATTTCGTATTCGGCCGCGCGGACCGGGTTGTCGCTGTTGCGACGCCGGAACTCGAGCCGATCGATTCCCGCCTTGCGCGCCATCTCGTCCATCGCGAGCTCCAGCGCGTAGCATCCCTGCGGCCAGCCGGGCGCGCGCATCGGAGACGACGGCCCGGCGTTGGTAAAAATATTGGTTTCCTGGGTCCTGATGTTTGCGCATCGATAGATCGACTTGAACGGGCCCGCGCTGCCTGCGCCGCCGCCAATTCCGCCGCTGCCTCGTGTCACCAGATCGATCGCGGTCAACTTGCCGTCGCGATCGACGCCCAGCTTGACCTTCTGCTCCGAGTTCGGACGGTTGCCGGTTGATCGTGATTCGTCGGCGCGCGGGAGCATTACCTTGACCGGCACGCTGGCCGCCTTGGCCAGCCGCGCGGCAGCGATTATTTCGGGAGTCGCGCCGAATTTCGATCCGAAGCCGCCTCCAAGGTACTCGCAGACCACGCGCACACTGTCCGGCGGCAGGCTGAAATACACCGCCAGATCGTCGCGCACGGAAAACACGCCTTGCGTCGAGCACCAGACCGTGAGCTGGTCGCCCGCCGGGTTGAAGCTCGCCACCGCGCCATGCGTCTCTAGGCTGACGTGAGTCTGCACCTCGGTTGTGTAAGTGGCCTCAATCGTGTTCGCCGCGACTTCGAGTCCGCGCGGCACATCGCCGACACTTGAACTCGAAGTTCTGCCGACGTTTGATCCGCCGCCGAAAACGCGAGGCGCCGAATCCTTCGTCGCAGCGTCCATATCGACCACGAACGGCAGGGTTTCGTAATCGACTTTGATCAGCTTCAACGCGTCGGCGGCAATATCGGAACTGATCGCGGCGACGGCGGCGACTTCCTGGCCAGCGAAGCGAACTTCGCGATCGTCAAGCGCAAGCACCGCGCGCACGCCGGTCAGACGTTTAGCGGCGGACAGATCGATGTCGCGAATCCGCGCGTGCGGCCACGGACTGCGCAGGATCGCGCCGTAAAGCATCCCGGGCAATTGGATGTCGTAAGTGTAGCGGGCAACGCCCGTCGCTTTCAGCGGTCCATCGACGCGCTGCGCCGGCTTGCCGACGACCGACAGTTTGTCGCCCCATTGCCACGGCGTCGGCTCGTCATCCGGAATGACGACCGTGACGTCGCGCGTGTTGCCCTGGAAGCCGAGGTTCAGCGTGACGCGCCGCGACATCAGTCGTCCCTCGCAACATTGACCGGTGCTTTGATCATCGGCGGCTTGATGGCTTTGAGAGCGGCCTCAAAGACATGCGGGTAAGTACCGCATCGACAGATATTTCCCGCGGTTGCGCGCCTGATGTCCTCCATCCTCAGAATTGGATTGCGCTGCAGCGCGGCCGCAACCGACATCACCATTCCCGGCGTGCAGAATCCGCACTGCTGCGCGTCGGCCTCGACGAATGCGGCCTGCACCGGATGCATATTCGACGGCGTGCCTAGACCTTCGATCGTCATGACCTGATGCCCGCGCGCATCAACGGCCAGCACCATGCACGAAGTCACGGGTTTGCCGTCGAGATGCACGGTGCAAGCGCCGCACGCGCCGCGATCGCAGACGAGTTTCGTGCCGGTCAGTCCAAGGTGCTCGCGCAGCGCGCGCAGCAGGGTGACGCGCGGCTCGATCTCGAGCGTCGCGGGCTTGCCGTTGATATTGAGTTCGATGGTTGCGGCTTCAGGCCCAAGCTTTTCGATGACACCGGCGGGGAGAGTCTTCGCGTCGGCCGATGCGGGCGCGACGCGCACCAGGCCCGCCGCGGCGGCAACCGCGCCCGCGCCCTTGATGAACGATCGCCGGCTGATGACGTGCGGCTTGCGAGGCTTGCGATCGTCGCGACTCATTTCGAAGTTGCTCCAGCGGCGTCGCCAACGGGCTCGGCAGTCATGAAGAGAGCAATCGACACTCCGAACAGAATCATCCCGACTGGAAGCGCAAACGCTGCGATCTTGATCGAGTAAACGCCCGCCGCCAGAAGCTTGTCAAGAAACATTCCGGTGTCGTAGCCGAAACGATCGATCAATAGCGCGTTGGCGGATGCGCCGCTCGTGAATTTGAAACGCGCAACTTCTGCGCCGACCCGACCGACGATTGGCAGCGCGAGGGCGCAACCGATCACCGCCGCGATCATCGCGCGATTCTTCAGTGCTGCGCCATGCACGAGCCGCGCGCCGACGCGGATGCCGACCAACATTCCGAGCGCCGCCGCCGCGCACTCGACGATTGTGAACTCGTTGGAATTCCACCACGCCCCAAACGACGGATTGAGGTACCGCACCGCCATGTGCGCGCCGGTGGCGTAGCTGAGCGTGAAGACAACGCTGAGCAAGAGCGCCACGAAGGTCAGCCGCGCCATCCATCCTGGCGTGCGTCGCGGCTTTTTCTTTCGAGGCATCCCGAAACTCTTCAGTGAATGGCCGCGACAATCGCGCCCGAGCCGCGTGTGAGCCCGAGCGACAGGTAAACGATCAGCAAGACGATCGTGCCGACCGTCAGCCCGACGCGGCGAAAGCGCGCTTGCAGGTCCGCGACTTCCGGACTCGGACCCGCGGCCGAGCGACGCCAGATTTGCACGCCGATACTGCCATATTGATAGAGCGCCAGCGCGATAACCAGGACGACGAGGATCAGTTTGATCGCGAGCAGAATCGACACGCCGCCGATGAAGAGCACGTTGAGCAAGCCCGTTACCACCAGCACGGCGAGCGAAGTCAGCACGATCGCGCCGAGCCGTCGAACGATTCGACGCGCGACCCGGATCCGCGCCGGCGGATCGAGTTCCGTGGCCAGCACGGGAGCAAGCGCGAAGGTGCTGAACAGCGACCCGCCGAGCGCGACAATCACCGCAACGATGTGCACGAACAGCACGACGAATCGCAGGCTAAGCATCAAGCCTGCAAGTCGCGCCGATAGGTCACGAAGTTGCCGGTGACGTGCCCGCCGAGGCCGATCGCCGTGCGGCGCGAAGCCCAGTTGTCGTCGAGCACGAGCGTGTAGCCCGTATAACGCATCTTGCGCCGCGCCATCGCCAGGAAAGATCGCGCCGCCATTGCAAGCGCCACGCCGCGACCGCGCGCGCTCTCGACCACGCCGATATTGATGAGCGCGCCGCGCGTGCCGCCCCCGCGCTCGGGCTCCAGCCGCACGCCGCGACGGACTCGCGCCAGTGCGGTGCTGAGATCAGGCACCGAGAAGACGGCGCCGACACACTCGCCCGCGATTGTCGCGAGCATCGACAGATCGGCGACGGGAGTTTCCCACAGCGACGTGAGCATCGGGCGCACTTCCGCCCGCGTCACGGGGTTCCATCCCCAATGGCGATCGAACGCCGAGTTGGTCACGTCAGTCCACGCGTCAATCGCGGCCAGAAACCCGTACTCGCGCCAACTTTGAATCTTCACCTCGCCCGCGGCTGCCGCCTCGGCCATCCCACGATAGCGCGCGAGGACTTCGGGCGTGAATTGCGCCGTGTAATCGACCTGCCCTTTTTCGATGACGAAGCCGGCATCCTTGAAGTAGCGATGGTACGACGGCGGATTTCCGCGCAGGAGAAACGACGGCAACGAATCGTAGTTGTCGATCGCATACGGATAATCGAGAAACGCCGCGAAGCCGCTGCGAACCGCGCGCATCCCACGTTCGCGCAACGACTGCACGGCCTCGTCGAGCATCGCGGCGACGGCCACGTCCTCGCCCTCGAGCGCTTCGAAATGAATCAGCTGCCCGAGAGGCTCGTTCCAATGTTCGATATAGCGTTGATTGATAACCGCGCTGACGCGTGCGACGACCCGGCCTGCCCGGCGCGCGCAGAAGGGAGTGACATCGAGGTACGCCGAAAGCAGGCTGCGGCGCGACAGCAGATCGATCTCGTTCTGAACGTCAGGCGGCCACCACGCGTCGCGTTCGCCGTAAACCTGGAATGGCAGGCGCGCGAACTCGTCGAGCTGCGCAAGGCTCTCCGGCCGTTCGACGTTGATAGTGTCGCCTGTGACTTTGGGGTTTGCCGCCATCAGTTGAGCCGCGCCGCGCGCTCAACATTTCTTATAGCTGCACAGCGGGCAAAGATCATCTCAGGGCAGAGGCAGAATCTTGAATCGCGCGGCGCGCTGTATTTGGACCCTCACCTTCATCCTCTCCCTAACAGGGAGAGGAGACAGAAGATCATCTGCGAATGAGTAGGCGGTCGGCGAGCCATCGCGCGAGCATTCGATTCATCGAATCGACGGGATCCTGCAATTCGGCGGCGGCCGCGACGACCTCGCAGATTTCCGCGAACGCCGCGCCGCGCGACACTGCCTCGAGCGCGTCCGCTTCTGCTCTGTCGAGATCGCGGTGGAAGACGCGAGAATCGCGCCGCCACACGAGGACCTTGACCGCGCCCTGCTCCGCCACCTTCCACGCACGCTGCTCCTCGACCGCACTCAGCAGCTCCGACACTCGCCAGTCGAGCGCTAGCATTTGCGCCGACGGATGAATCCGGAATTTCAGAGCGGGCCAGTCCGCAGGCGCAATCGCACGGAGCGCGTCGGGCTCCAGCGCGAGCGCGTCCGAACCCCGAAACACCTCGACGACCGCCCGTTCGAGCCGGGCGAGGTCCGCGATGAATGGCGCGCCGTCGCGGATCGGATGCCCGCGCAGAAATTCCGCAAGTTGGCGTCCGCAATAGTAGAGCGACGGTTCGGTCGGCGGATATTCGAGCAGGTAGCCGGTGACCAGGTTGTGAAAATTGTCGGCGCCGAGGACCGCCAGCGTCGCGGGAAATTCCTCCTTGAGCGCGTCGAGGATGCGGTAAAAATACATGTTCGCGTAGATCTCGACGCGAGCTTTCGCCGACAGGCGCTCGTCGCCGAGCACGATCGCGTCGAGGCCGTCCGCACCGAGATCGCTCTCGCCCGCGAGTCCCTCGGCGACGCCGCTAGGCGCGGTGATCAGCCGATAGAGCAGGCTTTCCAGTTTTTTTAAGTGAGTCGGCATCGCGATTTTTTGTCTCGTCGAAGATGCTGCGCGCGCGATCCGCAACCCGCGCCAACTCCGCAAACTCCGGGATATTGTCGTCCCACTCGACCATCGCCGACACCGCGCCGAAGCGCCGCGCCGCCCGCTCGTACAACGCCCACACCTCGTCGCGGATCGGATGGTCGTGCGTATCGAGCAGGTGCGTGCCATGGTCGCTGTGTCCCGCGAGATGGTACTGCACGACGCGCTCCGCCGGCACCGCGTCGACGTAGTCGTTGGCGTCGAAGCGATGATTGAACGCGCTCACGAAGATGTTGTTGATGTCGAGCAGGATTCCGCAGTCGGCTTCATCCGCGATCGCGGAAATAAATTCCCACTCGCTCATCGTCGAATCCGCGAACGCCATGTAACTGGAAACGTTCTCGATAAGAATCGGACGCTCGAGCGCGTCCTGCACGTCGCGGATTCGCGCAACGACGTGACGTAAGGCCTCCTTGGTGTACGGCAACGGGATCAAGTCGTGAAGGTTGCGCCCGCCGACTCCGGTCCAGCAAAGATGATCCGAAATCCACGCCGGCTCGAAGCGCCGCGCGAGATCGCGCAATTGCCGGATGTAGGCACGATTCAGCGGATCGGTCGATCCGATCGACATCGACACGCCATGCATCGCGATCGGATAGTTGGCGCGCACTCCTTCCAGGACTTCGAGCGCGCGTCCGCCCGCCACCATAAAATTTTCCGAGATGACTTCGAACCAATCGACCTTGGGACGAGTCTCCAGCACGTGGCTGTAGTGCTGACGTCTGAGCCCGACGCCGTAACCAAGCATCGGAAAGTCGGAACGCTTCACCCTAGCCATCTCCGCGACGCTGTCACTCACGCCTCAAGCTAGTACAGCATCTTTCGCCCGCCAGTGGGAACATTTCGCGCCTATGCAAGATTTTATTGATGAGGGATGCTATGTACCTGAAATTGGCATATGGCGGACAAGAGCGGCACCGGCGCGGATCGGCGCAAACGATTCGAAGACGAGGCATTGCCTCATCTCGACTCGCTGTACACGATGGCGATCCGGCTAGCTCGCAATCCCGACGACGCCAACGACTTGCTGCAGGAAACGGTGCTGCGCGCGTACCGCTTCTTTCATCAGTTCGAGAGCGGAACGAATTGCCGCGCGTGGATGCTTACCATCCTCTTCAACAATTTTCGCAACGGCTATCGCAAATCCTCGCGCGAACAGCCGGCTTCGACCGCCGACGAGTTCGAGCGCAAGGTCGACGTGGAAAGCATGCGCGCCGACCCCGCCGGGTCGAATCCCGAGGCCCTGCTCGCAGGGCAGGGGATGGAGGGTGAGGTCGAGCATGCCTTGGCGAGCCTGCCCGGAGAATTTCGCGAAGCGATTCTGCTCGTCGACGTCGAAGAACTCAGCTACCAGGAGGTGTCGGGGGTTCTGGAGATACCAATCGGTACGGTAAAGTCGCGAGTCTCACGTGGACGCGCGATGCTGCGCGATGCGTTGGCGGACTTCGCCAAAGAGCGTGGAATAATACGGTCTTGACTCCGGAGTAGAATGCCGGTTGGAGTGGAGCGAGCCGGGCACGGAAAAAAAGTGGATTGTAGCACCTACATCGAGAATTTCCTGTCAGCCCACATTGACGGGGAGTTGAGCGCGGCGGAGTTGCGCGCCGCCGAGGAGCATCTTGCCGGATGCGTCAATTGTCGCGCACGCTTCGCCGAGGAACGCGCCGTCAAGGCTCTCCTGCGCGAGCGCGCCGAGCTGCGCCGGACGCCGCCGATAATCCGCGGCTCGATCCTCGCCGCGCTCGACGCAATCGATTCGTCTGACGCCTCCAAGGCCGCCGGCCGGGGGCGCGATCGCTCCGCCGACGCCGACCGCGCGCCCTTGCTCTCGATTCGCCGCGCCCGTTTATGGGTGCCAACTGCGATAGCTGCGGTCGCTGTCTTCGCGTTCGTGTTACTGCACGGCGGCGGGCCGCCCCCGGCACACGCGGTTCCTCCCTTCGACATCGCGATCGATAACTACGAGCACTTCGTCCAGAAATTCGAACCCAACGTGAAGTCGATAGTGCCGGCCGATATCTCGGGCGCCTACATCGATCACCAGCTACCGGGATTCCTGTGGGACTTCCAGCATCGCGGCTACAAGCTGGTTGGCGGACGAATAGACCGCCTGCAGGATGGAACGTCGGTCGCCTACACCTTCTATCGCGGCGACACCGGAACGATCCTGTGCACCTATATGAAGTCGCATGGGCTGCAGCCGCCCGACGGCGAGGTCCAGGAGATGGACGGCCATCACTGCTACCGGTACAAGGGCTACAGCATTTGCCTGAGCTACCCGCCCGGCGGCTTCATTTGCATTCTGGTTACGCACCGGCCGATGAAGGAGTTCATGCAGGACATCGTCGACTCCGAGCCCTAGCCCGCATCGTCTCTCTTAATACCGGGTGCAGGGGTCACCCCTGCCCAGGGAAGCGTGAAACCCAGGCGGGTTTCACATTCAATGAAGTGATTTACCCTTCCCGCTACCGCCGCTCGGCCTTCAACCCATCCTCATTCGCCAGAAACAAATGCAACTGCGCGGGCGCGGTATCCCGTGGAATCTCCACCGGATAATTCCCCGTAAAGCACGCGTCGCAAAATCCCTCGCGGCTGTCGCCGTTGAACGAGTACAACCCGTCCCAGCTCAGGTAGGCGAGCGAGTCGGCCGTGATATAGCGCCGGATCTCCTCGATCGAATGCGACGAGGCCAGCAGCTCTTCGCGCGTAGGCGTGTCGATTCCGTAGAAGCACGAGTCGGTGGTGGGCGGCGCCGCGATCCGCATGTGGACTTCGCGCGCGCCCGCCTGCCGCAGCATCGGGATCACTTTCCTGAGCGTGGTGCCGCGCACGAGCGAGTCTTCGATCAGCACGATTCGCTTGCCGCGCAGCAATTCCGCCACCGGGTTGAATTTGATCTTCACGCCGAAATGGCGAATCGACTGCGCGCGGCTCGATAAACGTGCGGCCGACGTAATGGCTGCGCACCAGCCCCATCTCGAACGGGATTCCCGATTCTTCCGCATAACCGAGCGCCGCGGGCGTGCCCGAATCCGGCACCGGCACGACGATATCCGCGATTGCCGGCGCTTCGCGCGCGAGCGCCCGCCCATGCTGCTTGCGGACTTGATACACGTTGCGGCTGTAAACCTGGCTGTCGGGCCGCGAGAAATACACGTACTCGAAGATGCATCGCTTGGTCGGCGCGTGCGCGAACGGACTCATCGATCGCAGCCCGCCCTCGTCGACGACGATCATCTCGCCCGGATTGATTTCTCGAATATATTCGGCGCGCACCAGGTCCAGCGCGCAGGTCTCCGACGCCACGATCGTCGCGCCGTTCAGATTGCCGAGTACCAGCGGACGGAAGCCTTGCGGGTCGCGCACCGCGATCATCGAATCTTCCGTCAGCACCACCAGCGAGTACGCGCCGCGCACTTGCGCCAGTGCCTCCGCCACCCGCTCCGGCAGGGTAGGCTTGTGCGACGCCGCGATCAGATGAATCATCACCTCGCTGTCCGACGACGACTGGAAAATAGAGCCCGTCGACTCCAGCCGTTCGCGCAGCTCCTTGAAATTTACAATGTTGCCGTTGTGCGCGAGCGCCAGCCCGCCGCGCGCATACTCGACAACCAGCGGCTGGCAGTTGCCGATAGTCGTCGAGCCAGTCGTCGAGTAGCGGTTATGCCCAATCGCGCTGGTGCCTTCGAGCTTCTCGATGATCGAGCTGTTGAAGACGTCGGCGACCAGACCCATCCCGCGATGCGAGATCAGCGACTTGCCGTTCGACGACACGATTCCCGCCGACTCCTGCCCGCGATGCTGCTGCGCGTAGAGCCCGAGGTACGCGAGGTTGGCCGCCTCCGGGTGTCGATAGCACGCCGAACACGCCGCATTCCTCGTGGAAGACGTCGAGGTTCGATTCTTCGACTGCTTCGACAGCAAGGACCGAGTCTTCTTCAGTCACCGCCTCTGAGCCTCCTTGGAATCGCGTCTTCGTAAATTCGCTGCAACTCGGCAACGTCTTCGTCGAGTGATCCAATCTTGAGTCGCGGCTCGGCGATCACTCTTCCGACAACCACAAACTCCAATCCTCGACCGGCAAACGATTTCTCGACGCGCGCCACGTCACCTGGCGCAATCGACAAAATCACGGTCGATGCGCCCTCACCGAAAAAATCCGCGGCGGCGTTTCCAGCTCGCCCAAGTTCGACTTCGGCACCCAGAATCGCCCGCGGATTGAAACAGGCTTCGGCCAATGCCACCGCAAGCCCGCCCTCGGCGATATCGTGAGCCGATCTTATCAGCCCCTGTTCGGCGCCTTCAACCAACCCCTCGACCAGCGCCGCTTCGCGCCTCAGGTCAATCACACCAAGCTGTCCGCCTTCGATTCCGAATATCGCCGCATACTCGCTCGCCGCAATCGACGGCGCCGCCGTCCGCACCATCGCGATCGCGTCACCTGGATTCTTAAAAAACTGCGTAACGTGCCTGGCAACGTCGATCAGCACGCCCAGCACGGCGATTGTCGGCGTCGGCGGGATCGCATGGCCTTCAGTCTCGTTGTAAAAACTCACGTTGCCGCTGACCACCGGCGCGCCGAACGCGAGCGACGCGTCGCGCAGTCCCTCGACGCCCCGGATAAACTGCCACATCACCTCGGGCCGCTCCGGATTTCCGTAGTTCAGGCAGTTCGTGATTCCAACCGGGCGCGCCCCCGCGCACGCGACGTTGCGCGCCGCCTCGCAGACCGTGCCGACCGCGCCAAGATACGGGTCAAGCGCGCATGCGCGCGGATTCGAATCGACCTTCAGCGCCATCGCGCGCTTTGAACCCTTGATTCTCAGCACCGCCGCGTCGCTGCCAGGTCCGATCACCGTGTTGCTCTGCACGATCGAGTCGTATTGCCGATAGACCCACTTCTTCGACGCAACATTGGGACTGTCGAGCAGCGCACGCAGTGCTTTCGCAGTCTCAGGATGTTTCTGAGTGACGGAAGGTTTCGCGGGCTGAGTCTTGGGCGCGGCCGCCGGGCGATCGTACAGCGGCGCGTCGTCCGCCAGCGCGCCGATCGGAATATCCGCGACGACCTGACCGTGCCATCGCGCGCGCCATCGATGGTCGTCCGTGATGCGTCCGATCACGACAGCGTGCAGATCCCACTTCTCGAACACCGCCTGCAGTTCCGCCTCGCGCCCGCGCTCGGCCACGATCAGCATCCGCTCCTGCGATTCGGAGAGCAGAATTTCGTACGGCGTCAGCCCCGCTTCCCGCAGCGGCACCCGGTCGAGATCGAGTTCGATTCCGAGCCCGCCATGCGACGGCATCTCGCTCGACGACGACGTGAGTCCCGCCGCGCCCATATCCTGGATCGCGACGATCGCGCCTGTCTTGCCAGCTTCCAGGCACGCCTCAATCAACAATTTCTCGGTGAACGGATCGCCGACCTGCACCGCCGGCCGCTTGGCCTCGCTCTCCTTGTCGAATTCCGCCGACGCCATCGACGCGCCATGAATTCCGTCGCGCCCGGTCGCAGAGCCGACATAAAGCATCGGGTTGCCGACGCCGCGCGCCTTCGCGCTCATCATCTCGTCCTTGCGCACGAGCCCGATGCAGAACGCGTTGACCAGGATGTTCGCGTTGTAGGCCGCGTCGAACATCACTTCGCCCGCGACCGTCGGCACGCCCACGCAGTTGCCGTACCCGCCGATCCCCCCGACAACGCCGCCCAGCAAATATCGTGTCCGCGGATGCTCAAACGAACCGAACTTGAGCGAGTTCATGCTCGCCACCGGCCGCGCGCCCATCGTGAAGATATCGCGCAGGATTCCGCCGACGCCGGTCGCCGCGCCCTGGTACGGCTCGATGAAAGACGGATGGTTGTGGCTTTCGATTTTGAATACCGCCGCCCATCCGTCGCCGACGTCGATCGCGCCGGCGTTCTCGCCCGGCCCCTGCACCACGAGTTCGCTCTTCGACGGCAGCTTCCGCAGATGACGCCGCGACGATTTGTACGAGCAATGCTCCGACCACATCACGGAGAACACGCCAAGCTCGGTGTAGCTCGGCGTACGCCCGATGATCTTCTCAATCTTCCGATACTCGTCGGGCGACAATCCGAACGCGCGGGCCTGCTCGACATCGACCTTCGGCTCGCCCGCAAGCGAAACGGGACGCTCGCTCATCGCGCGCCTCCCGCTATCGATCGAAAAATCTTGAGTCCGTCTTCGCCCCCGAGCATCGCTTCCACCGCATGCTCCGGATGCGGCATCAAACCAAAAACGTTGAAGCGCTCGTTGGCGACGCCCGCGATCGCGCGCATCGAACCGTTGGGATTCGCCGCGTCGCTCTCGCGCCCGTCCGCATCGACGTAGCGCAGGATCACCTGCCGGCGCTCCTCCATCTGGCGCAGCTCATCTTCGGGCGCGACGTACAATCCTTCGCCGTGCTTGATCGGCAGCCTCAGCAGGTCGCCCTGCTTGGTCGCGCGCGTGAACGGCGTGCTCGCGTTCTCGACCCGGACGAAGACCCGCTCGCAGATGAACGACAGCGAGCGGTTGCGCGTGAGTGCGCCGGGCAGCAGATGCGCCTCGCACAGAATCTGAAAGCCGTTGCAGGTGCCGATAACGAGCCCGCCGTCGGCGGCGAACTTCGCCACGCTCTTCATGATCGGCGAGAAGCGCGCGATCGCGCCCGTGCGCAGGTAGTCGCCGTAGCTGAACCCGCCCGGCAGCACGACGCACTCGACGCCACCTAGCCATTCGTCCTTGTGCCACAGGATGCGCGCGTCCTGCCCCATCACCTCCGCAATCGCATACAAAGCGTCGCCGTCGTCCAGCGATCCGGGGAATCGCACGACGCCCCACTTCATTCGCCGTCCACCTCGAAGCGGTAGTCTTCGATCACCGGGTTGGCGAGCAGCGCCTCGCACATCTTCTTCGCTTCGTCGCGCGCCTCCGACGCGGTCCGCGCCTCGACTTCCAGGACGATGTACTTGCCGACTTTAACGCCCGAGACGTTTTTGAAGCCGAGACTCTGAAGCGAACTTTCAACCGCGCGGCCCTGCGGATCGAGGATGCCCTTGCGGGGCGTCACGAACACTCTTACTTGCAACTCAAATCCTCGCGGACAGCAAACATTCGCGTTTCGTTCTCCACTAAAAACGTTTCACGTGAAACATTTTCGTGAAAACACCAACAGCCACACCACTTATTCCGTCGATCGCACAAAATTGGCCGTCAATTTTCAACGCGGCGCAGCATCTCGTGATAAGCCTCTTCGACTCCGCCGAGATCGCGCCGGAACCGATCCTTGTCGAGCTTCTGCCGCGTCGCCTTGTCCCAGAACCTGCACGTGTCGGGACAAATCTCATCGCCGAGCAGAACCTCGCCATGATGCCGTCCGAACTCGAGCTTGAAATCGACCAGGATTACACCGCGCTCGTCGAGGAATTTTTTCAGTATCGAATTCACCTTCAGCGCCATCGCGTCGACCTGCTTGAGCTCCGCGGCGGTCGCCCATCCAAACGCGATCGCATGCTCGCCGATGATCAGTGGATCGTCGAGCGCGTCCGACTTGTAGTAGTACTCGACGATCGGATGCGGCAGCTGCTCGCCTTCCTCGCGTCCGAGCCGCTTCGCCATCGAGCCCGCGACGATATTCCGCACCACAGTCTCGACCGGGATTATCTGCAGGCGCTTGCACAGCATCTCGCGATCGTTCAAGCGGCGGACGAAGTGCGTCTTCACGCCCTGCTTCTCGAGCAGCGTGAAGAACAACTCCGACATCCGGTTATTCATCACGCCCTTGTCTTCGATGGTGTCGCGCTTCTTGCCGTTGAAGGCAGTCGCGTCGTCCTTGAAGTAGGCGATGACGAGGTCGGGGTCGGCCGTGGAGTAAAGTTTCTTCGCCTTGCCCTCGTAAAACATTTCGAGTTTTTGCGGAGTCGTTTCCACGTTGCGTTCTCCCTTCGGTCTTTCGGATTATCTTAACCTAATCATCTTACCGACCGGTCGCCTCATCACAACGAAGGCGGCGCCGATTGTCCACAAACCTTCGCGTGGGCGTGTGGATAGCCTGAACACCTCACCGCTTGGCGACGCGCGCCTTCTTGGCCAATGCGATGTCCGCTTTCACGGGCGGCGCGAATCGCTCGACCAGTTTCGCCGCCAGTCCGACGTAGCTGCGCGGATTCAACTCGCGGAGCGCACGCCGCGCGCCCTCGTCGAGCGGAATCGTCGCGATAAATTCCTCGACGACGCGCCGATCGATTCTCCTGCCACGCGTCAGCTCCTTGAGCGTCTCGTACGGCTTGGGCAGGCCGTGGCGCCGCATGAGAGTCTGGATCGCCTCGGCGACGACCTCCCACGCCTGCTCGGCTTCGAGATCCTCGGCGATGCGCGACTCGTTGACCTCGACGCGCTGAAGGCCGCGCTCCAACGACGCCAGCGCAACGACCAGATGCCCGAACGCCGTACCCATCGCGCGGATCGCCGTGCTGTCCGTCAGATCGCGCTGCCATCGCGAGACCGGCAGCTTCGCCGCCAGGTGATCGAAAATCGCGCTGGCGATTCCGAGGTTGCCCTCGCAGTTTTCGAAGTCGATCGGATTGACCTTATGCGGCATCACCGACGAGCCGGTTTCTCCCGCGACCGCCTTCTGCGCGAAGTAGCCGATCGAGATGTAGCTCCACATGTCGCGGCAGAAGCCGAGCAGGATCGTGTCGATTCGCATCAGGATCGCAAACAGCTCGGCGATAAAATCGTGGCTTTCGATCTGCGTGGTCATCGGATTCCAGGTCAGGCCGAGCCGCTCGACGAAATTCTGCGAATGCGCGATCCAATCAACCTCCGGATGCGCAAAATGATGCGCGTTGAAATTTCCGACGGCGCCGTTCAGCTTGCCGAGAAATTCCTGGCGGCGAAGCTGCGACAGCTGGCGTGCGAGGCGCGTCGCAAATATCGCCATCTCCTTGCCGACTGTCGTCGGCGATGCTTCCTGGCCGTGCGTTCGCGCCATCATCGGATGCGCCTTGTAACGATGCGCCAGCTTTGCGATCGGCGCGACTGCCGCCTCGAGCCGCGGCGTCAAATCGCCCGCAACGAACTCCTTCAGGATGAGCGCGTAGGCGAGGTTGTTGATGTCCTCGGAGGTGCACGCGAAATGCACCATCTCAATCGGGAGCGCAGCGTCGATCGCAGCGACTCGCTCTTTGACGAAATACTCGACCGCCTTGACGTCGTGATTGGTGGTCACCTCGAGTTGCTTCACGCGGCGCGCATCGTCGAGCGTGAAGTCCTCGTAAACGGCGCGGAGCTTCTTCGCAGTCGCCGCGGGAATCGGTTTCAGCGCATCGATCTCGGGATGTCCGGCGAGCGACAGGTACCATTCGATCTCGACGCGGACGCGGTAGCGAATCAGCGCGAACTCGCTGAAGTAGGCCTCCAGGCTCCGGGTGCGCGCGCGGTAGCGGCCGTCTATAGGCGTCACCGCGGTCAATGCCGCGTCGGTCTCGGTTGCTTTGTCTTTCACTGTGAGCTGATAGAACTAAATTACGCGACGATGGTCGCGCAATCGAGAGGGTGCGTCGATGGTGTTCAGCGGCCGGTGTGTCCGAAGCCGCCGGGGCCGCGCGTGCTGGGCGCGAGTTCATCGACCTCGACAATGTCGGCGCGGATGACGGGCGCAATGATCAGTTGGGCGATTCGATCGCCGCGATTTATCACGATTGGCTGCTCGCCCAAATTCGCAAGTAATACTTTAACTTCTCCACGATAGTCGGCGTCGATGGTTCCGGGCGAGTTGATGAGCGCGAGGCCCTCTTTCAGAGCTCGGCCGCTGCGCGGCCGCACCTGTCCTTCGAAGCCGACCGGAATCTCGATGGCGATACCGGTCGGGACGGCGCAACGCTCGCGCGGCGCAATCTCGATCGACGCGCCGATGTCGGCCATCAGATCGATTCCCGCCGCATGCTCGCTTTGGTACGCGGGAAGCGGCAGCGCGCTTTTGCGCACCCGGGCAATTTTCACAGTCGGTCGCATCGTTGCAATCTCGTATGGCGAATTGGACGCGCGATGGCAAGCGGTCGGCGCGGGATGCCGCTTTTCTTAGTCGCTCTCTTCCAGCACGCGCGCGAGGTAGCGAGCTAGCTTCTCGTCGAGCACTCGCACGAGCGCGTCGGTCTGTGCGGCCTGCGTGATTTTCAGGAAGCCTTCGAGGCGGTGCTCGCGATCGTGAGTTTGAATCAGGCGCGCGATCATGTTCTGTGACAGGGCAGCCAGCTTGATCTCGAGCGCGCGGCGTATCGACTCCATCACGTCTTCGAGTCCCGCCTGCGGCGACGAGGCGCCCAGCTGAAACCCGCAGCTCGGGCATCGCGGCGTTGTCGTTGTTTCGGGCGCGATCGAATCGCCCAACTCGCACCGAACCACCGACGTGCTGAGTTCCGCCACCCGCGCACCCAGATGCGCGCCTTCGGGCATTCCGAGCGCGGCAATCGCGTTCAGCCGCGCGAGCGCATCGAAGTACCGCCGCGCGTCTCCCGCCAGCAGCGCGAGCCGATCCATCTTCTCACGCCATCGCGCATGCGCGCTCAGGTAGCACTGCACGTACGTCCATTTGAATTTCTGATAGCGCGCCTCCAACGCATCGAGGTTGCGCGGAGGACCGGTCAAAATCCGGGGCCCGAGCTCGACCTGCAACAGTTCGCATTCGGTCTCGAGCGAAACGATGGCCGTTTGTTGCCAGGAATTTTCCCGGACCCCGGGCTCATCGGGCGCAGCGCGCAGGCCCGTCCCGGCCAGGTATTCGCGCATCTCGCGCATCCGCGGCATCGAGGCGGCGGCGGCCGCCAACGCTTCGTACCCATCGACGAGTTGAATTACCGACGCGAGTCGGGATCGATCGGCAGCCGCTTCGAGCATCGCCGCCGCCCCCGATTCCGCCAGCACCAGGTAATTTGCTATCGCCTCGCGATGAGCCAGCGGCAGCTTGAGGTGGGCTTCTGCCAGCGCAGACTCGAGCACCTCGCGCGTATGGACGGCATCTTCGACCGCGAGCGCCATCGCGGCGTCGAGTCGCCTCATGCGCGCGTCCAGGCCGGCACGGTCGCGGGCGACGGTCAGACCAGGCTCGAACCAGCGCGCCAAAGCGAGCCCCGCGTTGAACGCCGCGACCTCGGGCGCTCCGGCGGCGTCGGGGTCGAAGCGCGCACCGCCGTTTTCCAATCTGATCACGCCGCCAGTCGATGCCTCCAGTTGGCGCAACAACGCGCCGAGGGCAGGCGTCGCTCGATCGTCAGGCGTCAGGCCGCGCGCGACCATCGGCACGCGAGACTTGAGTTCCTCGAGCGCGAGCGCTGCGGTGTTGCCGCACACCTTCTCGACGATGAGCGAGTCGATTATTTCGCGCGCCAGATCCCTGTCGTAGCCGTCCAGATCGGCGATCCGATCGCGTGCAATCTTCCACGCCGCGCGTCCCGCTTCCGCCAGCAGCGCCTTGACCAGGTTCAGAACGGCGGCGTTCATGGTCAGGTCGGGCGGGTAGATCAACCGCGCCGGCAATCCGCTGGTGAGAGCCGGCGAGGCCAACACTTCGCGGGCGAGGCGCGAGAGCGGTACGATCGCGGCGCCGTCGGAACTGTCACCGTCGGGCCCGCGATGAGTGGCAATCGTTCGAAGTGCGTTGAGCGCCACCGGATGGAACGGGAAGATCGCATTCGGCGGCAGTCCTGCAGTGTCGACACCCGCGTAGGCGGCGTCGGCGTCGAGGCGGGAGTCGTCGATCAATCGGCGCGCGCGTCGAATCGCGACGACGGTCTCCTCGGTTGCGTCGCGCGGCGCCACCGGGAGGTCCCGCGCCGCCTGGGGAGCCATCGCGCGCCCGGCCGCGATAACGGTGAACTTTACCTGGCGGAACGACGCGGCGACCTGCGCCAGCATCGCGAAGAAATCCGCCGCCGCATCGCATCGCGACATTCCGAAATCGATCGCGACTGTCACCGCGCTGACTCCGGTCCGGCGCGCGCTCTCCAGCGCCACGTTGAGCGCGGCGGCCCCGCGCATCTGCCGGAAGATATCGCCCGAGCGCGGGTCGCCGCCGATTTGTTCCGCCATCGCGCTCAGCAGGTGGCGCTCGATCTCCGCGCCGTCGACGCGTCCCGCCAACTCGAGGCCGCACACCAGACGCCGTGTATTTTGTACGTCGAGCGCACCGGCCCGGTTCTGCAGCGCGATCACATAGTCAAGGAAATGCGTCTTGCCGCATCCCGGAGGTCCGCCAATCCAGAACACTCCGCCATGCGGCTCGGCGAGATGCTGATTCAGAACTTCCCACGAGCGCTCGGCCGCGCGCGTGAGCACGTAGCTCGCGACGGTCGCGGCGCGCGGCGCGGCCTCCAGCTCCAGTCGCTCCGGCATGGGAGGCTCGAGTTCGAACCAAGGTCCGCCGAGCCGCTCCCCTCGCATTGACGGCTCCATCAGACAGAACTATCGCAGCAGAAGGCATCACGATGTCACGTCCGGCGCACCTGAATGTGAACAATTTGTCACGCGGGGAACAGGCGCAAGCAAGGAGTAGGGTCCGCTGCGCGATTTCAGAATCGGTACCGGCTTCGCTGGCGCGAAGCTGTCCGAGATCCTTCCTGCCGCTCGCGTTGCTCGCTTTGTCAGGATGACGGAGTGCCGCGAAGCGCGCGCGGAACCTAACCCCTAACCCCTTCCCCTGGTGGAAGGGGAACCAAATTAGAACTATATCCTACGCGAGAGGGGCGAAGACTTCGCGGGTGATTTTGCGGCCCTTCAGGTCGGCGAGCACAACCATCGCGAGCTTGTCGGGCTGGAACCATGAGGACGCCAACTCGACGACGTTGTCGTTGGTGACGGCCTCGATTCCCGACGACAGCTCATCGAGCGACACGTCGCGGCGGAAATAAATCTCGTTGCGCGCCAGCCGATTCATGCGGCTGTCGGTGGATTCCATTCCGAGCAGCATGTTGCCCTGGATCTGGCTCTTGGCGCGCGCCAGCTCGGCCGGCTCGAGGCCGTTGCGCTCGACCTTGCGCAGCTCGGCGACGGTGACTTCGAGAACTTCATCGATCCATTCGGGATTGGTGCCGGCATAGACACCGAAGTAGCCCGAATCGATGAACGACGAGATGAACGAGTAGATGCTGTAGACGCGGCCGCGCTTCTCACGAACTTCCTGGAACAGACGCGACGACATGCCGCCGCCGAGCGCGGTGTTGAGCACGTAGGACGCGTAGCGGAGCCGATGCGACTGGCTGATGCCGGGGCCGCCGATGCAGATATGCGCCTGCTCGAGTTTCTTTTCGCGATTGATCAGGAATGGACGATCGACCGGCGGCGAGAATTTTTCGACTTTGCCGTCGCCGGCGACGCCGCCGAACAGTCCCGCGCACTTCGCGGTCAGGCGCTCGTGCTCGACCTGGCCTGCGGCAGCGATAAAGACGCGGCTCGAGCGGTAGCGCGCCGCCATGAACGAAGTCAGCTGCTCGCGGTCTATTTTATTCACAGTCTCGACCGAGCCGAAGATCGGCAACGCAAGCGGATGACCCTTCCAGAAATTTTCGGTGAACAGGTCGTGGATGAAATCATCGGGAGTGTCCTCGGCCTGCGAAATTTCCTGCAGGACGACCTGGCGCTCGCGGTCTATCTCGGCGGGATCGAAAACCGACTCGAGAAAAATGTCCGCCAGCACCTCGGTCGCCATCTCGAGGTCCTTGCCGAGCACCTTGGCGTAGTAGCAGGTGTACTCCTTGCCGGTGAAGGCGTTGAGTACGCCGCCGACGGCGTCGAAGGCCTCGGCGATTTGCGCGGCGGTGCGCCTTTTGGTGCCCTTGAAAAGCAGATGCTCGATGAAATGCGAGGTGCCGTTTTCGGGCGGCTCCTCGTAGCGCGAGCCGTTCTCGACCCAAATGCCGATCGACGAGGAGACGACTTGCGGCATCGCCTCGGTCAGAATGCGCACGCCGTTTCCGATAACGCTCTTTTGAATCATTCGCGACTACTTGCCCTTGTCCGGTTCCTGCTCGGCCTCGCGCATCGAGAGGCGGATTTTTCCGCTGCGATCGACGTTGAGCACCTTCACGTTGATCTCGTCGCCTTCGTGCAGCACGTCTTCGACGCGGCGAATGCGCTCATTGGAGATTTGCGAGATGTGCAGCAGGCCGTCGGTGCCCGGCATGATCTCGACGAAGGCGCCGAACTCGACGATTTTGCGGACCGTGCCGTGATAAATTTTGCCGACCTCGGGCTCGGCGGTGATCGCCTGGATCATGCTGATCGCTTTTTCCATCGCGGTCCCGTCCGCCGACGCGATCAGCACCGTGCCGTCGTCCTCGATATCAATCTTGCAGCCGGTCTGTTCGACCAGTCCGCGGATGACTTTGCCGCCGGGGCCGATCACTTCGCGAATCTTGTCGGGCTTGATGTGCAGCGTGACGATTCGCGGCGCGTAGCTGGACACGTCCTTGCGCGCCGTGGGCAGCGCTTTTTCCATCACGCCGAGGATGAACAAGCGCGCGTCGCGCGCCTGATGGAGCGCCTGGCGCATGATGTCCTTCGACACGCCGCCGGCCTTGTTGTCCATCTGGATCGCGGTGACGCCGGTCTTGGTGCCGGCGACCTTGAAGTCCATGTCGCCGAGATGATCCTCGTCGCCGAGGATGTCGGTGAGCACGCGGACCTTGTCGCCTTCCTTGACCAGGCCCATCGCGATGCCGGCGACGGGAGATTTGGTCGGCACGCCGGCGTCCATCAGCGCGAGACTGCCGCCGCAGACCGTGGCCATCGAGGAGCTGCCGTTGGACTCGAGCACGTCCGAGACGACGCGAATCGTGTACGGAAAATCGGCTTCGTCGGGAAGGATGGGAGAGAGCGCGCGTTCGGCGAGCGCGCCGTGGCCGACTTCGCGCCGCGACGGGGCGCGCAGAAACTTCACCTCGCCGGTCGAGAACGGCGGGAAGTTGTAGTGCAGCAGGAATTTCTTGAAACGCTCGCCGAGCAGCGCGTCGATCTTCTGTTCGTCGGAAGAAGTCCCGAGCGTCACGGTCGCGAGCGCCTGGGTCTCGCCGCGGGTGAAGACGGCCGAGCCGTGGGTGCGCGGGAGCACCTGCACGTCGGCGCTGATCTGGCGGATGTCGGTGGACTTGCGGTCGTCGATTCGCTTGTCGTCGTCGAGAATCGCCATGCGCACGCGGGTGCGCACGAGGTAGTCGCAGGCGTCGACGATTTCCTTGGCGCGGTCGGGGAACTTTTCGCCGAGCTCGGCCACGGCTTTGTCGCTGACCGCGTAGACCGCGGCGGCGCGCTCTTTCTTGCCCTTGGTGGCGAGCGCCTTCTCGATTGCATTGCCGATGCTCTTTTCGACGGCCGCCAGCAGGGCGGCGTCGCGTTCCTTCACTGCGAATTCGCGCTTGGGCTTGCCCACGCGGCGTTGCAGCTCTTCCTGCATCGCAAATATCGGCTGCATCGCTTCGTGTGCGGCGAACAGCGCTTCGAGGATAACTTCCTCGTCAACGATATGCGCGCCGCCCTCGAGCATCATGATCGATTCGGGGCTGGCCGCGACGACGAGCGACACGTCGCTGCCTTCGAGCTCGGTGTGAGTCGGGTTGACGACGATTTTTCCCTCGACGCGGCCCATCCGAACGGAAGCAACCGGGCCTTTGTGCGGGATATCGGATACCAGAAGGGCGGCCGACGCCGCGATCAGCGAGAGCATGTCGGGATCGTTGTCGCGATCGGCGGAGAGCACGGTCGTGATGATTTGAGTCTCGCGATCGTAGCCCTTGGGAAACAGCGGGCGCATCGCACGGTCGATGAGGCGCGAAGTGAGGACTTCTTTCTCGGATGCGCGCCCTTCGCGCTTGAAAAAACCGCCGGGAATCTTGCCGGCGGCGAACGTCTTCTCGACGTAGTCCACCGTCAGCGGCAGAAAGTCCATGTTGGGCCGCGCTTCATACTGCGAGACCGCGGTCGCGAGCACTACGGTATCGCCGTAGGTCGCGAGCACGCTGCCGTGCGCCTGCTTGGCCAGACGGCCGGTTTCGAGCGAGAGCTTGCGCCCCGCGAAGTCAATTTCGAGTTTCTCGTACATTAGTGATACCTGAGGGAGGATCTGAGGCCGCGCGACGATTGCGGTTTTTTACTGCCCGCGAGGCGTCACAGGGGACGCGCCTTGTTTCCTGCCAGGGTGGCAGCCAAGGCCCGCGCGCCCGAAAGTTGCGGGCGTCGCGGCAGAATATGTGCGACCTACCTCCGGATGCCCAGCTTATCGATCAGCCCTTTGTAGCGCGAGAAATCGCGCGAATGCAGGTAGTCAAGCAGCCGGCGACGCTTGCCGACCAATCGCAACAGACCACGGCGCGTGTGATGGTCCTTCTTGTGCGCCGCGAGGTGCTCGGTCAACTGGTCGATCCGGGCGGAGAGTAGCGCGACCTGAACTTCAGGCGAGCCACTGTCATTGCTGGTTCGAGCGTTGGCTTGGATGACTTCCCGCTTACGGGCTGATGGAAGAGGCATTCGGAGTCTTTACTTTCCCTTTTCCTTTATCTTAGCCGACCAAATTAACAGAGCCGGTCAGTGGAGTAAAGGTATGGGGAAATACGGTAGTGGGTCAGTTTGAAACTGACCCACTACCGAGAATACGGGGGCGAGGCCACTTCATTCATATGTGAAACCCGCGGTGGGTTTCACGCTTCCTTCGGCAGGGGTGACCCCTGCACCCGGTGATAAGAAGCGAAAGGGGTTTAGGTGTTGGGTTTGGCTGCTTCCGAGATTGAAGATTCGCTCGACGATCGCCGTTACGCGCGAGGTTGCTCGCGCTACCGCGATCAGTTCGCCGTGCGGCGAAATCACTTTGAAGAGCGGGCCGTCGGGTGGAACCTGGGAATCGAGCGCTCGCGAATCGCCGTTGCGCAGCCGCTTTTCGGCGGCGGCATCGACGACCAGCTCCGGGAGGCCCACGAGCGCGTCGCGAAGAGAAATCAGGCGCAGGGCGCACCGGAATCGAGGGCGTCGAGTACGTCGGCGAGCGGCATCGCGTCGGCAATCGAGAATGCACCGTTGCGCGTGCGGCGGAGTTGCTCGAGATGCGCGACCGTCCCGAGTGCAATGCCGATATCGCGCGCGAGCGCGCGCGCATAAGTGCCCGGAGAGCAGGTCGCGACGAATCGAATCGTGTCGGGCGCTTCGATAGCCAGGTCGAGACGCTTGATCTCGACGCTGCGTTTTTCGGGCGGTGCAACGTCGTCGCCGCGGCGTGCGAGTCGATAGAGCGGAACGCCGGCGCGCTTGATCGCGGAGTACACGGGAGGGACCTGCTCGATCGCGCCGGTGAACTGCGCGGTGACCTGCGCGATTTTCTCGGGCGAGATTGCGGGCACCTCGGCGCGACGCACTTCTGCGCCGTCGCGGTCGAGCGTGTCGGTCTCGACGCCGAGCCGGATGAGTCCCGCGTACTCCTTGTCGCCGCCGTCGATAAACGGAGCGAGCTTGGTCGCCTCGCCAATCATGATCGGCAGCAGCCCGGTCGCGAACGGATCGAGCGTGCCGAGATGTCCGACGCGCGACGGCCTCACGCGCGCTTTGACGCGGCGCACCACCTCTGCCGACGAGATTCCGGCGGGCTTATCGACCAACACGATCGAATTCATGGATCCGCTACGAGCTTAGCATTGGTATGCGGGGCTGCGCGCCCCGCGCCCGCGGGATGGGTGACCCCTGCACCCAGTACTAAGAAGAGGTACGATCAAGCATTGTGGATTCGGTGGCCCTTCCAAGGCACGTCGTGATCGTCGGCGGCGGATTCGGCGGAATCGCGGCGGCGCGGGCGCTCAAGCGCGCACCGGTTCGGCTGACGATGATCGATCGCCGCAACCATCATTTGTTTCAGCCGCTGCTGTACCAGGTTGCTACCGCAGCGCTGAATCCGAGCGACATCGCGTCGCCGATACGGCGAATCCTGCGGCGGCAGCGTAATGCGAGCGTGATTCTTGGCGAGGCGGTCTCGATCGACACGCGGCGGAAGATCGTGCAGCTGCGTCGATGGCGAAGTTGCGTACGACTTTCTAATCGTCGCGAGCGGCGCGACGCATTCGTACTTCGGGCACGACGAATGGCTCGAGGCGGCGCCGGGTTGAAGACGCTCGAGGACGCAGTCGAGATTCGCCGCCGCGTGCTGGTCGCTTACGAAGCGGCCGAGCGCGAGGTGGACGCGTCGGAAGTCGCGAACTGGATGACGTTCGTGATAATCGGCGCGGGGCCGACGGGCGTCGAGATGGCGGGGGCGCTCGCCGAGATTTCGCGGCGCGTGCTCGAGCGCGATTTTCGAAAAATCGATCCGGGCAACGCGCGCATCATTCTAATAGAAGCGGGGCCGCGCGTGCTGCCTGCGATGTCCGCCGAGTCGTCGGCGAGCGCGCGGCGGCAACTGGAGCGGCTGGGCGTCGAGGTCATCACGAGTTCTCCAGTGACGGCCGTTGACGATCGCGGCGTCACGCACGGCGGCACGCGACTCGATTCGCGCACGGTCATCTGGGCCGCGGGCGTGGCCGCATCGCCGTTGGGCAAGGCGCTCGGCGCGGGCGTCAAGCTGGATCGCGCGGGCCGCGTGATCGTGAATCAGGATTTGTCGGTGGCGGGCGCGGAGGGTGTGTTTGTGATTGGCGACCTCGCGTCGATCTCATCGGATGGCAAGCCGGTGCCGGGACTATCGCCGGCTGCGATGCAGGAAGGGCGGCACGCGGCGAAGAACATCATGCGGACGATTCGCGGCGAGCCGACGAGCCCGTTTCATTACCGCGACAAGGGCACGCTCGCGACGATTGGCAAAGCCGCGGCGGTCGCCGACATCGCGGGGCTGCATCTCAGCGGTCTCATCGCGTGGCTGATGTGGCTGTTCGTGCACATTTTTTTTCTAATCGGATTCCGCAACCGGTTTATCGTGATCGTCGAATGGGCGTGGACGTACGTACGCAATGATCGAGGCGCGCGACTGATCACAGGCAACGTCGAGCCACTGCTCGAGCGCGGCGAGAAACGAGAGAATCGCGATCGGATGCTGTCGAAGTGAGTCGGACACGTCACGTCCCAAACTTCTAACAGGTACCCTACGAGTACTCAGGGTAAACTTCCCCGCATCTTTTTCTTAGTACTGGGTGCAGGGGTCACCCCTGCTGAAACCCACCGCGGGTTTCACATTAAATTAGTCCTTGGGGGCCGATTGCTTCAGTAGCGCGTCGATGCGGGCGGCGCGTTCGAGGGCGGGATCGAATTCGAAGTCCAGCTCCGGCGTGTATCGAAGCCCCAGCGACTTGCCGATTTCGCGGCGGATGAAGCCGCTGGCGCTCCTGAAGCCGGCGATCGCCGCGGGCGCGCGCACGGAACCTTCCAGATGCGAGAAGTAGACGCGGCCGTGACGCAGGTCGTCGTCCATCCTGACGCCGGTCAGCGTGATCCCGCGCAGGCGCGGGTCGCGCAGATCGCGCACCAGCAGCCCGGACAGCTCTCTCAAGACAGCCTCGGCGACGCGCTCCGGTCTTCGACCTTCAGGCAATGTACTTCCCCGCTATCACTAACGCCGCGCCGCTAACGCGGCTTCATTACTCAGTAGCTATTCAGCCAGTAGCTATTCAATAGTTGATAATTTCGAGCTGCTCTTCGCCGAGCGGGACCAGCCCCAGCGAATCGATAAAGTTCACGACCTCGCGCAGCGCCTTGTCCACGAACGCGCGATCGCTGCCGACCTGCGCGATACCCAACTCGGCGCGCTGCCACATGTCGTGGCTGTCGGACTCGGCGATCGAGACATTGAACTTGTTGCGGACGCGATCCTTGATTGCGCGCAGCACCTGTCGTTTGCCCTTGAGCGAATGATTCTCCGGCAGAAACAGGGTCAGCCGCATGACGCCGATGACCATGACAATACGCCCCCTCCGCCAACGCGCACGCCGCGCGCCCGGAACGACCATCCGACGCGCGCTCTAAGGCTGAAGCTGCTTTTCGACCGCCGCCTGCCCGCGCACCGTCTGAGGAGTGGGCGCGGCGAGCTTGCGCAGAATCGCTTCCATCTCGAAAGCTTCGATGATGTCGTCGGGTTTCACGTCGTTGAAATTTTCGAGCGCGATACCGCATTCGTAGCCCTGCGCGACTTCGCGCGCGTCGTCCTTGAAGCGCTTGAGCGTGGCGAGCTTGCCTTCCCACACCGGGCGGCCGTCGCGCACCAGCCGCGCTCGCGCGCTGCGCACGATCTTGCCTTCGACGACCATGCATCCCGCGACGGTAGCGCCGGGCACGTTGAAAATCTTGCGGACCTCGGCGCGGCCGAGTGCTTTTTCGCGGTAAGTCGGCGCGAGCAGACCTTCCATCGCCTCGCGCATATCGTTGATCGCTTCGTAGATGATCGTATAGAGGCGAATTTCGACGCCTTCTTTCTCGGCGAGGTTCGCGGCCTTCGGTTCGGGACGGATATTGAAACCGATGATGAGGGCTTTGGAAGCCGACGCGAGCGTAACGTCGGTCTCCGAGATCGCGCCGGCCGACGCGTGAATCACTTCGAGCTTGACTTCCTCGGTCGAAAGCCGCGCGAGCGCCTCCGCCAGCGCCTCGACCGATCCCTGCACGTCGCCCTTGAGAATGACTTTGAGTTCCTTGACCTCGCCCGCTGCCAACCGCTGACTCAAGTCCTCGAGCGAGATGCGGCTGGTCTTGGTGAGCTCGCCTTCGCGCTGCTTCGAGCGCCGATACTCGGCGACCTGCCGCGCCTTGGATTCCTCGGCCACCCCGGTAAACACGGTGCCGGGCTCAGGAACGGCTGGAGAGGCCGAATATTTCGACCGGCGTGGACGGGCCCGCCTCGGTCAGGCGCTGGCCGAGATGATTCTGCATCGCGCGCACCCGACCGTACGAGGTTCCGCTCACGAAAGCGTCGCCCTGGTGCAGCGTGCCTTCCTGGATCAGCACGGTGGCGACCGGACCGCGCCCGCGGTCAAGCTGCGACTCGATTATCGTGCCGCGCGCGGCGCGCGACGGATTCGCCTTCAGCTCCATCACGTCGGCTTGCAGCAGGATCATCTCGAGCAGCTTGTCGATTCCTTCGCCGGTGCGGGCCGAGACCGGCACCGTGATCGTGTCGCCGCCGTAGTCTTCGGGCACGAGGCCGACCTGCGTCAGGCGCTGCCTGACGTTATCGATGTTGGCATCGGGCAAATCGATCTTGTTGATGGCGACAATGATCGGAACGTTAGCGGCGCGCGCATGATTGATCGCCTCCTGCGTCTGCGGCATCACGCCTTCGTTCGCGGCGACCACCAGCACGACGATGTCGGTGACCTTGGCGCCGCGCGCACGCATCGCAGTAAACGCCTCATGACCGGGAGTATCGACGAACGCGATCGTCCGCCCGTTCGCCTCGACGGTGTACGCGCCGATGTGCTGCGTGATTCCGCCGAACTCGCGCGCCGTCACGTTGGTGTGGCGAATCGCGTCGAGCAGTGAAGTCTTGCCGTGATCGACGTGGCCCATCACGGTGACGACCGGCGGCCGCGTGACGCTCTCGCCGACGACGGTTTCCTCGGGCGTCTCTTCGATAACCTGCTCCGCGTCGAAGGAGACATTCTCGACGCTGTAACCGAACTCGCCCGCCAGCAAGGTGGCGGTATCCACGTCGAGCACCTGGTTGAGCGTCGCCATCTGGCCGAGTTCCATCAACTTCTTGATAAGGTCGCCGGCCTTGACGCCCATCGAGCGCCCCAGATCGCCGACCGTGACGCCCTCGGTGATTCGCACGACGCGCTTGGACGCTTTGGGTGTGGTGATCTCGGTCTTGCGCTGTTCCTTGCCGGGCAGTGCGCGGCGCTTTTTCGGCACCCGCAGCCCACGCATCTCGCGCTCGGCGGCTAGGTCGGTGCTGCCCTTCTTGACGACTTTCTTTTTCTTGATCCCACGGCCGCCGCCGGGCTTGGCCAGTTGATCGGGCGGCAACTGCGGCGCCCCGTCGGCCGGCTGTGCCGGCTGCTGTTGCGGAGCGAAGCGTCCGGTCAGCCCCGGCCGCGCACTCGGTGCGCCGGCTGCGGGACGCGAACCGGGCGACGCGGGACGCGGCGGCGCTACTTTCGGCCGCAAATCGATCTTGCCGAGGACCTTCGGCCCCTTCTGTCCGTCGTCGAGCGTAGGGCCGCTCTGCGAGCCGCGGGTCAGGTTGATGGAGGCGCGATCCGCGGCTTCCGCCGGGCGCACGCGATCGGTGCGATAACCGAAACGCGACGATGGCGCCGACGGCGCCGCTTCGGGCGCGGGCGCGGCTTCCGCCACTACCGGCGCGCGCTCGGGCTCTGCGCGAGTCAATCTCCGGCTCGGGCTCGGGTTCCATCATCCTTTATATGGACTGCGGCCTCGCGGCGGATGAGCCTCGTAGTCGGCCTCGCCTATCTCTTCGATTTCGGGCTCAGGCCTGACGACGATCCGCTCGGGCGCGCGATGCGGCTCGGTCGCGGGCTCTGTGCCATGACCCGCGTCGAACATGACCGGCGTCTCGGTCTCGGCGGATGAATCGCCGAGAAAGGGTGACGTGAACGAATCGTCGCGGGTCTCTTCGACCTCGAAATGGAAAGGCGTGTCGCCACCGGCGGCCTGGCCCGGCTCGGCGTGACGTCGGCGCATCACGTTGGCGTTGAGGCGCTTTTCTAAAATCTTTCCGCTGCTCGTTTCGAGCACGGTTTCGCGGCGCAGGATGGTCGCGCGATGCACCTGTTCGTCGAGGTCGGCCTTGAGCCGATCCGCTTCTTCGGGCGAGAGGAGGCTCGACTCGGACTGCGTATGCCCGAGCTTCAGGCGGGCGCATCCGGCGAGCAAATCCTCGACCGGGAATCCCCATTCAGTAGCAAGAGTTTTGATCCGCTTTCGCGCCATCCCAGTTATACTATTCGACCTTTGAGTTTCTATCCAGTCGGAGTTTAATTGCCGCCGCTATCTGTTCGCGCTCGTGACGTTCTATTTTCCGCCGGAGCGCGCGAAATTCCTTGATTTTCGAACCGACGAACCGCTCGACGCATTCCGCCGCCGGATGCAGATACGCGCCGCGCCCTGCCCGTCGCGCCTCGAAATCCACTTCAACATTGCCGTTCACGATCGCAATTCGTACCATCGACGCCTTCGCGTCCTGCTGTCATGCATCCAATACACGTACGCTGGGGGCGAGTGAAAAATTACTTTTCTCCCGCATCTTCGGGGGCGACCGCCGGCGCTGTTTCTTGCGCGATCGTCTCGCCTGCCGCCTCCGCGCCTTCCGCTTCTGTCGCCACCGCTTCCGCCGCAGCCACGGCTTCCGCGGCAGCGGCCGCCTCTGCAGCCTCGGCCGCAGCCGCCGCCTTTGCTTCGGCTGCGATCTTCTTGTTGGCGACATGCTCGCGCGCCGCGTTGATTATCTGCGCCGCGCGCTCGGGGCTGATTCCCTCGACGTCGAACGTCGTCTCCTCGGCCTCGGCCAGTTGCTCAGCCGAGCGGAATCCCCACTGGTAGAGCAGTTCGGCGTTGATATCGCCGATCCCCGGGATTGCGTTGAGCGACGCGCGCGCCGAGCGAGCTTCTTCTTCGGCCTCAGCCTCGCTGCGCACGTCGAGCTTCCATCCGGTCAGGCGATGAGCCAGGCGCACGTTCTGCCCGCGCTTGCCAATCGCCAGCGACAGCTGATCGTCGGGGACGATCACCTCCATCGCATGCTCGTCCTCGTCGATTATCACCTTCGAAACTTTCGCCGGCGCCAATGCGCGGCAGACCAGCTCGGCCTGGTCGTCGGTCCACGGCACGATGTCGATCTTCTCGCCGCGCAGCTCCTGCACGACGGATTGCACGCGCGTGCCCTTCATCCCGACGCATGCGCCGACCGGATCGACGTCCGAATCCTTGGAATAGACCGCGACCTTGGCGCGTCCGCCGGGCTCGCGCGCGCTTTGGCGAATCTCGACGATGCCCTCGTAAATCTCGGGGACTTCCTGCTCGAACAGCTTCATCAGGAAGTCGTTCGAAGTGCGCGAGAGTACGATCGACAGGCCCTTCTCCGAGAGATCGACGTCGAGAATCAGCGCGCGAATGCGATCGCCCTGGCGATAACGCTCGTGCGGAATCTGCTCCTTCTCGGGCAGAATGGCCTCGGTGCGTCCGAGGTTGACGATCATGTTCTTGCGCTCGAAGCGCTGCACGATTCCCGAAACGACTTCCTGCTTGCGATCCTTGAACTCGTTGAAAATCTGTTTGCGCTCGGCGTCGCGAATATGCTGGATGAGATTTTGCTTGGCCGCCTGCGCCGCGATCCGGCCCATCGTCGCGGTGTCGAGCTTGATCAATATCTCGTCGCCGACTTCCGCCTCGGGATCGTATTTCGCGCGCGCCTCGGCCACGTCGGCTTCGGCCGCCGCGTTGGCGACCTTCTCGACCACTGTCTTTATCTCGAACAGCTCGATTTCGCCGAGGTCCGGATTGAACCGCGACTCGATATTGCGGTCCGGCCCAAACGTGCGGCGCGCCGCCGAATGCATCATTTCCTCGACCGCGTTGATCACGATCGTCTTGTCGATGCCTTTTTCCTTGCTGACCTGCTCGATTACCCGGTTCAGATCGACCTGCATAGCGCCTCCCCGGGGCGCGCAAAAAGCGGCGCGCCAATTTTTTTTGTATGTCTGTTTTTCAAATCTGTAGATCTACTTGTCAAAATCGTACTCGTAATTCGCTCCCGACATCTCGTCGAAACCGATCGTCTGCCGTTTGCGGCTCGTCTCGTCATCCAGCTCGATTCCACTTTCACCGACGCTCAGCAGCCTGCCCACGAACGACTTCTGTCCGTCGCGCGCGCGATGCGTCCGCACCTTCACCCGCTCACCCTTCACCGCCTCGAAATGCTCCAGCTTGCGCAATGGCCGGTTGATTCCCGGCGACGCGACCTCCAGCGTGTAGCGGCCCTCGACCGGGTCGTACACGTCGAGCAAATCGCCCAACGTCGGGCTCAACTTCTCCAGGTCGCTCAGCGCAATTCCGCCGCCCGGCTTGTCGACCAGCAGCCGCAGCAGCGAATTTCGCGTGCCCTTGCGAAAATCCACCGAAACCAGTTCGTAGCCCTGGCGTTCGATATGCGGCTCGAGCAGCTCGACCACTTTTTCCGCGGTCGGATGAAGCGTCAGGGCGATCATCTGCTCTCACCTCTCGCTCGCAAGGCCGCCGTATTCGGCTCGTATGTCGACGAACCCGAAAAACCCTTTGCGACACCAACAAAAAAGTGGGCACGCGCCCACTTCACGTGAGCAAGATACCACCAGCGTCGGGCAATCGGCAAGGCGGGGCCGTGCCCGCCACGGCAGGCAAGCATTTGTTGCCGGATTCCGGTAACATCCCCCTCTCGATGCCCGATCTGACCGGCTCCAACTCACCCGCCGTGGGATTTGCGCTCGCGCTGACGATCGGATTTCTCGTCGGGCGCACCCGGGAACCCGGCCCTCATGGTACGCCGCGTCCCGGCCTGCGGGATTTCCTGATCATCGCGCTGCTCGGCGCCGTCGCGGGCCACTCCGGCAGCCCTGCGGTCGCAATCGCATTGTTCGTCGGCACGATCGGCACGGTGCTCGTGATGCGCGTGCAGCATCCGGAGCGCAACGGCATCACCACCGAGCTCGCGGCGGTCGCGACCTTCGCATTGGCGGGCCTGTGCCTGACCTCCGACCGCCAGTTCGGCGCAGGACTCGGCATCGTGCTCGCCGCGATTTTGGCCGAGCGCGATCAGCTCCGCCATTTTGTGCGCGACGCGATTTCCGACCGCGAATATATCGACACGCTGAGTTTTCTCGCCCTGATATTCATCATCTATCCGCTGCTGCCGGACGGCAGCTACGGACCATTCGGATTTTTCGATCCGCGCAGGATCTGGCTATTCGTAATACTAGTGTCCGGCGTCTCGTATGTAGGTTATTTCCTGACCAAGTTTACCGGCGGCGAGCGCGGCGCATTACTCACTGCGATAGTCGGTGCGATCGCCTCGACGACTGCCTACACGACCGGAATTTCGAATGCGGTCAGGGACGCGCCCGAGTCTGCCGTACCTGCTGCCCGCTATGCGATAATAGCCAATTCGATTCTGTTCCCGCGGATGCTGCTGCTGGTCGCCGTGGTCAGCCCGATGCTCGCGATCGCGGCGAGCCCCGCTTTCGCTGCCATGATGCTCGCGGGGTTCGCCGCCGCCATACTCCTCGCGCGAGCGCCGGCGAAGAAAGAAAAGGGTCACGAGGTCGCGGACATCGACCTTTCGCAACCCGTTTTCGATTCGCCCCGCACTCCAGTTCGGCGTGGTATTCACTATCGTACTGCTGGTCACTCGCGTCGCCAAGAATTACGCCGGGTACGGCGGCCAGATGGTGGTTTCGGCGATCAGCGGATTGGTGGACGTCGATGCGATCTCGCTGACGCTGGCGGGTTTCGTGCAAGCCGGCACCAGCGCCGCGCGCGACGCTGTTATCGGGCTGACACTCGCGGCCGGAGTCAACGCGATCTTCAAGTCCGGCGTCGCGCAAACCAGCCATCAGCCGGCATTCTACCTTCGCCTGATGGCGGGATTCGCGATCATGTTCGCCGTCGGCGCGCTGGCAATAGTCATTCTCGATCCGGCCCGCGTCACTGAACTAGTCAGCCATCTGCAACAGTAGCGCATCGTCGCTTTCTTCTGCGCTCCTCAACTTGATTTATGTTGACCCTCGTTTACCCCCACTCCTGATCGCGTTACAGTTTGATCGAGCGCACCTCCTCCCTGTGCGCTAATCTGCCATGGCACTCGAACGCGACAAGCACGCTGCTCAGCACGCCCTCCTGACCCTCCACGAGAGCCAGCTTCTCGACCTCTACCGCCGCATGATCCTCATCCGCCGCTTCGAGGAGAAGACCGCCGAGATGTACAGTCGCGGCAAAATCACCGGCTTCTGCCATCTCTACGCCGGCGAGGAGGCCGTCGCAGTCGGCGCGATTTACGCCCTCTACGACAAGGACTACGTCGTCTCGACCTATCGCGAGCACGGTCATTGCCTCGCCAAGGGCGCCAACCCGCGCGTCGTGATGGCCGAGCTGTTCGGCAAGGCGACGGGAATTTCGCACGGCCGCGGCGGCTCGATGCATCTGTTCGATCAGGACCTGCGCTTCATGGGCGGCTACGCGATCGTCGGCGGCGGATTGCCAATCGCATGCGGTCTCGCGCTCTCGGTCAGTTACAACGAAGGTCCCGAAGTGGTCTGCTGCTTCTTCGGCGACGGCGCACTCCCGCAGGGCGCCTTCCACGAGACCCTCAACCTGGCATCGCTGTGGAAGTTGCCGCTGGTTTTCATTTGCGAGAATAACTTTTACGGGATGGGCACGCTCGTTCAGAATGCGGTCAGCCAGGAGGAACTCTACCGCTTCGCCGAGCCTTACAAGATGCCGGGCGTGCGCGTGGACGGGATGGACGTGCTCGAGGTTTACGGCGCCACGATGGAGGCAGTCGCGCGCGCGCGCGCCGGCGACGGGCCGTCGTTGATCGAGGCCGTCACCTACCGCTTCCGCGGCCATTCGATGTCCGATCCGGCCGAGTACCGCTCCAAGCGCGAAGAGAGAATCTGGCAGGAGCGCGACCCGATTAAGAATCTGCACCGCCGCCTGCTCGCCGAAAAGCGCGCCACCGACGCGAAGCTCGACGAAGTCGAACATGAAGTCGCCGCGACTATAGATGATGCCGTCAAGTTCGCCGACGAAAGCCCCGAGCCCTCGATGGACGAACTCGGCAAGGGCGTTTACGCGTCGGAAGACAAATGAACCGCCGAAGCTGACACTGAAAAAATGGCGCAAATCTCTTACCGCGAAGCATTGAACCAGGCCCTGCGCGAAGAACTCGATCGCGACGAGCGGGTCTTCATCATGGGCGAGGAGGTCGGCTACTTCGGCGGCGCATTCAAGGTCACCGACGGCCTGCTGGCCGTCTATGGCGAGAAGCGCATCCGCGACACGCCTATCTCCGAACTGACTATCGTCGGCGCGGGCATCGGCGCTGCGATGGGCGGGCTCAAACCGGTAGTCGAACTGATGACTATCAACTTCGCGCTACTGGCTATGGATCAAATAGTCAATAGCGCCGCCAAAATACATTTCATGTTCGGCGGCAAGGCCACTGTGCCTATAGTCATTCGCGCGCCGCAGGGCGGAGGCCATCAGCTTGGCGCGCAGCACAGCCAGAGCCTCGAAGCATATTTCCTGCACTGCCCCGGGCTCCGCGTGGTCATCCCGGCCACGCCCGCCGACGCCAAGGGACTGCTGAAAACGGCGATTCGCCAGGTCGATCCCGTGATCTTCCTCGAACACGAATCACTATACGGCGTCAAGGGGGAAGTACCCGAGGATCCCGAGTTCATGGTTCCGTTCGGCAAGGCAAATATAGTTCGAGAAGGTAAGGATGTGACTATAGTCACTTACTCGAAATGCGTATACGACGCGATCGCCGCCGCCGAAGCGCTCGAGAACTCGGGAATCGACGCCGAGATTGTCGACCTTAGAACTTTGAATCCGCTCGACATGGCGACCGTCGTCGCGTCGGTGAAAAAGACCGGCCGCGCAATCGTCGCTTACGAAGGATGGCGCACGGGCGGCGCCGGCGCTGAAATCGCCGCGCAGATTCACGAGGCCGCCTTCGATTCGCTGGACGCTCCCGTCGCGCGCGTCGCGGCGCTCGATTCGCCGATGCCGTATAACAAGCATCTCGAGCATGCTTCGCTGCCGAGCGCCGGTGATATCGTCAAGGCGGCGGAGCAGTTGACCTAGCTACATTCGGGCGAACCACCATGAGCAACGAAATCACGATGCCCAAGCTCTCCGACACGATGGAGGAAGGCAAGATCCTCCGATGGCTCAAGCATCCCGGCGACAAAATCGCGCGCGGCGAGGCGATTGCCGAGGTCGAGACCGACAAGGCCGACATGGTGCTCGAGTCGTTCGAAGAGGGCGTGCTCGACCAGATCAAATTGAATGAAGGCGAGAGCGCGCCGGTCGGCGCGGTGATCGCATTGATGAAATCCGCGGGAGCGAAGGATTCCAAATCCGACGCGAAGCCGGCGGCGGCAGCAATGGAAAATGCGGGCGCCGAAGCCTCCGCGACGACTCAGCCGCCAAAGCCAATCGCGATGAAACCGAAAGCAGTCGAGAAAAAAGAGTCAACCAGGAAATCGATCGCGCCGGCCGCCGTCGTTACTGACGGCTCCGCGGGCGATTTGCACGTGCATCCTGCGATGTCCGCGAATCCTTCCGCCGCGCCGACCGCGATCGCCGCTCCACCGCCCCGCCCCGAGCCGTCCGCGCCCGCGGCTGACGCCGATGCGGGCGACGGCCACAAGCTGCGCGCCTCGCCGCTCGCGCGGCGCGCCGCCGAGGAAGCCGGCGTCGATATTTCTCACGTCCGCGGCACCGGTCCCGAAGGCCGCGTGACCAAGCGCGACATCGACAACTTCATCCGCGAGCAGCAGCTCTTCAAATTTCGCCGCCTGGTGTCGCCGCGCGAGGGCGCGCCCGGCTCGCGCGAGGAACTGTCCGCGATGCGCAAGACCATCGCCAAGCGGATGGCCTTGTCCAAGCGCGAGATCCCGCACTTCTACGTCACCGTCGAAGTCGCGATGGAAGACGCGGTCCGCCTCAAGGACTCGCTCGAAGCAACCGAGCTGTTCGAGGAAACCGTCACCTACAACGACATCATCGTGAAGGCCTGCGCGCTTGCGCTCGGCCGCTACCCGCGCATCAACGCCAGCTACGAAAACGAAGGCATCGTCATCCATCCCAACATCAACATCGGAGTGGCAGTCGCGGTCGAGGACGGTTTGATCCTGCCGGTGATTCGCGAATGCGAGCGCTTGTCGCTGCTGGAAATCTCGCGCGCCGCGCATCGCCTCGTCGCGAAGTCGAGCCGCGGCGGTTTCACCTCCGACGAACTGTCGGGCGCGACGTTTTCGATTTCCAACATGGGGATGCTGGGTATCGAGCACTTCGCCGCCGTCATCGTGCCGCCGCAGGCTGCGATTCTCGCCGTGAGCGCAATCAAGGATCGACCGGTCGTGCGCAACGGCCAGCTCGCCGTCGGCAAGACCATGATGATGACAGGTTCGTTCGATCACCGCATCGTCGACGGCGTCGTAGCCGGCCGCTTCTTGCAGGAACTGAAACGCTTCCTCGAGAATCCTTCGAGCCTCCTTCTGTGAGCGAATCCGCCGCAATTAGATGAGCACTCGCGCAGCTCCCTTCGCGAGTCAGACCTATCGCGCACTGCTTCTGACACGTCTATCAGTACTAGTAGCATTCATCGTTATGTTCACCGGCAGTTGCGCCACGCCGGTCGGGGTCAAGCGTCTCAACGAACAAGCGGCCCATCGCGAGCTCAACGCAAACATCCTGTCCACCGGCGAACCTAGCGACTACTCGACGCAAGTTCTGGAGCGAACCGCTCTTGGCGACCGTTTCAAATCCGATCCGCAAGAAGTTCTTGGCGAGTTGTATTCGGGGCTGGGCAAACCAGACGAACGTGATCGCCTGTTCGCGCTGTCAGAACTCTCCTTTGCGTACGCTGAGAGCTCCCGAAATCAATCCTACTACCTGGCATCCGCCGCCTATGCGTATGCCTTTCTGTTCCCAGATAACCCTAACGATGCGCCCAGCCCTTACGATCCGCGCCTGAGGTTGGCGGTTGACCTATACAATAGAGGCATAGCTCTAGGACTCGCGACTAAGGACGGGAAGGAAGTTGACCTTAGTGAGCGTCAACTGAGTTTGCCCTTTGGCTCGCTCCGCCTCACCGCCAACCCCGACGGATTCAACTATGCCGGCAACCGCCTAACGAAATTCGTGTCGCTCGCGGACCTTGAGGTTCGCGGGCTACGCAACACCTATCGTAGAGCCGGCATTGGCGCCGCACTCTCGGCCCGAGTTGAACCGTTGCCCGGGACACCCGCGAGCAGATGGATACCTTCGAATGCGAAGGTGCCGATCACCGCCTTCGTGCGATTCAACGATCCGCGCCGCTCGATGAGTATTGAACACCTGCATGGCTCTGTGGAGCTTTACGACGACGACTTGGTGACCGCAGTACAAGTCGGTTCTTACTCTGTGCCTCTCGAGTCGGATCCTAGCGCGGCCCTCGCCTATCGGCTGGAAGGAGCGCCGGTTTGGGATTTCGAGCTCGCGGGGTTTCGTCGCGGAGACTTTCTCCTTCCCGGCATCGGCAAGAGCGCCGACATTAACGGTCTTTTCATGTTGCATCCATACCACCCGAACATGATTCCGGTGGTGTTCGTTCACGGCACTGCGTCGAGCCCCGCGCGATGGGCCGAGATGACCAACGAGCTGCTCGGCGATCCGGCGATCTCGTCGCGCTACCAGATCTGGTTTTTCATCTATAACAGCGGCAATCCGATCGCTCTGTCGGCAATGCGTCTGCGGGAATCGCTGCAGGAGGTGCGCAAGGACGTCGACCCCGACGGCAAGGACCCCGCGCTCAATAATATGGTCGTCATAGGCCATAGCCAGGGCGGTCTGCTGACCAAGATGACCGTGGTCGATAGCGGCACTCGCTTCTGGGACAACATTACCAAGGTGCCGTTCGATCAGGCGCAGCTCGATCCCGAGACTCGCGACTTGCTCGCCCGCGCGATGTTCGTCAAGCCGCTGCCATTCGTGAATGAAGTGGTCTTCATCGCGACGCCCCATCGCGGCAGTTTCATGGCGAGCAATCCTATCGTCAAGTTCGGCAACAAATTCATCAACCTGCCTGGCGGCCTTGCGAAGTCCGCGGTTCAAATCGCAAAGCTTCGCGAGTCCAGCGTGTTGCAAACTCCGTTTACTATCCCTACCGCGCTCGACAACATGGACGCTTCCAATCCCTTCCTCAAGACTCTCAGCGCGTTGCCGATTGCGCCCGGCGTGCACGCACATTCGATCATTGCAGTGCAAGGCTCGGGGCCGGTCGAAGATGGCAACGACGGCGTCGTAGAGTACAAGAGCGCGCACATCGAGGGCGTCGAATCCGAGCTGGTCGTGCGTTCGGGTCACTCTACTCAGTCCGCGCCCGCAACGATCGAGGAGGTTCGTCGCATCCTATACGAGCACGCCGGAATCCATTGATGGTCCGCCGCACCGTCCGCATCCTCGCGACGTCGATGTTGTCGGTAGTCGTCGTCGCCGGTGTCGCGTGGGGCGCGATGGCGCTATGGATCGACGGTCCGCAATCGCGCGTACTCGCGGGCATGCTGGCAGGTTCACTAACTATAGTCAGCGTCCTATTGATAGCTCTCGTCAGACCTTTGGCAAGAGGGCTCGCGGCGGCGATGTTGCCAGTGGTTGCGGTCGCTATCTGGTGGACGTCCATTCCACCGAGCAATACGCGAGACTGGACTCCCGATGTAGCTCGCACGGCGCGCGCATCGTTCGACGGCAGCCGCGTTACGATCCAGAATGTTCGAAATTTCAAATATCGATCCGAGTCCGACTACGACCAGCGCTGGGAGACGCGAACTTACGACCTCGACAGGATTCGCGGCGTCGATCTGTTCCTGTCGTTTTGGGGACCGACTCAAATCGCGCACACGATCGTCAGTTGGGATTTCGATGACGGCCAACACCTGGCGGTGTCGATCGAGACGCGCAAGGAGAAAGGCGAGTCCTACTCCGCCCTTCGCGGCTTCTTCCGCCAGTACGAGCTCTATTACGTAGTCGCCGATGAACGCGACCTGGTGGGATTGCGAACCAACTACCGCGGCGAGCAGGTCTATCTGTATCGCATCCGCGTTCCTGCAGCGCAGGCCCGCGCGCTGCTGGTCGACTACCTCGACGAAGTGAATCGCCTCGCGGATCGTCCGCAATGGTACAACGCATTGACGCAGAACTGCACGACTACGATCCGCGGCCACGCGCAAAACATAGGCGCCGGCCGACATCTCGACTGGCGCCTGCTGGCTAATGGCCACCTCGATCAACTCCTGTACGAACGCGCCCAGATCGACACCAGCCTTCCGTTCGCAGAACTCAAGGCGCGCAGCAATATCACTGAGAAAGCAAAAGCCGCGGACGACTCCCCCGACTTTTCCGCGAAAATCCGACAAGGCCTGCCAGTCTCTGCGGTTTCCGGCGCGCAGTAAATTAAGATCTTCACTCGACCGGAAGATGCGCGTCCTTCCATTCGATCATGCCGCCCTTCAGATTCCACACGTGCTCGAAGCTCAACCCAGTGAGGATCGCGGCGGCGGTAGAGCTTCGGACTCCGACCCGGCAGATCGCGACGATGTCGCGGCCCTTCGCACTCGCAAGCTCCTCGACGCGCTCGGGCAGCTCCTTCAGCGGGATCAAGCGCGCACCCGCGATATGACCGAGCTCTCCGCGATACTCATCTTCCTCGCGGACATCAATTAGCAGCGGTGGATTGGAGCTCGCGATACGATCGCGCAACTCGCGGCACTCAACTGACGCACCTGGTTGAGTTGCGACAGCGTCGGGAACTTGAGCGCGCCCGCATCGAGGTCGGACTGGTTCGGCTGCAGCGCCTCCTGGATGCCGTCGGGCAGCGGCAAGCCGAGGTTGTTCATCAGATTGACGTAATCGTCGCGGGTCTTGCCGGCCAGCCGCGGATTCGACCGCTTCTCCTCCCCGATAGTCGATTGCGTATGTCCGCGATAATCGTGTGCGGGAAAAACCAGGAGAGCATCGGGCAGCGTGAACAGCTTGCGCGTTATCGAGTCGTACTGAATGCCGGCGTCGCCGCCCGCGAAATCGGCGCGTCCAGTGCCGTGGATGAACAACACGTCGCCGGTAAAGACGCGATCCTTCGCGAGCAGACTTATCGAATCCGGGGTATGGCCGGGAGTGTGGATGACGCGAAGTTCCTCGTCGCCAACTTTCAACACCTGGCCATCTTCGACGTGGATGCGCACGTGAGGCGCCGGCGCGAGACGATGCATCGCGACCGGCGCATCTGCCAGCTCGCCCAGCTCGAGCGCGCCGCTGCGATGGTCGGCGTGAGTGTGTGTGTCGATAATCAAATCAAGGCGCAGTCCGTGATAGGCAAGGACCGCGAGGTAGCGCTCGACCTTGTCGCGCACGGGGTCGATAATGGCGGCCTTGCCGGCTGCCTTCAGAAATCGCAAGATAGGTCTTGCACTTGCCATGATTGAGCTCGCGAAAGATCATGTGACCGCTCCAAGAGCTGTTGCGGCAGAAGGCCTGCCTCTTTGAAATTCAGATTCGCGCTTTGCCTGTGCGAGTTCAACTCATAGCCCGATATGATCTTTCTTATAGCTCTGGTCGACTTGCTCGGCGATATTTTCAAAGACTTCGCGCCATTGCGGTGGTTCGATTCCGTCTTCATCGGCTGTCCTTACAATCACGACATTTGTCTTAGGTGAAACGAAAATGAACTGGCCATAGGTGCCGATGCCCATGTAGTAGTAGTCGGCATCGCTTCGCGAAACGCCCCACCAGAAATACTTGTAGTAACCGCCCTTATCCTGCCATCGCGAGAAAGTCTCCCATGGACGATGGTCGGCCGGATCTTTGGCAGTGGATTCGACGACCCATTGCTCCGGAACGATCTGCTTTCCGTCCCAATTGCCGTTGTCGAGGTAAAGCCGCCGAACTTTGCGAGGTCGATAGCTCTCGCGTTGAACATTATGGGTGTCAGCTCAAAGCCGTCCCGTTCGCTGTCGATACTCCAGGTGGCTGGATATTCCATGCCTATAGGTTTCCAGATTTTTTCCTCGAGGTACTGGCTGGGCGGGCGCTTGGTGGTCCGTTCCAGGATCATGCCTAGAAGTTCGACATTGAAGTTGTTGTAGTGAAATGATTGTCCCGGCGGTTCCATGATCGTCAGGTCCGATAACAGAAGTTGTCGCAAATCGGGGTAATAGCCGGCCAGCACGAATTCGTCCCACGGGAAAAAACTGATCCGGTATTGAATCCCCGATCCCATCGTCAAGAGATTTCTGATCGTAATCGCGTCGAAGCCCCGGCCCTTCAGCTCTGGAAGGTAGTTTGTGATCGGATCGTCGAGGCTCTTGATATAACCCTCGGAGATCGCGATGCCGACCAGGGCTGAGGTGACGGACTTTGAAACCGACCATGCGGTGCACAGAGAGTCTCGCCCGAAGCCGTTGAAGTAATCCTCGTAGAGCAGCTGGTTGTCTTTGATAACGATGAATGCATGAGTGCCCGTCGTGCGGAGCAGTTCTTTCAGCGCGACACGCTTCACGGTATCGCCTTCGCTGTATTCCACGGTATCCGGAACCGCATCGGGCTTGCCGGGCGCGAAGTGAAACGCGTCCGGCCCCTGGTCGATTGTATGAAACGAGTAGTGCTTGTAGTCGTCGGAACGGGATGAGACGATGAATTGCGCGCCCCACACGAAATAGCGGTAGAGGTATTCCGGTTGCGTCCATGGCGCGGCGTTCGCCGGCAAAGCGAACAGCAGAGCAGCCACCAGGTTGACAATTACCGCTACGAGCGGCCGATCGACTCGACGTCTGCGATTTATTGATATCATGGCAAGTGCTACAAGAGGCTGCCCTTCTCGAGAGGGCAAATAGCATGATTGTCGACTGGATTTACAACAACCCGACCTGGCTGTGGGGGACCATCCTGGTTGTGCTCTTCATCGCGGCCGGCTGCGGCGGACTGCTGGTGTTTCATCGATTGGTTCACGTCAAACTGCGCCGGGCTCACAACGATCTCGCCGGGTTCACTTTTGCAATCGTCGGCGTGCTGTACGCGGTGCTGTTGGCATTCATCGCAATCGCCACGTGGGAGTCTTTCAGCAGGGCGTCCGACATCGTCGAGAACGAATCGGACTACGCCGGCGGCATGTACCTCGACACCGCGGGCTTGCCGGATGCCAAGGGCCAGGAGATTCGCGATGCGCTGGCGAAGTACGTCAGCGTCGTCGTCGACGTCGAATGGCCGATCCAGAGGACCGGCAAGACGCCCGACCAGGGATGGAAGCCGCTGCGGGACCTCGCGACGGCGATCGCCACGATACATCCGCAGAATTCGGGGAAGCGGTGATCGAAGCCGAGATGCTCAAGACCTGGAACCAGCTCTACAACGCGCGCAGCGCCCGGCTGTCGGCGGTCCAGGGACATATTCCGGGCGTGATCTGGGCGATAGTATTTTTCGGCGCGGCGATCACGACCGGCTACACCTATCTCTTCGGCTTTGAGCACTTCGGCATGCATCTGGCGATGACCGGTGTGATGGCCGCGACACTGGCGCTGATCATCGTGATGATCATAGCGCTCGACTGGCCGTTCCGCGGCGAGATAAGCGTCTCGCCCGACCCCTTCATAATGACGCAGCAGTCCTGGGCCGACGCGCCAATCCAGAAGAAATAAAGCAAGCGAATTCATTCGAGTTTTCTTCTCGCTCCCGCGCGAGGATTTACCACTGGTTGTGGTTATTTGGCGACGATGGCCCACCGGTAGTTTCGTTCCGTCAAATTTTTTTTCAGGAAAGGTTCTCCCCTACGCCGAAATCACGCTCGCTGCGATGGAGTTGGGGCCGATGATTCCGGATCAATGCGCGCGGCTTGAATTCGCTCGAGCCATTTGAGCGCGCGGTACAGATTGCGTTTTACGGTGCGTTCGTAGCGGACGATTTTGTCCACATCGAAATCGCCCGGCAGGATCAAGCTGTCGAGGCCGCTGCGCTGGAGTTTTTCGGGGGTGCGCTGGCGAGTGCCGTAGTGGTCGTAGCCCATCGTGGCGAGGAGGGTATCGCTCGGAGTCTCAGTATCGGCCCGGCGGCGGTAAGCCTCCTCGTCGACCCACGATTCGCGGCATTCGTAGCGCAGCAATCGGCGGATGCGCCAGCATGATGCGGCGACTTCGTCGACCAGAATGCGCTCGCGGGCGGATTGGGGCTGGAACTCTTCGAGCAAAGCGTCGAGGAGCGAATTGAATTCCTCGGCGCGCGCGGAGCCGTCGAGTTCGCGGTTCACGACGTCGCGCGAGAAGAAACCGTGCTTGAGGGCGTTGAGACGCGCGGCGGCCTTGCCTTCGGGTGTGCGCGGGCCAGTGCATTTCTTGGAGTTGGCGCGGCGCGCCGCAAGCTGGCGGGGCGAAAGTGCGGGCAGTTGGTTATCGGTCGATGCGGTCGAGGGTGGAGAATCTTGATTGTTGTTCATAACGATCCGTATCACGGCGGGCGCGAGGGCATAAGGCTGAACATTTCATCCCTGAACTCGAAGACGAAAGTTGCGCGCAATTCAGGATTCCGCCTCCGCGTACCCTCCAGCCAAATTGCATTGAATTCAGTGATCGTTCACGGATTGATCGGAGCAATCGTTCACACAAAAAGTGGTAGAATAAATACAGTCGCCTCTTTGTAGCGACGGAGCGCAGTCATGCCGATGTGCATTTACTGCCGAGATGAGCTCGGCAGGGAACAATTCAACAGAGAGCACGTCATTCCTCTTCAGTTTGGGGCGTTTGAGAACAATCAAACCCTTGTTAACACCGTCTGTCGCGATTGCAACGCTTACTTCGGGAGGGGTCTCGAAAATGCCTGGGCGCAATAGTTTCGAGGCGATTTTTCGCTTGCGGCACGGTCAGAAACTACGTCGCGATTTCGTCGGCTTCGCGAATGACAGGTTGAGCTTCAGGATTCCAGCAAGCAAAAGGGGCGCTGGTATGGTCGTTACTCCCAAGCCGGATCCGGAGGGAGGCGAGCTTGTGCTCCTGATTCCACCTCAGGTCGGAATACTGCGTGAGGGTCAATCTGAATTCCGGTATTACTCTGAACAAGAGCTTCGAAGCGATAGCCTCAATATTCTGCCACAAGACACGAAAGCGACACTTCGCTTGGTTACTGCCAAAGAAGATGACGCCGGCCTCGAGCGCCTGAGACAGCTCGTCCGAAGGTTGGTGCCGAAATTCCAAGAGGAAGGAGAAGTGAATCTCCCCCCTCCTGAAAGATTCGATGGGCAAATCATCGTGGAGGTGCGTGGGACAATAGATAAGCTGATCGCGCGGGCCGTAGCCAAAATCGCTTTCAACTACCTGGCCAAACATGCAGGGGTTGGATTTGCCCTCAGTTCCTGTTTCGATCCGATTCGTCGGTTCATTCGCAATGACGAAGGTGGAGATGACTGGCGCGAGTTCGTCCGTGTCCTCACTAAGCCACTTCTGGCTGAGGAGACAGAGAATCTTCGTGTCACTCGCGGTCATGTCGTAATGTTGGGATGGCCGACGATCAACCTTCTTCAAGTCCTAGTCAGTCCGTATAACTCAATAGCTTATGAAGTGACGATGACAAAGTCATTCTCAGGCGTTTGGCGTCCAATCAAGGTAGGCCACGTCTTCGATTGGGAACACCGCGTCATACACGAACTAAAGGCAGTGGGTGCGATTCTGCTGCCGCGCGGCTGGGCGCAGCGATCAGCGATTGCATACACCGCAATAGCGGGTAGACCGCGGGACCGGTACTAGCGAAACTTGGATAGAAGGTCTTTTATGCAGATCCTCTGGGCCCCAACGAAGGAAAGGTGGGGTCGTACGTTAAACCTTAGAGGGACTTTATCTTGGCAAATTCTCGATATGACCTTGTCGTGATCGGTTCCGGACCTGGCGGATATGTTGCTGCTATTCGGGCGGCGCAGCTTAAGATGCGCGTTGCTGTTGTCGAGCGGGATCGGGCTGGGGGCGTTTGTCTTAATTGGGGGTGTATTCCCTCGAAGGCGCTGCTCAACTCTGCGACTGCGATGGATACGATTCGCGGGGCGGCGAAGGAACATGGAATCGAGGTTGGCGAGGTTCGGTTTGATTTTGCCAAGGTGATTGCGCGCTCGCGGGCGGCGGCGGACAAGCTGTCCAAGGGCGTGCTCTACCTGTTCAAGAAAAACAAAATCGACTACTTCGAGGCCGACGCGACAATCACCGGGCCGCATTCCGTTTCGCTCAAGCAGGCCGAGGGTAAAGCCGCGCCGGCGGTTGCGTCGCTTGAAGGGGAGAGGATTCTGATCGCGGCCGGGTCTGGCGAGAAACTGTTTCCGGGGATGAAAGTTGGCGACGGCGTCGTCACCAGCAAGGAAGCGCTGGTGCTCGACACGATGCCCGCGAGCGTCGTCGTCATCGGGGCCGGCGCGATCGGGCTTGAGTTCGGCTACTTCTACAGCGCGTTCGGCGCCAAGGTCACGATCGTCGAGCTGGAAAAGCAGATGCTCCCCGGCATCGACGCTGAAGTCGCCGAGGAGATTCGGCGTGCATTCGTCAAGCGCGGCATCACAGTGATGCTCGGTCATGGCTACAAGTCGATGGCGCGCAAGGGCGATCTCTGGTCGGTCTCGGTCGCGGCGGACGACGCCGAAAAATCAATCGACGCCAATGTCGTGCTGGTGGCGGTCGGGCGCGCGCCGCTCAGTCAGAATATCGGACTCGAAAAACTCGGCATCGAGCTCGACCGCGGCGGCTTTATCAAAATAAACGACTCGTTCCAGACCAGCGTCCCGAGCATCTATTCGATCGGCGACGTCATCCGCCCGCCGCTGCTCGCGCACAAGGCCAGCTCCGAGGGTATCGCAGCGGTCGAAATCATGGCGGGCGTGCGCGAGCCGGGCTTCGACCTGCTCGCAATCCCGGGATGCATCTACTGCGAGCCCGAAATTGCGACCGTGGGACTGAGCGAAGCCGAGGCCAAGGCGCGCGGCATCGAAGTGAAGGTCGGCAAGTTCCCGTTTCGCGCGATCGGCAAGGCGGTTGCGATTGGCGAGACCGCGGGCTTCGTGAAAATCGTCGCGACCAAGCAATACGGCGAAGTGATTGGATGCCAGATTATCGGACACGCCGCCACCGACATCATTTCCGAAGTCGTGCTCGGCAAAACGCTCGAGACCACCGTCACCGAAATCGGCAAGACCGCGCATCCGCATCCCACGATGTCCGAGGCGATCATGCAAGCGGCTTTGGACGCGGATGGGGAAGCGATAGACTTCTAGCGGGATGGTCAGAGCAGAGGCAGAATCTTGAATCGCGCGCGAAATAGCGCGCTGAATGTGGACCCTCACCTTGATCCTCTCCCTAACAGGGAGAGGGGAAAGATTACTGTTGCGGATTTGGGCGTGGTTGACTACGACGACGCGCTTGCGATGCAGACTGCGATGCTGGCGGCGCGGATCGAGGGCAGCGTCGGCGACACGCTCCTCATGATGGAGCATCCGCATGTCTTCACGCTCGGGCGCGGCGCCGACGAGCGATTCATCGTCGGCAATCCGACGGGCGTTCCGATTCGGCGCGTTTCGCGCGGCGGGCAGGTGACCTATCACGGCCCCGGCCAACTGATCGGCTATCCGATTCTCAAACTCGAAGGGCGCGACCGCGACGTGACGAAGTATCTTCGAAGTCTCGAAGCGGCGATGATCGACGCGCTCGCGAAATTCGGAATCGACGCCGCCCGCCGCGAGGCGATGACCGGCGTGTGGGTCGGCGCGCGCAAGATCGCGTCGATTGGCGTCGGCATCCGGCGCTGGACCACCTGGCACGGCTTCGCGCTGAACGTGTCCACCGATCTCAGCTACTTCGATTCGATCGTGCCATGCGGTATCGATGGATGCCGCATGACTTCGGTATGCGAAGTGACGAATCGCGCGGTGTCAATGCGCGAGTTCGTCGACGCGATGCGCGAGAGTTTCGCGCGCACGTTTCGCTACGATGAAATTTTTTCAGCTTTTTCAGTGGGCGCGTCGCAGATTTTGCGGACGCCCGAGTTGATCGCTGGCGATGGCTGAACGAAAGCATCCCGACTGGATCAAGGTTCGCGCGCCGGTGTCGCCCGAATACTTCCGCACCAAGGCGATACTCGCCGGGCTCAAGCTGCATTCCGTCTGCCAGGAGGCGTGCTGCCCGAATATCGGCGAATGCTTTTCGCATCGCACGGCGACCTTCATGCTGATGGGCGACGTGTGCACGCGCAATTGCCCGTACTGCGCTGTCGCGCACGGCAAAGTTCGTCCGCTGGACGAAGACGAACCGCGCCGAATCGCGGAGGCGGTGGCGCGCCTTGGGCTGCAACACGTGGTCGTCACCTCGGTCGATCGCGACGACCTGCCCGACGGCGGCGCGGCGCATTTCGCAGCTACCGCGCATGCGATCAAATCGAATCCCGCGCCGGCGCGCGTCGAAGTGTTGGTGCCCGACTTCCAGGGATCGCTCGCCAGCGTCGAGACGGTGGTGGAATCGCCAATCGACGTTTACAACCACAATATCGAAACGGTGCCGAGCCTGTATCGGGCAGTCCGGCCGGGTGGAAACTACAATCGCTCGCTGGACGTTATCCGCCATGCGAAGGACTACGCGCGGCGGGCCGGCAAGCCGATGTTCAGCAAGGCGGGCGTGATGCTCGGCCTGGGCGAGACGAACGAACAGCTGCTCGACGTAATCCGCGACCTGCGCGCCGTCGATTGCGACATCCTGACGCTCGGGCAGTATCTGCGGCCGTCGAGCGAGCATATTCCCGTGGCCAGGTACGTGCCGCCGGCGGAGTTCGCGGAGTTGAAGACGGCAGCGCTGGCGATGGGATTCCATCACGTCGAGTCGGGGCCGCTGGTGCGCAGCTCGTACCACGCGTGGGAGCACGTTCAGTAGGGCAATACCGGGGAAGGGTAAATCACTTAATTAAATCTGAAACCCACCGTGGGTTTCAGACTTCCTTGGGCAGGGGTGATCCCTGCACCCGGTACTAAGAAAACGGCGCGCCGCGGTACGTATGTCCCGCGGCGCGCTTATCGTCAAATTAGAGTTGATCTAAGTTCGACTTACCACTCTTCTTCGTGGAGCACCTTGACGTCGTGCGCGCGCGTCTGCAGGTACGCGTCCTGAACGGCGCCGTAGAGATCGATCGCGTAGCGATCAGCTTCCTCGAACTGGTTCAGATGCAGCGAGCGGTAGTTCACTGCTTCAACTACGCGCTGCCCGGCGGACACAGTGATCGTTATCCAGGTCGGAACCAGGTAGTTCATCGGATCCATCGCGCCGTCTGCAACCATGCCGACGGTGTCGCCGACGGTCGAGGGTCCGAGAAACGGCCACATGATGTACGGACCGGTCGGAATGTCGTAGTAGCGAATCGTCAGGCCAAAATCGTTTGGATGCTCCTTCAACCCGAACCAAAGATCAGCCGGATCGAAGAAGCCCGCCAATCCGATCGTGCTGTTGATTCCAAAGCGGGCGACTTCGCCGCTGGCCTCGATCAACTTGAGCTGAAACAGGTTATTCGCCATACGCGGGATGACCCGGACGTTGTCAAAGAACCTGCCTACGCTCTCGCGCACGGGAGTCGGCGCGATACTGGCGTATCCGCTGGCGATGGGATGCAGCACCCAATCGTCGAGCTTGAGGTTGAAGGTGAACATCGGCTCGTTGAATCCCGAAAACGGATCGGGAGTAACGCCCTGATTCTCGCCCGGTGGAGGTTGCGAATTCGAGGGCGGGGTCTGCAAAATGGCGCCCTGGCTCAGCGCCGGGGTCGCAAAGGAGACGATCGCGAGCAGAGACGATGCGAGCATCATCCAGCGCGCGCCTGTCCTTTCGATTTGTTTTGAACCAGATCTCATTTGCATCTCCATGGCGCTGTCGCCGTTAAGTTCCCGTAAAGGGTACCTGTCCGGACCCGGCGAATCCATACCTGCTAGTGGTTCGCGAGACTTGCGGCCAGTGCGGCCTGCTTGCTCTTAAGGTCCTTGATCAGAGTGTCGTAGCCCTGATTGTTCATCACGCGATTAAACTGGTTGCGGTAATTCGCGATGATGCTGATGGCGTCCACGGTTACGTCGTAGATTTTCCAGGTGCTGCCGTTCTGGAGGAGCCGGTAATTCACGTGGACCGCATCCTTGCCGTCGGGCTGGATGATATCGGTGTTGACCTGGGCGTATTGGGGTCCGTCGTTCGACATCCTGAGGAAGGCGACCTGCTGACCGCGGTAGTCGTTAATCTTGCTCAGGTAAGAGTCCTCGATGAAGGCGACGAAGGCGTCCGTGAACTCCTGCTGCTGCGCGGGTGTGATCTGTTTCCAGTGGTAGCCGAGCGCCGACTTCGCCATCTCGGTGAAATCGAAAGTCGAAGCCACGATTTGGCGAAGTTTGTCCTGGCGCTGGGCCAGCGGCGTTGAATTGTCGCGGAGCACGTCCAGCGCCTGGTTGACGGTGGTCTTTACGACGGACATCGGATCGTCGGCCCATGCCGGCGCGCACAAGCGCGAAGGCGCGAGGCTGACGACAATCGCGGCCGTCAACGTGAGCATCGCCAATGCGCGACGCGGTAAAATTCGCTGAATGGAAGTCGTAGTCATCATATATTCAACTCTTTCACTTTTCGCTTTTCAGGTCACTTCTCCGACTTTGCAGATTTCTGGTCTTTGTCGGATTTTGAATCCTTGTCCTTATCCTTATCCTTGTCTTTATCGGAGTTGCTGCTGCCCGAGCTATTGATCAGCTGGCCGATCGCGTCCTCGAGGACGAATGCCGACTCCGTCTGGCGAATCGTGTCGCCATTTTTGAGGATACGACTGCTCGGGCCGAGCGCGATGGACACGTACTTGTCACCGATTATTCCGCTGGTCTTGATTGCCGCGATCGCTTCGCTGTCGATCTCCACGTCCTGGTCCACCCGCAACGCAACCCGGGCGCGCATGTCCTTCAGCCCGATATGCGTGACTTTCCCGATCTGGACACCGTCGAGTTGAACCTGGTCGCCGGTCTTCAAGCCCGAAATATTATCGAAACTTGCGTAGAGGGTGTACCCCGGCGTGGGAAGCAGGGAGAGTTTGCCGAGCGATAGCGACAGAATCGCCAGCGCGGCAATTCCGAGAATCGCGAAAATCCCGACGATAAGCTGCGTGGTTCGAGTTGCGTACATAGCCTGTCTGATTCAGCCCGCAAGGGCTGTTCCGTTCTCCTCGCCGGACGCTTTGCCGGCCAGAAACCGCTTGAAGACCTCGTCGTCAGCCGCCATCACCTCCGCCACCGTGCCGTTGAGATGAGTCCGGCCATTATGGAGAAATGCGACGCGGTCGGAAACTTCGAAGACGGCGGGCACGTCATGACTGACCATCACGGCGGTCAGGTGGAAATTCTCCTGCGTGCGCCGGATGAGTTCGTGAATCGCGCCGGTCCGCGACGGATCGAGACCGGTGGTCGGCTCGTCGAGCATAAGGATTTTCGGGCGCCGCACCAGTGCTCGTGCGAGCGCAGCCCGCTTCTGCATCCCGCCGCTCATTTCCGAGGGAAACTTGTTTTCCATGCCGTCGAGACCGACGGCCTTGAGCGTTTCATGCACGCGCTCGGCGATCTCGGCGCGCGTCAGTTTTGTTTTCTCGACCAGCGGGAACGCGACGTTGTCGAATATCGGCATCGAGTCGAACAGCGCGCCGGCCTGAAAGAGCATTCCGAATTTTTCGCGCACCGCGTCCAGACCGGTCGCGCCGAGCCTGGTCACGTCGACACCGTCGATCACGATGGTGCCCGAGTCGGGCCTGAGCAGCAGGTTGAGATGCTTGAGCAGAACGGTCTTGCCGGAGCCGCTGGGTCCGACAATCGTCGTGATTTGACCCGCGGGGAAATCGAGCGTGACGCCGTCGAGGACCTGCTGGCGGCCGAAGCGGCGGCGAAGATCGCGAACTTCGATTGCGTTGCCGGCGCCGGCCGCGGTGCGAATCGGCGGCTCCATCCCCGGTTGTCGGCTGATTTCAGTTTCGCTCATGGCTCGTCGATCGCTACGGCGTTATCACAAAAGTATTGACGTAAGAAAATAGTCGAATGCAAGAATCAGCACGCTGGACAGCACGACCGCTTCAGTGGTGGCGCGGCTGACCCCGGTCGCCATCCGTTCGGCGTGGTATCCCTTGTAGCAACAGACCCACATTACTATCACGCCGAAGACGAGAGCCTTGTAGAGGCCGGTCATGATGTCGTGGCCGCTCATGTTGGCCGCGATACCGTTGAAGTACGCGCCCGACGGCGCGCCCATCAGGCCGACGCCGACCATGTAGCCGCCATAGATTCCAATCACGTCAAAGACCGAGGTCAACAACGGGAAACTGATCACGCCCGCCAGCATCCGCGGCGAAACCAGGTATTGCACCGGGTTGATCGCCATCACGGTGAGCGCGTCGATCTGTTCGGTGGACTGCATCGAGCCGATTTCGGCGGCCATCGCGGAACCGGCGCGCGCCGTGATCATGATGGCGGCGAGCACAGGACCGAGCTCGCGCACCAGCACCAGGGCGACGACCGTGCCCAGCGCGCCGTCCGATCCAAAGCGACGCAGCGTGTTGTAACCCTGCAGCCCGAGCACCATCCCGGTGAAGCCGCCGATCAAGATGATGAGAAATAAGGAGTCGGCGCCGATGATCCGCACCTGCCGAATCCACAGCCGCGGCTTGAACGGCGGGACCAATACGTAAAAGACCGAGTACAGCAGAAAAAGTACGAAGTCACCGAGGTCGCTAACGCCGTCGATCACAGAAGCGCCGAGCCGCTCAATCATTTCCACGATCGACATCAGTCCGTTGTTTTCAATTTTTAGTGATGTGCAATCCCGAGCCGGGACAACTGGTTTTGAGTGTGCGTCGCGGAACCGACGCGCTCGAACTCCACGAGATCGCCGATCACGTCGAGATCCAGCGCGGGCCGCGCAAGTCGCAGAACTTTAGCTGGAATGCCGGCGCTGCGGCAATCGTCCAGATGCCGCACCAGGCTCATTCGACCGAATCGAGTGGGCACGGCGTCAGCGGGTGCGCGGCAAATCATGTTGGTGCCGGAGAAATCGCGCGAGGGAACCAGGACCGCGCCGCGTCCGGAGGGCATCGCGGCGAACACCGCGTCGATATCTTCGGCGGCGGTAAGCGGGATGTCTGACAGCACCGTGCAAACGGACTCAGCGCCCTGCGCAATCAGAGCTGAGGTCGAAAGCGCAACGGCGGCGTTGAGGCCGCGCGGAAATTCCTCGTCAATTGTCAGCGCGCCGGCGGACCGCGCCATCGCGAGCAACCCCGCGTCCGAGGTCACCACGGCGACGTGGTCAGCTGCCGCGCTCATCGACGCAGCCAGCACGTCGCGAAACATCGCCTCGGCCAGCGCGCGGCGCTCGCCCGATGGCAGGACGGGCGCGAGCCGGGTCTTGGCGAATTCGAGCTGCTTGGCTGCTATCAGGATAAATCGCACGGCGTATCTTTATAACCTAACAAGCTCGCGCATCCAACGGGAACTTTCCTGCACGCAACTAAGTGCTTCGTGTCGTGCGTAAAAATTACCGGCCTCGCGTCGGAAGTACCGACTGCTTGACAGTGTTTCCGTCCCCGCATCAACATTACATGTAGATTTTTCAATCGCTGGTCCGATCATTGCACCTCGAATCTGCGACTGTCCCGGAGGAACCTCACCGATGAAGAGCAAGCGAACTATATTTTCATGGACGGGGCCGATGATCGTAGCCGGCGCGATGGTCCTTATCGGGGCGGGATGCCATCACAAGACGGCCGAGGATTATCTGGCCGAGGGCGACAGCGATATGCAGTCGACCAAGCTCGCGGATGCAGAAAAGGCCTACCTGGAAGCGGTCAAGCTGGCGCCGAACGACGGGCGCACCCATATCGCGCTCGGCAATCTCTACATCTTCGAACACAAGCAGGGCGACGCGCAAATCGAATTCATGAAAGTTCTCGAGATCGACCCGAAGAACGCCGCGACCCACGTCGCGCTCGGCAACCTGTACAGCGATCAGAACCAGCGCGGACTGGCGGAAAATCAGTATCGCGCGGCGGTCGCGCTCGAACCGGATCGGTACAACTATCATCTCGACTTGGGCGAGGTGCTGAGGCAGGAAGGCAAAACCGCCGAGGCGGAAGATCAAATCCGCACCGCAATCGGCCTCAATCCCAAAGACGCCAAGTCCCACCTGGCACTGGCCAACCTGCTCGCGAGCAAGCCGGCGCGGGCCGCCGAAGCCAACGCGGAATTCGACGAAGTGCGCGCGCTCGACGCGAAGTTGATGGCCACACCGGCCGCGTCGCCGCCTGTCGCTGCCGCGCCGGCAGGCGGTGCTACGGTGACCGCGTCGGCGGCGGAAGGGGGCGCGCCGAAAATCAAGCCGCTCAACAAACTTTTCCTGTTGACGAAAAATTCGCCGGTCTATCAGAATCCTGACGATACCAGTTCCACCGTCGGCCAGGTTCGTCGCAGGAAGTACGTTCACGTGACGGGAATCACGGGCAACTACCTCCAGATCAGACTCAAGAATGGAACCGTCGGCTTCATACCGGAGACCGCCGCGGAGTAGGTGGCGCGCGGCTAAGGACGCATGTGTGCGCTGAAGCTGTTTGCCGCAAATCTGAGAGCGTAAGCAAGCGCGAGCGCCAGATCCTCAACCGATCGAGGTCTTGGATTTTCGTCGCCCCGACTTCCTCGCTCCCGGTTGCTTACGAACATGCCGCTCGACTGTGTCCCTATATTCCTTGCCTGGATGCGGTAGCGAGCGCAGCAACGAAACGAATTCACGGCCGGTGAAGCTCTTGGTGCGCACCGGGACGATCTCACAGACCGGTTCGCCGCCTCGTTTCACGACGAAAGTCTCGTTGCGATAGCGTACGCGATTCAGGACTTCTGAAAATCGTCGAGCCGCGTCGGTGGCTGAAATCTCTGATTTCATGATTATCTGATTTTATGATCGCCCAACCTCTCTGGGCAAGAGGCGCGCTAGCCGCAACTGCGTTCAGCTGGCCAGCGCGAGCGGATCCAAATGCGGACCCGCGAGATAGATTAGACGACCCTCGTCGGGGGCGCGCTCCCGGAGCCATCGCGCGACGATCGCCATCTCTTCAAGATCTCCGCGCTCGACCGCTTTCAACTTATGTCGCTCGTAGTTGCCCGCGACGAACTCTGTCACCTCGCGCGCGGCCTCGTCACTCTCCAGGCGCCGCGTCATCGCAAGCCGTCCCGACAGCACGATATGCGCCGCGCGATCGCTGCCCTCGCCTGTCACGATCACCAGGTTGTTTTCCGTTACCACCTGGCTGAGCCGGGTCGCGCGATGCGCCAGCGTCGTCAACGCTTCGAGATGGCGTCGAAAGCGCTCCGCTTCTTCAAAGCGCATCGCGGCTGCGGCTTGATCGCGGGCCCTGCGCCAATTCACCGAGGATCGGACCGCTGCGCCCGCGCAAAAATCCAACCGCGCGCCGAACTCGCTTGGCGTATCCTTCCGCGTCGATGCTCTTATTGCACGGCGCAGTGCAGTGCCCCATTTGGCCGTAGATGCACGGCGAAAAATCCTCGCTCGGCGCCAACTTCCCGCTGCAGGTGCGCAGGCCGAGAATTCTAGAGAGCGCGCGCACCGATTGCTCGACGCCGCGATGTCCGACGAACGGCCCCAGGTGCATCACGCCGCGCCGCGCGCTCATCTTGGTGGAGATCGTCACGCGCGGAAATTCGTCCATCAGATCGAGCTTGATGAAAAACGCGGGCGCCGCCGACTTGAGCATCCTGTTGTACGGCGGCTTGAGCTCGCGGATGAGCCGCGCTTCGTCGAGCGCCGCCTCCAGCGGCGAGCGCGTCACGCGCGTCTCGATTTTGTAAGTGTGCGATATGAGCTCCGCCGTCTTCGCCTTCACCGACGCCGCGAAATACGAGCTCACCCGCTCCCGAAGCCGCCGCGCCTTGCCGATGTACAGCAGGTCGCCGCGTTCGTTGTGCATCAGGTACACGCCGGGCGCGTGCGGAAGCGCGGCGATTTCCTCCGGCGGCACGTGACGCTCGATTCTCCGGCCGGCGAGTCCGCGATGATGATCGTCGAGCAGGCGATCGAGCCGCGTGATCCCCATCCGCTGCGCCATCTCGAGAAAAATCGACAAAATCTCCGCGGCCATCCGCGCGTCGCCGAGTCCGCGATGCCGTCCTTCGAGCGAGAGCCCGAAATGTCCAGCGAGCAAGTCGAGCCGGCGGCGCTTGAGCGACGGCATGAAGCGGCGCGCCATCCGCAGCGTGCACAACACCGGGTTGCGCAGCCCGATTCCGAAGATGCGCCGGTATTCGAAGTCTAAAAATCCGAAATCAAAGGCCGCGTTGTGCGCGACCATCACGCGGTCGCCCATGAACTCGCGAAACGCGGGCAGCACTTGCTCAATGGGCGGCGCCTCGCGAATCATCTCGGTCGTGATCGACGTCAGCCCCGTGATGAATCGCGGGACGACACCGCCATTCGGGCGCACCAGCGTCGAGAAAGTTTCGGTGAGCCGCCTGCCAACCATCCGGTACGCGCCGATTTCTATGATTGTGCCGGGGCCGGCGCGTCCGCCGGTGGTTTCCAGATCGACCACCGTGAACTCGGCCTGGTCGAGCGCGACGCGGATGCGATCGCTATCCGCAAGCCGCCACTGCGCCGTGTCGGCGTCGAAGATGAAATTCGGATCGCCGTCAAGCAGCTGGCGCACGATTCGCGCGCCGAGCTCAGGGTCAGAGCCGACTCCGCTGAGCAGCAGACCGATCAGCTCACCCGCGTCCGCCCCCGCAGGCCGCGAGCTGAGGAACTGGTAGAGCTTCTGCTTGGCCGAGAGGCCGAAATCGCGCTGATTCGCGCCCGGTATGCTTGCCGCTTCCACTCCCCGCACCTTCGTCCTTCCTTCGCTTTAGCAGGGGCGCCCCGCGACAGCAACGGCAGGGAAGGGTAAATCACTTTATCGAATGCGAAACCCGCGGTGGGTTTCACACTTCCTTCGGCAGGGGTGACCCCTGCACCCAGTGTTAAGAAGGAACGGGTGCGGGACTTCGTCCCTGTTAGAACCGTTTGTAGAAAAAGACCGACGCGAAGCTTCTGGTCCGATGCCCGCTCCTTCCTAACTCCCTCGCCCGTTCGTCGGGAGAGGGTCGGGGTGAGGGACAATTGTGCGGCGCGATTGCCTGTTTGCGCCGCACATTCTGGTGGGGAGCGCATCAGCGGCAGCATCGTGTATAACGTGATGCTCCGATGCCCACTGCAGCAACCAGAAGCGAACTCGCACGCTACGTCACCGCGCAACTCAAGCGCCTCGCCGATCCGGCGAAGGCGCCTGCGATGGCCGCTTACATGAAGACCGCGCAGCCGTTCTTCGGCGTGCCGACTCCGATGCGCGCCGCCATGCTCAAAGAGATGGGCGAGCGCTTTGCTCCGTCCGATCAGAAATCGTACGCGCGCAGCGTGATGGCGCTGTGGCAGCTGCCGCATCGCGAGGAGCAGTACTGCGCGATTTCATTCGCCCGCCGGCATGAACAGTTCATCGTGCCCGCGTCACTGCCGCTCTACGAGCGCATGATTCGCGAAGGCGCATGGTGGGATTTCGTCGACGAGATAGCCGCGAATCTGGTCGGCGCCGTATATGGAAATTTTCGCGCGCAAACCCGGCCGCTAATCGAGCGATGGATCGACGATGAAGACATGTGGATTCGCCGCACCGCTCTGCTGTCGCATCTGAAGCACAAGCGGGAGACCGATGCGGCGCAACTGTTCAAGCATTGCCTCAAGCGCGCGCATGAGCCGGAGTTCTTCATCCGCAAAGCGATCGGATGGGCGCTGCGCGAATACAGCAAGACCGACCGGCGCGCAGTCCGCGCGTTCCTGACGAAGAATCGCAAACAGTTGTCGAATCTCAGCTACGCCGAAGCCTCAAAGCATCTCGCCCGCGCTTGACGCGGCGCGGCTATGGCCCGCACCTGATTGTCGCGGTACAATGCTTATTCTTACAAGGAAGGTATTCGTCATATGGAACGCGTTGAATTGGCCCGCGAAATCGAAGGCGTCCAGGTTCCGGCCGGCAACAAGATGATGCTCGAAAAGGGGCTCGAAGCCTTCATCACGCAATCGCTCGGCGGAACCTTCACCCTGCAAGTTCCCGCGTACGGCGGCTTGTTCCGCGTCGCCGGCAAGGACGCCGACGCGCTCGGCAAAACGCCGCAGGATGCGGGCGTCGTGTCAGCGTCGGGCGGCGGCGATCTCGAGGCGATGGTCTGGGAGCAGCTCAAGACCTGCTTCGATCCCGAAATCCCCGTCAACATCGTTGATCTCGGTCTAGTCTATGGAATGGAAGTGAAGGACGCCGACGACGGCACCAAGAAAGTCGAAGTCAAGATGACGCTGACGGCGCAGGGCTGCGGCATGGGCGCCTCGATCGCGACCGACGCGCGTCACAAGATCATGAGCCTGCCGGGAGTGTCGGAGGCGGACGTCGACCTGGTCTGGGATCCGCCGTGGACTCCGCAGATGATCTCGCCTGAGGGTCGCGAGCGCCTCGGCATCGACTGACCAATGGACACAACAATCCTCGCTCTCGGTTATCGACATCCAAAAGGGCAATCTGCGGAGGTTTGGGTTGCACTAGACTTCCTTGCGTACGAATGCCTTGCGAAACGGAGACCGATGCTTACTCCGGAATGCAGTTCGATTGAACACTTTAACGAACAGATCGATGCAGTAGTTGCAGAACTTGAGCTCTTCGGCTCGAAGGCCGCAAACGCCTGGCTGCAGATTCAGAATGAGCCACCACCTTCGCGGAACGCGTTGACTTGCCTGACTGCGTCCGATAATTCTGTTCGTTCGGCATAGCGATGTTTGCAATAGTAAAGACAGGCGGAAAACAGTACCGCGTCGGCGTCGGCGACCAGATAACGGTCGAGCGGCTCACCGGCGACGTTGGCGCGGCCGTTTCACTTGACCAGGTGCTGGCGGTCGGCGGCGACGCGCCCAAGGTCGGCACACCGGTCGTCGCGGGCGCGTCGGTGACGGCGAAGATCGTGCAGCAGCCGCGCGGCACCAAGATAATCGTGTTCAAGAAAAAGCGCCGCAAAAATTACCGCCGCAAGCGCGGCCATCGCCAGGAACTGACCGTACTCAAGATCGAGGAAATTTCCGCCGGCGCATAATCGCCGAGCGCATTCTTTAATTCAACTGCGGCCCGGAAGGCCGCTCATCTCAGGAGACACTGCGTGGCGCAAAAAAAGGACAGGGTTCGACGCGCAATGGCCGCGACAGTCCGGGCCAGCGCCGTGGTATCAAGATTTACGCGGGCCAGACCGTCAAGGCCGGCAATATCATCGTCCGCCAGCTCGGCACGCGCGTGCATCCGGGCCGCAACGTCGGCCTTGGCCGCGACTATACGATTTACGCGCTCATCGACGGTGTGGTTAAGTACGAGCCGAAGGGTGAGAAGCGGCAAGTGAGCGTCGAGCCGCTCCCCGCCGGCACCGATACCGCAGGGGCGTCTGCGTAGATCGTATGAGCGAGATTGAGCTGAAGCCCTGCGGCAATGCCGTGGGGCTTTTTTTTTAGTGTTTTGATTCTCGATTTCGCTTTTCGTTTCCGCAACTCGCGACGGAGGAATTTCGATGCGACTAGGTTTAATTTCCGGCTATTCGGGCGCGCAGATGGGCTTGCCGATGGACACGATCCTCGAGGCTGAGCGCGCAGGCTTCGACTCCGTGTGGACCGCGGAGGCGTACGGCTCCGACGCGATCACGCCGCTGGCGTGGATCGGCGCGCTGACCAAGAAAATCCGGCTCGGCACCGGTATCATGCAGATGCCGGCGCGCACTCCCGCCGATGACCGCGATGACCGCGATGACGCTCGACGCGCTGTCGGGCGGCCGCTTCATCCTCGGCATCGGGCCGTCGGGTCCGCAGGTGGTCGAGGGCTGGCACGGCGTGTCGTACGGCAAACCGCTGCAGCGCACGCGCGAGTACATCGAGATCGTGCGCACGATCCTCGCGCGCGAAGTCCCCGTCGAGCATCACGGCAAGGAATTCGACATCCCGTACACGGGGCCCGGCGCGTCGGGTCTCGGCAAGCCGCTGAAAAGCATCCTGCACGGACGCAAGGACATGCCGATCTACACCGCGTCGATCAGCCCCAAGGGAATCGCGCTCGCGGCGGAAATTGCCGACGGCGTGATCCCGGTCTGGATGAATCCGGAGCGATGGGACATCTACGACGCGCCGCTGAAGGAAGGCTTCGCGAAGACCGGCGGCAAAAAGAGTCTCGCCAATTTCGACGTCGCGCCGTTCGTCACCTGCATCATGGGCCCGGACGTCGAGAAGTGCCGGATGCCGGTGAAGGGGATGCTCGCGCTGTACATCGGCGGGATGGGCGCGCGCGCGAAAAATTTCTACAACGACTACGCCAAGCGGCTCGGTTACGAAGACGTCGCGGTGAAAATCCAGGACCTGTACCTCGGCGGCAAGAAGGCCGAGGCGATGGCGATGGTGCCGGACAAGCTGGTCGACGAAGTCGCGCTGGTCGGCAATCGCGAGCGAATCGCGGACCGGCTCAAAGCGTGGAAGGCGTCGCCGGTGAAGACGATGCTGATCGGCACCGGCGATATCAACACGGTCCGCGCGCTCGCAGAGATTTGTCTGTAGGTTCGCTCCGCGAATAGACACTGAAAAAAGTGGTTGCACCGCCATGCGATTTATCGATGAAGCCAGGGTATTCGTGCACGCCGGGAAAGGCGGCGACGGCGCAATCGCGTTTCTGCGCGAGAAGTTCCGGCCGTTCGGCGGGCCGGCGGGCGGCAACGGCGGTCGCGGCGGCAGCGTAATCTTCCAGGTCGATGAAGGCCTGTCGACGCTGCTCGATTTCAAATATCAGCCGCGTCTGATCGCGAAAGACGGCGAAGACGGCCGCGGCAAGGAACAATACGGTCACGGCGCCGACGACGTCGTCGTGCGCGTGCCGCCCGGCACGATCGTCTTCGACGAGGAAAGCGGGAGGACGCTCGCGGACCTGGTGATGCCGGGTGACACTGCGGTAATCGCGCAGGGTGGCGAAGGCGGACGCGGCAACATGCACTTCGCGTCGTCGACACGGCGCTCGCCGCGAATCGCGACGCCGGGAACGGCGGGCGAGCAGCGCTGGGTTCGGATGGAGCTGCGGCTGGTCGCGGAAGCCGGTCTGGTGGGACTTCCGAACGCCGGCAAATCGACGCTGCTGACCGCGCTCAGCGCGGCGCGGCCGAAGATTGCGCCCTACCCGTTCACGACGCTGGCGCCCAATATCGGGCGCGTCTCGATTTCCGACGAGGAGAGTTTCACGCTGGCCGATATTCCCGGCCTAATCGAAGGAGCGCATCGCGGGCTGGGACTCGGAATCCGTTTCCTGCGGCATCTGGCGCGGACGCGGCTGATTGTTTACGTGCTCGACGCGGCCGACGATCCCGGCACGGCGTTCGCGACTGTGCGCGGCGAGATCGCGGCGTTCGATCCGATGCTCGCTGAGAGGCTGGCGGTGGTCGCGCTCAACAAGATCGATCTGTTGCCGCGGACGAAGTCCAGAAGATCGCACGAAGGCTGCGCAAGCTCACCGGCCTCGAAGTATTTCCGATTTCGGCGGACAAGAGCGAAAACCTGGCGCCGCTGGTCGCGGCGATCGCAAGGATGCTTCATATGATGGATCAACCGGCGGCATGTCCCAGCTGAACTACAAGGAATCGACGGTTGCGCGCGCGCGACGGATCGTGATCAAGGTCGGCAGCGCCGTGTTGTCCGACGTCGCGGGGCTGCAGGTCGATGTGATCGAGCAGCTGGCGGCGCAGATCGAGTCTGCCGTGCGCGCCGGTCATGAAATCGTGATCGTCACGTCGGGCGCGGTGGCCGCAGGCCGCGCGAGACTGTCGAAACTCAAAGGCGCAACCATCGCGGCGCGACAAGCCGCGGCCGCCACCGGGCAAATCGACCTGATGTCGGCATGGGCGCGCGCATTCGCGTCGCACGATCGGAGCGTCGCGCAGATCCTGCTGACGCATCAGGATTTGGCGGAACGGCGGCGCCGTCAGAATGCGAATCAAACCATTACTGAACTGCTCGGCGCGGGCGTGATTCCAATCGTCAACGAGAACGACACGGTCGCGGTCGAGGAGATTCGCCTCGGCGATAACGACGTGCTGTCGTCGCTGGTCGCGAGCCTCGTGCAGGCGCAGCTCCTGATCATGTTGAGCGACGTCGAGGGCGTTCTGACCGGCGACCCGCGCGAGCGCAAGGACGCGCGGCTGATTCCCGTGATCAACGATCCCGAAGCCGAGATGCGCGGGCTGATCGCGGAAAAGGCCGGCCCGCTCGGCGTCGGCGGGATGGCGACCAAGTTGAAGGCGGCGCGGCAGGCGGCGCGCGCGGGTATCGCCGTGATCATCGCGCGCGGGCGCGACGCCGAAATCGTCACCGCCGCGCTGGACCCGGCGCGCGAGGCGGGCACGCTGATCGTGCCGGCCGGAGCGCGGCTCAAAAGCCGGAAACATTGGATAGCGTTCGCGCTGCGGCCGGCCGGATCGCTCGCGGTCGACAAGGGCGCGGCCGACGCGCTGCGCAATCGCGGACGGTCGCTGCTGCCGTCGGGCGTGCGCGAGGTGCGCGGAGACTTCGGCGGCGGCGATTGCGTGAGCCTGTTCGATCCCGACGGCGTTGAGTTCGGGCGCGGACTCGTGAACTATCCGGCGTCGGACGTGATGAAGGTAGCCGGCCGGCGCTCGACGGAAATTCCGGCTCTGCTCGGCTACAAGGTGGCCGACGAGATTATCCATCGCGACAACTTTGTGCTGCTCAAGGAGATTGCGTAGGCTCTTGTTGTGGCTCATCTCGAGACAGCCGACCGTCTAACGGCACCCGATTCCGCCACGCTCGATTCCGCTTACGATGCGGTCACGCAGGCCGCGGGCGTGATTGTTCTCGACGGCCGAATCATCGTGCGCGTTGTCGGCGACGATCGCGCCTCGTTCTTCCACGGGATGTGCACCGCCGACGTGAATGGCGCCCGCCCCGGTTCGATCCTGCCCGCGCTGTTCCTGACCGAGCACGCGCACGTGATCGCCGACGCCTTCATCTGGGTGACCGCCGACGCGCTGATTCTCGACATCGACGCCGAAGCATGGACGCGCACGCGCGCGCACCTCGAAAAATTGCTGGTCGCCGACGATGTCGAATTCGAGGACGCCGCCGATCTAGCCGTGATCGACGTCGAAGGGCCATCAGCACTCGGCGCGACAGGCGCAGCCTCACTTGCTCCGTGGAGCTTCATCGAAGCCGGTGGCTCGTTCGTCGGCAACTTGCCTCGATTCGATGGACCAGCGGTGTCGTTTCTCGCTCGGCGGGATTCGATTGATTCGACGATCGCCGCAATTTTCGCGAAGGCGCCGCATTCGCGCCGCGTCGATTCGTCGATACTCGAAACCATCCGCGTCGAAAACGGCGTCGCGCGGGTCGGCGTCGATACCGGCGACAAAACGATCGCGCTCGAGGCGCGTCTTAATCGCGCAATCTCGTTCAACAAGGGATGCTACCTCGGGCAGGAAACGATCGAGCGGGCGACCGCGCGCGGCGGTTTGAAAAAACGGATGTTCGGACTTAAATTCACTGGAGCAGGCGTTCCGAGCGCCGGCGCGATGCTGACCTTGGCCGGCAAGGAAGTCGGCCGCGTGACGAGCGCGGTCCGCTCGCCGCGGTTCGGCGCAATCGGGCTCGCGATCCTGTATCACAGTGCGTGGACGCCCGGCACCGAGCTGAAAATCGGCGGGGACGGCGCCGCAATCGTGACCGATTTGCCGTTCGCGCAGAGTTGACGAGTTGAAGCGATACTTTAAGTTTACCGCGGCCCGCACGGGCCCGATTCAAGGAGTGGATTCAGATGTCTAATGTGCTCGGTAAGCGTTACATGTGCGAAAAGTGCGGCACCGAGGTGCTCTGCAACAAGGCCGGCACTGGCCCGCTCGAATGCTGCGACGTCGAGATGAAGATCAAGGAAGCCAAGCCCCTTCCAAGTTCGGACTAGGATCGACGCCGCTGCGTCCCGTCGCCGGCGGCGAAGGCATACGTTCCAAAGTGGTAGCCGCGTCCGGGAAAGCCGACCTGGTTCTGCATGAAGGCCTCGTCCTCGGCCATCCCGGCAGCGATGCGATCGCGATCTCCGGCGGCTTGATTGCCGCGCACGGTCGGTTCGCGGAGCTGAAGCCGTTGGTCGGTCCGCAAACTCATCTGATCAAGCTCGTGGGACGCGCCGTCGTTCCCGGCTTCATCGATTCGCACATCCATTTTCGCGAGGCTGCCGCCGCTGCCACTGGAATTTCCGTTCAGCGATGCCGCAGCGTTGGCGACCTGCTGGCCGACCTGCGGCTCGCCGCTGGCCGGACTCCGCCCGGCAACTGGCTGCGCGCTTTCGGGTGCGACGAAGCGCTGATGGTCGAAAAGCGCGGGCCCACGCGCGCCGAGCTCGATCAATCGCTGCCCAAGAATCCGATTCGCCTGCGTCATCAGACTCTCCACGCGACCTGGCTCAACTCGCGCGCGATCGCGCTGCTCGGCCTCGAGGCTCCCGACTTCACGCCGCCGCTTGGCGCCAACATGATTCGCGACGCCGCCGGCAAACTCACCGGCCTCGTAGTCGGGATGGAAACGTGGCTGTCCGATCATCTGCCGCTCGTGACCGCCGCGGAATCCGAATCCCGCGCGCGCATCATGAGCCGCGAACTGGCCGCCGCCGGAGTCACGGCGTTCACCGACGCCACCGCGCGCAACGGCCCCGCAGAAGTCGAGATGTTCGCCAAGCTCGCGGGCTCGGGCGCGATATGCCAGCGCGTCGGCGTGATGATCGGCGGCCAGCATCTCGACGCTGCCGATCGATGCGAGCAGCTTGCAGCCGCTGCCGGCATCAGGCTGTCAGGCGCCAAGTTCATGCCCGGCTATCAGTATGATCCGGCGGGCCTCTCGCGCCCCGTCCGTCGCGCGCTCGAACGCGGACTCGATTGCGCTTTTCACGTGACTGAAATCGAAGAGCTGGACGAGGCCGTCGCCGCAATTGAATCCGCCAAGTCGCAATTCGCGGGAGCACGCGAGATGCCGCGGTTTCGGATCGAGCACGGCGGGCTGATCACAACCAACTACATCGACCGGTTGATGGCGCTCGGCGCGTGGGTCGTCACCAACCCAGGCTTCATTTATTTTCGCGGTCCCAAGTACGCCGACGAGCCCGGCCTCGTCGCTCATCTGTATCGCGCGCGAAGCCTCAAGGACGCCAATGTTCACCTGGTCGGTGCGACGGACGCTCCCGTCACGCCTGCCCGGCCGCTGGCCGCGATTGCGGCTGCAGTTTCGCGCACGAGTATCGACGGCGTCGCGCTCGCGCCCAACGAAGCGCTCGCCGTGCCGGACGCCTTCGCGCTTTTCACTTCTGACGCTGCGCGCCTCGCCCGCCTCGAGGCCGGCGCGATCGAGACTGGCCGTCTGGCCGATCTTATCGTACTGCCGCGTGACCCGTTCGCGCTCAAGCCTGCCGATCTGATGAACCTCACCGTCGATATCACCATCGTCGGCGGCCGCGTGGTCTACGAGCGCGGCCGTCCCGCCATCGCCAGCAGCGACAGCGCCGACTTGCGCTCCACCTGATGGCGTCGAAGGCGAACGGTTCGAGCGCGGTGCTCTACGCCAGGCGCGGTCCGGTCGCGATCGTCACGCTCAATCGCCCCGCGCAATTCAACGCCTACAACATGGCGATGCGCGACGACCTGTTTCAAATCCTCGCCGCCATTCACGACGATCGCGACGTTCGCGCGATGGTCCTGCGCGGCGCCGGCCAAGCGTTCTCGACCGGCGGCGATCTCGCAGAATTCGGGATGGCGCCATCGCCTATCGTCGCGCGATGGGTCCGCTTTCGCCGCGACGTGTGGGGGATGCTCCGCGCGCTGCCCATCCCGACCATCGCCGCCATCCACGGCTACACGGTCGGCGGCGGACTCGAGATGGCACTGCTGTGCGACCTCGCGATCGCGGCCGACGACACGCGCCTGTCGCTGCCCGAGACGGGCGCCGGCATGATTCCCGGCGTCGCGGGCACCCAGACGGCATCGCGCCGCCTGGGCCTTGGCCGCGCGCTCGACCTATGCCTGACCGGCCGTTGGATTGACGCCCAAGACGCGTTACTTGTAGGTATGGTCGCCGAGGTGGTTCCGCTGGCGGATCTGGATCGCCGCGCAATGACGATCGCCCGCGCGTTCGCCGGTGTCGCCCGCGAGCGGTCCGCGATACTCAAGCTGGCGGTCTGGGGCGGCCTCGATTTGCCGCTGCGACAGGGACTCGAACTCGAACGCCGGCTCTGGAAGAGAGGAAGCGCGCTTTGAACACGATTAACTTCGTCACGATCCCGTCGTCGATCGTGCCCGACCAGGAAATCCTGGTCTTCGGCCCTCGACGCCTGACCTACGCGGATCTGAACGACCAGGTCGCCCGGCTGTGTACCGTCTTCAAACAGCTCGGGCTCGCGCATGGCGATGTTATCGCAGTGCTCGACACCAACTCGGATCTTTACATCGAATGCTACTACGCTGCCGCCAAGGCCGGGCTCACGTTCCTGCCGCTCAACTATCGCGCCAAGGATGCGGAGCTCGAGTACATGATCAACACCGCGCAGGCCAAGGCGTTGCTGGTCGGCGATCGGTACCTCGAACTGATCGACAAAATTCAGTCGCGGCTCAGCCCAAGTAAAATCGTGGCGCTGAGCAAAGGCGCCGGCGCATTGCCGCGCCTCGCCGATCTGGTTGCGAAGGCCGTGCCCGACGAATCGGAAGCCGAGGTCGAAGACGAGGACATCTCGATTCTCATGTACACCAGCGGGACCACCTCGCTGCCCAAGGGCGTGCAGTTGCGCTTCCGCGATTTCGCCGCCTACGTGACCGCCAACGTCGAGATGGCCGACGGTACCGATCGCGGCGTCGCGCTGGTGTGCGTGCCGTTTTATCACATCGCGGGAACCACGGCGTACATGACCAACATCTGGACCGGCCGCAAGTTGATCGTGATGCCGCAGTTCGACGCGAAGGCGTGGCTCGATCTCGTCAGTCGCGAGCGCGTCACGCACGCCTTCGTCGTTCCCACGATGATGAAGCAGATCATCGACGAGCCCTCGTTCGCGAAGACCGATTTTTCCAGCCTGACCAACCTCGCTTACGGCGGCGCGGCGATGCCGGTGCAGGTCATCCGTCGCGCGATCGAAGTCTTTCCGAAAAAAGTCGGCTTCGTGAACGCGTATGGGCAAACTGAAACGACTTCGTCGCTGACCGTGCTCGGTCCCGACGATCATCGAATCGAAGGCACGCCCGAGCAGATCGAACTGAAGCTCAAACGCCTCAACTCGATCGGCAAGCCGCTGCCCGACGTCGAGATTCGCGTCCGCGACGAAGACGGCAAGTTCCTCCCGCACGGCCAGGTCGGCGAAATAATTATCCGCACCCCGCGTATCATGAAGGGCTACGCCGGGCGCGACGACGACGCGCGATTGCCCGAAGGATGGCGCGCGACCGGCGACCTCGGATGGCTCGACGACGACGGCTACGTCTTCTTCGCCGGCCGCAAGGACGACATGATCATCCGCGGCGGCGAAAATATCGCTCCCGCGGAAATCGAAACCGTCCTCATGAGCCATCCCGCCGTTGACGAATGCGCCGTTATCGGCGTGCCTTCGGTCGAATGGGGGCAAATCGTTAAAGCCTTCGTCGTCGTGCGCAAGGGAAGCAAGGCGACCGAGCCCGAGCTCGCGGAGTTCTGCCGCTCGCGGCTGGCCAGCTTCAAACGTCCCGAGCGTATCGAGTTCATCGACGCGCTGCCCAAGAATCCGCTCGGCAAAATTCTGCGCAAGGACCTGCGCGCGCCCGCGGGAGGCGTCTGACGCCGCGCCCCGCCAAAAAAAACCGGCCCCGACGCGCCACGCGCACCGCGTCCGCCGGCGCAATCGACGTTGCCTTCGCCGCCGGATGCGTCAGCGCGACGCTTCGATTCCCCGGCTCGCGCTCGATACTCACGCCCGCGATGGCCGTCCGCATGCTCGAACTGTTCGAGCACGTTGAGGACGACAGCGCCGCCCGCATGCTCGCGCTCACCAGCGCCGGCTCGTCGTTCTGCATCGGCTTCGACGACGCCGTCGATCCCCGCCTGGTCGAATCGCTCGCGGTGCTCTCCAAGCCGACCGTCGCCATCATCAACGGCGACGCCTTCGACGAAGGCCTCGAACTTGCCATGGCGGCCGACATTCGAGTTGCGATTTCGTCCGCCCGCTTCGCGATCACGCAGATCAAGCGCGGCGCGATGCCTCATTTCGGCGCGACCCAGCGCCTCCCATGCCTGATCGGCGCCGGCAACGCCTTGCGCCTGATGCTCACCGGGACCGCTCTGGGAGCCGACGATGCGATGCGTCTCGGCCTCGTTACTTATCTCGCCGACAGCAGAACCGAGCTCGCCGCAACCAGCGGACGCGTCGCCGAAGCTATCCTCAGCCGCGCTCCCCTCGCGACGCGCCTGGTCAAGGATGCGGTGCTCAAAGGTTACGACATGACTTTGGAGCAGGGCATCAGGCTTGAGGAGGATCTGTACGCCCTGCTACAAACGACTGCCGACCGCGCCGAAGGCGTCCGCGCTTTTCTTGAGAAGCGCAAGCCGCTGTTCAGGGGCGCGTGAACTCGGCGCAAACTCTAAGCGACAATCGTCCGAAAAGGATCGGAATCCACGAATGGCAAATCAGCTCGGCAAAGTTTATATCTGCGGCAACTGCAAATCGCAGGTCATCGTCACCAAGGCCGGCGCCGGCCAGCTCAAGTGCTGCGGCGTTCCGATGGAGCAAAAAAAGTAGCGATCACGCTCCGTTACCATCGCAACAGGAGGACTCCACCATGTTGTACTGGATCATAGTCGGAATAATCGCGGGCTGGCTGGCAGGCAAACTCGTCCGTGGCGCTGGCTTCGGACTGATCGGCGACCTCATACTCGGCTTGATCGGCGGCCTGGTCGGCGGATGGATCTTCGGCGCTCTTGGTATTGCGGGACCCAACGGCTTGATCGGCGGCATCCTCATCGCCACCGTCGGCGCGGTCGTCCTGGTCTGGATCTCGCACATTATTCGCGACATCTGACGAAGCCGCGCGCGAGCCCTCACCCAATCGCGCGGATGCGCAAGCCCTCGGCCTGCTTGCGAATCGGCTCGGGCAGTTTCACTTCGTGCGCGTCGATCCAATTGCGCTCGAGCCGGTAGAAATCGCGCACCGGTTCGTAGAACAAGTGGATGACGACGTCGTCGTAGTCGAGCACCACCCAGTGCGCATGATGCATCCCTTCGACCGCAAGCGCGCGCTGCCCCGCCTTGCCCATCGCCTCCTCGATTCCGTGCGCGATGGCCTGCACCTGCACGTCTGAACGCCCGGTCGCCACCAGAAAATAATCGGCTACCGGCTTCAGATGCTCGGCTTCGAGCACGACCAGGTCGTAGGCCTTTTTCTCCAGCGCCGCCTGGGCGGCGGCGATTGCCTTCTTCAGCGCCGTCAAGAATTCTGACCGCGATTGGCCGGCGGGTTCGCCGTCTGTGGATGGTTGGATCGGAATGAAAATGAACGCGAAAGTTTAAGCAGAGCGGCCCTCAATACAGCGCGTGGCGCTGGATGTAATCGACGACGTCGATCGGCACCAGATACCTGATCGATTCGTGGCGTTGCAGTTTGGCGCGAATTTCAGTCGCTGAAATGGGTAGGAACGTGGTTTCGACGAAAGATAACGTTTGCCCGCTCGAATGCACGTAGTGATCGTCTGCCTGAGTGTAGCCAAACCGTTTGAGCGCGGCAACTGAAATTCGCGGCGGCCCGTCTTCGCCCTTGGTTAATCTTGTGTGAACGGCGAAATTGCAAATCCGCACCAGTTCTTCAGGCTCCTTCCACGTATCGAGCTCGGCAAACTGGTCTGCGCCCATCAGCAGGTACAGCGGCGCCGGCTGTCGCAGGGTTGCCAGGAAGTAGCGCACCGTATCGATCGTGTACGAGCGCCCGGACCGCCGTATCTCGACATCCGACGTCATGAAATGCCGGTTGCCCTTGGTCGCCGCCCGAACCATCGCGATCCGATGCTCCGCGGGCGCGAGATCGCCGGCCGGCTTGTGCGGCGGCGACGCGGCCGGAATGAAATACACCAGGTCAAGCTGCAGCGCCTCCCGAACTTCCTCCGCCGCGCGCAGATGCCCGAGGTGAATCGGATTAAAACTGCCGCCGAACAACCCTACCCGCATTTGATCTGATGGGGCGCCGGCTCAGCCGCGGATTTGGCCGGTCCCGCGCAGCACGTATTTATATGTAGTCAACTCGTTGAGTCCCATCGGCCCGCGCGCGTGCAATCGATTGGTCGAAATTCCGGTCTCCGCCCCAAATCCGAATTCGAAGCCGTCAGTAAAACGCGTCGATGCATTGACATAGACCGTAGCCGAATCGACTTCCCGTTCAAAGCGCGCGGCCGCTTGCGCGTCGCCAGTGACGATCGCGTCGGCAAGATGAGACCCGTGACGCGCGATAAACGCGACCGCTTCGTCGATCGAATCGACAACTTTCACCGACAGGATCAGGTCATTGTATTCCGTGTCCCAGTCCTCGTCGGTCGCCGCGCGCACCGCGGGCACAATTTTTTGCGTTGCGTCATCGCCGCGGAGTTCGACGCCTGCCGCCGTCATCCGCGCCGCGAGAGCCGGCAGAAATTTCTCCGCGACCGCGCGGTGCACGAGCAGGTTTTCCATCGAGTTGCAGACCGACGGCCGCGAGCATTTCGCGTCGAGGCAAATTTCCTCCGCCATCTTCAGATCCGCCGCGCGATCGACGTAGGTATGGCAGCGACCGTCAAAATGCGGCAGCACCGCAATCGCCGAGCCCTCCAGCGCGTCCTTCAACGACTTGCCACCGCGTGGAATTATCAAGTCGATCAGCTCGCTGCTGCGCTTCATCACCTGGATTACTTCGCGATCCGGATTGCGGATGAACGTCGCCGCGTCCGCGTCGAGGCCCGCCTCCTGCAACGCGCGCGAGACCAATCCCGCCAGCAATCCGTTGCTGTTGAGCGCCTCGCTGCCGCCCCGCAGGACCACGGCGTTGCCCGCTTTCAACGTCAGCGCGGCCGCATCGACCGTGACGTTCGGCCTCGATTCGTAAATCATCGCGATCAGGCCGATGGGGACTCTGATCTTTTCGATATGCAACCCGTTGGGCCGGGTCCACTTCTCAATCGCGGTGCCGACCGGATCGTCGAGCGCCTCGACTTGCAGCACGCCCGCCGCCATCGCTTCGATTCGCTTGTCGTCGAGCGTCAGGCGCTCAACGAACGCCCCACCACGCCCGCTCTTGCGCGCGCGCTCGAGGTCTACTGCGTTGGCGCGAATGATTTCCGCGCGCGAGCCGCGTATCGCACGCGCCAGCCGCCGCAGAAAATCGTTCTTCTCCGCCGTCGTCGCCAGCGCCATCCGCGGCGCCGCCGCCCGCGCCCGCGTGAGTGTCGCGATAGTATCCGCTTCGACTGTCATCTCGATTTCTGCCGACTATCCTCGCAAAATCCGTTGCCAATCGAGGATATTACATCGTGCCCGCTCAAAAAACCGCGCGCCATTGCCTCGTCCGGGCCGCGATATTGAGTTCCCGCCACCTCGCTCTGCGTCTCGCGAAAAGGGTTAGGTTTACGGGCGGCAATTTGAATATAATCCGGGTTATCCGGAGGGCGAACTATGGGCGCATTTATCCTCGGTCTGATTATCGGCGCCGGCGGCGCACTCGCACTCTTCATCTTCGACGAGGGAGAGATGTTCCTGAAGCTGTCTCGTCAGATAAAGCAAACCGCAGAGCGCTACAAACAGACGCCTTAGCCTGGCGGGGGTGCAAGCCGGGTGATCGATCTCGTCGCGCAAAGAAGCGTCGCGCGTGCGGCGCATAGCGGGTCCGTCTCACGGCGGATTGCGACTGCGATCGTGTTGTTCGCTTCCTTTACCGCGTGGATCGGGCTCGGGCCGCGACAAGTCTTCGCACAGGATGCGCAAGCGCAAGCGCTCGAGTTGAGCGACCATGCGTTCGCGATGCTCAATCGAATAAATGCTGCGTCCGGCAGGCCCGGTCCGATCCTGGCGCCTGCCGCCAGCCTGGCCGGCGACGCGCAAACGCTCTCGACGGCTCTGGGCGCGCATGATGGCGCCGCGGCCGGCAGCGCGATGGCGTCAGTCCTCAGCGATCGCGACCAGATAGAAGCCGCCGCGAAGATCGCGGGCGGGAATTATCCCGAGGAGTGGACCGGTATCAGGCAGAAGATCGCGGCGCTCGAAAAGGAAGTGCCCGCATCGAAGAGAGCGCGATCGATGGCGCGCGGCGAGGCCGCCGCGGCCGGGCCCGAGTCGCATGCGTCGGGCGCGCCGCCAGCCGGAGAAAGGATGCCGGCTGCGCCGAAGATTGAGATTGCATCGCGAGTGTTCAAGAGCGGAACGGCGCGCGTGAAAGGCTTTTTGGAAGGGACCGATCTCAAGTCGGCCGGAATTTTCGACGGCGCTACCAAGACCAGAGATATCGATGTCGCGAGTACGCCGGGCGAGCAGCGAATCAACTTCGAATTTTCGATCGATCAGCCTTCGCCCGCGCAGTCGATTCGCGTAACCGATTCGTACGGGCGCGAAGCGCAAGCGATGGTCGAGCCGGATCCCGCGGGAATCGGCCCGATGAAGGGAAGCGAGGAGTTGATCGAAGTCGATCCGGGCGCAACCGCGTCTGGGGGCGCGGCGGGTCCGTTGGCGGACAGTCCGATGGCGTCGGCCGGACCCCGCGGCGGCCACAACACGGCGGAGATTCCACGGCCCGCCGATGCGCTGTCGCCGTCGCGCCGTCATATCGAGGCGAACTCCTCGCTGGCGCCGCTGACCAACGTGCAGATCAATGTGATCGACGCCGAAGAATTGATGTCCGCGCCGGGGACCGTCCAGGTAGTCGGCCAAATCGCGGGGCCGGGCGTGCGTCACGCGGGCGTCTACGTCAACGGCCGCCTCGCCAAGCCGATTGCGATTAGCTCAAGCGGTTACAGCGCGTTCGACGTGACTTTTCCGATGCCGGCGGGAAGCGACGCGAGGATTCGCGCCTACGGCAACGGCAACGATTTCGTGGAAGCATCGATCGACACGGTGGGCGGAGGCGGCGGAATGACGGAGTATCGCAACCCGCCGATGTACGCCGCACCATATGGCACCGCACCGTATGGGACGTACCCGGTGTACCCGGCGTCGCCCTATTCGCCGCCGAATCCATACGCGTACGCGAATCCGTACGCTCCGGGCTACAATCCATACGCGCCCAATCCGTATCCGTATGGATACCCGCCGCCATATGGCACCGCGCCTCCTTCAGCGAAGATGCCCTGGTACAACAAGCTGTTCCATTAGCGCGCGCGCCTGAGGCAATCAGGATGACCGGACAATGTTTCTGCGGAAGCGTCGCCTTCGAGTTCGACGGTCCGACCACCGACATCGAGATCTGCCATTGTTCGCGATGCCAACGCGCGACCGGCTCCCCGTTCGTCGCGGAATTCCGCGTGCGCGCGGAGAAGTTTCGCTGGCTTCGAGGCGAGGAGTTGATCTCGTTCTTTGACGCACCGATCCTTCGCGAGCCTCCCGCGTATCGCAGGTCCTTCTGCAAAACCTGCGGTTCGCGAGTGCCCGCGGTCTTTGCCGGAAATCCAGTCGTCGCAATACCAACCGGGCTGGTCGATGGCGACATTCCCGCGCGCGCGGTAGACCACATCTGGATGAGCAAGAAGGCGAATTGGCTGAATCTCCGCGAGCTCGGCGTATTGCCGCAATACGATAGCGATCCGACCCCGGAATCCAGCGCCAGGCTGATGAAACCGCTGAAACTCAAGTAGCGCCGTTCGCTTACTCAGGTACGAAAACAAACGGGCCGATGTTGCTCATCGGCCCGTTCCTGACTGGCTTGGGGAACCATCTCAAGCCACTCAGTACTGTAGGTAGCTTTTTTCTACAGAAATGCGCGTCGAATGTCCAGCACCCCGCGTCCAACTTTCAACAGACTTTCAGAGCATCCCACGCACGTTTCGCGAACTTGCCGCGCGCTGCGGGCTTGCGTAGAATTCGCTTCTTAACCTTCGTTCTTTATCGAGAGTGTCCACACGATGCTGATTCAAGCGACGCAACTGCGCCCGGGTATGATTGTCGAATACAACAACGACCTCTACCGGATCATGACGATCACCCACATCACGCCGGGCAACTGGCGCGGGATGGTGCAGACCAAGCTGCGCAACGTCAAGACCGGCTCGCAGACCGAGAACCGCTTCCGCTCGGAAGATCGCGTCGAGCGCGTAATCCTGAACCAGAACAAGATGCAGTTCCTCTACCAGGACGGCGACGATTTCCATTTCATGAACACGGAGAACTACGAACAGATCACGATTCCGAAGGAGCTGATCGAGGACGTGGTCGGATTTCTGACGCCGAACCTCGAAGTCGAAGTCGAGTTCTATGAAACGACGCCGCTCAACGTCACGCTGCCCAAGACGGTCGCGCTCAAGGTGGTGCAGACCGACCCGGGAATGAAGACGGCGGCCGTGAACAATACGCTGAAGCCGGCCACGCTCGAGACCGGGATGGTCATCAACGTGCCGCACTTCGTCGCCGAGGGCGACACGATCACAATCAACACCGAGACGCACGAGTACCTGTCACGCTCGAAGTAGCGGGTTGAGCATTGACTATCGCGCGCCAGACGTATCGGCCTGCTGCGCGCGATCGCAAACCGTTGCCGGAGCGCGCGCATCCGCATCCAATCCGGTTCGGGCCGAATCTCTACCTCGCGCACACGCAGCCGGGGTTCGAGGGAATCGCGGCTGACGAGATCGGCGCTCGAATCCGCGGCGCGCGCGAAATAACGCGGCGAGTGGTGCCCGATCGCGCCGGCATGACGATTTTCTTCGCGCCTGCCGCGGAAAAGCTCGGCGTGCTGCGGACGGCTGAGGATCTATTCGGGCTGGCCGGCTACCGCGCAGGCGTCGGACCCGAGAGCAAGGAACTGGACAAAATCCGCGGCGCGGCGCGCGAGGCGCCGCTGGTCGATGCTGCGCTGCAGGCGCGAGTGAAAGTCTCGCCGGGGACGCGCGCCGGCCGCCGGCTCAAGTTCCGCGTGATCGCCAGGATGGCGGGCGAGCACGAATTTCGCCGCGTCGATTTTCAACGCGCGGTCGAGCGCGGGATTCTCGAGCGCGGCGACCATACCTGGCGGCTGGAAGAAGACGACGCCGACGTCGAGTTCTGGGCGACCATGATCGACGCGGAGTTCTTTCTGACGGTGCGGCTCAGCGATGACCGCATGCGGCATCGTGAGTACAAAACGGCTCATCGTCCGGCCTCGCTCCGCGCGTCGAGTGCGGCCGCGCTCGCGTGGTTGTCGGAGCCGCGCGAGGACGACGTCGTGCTCGATCCGTTTTGCGGCGCCGGCACGATCCTGATCGAGCGCGCGCACATGGGGCGGTACGCGATGCTGCTTGGCAGCGATCGCGATCCCGCGGCACTCGCGGCCGCGCGCGTCAACGTCGGCGAGCGCTACAAGCCAATTCAGCTCGAGAACTGGGACGCGGGCGCGCTTCCGCTCGGCGACGCGAGCGTGGACAAAATCGTCACCAACCTGCCGTGGGGATTGCGCTACGGATCGCACGGCGAGAATCGCAAACTCTATCCGCTGTGGATGCGGGAGTTCGCGCGCGTGCTCAAGAGCGGCGGCGTGATGGTGTTGCTGACGGCTGAGTGGCGGCTGATGCGCGACCTCGAGCGCGCCCGCAAGATCGCGCCTAGCAAAATTATCCGCGTGTCGGTGCTTGGCAAGTCCGCGGCGATCTACGTCTGCCGGAAGGCATGACGCGCGCCCGGGGCATGGAAGGGTAAATCACTTAATTTAATGTGAAACCCGCCGTGGGTTTCACGCTTCCTTGGGCAGGGGTGACCCCTGCACCCAGTTCTAAGAAAAAGATGGGGGACTTCGTCCCTGTTAGAAGTTATTCGGGGGCGAGAAGGATGACCGCATCGCGGCTCCCTTGCAAGCAGAAACTATTTTGCCGGGGAGAAAAACGCGAGCACCGCGTTGGCGACCGCGTGCGGCTCGCTGCCGTCGATTGGCACGATCCACGCCGAGGGCGGCGGCGCAATTCCAAGCGCTCTTTCCGGAGACCCCATCAATCGCACGCCCGCGTAAATGAACGACGACGAGTCGGGCGACCAGATCGTGTGCGATACGGCAAGCTGATCGAAATAACGGTAGGCGGTGGATTCGTCCGGCGCCGCGAGAAAATTGCCGAGCACCTTTTCGGCGCCGGTCTTAACGTCGACCACCGACCAGGTGTAGTACGGTTTCTCTTCGGGAACGCCGATGAACGCGACATGGCGCGAGTCGGGCGCGAAGAAAAATGCGGCGACCTCGTCCTTCGTCAACCATCTCGAAGTCGCGCTGGCGACGTCGACCAGCTTGATCCCGTGATAGGAGGGATCCTGCGGCGTAATCGCCGTCGCGTACGCCAGGTGCGCAGAGTCGGGCGCCCACACAAAGCTGTTCTCTCCCACCGGCAGGCTGACGATCGAGCGCGGATGGCTGGCGTCGGCGTCGGCCACCACGATGTTCGATTCGGCGTGATAATTCTCGACGTAGGCCAGGTGCTTGCCGTCGGGCGACCAGGCGGGAGTCTTGAACGGCGTGCGTCCGCTCGAGAGCACCTTGACCACGGTCTGGCTGTTGGGCGTCAAGCTCATCAGCGAAACTTTCTCAGTGCGATCCGGATCCAGTGCGAGCGTGTGCAACGCGACCTCGTCAGGCGCGCCCCAATCGAAGTACAAGGGCATCCCGGTGGTCACGATCCTGACGGGCGTCGATTCCTTGACCTCGGCCAGCACCAGGCTAAGGCCGCGCGGATCGCCAAGCAGAAACGAAAGATGCTGCCCATCGGGCAGCCAGACCAGGTAGACGATGCGCTCGGTGCGACTCTCGAAGATTGGCAGAGCCTCGCTGCGCGCGAGATCGTAAACCCATACCGCGAACGAATCCTCGGCCGGCTTGTGAGTCTCGGACGAATACGCAATGCGCTTGCCGTCGGGCGAGAACGTCGGCCATCCGTACTCCGTGGCGCGCGGCAGCCGCGCCCGCGTCGGGACCGGTGTCCGCCACCCGCACGATTGTGTCGTCGCCGTCGCGCCGAACGTGAATCGCGGCAGCCTTGCAGGTGATGCACTTGGGCTCCGCGCATTTGGCGTCGCAGTAGTAGATGTTGGCGTCGGTGCCGACAAAGGTGATAGCACCCTGGGGTGGCGGCGCGCCGAGCGCAACGGACCCGAGTGCCAGGATAAAAATGGCTGCGGCGGCGGCTGGGATTTGCAAGCGAGTGCGGACGGAGCGCATCACCGATAGCGTCATCGCGCTTAGAATTGCGCCTGCAAGGGCGTCAAGGCAAGGACGATCCGACGCGGGAACCATGACGCTGCGGCGAGCGATCGCGACGTGTTGACACGACGGCGGCCAATCGAGCAAAGTTGACGCATGCGCCGAGTTGCAATCATTTTATTCGCCGCGACTTTCGTTGCGCTGCCGGCGATTTCGCACGCGCAGTACAACGACACCGACCAACAGAATCCCAAGGAATATCACGACGAGGATTCGCAGCCGCTCGCAATCGTCGCCGACCTGCTCTATCCGGTCGGGTTCGCGTTTGAGTGGCTGGTCGCGCGTCCGGTTCATTACCTGGCGAACGATAGTCCAGCGTCGCCGGTTTTCCGTCCCGTGGGCGGCGACGACATGTCGCCACCGCCGCCGGTACCCATAATTCCCGACAACACGATGGACCAGGCATCGACGTCGTCAACGACACCGCAGGATTGGTCTCCAACGCGGGCGCCTATCACGACGAATGCGACGGTGATCAAGCCGGCGGAACAGCCGGCGGGAGCACCGCCCGCGACCGGACAGCCGGCGCTTCACTGAATTTTCGCTTCTCGCTGTGACGCATCGCCGTTTGACGCAATATTGCGAGGCAATCGGCCGTTATCTTCGCCCTTGAATGTTGCGTATCTTTGGGTAATAGAATTTTCCCTAATCGGATACGTCCAATTCTGTGTGGATGAGCTAATGCAGGCTCGTCCCAAGCCGGGAGGTTGCGTCACTTAGATGGCTGTTGCACTCAAAGAGAAGGCTCCGACCGATCCCGCGGAACTCAAGCGGTGGCGCGAGGATGAGCAGGCTAAAGAGCGCGCGAAGCGCGACAAGGAAAAGTCCGAGCTCGGCACGTTATGGAGCCGTCGCGATTTTCTCGGCGTGCTCGGATGGTCCGGCTTCGGCGTTTTCTCGCTGATCGGTTTGCTCGCGGCGGTTCGCTCCGCTTTCCCGCGCGTGCTCTTCCTGCCGCCGTCGAAATTCAAAGCCGGCTTTCCGGACGATTACGTAGTCGGCGAGGTCAGCGAAAAGTACAAGCAGGATTTCCGCACCTGGATCATCCGCACCAAGGCCGGCTTCTACGCGATCTTCGCCAAATGCACTCATCTGGGATGCACGCCGCGATGGCTGAAGACGGAGCAGAAGTTCAAGTGTCCATGCCACGGCTCGGGCTACTACATCAGCGGACTCAATTTCGAAGGGCCGGCGCCGCGCCCAATGGATCGATTCAAGATCTACGTCGGCGACGACGGGCAGCTGGTGGTCGACAAGTCGGTCGTGTACACGATGGAACCGGGCGTCGATCCCAACGAACAGCATCCCGAGAGCATCCTGAAGATCGCGTGATCGAAGCGCGACCTTCGGCACGCGGTCCGTTCGCGCGCGATTCAAGATCTGCCTGATTTTTTCAACCGGGAGGAAATTTCCGCGATGCCGCTAATCAAAGCCGGTAACATCAAACTCAACTACGATACTTACGGCGACGGCGAGCCGTTGCTGCTGATCATGGGATTCGGAATGCCGGGCGCGGCATGGCTTCCGTCGCTGCCGTTCTTCAGCGGTTTCAAGTCGATCTATTTTGACAATCGCGGAACTGGACTCAGCGACAAGCCCGACGGCATTTACACCGTCGAGGCGATGGCCGACGACGCGAGCAACCTGTTGCGCGCGCTCGGCATCGCGAAGGCAAAAGTATTCGGCGTGTCGATGGGCGGGATGATCGCGCAGGAGCTCACGCTGAGGCATCCCGATCAGGTCGCCAAGGTCGTGCTTGGATGCACGATGGCTGGAGGGACGACCGCGAAGATGGCGTCGCCGGAGATCCTCGAAAAGCTGATGACAGCGAACAAAATCATGGCTACCGATCCGGAAAAGGGATTCGACATCCTGCTTCCGGCGATCATGCCGCCGGAATTCGTCGCCGAGCATCCCGAGATCAAACAGATGATGGTCGCGGGGGCGAAGATGATGCCGCCGACGCCGCCTGAGACCGCGGATCGCGCGATGGCGGGAATCCAGACTTTCAACGCGTACGATCGGCTGGGCCAGATCAAGTGCCCGGTACTGATCGTGCACGGCGACAAGGACGTGCTGGTGCTGCCGGAGAACGCGAAGCTTATCAAGAGCAAGATCCCGCAGGCTGAGTTGTACATCATTCCGGGCGCGGGGCACGCATTCCAGGCAGCCGACCCGGTCGGCATCCACCAGAAGATCGTCAACTGGTTGAGGAACTAGGCGCCTACAAGCTGGGCGGCTCGTTCGAGCGATACCGTGGCCGGGTCGAGTAGCGCGGTGGTTGCGTCGTCTTCCCAGTCGGATGCCGGGAGAGCCAGTGGATCTTCGGGGCGCAAACGATGCTCGACAACCATGCGCGCGAGGATCATGCGCCGCGCGTCGTGGCCGTTGGCGCCGGCGGTCGCTCCTTCCCACGTCATCAGCGCCGCACTCGCCACATTATAAAGAGCGTCCGTCGCAAGGCGGGCCAGTCGCTCGTGCCGCGGCTTCGACGCGACGTCGCCGGCGAACGCGACGGCGCGATCTATCAGCTGTACGATTTCCGCGCGAAAATTGGCCGGCGCCGCGCTGGCGGCCTGCAGTTTGGCTTTCAGCGCGCGAGCGAGCGTTTCGTGACCACCGGACTTGGCGACCGCGCGATTTATCACGTCGAGTGCGTTGATGTTGCTGGTGCCCTCCCACAGCACGCCGATATGCGCGTCGCGGATAAGCCGCGAGTTGACCCAATCCTCGATGTAGCCGTTGCCGCCGCGCACCTCCATCGCGCCGGTCGCGACGCCGATGTTGTCGCGGCACGCGCGGAACTTCAGCACCGCTGTCAGGATGCGCATCACGCGCTCGGCTTCCGCATCGCCGGCGCGCGCCCGGTCCATCATCGTGGCGTCGTACGTGAAAACCGACAGCGCCTGCTCTGTCGGCACCATCAGTTTCATCAACTGGCGCCGCAGCAGCGGATGCTCGATGATCGGACGGCCGAACGCCGCGCGATGTCGCGCGACCTGGAGCGACTCGTTGAGGCATCGGCGCATCATGCCGGCCCCGCGCGCACCGTGCGACATGCGGCTCAGGTTCACCATGTCCATCATCTGGCGCAGGCCGCGGTCGAGCGTGCCGAGCTGGTACGCGATTGCGCCTTCGAGCACGACTTCGCCGCTCGCCATCGAGCGCGTGCCGAATTTGTCCTTGAGCCGCGCGATTCGATAGTTGTTGCGCTCGCCGTTTTCCAATCGCCGCGGCATCAGGAAGAGCCCGAGCCCTTTCGAGCCGGCGCTCGCCCCTTGCGGACGCGCCAGTAACAACACCACGTCGCCGTCAACCGCCGAGCAGAACCACTTGTCGCCGTAAAGCCGCCAGAAGTCGCCCTCGCGCTTGGCAACCACCGCGCTGTTGCCGAGGTCGGAGCCGCCCGCGCGCTCGGTCATGTATTGAGCGCCCTTGAAAATCTCGTCCATGTTCTGCGAGAGCATGCGCCCCAGGTAACGCGCCTTGAGGTCGTCGCTGCCGTAATTTTCGACCAGCACCGCGCCGGTATCGGTCACGCTTATCGGGCACATCAGGCCAAACTCGGCCTGCACGAACAGGTACTGGAACGCGTACTTCGCGATGTACGGCAGCGGCTCGGGCCATCCGAGCACGCCGGGTCGATGCGCCATCGCGTGCAAACCAAATTCGCCGAAACCGATGCGCTCCATCTCGCGATAAGCAGGATGAAACTCGACCCAGTCTTCGTCGCGGCCAAAACGATCGCGCGAGTGCAGCACCGGCGGATGCTTGTCGGCGATTTCGGCGAGCTCGTCGAGCCTGCCGCCTGCGAGCTGCCCGAGGCGGTCGAGAAGCGGCTCCATCGCGGCGCGCAGCCGCGGCTCCATGTGGAGATCGAGCAGGTCGCGCAGCCCGCGGTCGATGCGGTAGAAATTCATGCCGCGGCAATCAGGCGCGACGAGTTCTGCGGCGCTTCTATCGCTAGGGGTTTTGTCTGAAAAAGCAGATGCCATTGGAAATTAGTTTGGTTTTCCGTTTTTACGTGAACGATCTCTGCCGGAAGACTTGCTCCTTCTAAGCGTTGATGCCAGGCCGAGGGAGGCTCGCCGCCGCAATTAAGCACCCTTTTCCAGGTTGTGGATCTCTCTCAGGTCAAAAACCTTTCCGCAGCTTGAGCAGCTAAAGGAGTCGCCGCTCGGGTATGGCTGGTAGTCGGGTTCCACGGGATCGCGAAACTTCAACACCGAGCCGCATTTGCATTTCAGCTCCATGGTGCGAACCTTTTTCATCGCGACCCGCCGGGCGCTGGCGCCCAGGTCTGTCCCCGGTGGCAGGGCGGAAAGAATCGTCTCCTTGGTGCGCGTCACGTTCGCAAGCACCCATCCAACGAAAATTCCCGCTACGAACACTATGCCAAGCAGCGGACCCGAGGCGGCTAAGGATGAACCCACGCAACATCCCTCCTCAACATTAGAAGTAATCTTTTCGCGGCGCTTTGGCTACGAACCGGATCAATGGAAAAGATCAGAGTGTCGCCGATTTTTATCTTTCCTCGCGATTTGAGCACCGTTCCTTCGAACTCGCGCCAGTCGCGACTGCTCATATCGAGCTTGATCGTCCTACGGAAATACCTGGGTAATAGCCGGAGCGAGAATACGGTTCATTTGTGGAATTATTTCAATTGTAAAACAACGTCGGACATCCGCAACTGGGAGTTATCCACCGCTCGTTTCGGGCGGCGTATTGACTTCAGAAACTGCTGAGCGGAAAAAGATCGGTATGAAGTACATCTATTTTCATGGCAAGGACGAAGCGGTGTGGTGGAACGATCCGAAGAACAAGGGGCTCAAAGAGGCGTTGCCGAAAATCGGCGAGCTTCGGAAGGAGAGCGTTCTGGACGATCACGATGTGAGCTCCGTGTCCGATGAGGAGCGCTGGAAGCATTACTCGTGGGCTCTTGTTTGCAAGGAACGTAACAAGTTTCAGCTTCGCGGAGTTTTCGGGACGGGAAGCTTTTCCGGCCTATTTTTCGCGCGAGAGATTCCAGCACTCGTCGTGTTGGACGACTCTGGCCGGCCGATTACGGTGTATCCGCACGACCGTAGCGGAAAGTATGTGACGATCGCGGACGGCCTTCTGCGCGGCTGAGAATCCGTTCCGACTACGTTGCCATCATCTTGTCGAACCGTCGCTGAAGACGTTGGATGACTTTCGCGTCCCTAACGGGAAGATAGAATTTGGCGTATTGGGTTTCCTGAGTGAATTCGGCTTGAAAAAGTATGCCGTGCTGAAATGACTCAACGAGATAGATAGTAGCGATTTTGCCATCGACGTTGCCGCAATAGTAGAAGTTTCCGAACCGCGGCTGTTCATAAAACTTTCCGCCTTCGAACACGGTATCGAAGCCCAGCTCAAGTTCGCTCTGCCTGAAGGTCGTTACTTCACCTGTAGAAAGGTTCCGGACCTTGATATCGGAATCGAGTAGCGAGGGCTCGAACTTTACTGGTCCGGTCAAGGTCTTTGCCTTCACGATACCCGTTCGAACGTGTACCCGCGAAAGTTGTTTGAGTGGGATCATATCGTCCTCGGGCTCTGTGACCTGTGTGTCAGGGGGACAATCCACCGAATTGTCTTTGAATTCGTCCAATCCCCCGCGATCGAAACGTGTATTAAGCTCGGATAGCACGCTTTCAAGGGTTCTCTTTTTGTCTCCAGTTTGAAGCACTATGTGGTTTACGTAGTAGGTCATCGCGTTAGACTCGTCGGGTAACGGCACCTTCTCACCATCTGTATATTCGAGTTCGATAGTCTGGATCTTGAGGGCATCAATTTCGGGTCCCCACTGCGCCCCAAAGACGGAAGGATCAAGTTCTGAAGACTCAGTGACATGAATCAAAGTGGTTCCATCGTGTCGTGCAGCTTCCTGCGCTCCTGCCTGAAATCCCGATGTACTTGCCATGATCGCACGGTCGGCCTTGGCTTTTTTGGCTTTGGCTCCGAAAGCCTCTACCTTATCGACCGAGACGGCGCGGCCATAGTCCTTGCATTCGATCACCGTCAAATAGTCGTACAAGCCTTTCTTGAAGCGGATTGTGACATCAAATTGACGCCCGCCAATTTCCTCATTCCATTTTACGTCGGCTCCCTTATCTGCCGCTCTATGGATGGCAGCCACCAGGCGCTCGAAGTGTTTCCACTTGTCAGCGCCGCTGCTGTTCTTCGATTTCTTCAATTTGCTAGCGATGTTGCTAGGATAACTGACCTGAGTGTCCCTAGCCAATCGCGGAGACGGTGAGCAAGAAGATCGAAAAAGTCTCGGCGGATGAAGCGCGTCGGATGGCGCTGGCCGCGCAGGGATTCGCGAATCCACGGCCTTCGACGCGTCCCGACCGCCGGCATTTGCGACGTGTCATTGCACAAATCGGCGTGCTGCAAATCGACTCCGTCAACGTGCTGGTGCGATCGCACTACATGCCGCTTTTTTCGCGCCTTGGCTCTTATGCGCCGGAAATTCTTGACGCATCGTGGCTCGGTCGTCCTGCGCATCGCGAGCTGTTCGAATACTGGGGCCACATGGCGTCGCTTGATGCCCTACGAATTGCATCCCCTGCTCCGCTGGCGAATGGCGGATGCGGTCCGAGAATCATCGGGACAGCGACACCAGGGTTGGCAGTCTCGAATCGGCGCCGCCCAGGTTTCATGCAGGCCGCGCTCGATGAGATCGGAGGGCGCGGCGCGTTGAGCGCTCGCGAGATCAGCGGCGCGGGCACGAGCAAGGGCGGATGGTGGGGATGGAGCGACGGCAAGCGCGCGCTCGAGGCGTTGTTCGCCGCGGGCCGCCTCGCAGCCGCGGGACGGCGCGGCTTCGAGCGGCTTTACGACCTCCCGGAAAGAGTTATCCCGGCGCGAGTCCTGGCTATGCCGACGCCTGAACCCGAGGACGCGCAGCGAGCACTCATGCGAATTGCCGCGCGTGCGCTTGGAGTAGCCACTGAAAAAGATCTTTGCGATTACTTTCGCATCCGCATCGGCCCCGGACGCCGTCGCATCAGGGAACTCGTCGAGACTGGCGAATTGATCCCGGTGAGCGTCGAAGGATGGTCAGCGCCGGCCTACGTCGCGCGCAACGCCAAGTCGCCGCGCAAGCTGGACGCGCGCGCCCTGCTCTCTCCGTTCGACTCGCTGATCTGGGAACGCGCGCGAACGGAAAGAATTTTCGGCTTCCGCTACCGGATCGAGATTTATACTCCCTCAGCCGCTCGCAAGTACGGATACTATGTGTTGCCGTTCATCCTGGGAGACCGTCTCGTCGCGCGCGTCGATTTGAAATCCGATCGCGCAACCGGGACGCTGCTCGTGCAGGGCGCACATTGCGAACCCGGCGTCCGACCTAGCGCGATCGCCGAGCCGCTGATGCGCGAGCTCGCAACGATGGCCTCGTGGCTGGGCCTTGAACGAATCGCGGTGACGCGGCGCGGCAATCTCGCGCACAAGCTCCGCTCGACGCGCTATAAAGGAAACGCTGGAGGCTCTGAATGATTCCATTTGCCGGCGGTACCCTCAATCGCGCGAGCGAAAAGCGCACCGATTCAGCATGGATCGAATCCAAACGACGCGATCCCTCTTCGCTGGTGCTGCCGATGTGGCAACTGCAGCCGTTTCTGCTCGGGCAGGAAAATTCAGGGCCTCCGCTCGAACTTGGGATGCTGACGCCGGAAATTGCGGAGCCGCTGGCGGGTGACGGAGCCACGTGTATCTTTCTTGGCCTCGACCGCGACCGCGCGATCTTCGCGCTCGACGTTTCGCAAGCCGACGATCCCGCCAAGACCGGACAGCTCGCCGGACGCGGATACTTCCGCGACGCTCGAATGGCGGCGTCGTTCGTGTCGATCAAGCACGCCGCGATCATCGGGCAGGCGAAAGCGATGATCGATTGGCATCGGCGTCATGGCTTCTGCCCGGGATGCGGCGCGCCGACGAAAATGATGGACGCGGGTTACCGGCGCCTGTGCGGTAAATGCAACGCCGAGCATTTTCCGCGCGTCGATCCTGTCGTCATCATGCTCGCGACCGAGGGCGAGGCTTGCCTGGTCGGACGCGGCAAGCAGTTTCCGCCCGGGATGTTCTCCGCGCTGGCGGGCTTCGTCGAGCCCGGCGAAACGATCGAGGAAGCAGTGCGGCGCGAGCTGATGGAGGAAGCGTCGGTGAAAGTCGGCGAGGTGACCTACTACGCGACCCAGCCGTGGCCGTTTCCTTCATCGCTGATGATCGGATGCTTCGCGAGGGCCGAGAGCCGCGCCGCGAAGGCCGACGAAAACGAGCTCGCCGAAGTGCGGTGGATCGAGCGCAGCGTCGCGCGCGAGCTGGTCCAGGGTCAGCGAGTCGATGGCATCCTCGTGCCGCCGCCGATCGCGATCGCGCATCACCTGATCAAGGCGTGGGCGCTAGGCGAGAAGTAACCGCCGACAATCTTTGATCAATCGGGGTCTTCGAGCTTTCGCGTCAGGGTCTTGCGATCGACTCCGAGAATCGCCGCCGCTTCGCCCCGATGCCCGTTGACCGAAGCGAGCACCGCGCGCGCGTACTCGCGCTCGACCTGTTCCAGAGCCATCCGCCGCGATGCGAGTTCATTGAGGTGAGTCGGAGCGCGGTGGTCTCCCGTAATCCGGCTTGGCAGGTCGCCGCGCGTAATCCGGCCGCCGGAGGATAGGATGACTGCCTGCTGAATCGCATTCTGCAGCTCTCGAACGTTGCCCGGCCATCGATATCGAGCGAGGAGATCGGTCGTCTCAGCGTCCAGCTCCGGCGGGACTCTTCCCGCCTCGGCACTGGCGCGCACCATGAAATGCCTGACCAGAAGTGGAATGTCCTCAGGCCGCTCGCGCAACGGCGGCACCGCGATGGTCACGGTCGCGATGCGATAGAACAGATCCGATCGGAAGCGGCCCTCCGCGACGGCTTTCTCAAGGTCAGCGTTGGTCGCGGCGATAACGCGAACGTCAACCGTAGTCTCGCCCGTCGCGCCGAGCGGCCGCACGCGTTTGTCCTCGATAACTCGGAGCAGCTTGGCCTGCACCGACGGATGCATCTCGCCGATCTCGTCGAGAAAGAGAGTGCCGTGACCGGCCGCCACGAAAAGTCCCAGCTTGTTCTGTTTCGCGTCGGTAAACGCGCCGCGCGCGTGTCCGAACAATTCGCTCTCGATCAGGCTCTCGGGAATCGCCGCGCAATTCACCGGCACGAACGGTCCGATCCGCCGCGGGCTCAGGAAGTGCAGCGCACGCGCCAGCAGATCCTTGCCGGTTCCGCTCTCGCCGATGATCAGCACACTCACATTGCTGTCAGCCACTTGCGCGAGTTTGCTCAGCAACGCGGTCATCTTCGGACTGGCGGCGATTATATTTTCGAGACCGTGATTGCGGGCCAGTTCGATCCGCAGCCGCTTCACTTCAATCCGCAGGTCGCGATTTTCCAGCGCGCGCGACACGATCAACAGCAATTCGCCGTTGCTGAAAGGCTTGGTGATGTAGTCGAAGGCGCCGAGTTTCATCGATTCGACGGCGGTCTGAATCGATCCGAAGGCCGTGATGATGATTACCGGGAGGTCGGGTGCAATCCGCTTCAGCTCGGCTTGCAATCCGTGCCCGCTCATCCCGGCCATCCGCAGATCGGAAATCAGCACGTCTGGCGCTTCCCGCTCGACGATCGCAATCGCCTCATGCCCCGAATGCGCGCTCAACGGGCGATATCCCGCCTCGCGCAGAATGTCGCACAGCGCGCTGACCATGTCGTGGTCATCGTCGACCACGAGGATGGTCGCCTGTTGGCTATCCGCGCCGCTGTTCGCGCTCATGTTCGACTGTCCCGCCGGTAGCCATGGGAATCGCGACGACGAACCGCGATCCCGACGGCCCCGAGCTGAAGGTTATCTCGCCGTCGTGCTCGCGTACTATAGACTGGCTGACCGCGAGACCCATTCCCGTTCCCTTACCCGGTTCCTTGGTGGTGAAGAAGGGCGAGAAGAGACGATCCTCGTGCTCCGGAGCGACGCCCGCGCCGGTGTCCTCGAACGCGAGCATCGCGCGCGCGCCTTCGCGACCGCGCTCCGTATCCGCGCTTACGCGCAACGTTCCGCCGCCGGGCTGCATCGCGTCGAGCGCGTTCATGATCATGTTCACGAACACCTGTTCGATCTGGTCGGCGTCGCAATTTACCATCAGCGGAGCGTGGCCGAGCTCGGCGACGGTTTTGACATTGCGATGCGCGGCTTCAGGCTCCAGGAGCGCGAGAGCGCGATCGGCGATCGCTCGCAGGTCGCAGACCGCCTTGTGCGATTCGCTCTTGCGCCCATAGTCCAGCAACATGCGGACGATTCGAGTTATCCGATCGATCTGGCGGATGATGACGCCCAGCTTTGCGCGCGACTCGTCCGAGATTGTCGCGTCCTGCTGCAAAGCCTCCGCGCGCACGCGAATCACCCCCATCGGAGTGCCGATCTCGTGCGCGAGTCCGGCGGCGAGCGCGCCAACAGTGGCCAGCCGGTCCGCGCGCTGCAGATCGCGCTCGAGATCCAATTCGCGCCGATGGCGCCGCTCGAGATCGGAGCGCGCCTGATTGAGTTGCTGATCGAGCTTGCGGAATTCCTCGCCGAGCAGTTCCACTTCGCTGCCGCCGAGCCGACCGGATTCGTCCGACGAAAATTTCATCACCTTCGCCGACAAATCAGCCAGCGGCCGCGATACGTAGCGATTCACTCCCAGCGGTATGACGATGGCGACGACGCCGAGCAACACGATCGCAACCGCAAACGACGCGATGGTTTGCGCGCGGTTGTCTCTCGCGGCCTTGGTCCAATCCTGCGCTTCGAGCAGGTAACCAACGACCTCGCCACCCGGTCCTTTCAGCGGGACCAATTCGCAGAACCAGTTCCTTATCCCCGGTGTCGGTCCGAATTCGGGCGACTGTAGATGCGCGAGTTGCACCTGCGCCGCATCTACTAACTCAGCGGGAAAGTCCGGCAGCGAATACAAAAGCTTGCCGTCTGGTCGGAGGATTGCACTGCGGGTTCCTTCGGCGTCCATTTTGCGGAACGCGTCGCTGATTTTGTCCCAATCGTGCGCGACGACTGCCTCGTCAACCAACGGCGCCTCGGCGGAACTGACTGCGCGCGCCGCTCGCCGCATCTCGTTCATATAGACGTTGGACCGCTCGACACTCCAATACACGTATGCGGCCAGTACCGGCAGGATGCACAGCAGCAGGACCAGCGTGAGCCGGGTGCCGATTCTCACTGCCGGTGCTCCCCTCGACGGCTCGTTACCAAGCGTCTCATCGCGTCAGCCCTGATATTCAACCGAAACCCCCGAAGCTTGCTTGCCAGTTATATGCCTGAGCGCGCGTTCCGCCAAAACCGGCGCACGAGAGAAATTTCGGGGGAACAATTCTACATGCGAGTGGGAATTTCTACCCATCACTTCGAACACTATCCATCAAATTACAGAGGATCCTGCGGGCACATCCTTTGCTGATGCTGCTTTCGGCGGCGGCCCGCCTGCGGAGAAATGGCCGTGCATTGTCTGGGGACAAGGCGCCGGCAAGCGGGGGACCCCGGGCCGCCGTATTTTCCACTTGTCAAAGAGGACCATTCGCTCGATGAAAACGAACTCAGCGCGGACCGCCTGTACGGAGTCAAAGATGAACGAGGTCTCCATCCTCAATCGTGCGAATTTATTCGAGAGCGGACTCTTTTCCTGGGGAATTCCTAAGGAGACTGCGAAGGAGCTGACCCGCCATCACACCGAACTCTGCTACGAGTCCGGCAGGCTGGTCTTCAGCCAGGGCTCGCCGGCCGACATCGTGCTCTGGGTCGTCAAGGGTGTGGTTCGCGAAGTGTGCCCGAATGCTAACGGCACGCAAACGCTCGTGCGTCTCGCGACCGCCGGCGACATCCTGGGCCTGGCAGACAAGCTCGACCAAAAGGGTCAATGGATCCGTCGCTTCGAAGCCTGGACCGCCAGCAAGTGTGTGATGGCGATTGTCACGCGCCAGCACGTGCGCGATTCGCTGAAGGGTATGAACCCGGACGAGATGCTGGCGTTGGTCGAGCGGATGCATTCGGCGTCTTCGGAATGGGTCCAATACTACGCAAACTTCCTGGGACTCCAATTTCGCGAGCGGGTTGAAATAGTGCTGGCGGAGTTGGGACGCAAGTTTGGCATCGCCGACTGCGAAGGCGTTTTGCTCACGTATGAGCCGACGCATTCCGATTTGGCGGAAATGATCGGAAGCTCGCGGCCGGTAGTCGGGCGCATACTGACGGAGCTACTCGAAGAGGGAGAGATCGGGCGGCGCGATCGGAAATATATTTTGCTGCGTGGCGGAGCGATTGAAGCTGCGGTGAGCGAAGGCTCTCGCGTCGCGAAGGCGAATTTGCGGCCGAGCATCCGGCCTATGGCAGAGCTGCTCAAACGGCGATAGCGCTGACGTGGAATTTACGCGGCGGTCGATGCGGGAGCGGCGACGGCGCCTTGCGCCAATTCTATCTTGTGGCATCGCACGAACAGGTCGCAGCGGCCGACGTAGGCGACTTCCTCGATGACGAATCCGTAGCGGGTCAGGATCTCGGTCAACAGCGCGCGCGTGTAGTGAGTTATGTGCTCGTCCTTGTAGCCGCCCGGCATCAGGAAGCCGTAGATCGGCTCGATCGTGCGCCATAGCCACTTATCGTAGTCGGGAGTGCCGAGAATCAACCGTCCGTCCGGCTTCAACACCCGGCGCATCTCCTGGAAGATCACCTCGTTATAGGGTAGGTGCTCGATCACCTCCTGCGAGACCAGGCAATCGAAGCTCTGATCGAGAAACGGCAGCGCGAAGGCGGAACCGCGCACCAGCGGCATTCCGTAGCGGCGCAGGAATCGCAGCTTGCCCTCGTTCAGGTCCATCCCGACGACATTGTTGAGACTCTGCACGGTGAGGCTGGAGCCGCACCCCGCGTCGAGGATGCGTCCGGCGCCGCGCGCCCACATGACGAAGATATGATGGCGGCTGCGATGCCAGAAGCGCTGAATCGGTATGATGCTGTAGAAGCCGCGCTCGTCGTAGTCCGCAGAAGCCAGCGAGTTTCGCAGCTTCCAGAGCTTGAGGGCGGAGCGCGCGATGTCAAGGCCGAAGCTGAAGAGCTTCGCGTGCGAACGTCCCTCGCCGCGCGGGAAATACACGAAAGGCACCTCGACCACGCTGAACCCGCGCACGTAGGCGCGGACGAGGATCTCCTCCTGCGCCTCGAAATTCGTCGAGTCCAACTTCATGCCCTGGACCGCGTCGCGGCGGTACAGACGATACCCGCTGGACATGTCCAGCACCGGCATCGACAGCATCCGGCGCAGCACCACGTTCAGAAACCAACTGGTCGAAGTGCGAATGAACGATGAATAGGTAACTCCGCCGCGGGTGTAGCGCGACGCCACCACGATGTTGCCGCGGGTGCGCGCATTCCACATCTTGCCGATGAAGTCGGGATCGTGCGACATGTCGGCGTCGAGGGTCAGAATCCAGTTGCCGGCCGCTTCGGCAAAGCCGGTCTCCAGCGCGCCCGCAAAGCCGCGACGGCGTTCGCCAACCACGCGCGCTCCCAGAGCCTGCGCGGCCTCGCGGGTTCCATCAGTCGAATTGCCGTCGACGACAACAATCTCGTAGGACAGCTTCTCCCGTTCCAGCGAAGCCTTAATCCGCGGAATCAGAATTTCCAGGTTCTCGCGTTCGTTGACTACGGGCAGGATTACGGAAATGTCCATGATTGCGTCGCGTGCGCGCCCAAAACACCTATTCGGATTTCTACGGCGAGGCAATATAGCGCGAATCAACGGCGTCGCGTGAGCAGAACTATCGCGGGCGCTTGTTGCGCGCGGTGTCTTCGTTTATTCGTTGTGCCAAAATAGGGCCGACTTAATTCGGAAGGTGCATCGAATCGATGAGCGGACTGGAGACAAGCCTTAAATTCTGGGACGAGAAAGCCCGGGAAAATCCCTACTGGTATGTATCGTCTGCGGGCAACCGCTGCTTGCGCGTGTGCCCGCCATGTTGATGCAGACATTATGCAGGTTTGCGCCCCGACGCCATCGGGTTTACCGCCTGATTTCGCGGCTGGCCGCGGATCGCTATGAGATTTACCGGGTCGAGGGAGGGCTCATCTACCTGAACCTCCACGAGCATCCGATGATGGTCCAGGTCGCGATGGGCACTTACGAGCCGGCCAAGCACGCGATGATTCGCCGGCACCTTCGCCCCGGCATGACGTTCATCGATGCGGGCGCAAACCGGGGCGACTTCACGCTGCAGGCGGCAAAACTCGTCGGCAGCTCCGGCCGAGTCATTGCGATCGAGCCCGCGCCGGAAAACTATTCGTACCTGAAGCGCAGCATCGAGTTGAACGGCTATGCTCACGCACTCGCTTTGCCCATCGCCGTGGGCGATCGTGACGGAACTGCCAATCTCCAGATTTTAGGGCGCAGCACGGAGCACACACTCGCTCCGCTCAAGCCTCAATACAAAGACCTGCCAAAGATCACGGTGCCGATCAGGACGCTCGATTCCGTCGTCGCAGAGAATCAGTTGGAACGCGTCGATATGGTCAAGATCGACGTGCAGGAGGTCGAGCTCGAGGTGCTGCGTGGCGCGGCACAAACGCTGCGCGCCAATCCCCAGCTCGTCATGTTTCTCGACCTCCCCAAGCGGATCGAGATGCGGCGCGCGATTGCCGAGTTCCTCGCGCCATTCGGTTACACGTATTTCCCCGATTGCGATGAGGCGGCGGCCACTCGCGACATCCCGCCCGCGGGTTTCGAAGTCGCCGCGCTCAGGATCTAGCGGCCGCGCTTCCCAATTAGAAAGCGCGACCGCCGAATCAGCTAATTGCCGGTGCCGTACAGGCCGCCCTTCTGCACGCCGTTTCCCGCATTGTCAGTGACGTCCAGCGTTCCGGAGAACGAGCCGGTCGTCGGGGGCGAGAAGTTGACGGCGACTGTGCACGACGCGCCCGGCGCCAGTGAAGTGCTGTAGGTGGGCGAGGTGCCGCAGGTGGTGCCGACCGGGTCGATGCCGAAGGTGCTGGTGCTGCTAGCGATGCCGCTGACCACTACGGTAGTGGTGGAGCCCAACACTGAGGGGTTGTTGTTGGTCACCGTTTCTAATTTGTCCGCGCTGGTCGTCCCGGCAGTCACTTTGCCGAACTGTAGCACCGGCGTAAGCGAAAGCGCGGCAAGCGTGCCGCTGCCCTTCAGCGTGACCATCGCGGGGTTGTTGCTCGCGTTGCTCATGATGGTCACGTTTCCGTTGCGCGTGCCCTGCGCAGTCGGACTAAAGGTCACTCCAATCGTGCAACTCCCGCCGCCCGCCAGGACGGTCGAGCCGCTGAGGTTGCAAGGAGTGCCGCCGACAGGGGTTAGGCCGAAGTCACCCGACGGCGTGATGCTGGTAACGGTCAGCCCGACCGAGTTGGGATTGGTTATGGTATCGGTCCCGACCGTTGCGCTGGTCGTGCCCACCTGGGTGTTGGGGAACGCCAGATTGGGCGAGAAGCTGATCCTTCCTTTTACGCCGCTAGCGGTGAGGCCCATTATCACGTTAGGGGTGTTGATGGCACCCGAGGGAATGGTCAGCGAGCCCGTATAGTCTCCCAGGCCTGTAGGCGTGAAAGTTACCCCGAAGGTGCACGAGCCGCTGGGCGCCAGCGTGGTGCCGGAGCACATGTCTGACACTATCTGGAAATTCGGCGGCGATCCGGGCCCCGAGGTCGTCGCGGCGGTGACCGTGCCGATGTTGAACGTGACCCCTGACGTATTGGTCGCCGTTTCGAAATGCGACGACGTGGTCGTGCCGCTGTTCCCGTACACCGCGGGACCGAAGATTATCGAGGCTGGGAGGACCCTCAGCTGCGAGCCCACCATCTGAACGACGGTATTCGACGTGAAGGTGTTGTAGGGGCAGGAGCCCGGCACGTAGACGGCCGTGATTTCGTGGGTACCCGTGCCAAGCGCCGAAGTCGTGAATTGCGCCTGGTCGGAGCTTGGGCTGCCCAGAGGCACGTTCGACGCAAGGACGATGGGCTTGCCGTACTGGTCGTCAAACGTGACCGTGCCGCAGGTGATCGGATTTGAGTTGATGTCCTTCACGGTCGCAGTGAAGGTCACCGGGTGACCCAAGAGTGACGGATTCGGACTCGAGGTCAGCGTAGGCACAACCGGAGTCGGCGTCGCGGTTGCCGTCGCCGTCGAGGTTGCCGTCGAAGTGGCCGTGGCGGTCTGAGTTGCGGTCGCCGTCGCTGTCGCTGTGGCGGTCGCAGTCGCCGTGTTCGTCGCTGTTGCGGTGGCGGTGGCCGTGTCGGTCGCCGTCGCGGTGGCGGTCGATGTTGCCGTCGCCGTTGCCGTGTCAGTCGCCGTCGCGGTTGCCGTCGCCGTTGCGGTCGCAGTCGCCGTATCAGTTGCCGTTGCGGTGGCTGTTGATGTCGGCGTCGCCGTATCGGTCGCAGTTGCGGTCGCGGTGGCCGTGTCTGTTGCGGTTGCGGTTGCCGTTGCCGTCGCCGTGGCGGTTGCAGTCGCGGTCGCGGTGGCCGTGTGCGGTTGCGGTTGCCGTGAGTGGCGGTCGAGGTTGCCGTCGCCGTCGCGGTCGCCGTGGCCGTTGCAGTAGCGTGCGGTCGCCGTTGCGGTCGCAGTCGGTCGCCGTGGCAGTCGCGGTCGCAGTCGCCGTCGACGTTGCTGTCGCTGTTGAGGTCGCCGTCGTTGCTGTCGCCGTGGCAGTGGCGGTCGCTGTCGCGGTGGCGGTTGGCGTCGCCGTTAAGGTTGCCGTCGCGGTTGCGGTCGCGGTCGCGGTTGGCGTCGCCCCCGAGACTATCAAGGTGCCGGTTCCGTTGATGGCCCCGCCATTTCCCGAAGGCGCCGTACCGGTAACCGTGAAGGTGTGGCTGCCAGCAGCAACTGATCCGGTCGTATTCACGGTCAATGTCGCGTCCACATGCGAACCATTGCAGGTGGTGCTGCCGTCGCATGAGACCGTAGCACTTGGAGTGAACCCTCCGCTCGACGCCCCCGCCGGCAAACCGCTAACCGATAAAGTCACGTTGAACGCGGCGCCGTTTCCGTTTGTATTCATCACGATCTGAAACGTGGCACTGCCACCCGGATTGACGGGGTTCGGCGATTGCGTCCCCACTGTGACGGTTTGCAAGTGAAGGGTGTCCGTGAACTTGTACTGCGCCGTGTTTCCCGATGTCTGACCGATCGCCGTAATCAGGAATTTCACGCCGCCGTCGTTGTCCATAATCTGAAACTGCTGTCGGTGAATGAACCGCTCGAGTCCGCCGTGTCGGTCAGCCATGTGTCGTCGGAATCGGTCTCCTGGATCTGGATCGTCACCTGCTCGCCCGGCGCCCATCCTGCCCCATATATGATGACCGGCGAGCCTGGCGGATAGTCGCTCTTGTCGCTGCGGATGGTCGGATACGCAAACATCTCGGTCAGCGTGAGCGGGTTGCCCGACGCGTCCAGGCCGCCACTCAGCAGCACCTGCCCGACCGCGGGGACAGCGAAGAAATTTGCCGCGAACTCGTCGCGCGCGACGGCGCTCGGTTCGTTGGCGACGAATGCCCCCGTGACGGGATCGTAAAGTTCGTTCGCTGCCACCGGCGCACCCGCGCTGGTGCCGCCCGCGATCAACACCTTGCCGTTGTACGGCAGTGTCACGCCGACGTGCCCGCTGCGGGCGGTGTTCATGTGCGCCGTGAGAGTAGTGAACGTACCGGTTGCGGGGTCGTATTCCTCGGCCGTGTTCAGATCGACGCCGCCCGCGCCCTGACCACCTTCTATCAGCACGGTGCTATCGAAGTTGTAGAGCATCGAGGCCGTCGCTCGCGTGCGCGCCTGGCTGAGGCTCCCGGCCTGGCTGACGGTGTTGCCTTGAGGGATTGAAAATCTCGGCACTGCTGAGCGGTCCGGCCGAACCGGCGCCGCCCGCGATCAGCACGGTGCCGTCGGTGAGCAGCATGGCGGTATGATCCTGACGCGCGTTCTGCAGATTGCCCGCCACGGAAAATGTTCTCGAGGTCGGATCGAAGATCTCAAGGCTGGCGAGTTGCCCCGACGCGCCGCTGCCGCCGGCGATCAAGACTGCCCCATTGGCGAGCAGTGTCGCGCTGTGATGGCTGCGCGCGGCATTCATCGCGGGGAGAGTGACGAATGCATTGACCGATGGATCGTACAGTTGCGCCGCGGCGACCGGGCTACCTGAGCTGTCGAGTCCGCCCGCAAGCAGGACGGTGTTGTCGCCGAGAACTGTGGCGGTCAGACCGGAAACGCCCACCGCGAGGCCCGTCGGAAGAGTTGTCGAGCTGTTGCCGGAGAGGCTGAAAACTTCGGCACTGGTCAGCGCCTCGCCTGAGCTGCCGGTGCCGCCGACGATCAGCGCCTGGCCGTTGGGCAGCGTCGCGGCCACGTGATTGGCGCGCGCCGTGTTGAGATTGGCGTAAACCGCCCAGGAGCCCGGCGCCTGCGCCGAGAGCGGCAGCGCGACTGCGATAACGATCAGCAGCGCCCTAAGAACGACAACCCCGATACGACCCGCTGGTTTGCGGGCACCCTGATTGGCCGATTTCATATTTTTTCCTTCCCCGTCTCCGCTCGATTCATTCGCGGCGGGAACACGAGAACAAAAAATATTGCGCTAACCCCTCTTCGCACCCCCCAGCACCAACCAGCCAATCTTCGAGGTGAATTTCTTACCACAAACACCCATTATAAGTAAACACAGAAAGAAATACCTTAACAGAATGTTCTCACAGTAATAAAAAACTAAGGAGTCTGACCACAACCAACGGACAGACACTTAGGCTAAAATACCGACTTTCAGGCGACTACTACGGAGAGATCGGCAAGATCGCGCTTGATCGCAATCCCGGGAGAGACTTTCCGGCAACGCAAGGCGGTCGCGCTCCCGACTGGGAGGCGCGACCGCCGAATCAGTTAGTTGCCGGTGCCGTACAAGGTGCTCTTCTGCACGCCGTTGCCCGCATTGTCGCTGACGTTCAGCGTCCCTGAGAACGAGCCGACCGACGGCGGTGAGAAGTTGACGGCGACAGTGCACGACGCACCAGGCGCCAGTGAAGTGGCGTAGGTGGGCGAGGTGCCACAGGTGGTGCCAGCTGGATCGATGCCGAACGTGCTGTTGCTGGTTGCGATGCCGCTAATCACCACGGTGGTGTTGGAACCGACCACACTGGGGTTGTTGTTGAGCACCGTGACGAATTTGTCCGCGCTGGTCGTCCCGTGCGTCACGATGCCGAACTGGAGCGCCGGCGTTACCGAGAGCGCGGCAAGCGTGCCCGTTCCCCTCAGCGTCGTCGCCGCACTGCCATTAGCGTAAGCGCTAGTGACATTCAGGCTTCCAGTGCGAGTGCCTTGGGCGGTCGGCGAAAAGGTCACGCCGGCGGTGCAGCTGTCACCCGCGGAGAGGTGGGGCGCCAGCGTGGTGGTGCCCGAAGTGTTGCAAGGACTCGATCCGAAGCTGGCTAGTAGACCAAAGTCGCCCGTCGGCGCCGGAATCGAGTTAATCACAACAGGTACCGAGCTGGTATTCGTCACCGTCTCGACCCCGGTAGTTGAGCTGGTCGTCCCGACTTGCGTGTTGGGAAACGCGATAGCAGAGGTTTGCCCAAACACTGCCTTGATACCTGTCCCGGCCAGCGTCACGGTCTGGGGGCTGCCGGGTGCATCGGAGGTAACCGTCACGGTGCCTTGGAAGTCCCTCGTCGTGGGGGTCGCACTCAGGGCTGTGGCGGTAAAAGTCAGCCCGAACGTGCAACTGTCGCCCGGCATTCCGTTCGGCGCAAGCGCGGCGCCCGAGCACGTATCTGACACGACCGCGAAGTTCGGCGATGGGAACAGACTCACCGGTCCGCTCGGATTGTTGGTCGTGGTCGGCGCCGGAATTGTACTGATATGCACCGTTACCGCGGATTGATTTAGAGCCGTCACGAACCCGTTGAACATAACGGTGGTCCCGCTCACCCCGCCGTATATCGAGGCCGGGAAGATCGCCTGGTATGGCGTGATCTTAAGCGGCGCCATTACTGCCTGGACGACTATGGGCGACGTGCTGGTGATGAACAGGCACGCGCCCGGATTGTAAACCGCCGTGATGTTGTGGTTGCCCACCGTAAGCGTCGAGGTCGTGGCTTGCGCCTGGTCGGAGCTTGGGCTGCCCAGAGGCACGTTCGAGGCGATGGGAGTGGCCCCATCATTGAACGTCACCGTGCCGCAGGTGATCGGGTTTGAGCTCAGGTCCTGCACGGTCGCGGTGAAGGTCACCGACTGAGCGTAGAGTGACGGATTCAGACTCGAAGTCAGCGAAGTCATACTTGCGATCGGAGTCGCGGTCGCAGTCGGAGTCGCGGTCAGAGTGGCGGTGGCTGTATCTGTTGCCGTCGCCGTTGCGGTCGCAGTGTCGGTCGCGGTCGAGGTGGCCGTCGCTGTCGCTGTCGAAGTTGCCGTTGCGGTGGCGGTGGCCGTATCGGTCGCTGTTGCAGTAGCGGTCGGCATGTTGCTGTGGCAGTGGCTGTGTCGGTCGCCGTCGCAGTTGCGGTCGCAGTCGTCATGTCGCCGTCGCGGTTGCGGTAGCTGTGGCGGTTGGCGTTGCAGATAAAGTCGCCGTCGCGGTGGCTGTCGCTGTTGCAGTCGGCGTTGCGGACAAAGTCGCCGTCGCAGTCGCGGTCGCCGTGGCGGTTGCGGTCGCAGTCGCCGTTGCCGTCTTTGTTGCCGTCGCAGTTGCGGTGGCAGTCGGGGTCGGCGTCGCGCACGCGTTCACGATCAGCGTGCCGTCGACGACGTTGCCGAGCCGACCGTGCCGCTATGCCAGTCGCCGTTACAGTAAATGGTAGTCCGGCTGGCGTGGTGCCGCAGGTCGTGCGTGATGGTCAGCGTCGAAGTCGCCGTACCGCTGAACCGATCGCTGACTGGGTTCGGAGTGAAATTCACAGTCGTCCCCGCTGGCAGACGTCGTAGTGAGAGTAGTTGAGAGTAGACGGTGCCGCGCACCGATGTCGGGTGAAGTCGACCGTAAGTAGTTTGCGGTAGCTCCCGCCCCAACGGTAACCGTGTCGGACGAGTGACCGTAACGGCGGTGACATGTTACGCTGTCGGTGAACCTGTACTGCGCCGTCTCGCCCGAGGTCTGGCCGGTCGCTGTCATCACGAACTTCACGCCGCCGTCGTTGTCCTGAATCGAGAAACTGGTGTCGGTGAATGAACCGGTCGAATCCGCATTGTCAGTCAACCACGTATCGTCGGAGTCGGTCTCCTGGATCTGGATCCTCACCTGTCTCGCCCGGCGCAAATCCGGTTCCAGTAAATCGTGACCGGCGAGCCCGGCGGGTAGTCGGCTCTTGTCGGTGCGGATGGTCGGATAGCGAAAACATCTCGGTCAGCGTCAGCGGATTGCCCGACGCGTCCAGTCCGCCGCTCAGCAGCACCTCTCCGACCGCGGGGAGGGTGAAGAAATTGGCCGCGAACTCGTCGCGCGCGACGGCTCATCGGCTCGTTGGCGACGAAGGTGCCGGTAACAGGATCGTAAATTTCGTTGGCCGCCACCGGCTGTCCCGCGCTGGTGCCGCCCGCGATCAACACCTTGCCGTTGTACGGCAGCGTCACGCCGACGTGGCCGCTGCGCGCGGTGTTCATGTGCGCGGTCAGAGTAGTGAACGTGCCGGTCGCCGGATCGTATTCCTCGGCCGTGTTCAGGTCGGCGCCGCCGGCGCCTTGGCCGCCTTCGATCAGCACGGTGCTGTCGAAGTTGTAGAGCGTCGAGGCGGTCGCCAGCGTGCGCGCCTGGTTGAGGCTCCCGGTCTGGGTGACTTTGCCGGTGACGGGATTGTAAATCTCAGCGCTGCTGAGCGGTCCTGACGCACTCGCGCCGCCCGCGATCAGCACGGTGCCGTCGGTAAGCAGCGTCGCCGTATGATCCTGGCGCGCATACTTCAGCGGCGCCGTCAGCGCGAAGGTTCTCGTCGCCGGATCGAAGATCTCCAGCGTCTTCAGCTGCACCGATCCGGTCTTGCCGCCGGCGATCAGACACGCGGCCATCGGCGAGCAGCGTCGCAGTGTGATGGCTGCGCGCATTTTTCATCAGGCGGCAGCTTGATGAATGCACTCTGCGACGGATCGTACAGTTCCGCCGCATGCGACCTGATCCACCGAAGCTGTTGAGTCCGCCCGCGAGCAGGACGGTGTTGTCGTTGAGAACGGTTGCAGTCAAACCGGAGACGCCGACCGCGAGGCCGGTCGGAAGAGTTGTCGAGCCGTTGCCGGTGAGGCTGAAAATTTCGGCACTCGTGAGCGGCTTGCCGGAGCTGCCGATGCCGCCGACGATCAGCGCCTGGCCGTTGGGAAGCGTCGCGGCCGCATGATTGGCGCGCGCGATGTTGAGATTCGCGTAAACCGTCCACGAGCCCGGCGCCTGCGCCGATAGCGGCAGCGCGACCGCGATGACAATGACCATCGCTCTAAGAACGACAGCGCCAATGCGACCCGCCGGTTTGCGGGCACCCCGATCGGCCGATTTCATATTTTTTCCTTCCCGTCTCCGCTCGACTCAGATCGCGGCGGGCCACGCAAGAGCCCCCGAAAAACATTGCGCTATCCCCTCTTTTGTACCTCTCGGCACAAACCCCCGGCCTTGAAGAATTGGTCGTTTTTATCACGAAACGCCTACTATGAGCAAACACCACACAGGATAGGCTAACAAAATGTTCTGAAAATGACGAAAAATTGACACTCTGGCCTGCCCAACAGGCAGGCAGTCAGACGAAAATGCCGACTTCAAGACATTATTTTAAGAAACGGACTACTCCGGAGGATCGACGCGGTGCCAGCTACCCAATCAACTCGCGCTCGCCAAAGCCATGATCAGGAAGGTCACAATGACAAGTAACGCCAGCGCGGAAATCGTATTGATAACGTAGCTGTCGGAGTTCTTTGCCAGATAAAACAACAGCGGCATACAGATGACCAGGACCACGACCTTCTCGTTCCGGGACAAGCTCGCCCACTGGTCAACCAGGACCGTCCAGAAGTGCTCCAGAGTTTGCGGCACAGTAATCCGATCATGACGCAACCCAGATCGAAAAGCGATGCGGGTCAGAGGAGGCCGGAGCAGTTTCCCCTTGAACCGTGGACGACTCTAATTCGCCTGCTGACGGCCGATCATGATGAACAGACCGCCTTCGCGGGCACCCTTGATGATCATGCCCGACTGCACCAGGAAACGATCGAGACGGGTGCCGCGAGAGTGCGCCTCGAATAAGCTCTCGTTCAGAGTCAGTTGCCCCCCACGGGTTTTCGGTACGCTGTCGAGGAACCGGAATCCCGTGCGATCAAACCACTCGAGCACCTCGCCGTAGGTGTGCTTCGATTCGTGCGGATGCTTGTACTGATCCATGAACCAGGTCCGGCGCCTGGTCTCGTCCAGGCTTTTGTCTCTGAGGCGGCTGTCGAAAACCGTCAACCCTTCGCCGAACGTATTGAACAGTAATCGCCTGACGTCGGTGAGCAGTCTCCCGTACTTGTTGTAGAGCCCGATCATGATGACGCCGCCGGGCTTGACGAGTCTCGAAATCGACTTGAAGCCGCCGAATGGATCGCTCGTATGATGGAGAACCCCGTTGGAGATGACTACGTCAAACGCGCCGGTCCTGAATGCGGGCTTGAACAGGTTCATCTGGCAGAAACCGAGGTTGTTCAAATCGTTTGCGTGTCTGAAGTTGTCGCCCAGCCGTAGCGAATTGAGGCACATGTCGGCGCCGAACATTGTCCTCGTCGAGCAACAAGCGAGGAAGTTGGTCAGCTGGCCGGTGCCGCAGCCGACTTCGAGCACTCTCGCGTAGGGCGGAATCTGATCATCGAGCAGCTTGGCGTAGATGCCCCTTCTTGCTTTCTCGCGAAGCGTTTCGGCGGAATCTTGGTCATCGTAGTTCGGAAATGGATTCTCCTCGTAGAACGACTTCACCATCTCCGTGACATCGCCTTCAGGGCGCCCTTCGTTGGGCCAGAACAGCTGGGGGATTCGACCGTCCAACTCGAATTGGTGCCCGCACCCCAGGCACTTCAGCGCGTTTCCGGCGACTGCGAGATCTCCGTTGCAGCCCGGACACCAGAGCAAATCCAGATTGTCGGCAAACGCTTTGGGCAACGGCCCGGCCTGCTGCGAGGTTCGCGAGCCGCCGGCGATTCCGGGTTCCGCCAAGTGCTTCGACTCTTCCATCCTTAGAAGAGGGTGTAGATGAACGGCGCAACAGCCGAGGTCTGCGCGAGGACGACGAGGAATCCCACCAGGAAGAGCAGCAGGATCATCGGCGTGAGCCACCACCATTTGTTTTTCGAAAAGAACGACAGCAATTCGCCGACCGTCGCGAATCGCCTGCCAATGCTCCTGAGCCAGTTCATCGTCGTTTACTCACAACTCCACTTCACGAATTTCGCTTTTCAATCAGGTATTCTCCGAGCACCAGCGCGTCCATTCCACTGCGGGTGAAGGTATTGAAGGCTTGCTGAGGAGTATTGACGATCGGCTCGCCTCTCAGATTGAACGAGGTATTCAGCACGATCGGGACCCCGGTCGCGTCGCCAAATGCTTTGATCAGGTGGAAGTAGCGCGGGTTCGATTCTTCGCTGACGGTTTGCAGGCGGCCGGTGCCGTCGACGTGCGTGATCGCGGGCACATCTTTTTGTTTCTCCGCGCGCACTGGAACGACGTTTAGCATAAATCGATTCAGATACTGACCCGACGGCTCGGAGCACTCGAAGTAGTCGGGAGCGCGATCGGCCAACACTGACGGTGCGAAAGGCCGAAACGGCTCGCGAAACTTTATCTTGACGTTCACCAGGTCTTTCATGTCGGCGCGGCGCGGATCGGCCAGGATGCTTCGATTGCCCAATGCGCGCGGCCCCCACTCGAACCGTCCCTGCATCCAACCGATTACCTTGCCTTGCTCCAATCGGCTGACAGTCTGTTCGATCAGGCTCTCCTCGGAGTTAAAGCGGCGGTGTGGAATGTTGTTGCTGACCAAGAAGCTCTCCACCGCTTCGGGACCGTGCTCCTCTCCCCAATACGCGTGGCGCATCGTGAATGATCGCGGATTTCCGAGCACCGAGTGATATCCAAACAGCGCCGCACCCAACGCGCCGCCCGCATCGCCGGCCGCCGGTTGAATGAAGATTTCCTCGAATGGCGTTTCCCTGAGAATACGTCCATTCGCGACGCTGTTCAGAGCGACGCCTCCAGCCAGACACAGCCGCTTGAGCCCAGTCTCGCGGTGCGCATTCAAGGCCATCTTGAGCATCACTTCTTCGACCACGGCCTGAATGCTCGCGGCAACATCCGCGTAGTATTCGTTCTGCCGACAGAGTTCCGAGAAATTACCGGGCTTCGCGCCGAAATACGACGGGTAGTCAGTCGTCGAGGTAAAGAAGAGTGCTTTCGGATCGCGCGGCTCGCCGAACAGCTCGGTGAATTTCGAGTTGAAAGTGTTCTCCGGCGAGTAGTGGAAGCTGAAGTAATCCATGTCGAGCTCGAAACTGCCGTCATCGTTGAGCTTGATCAGCTTGTAGACCTTGTCCATGTAACGGGGTTTGCCGAACGGCGCCATCCCCATCACCTTGTACTCGCCCTCGTTCACCTCGAAGCCCAGGAACGCAGTGAACGCGCTATAGAGCAGCCCGATCGAGTGCGGAAATCGGATCTCGTTCTTCAAATGGATCTCGGTTCCCTTGCCGCTTCCGAAGCTGGCCGTCGTCCATTCGCCGACGCCGTCCACCGTGAGGACCGCGGCCTCCGAAAATGGCGAACTGAAAAACGCGCTCGCTGCGTGGGACAAATGATGCTCGCTGAAGAGTATCTTTTCCGCGGGAACGCCCAGCTTTTTTTGAATCAGGTTCTTGATCCAGATCTTGTCGCCGAGCCAGGTGACCATCGCGTCGCGAAAAACCCGCGACGATCGCGGAAAGGTTTGCATACTGGTCAGCAGCAGCCGCTCGAACTTCAGAAACGGCTTCTCGAAGAACACTACGTAGTCGAGGTCTTCACCCTGGATGCCCGCGGTTCGGAGGCAGAAGTCGATCGCGTTCTGCGGAAATTCGTAGTCGTGCTTCTTGCGTGAAAAGCGCTCTTCTTCGGCAGCCGCAACCAGCTGCCCGTCGCGCAGCAATGCCGCCGCTGCGTCGTGGAAGTAGCAAGAAATGCCCAGAATATGCATCATCGCCTCTTAAACTGAAGGTCTCAGAACTGCCGCTTTGCCAATTCCTCAGCGCTCGTCTCCTGCTCGTTTCGCGGCAGCCATCCGCGCTTCGAGCCTGGTTTGATTGCCAGCGGATCACTCAACCATCGCAACATCACGGCAAAGGGAGCCAGGAAAATCGCGTAGAAAATGCCCAGCAGCAGCCGGGCCTGAAAGTTCCCGATCTTTTTGCCGACTCGCTTCCATCCTTCCCACAACCTGCGCCACAGAGGGCCTCCCTCCGTGTCGGACTCTCTCTTCACGATTGCGGGCCTCGACGATGCGCCGACGGAGACGCCGCCACCATGCAGTTCGGTCGGTTCGGTGGCTGCTGACTCAACTCCGCTGGTTACCATATTTAATTCCGATCTCCGGTGTTCGCGTACTTACTGCGCCAAATCGGACCCACATCATACGACTTCCGAGCGGGCTTCGGCCACTCGCGCTCGAAGTGACTAAGGAGCTCCCCTGCTTCGATGTTTTGCTTGCGGCTGTATCCTGGCAAACACTTGTTTCCGCGCGGACACCATCCGACTGAACCAATTTTTTTGGCCAGCCGCATACGCGCGAACTGTTCCGTATAGACCGCACGGGCCTCTCTGCGCAAGGTTTGAGGACGAAATCATTCGGGCCTGTCTGCGACAAACCCGTCCAAACAGGAGCTGCGTATGCACTTGCTTGAAGGCGTTCGCTTGCCAGTTTATGCTGCGAACCGCGTTGAGCAGATTCCATTAGAGTGATCGACTGAACTGAGGAGGGCGATGCTCGCCAGAGGGTACAAATCTGTTGCGATTGTTTTTCTCAACTTCCTGATTTTGTTTGTAGTTGCGAATATCGCGTGCTCTCTTTACCAGGGGCACGGACGTCCTCGATTCGGGCCGCTCTCGGTCTATCCCCTGAGCCTCACGATGAAGGCGTACCCGGGATGGACCGAGGGCGACGTCGAGGAGCTGCTGCGTGAGACCTACTACGACGCACGGCCGAAATACGACCTGATCGCGCAAGTCCGGGAGCGCGCGACGAGCGGGCGTTTCGTCAACGTTGATCCAGCCGGGTTTCGAAAAGTGCACGATCAAGGTCCATGGCCACCGGACGCTGCGGCTCAGAACATTTTCATGTTCGGAGGATCGACGACCTTCGGCTACGGCGTGACGGACTCCGAGACGATCGCGTCGCATCTCCAGGACCTCGTAAATTCGGGCAAGCCGCCGGTCCACGTTTACAACTTCGGCCGTGCGGCCTACACCTCGACTCAGGAGATGCTTCTGTTTTTGTCGCTGGTGCGTAACGGTTACGTACCCAAGGTCGCCATCTTCATCGACGGAATCAACGACTGCAGCAGCACCTGGCGTGAAGACGGATGGTTCTACGGCGAAATGCTCGCGCGCCGGATAGACCAGAGCGACTGGGGCAACGCGCTCAGCCTTGCCGCCGACCTGCCGTTGGTGAAGTTGGCGATGGCGAGGGCCGGGGCGGCAGGTCAGAAGCCAAGCCAGATGTCGCCGAAGGACATCGGCAGCTTCGTGATTGCGAACTATCAGAAGAATCAGCGCATCATCCGCAGCATTTGCAGTCTCTACGGAACAAAGCCGGTTTTCATATGGCAGCCGATCGCGATTTACAAGTATGATCTCAAGTACCATTTCATGGCCGGGGACAAGAAATACGGCTACTTCCAGAAGATGCCCGGAGCTGCGCAGGCAATTTCCATTTACCAGGAAGTCGAGCGCATGGCGGCGAATCATTCGTTTGGCGACGGTTTCGTGTCGATGGCGGATGTCGGCGAGGGTCAAGAACGCAACTGCTATGTTGACGTGAATCACTACAACGGCGAGTTCAGCGCCACCATCGCGACACACATACTCGACTACCTGAAGGACCAGCGCTTAATGCAATAGCGCCGCGCCCGACCGTCGCATACGTCACGGGTTCATCTGTGCGCTAGTGGACGACCGCCTTTGCCGCTCAAGCTCACCGCTTGCGGACTATTGGCAGCGTTGTCCACGAGCGTCAGGCTGCCGGTGCGCGTCCCCGGGGCCATGGGCTTGAAGGTTACGCTGATCACGCATTTCGCGTGAGCCGGAATGCTGTTGCCGCAGGCGCTGGTCTGCGCAAAGTCACCGGTAATCGACATTCCAACGATTGTGGCCGTCACTCCGCCGGCGTTGATCACTTTCAACGTCCGGGCGCGACTCGTGGTGCCAGGTTTCTGTGTCTCGAATTTCAACCTTACAGGCGAGATTGACAGTGCGCCGGGTGTGGGCGTCGCAGTTGGCGTCGTGGTGGCTGTCGCCGTCGCGGTGGCAGTAGCTGTGGCGGTTACGGTCGGAGTCGGGGTGGCAGTAGCGGTCCGTGTCCCGGTTGAGACAGGCGTCCGAGCTGCGGTTGGCGTCGGCGTGGTAGCCGTCGGCGTGGTGGTCTTCGTCGCGGTGGGCGTCGGCGTCGCGCTTGCCGTGGCGGTTGGCGTTGCGCACGCAGCAGGCGTCGCCGATGCAGAATTCCCTACCAGAAAGATGTGCGCCTGATACGACTGAAACACGCCGTAGAAAGTTGTGCTGGTGTCAGGCGCGCAGGTCGTTCCGGTATCGTAATCAAGGACGCTGGTGGCCGGCCCCGCAAGCGTAAATTGCGCAGTGACCGGAGTCCCGCCGTGGTTGTAAGCGAACACGTAGCGGGTTCCATCGACCCCGACTTTCGTTTTGGCGAATACGGTGCCATCTGCTGAGTTCGCGGTAATCACCGGGGCGTCGGGGCTGAGCAGGATGGGCTCCAGCGACTTGATCTCCTTGGTCACGTCGATCAGTTCCTGGTAAAGCGCCGCGTGCTCGACCGGATCGGTCACATAAGAGAGGCCGCGAACACCGTACGACCAATAGAACAGGCCGGTCGCACCTTCGTCGATCGCCATCCAGCTCATGTCGTGCAACTGCTGCTCGGTCGGCCACGACGATTTTACCGTTCCCTGAAAGAACTGGATCACGGTCCAAACCGGGCGCGAGCCGTGCGCCGCTTGATAAGCGTCACGAGTCCAGTCCGCCACTTCGGAGACGATGTTACTGCCGGCGTTTGCAGACTGAATTGGATAGGGGTCGACGCCGAGGACGTCCACCGTGTCCCTCCAGAACGGCAGATCGTTCGGCCGGTTGATCACGGCGAAATCAAAACCCGACGGATCATTCGCCTTGATTAGGGAGTACTGATGAAACGTTTGTGGTTGCGCGGTCAACTTGGGCTCGTCCTGAACGTAATAGCCGACCACGCCGGGAAGGGGATCCAGCGCAGCCGCATAGTCTGAAATCAATTGATCCTGATCGGTGACTCCGAACTCCTCGGCGATACCCAGCGGCCATCCTGCACCGTTGTAGAAGTTGTTCACCGTCGGCAGGTACGCCATTCCGAACTGCTTCATCGCGGCGGTGTAGGCCACTGCGGCCGGCGTTGGCGCGTCGCTTTGCCAATAGTTGATGACCAAATTGATCGGGGCCTGCGCAATTGCCGCCAACCTTGTCGCATAAAATGCGGGATAATACGCAAATCCCGTCGTGTCGTAGATGCCGAGCACGAAGTGCGGATTGCCGTCGATGAAATGCGCGAGGTTGGACGAATCGATCCACGCCTTCATGCCCGTGCGCGTTGACGCGTCGAGTTTCACGATTTCGTACGGGCTCTGCGTCATCAGGACGTTGCCGCTGCCGTCCTCGAGTTTTCCAACCAGCTGATAAGTTCCGAGCGGCAGCGCGCCCATGTCGAGGGTGCCCGTAAACTCGGTCGTCGTGGGGGCGAAGGTATTGCTGGCGACCGTGTTGCCGCCCTGATCGACTGCGTCGAGTTCGACCTGAAGAGCGCCGAGCGATGTTCCCGCGGGCGGATTGACGATCAGGTCTACGCTTGCGACCTGGCTTTGATCGGAAAACATCAGGCCACGATAGTTCGGATACAACAGGAACGTCTGCAGCCCGGGCGGTACATTCTGCTGCAGCGACAGGTTTGCAAGCCACGCATTCCCGCTCGGCACAGGGCCATAGGTCAGCAGCTTAAGTATCGCGGTCTTTCCCACAGGAACGGTCACGCGCTCGATGGTCGTAGTCGTCCAGTCGGACGTGCCATTGGTAATCGGCGAACGCGCGAAGTCTGACAGGGTGAACATCGCGCCGTCCCCCGGAGTCGTCGAATTCAGGAAGTTCTCGGTCTTGATCTGGCCACTTAGCGTGTAGACTCCGCTGGGAGCGACGAGAGAGTTGAGAGCGATAGGGGAAGCGCAGGTCGCCGTGTCGCTCAATTCGAGGCTGGCTGCGCCGTTGGGCGCAGGCGTACTCGGATCGAGGGCGAGACAACTACCGTAAAGTTTCCAGCCTGTGCTTCCATTCGAAAAATCGCCATTCACCACGAGGTTAGACCCCAGCGACCAGCCCGCCTCCGGCGCGGTCAGACCTCCGTCGACAACTGCTTGAGCAAAGGCGGAAGATCCGCAGATCAGCAAAAGAGAAAATAACACTGGTACGAAGACGAAACACTCTCTGTGCCGCGACATGAACTTGCCCCCGTTTTTGACGCGCGTTGCGCCATCGAACTAAGAGCAACGTCTCTGCCACTGCTGGTCTGTCGGCTGACGCCCCAACCTGGAACACCATGTCGCACATCGACGCAGGATCCCCGTCGATCGGTCGCGAAGAGAAATTCCAGTTGCGATTTTGAGATTCGAAGGCGACGCGAAATTGGCGGTGCTGTCCGAATCCAGACAGCGCCGAAATCGGGTCAACGCCCGAGTCGTTCAGACTTGAGTTCGCAGCCGTTCATCGCACGGCCAGGCGTTCGAACGTGGCGTTTGCATTCTTGGTTTCCCCAATGCGAGCATAACCGCCGAAAGATTTAATGCGAGGAGCGGGAGGATAGTCGTGCCGAAGGGCGCTTACCGGTTTCTGTATCGCGTGGGCAGGCGGGTCGCTAACGGCCGCCTGTACGGCACCAGCACCTACAAAGGAGTCAGGGCGTTTCTGCGCCGCAAGCTGGTGGAAGACGAAGTCGTTGAGACCAACGGCTTCAAGATGGTGGTCGACCGCGACCTCTCTGCATTCGATCCCACGATGGTCGGTACAGGCAAAGCCGATCTGGGAACCGGAGATGGTCGAGTTCCTCAGCAAAATCGTGAAGCCCGGCTGGACCGTGATGGATCTCGGCGCCGAGAGCGGCTACTTCGCGCTGCTGATGTCGCAACTGGTGGGCAGTTCAGGCCACGTCTACGCGTTCGAGGCCGACCCCGTCAGCGTCGCGCGAATTAACAGGTCAGTCGCACTCAATCGCTTTAGCAACATTACGGTTGTCGGAAAGGCTGTCAGCGATCAACCGGGCACGGCGACGTTCTATCCCGACGGAATGCGCGGCGCTCTCGGGTATCATCGCTTCGGCAATCAGAACGGAATCACTGTCGAATGTGCCTCGGTGGACAGCGTTATCCCGCCCGACACGAAGGTCTCGTTCTTCAAGATGGATATCGAGGGCTCCGAGTGGCGAGCGCTAAAGGGAATGCAGCGTACCCTGAAGTCGTGCAACTCGCTGATTACCGAGTTCCTTACTCCGGGGCTGCGCCGGACCGGCGGCGATCCATGGGCTTATCTCGGCCAGTTGACTGACGCGGGCTTCACCAGGATTTTCGACGTTGACGCGATGCGCGAGACATCCGTCGCGGAGTTGAAGGATCGGTACAAGGGCCTCACCACGCGCGAAGAAGCGCAGCTGATTCTCAACCTCTACTGTTGGCGCGCCGAGCGATCTGAATGCATACCGCCGGGAGCCTGAGCCGCATCGGTCACCGTCGCGAGGCGAAGAAATCTCTGAAAAATTCAACATGTCTCCCAAGGCGCTAGATCAAGCTGCGCCGAAGCAGGACGCAGCGGACGCGAGCGCCGCCGCGAATCAACCTCACTTCAGGCTCGGAGAGACTCTGCTCAAGACATTCTTGAGAGGTCTTTCATGGACGGCCGCGGCGCGCGTGATGACCTCCGTCGGCACCGCCGCGCGCTACATCATCTTCGTGCGGCTGCTCAGGCCTTTTGACTTCGGCGTCATCGCCAGTGCGACATTGGTCTGCTCGGCGCTGTTGGCCGTGACGGATCCGGTCATGGCACAGGCGCTGATTCAGCAGAAGGACGATATCGATCCCTACCTCGACACCCTGCTGACGACCTATTTCGTCCGCAGCTTGATCATCGGTCTCGTTCTGATTGCGTTCGCGCGTCCGCTGGGCTCGTTCTTTCACTTGGGCGCCGCGTACACCGTCTTCTGGGCGATGGTTCCGCTGCCGATCTTGCGGTCGCTTCAGAGCCCACGCCTGGTTTCACTCTATCGGCGGCTCGATTTCCACTTCGTCGCGATTCTGAACGTCGGCGAGGTCGCGGCGAGCCTTGTGCTTGGGCTCGCTGCGGTCCTGTACTGGCGCGATTGGCGCGGCCTGGTGTTCTCCGTGCTGGTCGGCGCCGCGGTGCGCGACATTTTGACCTACTGGCTGTTTCCGCATTGGCCGCGGCTGCGGTTCAGCCTGAAGCACGCGAAAACCATGCTCTCGTTCGGATTGTGGTTCAGCTTTGGCACGTTGTGCGATTTCGTTGCGAAGCAGCTGGACAATCTCGTCATTGGCCACTTGATGGGACCGGGACCGTTGGGCAACTACCAGATGGCGTTTCGCGCAGGCGAGATGCCGGTGGTGGAATTTACCACGTCGGCATTCGTGGTGACGTTCCCGATGGTAGCGCGGTTGCGCGACAACCGTCATGCGAGATCGCGCCTGTTCTGGTCAGTGACGGGAGTAGTGGCTGCGGTCGGAGTCGCGTACGCGGCGTTCATTTTCACGTTCGGCAACACGATCGTTCTGCGGGTATTCGGGCCGGCGTGGGTTCACGCAGTCAACCCGCTCAAAATACTCTGTATTTACGGATTGCTTCAGGGCTTCCTCGTGGTCGGGCGAAGCTTTCTGAGCGGGCTCGGAAGACCAGACCGCTACGTCATTCCCGCTGCGGTCCGTGCCACCGTCCTGGCGATTGCGATCTATCCCCTGACGGTGTTGCATGGGCCAACCGGCGCGGCCGCCGCAGGCGTGATCTCGATCGTGGCGGCGCTGCCGGTGATGGGTTACCTGCTGCGGCAAATGGACCAGGAATAAGATGAGCTCCTCGAGCGCAGCGACAGCGCCGTCCACGCAATCGGGGCAGGCGCTGGTCAGCATCGTCATCCCCAACTTCAACTACGGCCGGTATCTGCGCAGCGCAATCGACAGTGCGCTCGCGCAGACCTATTCGCCGACCGAAGTAATCGTGGTCGATGACGGCTCGACCGACGATTCACGCGCGGTAATCGAATCGTACGGCGAACGCATCGTCGCGATCGTCAAGGCCAACGGCGGACACGGCTCCGCCCTCAACGCCGGCTATGCGGCGAGCCGCGGCGAGATTGTGATTTTCCTCGACGCCGATGACGAATTGACGCCCGAAGCCGTCGAGCGCGTGGTAAAGGCGTGGGGCCCGGGCGTCGCCAAGGCGCAGTTTCAGCTCGAAATGGTCGATGAGCGCGGTCAGCCGCTCGGCGAGCGCGTGCCCCCATTCGATCGCTACCTGCCCAGCGGCGACATTCGCGAGCGAATCGTGCGCTACGGCGAATACCCGTCGTCGCCGTGCAGCGGCAACGCATATTCGCGTGCGGCGCTCGACAAGTTGATGCCGATGGATGAAATCCTGTGGTCCGCCGGTTCGGAAAAATCGCTGGTTTTCCTGTCGCCTTTTTTCGGCGACGTGGTTTCGATCCGCGCGCCGCTCGGCCGCTACCGCATTCATTCTGACAACGACTCCGGCTTTAAGGGACGCCATCTCGAAAAACTTCACCGGCGACTGAGCGCGGTTTATTTTATTCCCGAAACGATTTGCCAGGTCGCGGCTTCCAAAGGGATCGCGCTCGATCCACGCGTGCTGGGTTCAACGTCGCGGGAATTGAAAATCAGAATGGCTTCTCTGCGTCTCGATCCGAAGACTCACCCGATCGCCAGCGACACGCGGCTCAACTTGCTCATCCAGGGGATAGGAGCGTCGCTGCGCGAGCCCGATATCAGCATCAGCGTGCGCGCGAAACAAATCCTGTGGTTCGTCCTGATGGCGATCAGCCCGATGTGGCCATTGTCTAACCGCCTGACTGCACCCGCGCGATAGGCGCGGATTTTACTTATTGCCGCTTTTTCTGAACCGTCTTCCGGGCAATCTGACGCGATCCGATGCTCAGGTCGGCCAATCTGGCGCGATCGGACACATCCGCCGAAAGACATCGCCGGAGATGCGATAGTCCTCATCAATAAACAAGCGGTTAGTTGACAATGCCGACTTTTGGCATGGGTCGTGCTGGTTGGCGACGGGAGGCTCATCAGTAGGATGCGCGTACCATCGACGATCCTCGACAATCGGGACCGGAGCAGAATCGGAGTTACGTACAAGATAATTATTGTTCTGGCGCTTGGCATTCCGAGCGCAGGACTGTTTACGGCGGTTGGGGTCTGTCACGCGCAGCTTCAGGATCTTCCGATCATCACTTCACCAGCCGGCGGTGGCCTCACGTTCCCCAACGAGGCAGTCGGCGTCTCGAGTGCTGCGCAGTACGTATCCATATACACGTACCCATGCGATGCGGATCACGCATGTTGGGAGGACGCGGCTGTTTACCCAACGCTCGAGGGGGACGCCAGCGACTTCCAGATCGTTAACGGGTGTTGGCCACAGCTCATCGGAGATACTACGTGCGATATCGGGGCGGTCTTCACGCCGACCGCGGCCGGTAACCGATTAGCCGACCTGGAGCTCAACCTTGGACCGGCTTATGGCTGCGAGGGCCAGACGTGCGAGGGGATGATTCCTCTGGGGTATGTGGTCCTGACCGGCACTGGACTGGCCCCCTGGCCGATGTTCCAACACGACGCCGCGCATACGGGGCTGAGCCCGTACGACACCAGCACCAACCCCGGCTTGGAGAAATGGGGGTTCCAAGCTGTTACGGGCTCCTCGCCAGCGATCGCCGCCGACGGCACCATCTACGTCGGCTCTTATAAGGACTTCTTGGCGGTAAACCCGGACGGCACCGTGAAGTGGACCTTTCCAACCAGCGACTGGGTGGTCTCGTCGCCGGCGATCGGCGCCGACGGGACCATTTACTTCGGAGTCCAGGAGTGGAATCCCACCACCGGCTCGGCTGCAAGCCACCTCTACGCGGTAAATCCCGACGGCACGGAGAAGTGGGCATTTCTAGCCAGCGGTTATCTGAACTCCTCCCCCGCGATCGGCGCCGATGGGACCATTTACATTGGCTCCGATGACCATAACCTCTACGCGTTGACCGACGGCGGGCAGGGCACTGTCACTGAGAAATGGAAGTTCTTGACCGGCGGCACGGTGGAATCCTCGCCGGCGATCGGCCCCGACGGCACCATTTACTTCGGCTCCGGTGACGGCAACCTCTACGCGCTGACAGACAACGGCACCAGCGCCACGAAAAAGTGGGCACTCACAGGCGCTGGCTCCTCCTCACCGACGATCGGCGCCGATGGTACCATTTACGTCGGTGCCGCCGAGTACGATCCCATCACCCAGTCCGGCGTCGACTACCTCTACGCGCTAACCGACAACGGCATTAGCGTCACACAGAAGTGGGCGTTCACAACCGGCGGTCCGGTGGACTCCTCGCCGGCAATCGGCCCCGACGGCACGATTTACGTGGGCGACTACGAGTTCAATTCCACCACGGGCCTCAATACAAGCCAGCTCTATGCGTTGACCGACAACGGCACCAGCGTGACCGAGAAGTGGACGTTCGCGACCGCAGGTAGCGTGAACCCGCCGGCGATTGGCTTCGAGGGAACAGTTTACGTGGGCACCCAAGTGAGGCAGTTCAGCAACGACACGTGGTACCAGTTGCCCAGCCCCCTCTATGCGATAAAACCCGATGGCACACTGAGGTGGCAGTTCGGAACCGGCAATCTGGTGGTAGCCGGGTCGGCGATCGGCGCCAATGGGACCATTTACTTCGGCTCCGTTGACCACCACTTCTACGCCTTGGGCACCTGCCCATGCGCGCCGACGCCGACCGCTACGGTCACTCCAACTCGAACCGCGACTCCGACGCAAACCGCCACTGCAACCGCGGCTCCTACCGTCACAGCCACTCCAACGGCGACCGCAACAGCAACGCCAACTGTGACAGCCACTCAGACTGCGACGGCAACAGGAACGGTTACTCAGACCGCGACTGCGACGCCCACCGCGACGGCAACGGTGACCGCGACCGCTGCGGGCACTCAGACCGCAACGTCCACACAGACGGCGACGCCCATGCCGACTACATCGATTTACCTACCGGCTTCGCTTGCTTTTCCCAACACTCCCGTTGGGGACTCGTATACCAAGAACCTTACGGTCTCGAACACCGGTCACGTCGCCCTGCTCATCAACAGCGTGACCTCGTCGGATTCGGCTGAATTCGTGGCGACCGGAGCCACGACCTGCCCGCCGAGCGGACTGGCGCCCCTGACTACCTGTACGATCTCGATCGGCTTCACACCGAGCGCGCTCGGCGCACACAGTGCGACGCTGACGCTCACCGACAATGCGGGAACGGACACGCAAAACGTCGCGCTTTACGGCACCGGCACGATCACGATGAGCGTATCGCCCGCGAGCTACGCTTTCGGCAACGTGAAGGACGGCCTCAAAGCGGCCAAAGCGATCGTCTTGCACAATTACCAGACCAACTCTGTCTCGCTGAGCGAGGCCTTTAGCGGACCGAACGCCGCCGATTTCAGCGTGACGGGCGGTACTTGCACCTCGACGCTGGCGAAAGCGTCGGTTTGTACGCTGATCGTGACCTACGCCCCGACCACGACGGGCACCGAATCGGCGATCATGACGATTGCCGACAGCCCCGATCCGCTGGCGTCCTATACCATCTCATTCAGCGCAGCGAGCACGATACCCGAAACGCTGCTGCCGACGAAGTTGCTCTTCGGTAGCCTTTGGCAGAGCGCCTCGAGGACGCGCACCGTCACCGTAACCAACAACGCCAGCACCCCGATTACGCTTGGCACGGCGATCAGCGGAGCGAACGAAGGGGATTTCGCTGTGAGCGGGGGCAGTTGTGGAGCGACGCTCGCCGGCAACTCCAGCTGCACTTACGTTGTGACGTTCACGCCCACGACTGAGATGGCGGAATCCGCGACCCTTTCGGTCTCCGTGGCTGAAGACCCAACAGGTCCCCGTCTAGTTCCTATGAACGGTACAGGCACGTCGCCAATCAATGCGTTTCCGCTTACGGGCTGGGCCTACGGCACGGTCACGGTCGGCAAATCATTGTCCAGGTACGTGACGGTCGTGAATTACGGCGCCGCTGTAGCTTCGATTAGCGAAAGCATCAGCGGCTCCAACGCCGCCGACTTCGCGTTGACCGGCGGAACCTGCGGTGCCACGCTTGCGGGCGGTGCGAACTGCAACTACAAGGTCACGTTCACGCCGTCTGTGGTCGGGGCCGAGAGCGCGACGATTGGAGTCAGCGCGCTCGGCGACGCGGCCAGCCCGCATAACGTGAGCCTCGGCGGCACGGGCTCATAACGGGCGTGCGCCGTTCGTCGCGGGCTGAGCACGATCCGGCTTCACCAGGTACGCGACGCGATCGTGGAACTGGTTCAGCCTTGGCACTGCGTTCGGCGGCGCGAAGCCTGAAATGAATTCGTTGACCGCGCGCGCGCATCCGTCCCAGATGTAATAGTCGTCGACAATTACGATTCCGCCGGGCGCGACGTGCGGATACAGATTTTCCAGGCAGACGCGGGTGGACTCGTACCAGTCTCCGTCCAGGCGCAGCACCGCGATTTCGCGAGGAGGGGTAAACCGCGGGATCGTTTCGTTGAACCATCCCTTGACCAGCGAGAATGAGGTGGCGCCGGACAGCTTCATCGCTGCCGCCGCTTCCTCTTCCGCGGCGGTGCAGTTGTTGTAGTGAGCCGGCGACCTGGAATTTTTTTGCCACGCCACCGCCGAGGCGCCGTCCAGCTCTTCGCGCGCGGGCGGCAATCCCTCGAAGCTGTCGAACAGGAAGTATTCGCGATCGGCGCCGAGCACTTCCGCCATGCCGGCGATCATTCCGCCGCGCCACACGCCGCACTCGGCCACGCAGCCGGAAATCGCGCTGAACTTCGCACAGAGCTCGAGGTTATTCAGGTACGAGGCTTCGTGTATCATCGTGTAGGCGCGGTACTTGCGGTAGATGGCGCGAAAGCCCTTGCGCAGGCGGCGATTCTCGAGAATCGTCACGAACGCCGACGGCGGCGGAATCAGATCGGAGAGACTCATCAGAGAGCGACGCTATCCGACGCCGGAAACTGGTTCAACGATCAACGATGACGCCGCAGCCGCGGGTTGTACCGCTCGATCCGGAATTGATAGACAGGGGACGGAAGAATAACGATGCGCAAACGGCTCTCATCCTTCTACGCGGAGGAGATGTACGCGGAAGACACCTCGAGCCCGTCGGCTCGGGTCGTCGTGCCGATGGTGATCGAGCTGATTCATCCGTCGAGCGTGCTGGACGTGGGATGCGGCCGCGGCGCGTGGCTGAGCGCGTTCATCGCCAATGGAATAGAGAAAGTCGTCGGCCTCGACGGCGACTACATCAAGCCGTCGACGCTGTTGATTCCCGAAGGTGTTTTTCGTTCAACCGACCTCGGCTCCAAGTTCGAAATTCCGCCTGAGCGATTCGATCTCGCTACTTGCCTCGAAGTTGCCGAGCATCTGCCCGAACGCCATGCGAAGTACTTGGTGGGTAAGCTCACTTCGGCGGCGCCGCAAGTCCTGTTTTCAGCGGCGCCTCCCGGCCAGTGGGGCGGAGGGCATATCAACTGCAAGCCGCTGTCCTATTGGCGGAGAATTTTTGAGGAGTTCGGGTTCAGGACGCTCGATCCGTTCCGGCCGAGAATTCGCGACGACCGCAGCGTGGCGTGGTGGTATCGACAAAACATGGTGATGTTCGCGTCGCCTGACGCGATCGCCGCGAATCCCGCCCTCGCCAAATGGGAAGTGCCGCCCGGACTCGAGTCCGAGTGGGTTTATCGGTGGGTGGCCGATGCGCAGGCCGGTAGCAGCGTGCGCCGGCTTACCGGCAGAGTGATTCGGCGCGCCCGAAAAGCATTGCGGCCGAACGCCTGAATCGCCTCGCGCCGAGTCTCTAACGCTCCGTTCTCTCGCGAGAATTAAATCAGCGCGCGGCGCGCACTCGCGCCGTCTATCAATCGGCTACCTTGAGAACCATCGGCTTCAGAAAGTAATTCGGTTCCATCACCAGGTCTGCGGTTCCCGGGGACATGCGTCGGAAGTAGAACACCTGAAAACTGAACTTCCAGGGACTCCAATGGATCGGGCGTAGTTCGTCCGGGCCTGCCACCAGTTTCAGGCTCGGGGAAACTTTGGTCACGTGCCAGGTGTCATCACGGTAGCCGCGTATCGGGAGCTTGACGAACAGTTCCTGGCCGACCCCGAGCGATATGGTGCGGCCGGTGTCCTTCCAGTTGACGTACACGATGACCGGCGCCGGCGAGCGCGCGGCGAACAGTGAAGAAGCTCTGGCTAGAAAGAGTCCCGCAACAATCGCTATTGCGAGGAGGGTGAGCATCCGTGGCGGGGGTAGCGATCGTCTGAGCATGATTTGCGAAGCCTCTGCTACGGAATTGCTACCACAGAGCCCACCAGAAGAAAAAGTCCACGAAAACGTCAAGCGTCTCGCCCCGATTCCCAGCTGGCCTTGCAGATAGACCCGACGCCCGGCATCCAGAAGCTTGGGAAGCCAGGCGGTCATCCACGCCCTGCTAATCCCCCCAGAAGAGCAGATCTGCCGTCGAATTCGTCCTCATTTGAGCGAAACATGGTTAATTGGATTGATTTCGGGCACATTACCACGCTATTAACCTCTGGCCACCGATGTTTACACGAAAATCGAACCAAGCGTCGCCAATCATGAGAAGAATCTTCTCACCGTATCGTTATGCTTGGCTTTGCTTGGTTGAGCGGAAAGCTGCTTCAATGAGCGGTACCTCCGGCCTTGAAGGAAAAGAGCTAATTCAGTGACAACGCCCAGCATCTCTGTCGAGAGAGAATATCTCGAGCCACTCCCGCTGTCAGGCGAATTAGTTTCCCCGCGCCGAAGTCGGATTGCGCTCGCGGTCAAACGGCTAATGGATATTGCGGGAGCGCTGGCTGGCTTGACGGTCGGCGTGGCCGCATACCTCGTGTACAGTCGGCGAATTCGCCGCGAATCGGGCGGTTCCGTCATCTTTCGGCAGATGCGCGTCGGAGAACGTGGCCGCGTGTTCGCAATGTTGAAATTCCGAACCATGAAGACCGACGCAGAACTGGCGTTGGAGAAACTCCGCGCGCACAACGAGATGAACGGCCCGGTTTTCAAGATCCGACTCGACCCCAGGATCATCCCAATCGGAAGATGGCTGCGACGCTATCACGTGGACGAGTTACCCCAGTTCTGGAACGTGCTGATCGGCGAAATGAGCCTGGTCGGACCGCGCCCTCCGACTCCGGCCGAAGTCGAACGTTACTCGCCGCATCACCTCGCGCGCTTGCGCGTCAAGCCGGGGCTGACCGGGCTGTGGCAACTCTATGGAAACGCGGTCAATGACTTCGAGGATATCGTCAAGCTCGACTGCCGGTACATCGAATACTGGTCGGTGTGGCTGGATCTGAAGATCCTCGTGAAAACTATCCCCAGGATTCTCAAGGGCGGAGGGTGGTAACGATTGGTCCATGACGATCGTTTCCGCAGTTCGCCGGTTCATTCATGATGAAGGCCTGGCGGGCCTCCCACGCGCTGCCCTCAATGCACTCCGTCCGCTCGACTTCCATATTTTCGTAATCAATCGCGGAGACTTGCAGCGCGCCACTGCCGGTACCCGAGGGCGTCACGATGTATGCCGACGCTCTGGATCGCCTCAAGCGCGCCCGCCAGAATCGACCGATCTCGCCAACGAATTCTGGCGCGACGAGATGAGCGGCGCATCGCATTGCGCGACGCTGGAGCTCAACGGGGAACTGGGCGGCGTCGTATGGGCATACGACTACCCGGCCGAGCGGCCGATAATCGTTCTGGAGCCTGGCGAGGCGGAGCTGTCGACGTCTTACACGCTGGAAAAATTTCGCGGCCGCGGACTCTACCGGGCGTTGCTGTATTTCGCCACCGAGTGGCAATTGCGCGAGCGCCCTCGCCTGTTCACGATTGTCGCCAGCAACAATCCCACCCCGATGAAGGCGGTTTACCAGGTGGGATTCCACGAAATCGGCGTCATCCGGCGGCGCGCGATACACGGGCGGAAGTTTTCGATTGCGAAAATGAAAGCTGACCGCTAAGGTGCCGACGCTCCCGGCGCGATGGGTTGCAGAGGTTTCCCGCGAATGCGAAATTGACCAGCACGTATGAGTCTGAGGAGCGCTGCCAAATCGGTGCTTCCACCGGCGGTCGCGAACCGAATCCGGGTTGCGGCGTATCGTTGGACGCTGCGCCGGTTCCGCCCTTACCAGGTGCGGCGGACCTGGGCCGGGTATCAGTTCGATTTGTGGATCTCGGACCCGACCTCGGAAAGCTGGTACGGCCGTGACGTGCCGCGAGGTTGCGCCGGAGATTGTCATTTCTCGCGAAGCATCGGCTGCGTCACGGGCGCAACAGTCTTCGATTGCGGCGCGCATCAATGCGTCATCGCGATGGTCCTGGCGAAATTCGTCGGCGCGACCGGCAAGGTGATCGCGGTCGAGGCGGGTCCGCTCAACTATGAGACCGCGCTCCGCAACATTCGCCTGAACAACGCCGGCAATGTCACGGTCATCCATGCCGCGGTGTCCGACAACCTGGACCCGGTCGAATTCAACGTCCGCGGCAATGGACAGGTTGACGACGGCACAGGTGCGTGGGGCAAAATCGCGGTGCCGAGCGTCACCGTCGATGAACTAACCCGGCCGGTACGGTGCTCCCGACGTGCTGTTCGTTGACGTCGAGGGATTCGAGTCGAAAGTGCTGCGCGGTGGCGGCGAGACCCTCTCGCGCCATCGTCCGGATTGCTTCGTCGAGATGCACGTCGGATGCGGACTCGAGAAGTTCGGCGGTTCGGTAAAATCGATAGCCGACTCGCTCCGCGATCTCGGCTACGATCTGTGGATGAGCGGCCCGACGCACGACACGTTTGTTCCGTTCGCCGGCGATTCGTCGCTGGTCGCAATGCGATTCTTTCTGATCGCAATCCCAGCTGAATCCTGATTCAGGTTAGATTCTGAAGATTGGCTCGTACAAAGTCTGGCTGGCAGCGGTTGGTCTCGTCTTTTTGGCATTGATGGTCGTCGTGATGATCAGCCGAAGCGAACGAAAGCATTCGCAGCCGCTGCAAATCTTCCTTCTGTATCCGAACTATCGAGGAATGATTTTCAGCGACAGAGCCAAATCGTGCGGATCGCTGTCGAGGTTCATCCGCCCGCGGACACCACTGTCGCGCAACTCCACGTCGTACTCGAACTGACTGATGCGGCCGAAAGGACGCTGTTGACCAATCGCGTGTCGCCGCCGGCAGTGGCCCGCTCCGCCGTCGCGACCATGGACATGCAGCAGCCTTCCGCCCGGACGATATCATCTGCTGGGATATCTCGAAGGGCCGGGCGGCCATCGAATCTTCGCGCCGTCGTCCTATCACGATCGTCAAGATCAGCAGCGAGGCACGCGCCTCGATGAAAGCGTGGATCGACTCGGACAACGTCATCCACATGGGCGGGCGGCCGCGATTTGTGATCGGCCTCTACGACACGACCGGATATGGGCTGCGCCCCGATTACTACGCTCCGCGACTGAAGGAGATCGCCAGGGCGCCAATCAACCTGATGATAAACTATCTCCTCTCGGACGGCCGCGCCGATGTGATCTACCCCTACACCGAAGCGATGAAGCCGTTCGGGATATTCTACCTTGCGACGGTGAACGCGTTCTTCCCGAAGATCAGTAAGTATCCGCCGCAGGCCAGAACCGAACATCTCGACGCAGACGAGTTTATCGCTCAATACAGCAAAGCGTTGGCCGGCGATTCGCGCGTCGTCGGCTATTACACGTGCGACGAGTGCGCAAGCGAAGCGGTGCCGCGGACATTCCACCAGTACGGCCTGATCAAGCAGAATGATCCGGCCAGCGTAACCTTCGCGGTGGAAAATTATCCCGACGAATTTCAGTTCTGGCGCGATACCGTCGATGTGCTCGGCGTCGATCCGTACGTCTTTGGCACGCGCCATCCCGAAAGCTACGTCGGCGATATGACGCGCAAGGCGGTAGCCGCCGTTCACGGCGCCCGCCCGGTGTGGACGGTGATCCAGTTCTTCCGGCTGTCGCCACTGTCGCACTTCCCCACCGGGCAGGAGCTGCATGACATGAGCTGGATGGCGATCACCGAGGGAGCGCGCGGGGTGTTCTACTGGTCATACGGACTGCGCGGGCTCGATTGGGGCAGGCGCGATCCGGTGCTTCGCCAGCATCGTTACGACGAGCTGGTCAGCGTGACGCGCGGTATCAGCGCGCTCGAGCCGGTGCTGCTCGCGCCCGACAGCCCGGTGCTCTCGGCAAATTCGCGCGGCCGGCACTGTGATCACAAAGGAGAAGGATATCCAGGGCGGAAGCCGCTACCTGATTTCGTACAATCACAGCGGCGCCAGCGTCGACGCGAGCTTTACTCTGCAGCGGCCCGCCCACGCATTGTCGGTGTACGGCGAGAATCGTTCGATCTCGCTGGATCAAGCCGGCTCAAGATTCAAAGATATCTACGCGCCATTTCAAGCTCACATTTACAAGATAGATTGAATTGCCGGCTGCCGAATCCCTTCGAGTGCCCGTCAGCCTCGAAAATTGGCGCTTGCTCTGGCAAACTGAAGCGGCGCCGCTTGATCACGATCGCTGCTACACGATGAGTGACGGAAAACTACTGCGACTGCCCACCTTCATTCACGTGGGTCCGCCTCGAACCGGAACAACGTGGCTGCACGAGGTGTTGAAGGGGCACGTCGGGTTGCCAAGGGAAAAGGAAACGCGATTCTTCGATGCTCGCTACGATCGCGGGGTCGAGTGGTATTGCAAACTTTTCAGCGAATGCCCGGCTGACGCGCCGGCAGGCGAAATGGGCCCCACTTACTTCTCGAATGCGATAGCGCGGGAACGAATCAAGCGTCACATTCCCGACTGCAAGATAATTGTCACGTTTCGCGAGCCGGCCGCCCGGCTATACTCGATGTACAAGCTGATCCGCTCTGGGAGCCATCCGGCGGAGGATACCTTCGACGGATATTGGCGCTTCCAGGTCGATTGCGGCGCGGACCTGTGCAGCTATGCGACTCAGCTCAAGCGCTGGCAGGCGGCATTTGGGAAGTCGCAGGTGCTGGTAAGGTTCTATGAAGATCTAAGCTCGAATCCGCAAGGCTACCTGGACACGGTCTGCGATTTTATCGGTGCGCGCCGGGTCGCACTGGATCGCGCCTCCGCCGGCGTCGCGAAAGTGTATTCGGCTCCCCAAGCCGCGCACTCCAACGCGATCGGGCGGCGCACGTTCGAGGCCGTCACGTGGGCGTCACTTCACGGCGCGCGTCCGCTGATAGCGATGGGGCGGCGCACCGCGCTGTGGAAGCTGATGCGCCGGAAATTCGTCGAGGACTTCCCGCCGCTGAGCGAAGAATCGGCCGAAGAGATCCGCGCAATGATGCTACCCGAAACCGAGGAGCTCGAACGGCTAACCGGAAGAAACCTCTCGAGCTGGAAATCCCGCACGCAACGAAAAATGGACGACTGCAACGCGCCGTTGCGATCGCCGACTGGATATACACCTTGAAGAGACGCCTCCTTTTTCAAATTGTCGCGATTGCTATGCTGGCCGCCGTCGCGCGAGCGCAACCCGCGCCGCAGCTCGGCCCGAGCGTCGCGACGATGTGGCCGTACACGCAGACCACCGGCGACAATCTGCTTGGCAATCGATCCCTTCGGCACGGTCAGCGGCGGATGCAGCCTGGCGAGCTGGAAGTTTCTGAATCCGAAAGGCGGGACCTGGAGTGCGGTGCCCGATCCAATCGGCGGGGTCGAGAGCGGCAACTGCGTCGCGCAGCTGACCAACGCGGCATCGTCGCCGGTGGCGCAGCCGGCCAGCCGTCCGATTGATTTGGCGCCCGGCTTTTATTCGATGCGCTGCAATGTCGCCTCGAAGGGCAACAATTCCGCGCAACTGTCGATTCAGTATACCCATGCGGGAAGCGGCGCCGCGCCGACCAGCGTCAAGCTCGAGTTTGGGACCAATCCAAACGATCCGAGCGGACACACGTCGTCAAGCCTGCGGACGGTCGCAACCGGCGGCAGCGCGACCGACTCCTTGTGCATCAACCTTGTGAATCCGTTGGCGACTGCGGTAACGAATCCGAATGACTGCCACGCCAACGTATGGGCGCCGACGATGGGTCTGCTGGTGAAGGCGATCAATGCCAACCCCAACTATCATGCGACCGCTCTCGGCAATTTTGTCAATGCGCCGGCCACCAGCCTCGATCCGTCGCAGAGCGGCCAGGAGATCATGAATCGGCCCTATAGCGTCGGCGGCGGAAATCAATTCGGCGGCTTTGGTTGTAGTGTCGGCGGCCGTAACACCGCATTTCGCACCAACCTGTTGTTCGGCAACCGCCCCGATTGGATGAAGCCCGCTTCCCACTGGAACCTCGGCGAAGTCCCGCCCGGCGCGTCAAACCTAATCTACAGGCTGCTGGTTTACGGGCGGCCGTCGGGGACAAGCTACTGGGGATTGGGCAAAGGCACGGGGCTGTTCCGCCTCAAGGATCCCGACGCGAACCTCATGGTGCGCTTTCCGAATTTTCTGCACACCTATGTCGACACTCTCGCCGGCGGCGCCGACCTTAAGGTGGATTATCGCTCGGTCACGGGCGCGGCATGTTCAGGCACTCCGGATTGCTCGTCGGGCCAGTGCGAGATGGAGTTGCTGAAAGGCGACTCGATCGTCGCGCATCGATGCGTCACGCCGCGCACGAAATGGCAGACCGTGTCCGGCTTTGATTTCCCGCGCAAAGCGGACGGCGACTACACGGTGCGGCTTGCGGGAATCAAGTCGCTGACGCCGTCGGCGACAATCTCGAAGCTCGCAAATATTCCGGTCGCCTGGAATGGTTACTTCGACGCCAATAACTGGCTCCACAAGCGCATCCCCGGATCTTTCTCACACGCGAACTCCGCCAGCGACGCCCAGGACTTTTCCGGACCGCTGCTGGCGCTCGGCTTCTACGATACACAGGCTGCGCACCTTGACCTGGCCGGCAACGAGTGCGTCCTCAACGGCGTGGCGGGGACACCAATCGGCATCAGCTCGATTTCCGAGAGCGGAACGACGGTCACCGTTGCGACAACAGCGCCGCACGACCTGAGCAGCGGCGGCAAGGCCGCGATCGCGCAGTTGCATTCGCCGCCGGCGGCAGCCGCGTACGACAATTCGAAAATCGGACCAATCACGGTCACCGATCCCACGCATTTCACGTTCACCGCACTCGGCCAGCGGACTGCCGAGCGATACCAACGACGGCGTCGTGGGCAAGTTCTGCGCGGGCGGCCAGGGCTTCATCGGCGACGTCGCCCGCAACTCGCGTCTCGACCTCTACCTCAATTATTTTCTTGCAGTGGCGCCGCCGGAAGCGATCGTCCAACTTGGCAATGCACTGCAGGAGGAGCCGGCCGGCGGCATCTTGAGAATCGACCCGGTCAATGCGGCGTTTTTTCCGTGGAAAGGCGACGACCCCGAGGTCAGCGGGAACGTGCTTTCAGCCGACAAAGCGAACACCGGCTGTTACTGCACCTGCCTGCCGCAGGCCAGGCCGGCATGCGTGGGCAAGACCGATCCACTGCGCAACTCGACCTGGAACGTCGCCGGCTACTGCGGACCGAACAATTCGACGATGAATCGTGCCGTCCTACTACACTGGCGACTTCTGCGCGCCGTTCTTGTACGACGACCTAGATCACAGGCTCGGCGGTGAAGGCAACAATCCGCCCGGGCTCGGCAGCGCTTCGACCGACGCGCACACGGGAGATCCGAGCTTCTTCGGAATGTATGTACACGACGAGCCCAGGATGGAATTTCTGCCCAAGGTGCAGAGCCTGGCCCAGTACATCCGCACTTATTCCCGCTCGACCGAGATTGTCGGCGCGTTCGCCTATGGATGGCTGCAGACGCCGAACCAACTCTCCATGTGGCGCGACGTCGACGATCTGCCGATGATCGACAACTATCCAATCGCCGCGAACTTTCCTATCGGCGGAGCTTCGCCGACGTCCTATCCAACGCTGACTCCGGCGGCCGCCGCCTTCCCGGCCAGCGAAGGCGTACAGCAGTCGGTATGGAAGCTGCTCTTGTCCGTCAACGGCGATCCGACTACGTCACCAATAACGCCGGGAACGCGGCCGATCGCTTTTGTCGAGCAGGACTGGGGCGCGGGGACGCTTGCGCGGTGGCCGACGTTCGAGCAGGCGCAGAACATGGCGTGGCTGGCGATCTTCAGCGGCACCAACGCGTTGATGTTCTGGTCGGCGGGCATGCGCGGCGAGTACTTCATTCGCTCCTGTCCCGACTTCGGCAGCAGCGCGCTCGCGTGCCAGGCGCAGCACAAGGCAACTGTCGTGATTCCGCTCCTCCAGGAGCTGGCGAAGTACAACCCCTTCATCGTCAGCACTAACAAGCATGCCGTGCCGGGTCTTCCCGCGGGTGTTCTTGGCTACGAATCGACAGCGACCGTGCCGACGCGGGACGGCTCGAGCGTCGAGACGCGAGTCTTCACCGCCAACACCACCAATGCGAAGCAATGCGACAACGAATCGCCTCAGCGATGCTGGGCTCCGGCGGGGCTTCAGGGCAGCACGCGCCTTGACGAAGCGCCATGGTTTTAACGCAGTCCCCGAAGACCCGTCCAACCTCGGTATTTGCGCGGGCGCTCCAGTCGTTGACGATTGTGATAGTCGCGAGCGCGCTGACCTTGCTGTTCGGTGAAGGTTTCGTACGTATGTTTGCACCCACTGAGCGATTGGTGCCACTAAACGAGGTGATCGGGGGAATCACCGCGCAAAAGCCTGACATTAGCGGGGTCCATATCGTACCGTACACGTTTGACGTGAGTTATAGGACAAGCTCGCAACGTTTTCGTTCGCTAAAGAACTTCGCGCCGTATCCCGATCCTCATGTCCTAAGGGTTGCTGTCGTAGGAGACAGCTTCACCTTTGGCTGGGGCGCCAATGACGATCAGACCTATCCTAACCGGCTTGAAAGCTTGCTCAATAAGCAATACGGGCCGACCGAGGTGCTCAATGCCGGGATTTGCGGGACAGGCACGGGAAACGAAGCCCTATGGTATGACTTATGGGTTCGTCGCTTCCATCCGAACCTGGTGATTCTCACAGTAGTACCAAATGACACCGATGACGACCTCGCGCGCCCGCTGTTTTCGATCGATTCGTCGGGTAACGTTAGTCCCAAGTCTGCCGTCCAAGTCGAACAATTCCAGTCGCAAACTCTGGCAGCGCGTCAAATCATTACGCGATTACCTCTATATGACTACCTGACCGAGCATTCAGAGCTATTGAATCTTTTTCGGCGTACGGTGTCGGTCCTTATCAGGCGTCATCACATGAAAGAGACCAGCGCCAAAGCAGGTGCTTCTGCCTTTGATACCATAGGTCTTCGTTTACTTGCCGGAGAAGTTCAGTGGCTCAATGAAAAGGTTCGTTCGTCGGGAGCACGGTTGATTGTCGTATTCGTTCCATTCAGGGAAAGCGTGTATGGGCAGACGCCTAAGACGAATCGGGTTGTGCGCGAGTCGTTAGCCATGGTCGAAACTCTTTCCGGCGTTTGCGCGAAGAACGGCATCCCGTTTCACGACCTGACTTCCGAAATGAGAACCGCTGCCGTCAGCGGACAACAGCCACTGTTCTATACGAAATATGATGCGCATCCGACACCGGTCGGCTATCAGGTTATCGCTGACCTGGTTTCTCCGCTGGTCCTCGATAATATACGCTCGCACACGCAAAGTTCCGCACGATGAAAAGCGATCTGATCTATGACGTCGGTTTCCATCACGGGGAAGACGCCGAATTTTATTTGACCAAAGGATTCAAGGTCGTAGCGATCGAAGCGCATCCGGTTCTCTATCAACGAGGTCGCGAGAAATTCTCGCGCTATATCGAATCGGGACGTCTGACTTTGTTGAACCTAGCCGTCGCCGAAAATTCCGGACCGATCAGTTTCTTTGAGAGTGACAATGACGTCTGGGGAAGCATCCGGCGCGATGCCGCCAAACGGAACGAACGGCTGGGCGCGGGATTCCGCGAAATCAAGGTCGAAGGCAGGCGCTTTGGCGAGGTTCTCCGGCAGTATGGTGTGCCCTACTACATGAAGGTGGACATCGAGGGCGCCGATTTGCTCTGTCTCAAGGCGCTCACTGAGCTCGACGACCGGCCCAAGTACGTTTCGATCGAGGCGGAGGTAGATGTTCTCTCCGCTATCCGCCACGAGGTAGCAGCTCTGAGCGGCTTGGGCTACTCGAAATTCAAGATCGTCCGACAGGGTCATGTGCCGCTTCAGTCCTGCCCCAATCCCGCGCGCGAGGGACAATACGTCGAGTTCAAGTTCCCGTACGGTTCGAGCGGGATGTTCGGCGAAGAAGCACCTGGCGAGTGGCTCAGCGGCGATCAAGCGATCGAGACCTATCGCAAAATCGTGCGCGTCCAACGACTGTTCGGCGACAAAGGATGGATTCGGCGGCTTCCGTTCGGCAACAAAGTGACTAATTTCATCCGTCCTGACGTAAGCTGGTATGATACGCACGCGAGTTTAGCCTAGCAGGCGCCGTGCAACCGCTTGTCAGCATCATTGTCGACAACTTCAACTACGCTCGATTCATCCGGGCGGCGATCGATAGCGCGCTCACGCAGACCTATGCAAAGGTCGAAGTCGTAGTAGTCGACGATGGTTCAACCGACAACTCTCGCGAAGTAATCTCCAGTTATGGCGAGCGAGTAGCAGCGGTCTTCAAGACGAACGGTGGGCATGCGTCGGCGTTCAACGCCGGCTTTCGCGCGAGCCATGGCAGTATCGTGATGTTTCTCGACGCCGACGACCTCCTCCTGCCGAATGCTGTCGAGGAGGTCGTGCACGCTTGGCGGCCGGGCGTGGCAAAGGTGCAATTCGTCCTGGCGCATATCGACGCCGAGGGACGCGCGCTCGGCGGGACCGTACCGTATTTGCCGGCGCAGATGCCCGAGGGCGATATTCGCGCGTCGATCCTCGAAGCCGGCGGCTACATCGGCGTCCCTACCAGCGGCAATGCGTTCGCGCGCGAGGTGCTTGAACGTCTTCTGCCGCTGCCCGAATCGCAATGGCGTCAGGCGGCGGACACTTCGCTTGAGATCATCGCGCCGTTTCTGGGCGACATCGTTTCGATCAGAAAAACTCTCGGATGCTACCGGATCCACGAGTCCAATCACGGCATGCTGGGTAGCGAGCTGGATCCGCGCAAGCTGCGCGTCAAGATCGTCATCGACCTGCAGCGCGAATGGGCATTGTCGGAGTTCGCCGGCCGCTCGGGATTCACAATCCCGCGCAATTGGGCCGCGCGTGACCCGGCGCATTTGAAATATCGACTGGCGTCGTTGCGGGTGGACCCAACCCATCACCCGATCGCGAATGATCGCGCCGTGCGCCTGATGCTGATGGGACTCAGATCGGCCTGGCGCAATCCCGGCTACAACTTTCGCAGCAGGATTTTTCACACGGTCTGGTTTCCGCTCGCCGCGCTTCTGCCGCAAGCCGCGGCGGTGAAGATAATCCGGCGCGGATTGATCGCCAGCCGCACTACGCGGCGACCGCGCGTCGCGCCAAAATCTCGCGATACAGCCCTTCAAACTCCGACGTGATCGATCCCCAGGAGTACTCCGTCTCGGCTTTCCGTCGTGCCTCGCGCGAGATCGAATTGCGCAGCTCGGCGTCGGACAACAGGCGGACAACCGCCTCGGCAAACTTTGCGTCGTCATCTGCGACCATCGCGTCCCGCCCGTCGACCAGCGGCGTACCGGATAGGCTGCGCGTCGTTGCAACGATAGCCGCTCCTGAAGCCATCGCCTCGAGAATCTTGTTCTTGACTCCCAACCCAAATCGCAGCGGGCTGGCATAAACGGCGGCGCTCCAAATCCACGGCCGGATATCGGCGACCGTGCCCGGTGACGTGAACGCCGGGAACACTCGCCAGGCTTCGGACTCGCGCGGACGGATCGGCGCCGACGATCCAGAACGACGCGTCGGGAACGCGGCTTCGTATCGCGGGCATGATGTTGCGGGCGAACCGTTCGGCCGCGTCTTCGTTGGGCGGCCAGTTCATACTGCCGGTGAAAACGATTCGCCCGGGCTCGGGCGGCGTTTGGCGCGCGTAATAATCGAGGTCAACGCCGTAGGGTATCGAAACGATTCGATCGCGGCTGACCGTGGCCGACAGCGCGTCGGCGTCGAAAGGCGATGCGGCTACGACGCGGTCCGCATATTTGAACCATCGGCGCTCGTGACGGCGCGCGATAATTGCGAGCAGCTTGAGAGAAATCCGCTTTCGCGCATCGGTGGTGAAGGCGGCGAAGTCCAGGTAGCGCAAGGCTTTCGAGTCGTGCACGCTCAGAACGGCAGGCACGCCGCGCGAGGCCGTACGAAGAATCGGCGCCAGTCCGCCGCCTTCGAGATGCATCACGTCCGGCTCGATGCGATCTACTGCATCGCCGACAAAGCGCGTCAGAGCAGGATCGGGCAAGCTGGTTATCACCCGCATCCTGGCGCGCATTCCGAGGCTTGATGGAAATATCGAGATGGACCGGCAGTACGGGCGCGCCCATTCCAATTGCTCTTTACTCTCGCCGCCGTTTGCCAGCGCAATCAGATGAATTTCGTTATTACGATCCGCGAGATTGCGGACGAGGTTTGCGGGCGACACACGGAAGCCGTCGTGACACGGCAGCCACGGAACCATCTCTGAAACGAACAGAATCCTCATCCGGCGCGCCGGAGCGGCTTCAAAACTATCGGCGTCGCAGGCGTTGGCTTGGCAGGTACGGCCTTCGCGCTCACCTCCTGCGCGAGGTGTAGCGAAATCGCGTACAAGTTGGGCGCGAGCGATATAAATACCCAAACTTCCTTGATGTACTCTGCGCTGATAAAAACCTGCGCGACCATGGTGCCGATTAGTCCGATCTCAAATGACACCGCGAGCGCCGCGATCTCTTCGGGCACGCCCGGCAACTTCCGGGAGGCCCGGCACGTAGCCAGGGTCAGTAGTAGAATCGCCATATAAAACGCCAGCGTGGGTATCCCTCCTTCCGCGCCCAACTGTATGTAGGTGTCGTGCGCGATTTTGGGGAACGGAATGAGGTCCTCCAGCACCGGATTGTAGTGAAATTCGGCCGGTTTAAACTGGCCCAGCCCGACTCCGAAAAGGGGGTGCGCTTCCATCATGCCGATCCCCGCTCTCGCCAGCTCGACTCGCGCCCGCGTAGAAAGCTCCGCCCCGGTCTCCGCCTCTCCCAGGACTCGAATTTGGGCGATTCGGTCGAGCACTTGACTCGGAGCAATCGCAAACAGGAGCAGCGCGGACGCTAGAAACCCCGCCAGTAATTTCGTTTTGTGGCGCGAATTCAGCCACGCCAGCGTCGCCATTACTGTCAGCGCAAGCAACCCGCCTCGCGACTGCGAAAGGAATACGGCGAAAGCCAGCATCGGGGTGCAAATCCGCCCTACCCATTTTCCACAAATTGCGAACTTTCATAACGCGCCATCCAGATTGCGAGCGGCACCGTCATGACCAGCGAGAGAGCTTCATAGTTGGGATCCGACGACGGGCCAATCGGCCGCGGCCAGTGATATATGTAGTACTGCTTGTACATCCACGTGCTCGCAAATGTTTCGGCCAGCACGATCACGCGAATAGTCATTTGCAATCTGTTTTTGGTGGTGATGAGGAGGTTCGTCGCGAACATCAGGATCGCAAAGGAAACCAGGGTCGACGTGTCGTTGGCCGGGAAGCTCAAGGAAGACAAGGTGGTCCCAACAAGCTGGAACATTGCGAACGCGCCGAACAGCAGAAGAATTCCGGTGCCCGGCCGCGCCGCGGACTCGCGCGGCCGCGGAAGCAGCAGCGCGGCGGCTACCAGTGGGATACCTACCAGTTTAATCGGCGTAATGGGAAGCGAGCCAACGCTGGAAAAGCTGGGCCCCCAGAACTGGATGCTCCTGAAACGGAACGAGAAACAGAAATAGGAAGTAGAGAATCACCGCGCTAAGTCGGTCCCTGCATCAATTGGCGCTCATTCAGCGTTTCTGAAACTCGACATTTCTGAAATGTAGCCGCACAAGACTCTGCAAATGTTACAGAATTCTCTCGCGCAGGTGTCGCTGGATTCTTCCGAACAGCGGCGTCCGCTCGGATCTGATCTCGCGCACATGCTTTAGCGAGTCGGCGTCTAGATTGTGACGCTCCATCCGCGCCAACCCCCGCACTCCGTCGATGCATCCATGCAGATACGCCCGCACCTGCATTGCGCGCGCCGAAAAAAATCCCATCGTCACCAGATACGCAAGCACCCGCGAAATCGCCATCGCCGGCGGGAACGATCGGTACGCAACCCAGATTCCGTTTCGAGTGTAATAGTAGTACACGCGCCAATCGGGACGATGCTCGGTCGCGGCGTGATGCGTGGTCGATACGCGAGGGGTGTGCATCACGCGCCAGCCGGCGCCGATCAGTCGATAGCCGAGATCCACGCCCTCGTGGCCGAGGAAAAATTCGGCCGGATAGCCGCCCACCGACAAAACCTTTTCGCGGTCGAGCGCGGACGCACCCTCCAGAATAAAGTGAGTCTCGAACTCGCGTGACGCGTGCGAGATCGGGCGCGGATGGCACCAGTCGCGTTCCAGAACCTTGCCATCGACTCCGGTGACCGTAAAGTTCAGGCAGGCGAGCTGCGGGTCGCGCGAAAATGCGCTCTCCACTTCCGCGATGCAATCAGGACTCGACAATTCAACGTCGTCGTCGATTGTGATTACGATCGGAGTCGCGGCGGAGCGCAGCCCGATGTTGCGGCCCTCGCATCCGCCGTTGGACGGTGCGGCGATGTAGCGCACGTCTGGATACTCAGCCGCCAGCAGGCTTTTCAATTCCGGTTCCGCGGCGTTATCAACCACGATTATCTCAGCCACCTGGTCCGCATACCGAAGCGCCGACGCCAGCGCGCGCCTGAGATGCTGATGGCGCTTGTAGGTGAGAATCGAGATGGTGACCGCGCGACTCATGCGGCAGCGAACCTCAAATGCCTCTCCCAGGCGCCGAGCGTGGCGCGCGTGAGCAGCCGACGGCGTTCCGACGGGTCCTGCGCTTCAACGCCGAGCGCGCGGCAAAGCTCGGCGACCATCCCGGTCCCTCGATCTTGTATCCGATCCGATCTCGTCCCAGAAAAAATCGATCGCGCATCCGGTTCCATAAATCAGCGTGGCAATCGAACCGACGCGTGCCGCCGCGAGCATCGCGCGCGGTCCCAACTGGCGCAATCCGGACGGTTGCCGCAATGCGCGAGCCCAATCGCGCATGCGCTGCGCCGCCGTCTCGAGACTGCTCAGCCGCGCGAAGATTCCGCGCCAATCGCTCGCGGCCGCGCTGGTACCGAGCAGTTGGCCGCTCTCCCAGTTCCAGGTCGCGCGCGCGATCTCGACCGCCTCGCTGAATTCACCGGCGAGATCTCCCGACGGAAATCCAGCATGGCCGAGCTTCTGAGCCATCGCGTTGCGGAAGCGTGAGATAAGCCGTTCACCCATCTCGGCTCCCAGGATTTCCTGGTTCGTGCGGAGCGCCTCCTCGACCGGCTTTCTGCCGACTCCGATATCCCGGCCGATAACATCCGAGAAACACCGACAGCGACGTTCCCAGGTCAATCCAGAATTTGGCGAGCGAGTAGGCAGTCGCGGTGCTGTCGCTGGTATGGTCCGCATACTCGCTGCGTACCGCGATTTGTTCGATTATCCGGTTGTTCAGCAGACGAAACGCATCATGCCTGGAAATCGATTCTCCGTTCGGATGGCGCCGGCGGAACCGGAATCGAGGCAGGATCGCCCGAAAGGAGCTTCGCATGCTCGCACAGCTCGCGAGTGAAGATCGCCGGCGGCAGCCGCAACATTCCCTCCGTCAGAATCGCGCGCAACTCAACTTTGATTCCGCGCTCGGCGTTGGCGCGATCGGAGTTGGTGTCACGCTCGACCTGCCGCATCGACCGCTGAATCTCCTGCTTCGAGACGACGCCGCCTCGAACTACCACCAGGCACTCGACGTCGCTCAACCATCGGCTTTTGGTTCGAGGATCGGAGATTACCGTGCCCTCGCCGCGCGCAAAGCTCCCCGTCAGGAGGACGCCGGCGACGCTCTGCGCGGCGGCGGATTTGCTGACCCGCGTCGAGCAGTTCGTCCAGCTCGCGGCGCACCTCATCTTGGAACGCGGGATCGGCGCTTAGAGGAAACGATCCTGGCGGGCTCAGGCTGAACGCGCCGTCGGTCATTCTCTCACATCAGGATCCGAGTATTTCGAGTATTTCGAGTACTTCGAGTATTTCCCGTAGCGCCCGTATCGGCCGTAGCGTCCGTATCGGCCGTAACGCTCGCTGCGCGTGGTGGAATACGAGGGCTTGAACCGGTTAAGCACCACGCCGAACAGGGTCTGCGGATCGAACATAAGAAAGGTCTTGGTGGTCGCGGCGCGTGCGGTGCTGTCGGCGGCGGTCACGATGAGTGTGCCGTCTGCCGCCCTCGACAGAATCTGCGCGTCCGGAACCAGCAGTGCCGGCGGGGTGTCGATTATGATGTACTGGTAGCCGCTACTGCGCTTCACGGTTTCCATCAGCAGGTCCATTCTGGTCGACGCGAGGTATTCCGGCGCGCGATTGCTGGTTCCTCCCGACGGCATCAGGCTGAGGCCTGGCACGGGCGTCGGTATTATGGTGGAAGCGAATTCCGTGGTTCCCTGCAGAAACCCAAGCAGTCCGCCGACCTTGGGAACCGGGAAGGCATAGTGCTGAAATGGCGCGCGGATATCGGCGTCGATCAAGAGAGTGCCGCTGCCCGATACTGCCAGCGCGGCCGCCAGGTTGAGCGCGATAAAACTCTTGCCCTCGCCGCCGACGGCGCTCGCAACGACGAATACCTTGGCGCCGTCGTGTTGCGCCGACCACGCTCGCAGCTTGAAGGCGAGCAGCTGGAACTCATCAGCCGCACTGCTGACCGTCTTCTCGCCCGCCGCCACCAGGGGCGGCGCCGGATAGCGCTGGGCAAACCTCGCGGCGCGGCCCGTAAGCGGCTGCGAGTCTCCATTGGCTTAGATTGCCGTTTACCGGCGCACCATCGTCCGTAGTCTGACCGCCGTTGACTGACTGTCCCGATCCGTGTCCGTTCGAGCCGCCCGCTGCTCCATTTTCTCGCAGTGCAAGCGGCGCCTCCAACGATTTCAGCTCGCCGTTGACGTAGCGGGCCTCGACTTCCGGTACCCGCGAGATTGCGATCGCGTTGACGTCGGCGAACTCGGCTTTGATATCATCGGAATCCTTGAACGAAGTATCCGTGTAGAACAGCAGAAAGGGGATTGCCAGCGCGAGAGCCAGCGACACGGCGATGCCGCCGCCGATGAACAGAATCCGATTCGGGTAAGATGGACTGGTCGGGCAGCCCGGCAGGCTGGAGCACCTGCAAGCGTTCTCCCTGCCCGCTCTCGAGCACTGCTTCATCGGCGCGCGCCTCGAAGAAGAGATTGCTGAGGTCGTTGTAACGGCTCGACAGGATCGCATAGTCACGGTTGACGGCCGCAACCGCCTCCTCATGCGCCGGGGTCTCGGCAATTGCTTTCTGATAGTTCGCGACTTGCTGCTGGATCATGCCGGCAGCCGAGTCGCGAGGCGGTGCAACGACCGGTTGCTTGCCGGGTTGCGCAACTTCCTTCTCCAGGATCGCGATCTGCGCCTTGGTCTCGATCACCTCCGGATACTCGTCGCTGTACTGGGCCTTCAGCGCCGCCAGCTTGGTCTTCAGCGCCGCCAGTGATCCTTCGGGCGTGTTTGGCTTGGGCGAGTCCGTCGAAGCCGCCCCCGACGCGTCGGTCTTGTTGTCGGCCGTCTGCATGGACCGTTCGAGCTGCAATTGGAGCGCTTCCAGGGCCTTGACGTTGTCGCTAAGGTCCTGCGGCAGACTCCCGCGGTATTTCTCCTTCAGGACCTTGATCTGACTCTGTGTCTCTGCGAGCTTGCCCCTGGTCTCGTCCAGCTCGCTCGAAAGTAGCTTGATAGTTTCCGCGTTGTGGCGCTGGAGTTCCTTGCGGTACTCGTCGATCATGATGTTTGCCAGGTCATTCGCCACCACTTGCGCCTTGGCTGGGTCGCGGTATTGGAACGAAATTGCCACCGCGTCGGGAGGGAGCAATTTCTGCCATCGATTCGGCGTCTTTGACTGCAACACGGTCTCCGGGATGGTAATCGATATCGCCTCGGCCATTCGTCCGAGCGCGCCCGGCGCCGGCTTGCCATCTCGGAGATACAGTCCATGCTTCGATATCAGTTCCGCAAGATGGTCGTGCGTGATCGTTTCTTCGCTAAGAGCCTCCAGGCGCGATTCCAGGTGATTGGTGGCGGGGCCTGTTTCAGGTTCAGCTCCGATCAGGTTTTGCTGAATGTCGGCATGCCAGACTTCCAGCACCACCGATGAGGTGTATTCCTTGGGGATCGCAACGATCGCCAACGCGGTAATGACCAGTCCCAACACCAACGTGGAATAGAAACTGGCCCGGTGGCGGTGAATAACATCCCAGTAGGGTCCAACATTAATAAAAGTCTGATTACTCATCGCCAACTCCAGCGAAACGCCTCAAACGAAATTGCTAATCCCACGATAATATAGTCGCCCGTGGCCCATTCCCCCTGTTCTTCGCCGCCTGCACCGGTGCTCAGAAATTGGTTTTGTCCGCTCTCCTTCCTCTTAATCTCGATGAAGCGGGTGTTGAGGGTGAGCCATCTGTTAACCCGATCGCTCAGACCGAAACCCCAGGAAGCGAAGTCGCCGTTGAAGCCGCTCCCGCTCAAGTCGTAAAACGAACCGCCGGCACTGCCAGTTATCCGGCGCGTGAAGTAGTAGAGTACGTTGCCCCTGAACCCTCGAATCAGGCCGACGGTGCCGAAAGCTGAGGTCAGTGACGGTTCCTGCCCGCCGGCGAGGCTGATGAGCCCGTGCCGGAACTGGTATTCAATCAGTCCCGTCCCTGCGGGATTGACCTGATCGCCTTGCCCCTGGGTATGGGAGATTACAACGCCCGCCATGCCGGCGAGGTTAAGCCCCCGCGCTGCTTCCCACGTAAACCGCACGAATGGCCAGTGCGCCTGCTGGCCGGGTTGTCCCGGAAACGTAAATCGCCAGTCATAGAACCTGTAACCGAAGCCCAGCGAAAAGCGGTTGGTCCAATGGTAGTCGGTAGTGGTGGTAATGTCCTGGGCGAAGCTGTCGTTATTATTTTGGGTGCTGTTGTTGGAGTTTGCAAAAAACGTGGTCTGATGAACGCTGAGTTCGCTGGACCACTTGTTACTCCAATAGTGCTGAAGCTCCGCCGTGAACTGATTGACCGACGCTTGATCGTTCGCGAGTATCAGCAGGGCCAGAACCGAATTGAACTGCGGCGACTGATCGCTGGTCGTGATCGTCGTCACGGCCGTGGCGTCCCGGAAGTACATTTCATTCAAGTGCAGCTTGGTCGTCGGTGAAATATTCTCGTCGTCGGTGAGATTGACGAATTGTCCTTCGCCCGCGCGGTCAAACCCGGTCTGATGGGTGAACAACTGGACGAAAGTGTCGTAGTGCAGCGACGCGTATCTGGCCTCAGAGGTGTAGTCGAGATAAAAGCCGAACACCATCGTGCTCCCGAAATCACCGGTACCGTTGTCGCCCATGAGCGGAATATTGGTGGCGTAAAATCCGTTCATTTGCGTCTCAGGAAAAAGACGAACCAGATTATCCGCGCGTGCGATCGATGGAACGGCAAGAATGAAACCAGCCGCCACAAGTAGCGCTCCCAGTTGATTTTTCATTCGACCCTTCCTCACTCTCATGGCACAGACACCGTGTCCCCAGGTTCTACCGGTACGTCCGCTGACAAATCCCCGCCGGAACGTACCATGTTGTAGTTGACGGTCAACACCACCGTTTCAGTTTCCTTGTGACGCAGAATCCGAATCTTGCTCGGATCGGCGAACTCCCCGAATCCGCCGGCCTCGGCCAGCGCTTGCGACAAAACTTCACCGGAGTGCAGGTGATATGCTCCCGGTTTATTTACCTCGCCAATCACATAAAACACGTGGCTGGCCGGATTGGACACTCGCACCGTGGCGTTCGGGTCATGAACGTAGCGGACATAGCGCTTCTCGAGGTCCGCCTTGAGCTCCTCCGGCGTAAGGCCTGCCGCCGGCACTCTGCCTATCAGCGGCATCGCGATCATTCCATCCGACGCGACGATTACCTTGCCGCTCAGTTGCGGCTGCGTCCAGACGATGATCTCGAGCTCGTCATCGGCGCCGATCCTGTAAGGATCGGAGGCTTTCGTCGCATGGATAGGCACGACTTTCCGATTAACCGCCGTCGAATCGAAACAGCCGCACACCACGATCGACATCGAAACTGCAACCGCGATCAAAACGATTCCGGTCAAAGTCCCACCCGCACCCGCGCCGCTGCAAGCCGACTCGATTAGGCCAATCTTCATCAAGTTACTTTCCCACCGCACCCTTCAGCTTCGTCTTTCCCATCGGACCGCCGGACCGTTCGGCGACGACCGTTAATCTGCCATTGTGCTGCTGCGCCGTCGGCTCCTCAGAGCGCCGCTCATTACCGAGTGGGCTTCGCAGCCGGGCTAATCTATGTTCCTGAGAATCCCAACCTTTCAATAGAAGATACTGTTTACCGCGCCGCTGAACCAGACCTTGCTCCTCCATTTCGTTCAAAAGCCTGCTCACCAGCGGCCTCGAACTCGCAATCATCTCCGCCAGATCCGCCTGCGACAACTCGGGAATGATCAGCGTGCCGCGGTTGTCGGGCACACCGACCCGCCGCCCGAGATCGGTCAGCACAACTTCGAGGCGATTCTGAAACGGCAAGCCGAGAAAGGTGGTCCACCAATGCAGCGTCGACGACCAGAACGAATTCAGCGTTTGGTAGAGTTCGATAGCCTGATCGGGGTCAAGCGAACGCAGCAGACGCACCGCCCGTTCTCGCGTGAACAAAGCGATCGAACACTTGGTCAGCGCCTGCGTCTCGAAGATCTTCGATCGGCGTCCCTTGCAGTCTTCGGCGTCGGCGTAGCCAATTATATCGCCCGGCCCCGACAGCCGCGTCAGCACCCTCGCCCCGTTGGCCGTGTTGCAATACACCTTTAAGTAGCCGGCCAGCACACAGCCAAAAAGGTCGCCCGGAGAACCTTCCAGGAACACGCTCGCGCCGCGCGGATAGCTGACCGCGCTTCGATGATCGACGAGTTCCTCGATGATGGCGCTCGGCACGCGCCAGCGGCTGAAATTTCCCCGCAGCCGAGCGTAGCCTTCTTCACATACCGCGCCGATTCCCATTACCCGTTCCTCCGTCTCATACATGCGCCTTCATGACGCCGAAGATGTCGGTGATTTGATTGATGCTGTCGCCGTAGTCGACGCTCGACACGAATGCCGACCGCGAGTGCGGTGACGATGGAAGGAAGCCGTGCATTCCAGCCGGAGCGCGCACACCCATGTGACTCGGCGCGATTACCGTTCCCGGTTCCGTCAGGAAAATCTGCTCGCCGTACTTTCCATCCGGAAAAAATGCATGGAGCTTGACGAGGTCGTCGGTGTCGAGCCACCTGCCGCCGTCGACGTCTTTCAGGGCTGCAGTGACCAGATCGCGCGCGCTCACTGAAAAGAACCAGAAGCGCGCCATCGTGGAATCCAGCAGGCACATGTAATCCGTCGCGGCGCGAATCGGCAGCGCCGCCAGCCGGGCCTGGACATCGATCGTCGCCTCGGTCGGCGCCATCCCGTGATCGCCGAAGACGTGAATATCCGCGGCGCCGTAGGTCTTCACCGCGACCCCGTGAATGCGCGCGATCGCGGTCGAGTATTTTTCCAGCATCGCGGCCGAGGCCTCGCGATCGTCGGCATGCTGATGCAAAAAATAATCGAGCCCCGCCAGGTACAGGAAATAGAATTTCGCCGCCCCGGCGCGCATATCCGCTTCGATCGATGCGAGCAGCTGGTCATCCGTGCCGTCATGGTAACAATACGTTTTGTAGGATTTACCGCCATCGCGCAACAGGTCGAAAATCGAGGCGGAACCCGGGATTCCACCCGGCGCGTAGATGTTGCGCTTCTCGCAAACGTCCAGCTTCGGCAGATAGCTCAACGGCACGCCGTAGAGCTGAAAATATCCGCTAAGATTGTTCATCCGGCGCGCCAGCGTCTTGACTCCGAAGCGCGCATAACGGTTCTCGACCATCCACGGCGGCATCGCGCAAATCAATTTCAGCTTCGAAAAGGGCGAGTGCCCGTTGGCGCGATGGAACAACGAGAGCCGCCCGTGCTCCTCGGGAAATCGCCCGGTGAGAATCGACGGAATCGCCGCGGTGCTGAAGCCAAGCACCGAATCGAGCGGACGGCGATACGGCGCAACCTGCTTCAGGAACGGATGCTCCTTGATCCACTCATAGCCCAGCGCGTCCACCAAGATGAAGATGCTTGCCTTCATTGCCCCGCGGGTTTCCTCACAATAGCCAGCAGCCCGGAACCGTGCCGGGTCGGGGTGTGATTTTCGAGAAAGCTCAGCGCCAGCAGCAACGGCAGCGACGCTGCGAACACCAGCGGATTCGGCTTGCTGTCACCCAGCACGAAGAAAATATCGTGCGCAAGATTGCCGAACGGCCCGTACGTCCACACCGTCTTGACCGGCTCCAGCCCCACCTCGCGCGCCAGAGCGTTTATCATGTCCGGCGAATAGCCCGGCCGCACGTGACCGATGTCCTCGGGCTTGAATCCGATCCGGCGCTCGCGCCACGCGACCGCCCGCAGATGACGGCGCTGCGGCACCGACGGAAACGTCAACAGCAGGTAGCCGCCGGGCGCCAGCGCCCGCGCGAGGTTTGCCATCGCGCCGCGATCGTCCTCGATATGTTCGAGCACGTCAGTGTTGGTAATCAGATCGTACTGACCTGTTGCGGACAGGTTGAGCAGGTTGTCGCGTCTGAAGCTGACGTTGGCCAGCGCCAGGTTTCCCGCAGCCGTGCGGCAGCGCTCCACTCTGTCATCGAGCAGATCGATGCCGTGAACTTGCCAATCCGGATGAAGCCGCGCGCAATGCAGCGCGATATCGCCGCGGCCGGTGCCCGCGTCAAGCATCCGCACGCCGCTCTCCGGGAGACCGAGCAACGCGATTTGGCGGAACACGTGGTTGAGTCGAATCCGCCCCGGAATGTGAATCTCGCCGATGAAGCGATACGCATTGCGGCGCATCCGCGACGGCTCGCCCGCAGCCTTCTCGATTCCAAATCGCGATGCGGCCATCGAGCTCAATTCGAAATCCCCCGTCGCAGTACCGGTCCCACGGTGCGTGATACTCCCAGCGGGATGTGGCGCCACAGACGGCTGATCATCTGCAGGCTCGTGCGCTGGCGGGGCGCCGTAACGCGACGCGGCGAAAGATACAGCGTGCTCCAATACGGCTGCACCGGAGTCGGACCCCATTGCCGTTTGAACTCGAAAATTCCCGAGCCGAAAGTCGAGCGTCCGAAATCGAAAGTGTGGCAGCCGGACTCGATGCCAAGCTTTATCCCTGCCCAATACAGCGCGTTGGTGCCGTAAACCGGACGCGCCGCGAGCGTGGCGCCCGTCCAGGGCAATGTCATGCAGCCGCGGAAAGTCATTGCGAGCCCGGCGGCAATCGCGCGGCCGCTGTGGCGAACGCGAATCAGCGACAGCCGATCGCGTAGTCTGCTGACGAGTTCGCTGAAGAACCGGCTGCCGTGCGTCGGCGATCCAAGATCGCGCATATTCTCGGAATAAATTGCGCACAGATCAGCGAGTGCCGCGGGATCGGTCGGGTCGCTTACTTCGACACCGAGCCCCAGCTTTTCGACCCGCCTGATGCGATTGCGGCGCTCCGACGGCATCCGTCTCGTCTGCTCCTCGACCGTCTTGGACAATGTCAGATGCTGCGTGACCTTCTCCGTGCTCACCTCAAACGGCGCCGGCAACTGGTACAAACTCCGGATGTGCAGCCGCTTGGCGCGCAGTTTCTCTGCCAGCCGACGCGCATGATCGATTAGTTCGGCGTGCGCCGATTCGCGATCCGCCTGATCCAGCCAGTCCGCGTGGCACACGCCGCCGTAATCGATGTAGGGCATCGATGTGAGTTCACTGCCGTAAAGCAGGCTGCGCACGAAAACAAACGGTGCCGCCGCGATCGGACGGCCATGGCCGTCCTCTGCCATCAGGTAAAAGGAATCGAAGCCGTACGCCGCACCGACCACCTCGTTCCACTCCCAAAGGTGACCGCTGGTCGCATCGGGGCACCCCGCAATCAGTTGCTCCCAGTCCTCGCGCCGACTTTCACTGCATACTACAACGCTCAATCCCAAGACCCCCCGACTATAGTTTCCTCGGTTCCCAGAGCACCGGCACCGCGCCGGAAAAACATCGCCACAGTCCAACCGCCTGCGCGCAGTTAAGCGCAATAAACTGGTAAGCGAAGGTCGCCTTGCCTTCGGTGCCGCGACGGCTCGCGACCATACCGATCGCCGCGACAATCGCGAACAATATCTCCAGACCCAACACTACCCGGAAGGTTTCTCCGCGCCCGGCCAGCGGTATCGTCGCGATTACCGCAAGAGCCAGCAGAGGAGCCGTCAGCCAGCGCAGCAGCTTGTGCGAGGTCAGCACCAGGATCGATTCCCAACGCCGCTTGGCAACCAGTTCAGGCAGAAAACGGAAATAGACCAGCGCCGCCTGCGAGACCATCCGCACTTGCCTCGCGAATTCGTCGGCCACCGAAAATTCCTCGAAGCACACCGCACCGTGCGACATCACCGACTCCGCGTTCTGCAGCGATACGAGGATCGGATGCATGAAGTCATTGATCAGCGTCGGATCCATTTCCTTGAACAGACTCCTGCGCATCGCGTAGATCGCGCCGTCTGCCGTCGCGACCGCGCCCAGCTGCGACTCCAGCCCCTTCAGCATCTGCTCGTAGCGCTGGTATGCCGAGCCGATAGTCCCCTCGGAGTAGCGCGATACTCCGGTCACGAGCCCGATCGACTCGTTGCGGAACGGGCGCACCAACTCGGTCAGCGCGTCGGCCGCGAACATCGCGTTCGCGTCGGTGAACACCAGCACTTCGCCGCGTGCGGCCTGCGCGCCCGCATTCACCGCGATTCCCTTGCCGCGACGCTGGTCCTGGCGGATGACGCGCACGCGCTCGGACGCCATCGAGTTGGCTATTTCCACAGTGCGGTCGCTCGATCCGTCGGAGACGACGATCAGCTCGGCCTCACCCGAGTACCGGCATTCGTAAAAGTTCTGGATCTTCTGCGCGATGCAACGCTCTTCGTTGTAGGCCGCGACGATAATCGACAGCGACGGCGCCGTCGCATCTCCCACGGACTCGCCGTCGAACTTTGCGCCGCGCGACCGCGATACCGACAGTGCAAGCAGCACCGCCGGATACAGCACATACGCGTACAGCAGCAGGAATGCTGAAATGTAAAACAGTCCAGTCAAAATTTATTGCGTCCCCCGACGCGCCAGTCCCCTAAGCCGCTTCTCCTTCCCGGCCCATGCCGGTCAGCTCGGAGTAAAGTGCGACGGTCTGTTCGATCTGTCGCCGCACCGCGAAGTTTTCTTGCACGAACTTGCGCCCGTCCGACGCCAGGCGCGATGCCAACTCGGGTTCATCAAGCAATCGCTCGATCGCCGCCGCCAGCGCGACCGGGTTCGCGGGCGGCACCAGCAGCCCGGTTCTTTCGTTGATCACAACTTCCGGCGTGCCGTCGACTTCCGTCGCGACCAGCGGGCGATTCGCCGCCAGCGCTTCGATCGCCACCAGCGGCAGACCTTCGTACAGCGACGGCAGCACTACGATGTCTGCCGCCTCGAACAGCTCCGGCACGTCGCGCCGATGGCCGAGGAATCGCACGCGGTCGGTCAGCCCCAGCGCGGCGCATTGCGCGCGCAAATTCGGCTCGAGCGGACCCTCGCCGGCAAGAAGCGTGACGAGGTTTGGCCGGCGCGCAGCAAGAATCGCGAGCGCGTCGAGCAAATGGCGATGCCCCTTTTGTTCGTCCAGCCGCGCCAGTGTCAGGATCGTCGGCTTGTCGCCCAGCCCGAGCGCAGCACGAGTCGCGCGGCGCCGATCCGAATCGGCCGGCGCGAAACGATCAAGGTCGCGCCCGTTGTGAATAACCCTGATTTTATTCTTCGGCACCCGCTTGTTCTCAGTCAAATGGCGCGCCGCGGCATGCGACACCGCAATATAAATGTCCACCAGCCGCCCGACTTGCCGATCGACCCAGAAGCTGCCGCGCAGTCCTTTCCCCATCCGCCAAACCTCGGGACCGTGACAGGTCTCGAGCACCGCGCCGACACCGGCCACCCGCGCGATGCCGGCGCCGAGCAAGCTGGCGGTGAACAGATGGCAATGCACCAGCGCGATATTTTCGCGACGGATGAATCGCAGCAGTCGCGCTCCGGTCAAGACGTCAAGCCTCGACGAAAACTCCAGCGGCAGGCATTTCACGCCAGCCGCCGAAAGCCCAGGCTCCATCGCATCAATTAGCGGACCCGGCGCCGCGAGATATGGCTCGAACCCGTACGCGGTCATGGCAGCAAGGATTGACAGCGCGTGCTCTTCGGCACCGCCGAATTCACGTCCTGTTAACAAATGCAGAACAGCGCGACGCGGCAACGCCCGTCTTGAGCCGTCAAAGTTGTCACTCTCAGTCTTCAAGTCCACGACTTTGGTAAATCCTGACAGCCGATGTCAAGTCGTCTAACAGTCGAATTGCGTCATACAGAACAGGTTAAGGCGAAGAGATACCGCATTGAGACGAAGGAATCCAGTGACAAGCCGATCAAATCGGCTAATGCTGATTTTTGGCACCTCGGGAACAAATTCGGAAGTGCACCCCGCTCCAACGATCAGGATTGACTTTTTTGTTGGACGAGGTTTACGGCTCGGTTACGAACCTCACTGGCCCAGGTCCTCGTCGGCCTTTTGCGCCGCCGCGTCGGCGGCGTCCTTGTCGGCTCGCGCCTGCGTGACCGCATCATTAGCGGCATCAATCTGATCCTGTGGCGCATTGCTGCTCTCGAGCGCGTTGCGCTGCTCGGTAGCCGTCTCGAGCGCCGCCTCTGCCTCATCGGCGGCGGCATGCGCCTTCTGGTCGGCGTCCGCCTTGGCGGTCTGCTCGGAATCATCAGCGTTTGCAGCCGGCTGATCGGCGGCCGATGGTGCGCTGGCCACGTCTCCGCCATTGTCGTCGCTCTGCGCCCGCGCCACCGACCGGTTCGTCAGTGTCAGCATGATAGAAAACGCCAGCGCCGCGATCGCCAGCAGAAATGGGCGGAAGGTTCGCGTGGTGCTCGTCAGTAAACTCATAGCCCCTCGTCCCGCTTTTCCTGGATTATGAAGAAGATAGTTCCAGCCTATCGATTGATCAAGCTCGATGCGCTCACGGCGTTCCACCCCTGGGTTGCGATGCGTCGGAGGCGCCGGCAGTGTCCTGGCGCAAGGCCCTGGCAGCGGAAAGCTCAGTGACCTTCTGGAACTCCCGCATGAAGTCCGTCTGTCGCCCCATCATCTGGTATTGCTGCGCCAGTTTGAGGTGCAGGTGCACGTCGCCAGGGTCGAGCTGCGTCCCGCGCTCCAACACTCGCGCTGCTTCCTGCGGATGCCCCGCCTTGTTCTGCGCGGCTGCGAGCCTTAGCCGATAGTCCGGTTCATTCGGCCCGATTTCCACGCATCGCGAAAAGAACGTCACATCGTCGCGCCAGTAGCGCTCGGTCTGCATCGTCGATGCGGCATAGGCGACCAGAATCACGGCTAGCGCGGGGCCGAGAACGGTGCGCGCCCGCGAGCCACTGGCTGCTATCTCGATGATGACCGCGGCAACCGCGAGACTCCATCCGAATGACGGCGCGTACAGGTAACGGTCGTCGACGAGCCACCAAAGGGCGTTCAGATTCAGCGCCGGCGCCATCGTCAGCGCGATCCACACCGCGCAAAACAGGTAGATGCGCCGGTTTGGACTGCGGCGCCCGAGGATGAAGGCACCGGCGGCGAGAACGATTAGCGCCGTCGCGGTGACGAACATCAGCGGCTCGGGACGCTCGATCCAATTGACCACATGCGTCGGCGCCGCCATCGCCGGAATCGCCACCACCGCGAGGTAGGTGATCAGCACCAGCGGCAGCGTCATCAGCACCTCAACCGGAGGGTGTTGAACTCTCATTGCCACAAAGCCGCGCACCATCATCGAGTCCGTCGTGTGATGTACCCCGAACAGAAAATCGTACCCCAGCGCATTCAGTCGCGCGCACATATACGCGATCGCCAGCGAGATGAACGGCGCGGCGACGCCCAGCGCACGCACGACGCGCGCGGCCGTCCCCGACGCGTCGATTCCTTCAAATAGAAACACGTACGCCCCCACGATCAGCGGAAAAAGGATCGCACTCTCGTGCGTGAGCATCGCGCAGCCGGATAAAAACAGCGCGATGAGCAGCCCGCGTGAGCAGCCGGGTCTTCGCTGGATCAGGAAGATCATCGCGCCCAATTCAAACGCGGTCGAGAGCGGTTCAGGGATCGCGCTCGCCCACACGACAGCGCCGACGTGGGCGGGCATGAGCCCGAAAATAGCCGCCGTCAGCAACCCCGTCGCGACATCGCCCGTGAGCAGTTGCGCCACGCGAAAGCAAAGCGCCACCACGATCGCGTGCAACGCAATCTTGGCCAAATGCCACACCACCGGATTTGTTCCGAACAGCCACGCGTTCGCGGCGAACCAAACGTTCTCGAGCGGCCGATAGTACGCGCTCTGCGGGAGTCGTTCCGGCTTGAGAAACCACCAGCTGTCGTAGCGGAACGAGTTCCAGACGAACGACCAGCTATGAATCAGCTTGTTTTCGACGAACTCATGCCAGTCGTCGAACACCCAACCATTGCGCAGACTCGGCAGATAGATTGCGACCGTCACTAATAAAATTCCCGCGAGCATCGCGGCTTGGCGCGCGTCGAGGTCCCAGAACAGAGGCGCTCCCCGCGCACGATCTCGCGAAATCTGGATCGACTGCGGCCTCGACGTCGTCACGGCGCAGGTTTCTCCCCGGCAGCGTCGCCTGCAGCGTCCTTCGATTCGGCCATCGCCGCCGAAAGCTGTGCGAACTTGCGGAATTCACGTTCGAAATCCAGCACGCGCCCCAACTTCTGATACTCGCGCGCCAGCTTGAGGTGAAGATGCGCGTCGTTGGGCGTCAGTGGGACAGCGCTTTCGAGAACGCGCGCCGCCTGTTCGTATTTGCCGGCGCTGTCCAATGCGTTGGCCAAATCGAGACGGTTTTGCACCAGGTCGGGAGCTACCTCAACGGCCCGGCTGAAGAAAGCAACGTCGTCATGCCAGTAGCTTTGGATTTTCACGATCGAGCCGATGTAGAGCGCGAAAATTACGGCGAGCGCCACGCCTACTACGTTGCGAGCGATGGAGCCACTCGACGCAATCGCTGTCACGGCAACGGCAACAGCGAGGCTCCATCCGAACGAGGGCGTGTAGAGATAGCGATCGTCGACCAGCCACAGGATGCTGTCGAGATTCAGCGCGGGCGCGATTGTGAGAGCAATCCAGATCGCGCAGAAAAGATAGATTCGGCGATCGGGGCTGCGGCGCGCGGCCATGAAGGCGACGGCCGCGAGAACCAGCAGAGCGCCGACCTCTACGAAGACGATCGGTTGGATGCGCGCGACCCAATCCACATCGTGCGCGGGACCGGCGATGCCCGGGATGGCGACCACCGCGAGATACGTGAGCAGGACTGCGGGCAGTGTCATGAGAACCTGCGCCCGAGAATGAGCCGGTCGAACCACTACAAACCCGCGCGAATAAGAAGTGCCGGTAGCGTTGACGCGAAGGCCAAACAGAGAATCAACTCCCAGCGCATTCGCACGCGCGCACACGTATGCGATCAGCACGAGCAGGAACGGTGCGCAGGCGTGCAATATCGATCTCAAGCGCTGGAAGCCACCGGCGGTTTCGTCGTCGTCGCCTTCAAAAATGAACAGATATGCGACGACGATCAGCGGAAAGAGAATTGCGCTCTCATGGGTCAGCACCGCGCACGCGTAGAAGACCGCGGCGGCAATCAGTCCGCGCGACGAATCGCGCTTGCGCCGAATCAGGCAAATCATCGCGCCGAGTTCGAAGGCCGTCGACAGCGGCTGTGGAATCCCGCTGGCGTATACGACAGCGCCCGCATTCGCCGGCATCGTCGCGAAGATCGCCGCGGTGATCAGCGCGATCGTGACGCTGTGAGTAAGCAATTGCGCGACGCGAAAGCTCAGCGCCACGACCACAACGTTCAGGACAATCTTCGCCAGATGCCACAGCGCCGGATTGGCGCCGAACAGGAACGCGTTGACAGCGAACCATACATTCTCGAGCGGCCGGTAGTACGGGCTTTGCGGAATGCGCGCGGGATCGCGAAACCACCAGAGGTCGTAGCGGAACGAGTTCCACAGGAACGACCAGTTGTGAATCAGTTTGTTGTCGATAAACTCGTGGCGATCGTCGAGCACCCAGCCGTTGCGCAGGCTGGGCAGGTAGATCGCGAACGTGACGAACAGAATGCCCGAGAGTATGGCGGCGTCGCGGCGGCTGAGCCCCCACAAGATTGACCCGGACGACAGCTCATCCTCCGACGTCTCGATGGCCAGCCTCGGCTTCATCAGGGTGAAGGCGTCGCTCCCGCCGCGACGCCGGCGGCGGGATGCGATGGGTCCGAATTATTCAGTCGCGCGACGTTCGCCGCTGACAGCTCGATATACTTCTGAAACTCCCGCATGAAGTCCGACTGACGCCCCATCATCTGGTATTGCTCCGAGATCTCCAATCGCAGATACGCGTTGTTCGGGTACATTTCGACGTCGCGCCGAACCTGCTCAAGTGCGCCTTCCCGGTCTCCCGCCTGGTTGAGCGCCGCGTGCAGGCGGAGGCGGTAGTCGAGGTCGGTCGGAGCAATCGCAACACATCGCCCGAAGTAAGTGACGTCGTCGTGCCAGAAGTGCTCTGTTCGGATTGTTGAGGCAATATATCCGACTAGCAAAAGCGCCATCGAAGTCTCCACCACAGTTCGCGCTGTGCGACTCAACTTTGCGATTCGAGTTGCGGCGAGTGCGAATGCCAGGCTCCATCCGAACGAAGGGGCGTAGAGGTAACGATCGTGAACCAAAAACAAAATCGAATTGAGATTTAAAGCCGGTGCGATCGTAAGCAGAACCCACACCGCGCAGAAGAGATAGAGCCGGCGGTCGGAACTCCTGTTCACTAGTGCGACAGCCAGCACTGCCAGCACGACCAACACCCCCGCCGAGAAAAACGTGATTGGCGCAGCGTGAGTAACCCAGCTCACTCCGTGTGAAGGACCTGCCACTCCCGGAATAACTTCTGACTTGAGATAGGCAACCATCACGACCGGCAGCGTCATCAGAATCTCTGAGAACCCGTAATGCGGAACCGGGATTTCGGTTCCCCGCACCGCACTCGGCGGTGCGAAAGATGGCAGGCCAACGATATTGCCGAAGCCAAGCACCTCCGCGCGCACACACATATAAATGAGCGCAAGACACACAAACGGCGCCAGCGTACGAACTGCCTCGACGCCCCGGCGATTTTCGTTTCGCTCAATCAGAAAAACATAGGCAGCGACGATCAACGGGAACAGCACTGAGCTCTCATGGGTCAGCAACGCGCCCGCATAGAGGATCAGCGAGCCGATCAAGCCGCCGGACAGCCCGGGTTTGCGCTCGATAAAAAATAGCAACGCCGCTAGTTCAAAAACGGTGGAGAGCGGTTCGGCAATCGAGCTGATCCAAACCACCGCTTCGACTTGCGCAGGCATGAATCCGAAAATAGCAGCGGTCAGCAGCGCCACAGTCACGTCGCTAGTGAGCAATTGCGCGATGCGAAAACAAAGAAGGACTGCCACGACGTGCAATCCGATCTTCGCCAGATGCCACGGCGCCGGGTGCAGGCCAAACAACCAGGTGCTTGCCGCAAACCAAACATTCACCAGCGGCCGATAGAACGCGCTTTGCGGAAGGCTGGTCGGCTTGCGAAACCACCAACTGTCGTAGCGGAACGAGTTCGTCACAAATGACCAACTGTGAATCAGTTTGTTGTTGACGAACACTTCCCAATCGTCCACGACCCAGCCATTGCGCAGGCTCGGCAGGTAAATCGCGCACGACACAATCAGAATTCCTGCGAGAATCGCGGCCTGGCGCGCGTCGAGGCCCCAAAAAAGCGTGGCCCGCTCCGCCTCATCGTTTGACGCTGCGATCGCCTGGCTCGACTTCATCTCGACGGCGCCCTGTTCGCCGCGCCGGCTCTTGCCCGCAACGCCTTTACCTTAATCGTCTCCGCGACGAAGTCGGGGCCGCGCCGCATCATCCCGTACTGGGCCGCCAGTTTCACATGAAGATACACATTGTCCTCATCGCGATTCACCGCGTCCTGCAGCACAATCATCGCGCCCGTAAGGTCGCCCTTGTCATTCAACTGATCCACCAGCTCTCGGATGTATTCCGCCTTGTGCGGAGCGATTGCCACACACGCGCGGAAGTATGTCAGATCGTCGTGCCAGTAGGGCTCGATCCGCACAGCCGTGATCGCATAGCCCGCCAGCAGGATCCCCATCGCACCCGCCACTGCAATCCGGGCGCGTGTACCTGCCGACGCGATGCCGCACCGCCACGACCGCGAGCGCGATGCTCCATGCGACCGACGGTGCATACAGGATCCGGTCCTCCACCAGCACGGCCAGCGCCTTGAGATTCATCGCGGGCGCAATCGCCATCAGACTCCACACTGCGCAGAAGAGGTAGAGATTGCGGTCGCGACTCCGCCAGGCAAGCGCAATCGCGATCAGCGCGAGCGCCACCAGTACGCCGGCCGAGACGACCGTTTTTTCCGACGCGCCAATCACCCAGTTCACGTCGTGCGTCGGACCCGCAATCCCGGGAACGACCAGTGCCCCAAGGTAAGTAAGCAGCGCGACCGGCGCGGTCAGCATGAGATCGAGCGGTCCGTACGGCGGATGCGGCGCTTCCCATCCGAGTGCGATGCTGGGCGGAACGAAATTCGGCCTGCCGAAAAACGCGGCGCCGAGCGCATTCCAGCGCGCCAACAAATATGCGCCCGCAACCAACGCGAACGGAGCCGCATTCCGTATCGCTTCGACCGGACGCCGGCCTTCGATCAGAAAGAGGTAGGCGGCGACGACAATCCAGAACAGAACCGCGGTCTCATGACTGAGCAGCGCCCCCGCATAGAGCATCAACGCGAACACCAACCCGCGCGATGTTCCTGTTCCCGGCTTGCGCTGGATGAAGCAGATCAGCGCGCCCATTTCGAATATCGCGCAGAGCGGCTCGGGGATCGCGGAGATCCACACTACCGCTTCGACGTTGGCTGGGATCAGCCCGAAGATCGCCGCGGCCAGTATCGCCATCGCCGTATTCTTCGTGAGCAATTGTGCCAGCCGGAAGCAGAGAATCACCCCAATCAGTTCCAGCACGATCTTCTCGAAGTGCCACGCCGCCGGATGAACTCCCAGCATCATGCGGTTCAGCGCGAACCACACTAATTGGAGCGGGCGATAGTAGGCGCTTTGCGGAAGATGGTCCGGGTCGTGAAACCACCAGCTGTCGTAGATGAATGATTTTGCGATTCCCGCCCAGCTTTGCAGCGCGGATTTTTCGACGATCTCCGCCTTGTCGTCCCACACCCAGCCGTACCGAAGGCTGGGCATATAGATCAGCGCCGTCGCGATCAGAATCCCGGCGAGTAGCGCCACCTCGCGCGCCTCCAGTCCCCACCCGCGCTGGACCTGCGCCCGCGAATTCGGATTCATCGCTCGCGGCTGTGCCGACGCGCTCATTTGCTATTTCGGATAGTTCCTACCTATCGATCGCCATCGCACTCTTATCAGATCGGCAAACATCAGCATCGGATCGCGCGGAAAGCGCACCTTGCTCGCCGGATCGTGATTCCAGTGGACGGGAACCTCGACGATCTTGCCCCCCAGGCGCGCGATCAGGAACAGCAGCTCGGGGTCGAAGCCGAAGCCCTCGACGCGCTGCAGCTCGAACGCGCGGCGTATCGCTGTCGCCTGCATCCGAAACAGCTTGAAGCCGCATTGGGTGTCGTAGATGCGAAGGCCGGTGAACAATCGCACCAGCAGATTGTAGCAGCGGCCCGAGTAGTCGCGGAGAATCGACTCGCGGACTCCAATCAGCTCGCGCCGGAGCGCGCGCGAGCCGATCGCGGCGTCTGCGCCCGAGGCTCTCAGCGCCGCGAACAGCGTATCGACTTCCTCGATCGGCGCCGACAGGTCGGCGTCGGTGAACAGCACGAATTCGCCCGCCGCGCTCAGCACGCCTTGGCGGACCGCATAGCCTTTGCCGCGGTTTTCGCTCAGTCGAAGGATGCGGAGCTCGGGAAATTTGCCGACGACCTGGACCGTGGCGTCAGTTGAGCCGGAATCAACCACGATGACCTCGACGCGCTCGCGCTGGGCGTCCGCATACGCGCGGATCTTGTGCAGCGTCGGCTCGATTCGCCGCTCCTCGTTGTACGCCGGGACAACGATGCTCAACCACGTTTCAGGCATAGCTGCGCAACGCGCCCCGAAGATGCCCGCCGCGCGCCCGCGCGCTCAGTGCGGCGCCGGCGACGCGGCCGGCTTGGCCGCGGGACTCGCCGCCGCGCCCGGCGTGCCGGTCGGCGTAGGTGACGGCTTGAGATATTCCGCAGGAATCACGAACTCACTCGCCGCGATGTCCTTCACCTGGATTTTGGTAGCTGTTATGCGCGTGACCTGCGGCTTCTGCTTGGCCAGGTTTGCCTTGTACTTGGCTGCCAGGTCGGGCGGAAAGTGCGGCGGGACCGGATAGGGAACGAGCGACACGGTAATCGTCGATGAGACCGGGATGCCGTCGGGAACTTCGCCCTTGGGCTGGATCGGCGTGCCCTTGAGCTTCGCATTCATCGCCTTGATGAACGCGACGTATTCCTGCGCCCCGGCCGCGGCGCTCGCGACACACTCCGTCCCTTCTATTTGCATACGACCCAGGCGCTGGGAACCGGCGTAGTCCTGGCATTCGTAGCCGGCCACTTTGCCGCTGGCTGGCGCCTTCTTGTAATCGAGCGAGACGCCCTGCTGCGCCAAATACGTCAGCATGAAAGAGGTGGGCGGAAAGGGAACGTCGCCTCCCTTTTTGGTAGCAGGCACCAGCACGAACATCCTTCCGAGATCGAGATCGATGATATATATCCGATCCTTGGTGATGACCTTGCGCTTGTTGCCCTGAATCATCACGGTCTGCTGACTCTTGTGCGTGCCGGCCTGGTTGCTGACGACCACGTCCTCGGAAATTACTACCCCGGCCGACGCGGTAGTTGCGGCCATCGCGACAGACAGCGCGATCGCCGCGGCTACTTTCGATCTCATACGCTTTGCTCTCCTTCCTATCGTTGAACTCTATCGTTCGCTTCTCCAGATGCTGCATTGCCGAAGCTTCGATAGTGCATATCAGTCAGAGACCTCAAGTACAAAAGCCGACTTCGAGTCCCTGACATGCGGACGGCGGGCCCTTTCGGGTCCGCCGTCCGGTTACAGACGTTATGTGTTCCGCCCGATCTCTAGTTCTTGCAGGTGATCGTGTTCGAGTAAGTCAGCGGGCAATTGCTCGACGTCATATTGAGAGTTGACGTAGTCGACACTGCGTTCCCGCCAGTAGGTGCACCAGTACCGTGGCAGGCGCAGGTGTTGTTGGCGTACAGCGTCAATCCGGTGTCGCCCTCAGCGGTGAAGCTGGCGCTGGTCGGAGACAGCGTGCACGACCACGTGCCGGCGCTCGCGGAGTTCCCGGACATCGATGCCGTTATGTCGCATCCAGCTGCGCTCGAGTTGATGAACTTGATGAACCCGATATAAGTGCTGTTCACCGAGGTCATCGAAGTCAGAACTACGGGGGTCAGGCCGCCCGAGATTCCGGACGACAGCCCGGTCGCGTCGGACATCAGGCCCGCGGGAATGAGCCCACCGCTGGTCAGCGTGGACGCCGAAAGTCCCGTCACCATCGAGAAGGTGCTGGTGTCGATCGCGCCCCATACCACGGTGCTGAGCTCGAACGTGGCCACCGCGACCGCATCCGCACAGTGAGCCGCCGGATGAAGCAGCCATGCTCCGATGTTGCCGGTGCCGTCCGCAAAGTTACCGGTCTGTACGGTACCCGTGTCGCAATCGTCGTTGGTCGCGCCAGTGGTGTTGCCGACGTTGTCATTGCTGTTGAAGCTCACGCTTCCGCCCGACTGGCCGTTAGCGAAGATCGACAATACGCTGATGGTCGTGCCGAACGAGCCCGTGGCAGGCTGCGCGAACAGATCGGCCGAAGGCGCGCCGTAGCCCTGGAACAAGCTGATCGACGAACCCGTGTAAGGCGCTACGCCGTAGCCATTGCCGCCGCCGCCAGTGGTCCCAAGTGCATTAAGCGGAGAGCCGCCCGGGTTGAGGTAACCAGGGGGCAATGCGCCGGTCTGGTCTCCCGGCCCGGTCTTGGGCAGCGTGATCGTGGTGGACTGCTTCTGCATCGTGATGGCCAGGATCGGGCTTCCGGGCGGTGGGCTGCTCGGGTTCGGGCCCGGATCAGCAGCGCTGTTTCCGAGAACCGTGATCGCACCGGCGTTCTGCTGAAGCGTGAAGTCCAAGGGTAAGGTCGACACGCCGGGGCCGCCGTTGGTCCAGTCCTCGGTCACCACGATCGACAGGTCCGCCGAGCCGTTGCCGTTAATCGACGGGGTCAGATTGCCAGTGATTTCGTTGCTTCCGTCGAAGCACGGGATACCGCCGCCGAGCAGCGAGTTGCCGGCGTAGCAAGTCGCAGGACCGGCGCTGTAGGTGAGGACGTCGTTGTCGCTGTACACCAACTCACCGCCAGTGACCACGCACGAGTTGGTCGTGGTGTTGCGTGCGCCGAACTGGATCTCGCCGACACCGGCGATGTAGTGCAGCGGCTGATCGTTCGTCAGTTCAGGCTCGGTGCCGTGGACCTCGATTGCGTACTTGTTTCCGCACTCAAGATTGACTGCGTAAGCGGGAGCAGCGGCCAGAGCCAGGCTGCTCAACATTGTGAGGCCTAAAACAATTCTCTTCATAAATCCTCCCGAGACATTAAGTGAGTTTTGAAACGTTAGAAGTTTACGATCCCCGAACTCTCGTGGTCCCATATCCCCAATCTTCGCCGGGCTCAATACATAAAACCTTACGCGGCGATTGTCAAACCTCCTCTCTAACGACACTGCGGGCCCCAATTGAAACCGCGCTGCGCCGAATTTGCTTCTCTTGAGCATCGCCCTTCCGTTCCGCGCGTAACCAATCGCGCGACTGCGCGAGAAGCGGTTGCGCTATGTCGAGCATATGCTTCTCCCGAACCCGCCACTTACCATCGCGCCAAACAATAGTCAAACTGCTGCGCGTTTGACCACCACGATTGCATCAAAAAGCTGCAGATTGTGTGAAATAGCAACCGGCCGTCGTTTATTTTGGAACATCCTGACCAACAGTGTCGCGATTCGAGGCTCGCGGAGCATACTTTTTGTACTCCTTGGGACATCTGTCGGATGCGTTCTCTTGACAAATTTGCGCAATAGAGGATACCGTCGCTGCGATTCTGGCACTTTGGCCAATTGTGCGGGGGGCGTGCTCACGGGGACGCACGATTCGCAACTAAAGCCAAGCGCCGTTCACTGATCACGGAGGGGATTGTAAATGCGCTTCAAGTCGATCACGCGGCCGCTCGCCGGCATTGGCTTCTCGTTGTTGTTTCTCCTGGCCCTGATGGCGCAGCCTGCGCTGGCGCAATCCGATCAGGCAGTGTCACCGCAGTCCCATAGCGGCGTCAGCCAGCTGAAGGTCTCGAAAGGGGCGCTGAACTTCTACATCAACATCAACAAGACCTCCTCCCAGACCAAGAGTTTCACGATAGACAACAAAGGCACGGTAGATTTGGACGTAACCGTCTATCCTCCCGGAAATGTCGACTTCACGATCACCTCCGGCAACGCCGGGCCGAATACAATCCCTGGCGGAGGACACATTACAGTTCAGGTCCAGTTCAAACCGCTTGTTGGAGCCGTAAAGAATGACTCCAGCACAATCGGGATCACCAGTGACGCGACCAAAGGCAAGCAAGTCAGATATGTCCTCCTGAAGGGCACTGCCAAGGGGAACGGCCCGCAACCGACTCCGATCGCAACTGCGACACCAACTGCGACAGCTACCGGAACTGCGACCGCCACCGCGACGGCCACGGGAACAAATGTAGCGACATCGACGGCCACCGCCACGGCGACGTCAACCGCGACGGCGACGTCAACCGCGACGGCCACCGCGACTTCGACGGCGACAGCAACCGCGAGCGCGAGCCCAACGGCGACCGCGACGGCGACTGCAACCGCGAGCGCGAGCCCAACGGCGACCGCGACCGCAACCGCAACATGGCAACGCTCGACTGCAACTTCGACCGCGACCGCCACCGCAACTGCGTCGGGCTCGCCGACAGCGTCGGCCACCTCGACCGCAACGGCGACGGCCACGTCGACCGCGACAGCAACCGGCACCGCGTCGGCATCGCCGACCGCGACTGCTACCGCGACCGGTGGAACACCGACCGCAACTGCAACGGCCACCATTACAGCGACGCCGACCGCCACCTCGACAGCGACGGCAACCAAGACGGCGACGGCCACCGCTACCTCGACGTCAACTGCGACCGCTACAGCGACGTCAACTGCGACTGCCACGGCAACGGCGACCGGGACGAATGTAGCGACCTCGACGGCCACCGCGACGGCGACGTCAACCTCGACCGCAACGGCGACGGCAACGTCAACCTCGACCGCGACGGCGACGTCAACCTCGACCGGCGGAGCAACGGCTACCGCGACCGCAACGCCTGGAGTTGAGGCGGGCGACGTGCTGGTGGCAGGCGGCGACACCGGCGGCAAGCTGGGCGGGATCATCAACCTGGCGACCTCGACCGTGTCGGATGCGGCCGCCCAGGTGTTCGACACCTCCACCAACAGCTTCGTGCTGGTGGGTTCGCTGGCCACCGCCCGCGAGTCGGCCGCGACCGTAGCGCTGCCCAACGGCCTGACCCTGGTTCTTGGCGGTGCGACCTGCTCAGCGAGGACCTACGGCGGTGTCTCCGGCTTCCAGTGCGACGCACTGCAGAGCGCGGAGCTGTACAACGAGAATACCAAGACGTTCTCTCCGGCCGGCACCGGCGGCGCGATGACCATCGCGCGCAGCGGACCGAGCGCAACCCTGATCTCCGGCTGCAGCTGCCCGTTTGACGGCAAGGTCTTGGTCGTGGGCGGCTCGACCGGCAGCTCGTTCCTGGCCACGTCGGTGCCGCCGCCGGGTTCGGGAGCGCCTCCGGGACAGCAGGCGTTGAATACGGCCGAGGTCTACGACCCGGCGCTGGACAAGTTCACTGCGACCGTGTCGCTGCCGGCCTGCGCCGCGGGAACCTTCCCGCCGGCATGCACCAACGGCGTGGCCTCAGTTTGCGCCGGGGCCTCCAGCACGATTGCATCCGCATCCGAAAGCGGAACCACTGCAACCATCACCATGGCCTCGGCGAACCCGACTGGCCTGACGGTCGGCTCGGGCGTAACCGTCGCCAACGTGACGGGCACTACTACCGCGGGCTACAACGGAGGCTTCACCGTGCTCACCATTCCTGACAGCACGCATTTCACCTACACCACCGTCTCAGGATTGACGGCTGGGACCGGTGGGACGGCGGCAGCCGACACGTTTGAGTGCGGCATGGTGGACCAGGGCGCTGCGCTAATCCAGAACGACGGCGGCAAGGTGCTGGTGGCGGGCGGCGACATCCTGTCAGTTCCTTGGCGCGTCGTCAAACACCTCGTTCATCTTCGACCCGACTGGGCCGTCCTTTACGCGGACCACCGGCTCGATGACCAATGCGCGCGAGCTGTTCCCGCTGATTGGGGTGGATGGGACCCCCGGCCCCGTCGTGGCCTTCGGCGGCATCCAGGCGACTTCGCAAAACTGCCTGAGCACGCCAGCCACCCCGGTGGTGGCGACGACGCTTAACAGCGCCGAGGTCTTCGACCCGAGCTCGCAGACCTGGAGCGCGACCGCCAACACCATGGGAGTAAAGCGCACCACGACGGCGACGCTATTCCAGGCCGGCAGCAAGGCGGGCATGGTGATTCTGCCCGGCGGCGTTGACGTCGAGGCGGGCACGCCGCCGTCGACTTGCACGGGCACGACCGGAATCCATCAGGGAGCGCAGAGCGAGGTCGACCTGTACGATCCGACCACGGGGACCGGCGGTACCTTCACCGCGACCGGCACACTCAATGCGGCGCGTGAAGGTCAGGCCCAGGCCGTAATCGGATCGGGTACCGACGTAACCGACCTGATTGTAATCGGCGGCGCATGCACCACACCGTCGCCCAGCTTGCAGTCGGTGGTCATCGGCAGCGCGCAGGCGACAACCACCTGCGGCGCCGCGAAGTTCACCAGCGATTACTCGGAGCTGTACAGCCAGGGGACGGCGCTCTGGACGGTGGGAGCGTCCTTCGCCGCCGGCGCTACCAGTGCGATTACCTCGACCTCTGAGTCCGGAACGACCGTAACCGTGACCATGACGTCGTCGAATCCGGCGGGCCTGACTATTGGCAAGAACGTGACCATCACCGGCAATAGCGTTCTCGGTTACAACGGCAACTTCACGGTAACCGCGATTCCGACCGGCACCACGTTCCAATACACCACCCTCTCCGGCCTGGCCGCCGGGGCCGGTGGAACGGCAGCCGCCTCCTTCGCGCCGAGCAACGGTGCGGCCTATGCGGTGCTGCCATAGCCGGGTACCTCCACAACTGATTGACTAACCGGCAACGCCGGCCCCCATAACGGGAGCCGGCGTTGCCGCGTCTGCCTTATGCGATCTACCGGCTATCGTGGCTCAATTGACGATGCCTTCAACGACGCGTGACCTTCGTCACCGCCCTCGCCCGACACCGCCGCAGGCTCAGGAGTCAGCGCACGTCCGACACTTTCCGTCCGACGCTGCATCACGGCGATCAGGCTAAGCGGCGGAATCGGCACGACCTTGTCGAGCACTCGCATCAGCGGCGTGATCAGGTTGAGCATCCAGACTTGCGCCAGCCCGAAACTGTGTCGCCGCAGAATACGGCCGTTCAGGAACCACGCGATCGTACCGACGCGATTGAACTCGATCAGCTCGCGAATCTCCAAACCGCAGCCCGCGGCGAGCGCCCGCAGCGTCTCCACGGTGTAGCGGCGCTGATGGCCGAGGACTTTGTCGAGCGTGCCGAAGTTCCGCGGCCCCTGCGGCACCAGGATGATCGCGCAGCCCGTGTCGGCCAGCATCGCCTTGATGTTGTTCAGCGAGCCGCGATCGTCGTCCACGTGCTCGAGCACGTTGAGGCAAATCACGCTGTCGTAGCCGCCGTCGGTGGCAGGGAAGGAACCAAGATCGCTGACATCGCAGTACGAGGCCTTAAGATACGGGCGATCGCTCGCGAGGTTCGCCAGTGTCTGCAAGTAGAGCGGATTGATATCGCTCGCGACATAGTGCACCCGTGGCGTCAGCGCGCGCGAAAGATTTCCGACCCCGCTGCCAATCTCGAGCACCCGGTCGCCGAGGAATGGCCGAATCGCATCCGCCATCCACATATTGAACCGCGGCGCGCGAGCCAGCCGGGCGAGTATCCCGCTGCCATATTCGTCCTCCTTGTAGATGGCGTCGCTGAGGCCAAAGCGAATGATGCCGGCAAGCGCGCGCAATCCGTCGCGCCAGCCAATTTTCTTCCCTTCGCCATACGTGCGGCCGAAGTAACTGATCGGAATCTCGAAAATCCGCGCCTCGCGCTTGGCGAGCTTGATCGCAATCTCAGGCTCCAGCCGGAAGTCATTGCTGACTATCGGGATCGACTTGAGCAACGGCGTCCGCACCAGCTTGTAGCACGTCCATACGTCGGTGAGATTGAGATTCGAGACGACATCGCACATAAACGTGAGCAGTCTTGTTGGCGAGCTGATGGCGATAAAGCAGCGCGCGACGCACTTCGCTGCCGGTGAAGCGCGATCCAAACACCGCATCGGCGGACTGTTCCACGTACACCTTCACCATCCGTGAAATGTCGGACGGGATATATTCCAGATCGGCATCGTGAATGACGCATGCGTCGCCGGTCGCCTCGGCCAGCGCGGTCTGGATGGCGTTGCCCTTGCCGCGGTTATGTTCGTGGCGAATGAAGCGCCATTTGATCTTCGAGCCCGACGTCGTCCGCCGCGATTGCGCGAACTCGTCGATCACCTTGCTGGTTCCGTCAGTCGAGCCGTCGTCCACGACGATTACTTCAACCGCCGACAGATGCTCATCATCCGTCAGCGTCTCGAGCCGGCTGAGCGACTCCGCGACTAGGTACCGTTCGTTATAGACGGGAACCAGGACCGACAGACTTATCGAGCGTGGCCGATCTTCGGCGGCCTTAGTCATCATTTACCTTCCGTGGCAATGGCTTCCCCTTCTGCCCTTCCCGATCTCGATGCTACCGCGTAGCCAATCACCGCGCACAGGTACGCGATCACCGCCGCCAGCGATACCCATCGCCCGATCATCCAACCCGACGGCGCGTACTCCATGCGAATCCGATGATGCCCCAATGCCAGCGCAACCGCCAGCGAGAGCATGGCAATGCTCGCCGCCTTGGTCTACCGTCCAATCGTGACTCAATTGCGGATGCCTTGAGGGGAAAACTCTTGCTACAAGTTGATCGTAAACTGCGAGTTGGACTGCTCGCAGCCTTGACCATCTTGGGCGGCTGGTTGAGGTTTGCGGCAATCGGTTTCGGCCTGCCCGACAAGTTTCGCCCCGACGAAGAAATTCTCATCGCCAGTGCCCTCGATCTCGGCAGGGACCTGAACCCACACTTTAACCACTTGAACCCCTACCCGGCGGCGCAGGTATATCTCCTGCACGCAGTTCTGCGCTCGTACGCGACAGTCACGGGGAGTGGTACGAATCTCCGCGAGGTCTATGCTGCCGTATTGCGATGTCCACGACCTGGCCCGGCTCGCCGCGCGGACTGCGCGATGAAGATCGCGAGATGATTGAGTTCAACCGCATCGGTACCCTCGCCTGGTACCTGAACGGACGCATTCTGCGCGGGCGCAGCTTTGGTCTCCCAGGTTTGGCTGCTCAATCTGATCACGCCGCTGATGCGGCTGCTCGACAAGGTGGTACCAATTCCGCCGCTGAGCTTAATCGCAGTGATGCAGCGCCGCACGGGCAACGCTGAATCGGATGGCACGCGATAGGTGCTTGAAGCGTCGTTCCCGCCGCGTATTCGTCGCGGCGCTGGGCTTTTTTCTATTGACCCACGGCGGTCATTTCTACTCGGTCGACAATTTCACCGTCTATAGCACTGCGCGGTCGCTTGTGACTGAGGGGAGTTTGGCGATCCAGCCCAATAACAATGTCACTAACATTGCCAACGCGCCGGGCCGTAATGGCCGAACTTACGGAATCTACTCGCTCGGGCTGCCGTTGCTGGAAGCGCCATTCATCTGGATGGGTTTGCAGGTGGACAAGGCGTTCCCGGCGAGCTTCGCAACGATTGTTGGTCCCAACGTCAGCATCTTCTATCCCGAAAATTTCAGCACATTCGGCGCCACGCTACTCGGTCCGCTCCTTGCCGCGCTGGCCACCGCGGAGTTTTGGATCATCGCGGAGTTACTGGGCTATCCACGCGGTGTCGTCGCGTGGCTGACGGTCATCCTGGTGGCCTCAACGCAGTTCTGGCCCGCTACCCCGGGACGGTTTTCCCCACATCGCGGTGGCTTGCTTTCTGTTGCTGGCCGTTCGTCACGCGATGACTTGGCGCGATGCCAGGTTTGGACCGGCGCCGCTCTTTATCGGATGCGCTGCGGGCATGATAGTGCTGATCCGATCATTTGATGCCGCTCTCATTCTGCCGCCGCTGGCGATTTTCCTTCTCTGGCAGGACTGGCAGCACGTATGGCACGACCGTCGGTTTCTCAACTCGAACTTCGGACGATTCCTGATCCCCGTGGTCATCAGCATCGCCGTGATCGTCCTGCAAAATACCATCCAATTCGGGAGCCCGACCGCATTCGCTCAGGCCGTTCTCGGCTTTCATACCCCACTTCTCACGGGGCTGCGTGGATTGCTCGTAAGCGTCGGCCGCGGCGTCATCTTCTTCTCGCCCCCCCTGCTCGCAACGATTCCGGGGTTGCTCCTGCTGTGGCATCGGAGGCCCGCCGAGACCTTGCTCTTCGCCGCACTCGTCGCTGTGTTTCCGCTCGGCTATGCGACCTATACCCAATGGGACGGCAGCGTATGTTGGGGGCCGCGCTTTCTCGTACCGCTAATTCCATTTGCTGTTCTTCCATTGGGCGAGCTTCTCACCAAGAGGGGTTTCGGGGCGGTGATTGTGTTAACGCTCGGGTTAGCAGGCTTGCTGGTTCAAATCGCCGGCACGTTGGTGGATTTTCAGCGAGTCGTCATAAACGGCGGCGCCTGGCTTGTTCTGCCGTTCCGCGATTCGCAGGTCATATTTCACTGGCGGGCATTGCTTGCGGGAAACAATCTCGATTGGCTGCCGGTTCGTCTATACGCCGTGCATGGACTCGGCGCAGCGCTCGCCTACGCGGCGGTGCCGCTTGCCATGACAATCTGGGCGACAGCGAGCCTCCGCAAGCTCATCCTACACGCAGACATCGGGTCTATTGGGAAACTGGAATCAGAGACTCAAAACGGAAATTCCGGCTGGAAGGATGTCGGGGCGGCGGAGAATTGCTCCAAGGATCAGTAGAATCTCTTGCCTCAAATTGATCGTAAAATCGCCCTTGCGATCCTCGTGGCCTTGACCATCCTCGGCGGCTGGTTGAGGTTTGCGGCAATCGACTTTGGCCTGCCCGACAAGTTTCGTCCTGACGAAGGAATTCTGATTGCCAGTGCCCTCGATCTCGGCAGGGACCTGAACCCACACTTTAACCCCTTGAACCCCTACCCGGCGGCGCAGGTATATCTTGTCCACGCGGTGCTGCGCTCGTACGCGCTAGTCTCAGGAAGCGGTGCCAATCTTGAAGCCGCCTACGCCACCAACAGCCAGGCGCGCGCGTATTTGATCGGGCGCGAGGTTTCCGCGGCGATGGGCACCGCCACCATACCGGCGGCGTATTGGGCCGCAGAGGCTGCATTCGGCCCTGTCGCCGCGCTCGCCTCCGCCGGTATCGTAGCGCTCGCCGCCATCCACGTCCGCGAATCGAAATTCGCCAAGATGCAAGTGCCCACCGGGCTTTGGCTGGTCCTCGCTATGGGCATGATGTTGCGGATCGCCCGTCGTGGCCGCTGGTCGGACTACGCGCTGGCAGGGTTCTTCTCCGGTCTTGCCACTGCCACACATTACCAGGCAGCCCTGATAGTGCTCGGAGTTCTGGCGGCGCATCTAGAAGCTCGCCATCGTGAAAATCGCCCGCTCCTGACCGCGCTGGCCGACAGCCGAATCTACCTTGCCGGCGGCGTCACCTTGATTGCCTTCTTCTGTGCAACACCTTACGCTCTGCTCAAACCTCAAATTTTCCGAGACTACGGATTATTCCAAGGGATTGGTCTGCCAGCCTCGCGCGGGTGGTGGTATCTTTTATTCCGGGTCATGCCCGGCGCGCTAGGGATCGGATTGCTGATCTTCCTGTTGCTAGCCGTGACATGGGTAGTCTTTCACCCGAAGCCTGGCACGCTCAGTCTGCTCGCGCTAACCGCCACCAACTTTCTGAGCCTTACCATAGGCGATCCAGGGATCATGTATCGCTATGTTCTAAACTCCCTTCTAGTGATGGCGTTGCTCGGAGGGATCCTCGCGGCCGACTTGATCGAGTTAGCGTCCAACTGGTTGGGAAACCGGTACGGCATCGCGCTGGCTGTGGCCTTGTTCGCGCTACTACTGGCGCCTTCAGTAGCCAGGGATTTGCAACTCAACCGGCTCCTCAATCAATCCGACACGCGAGCGCTCGCGCGCCTGTGGATTCAGAGTCACATTCCGCCGCTGACCGTTGTTGCTGCCACAGACTACGATCCAATCTGGAACAGCTATGGTGAGCCGCAACTGCCCGCCATTTACAAATTCGTTCCAATGCGTAACTTTAACCTGCTTCGGGCAACTGGTATCGGTTGGATCTTTTCGGATAGCCTTCCGGGCCTTGATCAATACTCGCCGGGACCTTCAGCCGCAGAGCAGAAAGGTCTGGACTCCGAGGCTACTCTGGTGCTTGACATAAACCCCATAAGGAATGGGGTTCCGCTGCCGGTGTTCGATCCAAATGATGCCTTCTACGTCCCCTTTCAACACATTTCGAGTATGACGCACCCAGGCCCGAGGATACGCATCTGGAAGCTCAACTCCAGGTAACATCCTCACCCGCGCAGACGAACGCGGCACGCTGGCTCTACTCGCCTGCTTTCGTGCCGCTGGTTCTGCTTGGGATTATTCTAGCGATGTTCGCCAGCGTGCTTTTCCTGCCGGGTGATCGGGTCTTGTCCGAACTGGGAATGGATACGTCAAACCTTTTCGCTTACTGGCGGCAGTTCGGCTTTGAGCAGTTGAGGGCCGGGAACCTCGCACTCCGGATTCCACAAGTCTACAGCGGATCGCCCTTCCTCGGCGGTTTTGAGGAGGCGCTTCTTTATCCGCCGAACTGGATTCTTTACCTGACGCTTCCGCTCGCCAAGGCGATCAACGCTGAGTTCGCTCTCCATGTTTTTCTGTTCGGCCTCTTCATGGCGATGTGGGTTGAGCGTTACAAATTGCATCCACTGGCCGTACTGCTGGCAGCTTGCGTGGCGATGTTCAGCAAGTCGTTCTTCGGCGAAATTCTCAGCGGTCATCTGCCGCACTTGGATTCGATGGCTTGGGCTCCTCTTATACTCCTTACGGTTGACTCCTTGCTGGACGCCCCATGCTTCAAGTGGATACTGATCGGAATATTGGCCCTTTCGATGCAAGTTCTGGCCGGCTATCCGCAAGTGCTATTCGATACGATTCTAACTTGCGCGATCTACGCAGCTATCCGGCTGGTCAAAGCTCCTCGTCCGATGAGAACTGCGCTTGCGCTTTCGCTCATGGGCGTCGGCGCGGCGCTGATCTGCGCTGGGCAGCTGTGGGTTTGGATTGCAAGCCGCCGCTGAAGGTACACGCCAAGGAGGCACCTCTTTCGCATTCGCGTCCAGTTGGCCGCTCGAACGCGACGCCTTTCTGTCGTTACTGGTTCCAGATTTTTTCGGCGATGCGCTCAGGTCTCCGCTCTGGGTGGGTTTGGGCGGAAATTTGTTCTTCGGGCTGACCGGCCTGACGATGGCCATCGTCGGAACGACCGTAAAGTCTCCGCACCGGGGCGCCTGGATCGCTATGGTAGTCATGCTTCTCTGTACAGCCTTGGGAGCCCAAACCCCGCTGTTCGGGCTGCTGTATCGGGTTGTCCCCGGCTTCAACCTGTTCCGCCGGCCTGGAGCGTTCGCTTTTCAGGTGGTTCCATTCGTCGCGATGCTGAGCGCGTTTGGAATGGACGCGTTGATCCGGTCGACCGCGCGCGCGAAACCCGCCACCGCGGCCCTCTTGATCGTAGGTTTCGCGCTCACTCTTCTCGGCGCGGTCTTGCACGGCGGTGGGAGCTTGATCTTCGACGGGCTTCGGCACGACTTAGTTCAAGTGTTTGCTCGATATTCAACATTTGGAGTGTCGCAGCCAAACAATCCAGCCTTCCAGGCCAAAGCAGAGCTATTCGCGAGCACGCAATGTTTGATCTCAGCATGCATATGCCTGGTTCTCTCTGCCTTGCTGCTTGCGCTGCTCAAGCGCCGTCACGTGGCGTACGTTCTAGCGGTTTTCGGTATAGCCGAAGCTTTCGGCTTCGCCCGTTTCACGCTTACCACCTTCGATCTCGCCGCGACGGTTCCCGTGCAATTGCGGCACTTCGTAACCACTCATCCGGGTGACTACCAATACTGAATCCGGACTGGGATGGTCCTATGGGTCTGCCGATCGCAAACAACGTAGTCCCAGCAGGAGCAAACGGTATCTCGGGTTACGATCCCCTGGTACCGCGGCGGTACGCAGAGTTCATGTTCTACTCAGAAGGTCTCAACCCCGATGATGCGGACATGGTCTTACCCGTCTGGCCCATTAAGAAGGTCAGTCCCATGTGGCGCCTAGTGCGCCTCCGTTACGTCTTCACAAACGATCAATTCAATTCGGTGTTATATACCCCAGACAATCGAGCGAACATGTTGCCCGCTGGTGTGGTATTTCCCAAAGAACCGGGAGACTTGCCTCATGTTCTGCTCGTCGATGAATGGCAGCGAATCGACCAGCGTGATAGCATCTTCGCGGCGCTAGCTCTACCTTCATTTGATGGCGCCAAAACCGTGATTGTCTGAGAGCGATCCCCAGATCGCTCCCGTGTCAGGATCCGAGCCAGGAAGAGCTCACCTCCTCTCCACCACGACTGATTCGCTCACGATAGAGGCAGATGTGACGCATCCAACGCTGCTGCTGGTTACAGATAGCTACAGCCGTTACTGGCGTGCGGTCGCTTTGAGCGGGAGTAGCCAGAGCAAGTACCAGGTTATGCCGGCTGACTACACGATCATCGCCGTGCCGCTCGGTGCCGGGCACCACCGTTTGCGTCTTGAATACGCGCCTTCTGGATGGATAATCGGTCGCTGGATATCCCTCGCCTCGCTACTCCTCTATTTGGCCGCTATCATCACACTCCGCGCGAGGGCACCCGCGTGAATCTTTCCTTCAGCCGCAAGAATGGCGCTCCCAGCCATCGGTACGACACCGCTGCGAATCCCTCATTTCACGAAGACCTTGTACGCCATTCGTCCGTCCGGATACCTCACCTCCGCGGCCGGCGTCCCCGCCTCTTCCTGTTCTCCCGGAAACACGAACACCCCATTCGGCATCATTCGGTACGCCCAATCCGGACTGCCGAACCGGTACCGATCGAATTGCGCCACGCCCGCGTAAAGGCTCGAGCCGCGCTCCCCATTCACATATTCCACCGGCTCGCGCTGAAAAACCTCCGGCGGGTAGCGCTCGAAGAACAGCACGTAGATGTACGGCATCTCCATCCTGTTCGTGATGAACACCCGCGCGCTGTCCGGAGCGAGCTTCTGCGTCTCGGCAATCACCTGCTCCATTCCGTATTGAAAATACGGCGCCGCCTCGACCGGGTAGTCGCGAAAGTATGCGCGGGCGAACCGCGCACCATGAAATATCGTGCCCGCCGCCAATCCAACTGCCGCGAATCCAGCGAGGGCCGACAACGGCAACGACAACGACACAATCAAATCGATCAGCACGACGAACCCAACGGCAGACAGGATCGTCCACGGCGTCATCGCGAGTGCGTCGCGTCGCGACTCGGGATGATCGAAGAGGATCGCCGGTGTGATCGGGACGTCGGGCACCTGCTTGTCGGCCATGAAGACGAACGGCGTCGGCAATGGCAGCCCGGGCTCGGGCTGCCATGCGCCCGACGGCACCGTTATCGCGGCGGGCACCGCCGCGATAACGAGCCAGGCAAGCATCGCGACGACGGCGCGGCGGCGTCGCGGGCGCAGCAGCGCGAGCATCGCGAGCGCGATCAGCGGCGCCTGCTCCGGGAGCAGCTGGCCGAATCCCGGCGGATGCAGCAGCGACCAATGGTCGCCGCGGTCGCCGCTGACGAACAGGAACGACGGCGTAAAATATCCCGCCCAGTTCGCCGCGAAATTCTCGACCTTCGCCGCCGTCGAATCCGCCTGCGTCGCGGCCGCCTCCGGAGAGCATCCCGGACACGTCGCCATATAATGGAACAGCGACATCTGGTTGTAGCGCGACTGCATCTCCATCGGATGCCGCAAAGTAAGAGCGATCAACGGCACAGCCATGACACCTATCACAGCCAGCGCCGCGACCGCCTTGCGCCATGACTGTCCCAGCTCTCGCCGGTATAGGATCGCCAGCACACCTATCATAAGAGGCGTGAATAGCTTCACCACCGAATAGGAATACAGTGACAGGCCGAATAGGATCGCGCTCGCGATCAGATAGCCGTCCCTGCGCCTCCTTAGCCACGCGAAGAAGCACAGCATAGCTATCGTCACGGTCGCCGATCCCGTGATCGCTTCCTGTCCGAAGCGGCTCAACGCGATCTGCCACGGCGACAGCGCACCAATCACTGCCGCAGCCGCCGCTCCCGGCCATCCCAGCATAAGACCTGTCAGACCTACGGTCCCCGCCAGGTCCGCGATTCCCCAAAGCGCCGCCCCCAGCCGCACCACACTCGGCTTCAAGCCGAACACCCCAATCAGCGGTACCAGTGAGTAGTCGAAGATCGGCGGACGGTAGTCGCCGAACGCCTCGATCGCGATCGGCATGAAGTTGCCGTGATGGTCGCGGCCGGTCTTGAGAATGCTGTACGCGTCGTAGCCGTTGACGGCCTCGTCGTGATGCAATCCGGGAGGCACCGCGTCGAGTGCAATAGTGCGTAGCAGGATTCCGGCGACGAGCGCCGCGATCGTCACCGCCTGACTAAGCCGCCGCATTGTAAGATCACGTTTCCGCACGACAGTGCCACACTATAGCTACATTGACAACGACGCCCGACTGTGACGAAATGCAAAGCCTGTCGCCGTCTAGGTCGCAGCAGCAGCACCTTGCCCCACATAGTGAAGAGCGGAGTCTTTAGGCAACGTTGAAAGGCCCCGGTCCATCGACGACATGGTCGCGCCGGCCCAGCCGCGAAACCGCGATCCTATGGTGCATACTCGCGGTCACCGCGATCGTGTACCTCAGATGCCTTGGTAATGGGTTCGTCCTCGATGATCCGTACAATGTTTGTCCACAACCCCGACCTTCGCCACTGGTCGTTTTTGTGGAAGGCGTTTACCAGGAATGAGTTCTGGTACAGCGATGCGGCTTTCCTTCAGATTCAGCAGTTCGGAACTATCGACCGCTGTTTCTCGTCTGGTGTTGGATAGACTACCACCTGTTTGGTCTCAATCCCGCACCGTGGCACGCGACCATCCTGGCGATGCATCTCGTCGCGGTCTGGCTGGTGTTCAAGATTGCCCGCCGCCTCGCGGGCGAATCGACCTCTGCCCTGCTGGCGGCGGCTTTGTTCGCACTCACTCCGGTCCACGTCGCCGCCGTAGTGTGGATGGCGGCTTCATGTTACGTGCTCGGTGCTGCGCTCGGACTGGCGGCCTTTTACCTTATCCTGCCGCGCGAAGACGGCACCGCGGCGCAACTGGGCTGGCTGCGATCGCGCTCTACGCATGCGCGCTGCTGTGCCACGAGAGCTTGACGGCGTTTCCGGCGCTCGTCGCCTGCTACGCGTTTCTGTTCGACCCCAACGACCTGGATGCGGCGAGGCAGCCGCATCAGCGGAGCTTCGCTATGGATGCGCGCGCGCCGAGCCGTCATCTGGCAGGCGCCATTCGCAGTCGAGTTGCTTATCTATATGGTCGTGAGGCGGCTGGTGCTTGGGTTCTTCGTCAGCAACCCGTACTACTACATAAACCTTTTGACCGATGCTCAAGCCGTGCTGACGATGCCGTCGGTGCTCGCCACCTATCTGACCATGTTGGCAATGCCGTGGCGGACACTGCCTAACCATCGAGTGCTCCCGGTTTCAAGCCCGTCGTCACCCGAGTTCTGGGTGCCGCTCGCTGCGGTCGTGTTGGTGGTAACGGCTGTTCCTTGTCGTTGAGTTGCGCGATCCCGAGGCGTCGGCTCCATCTCTTCTGCGCAGCATGGATGGGAGTTACGCTCGCGCCCATGATGGTGCTGCACCAGATGCCTCACCTGGTTCAGGACTACTATCTGTTCCTGCCGTCGGTCGGATGGTGCATCCTGCTGGGCGATTTGATTGCGGTGATTGCCCGTCAGAACGTCTTTGCTCGGCGCCTGGTGATCGGTGGATCGGCGGCCATGCTGGTCGTCTATGCCGTCACTCTGTGGAGGGTGGAGCCCTTCTGGCACGACGACGTGGCTGTCGGCAGGGGCTATATTGAAGGCGACCCCGAATCGGTCGAGTGGCACTGGAATCTGGCAACGTGGCTTGACCGGCAGGGCGACTTGACGGGCGCCGAGAATGAAATCAGGACCGCCTTGCGCCTCGAGCCCGACACGACCGGTACAGTTCATCCGGATCCCAGCGCGTTGCACCATTTTCTCGGCGAGCTGCTGGCCAGGCACGGCGATATCGACGGCGCAGTCTCCGAATACCGGCAGAGTTTGATTGCTGTCAAGAATGAGGACCCGAAGCACTCCCCACGGCCTCCACTTCCGTATGACACAGAAGGCGTCGAACTCTATTTCGAGGGCCTCGACGACGCCAAGGCTGGGCATACCGACCAGGCCATCCTGAAGGTGACCCACGGACTGGCGATGATGAAGAGGGTTCCTGTGCCGGAGTACGGCCCTCTGGCCCTGCTTTATATCCCAGCTCGCGGAACTTTACGATTCGCAGGGCAACCAGGAGCAGGTCGATGCTGTGCTGAAGGAAATCGATTCCATGACCCAGGGCGAGCTGGCTGTGGGGCTGGCGCGCGCAACGATACGTCTGAATCATTCCGACAAGGAGGGTGCGGAGCGGATTCTGCGCGAACTCTCCGAACTCTACCCGACCAACTCCCGCGTCTTGACCAAACTGGCGGATCTGGAATTCGATCTGAAACAGTATCCGGAAGCGCTGACCTCCTACCAGAGGGCTGGCGCGGGATGGTTTGCAGATGCAAAACTGCATCTTTCGATGGCACAGTCGCTCGACGCGATGGGCCGTCACAGCGAGGCGCTCGATCAATGCCGGCTGGGAGAGGCGATGGCGCCACGCGACTTTAAGGTTAAGTTCGATTGCGTCAAAATTCGAAACGACGTTGGTAGCAAGTAGCCGCCGATTCGCAACTCAATGGTCGTCGCAACACCATCACAAGCCGGTCAGGACTGAGTCGTGAGTCAAGCAGTACCCAAGAGCGCCGATCCGCTGTCAAAGCCGGCGGCAGCGCTTTTACCTTCCGGCACTTGACGTTCTTCGATTTTTCGCGTTCTTCGCCGTTTTCATTCATCACTGGATTAAGTTCTACGACGAGCCAGGAGTACTCGGCGTCGTTGGCAGGGCTGGGGCTTTCGGGGTGGACCTGTTCTTCACGTTGAGTGGCTATCTGATAACCCGGCTGCTGCTCAGAGAACGGGACGAGACCGGAGACATCAACCTGAAGGCGTTTTACGTCCGACGAACGCTGAGGATCTGGCCCCTATACTACTTTTCGATAGCACTGGCATTTATCCTTTCGCAGCTTCCGGCGTCGATAACCTCGGCGCAGCCATTCGTCGCCAATGTCTTCGCGCCTATGCCGCCGATCGGCTACCTCTTCATGGCGACATTTGTGTACAACTTCAATTTCTACGGCACTCTCCTGACTAATCCTCCTCCCTTTATGGCTCAACTCTGGAGCCTCTCGGTCGAAGAGCAGTTCTATTTGTTCTGGCCCTGGTTTGCGCGATACATGCCGCGAAGGCGCATCGTTGTCGTTCCTATACTCATGATTGCGGTCGGCATGCGTCGTTCGCGCGACTCTGAATTTCGATATGCGCAGGCTGATGTGGAACTACACCTTCGCACGCATCGATCCGATAGCGGTTGGAATTTTGATAGCACTTTTGCCGGCGCTTAATCTTGGGCGGAGCCTTCGCCTGTTGCTGTTTATGGCCGGCATCGCAGGTTGGGGGTTCGCGGCGGGTTACTGTGGAATACCAATCGAGACGGTTGAGTACAGCACACTCAAGATATCGCTTGGCTTTCCCGCGATTGCACTTGGAAGCGGGGCTTTCCTGCTGGCGACGTTGGGGACAAAGAGTATTAACGCTAGCTCGTGGCTGGTTCGATCGCTGGTGTATTTGGGCAAGATTTCCTATGGCCTCTACATGTACAACACGATCGCAACCAATACAGCCCATCTTCTACAGTTTCGCGGGGCATTGAGGCTGCCTGCGCTGGGAAGTTGGTCGCTCTGGACGGAGTCATTTCTCGCCATTCTGATTTCATTCGGCTTGAACGTAGCACTGGCTGCGGCGTCGTACCGCTGGCTGGAAGCACCCTTCTTGCGGCTGAAAGAGAGGTTCGCGCGCGTCCCCTCGCGGGCGGTATGAGCCAAGCAGTACAAAGTGTTGCGCAGCCAAAAGCGGAGCGCTTTTACCTTCCGGAGCTTGACGTTCTTCGATTTTTCGCCTTTTTTGGTGTTTTCATTTTTCACTTGCCGCCGGGAGGCTATTGGTTCTTAAGGGTTATGGCGCGCTTGGGTATTTGGGCATCTCCGGAGTTTTCGGCGTGGACCTTTTCTTCACCTTGAGCGGCTACCTGTAACCAGGCTGCTGCTAAGGGAGCGCGACCAGACCGGAGATATCAATGTAGGAGCATTTTACGCGCGGCGAACCTTGAGAATCTGGCCGCTATACTACTTTGTTCTAGTATTTGTCTTTCTTCTCTCGCGACTTCCGATGTCGGTCACCTCGGCGCCGCCCTTGATCGTCGATCCCTTCGCGCCTATGCCGCTGCATACCTACCTCTTCATGGCGATTTTTCTATTCAATTTCAGTTTCGCATATCTTACACCGAACAATCGGCTTCCGCTCATGTTCAACCTCTGGACGATCTCCGTAGAAGAACAGTTTTACCTGTTCTGGCCGTGGTTTGTGCGATACGTTCCGCGCAGGCGCATCGTCGCCATTCCGATACTCATGATTGCGGTTGCCTGTATCACGCGCGCGATTTCAATTCCGTTGAAACTGGATACGTTCGTTTGGAACAACACCTTTACCCGCCTCGATCCTATCGCAGTAGGAATCTTGATTGCGCTGATGCCGACATTCAATCCGCGGCCTGCTCTTCGCGTCGTACTCGTGCTGGTCGGCTTCGCTAGTTGGTTCTTTGCGACATACTACTGTGCATTGTCTCTTCAAGTCAGCACACTGAAAATATCTTTGGGTTATCCTGCGGTGGCTCTGGGAAGCGGAGCATTCCTGCTGGCAACATTGGGGGCAAAGAGCCTTAGGAATAGCTCCGCGCCGGTTCGCTGCCTTACGTACCTGGGTAAGATTTCCTACGGTCTCTATGTGTACAACCCGATTGCAAGAACCGTAGCGACGGTGTTGCTGTTCCGTGGAGAAATTGTCAAGTGGCTGACGCTTAAGCCGTTGGTGGTTTTGAGATGGGCGCCATTGGTGGTTTTTAGGTGGGTGCCATTGAGGACGTGGTTTGCCTTCATGCGTTGGATGCCGTCGATAGCTTGGCTCGTCTACGTGCTGCTTGTATTCGGCATAAACTTGGCACTTGCCGCAGCTTCGTACCGGTGGCTGGAAGCGCCATTTTTGCGGCTGAAGGAGAGATTCACGCGAGTCCCCTCGCGCGAAGTCTGAACAAGTCCGTAAGAACGATACATGTCAGGATCACATAGAATGGATCAGCAACGAATCGCATGCGATTGTTTTCGCCGCAATTGAGAGCGATTCCGGTGAAGCCGACGTACAGCACTGATATGGCGAGAAAGAGCAGCGTCACTTCTTCAGGGGTTTTCGCACCGCGGCGCAGAATGTGAGCAGCGCGAAATCCGGCCCATAACGACAGGAAAGTCAGATAAGCCATAAGCACAATCGAAGTGCTGAAGCCCACCCAATCCTCGGGCGCATTCCGATTCCTCACAAAGCCCAGTCGCGTTTTGATTGTTGCGAGTGGTAGCTCGTACAGAAATATCCAGCTGCCGAGCCCTTTCTTTTGAGCTCTGAAAGTGTCCCCCACATTGCCGGCAGGCTGAAAGTACGCCTCAGCAGCTACGGCGAGGCCGCGCGCATACGCTGCAGGACGATTGCGGAGCACCCACATCGCGTCACGGAAATCTAATTTCGACAGATTGATATAAGCGATGTTGTTGAAATTGGGCTCAGCGGGAATTGTCTGTTTGAGTGCCTGGTCCAATGCGGGGATTCCCGTCGGCGGCAAACTATTGGGCGGGAGGTCGGAGAAAGGCACCGTCGAGGCGAGCGCAGAAAGTTTTCCGGCCTTCACCAGCGCTTGCCGATCTTCGAGCGGTAGCTGGAAGGTCGTCATCGTCGACAAATTCATCCCAACCCACGAGCTGGTGGTGAAGACACCGAAAAGGATCGCGTTCTTGGCGTAGAGCGCCAACACCAGAACCAGAAAGCACAGGTAGCAAGGCGCCAGACGACGAAGGTTTCCGCGGGCGGCGAACCAGAGAATCAGGCCGACGCCAATAAGCCATACGATCTGAAAGCTCGCGTTGATGAAGATTGGAAGAGCGGTAGCCGCAATGAAAGCGATTCCCCATCCTTTTTCTTCGCGAGTCAGAAAACGATGCAGGCAGAACGCGGCGAGGACCAGACAGAAGATCGTCGGGTAGGTGTCGTAAAACCAGTTTTCAAACATCAGGGTTGCGGGACCGACTTCGAAAAGCAGGGTTGCCAGCAAGGCGAGCCAACACGGTACGCCGAGGTCAATCGCAAGTGAGAGCATCATGAGGGCGATTGCCAAGCCCATCGCCGCGAAGAGGCCTTGGAAAACCATGTTCGCTGACAATGGAAATGCTTTCAGACCAGCTCCGAGGATGAAGTTCATGCCCGGCGGCTGGCTGTGAAGATAGTACAGGCTCTGCCAGTAGTTGGATCTGAGAATGTTGGGGTCAAGGAACTGCATGAACCATGTGTTCAGCGTGAAGCGATCGGGAGAAAAATAGAGCAACCGCGATATCACGAAGGCTACAATGACTGTGGCGAATGCTCTGCAGCGCGCTATCAGATGCGAGCCGGGATTTCGGTTCCGGGTTTCCATCGTTCAAGGCAATCGGCAATTGAGTCACGATCGGGGCGGTAGATTGACATATCAGCGACGAGATTGCGGAACTTCAGCGAATTGCACGTGTAGGTCACGACAAGAGTGCCCGGCACGGATTCGAACGACGTATGTTCCTTCGCGGCATAGCAAAAAATGCGCTGATGCCGGGTTCTACTTGTGTGCATCTCCGGAATGCTCATGAGCGAGCGATACGGAGACCAGGGACCGTCGATCCGTTCGGAGGTCCGCGTTCCGATTTGACCGGTAGCGAATCCGGACTGCTGTTGCACCATGACCCATTTAGCCATTTTGCGGTGGTAGCGAACACTGAAATCAGTTTGCCCAAGAGCAACCAGTTCTTCGGCATCATCGCGAATCGGTGCGGCTCTCCATCCAGGGGTGACCCCTGGACTCAGTGATTTCTGGTGTCGCTCGTGTTCCGCCTCCGATGTCGGCTGCGTTGCAGATGACACCTGACGCCGAGACCCTGCAGATAGATACTCGAGCGATTCGGCGGGGTGCTCGAGGCGGTCGAGGCTGATTCGAGTCAGGATAACGGCCTGACGCTTATCGCGCGGGTGGTACATCGTGCCGAACAGCCAGACGTACGGTGGAAGAACGACGATAGAAGTACCGGGAAAGGCCACCCGGCTCCTCGAAAGAGCAAGGTAGCTAATGGTCCAGTTGCCGGGCTCTTCGTCGGGGTTCGCGATCTTTGCGAGATCAACTCCAACGATTTTGAATGCGAATGGCCCAGGGGCGCGGGTGTTCACTACTCGCAGCAGGGCCACGTAGAGGGTCTTCCCATGAAGGAATCCGTCGAGGGGCCAATAGCGGAAGGCGCTCGTGCGGCTGTCAAAGAAAGCGCGCTTTTGACGGGCTTCGTGGCCGTGCGTCGGAAGTCGCCAGTAGTATTGGATCGTCCATTTGCCGCCGCGACACGAAGAGATCGCGATTGTATTCGCAACCATTCTCGAACCGACGCGGGTCTTCCTGCTGCGGGAAGAGACAAAAGAATCGCCGAAGAGCCAGAGCTCGCGCTCGGAGCCCAAAGAGAATCGAAGAGGCGCCGTCGCCGCCCAGCCATCCGCCGGAATACGGGAAAGAGGGCATGCACACCTCTGTCCACGCCATCGACGACCCGGCGAGACTGCAAACAATCACGCCGCATGCAGCGATTGCAACGAAAGCAAATCGCTTACCGCCTAACCCGCGCACAAATCTCTCCTACTCCTGAACCGGGTTTCAGGCCGAATCTGAGGATGAACTTTTCAGCCTGACCACGGAGGATTTTCTGTGGTATGCGTACTGTGTGGACAATTCTCCCGATGCCCATTCTCGCCAAGCTCGCTCGAAATCGCGCGACAACGACTGCTTCCGTCAAAAACAATATTTGACGGAACGAACCCACCGATGGTAGCCGAGCCCTCCCAGCACCACTACATATGGTATGCTGGCTAGAATTTCTCGCGTGAATCGGCCAAAGCAAGACGATCGCTCTGAACGAGTTGGAATCGAAACGACTCCCTCCCCAGGCTCAAGCGTGGGCCGCCTGTCGCCGGCGTGGCCGCGTTGGCTCACCCGCGAGAACTCGATCCTGTGCGGCATACTCGCGGTCACCGCAGCAGTGTACCTCAGATGCCTTGGCAACGCCTTCGTCCTCGACGACGTAGCAATGATCGTCAAGGAATCCCGACCTTCACAACTGGTCGTTTCTGTGGAAGGCGTTTACAAGAGAGGAGTTCTGGTACAGCGATGCGGCCTTCCTTCCCCACTTTCGTAACTACAGACCGCTGCTGCTGGTCTGGTACTGGATGGACTACAGGCTGTTCGGTCTGAATCCCGCGCCGTGGCACGCGTCCATCCTGGTCGTTCACCTGTTCGCAGTATGGCTGGTCTTTAAAATAGCGCGGCGCCTCACCAACGATTCGACCTCGGCGCTGCTTGCAGGCAGCGTGTTCGCTCTTACTCCCGTCCACGTTGCCGCGGTAGTGTGGATGGCGGCGGCCGGCTTCGTATTCGCCACCGCATTCTTGCTGGCGGCTTTTTACCTGATAATGCCGAGCACGGAGAGGACCGTCCGCCACTGGACAACAGCAATAGTACTGTACGCATGCGCTCTTCTCTCTCACGAAAGCGCTATTGCTTTTCCAGTGCTGGTCGCGTGCTATGCGTTTCTCTTCAGTGTGGACGATCCGGATACCGAGGACGCCTTCGCGTGGAATGGAGTCTCACTATGGATACGCACGCGACGCGCCGTTATCTGGTCAGCGCCATTCGCTGTCGAACTTATTCTCTATCTCGTCGCCAGAAAGCTGGTGCTCGGGTTCTTCGTCAGCAACCCTTATGACTACGCGAATCTTCTGACCAATGTACAGACCATTCTTACTGTGCCGTGGGTGTTAGCCACCTATCTCGCGATGCTGGCAATGCCCTGGCTAACACTGCCCGCTCATCGAGTGTTTCCTGTTTCAAGCGTTCTATCGCCCGAGTTCTGGGCGCCGCTTGCAGCGATCTCACTAATAGTAGCAGTATACTTGGCACTCGCCTTTCGCAGTCCCAGATATCGGCTCTACCTCTTCTGCGCGGCATGGATAGGAGTCACGTTGGCGCCGATGATGCTGCTGCACTCGGTCTATCACCTCGTTCAAGACTACTATCTCTACCTGCCGTCGGTCGGATGGTGCCTGCTGGAAGGCGACCTGATAGCTGTTGTGGCCCGGAAGAACGCGTTGGCCCGCCGCCTCGCTTTCGGTGGCGCCGCTGCCATCCTCGCCGTTTACGCAGTCGCTCTTTGGCAAGTGCAGCGCTTCTGGCACGACGACACTGCGGCTGCCAGGGCTTATATCGAGGGCTTCCCCGAGTCGACGGCATGGCACCTGACTCTGGCGATCTATCTGGAGCAATCGGGCGACTTGGCGCAGGCCGAGCAGGAAGTCCGGACAGCTATCCGCCTGGAGCCCGACAAAACCGGGACAATCCATCCCGATCCCAAGGCGCTGGATCAGATTCTCGGAGACTTTATGGCGAAGCGCGGAGATATCGACGACGCAGAAGCGCAATTCCGCAAAAGCGCAGGCGAGCACTATGAAGACGATCCGCACAGCTCGCCGGCCCAGGGCGCTTTCGTCGAAAAGATCTTCGATCTTTATGCCAAGGGGCTTCGCGATCAGGCGAGCGGTCTTACAACTCAAGCAATAGCAGAAATCATCGAGGCGATAGCGATGATGAGTAGCTATCCCTCGCCGGCGTTCGGCCCTCTGGCTTTGCGCTACGTTCTGCTTGCGCAATTGTACGATTCGCAAGACAATAGCGAAAAAGTCCAGTCGGTCCTGAAGAAGATGGATAGCATGCCCGAAGGCGAGCTGGCAGAGGGGCTGGCGCGCGCAGAGATATTGTTGCAACACAATGACAAACGCGGAGCGGAACAAGTTCTCCTCGAGCTTGCCGATCGTTATCCGATGAATCCTGATGTCTTGATCAAGCTGGGGAACTTGCAGGCTGATCTGAACCAGAACGAGCAGGCGCTGAAGTCTTACCAGCGAATCTCTCATTGGACCGGACATCCGCATCTCTATGTCGCGATCGCGAAATCGCTCCACGCTCTGGGCCGCGAGCGCGAGGCGCTGGATCAATGTCGGCTGGCACTGGCCCTGGCGCCGCCGCATGACCTGGAGACACGATTTGCCTGCACGGAGATTCGAAACTCAGTCGTGAGTAAGTAGCTGTCAATTCACGACCTGTTAGTGTCGCGTTAGGGCTACTTTCCTGCGCCCGACTGGCCTATTGCGAAAGGTGTCGCCAGCACTGACACTCCATGCGCGTGCGCGACCGGTATCGGGTAGTGGCGGTGCGAAGCCGCAAAAGCCGCGGGCAGAAGGGTCTCCGCGGTGTCGGCCAGTATCAACACTTGCGCCCGCCGATCATCTTGGCGTCAGCAGCGCGGGATCGACGTGGTCGTTGCGCAAGTAATAGCGCACCGCATACATCCCATAGCCGGGAATCACGTTCACGGGCCTTCCGGCCTTGAGCTCGGGGAGCGCCGCTTCTGTCGCGGCACGCCATTGCACACCCCACTCCACATCGCCTGACTTCGGGTCATAGGAATGAATTTGGACGCCGGCGAGCAGGACCACTAGTGTAAGTGCGGCTAGCTTCGCCGCCGGCGGGCGTAGTTCCGTGATTCCAAGCCCGACTAAAATGCAGAACGGTACGATAGAGCTCAGGGCACCTCGGTGAGCGAACAGGGGCGTCCATGCATAGACGGTCATCAGCAGCAGCATGATCGGTCCGAGAAACAACGCGAGCGGAAACAGCGGCACAAACATCCACGCGAGTACGAAGCCTATGCCTTCCGCATACCGCTTCCATCCGCGAACCACTCCCCAAATGGCGAGTGCCAGAGTGACGGCGAGCACCGGGCTTTGAACTGCGGCGCCAAAGAACCCCAGGACGTATTCGGTCAAGAATCCGGGTCCTATCCAACTGAAGTAGCTCGCTTTCTCGACTAAGAGTCGCCACGGAGTCAGACCTGCCACGATCGCGCCGGCTGCCAGCAGGCTAACGGTAACGTTCCAGGCGTACGGCCAGCGAGTGGCGCCCGGTCGCATGGCGCCAAGCAGGCATAAGCCTTCCATGAGAAAGACCGGGTCCGCAGCAAAACTGGTCGCTGCGGCGAGTACCGTGAAAAGCAGGGTCCCGGCATAATTCACGAAGCGACCTTGACGAACAGCTCGAATGAAAAACCAAAGCTGGATCAGAGTCGCGACCAGCATCAACTCGTACATCCGACCCTCGCGCGAATACCGGATGGCGACGACATTGAGCGCAAAGACCAAAGCGCTAAAGGCGGCTATTGCGGAGCAGTCGGCAGCAAACAGCGGAGCATCGGTTTCGCTCGCGAAGAGTTCCCGGGTAACGGCGAAGACCAGAACAATGGCGAACGTACCAAGGAGCGCGGAAAGCGCCCTGATCGAGGTGACACTGTCTCCGAACGCGAGCATCCAGAAGTGCAGCGTCAAGTCGTGGAGCGCCAGCTTACCGGGATTGAGCTCCATCCCGGTGTGGAGCACCTCGCGAACGGTAGAGGCAGACGCGGCCAGCCACGAGGGTGCCTCGTCGGCCGTCATATCCAACGCGCCTAGATCGCGCAGCCGCAGCCAGCCTCCAACTATAACTGCTGCTAGCAGGACTGCCGCGTTAAACCAACCCGACGATAAGGACGATAACCTGCGATCGCGGTTTAGAGTCTTATATGATTCCGCTAATTCAATAGAATTCGGTCTGGTTCCCGCGATTTGGCTTTGACTCATACCCCGGCGACTATTTCACAATTATCTTGTATGCCAAACTACCATCGGGGTAGTTAATCGACACATCCGGCGGCGCATAGGCACGTTCGATACTGCTGTACACGAATATACCGTGCGGTAGCTCGAGATAAGCCCGTTTCTGTGGCATGAATCTGTAACGGCCGAAACCTTCGACCTGTCCGAAGATCCCGCCTTGCTGCGGCACCGGACGGCTTTGAAAGAGTGCAGGCGGGTAGTGTTCGAAGAACAATACATAGATGTAGGGCTGATTGATCCCGGCTGAGATAACGACCGGCAGATCGGAGCTGTACTTCTGATCGATCGTCTGAAGGACTTCTTTGATCCCGTACTGAAAGTACGGCGCCGCAACCGCTGGAAAGTCTTCGAAATAATATCGCAGGTACCGCGCGCTGTGGAAGATTACGCCCAGCAGAAGCAGCACGATAGCGACCCTTCGAACCCTGTGTCTTTCGGCAGTCAGATCGAGCAACACCACAAATCCCAGAGCTGACAGCAGGATCCAGGGTGCCATCGCCAGCGCGCTATGCCGTGAATCGGTATGAGCTAGCAGCATAGACGCAGTAACCGGCGCAGTAGGTATTCTATCATTGAGCAAGACCCATGGCGTCGGCATCGAAGCTCCGGGTTCAAAATAGCCCACTCCGAGCGGCCTTATCATCGCGGCAGGGACGGCGGCAAAAATCAGCCATCCGAAAATCAATATCGCGATCCTCTTGCGGCTCGAAGTAACCAATCCGATCAAAGCTAGTAAGATCAGGATTGCCTGCTCAGGTAATAGTTCGCCAAACTTCGGCGGATGGAGCATCGTCCAATGGTCGCCTCGGTCGCCGTTCAGAAATAGAAACGAAGGAGTAAAGTTACTCGCGAAGTTGGCTATCAGCAGCCAGGGTATCGAGCGCATCGCCTGCCTCGTTTTATCGCTGTCGCAACCAGTGCAAATCGAGTCGGCGCTGAACAATGAAAGATGCTGGTATTCCACCTGCATCAAGTCGGCACTGCTGACGAACATGATCGCTTGCGGCAGAGCCAAAACAATTATGATAGCGAGACCACTCAGCGCTTTAACCCTGGCTGTCTTCAATTCTCGCCAGTACAATATCGCGATCAGTCCTAGCAGCAGAGGCAACAAGGCCTTGGTAATTGCATAGGTGTAGAGTGAAAGCCCGAATGACAGACCGCTCAGCAGTAGCCAATTGCCTCGTCGCTGGCGCAACCACATGAAGAAGGAAGCAATCGCCATGCTGATCGTTGTCGATGCCGCCGTAGTTTCTATTCCATAGCGACTGAGTTCCAGATGCCATGGCATGAGCGCACCGAGAACGGCGGCCGCTGCGGCGCCTGCCCACCCAAACATCAACCCGGCCAGAGTGACGATCGCAAGCAGATCTGCGATCCCCCATAGCGCCGCGCCAAGTCTCACGGTCGTAGCTTTAAGTCCAATCATTCCAACCAGCGGCACCAAAGAATATTGGAACAGGGGCATGCGATAGTCGTTGAAGCCCTGCATCACAATCGGCATGAAATTGCCGTGATGATCGCGCCCTGTTTTCAGGATGCTGTACGCGTCGTAGCCGTCGCAGGCTTCGTCCTGCCCCAGCGCCGGCGGCATGTGATCGAGGCCTGTGACGCGAAGGCCGATGCCGACAACAAGCGCGACTGCTACGACTGCAACGCTGAGCGTCCTGCGCGAATTCCTGCTCGACGGCCGTCGAGCACCTGCCGCGCCGCGTACTTCGGCGAAAGCCTCGGGCGCAACTTCTCGGTATTGACTATCCACCATTTGTGGGGGAACGATCGCGGCTCTTTACGTAGCAAGAATCGCAAATTTCAGCAAATTCGGGGCAATCCAGTTCGGCTGAGCCTCCAAGATTCGCTGCTTTTTCGAGAACCTTCGCTAAAATCAGTTTATCTGTTCATTCGTGCTTGCTTTCGCGTTATATTTTGTTACTTTTCAGTGCCGCTTGGGGGCGGCTCGGGGTCGGCGGCCCTCATCTATTCCGCCGGGGGAATGACCGATTGTATTGGTTAATCGGACGCGCTCGAAGTCGGCATCCGCTGATATTCGGGATTTCGGCAACGACGATCGCCGTCGCGCTGTGCGCGGCGATCGTGTTCGCGAGCGCCACCAGCGCCAATCGGGTGCTGGGACAACTGGACTTCGTGCACATAGGGCCGAACCTGATTGACGCCAAGGGACTCTCCAGTCCGCACGCCGTGGCGATCGCCAACAGCGGCGCGACAGGCAGAGTCTACATAGCGGATGCCGAGAACAACCGCGTACTGGGCTGGGCCAACGCATCTTCCTTCGGCAACGGCGCTCCTGCCGACCTGGTGATCGGGCAACCCGACTTCAGTTCCAATAGCTGTAACCCCGCTGCCGATGACACTCTTTGCCTCCCGTCCGGGGTCGCCGTGGACGGATCGGGCAACCTCTATGTGTCGGACTCAAGTCATAGCCGGGTACTGGAGTACACCAATCCATTTGGCGCCTGCAGCAGCTTCCCGTGCGTCGGTGATCCCGCAGATCTTGTCTTTGGCCAGGGCGGCATGACCTCAGTGGGATGTAATAGCGACACAGGCGGTGGCGCTCCAACCAACGCCGACCTGTGCCAGCCGAGCGCGATCGCGGTTGACAAGTCGGACAACCTCTACGTGGCGGACAGTGGCAACAATCGCGTACTGAAGTACAACACGCCGCTAAGCACCGACACTGTCGCAGATATGGTATTCGGCCAGGGCGGCAGCTTCACCGTTGGCGACTGCAACTTCGACACGGGCGGAGGCAATCCGACCGCCAACGACTTGTGCGATCCAAGCGGTGTCGTGCTGGATGGCGCGGGCAATCTTTACATCGCGGACACCATCAACAGCCGGGTGCTCGAATACAATGCGCCGCTGACCACCACCGCCAACCGCGTCCTGGGTCAGGGCGGAAGCTTCGGCCTGGGCGACTGCAACAGCGACACATTGGACATCGGCTCCAGCGCCGACGATTTGTGCAATCCAACCGGGCTCGGATTGGACGCGGCCGGCGACCTCTACGTGGCCGATACCAACAACAGCCGGGTGCTGGAATACACCACGCCGCTGACAACCAATGCCACGGCAGACCTTGTGTTTGGCCAGGGTGGGGACTTCACTTCGGACGTATGCAATTTCGATGTCGGCGTCGTCAACGACGTTGACGGCAGCACCGCCATTGACCTGTGCACTCCAACCGGCGTCGCGCTCGACGGATCGGGCGATCTTTACGTCGCGGACGCCGGCAACAATCGAACTTTGGAGTACAACTCCCCACTTGGCACCAACACGACGGCGGCCAAGGTTTTGGGACAAATGGACTTCACGCATCAGCGTGTCAACCTGACCGACGGCCAAGGTCTGTCCAGCCCGGAGACGGTGGCGATCGATTCGAGCGCAACGCCGAATCGGATTTACGCTACCGATCCGGACAACAATCGGGTGCTTGGATGGAGGGACGCTACTTCCTTCGCCAATGGCGCTCCAGCCGACCTTGTCATTGGGCAGCCCGATTTCCTTTCGTACTTCTGCGACGGTGCGGATGGTAAAGCTGTCACCGCCAGCAGCTTGTGCCAGCCCGAGGGAATCGCGGTCGACGGTTTTGGAAACCTAATCGTGGCGGACAGCAGGAACAATCGGGTGCTGGAGTTCAACAGTCCGTTCACAGCATGCGGCAGCACTTTCCCGTGCGTAGGCGGTCCGGCCAACATAGTGGTGGGCCAGGGCGCAAGCTTCACATCCAATATTCAAAACAACGGCGGCATCGGCGCCGCCAGCCTGGCATTTCCGATTGCAGTCGCGACCGACGGATCGGGCAACCTTTACGTAGTCGATAACAACAACAACCGGGTGCTTGAGTACAACGCTCCGGTCACCACCGGATCATCGGCGACCCTGGTCTTTGGCCAAGGTGGCAGTTTCACCTCGCATGCTTGCAATTTCGACACCGGCGGCTTTCTCAAGGGAGCATCGGCCATTGACCTGTGCGATCCGTTTGGAGTCGCGACTGACGCGATTGGCAACCTCTACGTAGCGGACTACACCAACGCGCGGGTGCTTGAGTACAACACTCCGCTCAATGCGGGCAGCGGCGAAACCGGCGCAGGCGATACCATTGCCGACGCGGTCATTGGCCAAGGCGGAAGCCTAACCTCGAACCGATGCAACAAGGGCGGGAAGAGCGCAAGCAGTTTGTGCCTCCCGTCAGGCGTCGCTCTGGACGGGTCGGGCAACCTTTACGTGGCCGACAGTAACAATAGTCGCGTGCTCGAGTACAACAGTCCGCTGACCACCGACACAATCGCGGATCAGGTCTTTGGCACGTGCGGTAGCTTTGGTTCGTCGGCGTGCAGCGGGATCAGCGCGGACAGTCTGAACGACCCCACCGGAGTAGCACTCGACAGGTCGGGCAGCCTTTATGTTGCTGATCACTCGGACAATCGCGTGCTGGCGTACGCCCCGCCACCGGCGACCACGGCAGCAACGGCAACAGCAACTGCGATGAACTGCGACCGCGACCGCGACTCCGACTGCAGCGGCAACCGCCACGGCGACGGGGACAATAAATCCAACTCCAACGGCCACTGCCACCGCGACCGCAAGCGCGACCTCTACTGCCACCGCCTCCGCAACCACGACTTTAACGGCGACCGCGACTGCATCGCCTACTGCAACGGCAACTTCGACCGCTTCTGCGACCGCGACCGTAAGCGCTACCCAAACTGCAACGGCAACTGCCACGCCTACTGCAACCGCAACTTCGACATCGACAGACGCGACAACCACTGCGACAGCAACCGCAACTCTGAACGCCACATCGACTCCTACGGCGACCGCCACAGCTACGACGACTCCGACAGCAACTCCAACAGCAACTCCGACCGCCACACCGACTCCGGTGCCGGTGTCACTAAAAGTGTTCCCCACGAGTTTGCGCTTCCTCAGCGCGCCGATAGGGGTCATCAGCACGCCGCTCAAGGTGAAGCTCACAGCCGGATCCAATACGCGGAACTTGCCGATCCTCATCGAGAGTGCGGTCGCGACCGCACCGTTCAGCGTCGACGCGGCAATCAGCACCTGTCACGTCGGGATGCAGCTGCCGGCCAGGCATAGCTGCGCCTTCTTTCTGACTTACAGGGCAAGCGCGGTGGGCAGGCAGCCCGGGACACTTACCATAACGAGCGACTCGCAGACGACGCGTCTAATGATCATCAACTTGAGCGGCGCCGGAAAGCTCTAAAATCGCCTGCTCCGATCGATTTTCTGAAAGCGTAACGATGCCCGAATTCTCGCGCTGAACCACTCATCGTCGCGCCATAGCATAGTTCTCGCGCGGCGATGTGTTGCGGGCAGATCATATAGCACTTGGCAATCGTCCTAGAGCGGTCAATTGTAGCACTCGAAATTATTCTCGAGCCGTACGCGAGCGGGTTTCGCTTGATCATAAGCAGCCAATTTGTTAAGCCGCCATCATCAAGCCTAAAGATCACGCGATGGGGATAAGCAATCGTGACTGGACGGCTGAATCGGGCTTCGAGTGGGACCTGCGCAGGCGAGCCTGCCACACGAGACAAAGTCACAGACGTGCGTTCCATTGGGCACGCTCATTTCCGGGGGTAACTATTTCTTGCTGTGTAAAAACTTCCAGGATTCACACTCTTGCGTTTCTGGAAGGAATTTTTCTGGAGCAAATTCAAGGGAACGTCCTTTGATGTGCATAGGCCCCGAAATTGCTCATTGTCGCGGCCTCCTAATGAGAGAACTTACATATCGATTGAAAGCTTTCGAAGTTTAGCCGAGGCCTGAATCAACGCCTGGGAGGGATGAGCCATGAGCCGATGGCTTAGTCGTTCAAGCCGAGCTTCGCTGGACCACGCTTCGGGGGTCAGGTCGCTCATCTTTGGATTTTCGGTTTTTAGTCTCGCCTTTCTTCTTGTGATCGGTATCGCCGCGCCTAATCCGGCGTTCGCGGATACTGACGTTTACAACGGGCTAGAAGCAAATCCCACGACGCTTAGCTTCGGCAACGTTGCCGTCGGGACCACTAGTCCCTCACAGACGGATACTGCCACCAACCAATATGACGACGACACGATAGCGTTCACGAGCTTCTTTACACCATCGATCTTCGCTACCGCGGGCTACACCATCACGAACAACACCTGCGGCAGTACATTGAATGCGCTCCAGCCTTGCCAAGTCGATGTCGCATGCGAACCGACGAAGACGGGGTTCCTTTTTGGGGTGCTGGCGTTCTTCTACACCTCCGACGAGATAATTCCACCGAACGATCTGTGGGATGGCTATCCGATGGCCACATTCGTCGGGCTCACCTGTACCGGGGTGTCGAGCGGACCAACGCCCACTCCGACGGCCACGGCAACTGCAGCGACACCGACCGCAACTGCAACCCAAACGGCCACCGCTACGGCGACCGCCACGGCCACCTCGACCGGCAGCGGCAACGCGACAAACAGCAACCTCGACGGTGACGCGCAACGTCAACTGCGACGGCACGACCTCGACCGCAACCGCAACGGCGACCGACGCGACCGACGGCGACTGCACCGCGACGCACCGCAACCGCAACCGATACGGCGACGGCGACCGCGACTGCCACCGCGACGGCGACGACGTCGGCGACTGCAACGGCTACCGATACGACAACCGCGACCGCGACTGCCACCGCAACCTCCACCGATACGGCGACCGCGACTGCAACCGACACGCCGACCGCGACTGCCACCGCCACCGCAACTGGAACGACGGCAGCGACTTCGACGCCAACTGCCACTGCGACCAGTACCCCTGGCCCTGAAGCCGGCAGCGTCCTGATCGCTGGAGGAGACACCGGTGGCAAGTTGGGCGGGATTATCAACCTGGCGACCTCGACCGTGTCGGACGCGGCCGCGCAGGTGTTCGACACCACCTCCAACACCTTCACAGCTGGTGGGCTCGCTGGCCACCGCCCGCGAGTCGGCCGCGACCGTAGCGCTGCCCAACGGCCTGACCCTGGTCCTTGGCGGTGCGACCTGCTCAGCGAGGACCTACGGCAGTGTCGCGGCTTCCAATGCGACGCGCTGGGGAGCGCGGAGCTGTACAACGAGAATACCAAGACGTTCTCGCCGGCCGGCACCGGCGGCGCGATGACCATCGCGCGCAGCGGACCGAGCGCAACCCTGATCTCCGGCTGCAGCTGCCCGTTTGACGGCAAGGTCTTGATAGTGGGCGGCTCGACCGGCAGCTCGTTCCTGGCCACGTCGGTGCCTCCCCCCGGTTCGGGAGCGCCTCCGGGACAGCAGGCGTTGTTTACGGCCGAGGTGTACGACCCGGCACTGGACAAGTTCACTGCGACTGCGTCGCTGCCGGCTTGCGCCGCGGGAACCTTCCCGCCGACATGCACCAACGGCGTGGCCTCAGTTTGCGCCGGAGCCACCAGCACGATTATGTCCGCGTCTGAAAGCGGCACCACTGCGACCATCACCATGGCCACGGCGAATCCGACCGGCCTGGTGGTCGGCTCGGGCGTAACCGTCGCCAACGTGACGGGCACTACTACCGCGGGCTACAACGGAGGCTTCACCGTACTCACCATTCCTGACAGCACGCATTTCACCTACACTACCGTCTCAGGATTGGCGGCTGGGACAGGTGGAACGGCGGCAGCCAACGTGTTTGAGTGCGGCATGGTGGATCAGGGCGCAGCGTTGATTCCGAACGACGGTGGCAAGGTACTGGTGGCGGGCGGCGACATCCTGTCGTTCCTCGGCGCATCTTCGAACACTTCGTTCATCTTCGACCCGGCTGGGCCGTCCTTTACCCGGACCACCGGCTCGATGACCAACGCGCGCGAGCTGTTCCCGCTGGTCGGGCTGGATCCGTCAGTGGTGACCGGTCCACTGTCCGGCCACGTGGTGGCGTACGGCGGCATCCAGGCGACTTCGCAAAACTGCCTGGCCACCCCAAGCACCCCGGTGGTGGCGACGACGCTCAACAGCGCCGAGGTCTTCGACCCGAGTGCGCAGACCTGGAGCGCGACCGCCAACACCATGGGTGTAAAGCGCACCACGCCGGGGACGCTATTCCAGGCCGGCAGCAAGGCGGGCATGGTGATTCTGCCCGGCGGTGTTGACGTCGAGGCGGGCACGTTCCGCCATCGACGTGCACGGGCACGACCGGAATCAATCAGGGAGCGCAGAGCGAGGTCGACCTGTACGATCCGACCACCGGGACCGGCGGTACCTTCACCGCGACCGGCTCACTCAATGCGGCGCGTGAAGGTCAGGCCCAGGCCGTAATCGGATCGGGTACCGACGTAACCGACCTGATTGTAATCGGCGGCGCATGCACCACACCGTCGCCCAGCTTGCAGTCGGTGGTCATCGGCACCGCGCAGGCGACAACCACCTGCGGCGCCGCGAAGTTCACCAGCGATTACTCGGAGCTGTACAGCCAGGGGCCAGGGACCTGGACGGTCGGACCGTCCTTCGCCGCCGGAGCTACCAGTGCGATTACGTCGACCTCTGAGTCCGGAACGACGGTAACCGTGACCATGACGTCGTCGAATCCGGCTGGCCTGACCATTGGCCAGAACGTGACCATCGCCGGCAACAGCGTTGCCGGTTACAACGGCAACTTCACCGTAACCGCGATTCCGACCGGCACCACGTTCCAATACACCACCGCCTCCGGCCTGGCCGCCGGGAACCGGTGGAACGGCAGCCGCCTCCTTCGCGCCGAGCAACGGCGCGGCCTATGCGGTGCTGCCATAGCCGGGTACCTCCACAACTGAATGCCTAACCGCAACGCCGGCCCCGTCAGGGGCTGGCGTTGCCGCCTCCGGACCAGGGAGTGGCATCACCGGGAATCAAAGCGCATTGCGCTCAAAAGGGACTTGAAGTTTCGTTTGCAGAAAACCTGTCTTTGGTGTTATCGCTACCGCAACTCAATGGGAACGCCGGCTTGGGGGCTGCGTTCCTCGCTTCGTACCGAATAAGAAAACTTTCTGGGGCGGGACGGTGATGGTGGCGCTCAGTAGGACGCTCGTACGCTTTTGTTCGCTGGAGGATTGTCACATGTCTCGCCCGAAGCCGTCCCTGTTCCTATTTTCGGTTCTGAGTTTCGCGCTTCTTTTCGCGATGGGCTTGGCCGCACCTGATCGAGCCTTCGCGCAAGGAAACGCAAACCTGAAACTCAATCCCAAGAGCCTCGCTTTCGGCAACGTAAGCATCGGCAACCCCAGCCCGCCGCAAACAGTTAACGCGACCAACAACTCCAAGAAAGTGGGGATCCAAATTCAGAGCATCGCCGCGTCAGCCCCATTTCTCAAGGTGGGCGACACTTGCGATGGCTCATTGGGCGCCAGCCAAACATGCCAGGTTCAGGTCGAATGCCAGCCGACAGGGCCGGGGTCAGTCACCGGAGCGCTGACGTTCATCTTTAATGCAGCAGGCCACAACAGTAAGACGCGGACGGTCAGTCTGACCTGCACCGGCACAGGTGCAACGCCAACGCCGACCGCCACCGCAACCCCGACGCAATCAGCGACCGCGACGGCGACAGCAACCGGGACGAATGTAGCAACTCCGACGGCGACCGCGACCGCGACAGCGACGGCCACCTCAACCACGACGGCGACGTCAACGGCGACCGCCACCGCGACCAAGACCGCGACTGCCACCGCAACTGCGTCGGGCTCGCCGACAGCGTCTGCCACCTCGACGGCAACATCAACCGCAACTGCAACCTCGACCGCGACCGCCACCGCGACGGCATCGCCGACCGCGACTGCGACCGCGACCAGTGGAACGCCGACCGCAACGGCGACCGCGACCAAGACGGCGACTGCTACCTCGACCGCGACTTCGACCTCAACTGCGACCGCCACCGCGACATCAACCGCGACCGCCACCGCGACCAAGACTGCGACTGCCACGGCGACAGCAACGGGGACGAATGTAGCAACCTCGACCGCGACCGCGACCGGCTCGCCGACAGCGTCGGCCACCGCGACCGCAACTGTCGACGGCTACGGCGACTAAGACCGCGACCGCCACGGCGACAGCCACGGGGACGAATGTAGCAACCTCGACGGCGACGGCAACGGCGACGGCCACCGCGACCGCGACTAAGACCGCGACGGCGACGGCCACCGCTACCTCGACGTCAACTGCGACCGCTACAGCGACGTCAACTGCGACTGCCACGGCAACGGCGACCGGGACGAATGTAGCGACCTCGACGGCCACCGCGACGGCGACGTCAACCTCGACCGCAACGGCGACGGCAACGTCAACCTCGACCGCGACGGCGACGTCAACCGGAACCGGTGGAGCGACGGCGACGGCGACCGCCACGCCTGGAGTTGAGGCGGGCGACGTGCTGGTGGCAGGCGGCGACACCGGCGGCAAGCTGGGCGGGATCATCAACCTGGCGACCTCGACCGTGTCGGATGCGGCCGCCCAGGTGTTCGACACCTCCACCAACAGCTTCGTGCTGGTGGGTTCGCTGGCCACCGCCCGCGAGTCGGCCGCGACCGTAGCGCTGCCCAACGGCCTGACCCTGGTTCTTGGCGGTGCGACCTGCTCAGCGAGGACCTACGGCGGTGTCTCCGGCTTCCAGTGCGACGCACTGCAGAGCGCGGAGCTGTACAACGAGAATACCAAGACGTTCTCTCCGGCCGGCACCGGCGGCGCGATGACCATCGCGCGCAGCGGACCGAGCGCAACCCTGATCTCCGGCTGCAGCTGCCCGTTTGACGGCAAGGTCTTGGTCGTGGGCGGCTCGACCGGCAGCTCGTTCCTGGCCACGTCGGTGCCGCCGCCGGGTTCGGGAGCGCCTCCGGGACAGCAGGCGTTGAATACGGCCGAGGTCTACGACCCGGCGCTGGACAAGTTCACTGCGACCGTGTCGCTGCCGGCCTGCGCCGCGGGAACCTTCCCGCCGGCATGCACCAACGGCGTGGCCTCAGTTTGCGCCGGGGCCTCCAGCACGATTGCATCCGCATCCGAAAGCGGAACCACTGCAACCATCACCATGGCCTCGGCGAACCCGACCGGCCTGACGGTCGGCTCGGGCGTAACCGTCGCCAACGTGACGGGCACTACTACCGCGGGCTACAACGGAGGCTTCACCGTGCTCACCATTCCTGACAGCACGCATTTCACCTACACCACCGTCTCAGGATTGACGGCTGGGACCGGTGGGACGGCGGCAGCCGACACGTTTGAGTGCGGCATGGTGGACCAGGGCGCTGCGCTAATCCAGAACGACGGCGGCAAGGTGCTGGTGGCGGGCGGCGACATCCTGTCGTTCCTTGGCGCGTCGTCAAACACCTCGTTCATCTTCGACCCGACTGGGCCGTCCTTTACGCGGACCACCGGCTCGATGACCAATGCGCGCGAGCTGTTCCCGCTGATTGGGGTGGATGGGACCCCCGGCCCCGTCGTGGCCTTCGGCGGCATCCAGGCGACTTCGCAAAACTGCCTGAGCACGCCAGCCACCCCGGTGGTGGCGACGACGCTTAACAGCGCCGAGGTCTTCGACCCGAGCTCGCAGACCTGGAGCGCGACCGCCAACACCATGGGAGTAAAGCGCACCACGACGGCGACGCTATTCCAGGCCGGCAGCAAGGCGGGCATGGTGATTCTGCCCGGCGGCGTTGACGTCGAGGCGGGCACGCCGCCGTCGACTTGCACGGGCACGACCGGAATCCATCAGGGAGCGCAGAGCGAGGTCGACCTGTACGATCCGAGCACGGGGACCGGCGGTACCTTCACCGCGACCGGCACACTCAATGCGGCGCGTGAAGGTCAGGCCCAGGCCGTAATCGGATCGGGTACCGACGTAACCGACCTGATTGTAATCGGCGGCGCATGCACCACACCGTCGCCCAGCTTGCAGTCGGTGGTCATCGGCAGCGCGCAGGCGACAACCACCTGCGGCGCCGCGAAGTTCACCAGCGATTACTCGGAGCTGTACAGCCAGGGGACGGCGCTCTGGACGGTGGGAGCGTCCTTCGCCGCCGGCGCTACCAGTGCGATTACCTCGACCTCTGAGTCCGGAACGACCGTAACCGTGACCATGACGTCGTCGAATCCGGCGGGCCTGACTATTGGCAAGAACGTGACCATCACCGGCAATAGCGTTCTCGGTTACAACGGCAACTTCACGGTAACCGCGATTCCGACCGGCACCACGTTCCAATACACCACCCTCTCCGGCCTGGCCGCCGGGGCCGGTGGAACGGCAGCCGCCTCCTTCGCGCCGAGCAACGGTGCGGCCTATGCGGTGCTGCCATAGCCGGGTACCTCCACAACTGATTGACTAACCGGCAACGCCGGCCCCCATAACGGGAGCCGGCGTTGCCGCTCCTAGACCAAAAGGATCTGGCGGCGGCGTTAGTCTGATCGGACGATTCATCGCGGCTGCTCTGTCGCAATGATCCGCGTAGAGGATTCGATGACCGCTGGTGCCACTCCCATTCCCGAAGGCAAGTACGCAGTTACCGGCGGCGGGCTATCTATTCACTATCATGAAGCCGGAACCGGCGAGCCGATCGTGTTCCTGCACGGCAGCGGACCCGGCGCGAGCGGCTATAGCAACTTCAAGGGCAACTATCCCGTGTTCGCCGCGGCGGGCTATCGAGCTATCGTGCCGGACCTGCCGGGATTCGGCCTGTCGTCGAAGCCGGACACCAACTACGTTTTGGATTTCTTCGTCGAGGCTATCCGCGGTCTCGTCAGCAAACTCGGCCTCGGCCGATGCACGCTGCTCGGCAACTCCCTGGGCGGCGCGATCGCACTCAAGTACACGCTCGATCATCCGAACACCGTGAGCAGGCTCATTCTGATGGCGCCCGGAGGAATCGAGGAGCTGCCGGCCTACCTGCAGATGGAAGGCATCCGGAAAATGATCGAAGTCTTCTCCGCCGGCCCGATGGACACCGAGTCGATGCGCCGGTTGCTGACGCTGCAACTGCACGATCCGTCGCACATCACGGCGGAGCTGCTCGCCGAACGCGTGGGAGTATGCGCGACGCAGCCGCGCACTGTTCTATCGACGATGCGCGTGCCCAACATGGCCGAGCGGCTCGGCGAAATCCGCTGCCCGGTGCTGGGCTTCTGGGGAATGAACGATCGCTTCAATCCGGTCGGCGGCGCGATGAAGATCGTCGAGCGATGCGCGCAGGCGCGGTTCATGCTGCTCAATCGATGCGGTCACTGGGTGATGGTCGAGCACCGCGATTTGTTCAATCGCACCTGCCTCGACTTCCTGCGCAACGGCTAACCGTCGCCCTACAGTTTGAATCCGACGCTGAAGTCGTGGCCCCAGAGGCTCGGCGCAGTTGCCTCGAAGACCGAGTGCCGCCGCCAGTCCATCACCAGCCCCCCGTAGCCGTACTCGATTGGGAAGTTCGACGGCGTCGCCATGTAGAAGGAGATCATCCGGTCGTTAACGTGGCGGCCAAGCGTCGCCATCAATTTGGTCTTGCGCTTGAGCATTCGATCGTACGCGCGGCCGACTTCGTCGAAGGAGTTCACCTCCAGCATCAGGTGCACGCATCCGTTCGGCATCGGAAATTCGAACAGCGCGAGGCTGTGATGGCGTGCGTTGTTGCAATGGAGAAAGTAGATGCGTTTCTCCGGCTCCGCGGGATCCGGCGTGAAGCGCAGCCGCAGGATGTCGGTGAGGCCGAAGCCCATCACGTCACGAAAAAAATTCCAGGTCGCTTCGAAATTCGGCGCGGGAAGAACCGTGTGGCCCATTCCGAGCTCGCCGGTGACGAAGCCGGACACGCCTTGCGGCGAGATGAAGCGAGCCGAGTCGCCCTTATATCCCCAGACCAGCTCGTGCCGGTTGCCGGAGGGATCGTTGAACCACACCATGTCCTGAACTTTGCGCGTTGCCAGCTCGGGCGGGGTCGCGCGAGTCGGCGTCACACCCGCGCGCTGCAAATCGTTGATACCCGCGTCGAACGCCGGCTGGTCTGCCACTTCCCATCCCGACGCCATGTAGCAGTCGGCGCTGCCGCGATTCACCGCGATGCGAAACGGGCGTTCGTCGAGCTTGAGATGCACGCCGCCTTCGGGAGCGTCGGCGACCATCGCGCCCAGCACCTGTTCGCCGAATGTTTTCCATCGCGACGGATCCTGCGACTCCGCGACGACGTAGGCCAGTCCTCTGATATCGATCATGACACTTCTCCGCTACGCAATTTGTCGCTTCAATCCGGAAACTTCACTCTGACCGACGCGCTGTCGGCAATCGCCTGACACGCCAGTATCCAACCCTGCTTCAGGTCGTTCTGGTCCAACACCTGGTTGTGGCGCAAATGGACTTCACCCGCTTCGAGCGTGCACATGCATGACCCGCACGCGCCGCTCTGACACGAGTGTGGCGCCTTCAATCCCGCGCGCAGCATCGCATCGAGGATCGGCTCGCCGCGCGAGCAGCTCAGCTCGTGATGCACTCCGTCGAGTTCGACTTCGAGCTGAATTGTTCCAGTTACGCCCTGCTCGATGACTAGCGCCGCATCTTCCTCGTCTGGCAGCGACACGAAGCGCTCGACGTGAATTCGCGACGGCGCCACGCCCAGCCCGCGAAGCGCTTCGAGCGCGCAGTCCATGAACGCCTCGGGACCGCATACGTAGCAGTCCGCGCCGCTGAAGGAGCGCGACAGTTCCGCAAGCTGCGGGACCGTCGGCAAACCCTGAATCGAGTCGAGCAATTGAACGATATTGAGCCGCGTCGGATGCTGATTTTTCAGCGCGTTCAGCTGGTCGCGGTAAATCACCGAATTCTCGTCGCGGTTCGCATATATAAGGTAGAGGCGGCCGCGGCCTGCGATAAGCGCGGACCTTATGATCGAGAAGACAGGCGTGATACCGCTGCCGCCGGCGAAGAGCAGGAAGTCGTCGTCAAGCGAATGGGGAGTGAAGTGGCCGGCCGGCGGCTTAACTTCGATCGCATCGCCCGCTTTGACTCGATCGCAAATCCAGTTGGACACGCGGCCTTGCGCGACGCGCTTGACGGTAACGCGCGGCGGCTCGTCGACAATCGGGCAGCTCGCGAGCGAATAGCATCGCAGCAGATGGCGGCCATCGTGCGGGATTCGCAGAGTCAGGAACTGCCCCGGCTTATAGCGAAACGCTTCCGCGTGCTCGGGCGGAATTTCGAAAACGAGCGACTTCGCGTCCGCGGTTTCTTCGATCACCTCACGAACCCGCAGAGAGTAGTAAGTCATAACGCTCAATGCGCGTTCGTGATCCGCAACTGCGCTCCGCTGATGAACCGCGACTCATCCGAAATGAGAAACAGCACCAGGTTCGCGACGTCCTTCGGATCGCAGAAGCGCGACGTCGGGATCCGTATCGTAACTGACGCGCGACGGGTCGGGATTTCCCAGCAGCGGAAGCGTCATCGGCGTCAGCACGCCGTCGGGATGAATCGAGTTGCAGCGAATCCGGTAGCCGCAGCTCTTGCAGTGAACGGCGACGCTGCGAGTGAGCGCCGCGACCGAGCCTTTCGAGCCGCTGTACGACACCGCGAACGGCAGACCCTCCGCCGCTATCGACGACATGTTGACGATCGAGCCGCCGCCGCTCGACTTCATCGCGGCCACGCCGTACTTGCAGCCGAGGAAGTAGCCGTCGGCGTTGACGCGATGGAGTTTCTGCCATTGCTCGAGCGTGGCGTCCTCAATCGATCCCATGACGAGGATGCCGGCGTTGTTGACGAGACCGTCGAGCCGGCCGAACCGATCCTGCGTCGCGGCCATCACGGCCTTCCAGTTGTCCTCGCTCGAGATGTCATGGCGGACGAACATGGCGTCGTCGCCGATTTCGCGCGCGAGCGTGCGGCCGCCGTCCTCGTTGAGGTCGGTGATCACGACTCGCGCGCCTTCGCCGGCCAGCAGCAGCGCATCCTGCTTGCCGATACCGCTGGCGCCGCCCGTGACGATTACAACTTTCCCGTGAACGCGTCCCATGCCGTTGGTTCCCATCGTGAATTCTAAACCATAGCTTTAACTTTCTTTTCGCTTTGCATTTTGGATGCTGCAGCGGCGCCGGCGCGGCGGCCGGACCAGATGCAATCCGCAAGCGCGAGTCCGCTCACGTAATGATTCGACGCGATGCCGACGGCGGCGCGGCCTGCGGCGTAGAGGCCGGGCACTGTACCGCCATCGGCGGTTCGCACCGCGCCATCGGTCTCATCGACGCGCAAACCGCCGAGGGTGAGCGCGGCGCAGGGAAACACGCGCTTGTCGACGGAAATGTCCAGCGCATAGAACGGCGACGCTTCGAGCGGATGAATCAAATCGCGCGACTTGCCCAACGGATCGTCGCCGCTGTGCGCGGCCTGATTGTAACTCTGCCAGCTCTGCAACAACGCCGTCGCGTTTGCGCCAATTCGCCGCGCGAGATCCTCGATCGAGTTGCCACGCTTCGCTCCCGCATAAGTCAGAACCAGCGCGGGCACGCTCTGAAATCCCCATAGCCCGCCGAACAGCGCTTCTCTGACTGCGTCGCGCCGGATCGTCGAGTCGATCACCAGCCACGCCTTGCCGCCGTGACGTTCGCACATTTCGTAGCCGAGCTTCGCGCCGTAAACTTCCTCGTTGCAGAAGCGCACGCCGTCGCTATCGACGATCATGCCGCGCGCCCACGCCAGCGGAGGATTGATGAAGCGCCATGCGGACACGCGCTCGAGCCGCGCGGCATTCTCCGCCTACCGATTGGCCCAGGCGGATACCGCTGCCGTCGCATCCCGAGGTGCCAAGTCGAAAGTTGCGCAAATATTTCGGCGCGTGGCGCGCGACCATTTCGCGATTGAAGATGAAGCCGCCCGTGCTGAGCACCACTCCCGCCCGCGCGCGGACCATCCGCGGCCGCGCGTCGGCGAGTTCCACTGCGAGCGCACGGCGGCGCAGCATGTCGGAGAGGCCTGGCGCCGGATAGTACATTCGTTCGGCCCAGCGGCTGAGCTGTCGATGTCGATTTGCGGCGCGGCTGCCGCTTTCGAACTGCCAGAGTTCCGCGCCGAGCACGGCGCCGCTCCTGTTGTCGACGACCAGCCGCCGCACCGACGATTGAGTCATCACGCGCGCGCCGGCGGCGTGCACGCTCTTGCGCAGCGCGCGAAACAGCATCGCGCCCGACAGGCCCGCGCCTTTGACGCGATGCCCGCGCGGGGCCGGCGGATGTTTTCCCGCATACTCCTTAACGGTTTCGTTGCCGGAGAAATAAAGGTAGTAGCCGTCGGCCGGATACGAGGTCTTGCATGGCGGCACTGTGGCCTCGAACTCGACGCCGTGCGCCTCGAGCCATTCGATCATCTCGACGCTGCGGTCGCAGAAGTCGCGCAGCGTTGCGCGATCGACGGCGTCGCCAACTTCTATGCACAAGTATTCGTACATCGCCTCGGGCGAGTCGTCGTAGCCGGCGGTCTTCTGAAATCGCGTGCCGCCGCCCGCATACACGACGCCGCCGCTCTTGGCGCTCGCGCCGCCGCCGCCAAAACGATCGGTTACGATGACGGCTGCGCCCGCGCCCGCAGCCTCGATCGCCGCACACGCTCCCGCGGCGCCGAAGCCGACTACCAGCACGTCGCAATCGTCATCCCATCCAATCGATTGCTCGCCGTCGGCGCGAAGCGGCGCGCCAATCGGGGTGGCTCCCGAATTGCTCGCGTCGATCGCGGTGTCAGGTCCGATGCTCGACGTACGAAAAACCTCTATTCGATTACTATCGGCGAAAATTCGGTGGGTGGACCGAGGAAGCCGCGGCCCGACGGCGGCTGAGCGCCGTCGATGTCCTTGACGCCGTAACGATCGGCGAGTTCGGCGGAGAAGAATGTCTGCCCGGTCAACTCCATCCGCTTTGGATCATTATATAGCGCGTCGATGATGCGGCCGCCGAACTCGGTCGACTCCGCCACCGCGAGCATCGGTCCGTACTTCGACTTGTTGGCGTCGATCATCAGCACCTTCTCGGTCTTCACCAGGCCGAGCCAGACCGAAACGACCACGACGTCGTGCGGTTTGAAGTCGTGCGCCATGTCGTGCGACATCTTGTCGACTCCCGCCTTGGCGGCGCCGTAAGCGGGTCCGTGCACGTAGGCCTTCGCACCCGGCGACGACGAGTTGAACACCACGCCGCCGTTGCGGATGAGCATCGGCGCGGCGAGCCAGGTCGCGACGTAGTTGGAACGCAGGCCGACGTCGAGCACCTTCACAAAATCGAGCGGCTTTTTCCAGAACGGCCCCGACTCGGTGAGGCCGTTGGGAATCGCGGTGGCGTTGTTGACGAGGATGTCGAGCCGCCCCGACTCATCCTCGATTCGCTTGAACAGCGCGCGCACCTGGTCGTCATCGCTATGATCGCAGACCACGGCGACGCCGCGTCCGCCGCGCCTGGTGACTTCCTCGGCGGTGGCGAAGACTGTGCCGCCGAAAGGATTGTCGCCGGCTTTTCCGCTACGTCCTGTAACATAGACCGTCGCACCGGCGGCGCCGAGCGCGATCGCGATTCCTTTGCCGACACCAAGGCTCGCACCGGTCACGAGCGCGACGCGATCTTTCAGCATCTTCAAACTCCTGCCAGATGGTGAGCCGCGATGTAGCCGAAGGTCATCGCCGGGCCCAGCGTCGAGCCGGCGCCGGGATAGCTCGGACCCATCACGGCCGCCGACGTGTTGCCGGTCGCGTAGAGGCCGGGAATCGGATTCCCGTCATCACGGATAACGCGCGCGTACTCGTCGGTCAGCAAACCGCCCTTGGTGCCGATGTCGCCGGCGTCGATGCGCATCGCGTAGAACGGGGGCTTGGCGATCGGCGCGAGGCACGGATTCGGCTTGACGTTGACGTCGCCGTAGTAGCGATCGAAAGTGTTGCTGCCCTTGCCGAATTCCTTGTCGTCGCCGGTGGCGGCGTACTGATTCATTCGCTCGACCGTCTCGCGCAACCCTTTCGCATCGACCTCGATTTGCGCGGCGAGCGCGTCGAGAGTTTCGCCCTTGAAATAAACCGTGCCGGCCCACGCCGCCGGCAGCGACTTGTCGGGACGCACCATACCCGGCAGCAGCTGTCCGCATGGATACTTGCGGCGGAATTCGGCGTCGAAGATCAACCACGCCGGCATGTTGGCGTTGCTCTTCTCATTGTCGGCGTACATGGCGTAAACGATCTCGCTGTAAGGCGCAGCCTCGTCGACGAAGCGTTCGCCCAGCCGATTGACCATCACGCATCCGGGCAGATTGCGCTCGACGAACAGCGCTCGCCGCTTCTCCCGGCCCATCACGAAAACGGTCGGCGCCCACCACGCATGATCCATCAGCGCCACTTGCGCGCCGACGCCCTGCCCTGCGCGAATCGCGTCGCCGGTGTTGGACGGCGGCGTGACGGTCCATTCGGCGCGCGTCGGCTTGGGCAGGTACTCGTCGCGCATCGCCTGGTTGTGCTCGAAACCACCGGCGGCGAGGATGACGCCGCGTCGCGCCGCGATGCGAATCGTGTTGCCGTTCTGAGTTGCAGTAATTCCCACGACGCGGCGCGCGTCGGTGACCAGCGAATCCAGCGCGGTGTTGAGCCACAGCGGAATGTCGCGATCCATCATCGAGCGCCGCAGCGATCCGATCATCGAGCTGCCCAGCGTCAGCCGGCGGTCGCGCTTGCTGCGGAAACGCCACGGGATATCGAGCCAGTAACGCGCCATGCGACGCATGAAGAGCGCGATCCAGCCGCGCTCCTTGCACAGGATTACGTGCGCCTCGCCGGCCGTCATCGTGACGCGGCCTGCGATCAACGTGCCGGGTTGCGGCGGCCGCATACGCGCGAATTCCTCGCCGAGCCGCGCAGCGTTGAACGGTAACGGATCCATCGTGCGGTAGCCGGTCTTGGACCCCGGCAGCGCCGGGTAGTAGTCGGAATAATTCGGCATCGCGCGATACCGCAAACAAGTTTTCTCTTCGAGGTAACGCACCATGCGCGGCGCGTGCTCGAGGTATGCGAGCAATCGCGCCTCAGAGACCATGCCGCGCGTCGCGGCCTTGAGATAAGTGAGCGCGTCGTCGTGGCTGTCGTTGGCGCCGGCCGCGGTCAGCAGATGATTGCATGGCACCCACACGCCGCCGCCGGAGATCGCGCTCGTGCCGCCGTACTGATCGCTCTTTTCGAGCACCACGACAGACTGGCCAAGGTCATGCGCGGCGATCGCGGCCGTTAACCCGCCCGCGCCGGAGCCGACGACGACGACGTCGAACTCATGATCCCAATGCGCGTCGCCTGCAGGCGCGCCGAGTCGTATCCCGCTGCTCATATAAAGAAGTCGGTGTTGCCGAGTCCGAGCAGCACGCCGCCGTAGTTGCGCCCGAATTTGTCGGGATTGTTGGCGTAGTGCATGCGCGCCGCGTGGATGTCCACGAAAAATCGCCCGATAGGATTGTCGGTGTAGATACCCTGCCCGCCGCACGCGTGGAACAAACGATCGACGTGCTCTGCGCATCGTCCCGCCACGGCGGCGGATTGATAGCGGTAGTGAATCCGGTCGTTGACGTCGAGCGCGTCGCCACGGCGCAGCGTCGCCATCATCGCCGCGAAATTTCGATGCAGCGCCAGCTTCATGTCGTCGATCGCGAGCGCCGCGTCGGCCGCCGCCAGTTCTGCCGCGGGATCCTCGGCCGTGCGGCCCATGTCGTTGATGCTCACGCGCTTGGAGCCGTACTCGCGAAACGCGCTGAGCGCGCCCTGCAACGCGCCGATCGACGCCGACGAGACTGCGCGCACGAATATCTGTCCGAACGGCAGCCGATACAGCGCGGCGGGATTGGCGCTCAAGCCCGGGCTGGTTCCCGCGAATCCGTCGATCGCGCGATGCGTCCGATACTCGGGGACGAACGCGCCGTCGATGACGACTTCCTTGCTGCCGGTGCCCTTGAGGCCGACGGTGTGCCAGTTGTCGTTGATCGAAATGTCGGAGCGCGGCACCAGGAACGTCCGATAATCCGGCACGCCGTTTTTCGTCGACACGATACCGCCGAGAAAAAGCCAGTTGGCGTGATCGACGCCGCTCGAGAAGCTCCATCGCCCGCTGAAACGAAAGCCGCCATCAACGCGCTCGACCTGTCCTTTGGGCATGTAGCTCGACGCGATCAGCACCGAACTGTCCTTCGCCCACACGTCTTCCTGCGCGCGCGGATCGAACAGCGCCAACTGCCAGTTGTGCACGGCGACGACGCCGTAAACCCATCCGCTGGACATGCATCCTTCGGCGAGCGTCATCTGGATGTCGAAGAAAACGCCGGGGTCGAGTTCGTAGCCGCCGTAACGCTTCGGTTGGATGACGCGGAACAGGCCGGCGCGCTTGAAGTCGGCGATGGTCTCGGCGGGAATCGAGCGATTTTGCTCGGCATCCGCGGCGCGCTTGGCAAGAGTCGGGACCAGCTCGCGCGCGCTCGCCAGCAGAGACCTCGCGAGGTCGGTCTCGTTGCTTTCGGTTGCTGCTCTCACGTGGTCCTCAGAGTCGCCCGACAGTCGCCACGGATTCATCGTCCGAAAAGACTATGACTCAGCCACTCAGCCCAACCAGATCACGCTGCTGAGCAGCACGCGCACCAGCGTGGTCTGTCGAGTCACGCCGATTTTCGAAAATATCGCGCGCAGATGAGCGCGGGCGGTGTTCTTGCGGATGTGGAGTCCGTCTGCGGCTTCGTCCAGCGTGAGGCCGTTGGCGAGAGCCAGCGCGAGCGAAGCTTCGGCGGGCGTGAGGTCGAACAATCGGCGCACCATCTCGCGCGACGCTTCGGATTTGCGCTCGGCGTCGCGAATGAAAAGCGCGACCGACGGACGGCGCTTGCCCTTCGACCATCCAGTGCGAGGCAGACTGCGGACCAGCACGCCCAGCTTGCCGCGCGACGATTTTCGCGTGATCGAGATCGCATCGACGACCGCGGGCCTGCCGCCGCTCTCTCCGCTCAGCGCCTGTTTCACGAGCCGTTGCAGCTCGCGATTTTCCGCTGCCGCGTCGGCGCGCAATGCGCCGTTGATCAATCGCAGACCGTCGCCTTCCCGCAACATTTCGTCGGCGACCGGGTTGCTGTTGAGGACCGCGCCGGTCTCGTCGAGCGTGACCGTGCCGACCAGCATGCGATCTACAGTGCCGGCATACAGGCGCCGCTCGGAATCCATCAGCTCGAGCTGCGAATGCAGGCGCACGGCGCGCTTGAGATGCGGCAGGATGACGGTGCATAGCGCCTTGTCGTTTTCGGAAAACTGCCGCTCGCGATGCGGCCGGGCGACGCGCAGGCGGCATTCGAGGCCGTCTTCCGTGCGGATGTCGGCGCCGAGCGCGTGCAGGATGTCGAGCGGCTTCAGGAACTGCTGGTAGAACTCGCTCTCGCGCCAGTTCGCGTCGCCGATCAATTCGTTCACCGTGACAACGCGGTCCTGCGGCAAATCGACGAACGGATCGAGCGCGTAGTAGTGCTTGTTGTATTCGGCTTCGCGAGTGATCGGCAAATCGCCCGCCGAGTTCACCATCAGCGCCTCGCGATCGGCCGACGGCGGCTGCAGCATCAGGGTGACATAGCTGGCGCGCAGATGACGCCGCAGAAGGTCGAGCGCGTTTTTCCACGGGACCGCTTCCAGCGGGCCTTCATAGATCGCCGCGACCAGATCGCTGAACTCCGTCAGCGACAGCGAGACTGATTTGTAGGGAGACGAGTCGCCGCGCTGCACCCGTCTGGCCGCCTTGCGCATCCCTTTCATCTACGCCAAGGCGTCGACAACTGCGATGGGGGCGGATGGGAGCGGTGGGCTACTCCTCGAACACGTGATGCGGGCGCGGCGGCTCGGGCAGTCCGACATTCAGCTCGACGACCTGGCGCTTGAGCACTTCCTCGGGGACTTCGGTCGCGTCGAGGTAAAATTGCCGATACCATTCGCGCAGTTGATAGATTGGCCCGTCGCCCTCGCATAGCAGCGGATTGTCGATGCGCACTTTGTTATCCCAAATCGCGACGTCCTGGTAGAAGCCCTGCTGGATGCCCTTGATGTACGCGTCGACGATCTGGCGCGACATCTCGTCGCTCAGCCCCTCCATCTTGCGCACAATCATTCCGAAGCGCAGGTCGAAGCACTTCAGATGAATCGGCACGTGGCAGTTGAGCAGGATCGAATCGATCGGAAACCCGCCCATCTCGCCTTTCATCTCGGTGATCTGATACGCCGGCCCGAAGTACGTCGCGCACGTCGCGAGGCTGCCCACATTTCCCTGAGTCCCCTTGCCGATCATTATCTGGGTCGCCTTGTGACCCTGGAACACGTTGGCGAAGTAATCCACCGGCGCGCCGTGCACGACCGGAAAATGCGCCATGTCCGCGACGTTGTCGATAAGCTCCCGGCAGTTGGTGTTGATGGTCCACTTCTCGATTACCCAGTCGCTCCACTCGTCGGAGAAGCAGGCGTCGATGCGCGGGATCTCGACGTCCGGCGGCGGCGGACTGTCTTCAGGATCGTTCCACACGAACAGCAGCTTGTTCTGCTCGCAAGTCGGCCACGACTTCACGCGCGCCTTGGGCGGGATGCGTTTACTGTACGGAATATTGTTGCACTTGCCGTCCGCTCCCCAGCTCCAGTTATGGAACGGGCACATCACCGAGTTGCCGCGCACCTGGCCGCGGCTCAAGTCGGCGCCCATGTGCGGACAGTAGCTGTCGAGCGCGTGAACTTGTCCGTCCTCGCCGAGATAGGCGACCAAACGGCTGCCGAAAGCGTTGACGGTGTGCGGCTTGCCGTCCTTATAGTCCGCGGCGAGCCCAAGGCAGTGCCACCCGCGAGCGTATCGATCAGCGATCGGCGATGCCTCAATCATATGTGTCAGCGCCATAGCCCGGCCCTCCGCACTTAACCGTCGTCAATGCTGGCAATCCGATTCAGATGTGGCATCGTCTTTTTGGACGATGGTCCAATTTCCTCTCCCTCCAAGGAGACCTCTGAATAACGAGCCCGACTCTTTCTTCCCCTCTCCCTGCAAGGAGACCTCGGACCAAGGCGCGGAGGTTCGCCTTCCCCCTTTCCATCTGGAAAGGGGGCCAGGGGGATAGGACGCGACGATCCTCACAACTCCCGTCCTGTTCCCCTTCCCGCGCGGGAAGGGGTTAGGGGTTAGGTTCTTGTCCCTTGATCCTCGAACTGCGATTGCGAGACTGTATGCAGAGACAGGAGGACATCGACGATGCCATCGGTGAAAGGCGGATGCGCGTGCGGCGCGGTTCGATACGAATGCTCGGCTGATCCCATCATGGCCGCCAACTGCTATTGCACGGACTGCCAGCACTCGACGGGCACCGCGATGGCCTCGGTGCTGCTGGTTCCCAAGGCGGCATTCAAGCTCACCGGAGAGTTGCGGCACTACGAAGTTACCGGAGATAGCGGGAACAAGGTCAGCCGCGGATTTTGCCCGAACTGCGGCTCGCCGATTCTGTCGTCGTTGCCCGCGATGGCGGACTTCGTCGCGTTGAAGGCGGGCAGCCTCGACGATCCGTCGCTCTTCAAGCCGATGATGCAGGTATATATGAAGAGCGCGCCGCCATGGGCCCCCGTCCGCGACGATCTACCAAAGTTCGACAAGCAACCCGGTTGAACTTCGACCTTGGCTCAGTTTTGAATGAACGTGTCAGTGATGAACTATTCAGCCTGACCCCCTCGGACGTGACGTGATACGGTTACAGGATGGTCAACCGTCAGATGCACCGTACTCGCCGACCCGCTCGAAATCGGGCGAAGCCCGCTCTCGGCGAATATTAATTTTGACGGAACGAAACTACCGGTGGTAGCGGAGCCATCTCAAAACCACCACATATAGTATGAACCGCTCATTCAGCTGCTGCGGCTAACCGGGGTTCGCCATCGATGAGCGAAGACGACGAGTACTACCAACACACCCTCGCGATACTCGAACCATCATATCTCGACGCCGACGCGCGCGGCGATGTCGCGGGTGGCTCCGGCTCTGGCGGCGGCCTCGATCGATGGGAAAAGAAGCGTCGCGTCCTGGCGCGGGCGTTCGAGCGCGACGGCGCCTGGCTCGATGTCGGATGCGCCAACGGCTTGCTGATGGAAACGCTTGCGCGATGGACCGCCGAAGATGGCGTGCAGATCGAGCCTTACGGACTCGATCTCTCGCCGCGCATCGCTGATGTCGCACGCGCGCGCCTCCCGCATTGGGCCGACCGCATATGGTCCGGAAACGTGATGACGTGGGAGCCGCCGACCCGCTTCGATTACGTCACCGTGATAGCGGACTGCGTTCCGCCGGCGCGACGGCACGATCTCGTGCACCGCTTGATGACGCGGTTTCTCCATCCTCGGGGTCGGCTCGTGTTCAGCATCTACGTTCCGCGGCCGCCTGATCTGCCCGCGGAAAATCCTCCCGCATCGGAGGTGCTACAGCGCTTCGGTTATCATGCGGCTGGCGAGGCCGAGTCGCGAATCGAAGGGCAGCTCAAGGTATCGTGTGCGTGGATCGACAAACCGTGACAGCTGAACTCGATCCTGTGGGCGGCCGCGCTATATAGTTGTAGAATCGTCGCGGAGAAGCTGCCATGGGAAATGCCGCCGCAACTTTCGACCTTCGCGAGCGCGCCGACGTCCGCAGCGTCGTCGCTGAGCGCACCGCTTCGATTCCCTGGTACGTCTGGTGTCTCGCCGCCGCGACCGCCGCCGATCTTTTCGGCGGTTACTGGGACATCTCGTGGCATATCTCGATCGGCCGCGACACTTTCTGGACGCCCGCGCACATGATGATCTACCTCGCCGGCGTGCTCGCCGGAGTCGCCAGCGGCTACGCGATTCTGTCGACCACTTTCGGCTCCTCGCAGGAAGCAAAGGACGCGAGCATCTCGGTCTGGGGCTTTCGCGGGCCGCTCGGATGTTTCATGGCGGCGTGGGGCGGATTCGCGATGCTCACCTCGGCGCCGTTCGACAACTGGTGGCACAACGCCTACGGACTCGACGTCAAAATCGTCAGCCTGCCGCACTCGATGCTGGGTATCGGCGAGCTGATGATCGAGCTTGGCGCGATGCTGCTGGTGTGTGCGCACCTCAATCGCGCGTCGGGTGCGTATCAGCGCAAGCTCGACTGGCTGCTGCTCCTGATCGGCGGCATCGAGGTGGCAGGCTCCGCGCTGTTCATCCTCGAATCGACGCCGATGGAATTCATGCACAACTCGGAGTTCTATCGCGCAGTCGCAACCGCGTTCCCCGTGGCGCTGATCGCGATCTCGACGGTCTCGAAGCATCGCTGGCCGGCGACCACGATGGCCGCAATCTACACCGCCTTGTTTCTCGCGGGCCTGTGGATCTTCCCGCTGTTTCCCGCCGCGCCGAAGCTCGGCCCGGTCTACCAGAACATCACGCACATGGTTCCGCTATGGTTCCCGGTGCTGGTGATCGCGCCCGCATTCGCGCTCGATCTCCTGCGCCGGTGGATGGGCAATAATTGGGGCGGCTGGAAGTCCGCTATTGCCGCGGGCTTTGTTTTCATCGCGGCGTTCGTCGCGGCGCAGTGGCCGTTCGCGGACTTCCTGATCTCGCCGGCGGCGCGCAATCCGATCTTCGGCGCCAACTATTTCGGATTTTTCGACCCCGCCGTTTTGCTCTACAACCCGTACCATTTCGTGCTGGACAGACTTCCGGCCGCATTCGCGGGAGGAATGGCAATCGCGCTCGTGATGTCGATCATCTTCTGCTCGCTCGGGATGGCGCTGGGCAACTGGATGCGCACCGTGCGGCGCTGACGCGCGCCGATCACCGATGCTCCCCGCATCGCGCACAACTCTCGCGTGGCGCACCGCGATGCTCGCGGTCGCCCTGCTCCTGCTCGCGGCTCCTGCTGATGCGCACGTCGGCAGTCCCAACGTATTTTACGAAGGCAACGCGGGCCCGTATCACCTGTTCGTGACGGTCAACGTTCCAGCGGTGATTCCCGGCGTTGCCGACGTGCAGATTCGCGCCGACTCTGACGATGTGCGCCAGGTCAGCACTGCGGTGACGCGGCTGGCCGGCGCGGGCTCGCAGTATGCGCCCGTGCCCGACGTCGCGCAGCGCTCGCCCATCGACCCGCATCTCTTCACCTCGAGCTTGTGGCTGATGGAGTACGGCTCGATGCGGGTGCTGATAAACGTCGCGGGTGCGCACGGTGCGGCCCAAATGTCGGTGCCTGTCCCGTCCGCCGCGCGGCGGATGCTCGCGATGCCGCCGGCGCTTGGCGCATTGCTGCTGATGCTCGCGATCGGCCTGGCGGTCGGCGCGATTTCGATCGTCGGCGCGGCGGCCCGCGAATCGCGCCTCGCTCCCGGCGCAGCCGTCACGCCCGAGCTAAAGCGCCGCGGATGGCGCGCGATGGCGATAATGGGAGTCATCGTCGCGGCGATATTCTATCTCGCGTTCGCGTGGTGGAACTCCGACGCGCAGAGGTACGCGACGATTACGAAAGTGTTCAAGCCGCCGAAGCTTGCGGTGACTCTCGTCGATGGCGATCGCCTCGCGATTCGCCCATCGCCTGCGGACAAGGTTTGGCTGAAGTTCAAAGTCATGGATGGGATCGTGCCCGACCACGGCCATCTGATGCACCTGTTCCTCGTGCGCACGCCCGCGCTCGATCGCATCTGGCATTTGCATCCGGTGCGACAGCCCGACGGCTCGTTCGTGGACGCGCTGCCGTCGCTCGAGGCGGGGAGCTACTCCGTGTTCGCGGATATCGTGGACCAATCCGGATTTCCATGGACGCTGGTCGGCTCGATCGACTTGCCACAGATAAGCGGTGCTCCGCTGAGCGGCGACGACTGCGGCGGCGAAGCGCCCGCGCTCACGTCGTCATCGGAGACCGCCGTCGATGTGCTCACCGACGGCACGCGCGTCGTGTGGCATCGCGACGGCGCCGCTCTTCGCGCCAACGCGCCGATGATACTGCGCTTCGAGGTACAGGATCAGAACGGCAAACCCGCGTCCGACGTCAAGCCATACATGGGAATGGCGGCGCATGCCGAGATAGTCAGCTCCGACCTGCAGGTGTTCGCGCACATCCATCCATCCGGTTCAGTCCCGATGGCCGCTCTGATGATGGCCAGCACCAAATCAGCGCCGATTCAATGCCCGGCATGAACATGACCGACATGAACATGAATGCGGGCGCGAGCATCTCGCCGGAACTCTCGATGCCCTACGGCTTCCCCAGCCCAGGCCACTACCGAATTTTTCTACAGTTCAAACGCGCCGACAAAATCGAGACCGCGTACTTCGATACGGCAGTCAACTAAAGAGACGGCTTACTCTTTGTTCCCGACAAAATTCGGTTTGCGCTTTTCGATGAAGGCTTTGATCGCCTCCTGATGATCTTTGGTGTTGAAGGTCATCATCTCGTAGGCGAGCGAGGCATCCATGATCAAATTGGACTGCTGCTTGAGCCACTTGTTGACCGCAAGCTTGCTCCATCGAATCGCCAGCGTCGGGCCATCCGCCAGTTCCTGCGCGAGCGCGCGCGCCTTGGGCATCACCTGTTCGGGCTCAACCGCATAGTTCACCATCCCGATACGGCCGGCCTCGGCGCCGGTGATGAAATTGCCGCGCATCAGGAATTCCTTGGCGCGATGCGGCCCGATCAGCAGCGGCCAGATGACCGCGCCGCCGTCGCCCGCGACGATACCCACTTTGACGTGAGTGTCGGCAAAGCGCGCCTTTTCCGAAACCACGGTGATATCGCAAAGCAGCGCGAGCGTCGCGCCGAGGCCGATCGCGTCGCCATTGATTGCGCCGATGATTGGTTGCTCGACATCGAGAAAGTTGTCCACCAGGCGCCGTCCGTTTGACGCCGCGATCGGACCGCGTCCTCGACCCTTACCCTTGAGGCCAGGTTGTACGAGATTCCCGCCGGCCATTCCCTTGACGTCGCCGCCCGCGCAGAACGCGCGTCCAGCGCCGGTCAGAATGATCGCATTGACGTCGCGATCGGCGCGAACGTCGAGCCAGATTTGCTCCAGCTCATGATGAACGACGTTGTTGACCGCGTTGAGCGAGTCGGGCCGGTTGATCGTGATGGTCGCGACACGGTCCGCCACTTCGACTTTCAGGAATTCGTAATCGCTGTAGTCGGTCGCCATGATGAAACCTCGCGGTTAGTTTCCGAAGTCCCAGCTCTCGCCGTTGTGATACCGCATCAGCACGTTCTTCGCGATCAGAATCCGATGGACCTCGTCCGGGCCATCCGCCAGCCGCAGCGTCCTTGCGCCCTGGTACATGCCGACGAACGGCAGGTCGCCCGAGACACCCGCCGCGCCCCACACCTGGATCGCGCGATCGACTACCCGCTCGTAGCACGCCGGGACGAAGATCTTGATCGCCGAGATGTCGGTGCGCGGGTCGGTGCCGCCGTCCATGCGCTCGGCGCAATGGATCGTCATCAAGCGCGCCGCCTGGATGTCGATGTAAGAGTCGGCGATGAACCCCTGGATGAATTGCTTGGTCTCGAGCTTGCCGCCGTGCACCTCGCGCATCGTGGCGCGCTCGACCATCAAGTCGAAGGCACGCCACATCTGCCCGATCGAGTTCATGCAGTGATAGACGCGCCCCGCACCGAGACGATCCTGCGCGGCCTGATGGCCCGAGCCGGTCTGGCCGAGCTGGTTGCTCATCGGCACGCGCACGTCGTCGTAGGTGATCTCGCAGTGATCGCTCGCATGGCCCCAGACCTCGATGCCGCGCACGATGCGCACGCCCGGCGTCTCCTTGGGCACGATGATCTGCGTCATGCGGCCGTTGTCGGCACCGCTGCCTTCGGTGCGGCACATGACAATGAGGAAGTCGGCGCGAAACCCGTTCGAGGTGAACCACTTGTGGCCGTTGATCACCCACTGGTCGCCGTCGCGGCGCGCTGTGGTCTTGATCGAGCGCGGATCGGAGCCGGCAGAGTCGGGCTCGGTCATCGAGAAGCCGGATTCCATCTTGCCCTCGGTGAGCGGCACCAGCCACTTGCGCTTCTGCTCCTCCGTGCCGTACTTGAGCAGGATCGCTTGGTTGCCCGAGTTGGGCGCGACCACGCCGAAGAGCGCCGCCGCTCCCATGCTGTAGGCGAGCACCTCGTTCATGTACGCGTGCTCGAGGAAGCCGAGGCCGGAGCCGCCGTATTCCGGCGGAAGATGGGGCGCCCAGAGACCCGCCTTCTTCACCTTCTCCTTGATCGACTCGCGCAGCTCGCGCGAGCTTCGCTTCTCTTCGTCGGTCGCGCCGTTGCGCCATCCGGCCCACAGTTTGCGCTCGTTGGGTAGGATGTCGCGATTGACGATCTGAGCCGTGAGCGCGCGGATCTCGTTGATGCGCGGCTCGAGCGTCGGGATGGGTTTCACATTCATCTGCATGGCGTTCTCCTTTTAGATCGATCGATCAATCCCAAACGGGCGGCCTGCGGCCAATCCACGGCTGCGCCTGTTCCAGCTGGCCCGCGAGCTGAATCAACGTCGCCTCATCGCCATAGCGTGCGCCGAACATCACGCCAATCGGAAGGCCCTCGCGATTCCAATGCAGCGGCAGCGAGATCGCCGGCTGCCCGGTGATGTTGTAAACGGGGCATCCAAACGCAAAGTTCGTGAACGTTTCGTCGAGCAGCTTCGTGGCGGGGCTCATGAAGTCGATCGTCCCGATTCGGAGCGGCGGCTGACCCAACGTGGGCATGAGGAACAGGTCGTGCGAAGTGAAGAACGCGGCGAACTGGCGCGAGGCCTGCTGGAGCAATACCTGCGCGATCAGATATTGCGTCGCCGAGACCGCCCTCCCGCGCTCATACATGTTCCAGGTGAAGGTCTCGAATTTTTCGGGAGTCGGCTCGGCGCCGGTCAGCATGCGAGTCGCCTCGATCGAGAGCGCGACTCCGGCCGAATAGACGGTATCGAAAAGCTGCGCGAGCATCGGGTAGTTGAGTTGCGGCGCCGCCTCTTCGACCTCGTGGCCTAGTTCCGCGCACAGCTTCGCCGCCTGCTTGGTCGCATCGACGCAGTCCGGATGAATGGCGGCGCCCAGAGGATTCTCAGTCGAGAACGCGATACGAAGCCGCTTCGGCGGCGTCGACGCTTCATTCAGGTAAGGCCGGACAGGCGGAGGCGGGAAGTATGGATCGCCGGGCATCGCGCCGGCCGTCGCGTCGAGCGCGGCCGCGCTGTCGCGGACAGTTCTGCTCAACACGTGCTCGACTATAAAGCCGCCAAGAATGTCGCCGAGATTCGGCGCGAGCGAGTTGCGCCCGCGGGTCGGCTTGAGTCCCACCAATCCGCAGCACGCCGCGGGGATTCGAATCGAGCCGCCGCCGTCGTTGCCGTGCGCGACCGGCACGATCCCCGCCGCGACCGCCGCGGCCGAGCCGCCGCTGGAGCCGCCGGGCGTACGCTCGAGGTTCCACGGGTTGTGCGCGGGCCCGTAAAGACGCGACTCGGTCACCGGCGGAATACCCAATTCGGGCGCGTTGGTCTTGGCGAACGGAATGAAGCCCGCGCGTTTGTAGCGGGCCACCAGCTCCGAGTCCTCCGGCATCGGTGTGGCCGGAATGAACGCGCACGCCGAGCGCGTCGGCATCCCGGCGCAGTCGCCCAGGATGTCCTTGAGCAGAATCGGCACGCCCTCGAATGGCGCCCCGCCGGACTTGCGATCTCGCGCCGTGGCGCGCGCGCGATCATAGTCCTTGAAGACGATCGCATTGAGCTTTGCGTTGTGTTTTTCCACGCGCGCAATCGCCGCGTCCATCAACTCGGCCGGCGTGACCTTACGCTCGCGAACCATGCGGCCCAAGGCCAGGCCGTCAAATGACGCGTATTCGTTGAATGCCATGACTGGGGGGTCTCTCTTCCGCCGGAAATTCCCGGCACACCGTGAAACCTAACACCTTGCGATTCGATGCCATAGTGCCGCAAACCTTCGTTAGTCAGTGCTCGATATACTGGCGGATAACCCGGCTGTAGAGGACGAACGCTCCACTCAGCATCGAAGTTCCGATGCCGACGGCGACGGGGTACAGCATCGTGGGCGAATCGATTACCTGCGGCAGAAGCGCGACGGCGAGGGCAGGCGGCACATGAAGATCGAACACGCGCAAAATCAGGATTCCCCACGCCATGCTGGAAACTGAGGCCGCGGCTCCTGTTCCCAGGTAGTCGCGGCAAAGCAGCCCTCCCATCGCCGTCAGCATGCAGACGATCGGCAAGCTGATCGTCCGCGTCGCCCACAGGCAATGCCTGGTGTGGACGAACATCTCGAATCCAATCACGACCAGCGGCGGGAAAAGAACGAAGCGCAAACCGGTCAGCTCGACGACCGCCACGGCGGCAATCACCAGGACCAGAAGCGCGAGCAATCGCCAGTATGATTCAACGCCCGGGACCGTGTCTTCGTCTTCGCTTGCGTCGGTCGTGTTCTCAGCGCGCTCGAGGGCAACGGCAACGTTTTTCCAGACGAGCGACAGCACGGCCAGCAGCACGGTTCCGAAAATGATTCCCGGCGGATACCACCAGCTCCTGACGCCGAGGGCGAGCGGCAGCAGCCCGGCTGAGATCGCGGGCGCGATTGGAGATCGCAACGTCAAAATAATTGTCAGAGCGCCGACCACCGTCAGCATCACTGATGCGTAGCCGTACGGAAGATTGCGCGTTACCAGGGTCCCGAGTATCGCCGTCAGCACCGGCGTGATCACAAGCAGGACCGGAGAACTCGCCCACGAGCCTCGCGGCCTGGTGAATACGTCATGCGAGAGCGCGCCGAGTTCGGGAAACAGGATGTAGAAGGCGCCGGTTGCGATGGCGACCTCGGCAACGATCGCGATGTACGCGAGTGCGAGCAGCTCGGCCGCAATCCGTCGCGGATCGGCTCTTGTCACCGCATTAGCCCGACGTCCGGGTCACGCAACGATTCGCCGCTATAGCGACTTCGACGCAGCGTGCGCCGGTGTGGCGCCGAGATACTCTTCGATCGCGCGTTCCAGCTCCGCCGCCACAAACCCGAACGGACCCGGTCCGCCACGGTACGCCACTCTGCCGTCGCGCCCTACAAGGTAGAGCCGGTCGGGTAGTGCGTAGTACTTGCGGTCGGTCGAATTTTCCATGTCGTCGATCAAAGTCGGGATCGAGAGCTCGAGTTTGAGCGCGCAAACTTGCGCGATTTCGCTTCGCGCGCTGAGAGTCGTCGGCTGCTCGAACAGAACGCCCTCGCTTTCGTTGGATTCCACCTGCCATTCGTCGGTCGGATGCGCCTCTCTTATATAGATGACGAAGAACTCGACTCGATCGCCGAAGCGGCGGTGCAGCTCTTCAAGGTGCCCAGCCTGGGCACGGAACGGAGGTCAGGTATAGCTGCCGAAGATCAAGGCTACCGGTTTGCGCCCGCGAAAGGACGAGAGTTGCACCTGCTCGGAGCGGGCCAGGCGCGGCAACTTGAAGTCAGGCGCGTCGGCACCGACGGCCGGCGCCAAAGTCTCGCGCTCGGCGAGGAACTGCATCAGCGCGGTGCGCCGATCCGGCTCCATCGCGGCCGTGAAAGCCATCATCCGATTGAAGTCCTTATCGGACAGATGCTTTCTCAAGAGATCGATGAAGGTGTCCAAGCCCATGTTCACACCTCGACGCGCATGACGCCGTGCGCTTTTGAGCATCGCGCAAAGTCAGCATCAAAACCAGCCTTGCGTTCCTTGCTGATAGAGGGTGGTCAATGGCGCGGGAGATGTCCTACGATATTGGCCCGACGAAATTGACGCGATTCTGAATTTTTCATGTGCCACGCCCTGGTCGAAGATCCAAAATATCTACAAGTTGAGCGGCCAAGGAACGCAACTTCAGTAGAAAAATGACGCAAGCTCATCAAGTCAGGATCCTGATTCCGCTGGCAGTAGCTGCAATCGCGGTCGCATGCACGATCATTATCCGGGCTCTGGCGGTGATGGCGACAGTAAACTTCATTCGCCGCGAGAGGCGGCGGGGCCGCGTAGGCGCAGGCTTTGTGATCGATCTTGCAATCGTTGCGCTGGTAATGGCTCTCGCGCTGGTCGCTCACCTGGTTGAGATCGCCGTCTGGGCCGTCCTGTTCTTGGTCTGTGGAGAATTCTCCGATTTCGGAACCGCGTACTACCATTCAGCGGTCAACTACACGACATTGGGTTACGGTGATGTGATCATGACGCCGTCGTGGAGAATGCTGGGACCGCTCGAAGCCGCGAATGGAATGCTTATGTTCGGTGTTTCGGCCGCGATCATTTTCACTATCATTCAAAGGTTGATCCAGGCCAGGTTTGCCGATCTGAGGGAGTGAGCGCCGATAACCCAGAGCCGCGTTACGATTCCCCGGCGGGCTAGCGGTACTGTCTTTTGGATTTGGGCGGCTGAATTTGAAATCGCGACTGTCTTAATTTGCAGTCGCGCGTTCCAGCTGGGAAAAGTCCAGCTCAATGGTTTCTGCACGTCCGAAAATCGATAGCGTGACGCGCGCCTTCCCAATTGTCGGGTGCACTTCCTTAATTCTCCCTTCAAAATCGCACCAAGGACCTTCCACTATCTTGACGTTGTCTCCTACAGCGAACATTTGCGAGTAGCTCCGTTGCTGTCCCTAAGATACCAGCCCACAGCCAGTACCTGGTCAACGGGCGGCGGGGGCAAGTATCGCGAGCGCGATTTCGTGCAGCTCGCGATCGCCGGCGGCGATTACCTGGCCTCCGTCGTATGGCGGGCCGCCCGACCAGCCCGTTACGATTCCACCGGCGGCTTCGATGATCGGGATGAGGGGCTGGATGTCGTAAGGCTTGAGGCCCGCTTCGATAACCAGGTCGATAAAGCCCGCGGCCAGCATGCAGTACGAATAGCAATCGCCGCCGTAGCGTCTCATCCGCGCCCGGGACGCGACCGCGCGAAACGCGTCGCGCTCGCCCGGACCGGTGAACATCGCCGGATCGGTTGCGGATACGATTGCATCTTCGAGCCGCGGGCATTCGCGCACGCGAATCGAGGCGCTCGAGCGCCGACGCCTCAGTTCGGCGCCCAGGCGTGAGCCGACGAACGTCTCGCCCGTGTACGGCTGATGCATCACGCCGACTACCGGCCGCGCGCCGTCGTTGAGCGCGATGAGCACGCCCCAATGCAGCTGTCCGATGATGAAGGCGCGCGTGCCGTCAATCGGATCGATGATCCAGGTCAGCCCGTCGGTGCCGGCTGCAAAGCCATGCTCCTCGCCGAGGATTGCGTGGCCGGGATGCACGCGCCGAATCTCGTCGCGGATAGCCCGCTCCGCCGCACGATCGGCGAGCGTCACCGGATCGTAGCCGCTACCGGCGGTTTTGTTCTCGACGTCAAGGCGCACGCGAAAATACGGCAGGATAACGCGCCCCGCGAGGTCCGCCAGACGGCAGGCAAAGGCCGTGTAATCTGCGATCGCGCGATCGTCCATCGTCGTCATTCGCAATATCGCACTACTCCGCTGCGATGGCCACCTGCATTGGGGACGCAGACGGCGCGAGCTTAGGAGCACGATCGCGAGCGGTTCGCGGCGGGCCACTTAGCCGGGACAAACCAGAATGTCAGGAGCACCAGCGCGCCGAAAGTCAAGTAGGCAGCAGTGAACGTCCACGCCGGCGCCTCATAGAATATCAGCCGATCGAGCCAGTAGCCGATGAAATCGCGCGAGTAGCCGTACTCGCCTCCTCGTACTCGCAACGCATTCTCCCACACGGTCAGCGGGCAGGTTGCGCCCATGAGCGCCTCGCAGCACACCAGCAGAATCATCGCGAGGTGGATGACGCGAAAATAGAAATTCCGGATCCAATGCCAATGGGCTGCGCCGCCGATCAGAATGGCCACGAATCCAGCGATCACAAACGCGACGTAGCCCGCGTGAATCGCAGTCACCAGGTCGGCCGCCACCTCCCACAACATCGCGCGTCACGGGACTTCGGTGCTGGCGTCCAGCCATGCGAGCATCAATTCATTCACCATCGACGGATCGAGCGCGGCCGCGCCGCCGCCGTACACTGCGCCGCTGCGCGCGGGCGTCGCGGGCGGATTCCTCGCGTACTCGACTCCCGCGGCGATGTCCCTGACAAAACGCGTCGCAACTCCCGGCAGCGTCTGCGGCAAGGTGACGCACAGATGAAAGCCCGCCGGGCGCTGAAGTCCGTTAAGGCGCCATCCGCGCTCCGCGAGGTAGTCGTTGACGTGGAAGATGTCCACGCTATCAGACGTAATCGCAATGCAGTACGTCGGTTTGCCGATAATCTTGAGCTCCGGGATCTTTGCGACGCCTGACTTGATCGTTTCCGCCGCCTTCATGATGCGGCGGGTCGCCTTCAGGTAGCCCTCCTCGCCGAGCGTGACCATCGCAGCCCAGGTCGACGCGCTGATTCCCTCCGAGCGGCTGCCTGCCACAGTCGGCGACGCATACAAACCGCCCTGCCAGTCGGTGACCGAGAAGTACATGCGCCGGCGCAGCGCGCGATTGCGATAAAGCACGACCGACGCGCCCTTCAAACCATAGCCCCACTTGTGCGTATCGCAGGACATCGAAGTGACGCCGGGCAGGCGGAAGTCGAACTGCGGAATGTCGTAGCCGAGCTTTGCGATCCACGGCAGGATGAAACCGCCGAAGCAGCAATCGACATGCAGACCGATGCCGGCTTCAAGCGCGAGCTCGGATAGCTTCTCGATCGGATCGATCAGGCCGTGCGGGTAGTTGGCCGCCGAGCCCGCGATCGCGATGGTGTTGGGCCCGATCGCGCGCCGCATCGCGTCCACGTCGGCCAGGTAATCGGCTCCGACCGGCACGCGAATCAGCTTGATGCCGAAAAAGTGCGCGCCCTTGGAAAATGCCGGGTGAATCGTCTCCGGCACCACCATCTCGGGCGCTGTGATTGCGCGCTCGGCGCGGGCTTTCTCGCGATACGCCAGCATCGGCAGGATGATGCTCTCGGTGCCGCCCGAAGTGATCGCGCCGCATACATCGGCCTGCGGATCCTTCTCGCGCGCCAGCTCCGCGCCGAGCATCCGCGCCGTCATCGCGATTACCTCGCCCTCGAACTTGGTGCCGCTCGGGCACATATCGCGTTGAAGCAGGTTAACGTGCGAGAAGAGCGAGAACACGCGGTTGAGGTACGCATAGTGCTCCATCCCGCCGTGGTAGTAGGTGCCTGAGATCTGGCCGGTCTGCCAGCGCGCGTTTTCTTCGCGCGCGATACTGCGCAACTCGCGCATCACGTCTTCAGGCTGGCGGCTCTTCTTCGGCAACTCGCGATAAGTCTCGAAGGTTTCGCGATAGGGGAACATATCTCCGAAAGGTCCGGAGGGCTCTTGATTCTTCTTCGCTGCCTTTGCCATGGAACTACTCCTCGATGGTCCCGATCGATTCGAATACTAGTCCATCGTCACGTTAAATCCGACGCGGGCGGGTTGAGGCGGCGGTAGATGGCGCGGTTGCGCTTGTAGAACTCCAGAAACTCGCGAAATTGGCGATCGTAAACGCGGCGGTTGATCTCGATTGGCCGATACTCGGCGGCGATCTTTACCCATTCGGAAATTTCCTCGACCGCTATTTCGCCCAACGCCGCAAACGCCGCCATCGCCGCGCCGACCGCGTTGGCGTTGCGCGGATTTGCGACCTGCCGCACCGTGCAGCCGAGCACATCGGCATGGATCTGGCACCACAGGTCTGAGCTCGCGCCGCCGCCGATGAAATTGAGCCGCTCGAACGGCCGCCCGATGAACTTCTCGACGTGACCTTTGAGCCATCGCAGGTTGTACGCGACCCCTTCCATCACGGCGCGCACGTAATGGCCGCTGCTGGTACGGGCAGTTTGATTGAAGAAGGCACTGCGCGTGGACGCGTCCTCGTGCGGCGCGAGCACGCCGTTGATCCATGGCGTGAAGATCAATCCATCGCTCCCCGGCGCGACCTCCGCGGCAATCCGGTTCATGTCGGCGTAAACGTCGGCGGGAGAATTGGTGGCGTCGATCGGATACAGGATGTCTTTCAGGAACTCGAGGCTGCGTCCCGCCGCGCCCTGCTCCGCGCCGACCATGTAGCGGCCCGGCAGCGCAGCCGGCATCGCGGTCAGCATGTGGAGGGGATCGGTTTTCTTCGCGGGCACGTGACAACTCATCCACGACGAGGTGCCTACATAGAAGTAGCCCTCGTAGTCGCGCACCGCGCCCGCGCCGAGTGTGGCTGCATGGCCGTCGCACGAGCCCATCACGACGCGAGTGGACGGCGCGAGGCCGAGGTCTGCGGCGACGTCGGGCTTGAGCGTGCCCAGCACGGAGTTCACGGGCCGCAAGTCAGGCAACTTGGCGCGATCGATCCCGGCCATCGCAAGCAACTCGGGCACATAGTCAATCCGGTTGGGGTTGCGAATATCGGTCAGCCAGTAAGTGAACATCGTCGCGTACGACGCCGCGAATTTTCCGGTAAGCCGCAGGTTGAGGTAATCCATCGGCTCGAGAAACTTGTAGGTCCGCGCGTACGCATCGGGGCGTTCATGCTTGATGAAAAGAATATGCCCGAGGCCGTCGACGCCCGATTGAACCGGCGCGCCGCCCGTGTAGCGCAGCCATTTGAGCAGCTTGAGCAGGCCGTAGCCCTGGATTCGCGGCCATCCCGCGGCGACCTCGCGATTGTATTTCGCGCCGCGGGTGTCCATCCACGAGATTGCGTTGCCGATCGCGGCGCCGCCTTCGTCGACGGCCACTGTGACGGCCCATAGCGTCGTGCACGCGACGGCGATGATCTTGATCCACCGGCACGCGCGAGGCCGCGATCGCTTCCTTCGCCGCGTCGCATACGGCGCGCCACCATTCCTCGGGATCCTGCTCGACGGCGCCGCCCGCCATGAACTTCGTGGTAGTATGTCGGATTGCGGACGCGACTACTTCGCCGGCGCTTGAAACGACGGCGGCCTTCGTACTGCCCGAGCCCATGTCGATGGCGAGCACGTATTTCAACGGATTGGCGGAGGTCATCTGCGAGTTCTGTTCGCGGCTGTCTTATCGCGCGAGCCGAGTCCGCTTCAGTACAGCCCGCCTCTCGTCAGGTCTCGCGCGAGCGCGTTTCCGAATTCGAGCCCCAGCAATTGGCGAAGTTTCGGCGTCGCGCGATCGAGAACGGCGGGCGGAACTTTCGCTATCTCCGAATCGAGCGGCCGTATCACCTTCAGTCCATAGTTTATCAAAAGGGCCACGCGCGGCTCCGCGGTGTGATTCTGCGAAGTGTCGTGCCACAGCAGGCCGTGCGAAATTATCGCGTCGCCGGCGGCACCGACTATCTTGATGGCCTCGCGCGCAAACTGCTCGCGATCCGGCCGCGCGCATCGCAACTGGCTTCGCGGCGCGACCAGTGTCGCACCGTTCTGTTCCGTGAAATCCTGCAGCATCCAGATCACTTGAACCATCAGGGGCGGCCGCAACGTGAAGGGCCCGCGCATCGCCCAGTACGGATAGTCGACGTGAACTCCCATCTGGATCGCGCCGGGATAAAGAATCCGCGCGGAGTACGCGCCGAGCGTCATGTCGTCGCCCAGCATCGCCTCGGCGACTTCGATGATCGCCGGGTGCTGCACCATGCGCTCGAATATCTCGCCGTGCGCGAGCAGCCCGCGAACGTGCTGCTGGCCAGTCCGCTCATTGCGTCTGCCGAAGTTGGAAACGGACGGCGAGGCGGCAAGTTCGAGGGCGCGCGAGCGCGCCTCAGCGGCGTCAGACGCGGGCATCAGGTTCGGGATCTGCACGAATCCCGGCCCATCGATAACTTGCTCGACGATCGTTGATAGAGCTGGCATCGCGATCTCCCTCGCACTGCTTGAGGTTCGATTTCGCATAGCACAATCGCGCCGGTTCGAGCGAAGGCGCGCCGCAGCCACTTTTATGGAAGGGGACTATTGCTCCGACATGACTCGATTTTTCTCATCAGGGCTGCACTGAGTCATCGGGTTCAACACCAGCCTGACTACTGCAGAAGGTTGCCGGGATTGTCGAAGAGTAGTTACAAGCCGAGCTATTGGTGGTCGTCAAACTTCCAGCTCACGTCTCTGGTTCAACAACGCGTTTGGCGACGTGAGCCCAGTCCTGCATCCACTGATCGATCGCGCGGACTGGTTTGAATGTTTTGCTAAACGAGATTGCGCGAAAAAAGGTGCCGCTCGATTGCCTCCACCAACAGCTCAGGCTCTACCGGCTTGACGATGCATTGCTGGAACCCCTCGGCCAGCGCGCGCTCATTGTCCTTGCCGCTGGATAGGCCGGTCAGCGCCAACGCGATCATTTCCTTTTCAGGGATGCGCCGGCGAATCCCGCGAATCAGTTCGTAACCGTCGACCAACGGCATCCCGATGTCGCTCAGCAAGACCTGCGGCGTCGCACGATCGATTTCGCAGAGAGCCTCGTTCGCGGAGGAGGCGGTCCTGGTGTGCGCTCCGTATTGCCGCAGAATTTCGGCCAGCACTTCACGGGAATCAGGATCGTCATCGACGACCAATACCGAAACACCTACCAGCTTCAGAGGCTGCCCTGCGGCGTGGACCTGATCGTTGCCGGCGGTCGATGCGTTTGACACTTGAAGCGGGATGCGCACCGAGAAGGTGGCGCCTTGACCAGCACCCTCACTCTTGGCCTCCACGGTGCCGGCGTGGAGTTCGACCAGATGACGCACGATCGCGAGTCCCAGACCCAGGCCGCCGTGCGCGCGTGTGCTGCCGGCGTCGGCCTGGCTGAACCTGTCGAACACATGCGGCAGGAAATTGGGAGAAATTCCCTGACCCGTGTCGCGCACGGTCAGCCTCAACTCATGCTCATGCTGTTCCATGCGAACCATGACTCGGCCGTCGCGCGGCGTGAACTTGATCGCGTTCGACAGCAGGTTCCATACGATCTGTTGCAGCCGGTCCGCATCGCCGTGGACTTCGTCGGACTCCGCCGCCATCTGGTATTCAAGCGCGACGCCCTTCGCGTCGGCCGTGGGGCGCACCGCTGCCAGGGCCGCGTCAATCACGGCGCTCATCCGCACCGTGCGAAATGTCAGGTTGATTTTGCCGCGTATGATTCGCGAGAGGTCGAGGATGTCGTCGATAAGCGCCGTCTGCAGATGCACGTTGCGTTCGATAGTCTCCAGCGCCTTCGACGATTTGGCGGTGTCGAGGCTTCCGGAGCGCAGCAGGTGAATCCAGCCGACGATGGCGTTAAGCGGATTGCGCAACTCGTGCGAGACCGTCGCGAGAAATTCCTCCTTCATGCGGCTGGCGCCTTCGGCCTCTTCCAGCGCCTGACGCTCGGTGTCGATGTCGGTGGCGGCGACGACCCAGCCGGTCAACTTCCCCGATTCATCGCGCTGCGGAACTCCGCGCATCAGGAACCATCGATAGGACCCATCGGTATGCCGCCTCACGCGAACCCGTACTTCCGCCGAACGTTGCAGGCTGGTGGCAAGCTGCCACTCCGCTTTAATCATCTCGACGTTGTCGGGATGCACAAATGCGAACAGCCGCTCGGGGCCGACCGGCGCCGAAGCCTGCAGGCCGATATACTCCGCTGCCCGCTTGTTCCAGTAGTAGAACGTCTGGTCGGCGCGCGCGACCCATACGCACTGCGGCAGCGCGTCCATCAGTGAATGGAAGCGCAGCTCGCTGCGCCGCTCGAACGCCTCCCGATCGCGATGACGCAGCCGCCCGGCTTGCCGCTTGATCATCTGCTACATAACTGAGGATATCCGCAGGGAAAAGAGCTAGATGAAAGCAGAAAACGTGCCGCGAGGTTGAAGTCGGATCGAAGAATCCTGGAATCGAAACTTTATAACGACATTGATCTTCATGTATGCGGCATTAAGAGGATTGTCGCGGCGAGAAAAGAAGCATCGCATTTGGGCCTTTGTGAAAATCCCTGCCGGTACTTTTTTCACAATTCACGGTTTTTGGTCGGCGACCCGTTCGCTCGCGTGGCTTGCGGAAAACGCCGATTGAGGATATTTTCCGCTCCTCGACATTTCTTAATTACTGTCGCATCAATCTCGGACACACCGTTCCTGGAGACTGTACATGGCTACTCTGAGACCGACCGGGCTTCAAGGAGCGGCGACGCGATCGGTGTGGTTCGCATCTCAGTTCGCTGAATCTTCGATACGGCCACCTCCGCGCGAAATCCGGCTGGTCGCCCAGCGTGCCTTGCAGTGAGCGCGAAGAAAAAAATATCGGCGCAACCATCCCCGTCGATGACCGGTGATTCCGATCGCTTCTCGCTCGCGATGGGTAATATACCCGCGCGCGTCTGGATTAAGGATGCCAAGGGGCGATACGTTTTCGTCAATTCGCGGCTCACGTCGGAGTTGGGTATCGAGCGCGAAAAGTGGATTGGATCGAGCGATGAAGAATTGTTCCCAAGCATTGGTCACGTTTACTGGCGCAAGGATTTGCAGGTCCTGTCTGGCGGCAATCCGCTGGTTTCCATCGACCAGGTCGAGCGCGGAAGATCTCTCTTCGTCGTAAGATTTCGGATAGCGATCGATGGTGAGAAGCAGGTTGCCGCCGTGGGCATAGAGATCACGGAGCAAATGTCGGCGCTCATCGGCCTCTTTCACCTGCGCGACGAGCTCTTTCGCAACGAGCGTCTACGGTCGATCGGCGAGATGGCTTCGGGACTGGCGCACGATCTGAGAAATATTCTGAACGCGGGCGCGCTGAGGTTGAGCATTCTCCGCTCCAAGGCGGACGATCCTTTGCTCGGCGATGTGGACGCGCTGTCCAGAACAATAAACGCCGCGGCCGAGAGGGTGCGGGGTCTTCAGGAATTTGTCAGCCAGCGGCCGCAGGAGATCCTGCAACCTTTCGACCTGCGACTTCTGATAGGCGAAGCGATCGATATGGTGGACTTTCTGATTCAAAAGACCCCCACCATAAACGGCGGCACAATCAAGATAGAGCGTAAAATTTCAAAGTCGTTGCCAAAGGTCTCAGCTTTTCCAAACCAGGTGAAGCACGTGCTCGCGAACCTTCTCATCAACGGCCGCGAGGCTATGCCCGATGGCGGAAATTTACAAATCGAGGCGAGGGAGACTCATGCCGGCGTGGAAGTGACCATCGCGGATGAGGGAACCGGCATCGCTGCAGACATCCTCGAGAAAGTGTTCGATCCTTTCTTCACAACCAAAACTCTGGGCACCGGGTTGGGTCTCTCGATGGCGCGCGATGTAATGACCAGACTAGGGGGGCAGATTCGCGCCGAGAATCGCTCGCCGCGAGGGGCGGCGTTCATCTTGAATTTCCCAATCCCGGTTTAGGTCGCGCAGCTAGCCCGCCACTTCTCACATGCTTCGCACGTCTGCCGGAGACTTTGGCGCTTCGCGAGGCTCGACAGACTAAGAGTCTATTCCTTCCGGCAGATCGCGTACGCAGCTGCGGCAAAGGGCATAGCACTTATCCTGTTCTTCGCTCATGACAAGGATTGCCGCGATGCTCGAGTCAGCGTCCTCGCATCGATGGCACACGAGCTGCGCGCCTTGAGAACGAATCTTGGAAAAGCAATCGGCAATTATCTCTGGATCCTCGATCAATTCGGCCAACACAATATTGCTTTCGGTCTCCATGAAACTGACTCACTCGCTACACGCTACGTAGTTGGTTCTGCTATTGCCTGATTCGACGGCTACCAATGTCGCATCACGCGTATGTCAGCAACCCCTATGCCAATGGTCGTCTCCGTCCGATCGGAACGCGGAACTTGCGCGAATCGTCAGAAAAAATCCGGAACTGAGTTGGCAAAAGGCCGCCCCAACCGCATTATCGCAGTCTGTACGGATGGAAAATTTACGGAGTAGCGGCACCAGTTTCAGCGTGGCGGGCAGACATTCGCCGGTCATGCATGAGATGAAGACGAAGTCCGGGCTAAACCGCTTTGACCAGATCGCAGATCTCATCCCACGATCTACTTCGCCGACAAAGGTCGCAACCACGCCGTCTTTGCGCAGCAGATAGAGCAACATCAGCGTGCGACGTACTGTGTAATATTTTCCCAAATTTTGGTGAAAGTTAAGAGACCGGTCTTAAACATACCGTGACGTCGATTTGCGCACCGTCTTTTAGCGATTTCGCCTGAGCCTCCCGATTCAGACAAAATCTATGTCCATTGAAAGCTTGCAGGAACGGCTCGGATATCGGTAAAAATTACAGACAGAGTGCGAATGCGGTCCGAGTTTTTTCAAACGCGAAGTCCAGACAAATCAAGGGGTTTTAGGCCGGTTGCCGAGTTGTGCATGGTTGTTGCACCCCGGGCATCAACAGCTCTCACATTCCAGGAAGTCTTTGGTGGAGTCTTTATGACTAACGAATTGCGCGTACTGATCGCCGAAGATGACGTGAACACCCACGATGACTGGCGGGAGTCGATGGCGGCATGGGGGTTTCGCAGCGAGATTGCGGAGGACGGGGTGCGTGCGCTCGAGCTCATCTCGAGCTTCAACCCTCATATCCTGCTGTCCGATCTCAAGATGCCGCGCAAGGGCGGACTCGAGCTGTTGCGCGACATCCGCGAGCTCGGGATCAACCTCCCAACCATCATGATTTCCGGACAGGGCGAAATACCCGACGCGGTCGAGGCGCTCAAGCAAGGCGCGCTCGACTACCTGCGCAAGCCGGTCGACCCCGGCCATCTGCAGCGGCTCCTTAAAAATATCGCCGACAACATCAACATGCGCGAAGAAAACTCCGCGCTGCGCCGACGCCTGGCCGAGGTCGGCGAGCTCGGGCCGCTGTTCGGGCGTTCGATGCCGATGCGCAAAGTCATCACCGCTATCGAGCGGCTGGCGCAGTCGTCAGCGTCGGTGGTGATAACCGGCGAGAGCGGAACGGGCAAGGAACTGGTCGCGCGCACGATTCACGAGTTGTCGCCACGCCGCGACGCCGCATACGTGCCGGTCAATTGCGCGGCGATCCCCGAAACCCTGATGGAGAGCGAGCTGTTCGGGCACGAGCGCGGATCGTTCACCGGCGCCGACCGTCGCAAGGACGGCTGCTTCGAGGTGGCCAATGGCGGCACTCTGCTGCTCGACGAGTTGACCGAGATGAAGGCCGAGCTGCAGCCCAAGCTGCTGCGCGTGATCGAGGAACAGCGGCTGCGCCGGGTGGGCGGCACCGCCGAGATACCGCTGGACGTGCGAGTGCTGGCGTCGTCGAATCGCGACATCGATCAGGCGGTGCGCGACGGCAAGCTGCGCTCGGACCTGTACTACCGGCTCAACGTGTTCACGATTGCGCTGCCGCCGCTGCGCGAGCGTATCGACGATCTGCCGCAACTGGTGCAGATGTTCATCAGCCATTACGCAGCGCAGAACAAGAAGGACGTCACCGGGGTTGATGAGGAATGCATGCAGGCGCTGGCATCGCATCCGTGGCCCGGCAACGTCCGCCAACTGCGCAACGTTATCGAGCGCGCGCTGATAGTGTGCGAGGGCCGCACAATTCGCAAGTCCGACCTGCCCGACGACTTCCGCGCGGCAGGAAGCGCCGACGGCAGTTTCATCAAGATTCCACTGGGCAGCTCGCTCGAGAACGTCGAGAAGGAAATGATCACGCGCACCATCGAGTTCACCGCGGGCAACAAGACCCGCGCCGCTGAAATCCTTGGAGTCAGCGCCAAAACTCTGTACAACAAGCTCGAACGCTTCGCCAATGACCGTTCGTAGCCGACCGCGCAAAGCGGCTGGGTAGGAGCGAGCCGACCGACTGACGGCGCGGGCAAACTATGCAACTGCGAGCAAGACTGGCGCTGATCGCCCTGCTGCTGATGCTCGTTCCCACCATCGCGCTGAGCGTCATCTCGCTGGACTCCCGAATCGGCACGATGATTGACGGCATGTCGCGATCGACCGATTTCATGATCGCGCAGATATTCGAACAAGTGCGCCTTGCTCTCTCCCAAGGTAACCTCGACGTCCCCGGCGCGCTGCGCGGCAGCGAACCGTTGCGCAAGCTGCTCGATTCAACGGTCGCCTTCGGTCCGGCGGTGGTATCGGCGCAGATCGTCGCGGACGACGGCACCGTGATCGTCGCGGCCAATAGCGACGGCGAAGGAAAGCCTGAGCTCAATCTGCCGTCGGTCAGGGAACTGGACGATCAGGCTTCGCAATGGCTGTTGTTCAGATCGATTCCGAGCCTGCTGACGGCCAAGGTTTACGAAGCCCGGCGCAGGATAGACATCAACGGCAAACCGGCTGCCACAATTTCCGTCGGTGTGACGACGGCGCTGATCGCGGACCAGGTCCGCCATCTGCTCCTGGTGATCGTGGCCACCGCGGCGCTGGTGATCGCGGCCGCGATGCTCGCGGTGCTGCTAATCGCCAACCGGATGCTCGAACGACTGGCCGTCCTCACCCGCGGCTTCGAACAGCTCGCCGCCGGCAAGAGTCCTTCGGAGGTGCCTATTTCGGGGACCGGCGAGTTGAGCACGCTGGCCGAGAAGTTCAACGAGCTTTCGCGGCAAGTGCGGGCGGATCGATCGCGACTGGACAGCGACCAGTCTCACCTGTTCGACGTCGTCCGCTCGATCCAGGACGCGGTGGTGCTGCTCGACGCAAACGGTGTCGTGTTGTTCGCGAACAAGGAAGCGCAGGAGCGGCTGGCGCCGAAGAACGGGACGCTAGAGGGCGCATCGCTCGCCGCGGCGCTCGATCCCGAGCATCCTCTGCTGGCGTTGGTGCAGTCGACCGTGGCCGGCACCGAAGCGCACGATGTTCCGCTGACGTTACCGGCGGGCGGGACTTACCTGGTTTCATTTTTTCGCCTTGGTCGCGAGCGGGTTCCAGCTGGCCTGCTGATCGTACTCCGCGATCTTAAGCCGGTCATCGAACTTGAGACCGCGCTCGATTCGTCGAATCGGCTCGCCCGCCTCGGCACGCTGATCTCCGGCCTGGCCCATCAACTGCGCAGCCCGCTGAACGGGATGAACATGCGCCTCGAACTTCTGCGCCACGAAGCGGGGGAAGCCGGCGCAAAGCACATAGATAAATTGCGCCGCGAGGTCACCCGGCTCGACGAAGCAGTCGAGGCGCTGCTCAGGTTCATGCGGCCCGAACAATTGAAGCTGAGCCAGTTCGACGTGAACGCGCTGCTCAAAGAGCTCGGCGCGCGCGTCGCCGGCGAGAAGATCAAGGTCGAATACCAGCTCGATTCCGCGTTGTCTCCGGTTCAGGCCGACCGCGGATTGATTTACGAAGCGCTGACCAACTTGATAACCAACGCCGAACAGGCGATGACCGAGGGCGGAGAGTTGAAGCTCGCAAGCAGGCTGCAAGGATCCGCAGTCGAGATTACGATCGCCGATCGCGGTCCTGGAATCAGCAAGGAGCAACTGGATCGGATCTTCGACTTGTATTACACAACCAAAGCCGGCGGGAGTGGATTGGGTCTGCCCTTTGCGATGCGGGCGATCGAACTCAACGGCGGAAAGATAGCAATCGACTCCGAACTCGGCCAAGGTACGGTGTGCAAGGTTACGATTCCGATTGCAGCAAATGCGCCTGCCAAATCAGCGGTTTCGAGCGCTGCGTAAGCGAGTCAATCGGCCAGGAGTCTGGCGGGTTTACTGCCCGCTCTCGTTATCAATAATTTTTCTCGCGGGATGCTCCGGCGGAATGCCGAGCTTCCCGCGAGTTGCGAATCTTTTTGGCGAGGCCTCAGCAACGCCAACTCCGGCACTCAACCCAGCTTCGGCTGCGACAGCCGCTTTCATCCCCCCTCCGGCAGCCTCCGAATCGACCGGACATCCGCCCAGGAAAACTGCCAGGCAGGCGCCAACGGCGTCGAAGCCGCCGGCAGCGAGTGTCGCCAATCAGATCGCAGAACCGCACCGGACGAAGGCCGTCGTAAGCCTTGAGAGCAATCCGGGAGGGGTGGCGGTTGATGCTTCAGGATCTTCGGTGGGCGGGCGCGAGACGCCATCCTCGGCTCCCTCAGCGGCGGCATACCGCGCAAGCGTCGCATCCGCCACGCTATCAACCCCGACTCTGGGCGCGTCGACTCTCGAATCGTCGAGGTCGGCGGCCGAAGGAAATCCGGAGAGAGCAGCGAAACTGATTGAGGACATCGACAAAATCGAAAAAAGGGTCGACCGCAAGAACTTGAGCTCGGACGATTCGCAGCGCGACATCCTCGCGCAGAAATTGATGCAGGAGGCCAGGAAGGCCTTTGCCGAGCACGACAGCGTCGCCGCGATAAGCCTTGCGACCAAGGCGTCAACGTTGCTGGAGCCACTCCCGAAGCTTGCGGATTCGGATATTCCCTCCGCACCTTAGTGTCCCCGGCGCGAAGCGTTTCTTCCTGAATCGTGAAGAATTTGCCTCTCGCGAGTTGAAAAAAACCTTGCAGACTGTGGGTTCAAGCGCGTGGCCCTGTACTTGCTGATTGTTAGGCAGAAAAGCAACCGCAGGTGATTTATGAAAACCAGATACGGATTCAAACTAATAGTGCCGTCAGTTCTGTTGGGCATGGCCTTGGCGGTTCCTTCGTTCGCTCAACAGTCGGCCAGCCAGGACATGAATCAGGCCGGCCAGGAAATGAAACAGGCCGGTTCGTACACGGCGGCGGCTGCGAAGGACGCATACCACGGGACCGCTCGTGCGGCCGAGGACACGGCGATTACCGCCGAGGTCAAGACTGCGTTGGCGAGTGACAAGAGCGTGCGTTCCTCCGAAATACACGTCGATACCGTTGCCGGCGTCGTTACGCTGAAGGGTAGCGTGCCCTCGCCCGAGTTGGCGGGTCATGCCGCGCAGCTGGCGGAACAAACCAACGGCGTCAAGAGCGTGAACAACCAGCTCATGGTGATCAGCTCCGCGCGTATCGACTAGCTGAGCATGACGGTAGTCTCCGGCTCGGGCGGACGGCCGCGAGCGGGAGGCGGCTCCTCTTTCACACGCGTTGCTCATTGATGGATGCGGTTTGAACGCTATGTTGCTCGATGGTTCGGCAGTGCGGGTAAGGAGTTCCGACATGAGGAAATCACGGAGACCGCATCCAATCGTTCAGGTAGTTGAAAATACCGCCGGCGAGCTAAACGACCTTCTGAATGCAATCGGTTTGCGCCTCTCACTCTTGCGGCATCAGCTTGAGGCATCCGCGTCCGAGGCCGAAATCGCTCGCCTGGCCGGGCTGATCGACAAAGCATCTCAGCGCGTTCGGCGTTTAGAGGAATATACGCGCGCGGAGGAGCTGGTCGCGTCGATGAGGCCGGGCCGCGCCAGGAAGAAGCCTGAGACTTCGGGCGCTGGTAGCTCCGCGTTGCTCTCTGACGAAAAACCGGAGACCGCACTTCTGATTACCGACCCTTCGATCGATGACCGCGCTATCAAGGAGTGCCTCGAGCGAAGCGGCTGCACCGTGGTCGTGGCGGAATCCTCAGCGGATGGGTTGAAGTTGCTTCAGTCCAATGAGCTCTTCGATCACATCGTGTGTGACTCCGCGTTTCTCACCGAGACCGGGTGGAAATTCACGGCTGAGTTGTCGCGCGCCGCGCCCGCTTCTCGAGTATATGTATTGCACCGGCCCTGCCCGCCCGTTTCCAATCCCGTCAGATAAATTCCGGATACATTTTACACGCTTCCCACTTTCGCGAAGGTAGTGAGCACCATAAGCCTCTAGCATTGGTAGCAATTCGAGCTGCATTCGATGGTATGCGGATTGCTTGTTCTAGTAAGGCATCGCTAGTACGCCTTGGAGGTGATCGCCATGGCGAACAAACCTGACCCGAGTTCTCCCTGCCCATGCGGTTCCGGCAAGCCTTACCGGGATTGCTGCGGTAAGCGCGAGAAATAGACCTTCCCCCACCGGCAGGGGCGGAAGCCGCAACGCCCTCCCCCGTTTTGCGGCTCTGGTCCTGCCGGTATCTTATCTTCAAGCTTCCAACGTTTCGGATCGCCGACTTGATACCTCGGCAATCAGAAAATACTTCACACATTGCGGACGGGAATCATCTGAAAATGCTGTGTCGCCTTACGTGGTATGCCGATTGCTCCATTAATTATCCAAGCAAACCTCTCGGAAGTTTGCTGAGGGAGGTGACCAAATGAAACTCGGATTACAGCTGGCTCTATTGACTTCACTTCTCGGCGGGATCGCAATTGTTGGCCCTGGCTTTTGCCTGCCTCAGTACACGGTAATGCGATCGCCGGATGCGCACGTGATAAGGCGAAGTGTCATCAAGGTCCACACCGACCACGGCGTGATCACTCTGCCTGGTTCCGCAGATTCGTGGGACGCCGCAGAGAACGCGGTATTCGTCGCCGACAGCATCGCCGACGTGCAAGTCGTCAACAACGAAGTCCCATGGCGGATCTCCGTCGAGTGACAAGCGTCGACGCAGGAGTTTCGTAGCCGCCTATTGCAGGGGTTCGGGCTTCTCTCTCTGGATTAGTCCGACGTGGCGTGCGACCAGCTGCCAGTTGCCGTCGCGCTTCGCCCATACATTCATGTAGCTGACGAACATCTTGTACATGACGTTGCCGCCCACCAGCTGGGAAACTTCGCTGCCGGTGGTGATGACGAGATCGCCGAATGGAACGATGCGCACCGGGCGACGCTCATAAGTACGCAGTCTGAGCAGTCCGTTTTTGATCATTTCAAGCAGGATTTGTTTCCCCGCGATCAGATTCGAGGTGCTGTTGACGATCAGATCGTCGGCCCACAGCGTCTGCAGTGTAGGAAGGTCGCCGCCGCGCACCGCTTGCGCTTCCCGCTCTTCGAGCGCTTCGATTTCCTTTTGTTCGAAAGCGTCGCGGTCCTCAGTCGGTTTCATACCCTCGGCTCCCGCCTGCAGTATTGACTTACAGTTGTCAGCAGGCGATCCACATCGACAGGCTTTATGATGACTTCGTTAGCGTCGACGTCATCTCGATCGCTCAACGCCGTGACGACGATCACCGGTACCGCCTTCAGCCGTGGATCCTTGATCTGCTCGGCGCGGAATTGCCAGCCGTCCATCACCGGCATCCACAAATCGAGAATAATCAAATCGGGAACGGGCGCCCGATGCAGGTAATCCAGCGCCTCTTTGCCATTGCCCGCCGGCACCGCGCGATAGCCCTTCATCTGCAGCAGCGCGACCATCGCTTCGCGCGCGTCGTCGTCATCCTCGACGACCAGGATGCGAGGGTCTTCCTTTTTTCTGCCGCCCTGCATGTTTCAGACTATAGCGGAGGGCACACCGTGCGGACACCGGAAATCGGCGTTGATTTCAGTTCGCTCAGGATCTCAGTTTGCTCAGGTGCGGATTTCTTCAAACCGGCCGGTGTGGCTGTCGAGGCCGATCCTCAGGCGCTCCGCATTGATGCCCAACGCCTGGCAAACCCTGACGAATGAGAACGGGCCTGATTCTTCGTCGGAGCGGAGCCATTCGGCCGCTTCGAGAAACTCGGGATTGCTTTGATCACGATCGCGATTCTTCAGGTAGCATCGGATCGCGTCCTCGAGCACTGCGAAGAGTAGTTTGCGCTCGCCTTCAGCGGGTAGCTTCTTCCGGCACATGGTGCCGTACTGCGCCGGCAGGATGCCGATTCCCTGGAAGAAACTTGGCAGGTCATCCGCCGTCGCATGAATGTTCAAGTCCATGATTCCGCCTCCGCTTTTGAGTTCTCCATCCGAGCTTCTCCCTCAGCGGAGCAAAACTTTTGCCAACTGGAATTTGCTGCAAGAAGGCCGCATTTCGGGAAAATTTTCGAGGTCTCCAGGAAACCCGGCAAATTTTTCACGATCAGCGGCGGCGAGGCTGAAAGATCCAGAAGGCACCGCCATCCGCGGCTGGCGTAAAGCTTGCCTTTTAGTCGGAATACGGCGCGTTCGTCACTCCATCAATGAGCTATCGCGCCATCGAACAGAGAAAGAAGCGGGAAGAGCAGGCAGCGTGATGCCTCATGCTGAAGACGAATTTCGGGCGCGATGCCGGGCGCGACTGCAGCGAATCCGGATAGTCGCCATAGTCGCGATTGTTGCTCTCCTTGGTCTGGCTGGGTGCGGCACAATCCCCGACGCCGACGAGGCCATCCATTCGCCGCATCTTTATCGTGAATCGCCAAAATTCGCGGGAGCTGATGGTCCTCTGCCGGCGGATCGGGAACGGCATATCGTCGCCAGACTCGAGCAGAGAACGGGCGACACCGACATCCTGGGCCGTCATCTCGCCTTCGAACAGGCGATCACCGGCAGTCCGCTGACAGTTGGAAACAAGGTCACGCTGCTCAAGAACGGACCGGATACCTACCGCGCGATGTTCGCTGCAATCGAGGGCGCGACCGACAACATCAATCTCGAAACCTTCACCTTCGAAGACGACTCAATCGGAGAGAAATTTGCCGACGCGCTGATCGCGAAGCAACGTGCAGGCGTACAGGTGAACATCATCTTCGACGATTTTGGATCGATCGACACTTCAGACGTCTTTTTTGAGCGACTTCGCGAGAGTGGAATCCGCGCGCTCAGATTCAATCCGCTCAACCCCATGAAAAGAAGGTTTCATCTCTTTTCCACGAACCATCGAGACCATCGCAAGCTCATGATTATCGACGGGAAGATTGCTTTCGTCGGCGGCGTGAACATCAGCGACGTTTATTCAAGCGGTTCCGGCAGCGGCAGAAAAATGCGTGATGGCGATTCGCAGGAGTGGCGCGATACTGATGTTGAGATTGAAGGGCCGGCGGTGGCCGAATGTCAGAAACTTTTCCTTGGCACCTGGCAACGGCAGGGAGGGCGGCCGCTCAGCCTGCGAAATTATTTTCCGCCGCCACAGCCGAGCGGGCACGAGATTGTCCGCGTGATCGGCAGTGTTCCGCAGGAGTCCAGCCTTGTTTACGTGACTCTGATTTCCGCAATACACAATTCGGAATCGAACGTGTATATCACCGACGCCTACTTTGCGCCCGACTCGCAGATGTTGGATGAGATGGAAGCGGCGGCGCGGCGCGGAGTTGACGTGCGGTTGCTGGTTCCCGGAAAGGCTGACGAACCCTTGATAGTGCCCGCGGCGCGCTCGCACTATTCCGCCCTGCTCGACTCAGGCGTCAAAATCTACGAATGGCGCGGAAAGATGCTGCACGCGAAGACGGCGACAATCGACCACGTGTGGTCAATGGTCGGCTCGTCGAATCTGGACTGGTGGAGTATCGCTCGCAACGACGAAATCGCTGCGACGATTTTGAGCGTTCGATTCGGCCGCGAAATGGACTTGATGTACGACAGCGATCTGAACGATTCCGTGCCGATCGATAGCGAGCAATGGAAATCACGCTCGATCTTCGAACGGATCGATGAAGCATTCGCCAGGACTCTGGAGCCGATGCTTTAGCGGGCGGCTAAGCCGATCACATCATATCGGCTTGGCCGGCGCAGAACTTCTTTTCCCCAGACTGTTCCTCGCCTAAACGCGCCTGCCCGCTATGTAAGAACTTCCGAGATTCACACTCGGATGGTTCTTCAGCCCTCCAAAAGCGTTGGAAATTCCAACCTAATTTGCTGACAGCGGCGGTATGCGTGGAGGCCTCGAAATTGCTTCTGGCAGGGGACGGACTCAATGAACAAAAATCAGATCGGCAGCGAAGTTTAGCCGAAGCCTGAATTACGCATCCGGAGGGGAATGCGCCATGACTCGATGGCTGACTCGCTCTAACCGAGCCTCGCAGGATTTCTGTACCTGGCTTTCAACGTTTGCGAACATCGCGCTTGCATCAGTGCTGGCGATGTTGGTGTCGTTCGCTTTGCCCGCGACCGCGCGCGCTGCGGTCACCGGCGACCCTTCCGAGTTCAGCCTTTGCCCAATCAACTTCACCCCGCCGGGCGGAGCGTCTTTACTGTGTTCGCACAGCGAGACGACTGGCGGCCAGCTCACTATCGGCAACTCGACCGTGCCGATCTCCAACAACCCCGATACCGTGGACTTAGGCGCCTACAGCAATTCCGGTCTGGGACTGTTCGGCGTCGAAGTGATAGTTACTCCCACCAACGGCCAGGTCTTCGGCGGTCCAGCCCAGGTCGTGCCGGGCGGTTTGCTCGGACTCTCAGGCCTATTGGCTCCGCTTTCCCAGCCGCTCGACCCGATCAACGAAGTCTCGGCCTCGATCGAGCTGGCCGGTCCGACTACGCCGGCAACGGTTGTCGACCCGACCGCCACCACGGCGTTCTTCTGCGGTGGCGGTGCTCTCGGCTCCTGCGATGACGGACCGAGTCCGTACAGCGTCGTCAGGGTGCCGATCAAGGTCCATCTTCACAACGACGCGGTGCTCGGCCAGAATTGCTACATCGGATCAGACGCCAACCCGATTGTCCTGAACCTGGCGGAAACTCCGACCAACACGCCGGTAACCACCACCGGCGGCCCGGGGGGAAATGCGCTCATCAACACCGGCATCGAGGTGGCAGATAACACCTTCGCCGTCCCGGGAGCTAACGGCTGCGGACTTCTTGGGTTGGTCAACATCGACACCGCCATCGACTTGAAGCAGGGACTACCGTCGCCGTCAGGCAAGAACTCGGCGCTTATCGAGCAGAACGGCGAGATCATCGCTGCCCAGTTCCTCCTGCCGCCAACCCCGACAGCGACTGCAACAGATACCGCCACGGCGACGCCGACTGTAACTTTCAACCCGACATCGACGCCGAGCGCCACTGATACGGCGACCGCCACAGCGACTCCGACCGCGACGGCCACGGCAACCTCAACCGCGACGCCGACCGCTACAGCGACGGCCACTAATACTGCGACATCAACCGCGACCTCGACTGCGACTGCGACACCGACGGCAACTGCGTCGCCAGGGGCGGGAAAGCTGACCATTTCGCCGACGGCGCTCGTGTTCCCGCAGCAAGCAGTGGGTACGACGTCGGCCGCCAAAAATGTAACCCTCACCAACCCGAACAGCTTTTCGCTGCAGATCAACTCCGTCACACCGTCCGGAGATTTCAGCCTCTCAGCCGACGGATGCAGCGGCACCAACCTCGCGCCTAGTGCCAACTGCGTAGTGAGCGTGGTGTTCACTCCGAGCCAGACCGGGACTCGCACGGGAAACCTGACAATCTCCGACGCGGCCGCCAACAGCCCGCAGACGGTAAGTCTTTCGGGCAAGGGCATCCTGGTGAAGCCGACGTTCTCGCCTGCTTCTCTGGCCTTTGGCACCCAGCAGGTCGAGGTTCCCAGCGCCGCAAAGACGGAGACCTTGACCAATCCCAACACAGTTCCACTCACGGTAAGCAGCGTCGTGTCTAACGCCGGCGACTATACCGTGACCAATGACACTTGCAGCGGAACACAGGTCGCGGCGAACGGCACCTGCACCTTCCAGGTGATTTTCACTCCTTCGCAAACCGGGACTATAGTCGGAAAAATCATAGTCACCGACAATGCGTACATAACCACGCAGTCCGTCACGGCGTCGGGAGTGGGCTACCTCGCGACTCCCACCGTGTCCCCCAAGTCGCTGTCGTACGGCAGGGTTCAGGTCAATACCGTTTCGGCGCCTCAGACGGTTACGCTCTCCAACTCCAACAAGGTGGCTGTAACCTTCACGTCGATCGCGACCAGCGGCCCCTATGCAATCACCGCGAACAGCTGCGGCACGTCGGTGCCGGCGAATTCGAGCTGCCAGGTCTCGGTGACATTCAATCCGACCACTGACAGCAGTCCGAGCGGCACGACCGAGACCGGGAAGCTGACCTTTACCGACAATGGGCAGGTTCCTACCCAAAACGTGACGCTCACCGGAATCGCATTTGGTACGGTGGGTACGCCGACCCCGACGGCGACGGCAACGGGCGCAACGCCGACCCCGACTGCGACCGCGACCGGCGGTACGCCGACAGCGACAGCAACCGCGACGGCGACTACGAGCGCGACATCTACTTCGACCGCAACGGCCACAAAAACGGCGACCAAGACCGCGACTGCAACCGCGACGGCTACATCGACGTCCACTGCGACGGCAACAGCGACGGCCACGGCAACCTCGACGGTGACGGGGACGCCTACGGCGACATCAACAACTTCCTCGACACCGACAGCAACCGCGACCACGACAGCCAGTGCAACTGCGACTACGACTGCTACCGCGACCGCAACTTCGACTGCCACGGCGACGTCGACCGGGACGGCGGGAGCAACTCCGACTGCGACCGCCACGCCTGGGCCTGAGGCAGGTAGCATACTGGTCGCCGGCGGAGACTGCGGCGGCAAGCTGGGCGGGATCATCAACCTGGCAACCGACACCAACTCGAGCAAGAGCGCGCAGATCTTCGACACCGCCAGCAACACCTTCGCGCTGGTGGGCAGCCTCAATAGCGCGCGCGAGTCGACAACAGCGGTTCCGCTGCCCAACGGGTTGACCCTGATCGTCGGCGGTCAGACTTGTGCGGCCAAGACCGTTGGCGGGCAGAACGGGTTCCAGTGCGACGCGCTGCAAACCTCGGAACTCTACAACGAGAGCACCAAGGCGTTCACGATTGCGGGCAGCGGCAGCGGTGGCCTAATGACCATCGCGCGCAGCGGACCCAGCGCAACACTGATACAGGGCAGCGGCACTGCGTTGGACGGCCAGGTGCTGATCGTCGGCGGCTCCACCGGCAGCTCGTTCCTCAGCATCACAGCGCCTACGCCGGGTCCGGGCGTGCCGCCACCAATCAGACGGCGCTGTTTTCGGCGGAGCTGTACAACCCCGCCACCGACACCTTCACTGCGGTCGGGACGATTCCGGGATGCCCGACCGGAACCTCATGCGCGACAGGACTTCCCGCGATTTGCGCCGGGCCTGCGAGTACGATTTCGTCGGCGTCTGAAAGCGGAACGACCGTAACCATCACGATGAGCACGGCGAATCCGACCAACCTGATCGTTGGTGACAAAGTTACCGTCGCCAACGTCAGCGTTGCGGGTTACAACGGAAACTTCACCGTCACCGCGATTCCTACGGGCACCACCTTCCAATACACGGCTGCCACCGGATTGACGGCCGGGTCAGGAGGCACGGCCGCGGCGGACACTTCAGAGTGCGGGATGGTGGATCAGGGCGCGGCGTTGATTCCGAACGACGGCGGCAAGGTGCTGCTGGCCGGCGGCGACCTGGTTGCGTTCCTGGGTCAGGCGTCGAACCTGTCGTTCATCTTCGATCCGTCTACGCAGACCTTCTCGCGGACCACCGGGTCGCTGGCTACGCAGCGCGAATTGTTCCCGCTGATTGCGATGGATCCGGCGGTGGTCACGGGCGCGCTGTCGGGCAAAGTAGTGGCGTTCGGCGGCATCGACGCAAATTCGAACGTATGCACCGTCAGCAGTTCCCCGGTCGTGGCAACGACGCTTAACAGCGCCGAGGTCTTCAACCCGGCACGCAAACCTGGAGCGCTGCGGCCAATACGATGGGCGTCAAGCGCGCGGGACTGGCGACACTGTTCGAGAGCGGCAGTCTGGCGGGCGAAACTATCCTGCCCGGCGGCGTTGACGTCGAGGCGGGTACGTTCCCATCGACCTGCTCCGGCGTGACCGGAATCAAACAGGGGGCGACCGCCGAGACCGACCTCTACGACCCGACTGCGGGGGTAGGCGGCACCTTCACCGCGACCGGCTCGCTCAACCAGGCGCGTGAGGGTCAGGGCGAGGGCGAAATCGGAGCGGGCAGCGACGTGACCGAGCTGCTGGTCGTCGGCGGGGCCTGCACGACTGCGTCGCCGAGCCTGCAGTCGGTGACGATCGGCACCTCGCAGGCTGCGACCACGTGCGGCAGCCCGAATGCACAGAACGATTACTCGGAGATCTACAGCCAGGGCAGCAAGGCCTGGGTGGTCGGACCGACCTTCGCCAGCGGCTTCACTCCGACCAACGCCCCGGCGTCGGCGGTGCTGCCGTAAGCCGGACAGAATCGCGACAAGTAGGCGACGACGCCGTCCTCGAAAGGGGACGGCGTCGCTGCATCGCGTCCGATCTTGTTCTCGTGGTCGCGGATCTCGCGGTCGATACTTTGGATCTTGCTCTACCCATTGTGGCTCATGAAGCAGGGCCGGGCTGAATCCGGATTATCGACGGCGCCGGCGCCTCGATGTGCCAGGCCGGGAAACTTGAGTTCGAGGTCCAGATTGCGCCGCTCTTGTCGAAATCGATTTCGCGCGTGAACGTGACACGCGTGGGGAGCGGATACACGGTGAAACGCTCTGTCGCTGGATCGAAGCTCATCAGCGTGTCCGAGGCGGTTCCGCATATCCAAACCGTATCGGTGCGCCGGTCTACGTTGAGCGCGTACGGAGTTTCCACACCGCCCGTAGGCAACTTCCAGGTCTTGAACTGCCCCGTATCCGGCTTGTAACGCGCGATCAGACCGGAGCTGAATCCTGGAATCCAGAGATTGCCCTTCGAGTCGAAACGCATGCGACGCGGGCCGCTGAATGGAGTCTCGACCATGCGGATTTCGCTTTCGCGGGTCTCGGGATCGATCCTGCCGATTCGGCGAGCGTTAAGCTGGCTGAACCATACGCCACCGTCGGGCGCGATATCGATTCCGTACGGCACCGGTAGCGTCGCGCCTTCGCCGGTCGAGGGCGGCGAAAAACCAAAATGCTCAGACGCCCACATTATGAGCGGCATCGCGCGAAGCGCCAACGCCTGCGCAAAGCTCGGCGCCGGTAACTGGTAGACGCGCTGCTCTCCGGTCGACGGATCGATCATCCCGACGCCGTTGCTGACCGCCAGCGTGTACCAAACCCTGCCCTTGCGATCGATTCGCATCGTGTGCGGATACAGCCCTTCCTTCTGATCGTATATCGTCCAGCCCTTCGTGCGCGGATTGAGATGCGCCACCTTGTTGCCGAGGCATAGCGTGACCCAGATCGTACCGTCGTCGGCGACTTGCAGGCTGTGCGGCGCGACACGTGCGGTCGCACCCTGCGATTCCAGAAGTCCCGATCCGTGGAACACTCCGCCGATCGGCGAGTCGCCGGTCGGAATCGGAAACTCCTCGCGTTGGTTGGTGCGTGGATCAAGCCGGTAAAGCCGGTCTCCTCCCGTATCAACCGCCCAGATTGCGCCGTCTGGATGAACTGCGATGTCGTGCAGCATCGAGGCCGGAGTGCCGACCTGCCATTCGGTGACGACGGCGGTCGCGGCGCGGCCCTCGGGCGCCGACGGCGCGACGAACTCCGGCTCGGTCAGCTTGTTGAGATAATTCTTGTCGTCATAGGCGGCATTCAGCGCGGCAGGAAGTTCCTTTTGCAGCTCCGGCGAGATGGTGCCGCCCATCCGTCCCATCTTGATGAAGATCGCATGCCAGTCCTCGTCGCTTCTCTGCACGCGAGTGGCCCAGCTGCCCTGCTGATGGCAGTACGCGCACTGCCGGACGAACTCTTCGCGCCGCGTGTCATTAGAGAGCCGCTCGAGAACCAGCGGCGTCCATCGGTTCGCCGGTAGTTGCCATGCGAGCTCGTTGGGATCGGTTTCGGTGGTCAACGTGAGGTTCACGTCGCCGGCCTGGCTTTGCAAAGAAATCCCGTTCTTCGACATATCCGTGTATCCGACCCTTCGGACGCGCAGATCGTAAAGGCCGCGCTCCAGCGCCGGCATACGGAAGCTGCCGTCTTTCGCCGCGAACACGCTGGTGCTGCGTTTGATTTCGCGATTCGTGAGCGTGACTATCGCGCCGTCTACCGGTCGCCCGTTCTGGTCGCGGACGACACCCGCGAAACCGGCGGAGTCGCCGGCAAACACGCTCGACTGAAATCCAAGCGCCGACGCGAGGACTAATGCTACGGCAATGAACCACACCCGGGGCATCAGCGACGACGTTGATTCGTCCGAATGGTGAATCGATTGCAGACTCTTCATGGCAAACCTCGCGTACGATGCGCTCACAGGTCTCAGGAATGAGCAACTCGCGCGCCAACAGCTCGTCGGCGAGGGCTGTCAGCGGTTTTCGCGCAAAGTGGTGACTCGCGGCACTGGACCACACCCTCAGCTATGTCGCCGTTTGCGTCAGCCGACGGCGCGAACGGATACACTTGCCAACCGAATTCCAGGACCGCGTCCGAAAACTACATAACGGCGCGCTTTGCCGTTGCTAGGCACAACAAATGCGTATCAACCGTTTGGTCGGTAATCAGCCGGGGCAGACTGCGGGCAGCAATGAAACGCTGGACAAGGCCGGAGGTATCTTTCGATGCCCGATGCGACTTTTGACGCTATCATCATCGGTGCAGGCCACAACGGCATGGCGCTGGCGGCCTATCTGGCCAAGGCGGGCATGAGCGTCGGTGTCTTCGAGAAGCGCACCGAAGAAGGCGGCGGCCTCTGCACCGAGGAACTGACGCGACCCGGTTTCCTGCACAACGTCCACGCGAATTATCACACGCTGGTCGGAATCTGCCCGGTTTACGACGACCTCGAACTGATCAGCCGCCACGGATTGCGCTACGTCCAGCCGCCTGTCCAGATGGCGAGCGTGTTCAAGGACGGCTCGGCGCTGGTGGTGCATACCGAACTGAACAAGACCTGCGAATCGATCGCGCGCTTTTCGCGCAAGGACGCCGACACCTTCCACGCCGTTTACGAAGAGGCGCGCGGCTACCGCGACCTGATCCTGCGCACGCTGATGTATTCGCCGCCGACCTCGATCAAGGACATCACCAAGGCGCTGGTGACGTGGGGCGTCGAGGAGAAGAGCAAGTACCTGAGCGTTCATCTGCGCCATCAGACGATCAATGAATTCCTCGACCACCATTTCGAGAACGATCGCGTCAAGGCCCATCTGTCATTCCACGCGGCGCTCGCCGGCTACGCGACCGATCGCAGAGGGCTCGCGGTTTCGTTCCCGCTGTTGCTCAGCAAGATCGACAACTGGCACATCTGCATTGGCGGCTCGCACGCGCTCGCCCATTCATTGTGGGAAGCGCTCGCGCAAGCCGGCGGGCGCGTTTTCCTGAATCATGGCGTCGAGAAGATCCTGGTCGAGAACGGCAAAGCAGTCGGCGTGCGCCTCGAAGATGGCAGCGAAGTGCGCGCGCGGCACCTGGTCGCAAGTTCCATCAGCCTCGAGCAAACTTTCTTGCAAATGGTCGGGCCCGAGAACCTGCCCGCTGCACTTGCCGCCGAGGTCAAGCACTTTCCGCACATGGATTCGACGTTCTTCAGCGTCCATCTGGCGATGACGGCGAAGCCGGAGTATCGCGCGGCCGCGTTCGATCCCGACGTCAACCGCGCGTGGGTGGTTAACCTTGGATACGAAAATCAGAAGCAGTTCAACGACGATTGGCGCGATTTGCGCGTCGGCAAACTTCTGGATCCGCGGCCCAACGCCGCGGTCAATTCGCTCTACGATCCGACTGACGCGCCCGACGGCTTCTACACCGGCTTGCTCCGCCAGATGGCGCCCTACAATCTCGCCGCCGGCGGTCCGGCCGCGTGGGACAAGATCTCGCGCGAATACGGCCAGCGATGCATCGACGTGTGGAAAGAGGCGGCCCCCAACCTGAACGACAGCACGTTTCTCGACTGGGCGACCTACTCGCCGCTCGACATCACGCGGCGGATGCCCAACATGGTTCAGGCCGACTGGATCGGTGGGCTGATCGATCTCGGCAACATGCTGGACCATCGCCCCGGCCCGATTCTCTCGGAGTATCGGACACCGATCGGGAATCTGTATATGTGCGGCGCCACCCAACATCCGCACGGGTTCGTGACCTTCGCGCCGGCTTACAACGCACTGGAAATTATCGCGCAGGACCAAAAGCTCGAGCGGTGGTGGAAGTGACTTCTCCTGAGGCAAAGCTCGAGGTTCGGCTCGCCGACGGATCAACCAGCGGGCTTGCATCGATCGTGCAGCAGTTCCTCGAACAGCAGCTGGCGGATTCCGCATCGCGCCGGCGTCGCGCCGGGCGTTTGCGCGGACGCCTTTTACTGACAGCAACTGATTATGGCGCGTCGGTCACCGTGGATTTTCTCGGCAGTCAAATCGCGGTGTGCGACGGCAGCGCGGAACCGCTCGATGCGAGCATTGCGGGACCGTACCGATCGCTCACTGAGTTGCTCCAGGGCCGCAGCAATCCGCTGGTCGAGCATCTGCGGGGACGTCTCAAGGTGACGTCGCGGCTGCGCAACCCGTTTCTTCCTATGCGGGTCCATCGGCTGATGAAGCTCGCTCGCGACGGCGCGCGCTAGAGGAGACTTATATGGCAGACGCATCTTACGACGCGGTGATTATCGGGGCCGGCCACAACGGGCTTTGCCTCGCCGCCTACCTCGCGCGCGCAGGCCTGAAAGTCGGGATGTTCGAGCGGCGTCATGACGAAGGCGGCGGCGCGCATACCGACGAGGCCACCGTGCCCGGCTTCTGGCACAATCTCCATGCCCAGTACATGGAGTTCATCGAGATGATGCCCTTCTATCGCGACTTCGACTTGCCCAGCTTCGGCGCGCGGATGATCAAGCCCGATGCGCAGGTGGGGATCACGTTTGCCGATGGCCGGCCTCCGCTGATCATCTACCGCCCCGAATTCGCGGGCAAGACTCACCAGAGCATCGCGCACTACTCGCGCCGCGACGCCGACGCGTTCGATTCGATCAGGCGCAAAGTGCTCGACGCCAACAATTACATCTCGGCGATGCTCTACAGCCCGCCGGCGACCGAGGTCCCGTCTGACGGACGCAACGAAACGATCCTGGGCCGGATGATGCAGTTGTGGCTCGACATCGGCTTCAAGCCGCAGGAGCTTAACAAGTGCCCAAAGGTGTTGATTGACGAAGTGTTCGAGTCCTCGGAGATGCGAGCGACGATGTATCGCCAGTGCGTCGAATGGGGAGCGAACCTGCACTCCGGTGACGGCATGGGATTCGTGATGGCGGTGATCTGGCTGTGCGGCAATCACTACCTGTCGATCGGTGGCACCCATACACTTGCGCATGCGATGGCGAGCGCGGCGCTCGCGGCAGGCGCGGACCTCCGCTACAACAGCCCGGTCGTCGAGATTCTGAATTCAGGCGGGCGTGCGACCGGCGTGCGGCTAAAGGACGGCAGCACTGTCGAGGCGCGCAAGATCGTCGCGTCCAACGCCGATCCGAAAACCACATTCGTCGATCTGATCGGGTGGGAAAAGCTGAGCGACTTCCGCAAAGAGCGGATGGCGAGCTGGCGCTTCGGTCCGGAGCACGTGCTCGGGACGCCGTCATTCGCATTGCGCAATCCGCCCGAGTACAAGTCCGCGCGGCACAACGCCGACATCAACAAGTGCTTTTACACGATCGTCGGATTCGAGGACGCTCACCAGGTCTCGGACTATATCCTGCAGGCCTACGGCGGGCAGATTCCGGATCGTCCCGGCGCGGGCACCTGGGTCAACTCGCTGTGGGATCCAGGCCAGGCGCCGCCGGGAATGCACTCAATGAACGGATGGTTCTTCTTCCCGCGTGCATCGTGTCTCAGCCCGGAAGAATGGGACAACGTCCGGCGCGACTACAACGGAAAATTCCTGGAGCTCTGGCGCACCTACGCTCCCAACATGACGCGCGAGAACGTGCTCGCGGACAAGCTATACGTTTCGCTCGACATGGAGCGGCGGATCGCGATGCCCGAGGGCGATTTCTCGCACGGCCGGCTCGGCCATATGAATCCCGGGTTGCCGCGGGAGCACATCTACCGCAGCGAAATCGAGGGACTCTACATGTGCGGCGCGTCGGCGGGCGGCGGCGGCATCAGCGCGGCCGGAGGTTACAACGCGTACAAGGTGATCGCACACGACCTTGGTCTGCCGAAAATCTGGCAGCAGGAAGGACGGCTCTACTAACGGAGGATCGACTATGCCTGCGATTTACACTACGGAGTGGTACGACGCTCTGAAGAAGCTACTCAACGAAAATCCCGAAGTCGATCGCAACGCGCCGCGCGGCACTATCAACGTGCTGGCAAAGATTGTCGGCGATGCGCGCTCGCCATATCTCTCGGCCGGCGACGTGCGTAATTTCGTGGTGGTGCTGTCCGACGGCAAATGCATCGAATACCGGCAGGTAGAGGTCGCGCCGCCGCGCAAGGATTTCGACTTCATTTTCGAATTACCAGCGTCGGTGTTCGAGGGCGTCGCCGCGGGACTGATCGATCTGATCGATGCGGGGCTGAAGGGCAGCGTCAAAATTACCGGCGACATGAGAATCCTCATCAGGCATGCTGAATTGGTGAATGTGATCTACGGCGTTTACGCGCGGGAGATCGAAACAACCTGGCCGAAGGGCAAGCCGGGATCTGTCCTGCAGGCGGATGCACCAGCCGCGAGCTGACGTCCTGCGCACGCTCCGCGAGTCACCAGGATGAGCACGCTGCAAAACGCGTTCGTCCCCGACGAACGCACTATCTTCGACTGGATCGAGACCATCTTCGCTCGCGGCGTGCGACGACCGGGATATGCCGCCGATCGCTGGACCGAGAAATTCTTTTTCGAGCAGTTCCGTCAACTGGGGCTTGAGCACGTCCGGCTCGATCCCGTCACTCTGCCTTACTGGGAGCCGCTTGAATCGACACTGATCGCACGCGCGGATGGCCGCGAGTTGCGTATCCCATGCTTCTCGCTGCCGCATTCGGCGCCGACCGACGGCGACGGTTTCGATGCACCGCTGGTCCAGTGGCGTGGCGAAACGCCGGGCCCTGTCAGAGGTGCGATCGCGTTGGTCGATGTGCCGCTCATGCGTACCCCGGCGGATTTTCCGCTGCTGCTCGCCGCCGCCGTGACAGGCGACACCGATAGCAACTGGCGTAGCTACGATCCGGGCGGAACGCTTGCCGGAGCCAATCAGGTACTGCCATTCAGCCAACACTTGATGGCGGTCATGGATGCACCTCTCGCGGCGGGTGCGCTCGGATTCGTTGGTGCGTTGAGCAACTACCCGGGCAACTCGCACCGCTACTACGTCCCCTACGATGGCGTGGCCCGCGCGATCCCCGGAGTCTGGATTAGCGGAAGTGACGGCGCACGGCTGCGGCGATTGTGCGACGCAGGCAGCGTGCAGTGCACGATGGTCAGCCGCGCGATCCGCCACGACGTCACCAGCTACAACATCGTTGGTGAACTGACTGGCGCCGACGACGACACTGTCATCGTTGGCTCTCATCACGACGGCCCGTGGTCGTCCGCGGTCGAGGACGCGTCAGGCGTCGCGATGGTCATGGCGCAGGCAACCTACTGGTCGCGCATCTCGCCGGCGGAGCGCCCGCACCGCTTGCTCTTCCTCCTCAACGCGGGCCACATGGCGGGCGGCGCCGGTGTGCATGCGTTCATCGAGCGGCACAGGGCGGAGCTGGCGCGCGTGGTGCTGGAAGTTCACCTCGAGCACGCTGCGAACGAGATCGTCGAGCGTGACGGCGGCCTGGTAGCCTCCGGACATCCGGAGCCGCGCTGGTGGTTTACCAGCAGGCTGGCAGCGTCTTGAAGGCCATCGTGCGCGAGGCGATCGTCGCCGAGCAGCTCGAGCGGTCGCTGATCCTTCCGCCTGATGTCTTCGGCCCAATGCCGACCAGCGACGGCGGCCCCTTTCATCTTGCCGGCGTGCCGCTGGTCAACTTCCTGACCGCTCCGTTTTACCTCTTCGACGCCATCGACACGCTCGACAAGATTCACCGCCCGAGCCTGGTGCCCCTGACCCGTGCAGCTATCCGCATCATTGCTTCGACTCACGGAGTGAGCGCGGCCGCGATGCGCGAAGAGCACCGCCGCTCCCTCGCCTCGATAGCGCGGCGCAACTAGACTTGGCGCATGAGCGGGTTCACGTCATGAGCTCCGATCGCGCCCACGTCGCCGCCAATACGGATCGCTTCTCGGGTTTCGCCGAACTCTACGACGATCCACCGGCCGAAGCCGCCCGAGGTCATTGTAGATCTCCTGACGCAGATTGCCGCAAAGCAACGGCCCGTGGTCGTCGATCTCGGCAGCGGCACCGGACTTTCGACCCTCACTCTGGACGCGATCGCAGCCGAGGTAGTCGGAGTCGAGCCTAATGCCGACATGCGCGCGCAGGCCGAGCGCCGCGCGGCCGACTCCGGTGCGGGCACCGTCAGGTTTATCGAAGGGCTCTCGACCGCAACCAGCCTCCCCGACCGATACGCCGACATCGTGACCTGCTCGCAGTCGCTGCATTGGATGGAACCGAACGGCACCTTCGCCGAGGTTGCGCGCATTTTACGCGACGGCGGCGTGTTCGCCGCCTACGACTGCGACTGGCCGCCGACGCTCAACGCCGAAGCCGAGCAGGCTTACAACGCATGCCGGGCCAAAGCGGAGGCGCTCGAACGCTCGCGGCGCCTCGCGCCTGAGGTCCATCAGTGGAACAAGGGCGGGCATCTGGAACGGATCAGGCAGAGCGGGCGGTTCCGTTACGTGAAGGAGGTCGTGCTTCATCACGTCGAGAATGGCGGCGCAGAGCGGCTGGTCGGGACTCGCGCTCAGCCAAGGCGAGATCGCCACGCTGCTCAAGCACGGCATCGGCGAGGACGAGATCGGAATCACTGCGCTGCGCGAGACGGCGCACACGCGTCTCGGCGACTCGATCGTGCCGTGGTTCTGGAGTTATCGGCTAAGGATGGGCGTGAAGTGACGGCGCCATCGATTCTTTTTTCGGTTTCGCCCGAGCCGACCCTCAACGGAGGACACTGCCGCGCGTGTGGCTACGTATTCTTTCCGCCGCAGAGCTATGGTTGCGAGTTTTGCGGCGCACCGCCCGAGAAACTCGAACCGAAATCGCTCAAAGGTGAAGGCGTGCTGAGTTCTTTCGCGACAGTCAATCTGCATCAGGACCGCGCAATAGAAACTCCATTCACGGTCGGCGTGATTGTTCTTGATGACGGTCCCGCGATTCGAGCGGCTCTGACTCACAAGACCGACCAGGGTTTGAAGATCGGAGATCGAATGCACGCGGTTGTTGTCACCGTCGATAACGAGGCCGGCGCGCCCGTGAACGAACTCCGTTTCGCGCAGCGGGAGATTCAGCGATGAAGAAGACACTGCGCGAGATGCGTCCCGTGTACATAGTGGGAATCGGCCTGCATCGGTATCAGCGCATGAGCGAGACTCCCTATGTCACGCTCGGGCTGACGGCGGTGCGCGAGGCGCTTGCGGACGCGAATATCGAATGGCGCTCGGTTGAATCCGCGTACACCGGCACCGCGATGGTCGGAATGGCGGCGAGTCGCCCGATGCTGCGATATCTCGGCGCCACCGGCATCCCGATGGCGCAGGTGGAGAACGCATCCGCTTCGGGTTCGACCGCCGTTCGACAAGCCTGTCTCGATGTCGCAAGCGGCATCGCCGATGTCTCAATCGCGATCGGAGTGGACAAGCCGGGCCCCGTGGCGATGGCTCCGGCAAAGACCAACATTCATGACCTGGTCGGACGCCGCGTCGTTCCGTTTACACATTTCGCGCTGCTCGCCAACGAATACATGAATCGTTACGCGGCGACCGCCGAGCAAGTTGCCGCAGTGGCAGTGAAGAATAATCGCAACGGCGCCAACAACCCGTATGCGCAGCGACAGAAGGCGGTCACGTTGGAAGAGGTGCTCGCCGGTCCGCGAATTTCCGGATCGCTGACGCGGCTGCAATGCTGCCCTATCGGCGAAGGAGCAGCCGCAGTGATCGTAGCGTCTGACGACGCGATCGAAAGACTTCGCATCGAACGTTCCCGCGCGGTGCGTGTAATTGCGTCAGTCTCTCGGAGCGAAAGGATTTACCGTGGCGAAAAGAACTTCGATGCCGAACTCACTCGCGAGACTGTTGCGCAAGCGTACGAGCAGGCACAAATCTCGCCCAACGACCTCGACGTAGTCGAACTGCACGATGCGTTCACGATCGAAGAACTGCTCTACGTTGAAGCCATGGGTCTTTGCGGCGAAGGCGAGGGAGCGCGGATGATCGCGAGCGGCGACGCCGACATCGGCGGCAAATGCGCGATAAGCGCGTCGGGAGGATTGCTCGCGATGGGCCATCCGATCGGACCCACAGGTGCGGGCCAAGTGGTGGAGATCACGCGTCAGTTGCGCGGAGAAGCGGGCATTCGCCAGCAGCCGAATGCGCGGATCGGACTCGCGCACATGGTCGGAATCGGCGCGGTCTGCGTCGTGCACGTCCTGCAGAAGGCTGCCTGAGCGATCACTCCGGCAGATTCAATTGCCTTGCCAGGCGACGCAGTTCTTCCTTGCGGCCCGGAATCGGCGCCGGCGCTTGCAGCACCTTGGATTGCTTCAATTCCTCGACGACTTTCGGATCGCGCGGGAACGGAGTTCCGTACTTGCCAAGAAAGTATTGTTCCTCGAACGGAGGCCGCGGACGTTGCCCGCCCGCTTCGCGCGACTCCAGCGAGTAGCCGATGTTGAGCTGGTAGAGCGGGAACCAATCCGCAGGCGGCTTGGTGATCGCTCCGATGACGGGCGCGACGAACGCGGTCAGGCACGCGCCAAGCCCAAGTTCGAACGCCATCAGCAGGCCCTGGCACGCCGCGACGCCGCAATCGAAAGCGGCCATCGTGGGATAGTACGGCGATTCGGTCATCGGCTTCAGGAGCTGCGGATACACGAAGTCATCGACGAACTTGACGGCTCCAGCCGTGGGTCGCAGCGACGATGTTGGCATCGACCAACTGTTTGAGCCGGGCTCCCTTGACCCGATTCACCACGCCAAGGTCGGCATAGAAGTAGATGTGCACCGGGGCGAGTTCGATGACGATGGCCTGGACAGGATTTTTCAGCTTCTCGAGTTCGGCTTTCGGCATGTCGTCGCGCTTGACCACGATGGCGCGCAGCCAATGCGCGTTGACGGCGCATGAGGCGACCAGGCAGGCCTCGAGGATTTTCTGAATCTTCTCCATTTCGACCGGCCGCTTGGGATCGAAGAAGCGAATCGAACGTCGCGTGCCGATTAGTTCCTGAAATTCCATTTCCCTCCTCGGTCGCTAAATTGTACCACCATCGCGCCGCCTCGATGGCGGCGCTTCGCGCCGACGCGCGTACTCGTTCGACCTTGATGCCTGCCTGCTCGCGATCCCACGCGCCCGCGACGCCGCGCGCCTTCAGCGCCGCATACTGGATGCGCTGGGTGCCGGTCTTCGGAAGCTCGTCGATAAATTCGATGTAGCGCGGCACCGCGTAGTAGGCCATCCGGTCGCGGCAGAACTCGATGAGATCTTCGGGGCGAAGTTTCGCTTCCGGCGCCAGCACGACCGCGATCTTGACTTCGTCCTCCCCGAGTTCCGACGGCACCGCGTAGGCGGCCGACTCCAGCACAGCAGGATGCTCATTGACGACGGTCTCGATTTCCCATGCCGAGATGTTCTCGCCGCGTCGGCGGATCGACGCTTTCTTGCGTCCGCAGAAATAGTAGAAGCCGTCCTCGTCGGTCTTTGCGAGATCGCCCGAATGGAACCATCCGCCGCGGTATGCATCCGCAGTCGCATCGGGAAGCTTGTGGTAGTGACTGAGTTGTCCCTTGGGATGACGGAAGACCAGTTCTCCGACTTTGCCCGCCGGGAGCGGATTGTCGCTGTCGTCGACGACGCGGAACTCGACCTCGCCGACCGGCTTGCCCATCGAGCCGACCCTGTCAACGTCGTTCATAAGAAATCCGGGCGAATCGACCATTCCATAGACTTCAATGATCCTGACACCGAAACGATCCTCGAATTCCTTCCACACCGAGGGAGGGCACGCCGCGGAGAAAACTACCCTGACTTCGTGATTTCGATCGTCGCTGCGCGGCGGCTGCTTGAGCAGAATCGGAATCATCCCGCCCAGGGTGTTGAACTCGACGGCGTCGTACTTGCGGCATTCGTCCCAGAATCGCGACGCGCTGAAGCGCTCGGCGATCGCGAATTTCGCGTCCAGCAGCATCGATCCGAATCCCGAGATCATCAGCGCATTGCCATGAAACAGCGGCAGCGCCGTGTACATCGTCTCGCCCGGGTTGACCTTGATTGCGCCCAGCACGGCGATGAGCGCAGCTGCTGTCTCCGCCGCTGGCGACGACGCCTTTGGGAGGCCCGGTGGTGCCCGAGGTGTACATCATGTTCCCGCCGCCGGCGCTTGAGCCCACATCGACCTCGGGTTCGCGATCGGAATGAGCCATCAGGACATCGAGGGTCGAATCGACGCCGTTGCCTTCCTTGCCGTCGGCGACCACGGTAGCTTTCAGGCTCGGAGCGATCCTTCACCGCCATCACCGAATCGCGCAGAGCTCTTCGAAGATCACCGCCGCGGAGTCTGAGTCCGCGAGCACGTGATGCAATGTCACACCGCGCTGCGAAGTGTTGACCGGCACGCTCACCGCGCCGATGAAACCGATCGCGAATGGATCCAGAGGAACTCGGGACGATTGCCCATCATGATCGCGACGCGATCGCCGGGCACTATGCCCAGAGCGAGCAAGCCGTTGGCGGCGCGCAGGATGTTACTCAGCACTTCCTCCCACGAAAATTCCTGGTCTTTGAATTTGAGCCAGGTTTCGCGCGGATGCTGCTTCACGCGCAGTCTGATGAGTTGCTCAATCGCTCCCTGTGCACGTGCCATCGATCGACCTCCATCGCGATCAATCAAACCCGTCGTAGTGCTATGCGCGTGCGTGGCCATCGGCCTGCGCGAGGATGTGCCGCGCGCCGGCCAGGCTCAGGACATCGTTGGTTCCGTCCTCGATTAGCGATGCGCGCGCGTCGCGGAAAAGCTTCTCAATCGGGTATTCCTTGCTGAGCCCGTTGCCACCGAAGATCTGCAGCGCGTCGCTGGCAAACCTCGAATGAGGCCTGGGTGCAGAAAGTCTTCGCGGCGATCGCATGCTGAAGCGACGGCGTCGCCGAGGTGCCGTTGTAAACGGTCACCGCGCGCGAGAGCGCCCTGCAAGCCTCCACCTTGGTAAACATTTCGAACAGATGCTTCTGGACAAGCTGATGCTCGCAGATTGGCTTGCCGCCCTGGACCGTTTCCTTCGAGTAATCCAGTGCGGCTTCGAATGCGGCGCGGGCGAGGCCAGTGAAGGCGGTCGACATCCCGCCATTGGCCCCGGTCAGGGTCGCGGTGGTTTGCTGCTCGTAGGTCGCCGGCGCCGATAACCATGTAGTGGCGCGGGATGCGCACGTTATCGAAAAAGATCTCGCCTTGGTTGAGTGCGCGCTGGCCGAGTTTGTTCAGCGGCTTACCTTTCGAGACTCCCGCCAGGTTGAGTGGAACCACGGCCACGCCTCCGCCGGCCATTCCTTTGGCGAGAGCCGAGCTGGACTCGATTCTGAGATAGAGTGCGGCGTGAGTTGCGATCGTGCCGTTGGAGACCCATGACGATTTCTGGCCGCTGATGACGTAGGAGTCGCCGTCCACGCGCGCGATCACCTCGGCCTTCACTTTCGGGTCGTGATACTCGGGCGTGCCGACCATTACATGATCGGAGCCGTGGCTGGGCTCGGTGATGGCCCAGCATCCTATGAAGGCGGCTTCGCGATCCTCGACGTAGGGCTTGACGAAGGTTTCGTACAGATCGGGATTGCCGCTTGCTGGCGGCGACAAGGCTGGGAATCCCGCGCATCCGATAGCGAGCGACAGGTCAACCGATCCCCACGCCAGTTCCTCGTGGAGGATGTGACTGCCGAGCGGATCGAGTCCCAGCCCGCCCATCGCGACCGGGATTCCGGCAACGTGATAGCCAAGGCCGTAGGCCTGCTTGAGAACGTGCCTCAGCGGGGAATCCGGGCGCGATGACGTCCTTGGGATCGGCCATGCGATCGAGTTCGATCGCGGCCGGACGCATCACTTCTTTCGCGAAGCGATGAGCGCTCGCTCGCAGCGACTCGTACTCTTTCGGGACCCCCAGACAGAGTTCACGATAAGTGTCCATCGGCCGGTTTTCTCCTCGCCCGCGACTCGACAGAGTCGCCATCGATAGCAAATCGGTGTTTTGACCTTCGATAACAAAGCATCGAACGTGCCACGCCCGCGCGCACCGGAGTTTGCGCAAACGTGTGAAATGTCCTCATTTTGCGATGTAATCAGTCAGCGCGGACCGGCTGGATGGAGCGAAAAGACGCAAGTTATGGGTGCTTTCGATACAAGCTTGTCCAATGGTCAGTGCGATTTCCCGATCGATCAGTCACCCGGGACGAGTAAACAAGCCGGAGTAGCGCGCCACTATCAGGTACTTCTTGAACATGCGGTTGGTCTGCTCTTCGTACGGGCTAATCGTGGTCCGGTCTTCGGGATCGAAGAAGCAGGTGGGATCCTCGCCCATGTAGTCGCCGTTGTGGTAGTACGCCATCGCACGGCATCCGCCGCATGTGTACTGATACCGGCAGTCGCCGCACTTGCCTTTGAGCTTTCTGCGATCGAGCACGTCGGCGAACAGCTTGCTGGAAGCGACCAGCTCGTCCAGCGGTTTTTCGCGCACGTTGCCGGCCTTGAGCAGATCGAGCAGAACCGGACAGACCGAAACATCGCCTTCCGCGTTGAGCGCCAGCCAGGTCCCAACCCAGCATCCGATCGGCGGATTCTGCGGTACGGTGCCATTGGCGGCTCCGCCGGAGACCTTGGCGTGCAACTCCGGCGAGAGGAAGAACGGGGTGTAGCTCACGTAGCCATTGACGTGGCTGCGCAACTCAGGATGGAAGTGAGTTTCGAGATCGTTGCGATCGAACGCGAGCTTTTTGAACAAATCACAACCCGAGCCGCGCGCCACATAGGGCGAGCGGTTGTATGAAATTCGCTGATCGACCAGATACTTGACAGTCTTGGCGAAGGTCTCGGTATTGTCCTTGGAGATGGTGACGATGACGTGGCGGTCAATCTTGAGCTCGTCGCACAGGGCGAGCACCTCCAGAGTACGATCGGGCTTGGCGTCGCGGGTCCACTCGTTGCGCTCGTCAATCGAGTTCAGGCCCACGGATATAGTTACCTTGCCGTCGGTTGCTTCCTTGATTTGCTGCAGTTTGGTCCGATCGAGTACCTCGCCGTTGCTGCAAATCTTGCATTGATAACCCAGCTCGACCGTCAGACGGAGAAGCTCCATCGAATCCTCTCGCAACAGGAACTCGCCACCGCTCCATCCGATAGCTACGACGCCGAGGCGCTTGGCTGGGAGCAATACCAGTTCGCGAATCTCATCGAAGCTGAGTTCGTCGCGACGTTTGTCTCGAACCTTCTGAGCGTCGTTGCTGCCGGTCATGCACAAAGGGCATTGCAGGTTGCATAAACGAGTAGCCTCGAAGTACAGCGCCTGGAAGTTATAGCCCATGCCGCATTCCTCCCCCCAGCCAGAAATGGCTCAGGCAGGCGGCAGCAATTATTGTTCCTTGCATCGCCGATTTGGAAAGCTTGAGGAATACCGCCTTTTCTTGGTTTTTTCTCACCCGGGTTTAGCGAAAAACTGGGTGGTTTCGATGCAGGTGTTTCGATTAGAAGCAGTTTTCAGGGCTGGAGCAGTGTCTTGCGCCATTGGCTTGCGGTTCGCAGGAACAACTCGCGCCGATGCAAGCGAAAAGGAGCTCGCACCCAGAATTCGATCCGATTGGGCACCACGCGGAGCCCGAGCCAGTAAATCGGCCGCACCGGCTCTTTGCCCTTCAATTCCCGCCGGAGCCTGGCGACGCGCGCGACCAGCTTTTCGCGGTTTTTCAGCCGGTGGCTCTGGTGCGAGGCGCTGGCCGAAAATCTGCTGTCTATCGGTCGGGTAGCCCAATACTCGTCCGCTTCATCCGCAGTCATCCGCTCGACTGTGCCATCGATCCTGACCTGTCGACCCCTCCGCGGCCAAAAGAAGGCCAGCGCGGCGCGGGGATTTTGCGCTAATTGCCGGCCCTTTAGACTGCGTATATCAGTATAAAAGGAAAACCCCCGCTCATCGGCTTGCTTGAGCAGGACGTAGCGGACACTGGGTATGCGGTCGATACCGCAAGTAGCCAGCGCCATCGTCTCGGGAGAGTTGGTGCCGGCGGCCACTTCCTGGCGAAACCATCGAGTAAATCGCGCGATCGGATCGTCTGTCTTCATAATCCTTGTTGAAACAATCGGGAACAATCAAACCCGATCGCCACTCTCCTGCGTGTTCGGAAAGTGGAGTTGGTCCATGGCTGAGAACGAACGGAGATGGCAAAGTAGTGCGCAACATCGCGCAAGCAACACGCAGATGGCTTGTCGACGATAGGTGGCGCGATTGGTGACCTTGCCAAGCGCTCTCGGCCGAGCGCCGACGCCGATCAGTGGGCGCTCGATGCAGCGAGACCCGGATGTGGCGAGTCGCTGACGCTTGCGGACGACGTGCCCACGTATTTCCGTCGCTTCGCAGGCCGCGGCTGCACTGTCGCAGGCACGCTCAGTGCCACGGCCGCTCGCTTGAGATCCTCGAAAACCTGCTCCACCAGCGACTTCATGCGATCTGGATCGGGCATCAGATTGGGCTCAGCCATCATCGTGAAATAGAGAGACTGGTTGTAGCTGACGATCGGCACGCCGAATCCCATATTGGCGCCCAGCGGAAGCAGGCCGACGTAGTCGACCATTCGATGACCCGCGAGATAGAGCGGCACCTGCGAGCCCGGAACATTCGTCGCGACGAAGTTGATTCCCATCGGCTGTGCGACACGCTTGGTCAATGATGGGAAGATTCGCTGGAACGACACTGCGGCGTCCATCGCCGCGGTCGCGATTCCGGCGAGCGTCGCCACAAAAGCAGGCGGGACGCCATCGCTATCACTCATCAACTTTTCGAGCGCCTGCGGCTCCCCGGCGTCCTTGATCCGCTGGGTCTCCGCAGTGACGAGCTTAAGCCTGGCCACCGGATCCATCGGCTCAGCGGGCAATTCAGGGAACATCATCGAAACCCGATTCCCCAGCGACCCGCTTTCGTCTTCATGTCTCACGCTGACCGGGCATCCGATTCGGAAAGGAGCGCCAGGCTGCACGCCATGATAGCGCAGGTAGCGGGCGGCTCCCTCGCTGAGCATCGTCAGCACGACATCGTTGATGGTGCCGCCGAAGGCGCTGCGAATCGCGCGGATATCTGCAAACGACGTGCGCAGCCATGCCAGCGTCCGCTCCTGGCTTACAAACCCGGTGCTCCACGGCGTAGCCGCGATCGGTCGCGTCATCCGTCCGGCCAGGTTGGCGAGCGTGTCCGCATCCGCTCTGAGATCTTTGACCATCGAGCGAAAGTTCGGGGCCTCTCGAGTCAACCGGCGAATCGAGTCAACCTGCTCGCGCGCGCGATCGAGTGTGACGTCGATTAACTGTCGCAGAGACCCAGGCAGAGGCTTCGGAGACCATCGCTCAACATTCGATTCCGGCGCCGGCGAGTCCGGCCGGAAATCCATCACCACGTTCAACAACTCCATTCCCGACACGCCATCAACGAGGCAATGATGAATTGACCACATCAGCACGGAGCGATTGCCCTTGAAGCCGTTGAACAGGTGCACCTCCCACAGCGGCCGCTTGCGATCCAGCGGTTTTTGGAAGACCGCCATCGCCGTCTCGATCAACTGCGCTTCGGAAGTATTCGCGGGCAGTTGATGAAACTTGACGTGATTCCCAATCTTGAAGTCGGGATCATCCTCAAGCGTCGCGTGATCAATATTGAATGGTACCGGAACCAGGCGCTGGTGGTAGCGCGGAATCAAATGCAGCCTGCTCTCGAAATGCCGCATCAGCTCCGGATACGTGATCTCGTCGTCGAAGAACGAGATCGAGCCGACATGCAGCGGCCCGTTGCGCGACTCGCCGTAAATGAATGAGGCGTCCTGGCCGGTGAGCCGATGGTTCAGTTTTTCAATTGCGATAGACTTTTCTGCCATTGTCCTCTCGCCTCTCAAGCCGGTTGCCAAGTTAATTCGCCACTCGTAGCGTTCTCGATCGTCAATCTAACTGAGCTCTTCCAGGCAGCCTCGACCACAAGCGCGAGGCCACTGCGTGCATCGAATGATTCGGACCCCGGGCATCCCCACCGCAGCAGTTGCCGCGGCCATTTCAGCGTCTACCTGAACCGTCGCGTACTCATTCTCTTCGGGGCAAATAACCTGCTGCGGTTCGCGAAACCGGGAGTAAACTTCGTTCGCCATCGGGCTGAACGGGCACAGTGCCGCGAGCACACGGGCAGGCGCCATTAAGGGAGTCTTCATGGAATCGGTCCCCAATTCGAGGCGCCTCGATGCTGCTGCTGCGCCTTCGGACTCATTTGCTTTTGTTCAACGATCAAGAAGCAAGGAGCACGCCATCGGCTGGGTCGCAAATCATGCCTAAGATGACAGAGGCAGAGATTGACCAGCCTGTCACCAAAGGGCACAGGTGGCTCTGTCGGACGCATCCGACAACAGGAGGCGCAAACCCTTGCGATGTCGTCGTTGGGCTGCCCTTTCCCGATTCGCAGCTTTCCTGTTATCCAATCGGTACGCCAGCCAAGGTGAAGCTCGACTTCCACTTGACTGCGCGGAGGAGCGCGGATGCGGAAGCTGCACGGCACGTCTATGTCGAGCGCGGGGCGGTGTCTTTGGGCGCTCGAGGAGCTTGGGCTCGAATACGAGCATATTCCGACCGCAATCGCCGATACCCGTACGCCCGCCCACCTGAAGGTCAATCCCAACGGCCACATCCCGGTGCTTGAGGACGACGGGCTCGTGCTTTTCGAGTCGATTGCGATAAACCTCTATCTCGCCGACAAGTACGGCCGCGACTCGCTGTGGCCGGCTTCAGTCGAGGATCGCGGGCGCGCCTACCAATGGAGCTTTTGGGCCGTGAACGAGGTCGAGCCACATCTTATCGTGATGATTCGCCAGGAGATGTTTACGGCGCCGGAACAGTTCGACCCGGAGTTGTTAGAAGGCGCAAGCGAGGATCTCAACGCCCCGCTTAAGGTGCTCGACGATTACTTGAAGGGTCGCGAGTATATCCTGGGCAGCAAGTTCACGATCGCCGACCTCAACGTGGCCGGGGTGCTGCTGAGCGCGCCGTTGGTCGGATATGACATTTCGCCGTTTCCGGCAGTGACAAAGTGGTTCGAGAAGTGCGTCAGCCGCGACGCGCACCAGAGAAACCGCAGCAGGAATTGATCGGTTTTGGAGCTGTGCCCTTCTGCGCGTATGCGACTCACGCCGCGCTTCCCTACACCTAGCGGCGGTGCGGAATCCAGCGGGGAACTTCCTGGCAGTAGGCCTGATAGTCGAGGCCAAATTTCCGCTTGAGCGTCGGTTCCTCATAGAGAATAACGAACAGGTGGAATCCGATCGCAACCACCAATGCGTACTCGAGCACGGCCAGATTACCGAAGAAGAGAGCCTGGCCGACAAGCATCGCGATCACCGCGACATAGGCGGGGTTGCGCACGTAGCGATAGACTCCTCCCACTACGAGTCGCTGCGTCGGCGCGATCGGGGCCGGGGTCCCATGTCCTTCGCGCACGAAGCGTGCGAGAAAGTCGGCAAATGCGGGAATCGCGATGACGAAAATCGCGAGTCCCAGCCATCGGGTTGGCCCAAGCCCGAACAGCGGCGGCCTCAGTTCCCATCGCGAAATGAGGTAAGGGACAAGGCCGATCACCGAACCCGGCACGACGATCGTGAATACGATCGTACCGAGATACGCGCGCAGCGGCGGCCGCGACTTGCGAGCTTGTTGCATAACGAACCAGGCAACGTCGTGGTTCGCGAGCGCCGTCTAACGAGTCCCGGCTGTGGTCCCGGAGGCCGGCTGGTCGGGAATCACGACGATTTTACCGATCATCCCGTTGATCACATGAAACCGGCAGATGTAAGGGTAACTGCCCGGTGCCTTGAACGTGAAACTGTAACTCTTTTGAGGCGCCATGAGTCCCGACTGCGAAGATGCGGTGCCCTCAGGAAGTACCTCGCCAACGAACTCGACGCTGTGGGCGATGCCGCCGGTGTTTTTCCATTCCACGGTGTCGCCGACCCTTACCGTCGTTGTTCTCGGCATGAACTCCCCCGGTGCATCGCTGATGACGATCACCGCGGCAGGCTCTTCGCGCCCGCCCGGTCCTGCCGCGGCGGAGCTGATTCGCGGCGCCACGCCGACCACGGCGATCGCCGCCATCGCGGCCAGAACTCGATACCTGCCAGGAGTTATCCCGATCATCGTCCACCCTCCCGGCTTTCGCCCGAATAGCGCGCGAGACCACCTGGCGGCCCTGCCCCGGGACCGGCAGCGTCGAGCAGCGGTCCGATGTCGGCCTGGCAGGGGAAAGTGCCCGGTATGTAGGCGCACAGAGGATCGTCGCCGAGCGGGTCCCCGCTCGCCGCGAACGCCCGCGATCGCGATCCGCCGCAGACCACCGCAAACTCGCACACGCTGCATCGGCCGGTGAGCCGCGCCGTGTCGCGCAGGTCGTTGAAGAGCGGGCTATAGCGATAGATCTCGCTCAGCGTCTGAGTCCGGACGTTGCCTGCCGGGATCGGCATAAATCCGCTCGGATGGACCGTGCCGACATGCGAGACGAAGACAAAGCCGCGCCCGGCGTTGATGTCCATCGGGCTGCGGCGCTCCTGGCCGTGCTCCGGCCACGGCTCGAGCGCGGCGCGCAGTTTCCTGTATGTCGGTCCGAGCCTGATGGCGCTCTCGGGCGCGATATCTCCTCGTTCGAGGACCGTGCGTTCGAGGACCACGCGCCGGAAATGGTGGCCCTCGGTGGTCTTGGTCGGGATAGCGTTGCCGACGTCGTACAGGAAGTTCATCACGTCTTCGCACTCATCGGCAGTGAGCTGTTCGAGCGCGGCGCCGCGTCCGACCGGGACCAGCATGAAGCCACTCCAGACCATCGCGCCGCGTTCGCGCACGATATGGGCTATACGCGGCAGATCGAACAAGTTCAGGCGCGAAACGGTCGTGTTGATCTGGACCTTGATCCCGAGTTCGCGCGCCGTCTCCCACGCTGCCATCGTGCGCTCGAACACGCCGTCGATTCCGCGAAATGCGTCGTGAATTTCGGGACATGAGCCGTCCACGCTGAGCGACAGCGCCTTGAGTCCCGCAACCTTGAGTTCGGTGATGACGCCGCGGGTGAGCAGCGGCGTGGCCGAGGGAGAAAACGCGACCGGCAGATGGCGGCTGGCGGCGTAGGCGACCAGTTCGATCAGGTCGGCGCGCTTCATCGGATCGCCGCCGGTCATCACGAACAACGGCGGAGGCGTCCCGAACGAGGCGATTTCGTCGATGAGCTTTCGCGCCTCGCGCGTGTTCAACTCCTGGGGATTGGGCAGCGGCTGGGCCTCGGCGCGGCAATGCTTGCATGCGAGATCGCACGCGCGAGTCATCTCCCAGATCACGATAAAGGGGCGCTGCCCCACGTCGATTCTGGGATGTCTTACGCTGGGTGGACGATGCGGTGTCACGTCCTAAACTCCTTTTCATCGCGCCTGCGCGATGGGCGCCCGGATAAATCGATCTTACCACACGCCGCCGATGGCGTGGCCGTAAGACCATCGGCATCGGCGAACAGATCAGGCTACTTCCCTGCCGCTAATTCTGATTCGGCCGCTCGCAACTCCTTCGCTCCGTGACGGGCAAGAATATTGTAGTAAGGGTCGCGCAGCGCCGCGGTCGCGCCCGCATTTTCGATGCATTCGCAAATCTGGCGAATCAATGCCTCGGTTGGGTCGGGCAGATCCTTGCCGGCCGCCTCGATGCAGGCGTTGATCGCGTTGATCGAGCCGGTGCCGCAGACGTCGTTGGCGCCCGAGCGCAGCGCTTGCGTCGCCACCGGAAATCCCATCGTTCGCCAAACAGTACGATGGTTCTGAACGTTGTCGAGGGCAAGCCGCGCGATCGCGACTTCACGTAGATAGTCCTTGACGATCGCTTCATCGGCGGCCTGGGCCGCCTTCCCGCGCAGGCGGGTATGTTCGAGACGCGCGGGCCATACCTTGAAAGCCGAAAACCCGCAGCCATAGTGCTCCAATCCGCGATCCTGCTGATCGCGCAGCGCTACCAGATGCTCGACGCGTTGCGGCAGAGTTTCGCCGAAACCTATGACCATCGCCGCCCAAGGGTTGTGCAGCCCAACCTTCATCGCTGCGTCGATAATTCTGAACCAATCGCCACTCTTCATCCTGGTTGGCGCGGAGCGCTCGCGCACTTCGTCCACCAGGATCTCGGCCGACGCGCCAGGCATTCCATCGAGGCCGGCCTCCTTGAGATCGGATAAGAATATCCAGCGCATCGCGCCCGGTAAGTTTCTCCAGTCCTAGAATCTCCTCCGGACTGAATCCATCGATGTGGATCTCGGGGTAGTCGGATTTCAGAAACGCAGCAGATCGAGATACCAGGTGAATGGCAACTCGGGATTCACGCCGCCCTGGATCAGAACGTCGAGACCGCCGATTTGCCTGATCTCGTCCATCTGGCGCGCGATCTCGTCGAAGGTAAGCGTGAAGGCTCCTTCCTGGTGCCTCGCGCGATAGAACGCGCAGAATCTGCACGCGACCACGCAGACGTTGGTGTAGTCGATATTGCCCCCGATCGAATAGGTAGCCACCTCCGGGTCGGTGCGGCGCTGCCGAACCGCATGGGCCGCCACCGCAAGCTCGTGCGATGGCAGTTCGTAGAGGCGCAAAATCTCATCGGCGGAGAGGCGATGCCCGCCGACGGCACGGTCGAGCAGCTTGATCGAAGGGGTCGCAAGGTGTGAATGGGTCATTGTACTTTCTCCTGTCTCTTTTGTGCGGCGCTGCCGCGCTCAAAATCTCCTCGCTTCAGGGCGCGGCTGCGGTGAGTGCCTGGACGGTGAAGAAGCTCTTGTCCACGGCGCCCATGTTTATGTACCAGCACTCATGCTCAGCGGTGTCCTGCGCGGGCAGATAGCACATGCTCGCGAACCCGTCCTTGACGTCGTCGATGCTGGCGCCGACCTGAAAGACTCGCTTGAATGGATAAATCGCGACACGCGCGTCAGGTACTGCACGATCGCGATAAGCCATCCAGCTTATGTAGTTCTTCCAGAGTTCGCCGCCACGATCGTAAAGGTCCTGGTACATGATGCATTGCGCTTCAGCGTCGATGTACATGACATGGCGCCCGAACAACTCTTCAGGAACGCGGTCGCGCCGGGCGATACCCTCGACGACGTAAGTGCGGCGCAATTCCCAACGCTCGGGACACGCGCTGGCGCCGCCGTCGGTCGGGCAGGTGATTTCAGGAACGTGAGCGGCGGCAGATCGAGGCGAGCATGGTTTTTTCGCCCAGGAAGCGCCAGTTGTAATTTTCGTTCTTGGCCGCGAATCCCTGAAAATTGTCGAGTGACCAGGTAATCGGGCCAGCTGCGGTTCCTAGAGTCGCTTCGCTGTACCTCCGGATCCTTCGGTCACCGGGATTCCAGCTCCACGCGTCATCGCCCTTGACCGGATCGGCGTAGCGATAGCGTACGAAGCCGCGGCCGCGATCCGTTTGCGGCGCCAGCATCGGATAGAAGGCCATCAGCATAAGCCGTCCGCTGGTGCGGAAATTGGGATCGGTTGGGATCGGTTCGACTTCGGTTCGGCCGACGAGGTTGTAACTGGCCAGGTGGCCCATCTCGTAGTAGTCAATCGGCACGTATTTCCGATTCAGCCCTTCGGACTCGCTGATGCAGGAGAAATCGCGCGCGTCGTAATCATCGGTGGAAGTCGGCCGAAAGGTGTTGTTCCACATGATCTTGGTTCCGGCATCGCGATCGTTCGGGTCGATGAATGGAAACGGCAGGCCGGCGACGTATCCGTTGAGGCTGCGATGGTCGCCTCGAGAGGCTGACCTGCGCGGAATACTTTTCGGTGGCCTCGCGATACGGTGGCGGCCATTCGATCCGTTCGCTCGGCACGATCTGCATGCTCATCCCGCGAGTTACCCTTAGATAGACACCGGGCGAGACCAGTTGCTCGACCTTGCGCGCATCTTGCGCAGTTATGAGTTCGCCGGGCCGGACCTGGGCAGCGGCGAAGCTTACCGCGGCGAATTGCGCCAGCAGTGCTGCGGAAACGAGTAGAGTCAGTCGCGACATAGATTTTCGACACATGTGATTACCCTCCCAGCACATGCATACCTGCATGCCCGTTCATCAGTACGGATTTCTCCACGAATCCGGCTGGCTTGTGATAGACCGCAGCCCGAATCCGCGATTCGAGCAAGTCGTAATCACGCTTGGCGCGCAATGCGTCTTTGAGGTCGACGCCGGCAGTGGAAAAGAGGCAAGCGAACAGTCTTCCATCGGCGGTGAGCCGGACGCGGTCGCAGAGGCTACAGAATGGATTGGAAACCGTCGAAATGACGCCGAGGCGGAACGAGCCGTCGAGACAATAGTAGCTCGCCGGTTCGCTGGCGCGCGCCATCGGCGTTATCTCGAACTCACGGCTCAAAAGTGCGATCAGTTCCCGCTCTGTGAAGACCTTGTCCGGACTCCATAGGCCGCGGCTGTCGAGCGGCATGAACTCGATGAACCGCAGAGGGAACTTCTCGTGATAGGCCCAGCGGGCAAGCGGCAGAACGTCGGCATCATTGGTACCGCGCATAACGACGGCATTTATCTTTACCGGCAGACCTGCTTCGCGAGCGCGATAGATTCCGCCCAGGACGTCGCGCAGGTTGCCGCCGCCGGAGATTTGCCGAAATCGCGCGGGCGAGAGCGAATCGAGGCTGACGTTGACGTCGTCGAGCCCGGCGTCCGCGAGTTCGCGTGCATAGCGCGCCAGCAGCACGCCGTTGGTGGATAGCGACACGCGGCGAAGGCCCGCGCACCGGAGCTCGGATAGCATCGCGACAAATCGAGCGACGCCGATGCGCACGAGCGGCTCGCCGCCGGTCAGGCGTAGCTGCTCGATCCCAAGACGAGTCACGAATATTTCCATCAACTGACGGAGTTCCTCGAAGCTCAGGAGCTCTTCGCTTCGCGCCCCAGACCGGGCGTGCAGGCATGCAGTAGGCGCAGCGAAAGTTACAGCGATCGGTCAGCGAGACGCGCAACCTTTTCATCGTGCGCCCAAACCTGTCGTCCAGGCTGCGCGCTTGTCGCCGCGCGGAGGCACTTTCTGTCAGCCCAGGTTCCATCTCAGAATGGGAAACCTCCGAAGCGCAGAAAGCCGCCGATGACTATCGCGACCATCGACGAGATTACGTTGTAGCGCGCAAGACGCTTCATCCAGTTCGCATACTTCACCGCGTCGGTACGCGAGCCCTCCACCTGCTGGCGCGTAGCATCGTAGGGAAGTTTCACCACGACGCGCGGGCGCAAGTAGAAGGTCAGGATCGCTGCGGTTACGATCAACGTGAACCAGATCGTGATCATGGATAGCAGCGCGGCGCCGTAACCGCCGGTGAAGAACGCCGGATCGAGCAATGACGACAAACTGCCCAATTGCCACAGCAGCAGGAGTCCGCTCAGCGGCAGTCCCAGCAGGGTGATCCAGTTCAAGATGGCGAAGTCGGTCCCGAGCTTGTCGCCGAGCCGCGCCGCCTGTCCGGGCGGAATGAGATCGAGACGCCGGGTCAAAAGAAAATCCAGAAACACGTTGGAGCCGACGAACACCGCCGCGAAAAGAAGATGAATCGAAACAAGAATCTGCAGACCGAGAACTTTCACCTGCCACTCCGATAACTTCCGACCCTGATAGTCTGGAGGTCGTTTGCGAGCGCCTGCGCGCATTCTATTGGCCTGCCGTTCACGCGGACGGCGCGCCGCGCCCAATTGCCGCAGTAGTCGCACTGGTTGCAATCAAGCGCGCAATGGTCGTCCTGGAAGAAGCGGAGGAAGCCGTCCAACTCTGAACTCTCGATTCGGACGCTCAACGGCTCGGGCTCGTCGCCGAAAAGCTTGTAGGGCGGTTGGATGCCGACGAGGAGGCGCGCGATGTCCTCGCAGTGCCGGGAGTGGTACGCGTTCGCGACCATCGCGATCCAGTCGGTGTGCGAACTCGGCCCCTCTTCCATCTTTTCGCGGCCGGCAATCTTGAACAGGTCGATCCCCAAATCTTCGTAGATGGACAGGTCTTCGGGTCTGACCCATGGCGAGCGAACATACTCGGCGGGGTCGTTTACCTTGATAAGCGAGCAGCGGTAGTAGCAGTAGTCGACGTAGTACCGGCTCGCGATACTTTCCCCCGAATGGGAAATCATATTGGAGTGATATCCGCGGATCGGACAGCTCAGCAGGCATCCCTCATTGACCACCAGCGAGAGACGGCACCCGACCGCCTTGCGGATGGCCTTGAGGCGGCGGAAGTCGCGATTAACCTGGGGATCGAGATGAATCACGGTGGCGCCAAGGTCGTCGAAGTACTTCGCCTTGCGCGCGTCATTGACCGACGCGAGGACGGAAATGTGCAGCTCGAGATCGGAGAAATTCTCGCGCACCAACTCCATTACGAACGGATTCGCCGTGACCACCGCCGCCGCGCCGATATCGACCAGCCACTGGAGACGCTGCAGCAACTGGCCGCGGCCTTCGTCCGAGAATTCCTTGTTTCCCAGACAGGTGGCATTCATGACGTAAACGAGACGGATGCCATGCTGCGCGGCTTGTGAAACATGAAGCGCGATATCGTCTTCGCTGGCGCTGGACAGCATCAGTGACGAGCGAAGCGTGGCCTCGCTAGGCAAGCTTCCGTAAATGTAGTCGGGCTTGAACGGCGCAATTTGCGCGATGAGTTCAGGATCCCAGTTGGTTGGCAGCATCAGCTTCATCGGCACACTCCATCAGCTCCTTGGGAGCGGAATCTCGCTACTGTCGAGCACTTGTCGGAAGCCCCAATTGAGCTTGAGGTCGCCGAGCCAGACCATGCGGACCGCCCTGACGCCCAGTCGCTCGCGCAGCCGCGCTTTCGTTCGCGGCTGATCGTGAGCGCCACCCTCGACGGCGACTGTGAGGACGCCCGCCGATGTGTCTGCGTCGCGAATCAGCAACACGTTTCGCCCGACCAGGTCTGCGTCTTCTTCGATACACATGCGCACGTCGTAGGCCGTGATTTGCCGGCTGCCGACCATGACGCTGCTTTCGGGGCGGCCAAAAATTTTCAGCCGACGAAACTGCGAGCCGCAGGGGCAATCGCCCGGCGCGAAGGCTGCGATGTCGCCGGTGTCATAGCGGACGAAGATGCTGCCTGCGGAACTGAGCTTGGTGACGACCAGCCGGCCGCGAACGCCGGACGCGACCGGAGCGCCGGCATCGTCGAGGACTTCGAGATAGCAGACGTCCTCGTGCACGTGGGGAGCGGTGTGATACTGGCATTCGTCGAGCGCGGCGCCCTCCTGCGTGCCGCTGCGCTCGAAGATATCGTCGACTCCCAGACGATCGCGCAGGAACTCGCGCATCCGCGGCGTGAGCGGCAAGCCGACGACGGAAATCGATCGCACGCCGCTCAGGATCTCCTTCGACGGAAGCTTTGAACCCGTGCCGCGTCGAATCAGGGAGAGCAGGAACGGCGCGGTGGTGGTAACGAATTCGGGTCGCGCCGAGGACAGCGCATGCAAGAAGGACTCGAGGTACTCCGGCCCCATGCTGCCCCAGAAAAACGCGCAACGCCCGCCCAATCGCGCAACCGCGTGCGCCTCGCACGCTGCAAGGCGGTGCCAGACTGGACTCATCAGCAGGGCAGTCATTCCCGGGCGGAATCCCGCCCATCGAAAACCGCGCATCGTGGGGACGATGTACGCCTCTTCCTCTTCTGCGCTCAGCCAAACGAGCAGCGGATCGCCGGAAGTACCGCGGGTGCTGAATGCGACGCGGCCCTGACGCGGATTTACCCAGCGGTCACCCGCTTTTATCAGATCGCGCTTCGTGACGATCGGAAAACGCTCGAAGTCCTTGATCGAAAGGAGTGCGTTTGCGTTAATGCCCGCGCCTGTCCAGAGCTTCTGGTAGAATGGAACATGGCGGTATGCGTGGTCGGCAACTTCACGCAAGCGGTCGGTCTGCCAAGCCGTCAAGCGTTCAGCTGAGAGCGCCTCAATTTCGTCGCGACCCGGGTATGTCGAGTTAGCGCCCATAAAGGTCAGACGCCTATCCGGCGAATCGGCAACTGGATGCTGCAGTCGTCAGGCCCGGCTGCGCAGCGCCCGGCGGGTATCAGTTCACCGCGAGACAGGTCGTAGGGCGGCACGGCAAGTTTGAGGTTTCGAATCGTGGCGCCCTTCACTTCGTAGAATCCGTCACGCAGATGGAAGCAATCCGCACTGCGCGCATTCGGGTGCGAGCAACAGCGCGCGCTCGACGTGCATGAGATGGCGCCACGGCTGCGCGCGAGTCGGGCTGTGCGCGGGCGGCTCGTCGCCGAACACCGCGATCGTCGTTTTCATTGTTTGTTTGGCGAGTTCGGCGGAGCCCTTCTTGCGCAGTTCCGCTACCAACAGCTCGACGATGTCGTCCCTGACTACGAGCGCATCAACCTTGAGTTGTGCGAGCAGGGCGGGAGTGAGCGTGATCCGCTCGGACGAGGCGTCGAGGCAAATGAAGCGTCCATCGATGCGTTCGGCGACTCCGCGCCGCAGCCCCGGCATCAGCAGGCTCGAGCCGAGAAACGAAATCGGACTGCTGCCGAAGTCCTGAGCCGCGATCGTTGCACCGTCGGCGACGCCCATCATCCGGTAACACCAGGTGAGGTGCTCCGCCCAGACGTCCAAGTCGCCGTTTCCGAATGAAAGACTCCCGCCGGGAACGTCGAAGAATAGGTTGGCGTTCTCAGTTGGCACTGGCCGCCACCTGCTCTTCCTGCAGAGCAACCACGCCGACATGATCCATGCTCGCGACCTGCCGCGTCCTCAGCGCCGTGCCGGCCTTGATCCCAACGTTGCGCGCGGGTTCGACGTAACCCACCATCGACGAGAGCGCCTCGACGCCGACTTCCGCCTCATCGAGCATCTCCCAAGGCACGATCGAAACCTTGCCGCTTCCCGGATCGATCGGAATCAGCGAGACGTTGACGAGCGGGAACCCGTGGCCATGCGGCGGAAGCCAAGTCGGATGAGACGCGACCAGGGGGCCGAGCTCGGGCAAACCCCACAGCGGAAATATCGGCCGGTCGTATAATGATTCCAGTCGCCGCCGCCATCGCTGCGTGAAGTACCCCGTCGAAACGAAGACGTAGGCTGCGCGGCCGACAAGCCCCGGCGCTTTCCCGTCGGCCAGCATTTTGTTGGCCTGATCCTGTGAGATTATCAGGTAGCCTTCGTGCGCAAACTCAGCGAGTCCTCCGGAGTCAAACTCGTCAAAGCTGCCGAATGCAATTGGCCGGCCCTGCGAAAGCGCAAGTAAGACTCCGGTAAGCATCTCCCACGAGCCTATCGACGGCTCCGTGCACAGGAAGGGAATCTCCCGCAGCCGGGAAATGAAGGCCGCCATCGAGGCGGCCATCGCGGACGCCGAAAAATGCGAGTGAGCGACTACACCGCGGCCACTTGGAATGAGTAGCGCGGGATCGGTGGCTCGCTTGGCGGTTGCTTTGTCGCTGAAGGTCCCTTTGAGTTCGCTCCTCGCGACGACCTTGACGCCGGTGACCTGCGGAGGTGCGGCGCCGTCGGACGCGATGAACGCCGAGGCCTTTGCCTCAGTGAGCCGAGCCGCGAGTTGCTCCGCGGAGTCGGCTGGGTCCGCGAGGAAGACGCAGCGACCCGCGATCAATCCAGCTATGCATAGCAGCAGGCTCTGGACCGGATCGGGATCGGCAATCGCGACTGTGCCGTCGAGGCCCGCGTCCTGGATTCCGCCGGCGAGAGTCAGGCTTTGCTCGAGCAGTTCGCCGTAACTGAGCCTAAAGTTCGGAGATACGACTGCGGGCCGATCTTTCGAGGCCAAAAACTTCTGGCGGAACACTCGACCAAGCGGCTGCTGCGCTACGGGAACTCGTCGCGGCACGCCTACAGGCCAATACCAGGATGGCAACGCACCGCCGACTTTGGACATGACTATCCCTGAAACACAGCCTTCTCGTAATCGATATTGGTCTGCCGGTCATTCTGCGACGGCGCCCAGCTAAACAGCGTGTACTCAAAATGCCGATAGCCACCGGCAAAGGTGAGCCCTTTGGGCGGGCCCGGCATCAGGCCGTCCGCGGGCATGCCGTTGGGATGCTGATACGGCTCCCAAGCATGGTAGATGACCAACTGATCCGGCCGCACGCAGGCGGACAGCTTCGCTCTCACCAGGAATTCGCCATAGTCGTTGTACACGCGAATGAAGTCGTGGTCCTCGATGCCCCTTTCGCGCGCGGCATTGTTGTTGACGAACGCGAACGGCTCGCCGCGATGCAGCTTCATCATTTCGAGCGAGGTATGCCAATTGGCGTGGATGCTCCATCGGACATGACCGCCGGTGATCTCAGCGGCTGGTGACCGCCAATGTCGGGCGGCCGCTTATGCCGCACCAAGGCCTCGTCCGCTTCGACGAAGTACGGGTGGTCGATGTAGAGCTCAATGCGCCGGGTTGTGGTCGCGTACGGGACCTTCATTTCGACCTGATCCCGCATCGGCACATGAACCTGGCGCGGAACCATGTCCGAGCTTTGGCTTACCATTCCGTGCCAGGGCGGGCGACCGCTCAACCAGGCCTTGCCGTTCTTGCGCAGGTTGTCCAGGCTCAGGTCTTCACCGTCAAGGGTGGTGAGCCATCCCAGCTCGCCGAGTGCGTGGAGGCAGTCATCGACCATGCGCTCTTCGTCCGCGTTGGTCTCGCCGTAGCGGTTGCCGTAAGTCGCCCGCCAGTACAGGTCGTCAACGATGATCTCGCGTTTTCGCCCGCCTTGTACTTCTCGATGCCGCGGGCCTTAAGGTGCTTCGCGATGCCGCGCAGCACGCCTAGGGCAATCTGGCGGTCCGACCTGGCTCTCGCCAGCATCGGCACCGACTGGTCGGTGAAGCACAGCAGCCTGGTGTCGGGGGTCGAATACTTGACGTCCGCATATTCGTAGTAGGACGCGGACGGCAACACGTAGTCTGCATAAAGGCCGGTCGTACTCCAGCGGGGATCGAATACCACGATCGTTTCGAGCTTCGGCCATAGGGTCTTGATATAGGTATTCATGCCGCCGCGATGACGCCGCAGCGGATTCGATCCTGATACGAACATCGCACGCGGCGTGACTTCCTGATCGAATCCCTTCCACCAGCCCTTGGCGACCGCGTCTTCGGCATAGTCACTGATCTTCTTGTCTGTATATGGATCGTGCAGATGCTCGTCCCAGACTTCCTTGTATCCGGCGTGGCGATACCACAGAAAAGCGCCGGGTGTGAGAACGCCGGAGGCCTTCAGGCCCTCGCGCGTCGCGCCGTTGGATGCCTCTACCGGCGGCATCGTGGGATCCATCTTAAGCCGGGTCTTGTAATCCTCCATCATCAGCTGCGACAGGTTGGCGGCGGCGGCGACCGGGTTCTCCGATTCGATCACTTGCTTCGGCATCCCGGCAGACTGCCGTCATCGAGGCCGCAGCCTCTGTTCCCGGCGACCATCCCTGGGTTCCAGTGCCGGGTTTGCCGACGTTCCCGGTCAGCGCAAGCACGTAGCAATAGGAGCGCTCGAGCAGGTCGCCATGATAGAGCTTGCCGGTAATGAAGTTGATATAGCCGAAAATCTTGCGGGGCGGACGGCATAGCTCGGCGATCTGGTGGAGCATGTCCGGGTGAACCCCCGACATCTCATGGACCTTCTCCGGCGTGTAATCGAGAAGACGATCCTTGAGCAGGCTGAAAACGGTTCGGGTCTCGACCTTGGTGCCGTCTTTCAGGCTCACGCTGGTGCGCGCGTCCAGGGCATAGTCGGCGGCCTTTTCCAGCGTGCCTTTCGGCATCTGCACGAGCTGCGCGTTCGCGCTGTCGATCGCATAGAACTGTTCGGGGTCTCCGCCCTCGCGCAAGTCAGAGTCCCTTAAGGAACCGGCCGTCGTCGGATCGAACCAGGATCGGCGCGTCGGTCTGTTCTTTGACGAACTCAGTGTCGATCCATCCGTTATCGATCAGAATCTTCGATACGCCAAGCCACAGCGCGGGGTCCGCCGACCAGTCGATAGGTATCCAGATGTCGGCGAACTGGCAGGAAGGATTCTTGTCCGGCGCTACGGCGATTATCTTGGCGCCGCGATAGCGGGCTTCGAGGAGGTAATGAATGTCGGGAATGTTCGCATAGACCGGGTTGGACATCAGAATGATGGTGTCCGGCAGGAACCAGTTCTCGATCCCGGGCGCATGATGCATCTCGCCAAAGGTCAGCCACTGGCCTACCTTGAAGTCACCGGTGACGAAGTCGAGATCGAAGCTCACTCCACCGAGTAACGCAGTAATGCCGGTGGTCGAGCCCTCGGCAGCGCCGCGAAACACTCCGATGCCGTTGGCGGCGTGGTCGTCAATCAGCGCTTTGGGGCCGTACTTCTGGATGACATCGGCCATCTTGCCGCCGATTTCGTCGAAGGCCTGGTCCCAGGAAATCTTCTCCCATTTTCCGCTGCCGCGCTCGCCCGCGCGCTTCATCGGATGCAATACTCCTGTCGGGTCCGTACATCGCGCGCGAATGCTGATAGCCCTTTTGGCATCCGCGCGGATTGTAGTCGGGCACCCGGGACTCGGGATCGGTCAAACTCCGGATAGGTGCAGGAGATTTCCTCGCGAATCACCCGGCCGTCCTTGGCATAGACGCGGAAGGGACAACTGCCGGGGTAGCAGTTCACCCTATGGGTGCCCCACTTGCAGCTATCCCATTCGAAATATTGGCGCTGCTCCTGCGCCGAGTCTCGTCTCGAGCAGGCGCGGCAGACTTATCCACTTCGTTTGCCATTTGTCCGGCCTCCCGGCGCTAGGACTGAAGAGTCGGCCTTTTCGAAGTCGATGTTGGTCTGGCGATCCGACTGCGAAGGAGACCAGTTCCACAGCGTGTATTCGTAGTGGCGATAGCCGCCTGCGAAGTGCAGGCCCTTGGGCGGGCCAGGCAGCAAGCCGTCGTAAGGCATCCAATTCGGATACTGATACGGTTCCCATGCGTGATAGATCACGAGCTGGTCGGGCCGCGTGCAGGAACTTAGCTTCGCGCGGGTTATGAAAGAGCCGTAGTCATTGTAAACGCGGATATAGTCATGATCCGCGATGCCCTTTTGCTTCGCGACGGTTTCGTTGATGAAGGCAAAGGGTTCGCCGCGATGCAGCTTCAGCATCTCGTAGGACACTACCCAATTCGAGTGGATGCTCCATCTAAGGTGCCCGCTGGTAAGCCGCAAGCCTTGTGAGCCGCCGATATTGGGTGGCTGCTTGTAACGAACCAGATGCTCGTCGGCCTCGATGAACCACGGATGGTCGAGGTATAGCTCCATGCGCCGCGTAGTCGTCGCGTACGGCACCTTTTGCTCGAACTGATCGCGGAAGGGCCAGAAAATATTGCCTGAAACCATGTCCGCGTTCTGGACCACGGTCGCGTGCCAGGCGGGGCGGCCGGTCAGCCAGGCCTTTCCGTTCTTGCGCAGGTTCTCAATTGTGAGTTCTTCACCATCGAGGCTCTCGAACCAGCCCATCTGTCCAAGCGCGTTAAAGGTGTCGTTTACCAACAACTCCTCGTCTTCGTTGGTTTCGCCGTAGCGTCCTCCAAAGGTGGCGCGCCAGTAGAGATCCTTGACTACGATCTCCCGATCACCTGACTTGTACTTTTCCACGCCACGCTTCAGAAATGTTCTCCTGCATGCGTTTGAGCAGGGCGAGCGTGATCTGCCGGTCTGATCTGGACTCGCCGAGCATCGGCACGGTCTGATCGGTGAAGGTGCTGAAGCGGGTCGCCGGTGTCGAGTACTTCGAGTCGGCGTACTCATAGAACGATGCGGCCGGCAGAACGTAGTCGGCATAAAGTCCAGTGGTGCTCCAGCGCGGATCCAGAACCACAATGCACTCGAGCTTCGGCCACAGAGTCTGCAAGTAGGTGTTCATGCCGCCGCGGTGACGGCGAAGCGGATTCGATCCGGATACCAGCAATCCCCTTAGGACTCACGTCCTTGTCTGGGAACGAACCCCTTCTGCCATCCGTTGGCGAGCGCTTCCTCCGCGTACTCGCTGATTTTCCTGGGCGCGTTCGGGTCGTCCAGGTACTTGTCCCAAACTTCCTTGTAGCCAGCATGGTGATACCAGAGCCAAACCGGCGGCGAGAGTGTGCCGCCCGCCCTGAGACCTTCGCGGAGCGCACCCAAAGAAGCCTCGGCTTGAGGCATCGTCGGGTCCATTTTGAATTGTGTCCGATAGTCCTCCTGTATCTTCTGCGACATATTCATTGCGTGAAGCAGCGGGTTGCCGGTCTCGAGCACCTCATTGGGCATCCCGCCGACGACCGCGGCGCCGCCGATATACTCAGCGCCGGCCGACCATCCCCGCGATCCGGTGCCGGCCTTGCCGACGTTTCCGGTGAGCGCGAGCATGTAGCAGTAGGAGCGCTCGAGCAGATCGCCATGGTAGAGCTTGCCGGCGTTCCAGTTGACGAAGACGAACACTTTGCGCGGCGGCTTGACGAGTTCGGCCAGCTGGGCGAGCTGATCGGGGTGGATCCCGGAGATCTCATGCACCTTCTCCGGCGTGTACTCAGCGACTCGCTTCTTGAGCAGCTCGTAGACCGTTGTGACCTCGACCTGCTTCTTGTCCTTCAGCGTAACTTTCCAGTTGCCTTCGAGCGCGTAGTCAAACGGCATCGCAAGTGTGCCTTTGGGCAACTGCTCAGGCTTGCCGGTAGCCGTGTCGATTGCGTAGAACTGCTCGACATCTGCGCCTTCGTGTAAGTCGGACGCGCGAAGGAACTGCTGATTGTCCATGCGGACCAACACCGGCAGATCGGTCTGTTCCTTCATGAACTCGAGATCCAGCCATCCTTTTTCGATCAGGATATTGCAGACACCGAGCCACAACGCCGGGTCGGCCGACCAGTTGACCGGCAGCCACATGTCAGCGAACTGTGCGGTAGCATTCTTGTCGGGCGCGATCGCAACCACTTTGGCGCCGCGATAGCGCGCCTCGAGAATATAGTGGATGTCGGGAATGTTCCCGTAGGCCGGATTCGAAAGAGCTATGATCGTGTCAGCCAGGAACCAGGTCTCGATTCCCGGAGCATGCTGAAACTGGCCGAAGGTCAGGTACTGCCCGGGGTTGAAATCACCGATGAGAAAGTTGAGGTCGTAGCTGATCCCGCCCAGGCGCGACACGAACCCGGTCGAGGCACCCTCGCCGCCGCCGCGCAACACGCCGGCGCCATTGGTTCCATGGTCGTCGGAGATCGCTTGCGGTCCATATTTCTGGATTATATCGACGAACTTGCCGGCGATTTCGTCGCAGGCCTGGTCCCAACCGATTCGCTCCCACTTACCGCTGCCCCGCTCGCCTACGCGCTTCATCGGGTATAGCAGCCGATCGGGACCATACATCGCTTTGGAGTGCTGGTAGCCTTTCTGGCATCCGCGCGGATTGTAGTCCGGCACCTTGTAGTCGGGGTCGGTGAACTCGGGATAGGTGCACGAGATTTCCTCGCGAATCACGTGGCCATCCTTGGCATAGACGCGGAATGGGCAACTGCCGGGATAGCAGTTGACGCGATGGGTTCCCCATCGACACCTATCCCATTGCCAGTAGTTCTCCGGGGCATCGGCGGCCGCTTGGCGGGCCGCAGGATTTTCTTCGCCCTTGCGCTTACTCATGACTGGTGCCCCTTATTAGCCTCGACGTTCAGCCCGGTCGGCCGGCTTCCTTTGCCAGCCTCGACACCCTGTTCGATCGGCTCAGTCGGAGCGAGGACGTTGAACGGGGCGAAAGCGTCCGCCCATTTGTAAATGATGAGAAGATCCATCAATTCGGATTGTTCGCCGCGCTCGGCGCGTGCGCGATGCTCCTTGAGCGTAGCCATCGCCGGATCAAGGCCCGGTCCGAAGTACTTACGAAGCAGATCGGTAGGAATATCGGCCTGGCCGGTCGGCTTATTGTCGGCTGCGAAGGTAGTTGGCCGGATGAACGGCGGAATGTAGTAGACATTCGGGCCGGTGTTGAAGTCGGGACGCAGCGGCAGAGCGACTTTGTATTCGTTGACGAGCTTGGAGACGAAGCTGTCTTTGTCGTCGAGGTAACCGAAGTACATCCCGCGCGCGGGGCAGCTCTTCGCGCATACTGGAGCGTACTGGTTCTCGACCCGGCCCGCGCAGAAGTCGCACATCTCGTAGGTGCCCGCAACCAGGTTCTCCATCGGAATCTTGTACGGGCATGCTGCTGCACATAGGCCGCATTCGTCGCATGAACTCGGATCGATCGTGACGATCCCGTCCGAGTCACGCTTGTGCATCGAGTTCTTGTGCCCATTGACGTGGGCGGACGGCAGCCCGCCGCCTCGCGCAAAGTGGCCTTGGCAGACCTCTATGCAAGGAGCATCCGTGCAGTGATTGCAGAGCCGGGGCATATAGAAGAAGTAGCCATTGGGCCACTCGCCGGCGCCCTGATCTTCTTCCCAGATGGGCCCCCACTTCACCGGCTCACCGGTTTCCTTGGTGACCGGGTGCAGGTACTTGGTCCCGACCGGCGAGGTATAGACCTCCTCCCAGTTGAAGGTCCAGGTACCACCGTAGTCTCGCACCCGGTCTGGAACCTTGCGGCCCTGCTCCATCCATCCCTTGGGCCAGCCCTCACCGGGCTTGGTTTCGCACCAGATATAGCGGAGCATTTCGGTGCCGGGATGATTGAGGCGATGAGTGCTGCAGGCGACGGTACAAGTCTGACACCCAATGCATTTGTCGAGATTGATAACCATCGCAAGTTGCCGTTGGCTCATTGCACTACCCTCTGTTTCTTTCGCGAAGATAAATCGCTTGCGCGCGGATTTTGGAGATGTGGTTTGGCCGCTCGCTCGAGTTCGCATCGGATCGCGTGCGGCTCAGCTTGTGTTAGTCATCAGTCTCGGTCCTCCCGGGTTGTCCGTGCGTTAAATGCATCGGCCATGCCACGCGATCGACTTTGCGTCGACAATAAAGTTCCTTTGTTAAGAAGCTTTGTGCGCTTTAGAGACTGTCACTAATGGCGGCAGACGGTGGCGCGATCAGCGCCATCCTCACGAAGGTTGGTCTGGATTTCGTGAGTTAGACGGCCGTTAATTCGTTTGCTTCGTGACGTTCGAGCTTTTTTCAGCTGCCGTGAGACGTGGCACGCAGTATGCGAACTTCGAAGGCGTGGTCCTCATTCAGGCCGCCACTGCGCTCAAGGGTAGGCCGCTTATCGGGAATTAAAGCTACAGTTATCAGGAGGTATTTCGGAGATGAAAAAGCTTCCGGGAAGGTATCAACAGTTTAAGCAGCAATTCCCCAAGATTAGCCGGGCTTACGATGACATCGGACGGTTTACTGCTGAGTGCGGTCCACTCAATGAGAAGGTGGTTCAGTTGATCAAACTCGGTATGGCTGTTGCCTCGGGCCAGGAGGGCGCCGTCCATTCTCACACACGGCGTGCTTCAGAGGCTGGCGCTACGCGCGAAGAGATCCGGCAAGTCGCACTTCTGGGCCTGACCACGGTCGGCTTCCCACGCATGATGACCGGTCTGACGTGGATCGACGACATATTAAAGGGTGTCGCCCCAAAGAGTCGAAGGGTCCGGACCACCAAGTCGAGATAGCCGTTGAATCTGAAGGAAATTTATCCAGGCTCACCGTTGCCGGATGCATCCGACAGAGCCAACTGTGTCATTTGGTGACAGACCCTGTGGAACAAATGATGGCTTACTCGAAGCGCCTGCCAAGTCGAAGGAGGCGTAACTTCTCGTGGCTGTGATTTCACTTTCCGAGGGCGCTGCCCAGAAGATCAAACAGCTGGTCGCCGACAAGGGCGAAGGCGCCGGCCTGCGCGTAAAAGTCGTCGGCGGTGGATGCTCGGGCTTGCAGTACCGGATGGAAATCGACGCCGCCAAGGAGCGCGACAAGGTTTTCGAGCGCGACGGCGCGCGTCTGATCGTGGACAAGAAAAGTTTTCTCTACCTCAACGGCTCCGAGCTCGACTACGGCGAAGAACTGATGTCGTCGGGCTTCAAGGTCGTCAATCCAAATGCCAAGCGCAGTTGCGGATGTGGACAATCGTTCGTCGTATGAACGAGTGGCACGGGCCATGCTTCTTATCCAGTTTCTTCGAGAGACAGCCGGTCGCGTTGCTGCAAAAACTGAGAGGTCTGAATAGTATAACGCATGGCCCAAAACAGTCGACATAAAATTCTCATTATTGGTGGTGGTACTGCCGGTCTCATGGTTGCGGCGCGGCTCAGGCGCGCCGGTGAATCTGATATCGCAATAATCGAGCCGTCGGAGAAGCACTTCTACCAGCCGCTGTGGACGCTGGTCGGCGCCGGTGCCGTCCGCCGGGAGGCGACTGCGCGCTCGGAGAGCGATTACATCGCTTCGGGAGTGACGTGGATCAAAGACTGGGCGTGCGAAATTTCTCCCGAGTCCAAATATGTCGCGACTCGTTCGGGCGCGCGCATCTCGTACGATTTCCTGATCGTCGCACCGGGTCTCGAACTCAACTGGGACGCGATTGCGGGCCTTCGCGACGCGGTCGGGAACGGTTCGGTATCGACCAACTATACTTACGAAAACGCGCCGCAAACCTGGGACCTGATTCGCAACTTCAAGGGCGGGACGGCGCTGTTCCATATGCCGGGGACGCCGATCAAATGCCCGGGCGCTCCGCAGAAAATCATGTACCTGGCGGCGGATCATTTTCGGCGGAACAAAATCTCCGCCAACGTCATCTATGGATCAGCCACTCCGACGATTTATGGCGTCAAGGAGTACGCCGCGGTCCTCGACACGGTGGTTAGGCGCTATAAGATCGACGCACGGTTCAGCCACGACCTGGTGGAAATTAGGCCGGACAAGAAGGAAGCGATTTTCGTCCAGAAGAACGATCCCGCCCAGGCGCGCGTCACAGTCGGCTACGACATCATGCACGTTGCGCCGCCGCAGATCGCGCCGGAATTCATCCGCAACAGCGCGCTACCCGCGCAAGGTGCGCCCGGACTCGGTTGGGTGGAGGTCGATCAATTTACGCTGCAACACAAGCGTTATGGAAATGTATTTGCTTTAGGTGACGTGGCGAACACGCCAAACGCCAAGACCGGGGCGGCTGCTCTCAAGCAGGCGCCGGTCGTCGTCAGCAACCTGCTCGCGGTGATGCGTGGCGCGGTGCCACTCGCCAAATACAACGGCTACGTCGCATGTCCAATCACCACAGCCTACGGAAAGCTGCTGCTCTGCGAATTCGACTACACAGGCAAGCCGACCCCGACTATTCCCTTCATCAACACCATCGCGGAGCGTTATGACACCTGGCTTCTGAAGCGCTACGGCTTGCCGTGGCTGTATTGGAACCTGATGCTGCGTGGCCGTGACGTGCCATTTCTCGGTGCGCGCGCGATTCGCAAGCAGGACGCGTCGAGACTCGCGGAACAATACACGCCGAGCGGGGCGAAATAGCCTGACAGCCAACAGCGTTGAAAAGTCGAGAGTTTCGCGATTCAGCGCCGGGGAACACTACGGGGAAGGCAAGCCGGCGCGCAGAGTGCCTCTCTCGTGAGACGGACGTTTGAAGTGCGGAATCACATGCGTTTGCATAAGCTCCATGCTTCTCAAGACCTTTCGGTTCTCAAGACCGGATAACCTTGTCCAGCAGAGCATCTGGGTGAAACCGTATTTCGTCTGTAGGTCCTCAATCTGCCGGACGCACGACGCGGGGTTTCCACATATCAAGGTGCCACTGCTAACAAGCTCATCCCACTGCACACTTTTCATCGACTTACGAATGCTTGGGTAGGTCTCGTATCCCTCCGGAGCCGGCTGGCTGACTGGAGGAGCTACGAGGTTGGCGACGTTTCGATAGTACCATAGGACGGCAGCACCGAAATCCCGCCGAGCCTGTTCTGTCGACTCGGAACAATAGACCATGCACAAGGCGCCGATCTCGCGGTCATCGGGATTGTGGCCTTTATCGAGCAAGGCATTACGATAGTCCGCAAGCAGCTGGTGAAGGCGCTCGGACTTGAAGCCGTAGACCAGTGAGCAGAGCAAGTTGAACCCCCGACTACCAGCCAATTTGAAGGAAGGATCACCGATCGCGGCGATCCATATGGGAGGGTGAGGTTTCTGCAAGGGCTTGGGACGCACTGACTGCTCTGGAATGTCGAAGTGAACCCCTTTGAACCTCATCGGTTCTTCCGTCCATGCACGCACGATTACATCTAGCGCCTCGTCGAAAATCTCGCGTGACCTGGACTGATCGACTGTGAAACCCTGGTATTCGATTGGCTGAAAGCCTCTTCCAACCCCAAGGTCGAGCCTGCCGTCGCTCATTAGATCGACCATAGCTCCTTCTTCGGCCACACGGATCGGATCGTTAAACGGCAGCACCAAAACTCCGCTGCCCAGCCGGATCCGTTTCGTCACCGACGCCACAGCGGCCAGCGTCACCATAGGCGACGCACTGAAGCCATATTCGGTGGAGTGGTGTTCGGGTGCCCAGACGGAGTCAAACCCCATGTCCTCGGCCGCGCGCATGCAGTCGAGCTGCTCGCTGACTATTTGGCGCTCGCTCTTGCCTCCGGCAGGATGTTCAAAGAAATGTAACATCCCGAACTTCATACGCCGTTTCTCCGTCGGGGCTGTTTGCCGGGATAGAAGACGCATTTCTCATGCCGCTTTCACATTTCGACGGAACCGGACGTCGCTTATATCGTGGCGAGTCTCGGCCGCCAGCTGTATCGTCTTTTCGCTGCCATTCCGTTGTAGTCAATGATGACGCGAAGATCCGGTGTTTCCCCTCACGATTGCCGTTTGCGTCCGACAGAGTCATCTGTGTCATTTGGTGACAACCCGTAAATCTTCGCGGCCGGTTACTGGCGCTGCGGGCGCGGGCGAGCGTTGCCATTCAGGATGCTGACAACAGTGCCGCTGGGTTCGGACCGGCAGATTAACCCCGAAACGCGCTCGTGGATCGAGGTGGCGAATGCTCCTATCTGCAGCTCCCGCGCCGACGCGAATTTGCGCCACGCGGTAGTCAGCCGACCATGCGATCGGAGCGTCGCTGCCGGCAACCGTCACCATCGATACGGCGGCGTGATTAAGCGCACTTCGTATGGCGCTTCGCGAGAGCAATCCAACCACCGCACTCAGGACCACACTCTGCGCGACCAGCTGCCTCCGCCGAAAGCCTCTCCGACCCGCACTTCTGAATTTTTCAGGTGACGATCCGATTGCTCCGAATGTTTCAATTTTCTTCCTTAATCAGACTAAAATTTATTTTGGTACGTCTGATGGATGGAGCTCTGGAATATCGGCACGAGGTTCGCGCTCGCCGAAGATTGCAGGTAAACTGATTAACGTGAAGGCGCTCGGCACATGGCTGCTGACGTTACTGCTCGCAGTCACTTGCGCATTGCCGGCTGCGATGGCACCGGGCGCGACGACGAAGTGCGACGCAGCTCGCGCCGTGTTCAATCTTCCCCTGCGCAGTAGCCGGCGTCCAAGCAGGGCTCTGCCGTTTGAGGAGAATCTTCGCTCGCTCTCTCTGCAAGAGGAGTCCGCGCCTCGAGGGTCGCTCGGAAGAGTATTCGATGCACGCTTGCGGCGTATCTCACGTTTTTCGACGAGTAGTTTCCCCTTAGCAACTGTGAGTTCCTTTCCTATTGCTCGTCTCTGCCGTCTAAGAATTTAGCTCTCTCCAGTAATCGCGTTTCGCGGGATATCGCCGAGCATGAGCCTCCGGTGCATGCCCTGTGATCGCCTGACATCGGAAACAAACCGTCGCGGAGACTGGATGCTATCCGGCCGCGCGGAATCGGCCCATTGGAGACAGCGCACCATGTCGGACAGAGATGAAGCAAATGGGAAGCTTCACGAACGAGACCTTTACGCCTGGAGCAAGGCGACCGAGTTGCTGTTGATCGACCGTCAGATTCGAGAAGTGGACTGGGACGCCGTCGGAGATGAGCTCGAAAAAAGCGCGGAACTGAACGACGCGAAGCCGATGAGGGAAGCTGTCGAGAAGCTGCTGACGCATTTGACGATTTGGAACGTCAGCCCGGACTATCACACCCGGGATAGGCGGTCTGAAATCGAATCGGCAAGGTTCAAACTTGACGACACTCTGTACCGCTCGCCCTCGCTTGCAAGACTGATGGAGCTGGAGTGGAAGAGTTTGTGTGGACGCTCACGCCTTGACGCAATGCTGATCCTGGGGGAGTCAGCGGCTGTGCGCGAGATGCCAACCTCGGAGCTCGTGCTGGTAACCACGGATGATCCCGAAGCGGAAGCGATGTCATCGCAATCGTCTCGCTGGACGCTGGCCCAAGTCATCGATGACGCGTCTATTACTGAGCGCGACAGCACGTTCACCGACGCGGGAGGTGCTTCCTGATCAAATTGCACAGACGCTGGCGCCGATGGACAAAGAACTGCAAAACACCACTCGTTCGCTGACCAGTCGCGCGAAGTTTCTGCGGCGTATCGCCGGTCCTGTCGCCGCGCTCGCCGCATGTGCGCTACTGCTCGTCATTCTGAACGGTTTGTCACGCGGCCTGGACTATCACGGAGTGACGCAGGCGCTTCGCGCGGCGCCGCATCGGCTCGTTTGGATTTCCGTCTTGCTTACGGCAGTTAGCTACCTGGCGCTGGTCGCGCGCGATCTGTGCGCGTTGAGTTATGTCGGCGTGCAAGTATCGACGCCGGCCCTGCTGCTCGCATCGTTCTGCGGGTCCGCACTCGGCAACGCTATCAGTTTCAAGGCGCTGACCACCGACGCGGTTCGCGATCGCGTCTATGGCGCGGTCGGCGTGCGCCCTGAGCAGACCGCGCGCGTCATGCTCTTTATCAACGTGGCATTTGGCATTGGCCTGGCGGCGTTCGCAGCCTTAAGCCTGATGCTCGCGGGGAATGCAATAGCGCACTTGTTGCCTGCGTCGATCGCGTCGATTCGATGTGCCGGCGCCGCCGCGTTGCTCGCGATCCTCCTCGCGCTGCTACTCCGCTCATGGCGGCGGCAGCCGGTGGCAGTCGGGCGGCTTTCGATCGCGCTGCCTTCGCTTACGATCACGCTCCTTCAGCTCGTGGCAAGCGCGATCGATCTGGCGGCGGCGGCTGCGGCATTCTGGTTTTTGCTGCCGCACGCACAGATCGACTTCTTCAGTTTCGCGGCGGTGTTTTCGGCGGCAACCGCGATGGGAGTAATCAGCCGGGTTCCCGGAGGCTTTGGAGTTTTTGACGTCGTCATCTTCCTCGTGCTGAGACGCTTTGTCCCGGCCAACGATCTGGTCGCTGCGTTGCTGATCTATCGCGGAGTGTACTTCGTGCTGCCGCTGCTGCTCGCCGCCGCATCGTTGGCGGGCTTGGAACTGAGGAGAGTGCCGGGCCGTTTTGGCTCGAAAGCCGGAGAACGGGTTTCGCTGGGAGCCGAACTGCTCGCGCCGATTTTTCTGAGCGCAGTCACTTTCGCGGTCGGCATCGTGCTGGTTGTATCGGGCGCGACGCCCGCGCTGGATTGGCGACTGGCGGCGCTGCAAGGTGTTCTGCCGCTATGGGCGGTAGAAATCTCGCACTTGCTTGCGACTCTGGCCGGCGTTCTTCTGCTCTTCATCGCGCGCGGCTTATATCATCGCCTCGACGGTGCCTGGTGGCTCGCGCTGATCGTCGCGCTCGCCAACGTCGCCTTCGGTCTGGCGAAGGGGCTGGCATTCGGCGAAACCGCGGCAATCGTTTTTCTGGTATGTCTTCTGCTCGCGACGCGCCGCCAGTTCACCCGGCCCGCGGCGTTCATGCATCAGCCTTTCAGGTTGGGCTGGTTCATCGCGATCGCCGTCGTTATAGCGTGCGCGATCGGCATTCTGTTGTTCGCCTTTCGTGACGTCGCATATCGGCGGGAAATCTGGTGGCAGTTCGAGTTCGACGCGCAGGCATCCAGGTCATTGCGCGCGATTCTCGCAGCGTCGATTCTGGCGCTCGGCATTTCGCTCTGGCAGTTGCTGCGGACGGCGCCCGGTCGTATCGAGCCTCCTTCGGAACAAGACCTATCGCGCGCGGCGGCTGTGATTCGACGCCAGGAGTGCAGTGCCGCGACACTGGCGCTGATGGGGGACAAGAGCTTTCTGTTTTCCGGCTCGGGGAACTCGTTCCTTATGTATGCCAAGCGCGGCAGGAGCTGGGTTGCACTGTTCGATCCGGTAGGACGTTGCGAGGAGTGGCCGGAATTGGTTTGGCGCTTTGTCGAACTTGCGGACAAGCACGGCGGACGCGCCGCCTTTTACCAGGTTCGTCCCGACAGCCTGCCGCTCTACCTCGATGCGGGCCTTAGAGTCGTGAAGGTCGGCGAAGAGGCTTGCATTTACCTGGAGCAGTTCTGCCTGGAAGGTTCCGAGCGCTATGGGCTGCGCCAAGCGCTGAAGCGCGGCGAACGAGAAGGACTGACATTCCAGATTCTGCCTCCTCAACAGATATGCCAGGAGCGGAAAGTGCTCAGTGAGATCTCCGATAGGTGGCTTGCCAGAAATCACGCCGCCGAGCGACGGTTCTCGGTCGCGGGATTCGAGCCGAGATTCGTCGCGGCTCAATCGGCAGCGTTGTTATCGCAACATGGCAAGCCGATCGCATTCGTCACTTTCATGACGACGGATTTGCAGACCGAAGCGACGGTAGGACTTATGCGGCAGGTGCCGGGCGCGCCACCGTGCACGATGGAGTGCTTGTTCACGCAGTTAACGTTGGAGCTGAAAGCCCGGGGCTTCAAGCGCCTCAGCCTTGGGATGGCGCCATTGTCGGGGATGTCACGCGCGCCGCTATCGTCAAAGTGGCATCGCCTTGCATCGCTGGTATGGGAGCACGGCAAACCTATTTACAATTTTCAGGGCCTGCGCAGCTTCAAGAATAAGTTCCGTCCGGTCTGGGAGCCTCGCTATCTGGCAGCGTCGGGCGCGGCCGGTCCGTTCATCACGCTCGCGGACGTGGCAGCGCTCGCCAGCGGATATAGCCGAGGCTCCTCTGCGACATGATTCGACTGGGTCGCCCGTTCGGTCTCATCGTTGCCGTGTGCTGCGTATGTGCTTCGACGGCCTACGCATTCGAACCCGGCCGCTATGGCAGCGTAAAAGTAGCCGAGCCGACAGGCACGGCGCGTGAGATGGTCATCTGGTTCTCCGACCGAAAGGGATTGTCCAAAACAGATGAGGCCATCGCAGAGACGATTGCGAAAGGAGGCGCAGTGGTAGCCGAGATCGACAGCAAAAAGTATTTGCGCAATCTCGAGAAGCTTGATGAGACGTGCCACTCTTTGGTTTACGACACTGAATTGCTCAGCCGTCAGCTTCAGAGGGAACGCAAGTTCCAAAACTATTTTACGCCGATTGTTGCCGGCGTCGGTGAAGGCGGGGCGCTCGCGGAGATGAACCTGGTCGAAGCTCCTGCCGCTACAATCGCGGGCGCGGTGTCGATTGATCCGTCCGAGACAATCGCTGGCAGACGACCCATTTGTTCCCAACTGCATACGACGGCGCGGAGAGGTGGATTTCGCTACGGCGCTCCAAAAAAACTGCCCGGCTTCTGGACAGTCGGATTAACGCATCGGGTGCGCAGAGCCGATCGCGATTACATAATGAGGCTGCACCGCGAAGGCGCGCCGATCGATCTCCATGAGTTGCCGCCCAGTATGACGACAGGCGACGCCCCGCGATCATTGATCGAGCCGCATCTTGCGCGGTCCCGGCCCGCGGTCAATAACACTCCCGCAAATATTCCGAAGGTTGCTGATATCTCCGCGTTACCGCTTACCGAACTGCCGGTTGACCATCCGTCGAAACTGATGGCGGTCCTCCTCTCTGGTGACGGGGGATGGCGCGATCTCGACAAGACCATCGCGGAGGATTTGCAGCAGCAAGGCGTACCGGTCGTTGGGCTGGACACCCTGCGATATTTCTGGAGCAAGAAGACGCCGGAGCAGACCGCGGACGTGGTCGCGGCGTTGATTCATACTTTCATGACCAAATGGAAGGCCGACAAGGTCGCATTAATCGGTTATTCCTTCGGCGCAGACGTGATTCCGTTCGCCTATAACGGATTGCCACCGAGCTTGCGTGACCACGTGGTTTTGATCGCTTTGCTCGGACTCTCGAAGTCTGCGGATTTCGAAATCTCTGTTCGCGGATGGCTGGGAGAACCGCCCGGGCCCGACGCACTTCGGGTGCTACCGCAAGCGATCAAAATTCCGCCGCAATTGATCCAGTGCTTTTACGGGCAGGACGAAACCGATACGGCGTGTCCTGCGCTTGCTGATCGAGGCGCCGAAACGTTCCGCAGAAACGGCGCTCATCACTACGACGGTAACTACAGAGCGCTCGCCGATGCGATACTCGCCGGCTTCAAAAAGCGCGCCGGATCCTAGAAGAGTTGACAGACGCCGATGCTCGCGCCATAGCAGGAGACAGGCGCGCGTAGGGTTCACTCAGCTCAAGGAGCTTGAGATGGAAGCTGATCAGACGCTCGTCCAACATGATTTGAGTTCCAGCGCCGCACGGATGGCGATTTTCTGGGGCCCTGGCGTGCTTCTTTTGATACTGACCGGCCAGCTCGGCTGGTGGGGACACACGATCGGTTGGACAGCAGGTCTGACCTGGCTCGCGATTATGTGCCTGTGGAACAGCGTCCGCTGCCAAAGAGTTCACTGCATGTTCACCGGTCCGTTTTTTCTCGCCATGGCGGTTGTCACCCTGTTAGTCGGCTTCAGGGTTTTCTCGCTGGGAAATAGTACGTGGGGCCTGCTGGGCGATACGATTCTGGTTGGCGGTACTGTTCTATGCTTCGGTCCGGAACTGATTTGGGGCCGCTACTGGGGAAGCGCACAGAGGCAACCGCAAGGCCAGCGCTAACTGCCTGGATCGGTAACCGGGTGTGGGGCCGAAAGGTCGCGGGCTAGAATATCGCGCGGATCGATTCGACCACCGGTCGACGCACGGAACCGAGCGCCGGAATCAGTCCAGCCACCGCCCCAATCGCAATCGATAACACAAAGGCCTGCAGGATCACTCCGGGTGAAACGATCGCCAGCAAATCTATCGGTCCGAGCGGCAGAAATGCGAACGGCAGAATCTTCGCCATAAGAAAAGTCGCCGCGCACCCGAGCGCCCCTCCCACAAGACCCAGGAGCGCCGATTCCGCGACCGTCAGGTAAAGGACCAATGCGGGACTGAAACCGATCGCGCGCATGACGGCAATTTCCGCACGCCTCTCGCGCACCGCTATCACCACGCTGTTGAGCGCGACCAAGGCGACCGCGGCCACTACCAGGATTGCCATCGCGCGGAGCATCGCGAAGAGCGTGTCGAGGTTGATGAAGTTCGAAACCCATTCCGCTTCCGATTGGGTGCGAGTCTCGGCCGCGGAGTTCGAGAATATCTCATCGATCGCCGCTATCGCCGTGGGCACCGAATCGGCGCGGTCGAGCATGACGTGATAGGCGTTCACTGTCGGCGATTCGCCCAGCGACCGTTCCAGATAGTCGCGGCGAAAGAGCAAGGTGTCGGGCGGCGCGCTGGCGCCGAGCGTGTCAGCGATGCGCAGCGTCACGTCCACCGGCACAATAGTGCCTTTGAGGACGATCTGCTCGCCGACGTGCCAGCCGTACTTTCGCATCATCGCGCCCGGCACCAGACACGCCATGGCGCTCGCGCGGAACTCACCCGCCCTCACCGAGGTAACGCCCCAATCGGGCCACATTAATTCCGCCTGATCCGCGTCGACCGCGATTCCCAGTTGGTCACTGGGACTGCGGTAGACTCCGCCGAAGTACACCAATCCCGAAGCCGCAACGACATGCGGCACGCCGAGAATTTTGCGCTGGTACGAATCGGGTAGGCGATTGAAAAATCCCGATTCGCTCATCACCACGATGCGCCGCGCGGAATCGGGCGTGCTCAGCATTTGGCGGGTGACATTCGGAAGGCTCGACAGCGACGAGTACGTGAACGCGGCCAGTGCAATCGCCAGGACGGTGAGGATGGTGCGCCGCGGACTGCGGCGCAGATTCCTCCACACCAGCATCCCAAACTTTGCCATTGGCTAGCCAGCCGTGTGTCATTCCTCGGCAGCGGCGCGAGGTTTCATCGAACTGAACCGAGAGCGAGATTCGTCGATAGCCTGTTCTTGCAGGCCGAAGTACACGGCGATCGCGCGAAACAGTCGGCGCATCGAAGTCGCTACGCCGCGACGATCCATTTCCGGGCCTCCGATGCCTCAGCGGTCGTGAAGACTCGCAGTTCTCCGGGCATCAGAAAGCGAAAAGCCCCGACCAGATGCCTGATCCAGGCGACGTCGGTCACGACGGCCGCCCGCTCCCAGCGCGATAGATGCTCAATTCCGAGTTTGAAATCTTCCCACTCGGCGCCGAGATCGATTCCGGTAAACTGCGAACCCAGATCGTAATAGAGCCGCAACTTGGCGTTGCGCTTCAGCCCCTTGTCGATAGCCGGTATCACCACCTCCAGGTAGTCCTTTCTCGTCACCTCGCCTTTGGCCGCGAGTCCCACGACATTGCTGGGAAAGCCTTCGATAATCTCGATCATGGTTCCTGTCCTCCGGCAGTCATTGTGGTCGTCCCGCGCTGGGAAACATTCCGTCGCATCATTCAAACCTCAAATCTTTTGCAGCGTAACTTTGATGCCGTAGCGAGGCCGCAGTGTTATGAGGGGCTGCAGTTCGATTGGATGGCCGGGAGTAACCCTGATTCGGTATCTTTGCGCGACCGTCGCGAGCACGAGATTGGCCTCATTGAGAGCGAAAATGTTTCCGATACATTGACGCGGCCCACCCGCGAACGGGAAAAACGCGTAGCGGGGACGGCCTTCGGACCTCTCGAGGGAAAAGCGCTCGGGATCGAACCTGTCCGGCTCGTCCCAGAAGGCGGGATGGCGATGGGTTATATACTGGCTGAGCATCACCATCGACTTCCTCGGGATGCGATAGCCGCCAATCTCGTCATCGTCGATCGGAGACCGCCCGATGCCCCAGACCGGCGGATATAGTCGCATCGATTCGTCAAGCACCATTCCGGTGTAGTTCAGCACACGCAGGTCGGCGAGCGTCGGAGGCCTGCCGCCGAGCACCTCGCGCAGTTCACTTTCAAGCTTTTGTTGCGCCGATGGATTCTGCGAAAGTAGATGCCAAGTCCACGAGAGCGCATTAGCGGTCGTCTCGTGACCGGCAAGAATAAGCGTGAGTATCTCGTCGCGAAGCTGCCGGTCGTCCATCCTGTCGCCGGTCTCTTCATCGCGGGCCTCAAGCAGCATCGAGAGCAGGTCGCCTCTATCGCGGCCATCCCGGCGGCGCTGCGCAATGATCTCATCTACCACCTGATGGAGCGTTCGAACTGCGCGGCGAAACCGCAGATTGCGCCGCGTCGGCAGGAACGGCAACAACATCCCGAGGTCGAAATGCGCGAACCGTTCGTTGCCCACCGTGAATGCGCGGCCGATCGCTTCGGCCTGGTCGCTGAGGTCGATGCTAAGGAGCGCGCGTCCTACAATCTTCAGCGTCAAGCGCGCCATCTCTTCGAAAATGTCGAAGACTCGTCCGTCGGCGGCCAGCGGCTCCCAACGCTCGAGCATCTCAAGCGTACTCTTCGTCATGATCGACGCGAACTCTGCGACTCGCTGGCGATGGAAGGCCGGCTGGATCAACCGCCGCTGCCGCAGCCATAGCTCACCCTCGCTGGTGACAAGTCCGTTGCCGAGCAAAGCCTTCAGCAACTGGTAGTCCTGCGACTTCAGGTAGTTGGCGTGGTTCTCCTGCAGAATGTGCTTGACGCCGTCGGGGTGGGCGACAAGAAACACCGGAATCGGACCGAATTTGAATTTGACGACATCGCCGTACCGCCTGAATGCCTCCCCCAGGAAGCCGAGTGCGCGATCGGGACGCAAAAGTTTCAGGCTGCTCAGGGGGCTGCGAGGACCGGGGGCTTCGCGCCGGGCCCGCCGTAGAGGCTGGGAACTCGGCGAAGGCTTCTCGATGGACTCAATGGTGCGCGCTGCGTCGGAACTCATGGCTTCTCCTTTCAGGTCGCGCGGGCGCGGGGAAACAGTCCGCGCATCGCAATCGCGACGCCGCGGCGGATTTCGGTGCGCGCCGTCTCGGCGCTGATCGCATCGTTCATCAGAAACGCGGTCATCCAGTTGAAGCACACGCTGTAGAGGACCGTCGCCGCGGGCAAGGGTTCTATGTCGGATGCGAGAACGCCCTCGCTCCGGTATCGATCGAGCAGCGACGCGAGCTGCGTTACGAGCTGCGCGTCGGCTTCAAACAGGCGCCGCCCGATCGTGGACGGTTCGGCGATCGCCGCCCCGAACAATTCGCGCCACAGCCGCCGGTCGTCACGCGTGAAGTCCTCGAGAAAAATCTCGGTGAAGGAGCACACGGCCGCCAGCGGGTCGCGCGGCGGGTCGTCAAGGATCTTTCTCCCGCGGGCGAGCAGCGATTTCGTTTCACTCCTGACAATCGCGAGCAGCAGGGTCGATTTGGAGGGAAAATAGTTGTAGATCGTCCCGACGGCGAGGTTCGCCCTGGACGCGACATCTTCCATCGCGACTTCGGCATAACCCTTCCTCGCGAATAGCCGCTCAGCGGCCTTGACGATACGGCGCTCGCGCTCCTGTTTCTGCCGGTCGCGGAGTCCGACCGGCCGCATATCCAAAGATGAATTCATTCAACATTCTAAATAGCGCTGGTCGGCATGCTTGTCAACAAAGCTGAATAGATTCAACTTTGTGTGAAATTCGATCGCTGGTGCCAGGCTTGAGAAAGCGCCACGAGGCCCCAATATCTTCAGAGGTGCTTGCGCCCTACCACGACCTCCGATGGAATACCGAAACCGATCACGACGTTCCGATACTCAACCTTCCAATGGTGTTCATCGAGGAAGTCCAAAAGTTCGATAGGCCGGCAGCCTCCGACCAGCGCCGGCCGCAAACGGTGCAGACGCGCCCACGCCGACGACACGAAGCGCGACACCGCCGTCACTCCGTGCGTCCCACTGACGAGGCATAGACGCCCGTTCGGCGTGAGCACGCGGTGCGCTTCCGCGAGCAGCAGCACAATGTCGTTGGATGGCAGAAGGTCGAGCACATAGTTCGATACGAACCGATCGACGGTGGCGTCTGACGTGGCCAAATGGAGCGCCCCATCGGTCAGTTGTACCTGGGCGCGCGCACCAAATTGTGCCAGGCGCCGGCGCGCGATGCCGACCATCGTCGCACTCAGATCGGAGCCCATGTAGCTGGAATTCTCAGCCAGACGATTAGACAAGAGGTTCGCCGCAAATCGTCCCGTGCCGCATCCGAAATCGAAGACTGTCCTGGCCTGTTCAAGATTTGCATGCGCAATAAGATCGCGCGTGGCAATATCTTCGTAGAATGATTGCCGGTCTTGCAGCGCGCCGAACCGGTCGTAGAAGGCTCGAACTTCTTCTCTCGTCATCATCTGCCCCTGCTTGAAGCGATTGCCTCGGAACCGCTTATCAGGTCGAGAATTTCAGTGGTTACGGAATCCTGGCGGAGGCGCTGCCTCAGTTTCGTGAGCTCACCGGATTTGTTCTGGATGTTCTGATGCGCCGCTTCCATAGTGCGAAAGCGTGTCGAGTTCTCGCTGAAGAATGATTGCATCGCGGCGTTCTCCAGCTCTGCAAAAAAATATTCGCCGACTATCTCATCGAAGAGACGCTGCGGCCGAAGGTTGATGAGCGGCGGCAACTCCGTGGAGACCTTTTGCGTGATCGGCACCTCGAGGGGCAGCAGGCGACGCTGTTCGACACCTGGTAGTTGGCCTTCGGCGTGCTGTACGTAGACGACTTCGACTCCCGCAATGCGGCGCTCGCTGAACAACTTGTAGAGTTCTGCCGCGACATGGCGGGCAGCGCCGGTGACTCCTGCGGAATGGGTCGCCATCGGCAGCACCAGGTCCGGACTCGATCCGCGTTCGCGACAGATCTGAGCGCCGCGCGTCCCGACCAGGATCAGCACAAGGCCGCCGTAGGTTGCCGCTACCGTGCGTTCAGCCGCGCGCAACACATACTCATTGAAACCGCCGCAGAGGCCGTGCTCGGCACAGAACACGACCAGTGCGGATTTTTTTTGCCGCGCCGCGGCTTCGATCGGGCCGTCGGCCGGCAGCAGCCCCGCGGCTTCGGACAACGCCTCGCGAATCTGCTGGGAGTAGCCGCGAATTGCTTCCAGCGATCTGAGCGCCTGCTGCATCTGCGACGCAGCCAGCGCCCGAATCGCCGCAACTATCTCGAGCAACTCGTTGAGCGAGGTGATTCGAGTAGCGATTTCGCGTTCCTGCGCCATAGAGCTATTGCCTCGGCGGCGCGGTGACCACCGGCTTCAAACTTTCCACCAACTCCCTGACTGCCGTGACGAGCGCCCGGCGCGTTGGCGGCTCCAATTCTCCGGCGGTGTTGATTCGCCGCACGGATTCCGTGGCATGTTCGTTCAGCCAGGGGCCGAGCTTCGCTTGAAGCTCCTTCACTTTGTCCAGAGCAAGCCGTTCGAGCAGCCGTTCGTCGATTGCCACGAGCAACGCCACCTGATGCGCGACCGAAAGTGGCGCGAATTGCGGCTGCGTGAGGACCGCGCGGATCCGGCGCCCATGCTCGATTATTGTGCGTGTGCGGTCATCCACCATCCCGCCAAAGCGCGTGAAGATTTCCAGTTCGAGGAATTGCGCGTATTCGAGCCGGAGTTTTTCGGCCAGCTCGCGCATCGCATGAGACTGCGTCTTACCTCCCACGCGCGACACGCTCTTGCCGACGTTGACGGCGGGCTTCTGTCCTTCGTGAAACAAGCGCGGCTCCAGTACGATCTGTCCGTCGGTGATCGAAATCAGATTGGTTGGTATGTACGCGGACAGATTTCCTTCCTCCGTCGCAGCCAGCGGCAGCGCGGTCAGCGATCCGCCGCCGCGCTCGCGGTTGAGTTTGGCCGCGCGTTCGAGCAGCCGCGAATGGATATAGAAGATGTCGCCGGGGTACGCTTCACGTCCCGGCGGATTGCGCAGCAGCAGCGACAGCTGTCTATAGATCACCGCGTGCTTGCTCAGATCGTCGATAATCAGGAGCGCGTCGCCACCTCGTTCCGAGAAATACTCCGCCATCGTACAAGCCGCATACGGCGCCAGCCACTGGATTCCTGGCGGGTCGTCAGAGGGTGCGAATACGAAGATGCATCGCTCCGGCGCGCCGTAGCGCTTGACTGCATCGATCACCTGGCTCACCGACGAGGTCTTCTGTCCGACCGCGCAGTAGACGCAAACCACGCCCGTATCGCGTTGATTGATTATCGTGTCAATCGCGATCGCGGTCTTGCCGGTCTCGCGATCGCCTATGATCAGTTCGCGCTGGCCACGGCCGAGCGCTAGCATCGCGTCGATCACGAGCAGGCCGGTATTGAGCGCAGTGTCGACGAAATCGCGATCGACAATCGCGGGCGCTGGGCGCTCGACCGGCTCGATTCCCGCCGCCTCGATCTCCGGACCTCCGTCCATCGGGACGCCTAGCGCGTTCACGGTTCGGCCCAGCAGCTTGTCGCCTACCGGCACGCTCGCGACTGAGCCCGTTCCGCGCACGAGGTTGCCCGCCCTGATGCCGCTGTCATCACCAAGCATCGCGCATCCTATTAGATCGGGGTCGAGCGTCAGCACGATTCCGACGACCGGCTCTCCGCCGTCCGATCGTTCGAAAAGCAGCAGCTCACCGAGCCTCGTATCCGGCAGGCCGCGAACGCTGGCGACATTGTCTCCCACTCGTTCGACGCGGCCGATCATGTCGAGCCGCGGCTCGGCCTTGAGTTGGCCAAGCAGCGCGCTCGCCCTGGCCATACGATCCCTTACGGATTCAGCCAGCGTGCTCATTGCGATTGATTTCTTTGGCGGCCGTGGTCAGAGCGTCGCGCCAGTTGAAGCGTAGTATTGCGTTCGGGAAGGTGATTTCCGCGCCGGCGATGAGCGCCGGATCGGCGCTGAACCGCATTTCCGCTTGGGCTCCAATTCGCTTAGTGAGTTGTTCGCGCCATTGCGCCTGTTCGGGCGCGTCGAGCGGGTGAGCGGTCGTGACCACGAGCGGGGCGTTGCCCGGACGCGAAGCGAGCGCGTCCCGCTCCTGCGCCGTCAGATGATCCAGATAGTCGAGCACGCGGGCCAGGAACGCATGATCGAGCGACGTAGAGGCCAGCTCGCGCAGCAGCCGTTCCGCGAGCTTCACGGCGAGCTCGATCGTCTGGGCAAACAACTCTTGCGTGGCGGCGGTGCGTTCCTCGCTCAGCCGCGCGGCCGCCTGGTCGCGGATTTTCTCGGCTTCCGTACGGGATTCGCCCAGCATCTTCTTGCGTTCGTCCGCTAGTTGCGCGCGCTGCTCTTCAAGCGCCTTTTGGCGATCGGCGTCGATCGACGCCAGTTGCGCCTGCAGGTCGTGCTGCATGTTCAGCGCCTTTTGTTTTTCGCTTGATGCTTCTGTCATGCCACGTGCAATTTCTTCCTTGCGGCGGGCGACGATCGCACCGACCGGCTTGAACAGAAAGCGCCTGAGCAGCCAGATCAAGATGAGAAAATTGACCGCCTGCAGCGCGAAGGTCCACCAACTGAAATTCATCGCGTGAAAGGGTTGGCGAATAACAGTAGCAGGGCGACTACCAGGCAGTAGATTGCCATCGTCTCGATCATTGCCAGGCCGACGAAGAGAGTGCGTGAGAGCGAGCCCGCAGCTTCGGGTTGGCGCGCGATACCATCCATCGCCGCCGCGATCGCGCGGCCTTCGGCGAGCGCCGGCGAGATCGAACCAACGGCGACCGCGACCACTGCGCCGATTATGCTAAGCATCTGAACCGTCATCTACTTTCGTCCTCCATCATTTCTCGATTGTGCCGATGCCGCCGCCGATATAGACGGCGGCCAGCACGCTGAATATGTAGGCCTGCACCAGGCCAACCAGAATTCCGAATGCCATGAACGGAATCGGCACCAGCAAACCCGCCAGCGCCAGAATGATCGCAACCACCAGCTCCTCGCTCATGATATTTCCGAACAGGCGCATCGCCAGCGAAAACGATCGCGTCAGCTCGGACAGTATGTTGAACGGCAGCATCACAGGATTCGGCCTGAGATAGCTTTTCAAGTATGCGCCGAGCCCTTGAATCCGAACTCCGAAGAAATGCACCGATAGAAAAACTATTGCGGCGAGAGCGGCCGGCGTTTCGATCGAGGCAGTCGGCGCTCTGACTCCGGGCACCAGCCCGGATAGGTTCGCTGCTACCAGAAAGATGAACAGCGTTCCGAGCAGCGGCAGGAACCGAGCCGCGTCGCGGTTGAGCAGCGCGGCGATCTGCTCTTCGATTCCGAGCACCATCGTTTCGATCATCGCTTGCCATCCGCCGGCGTCAACGCGGAACCTCCGCGTCACGATCCAGCTCGCGACGGTCAGAGCCGCCATCAACCCCCACGTGGTCACGACGGTGCGGCTGACCGGGACGATACCGACGTGAAAGAGGATGACGTTTTCGAGCGGCGAATGGCTCATGGATTTTTCTCGAGTGCGAGCCGGTAGCGATTGATCGAGATCGTCCTTAGCGTGAGGAACCCCGCGAAGCTTGCGAGCATTGGCGCGGCGCCTTGCCTTGCGCAAAACGTGAAGGCCGCGACTGCCGCGGCAAGGCGCGAGAGGTGCAGCAGCAACGAACTCCATCCGGCTCCATTGTCAGCGTAAAGCCGGACGTTCCATCCGAGCGCAGCAAAATAAGCAACACCGATCGTACCGCCGAGAATCGCATAGGGCGCTATCCGCAGAACGATTGCTCCGATCATTCGCTGCTCATCCTCTTCCAAACCGCCCAGAAGCCAAGTGCGGCGCCGAGAAAGACAAGGGTAGCACTCCAGAACACGCCGCTATCAAAGGTGCGATCGAGCCAGCGTCCAACGAACGCCCCTATGAGAATGGGCGCGACGATCGTCCATCCGAACCGTCCCATCATCGCGAGCGCTCGGCCCATCGGCCATTCTCCGTTCTTGAGCCAATACTCGCGCCGGCTATGCGCCTGCTTAACGGCTTCTTCCATTTCGCGTTCGTCCGCCCTCAACTCGTGATCGCCATGCTCTTGCTGAGGTCCCACGATGAGCCTGCGCGGTTATCTCAGCGGCTCAGCCTTAAGCGGTCGATCAGTAGGCCGCAGGTAGCGATAGATTTGCCGAATTGCGGCCTGCTCGAGGTTGAGTGCTCCCGATCGAGCTGAGCGCTCAGCCTCGACGTTCTGCTCCATCGCGGCGAGAATTTCGCTACGCAAATGCGCTAGATCGTCGTTTACGACCGCCTCACGGGTGGCTATCTCCACCAACTTGCCCTCGCGGACGCGCAGCACGCCGCCGCGAACGGCGATGTAGTGTTCGATGCCGTCGCCATTGCGCCATCTCACGACGCAGATCGAAAGCGTAGTGAGAAAGTCCGCATGCCCCGGTTCGATACCAAAAGCGCCGCTGGGATCCTCGGCGCGAACGTGGCGAACGGGACTTTCGTCCAGCGCGATCGCTGTGGGCGTAGTGACGATCAGCCTCATTGGAATCCGGTCAAGGCTGCGCCTTGCGCGCAACCATCTCCTTTTCTCGAGCATCCTCGAAAGTTCCGACCATGTAAAACGAGCTTTCGGCCCATCCGTCGCCTTCACCTGCAAGTATCGCGCGGCAACCCTTGATGGTGTCCCCGATAGTGACGGATTTTCCCGCAATCCCCGTGAATTGCTCAGTTACGAGAAACGGCTGCGTGAGAAAACGCTCCAGCCGGCGGGCACGCGCCACGGTGCGCCGGTCTTCCGCACTCAGCTCTTCGACGCCGAGCAACGCGATGATTTCCTGGAGTTCTTTGTAGCGCGCAATCGTGCGGCGCACTTCTTCGGCAACCGCATAATGCTCTTCGCCGACGACAAGCGGATCGAGCAGGACTGAGGTTGACGCCAACGGATCGATGGCGGGATACAGTCCCTCCGCCGCCATGTCGCGCGACAGGACGACCGATGAGTCCAGGTGGCGAAACGTTTCGACCACTGCCGGGTCGGTAAAGTCGTCGGCAGGCACATAGACCGCCTGGATTGCGGTGACCGATGCGCCTGCCACCGAGGCGATTCGTTCTTCGAGTTCTGCTATCTCGGTCGCAAGCGTCGGTTGGTAGCCGACACGCGACGGCAACCGCCCAAGCATCCCAGACACCTCCGAGCCCGCCTGCACGAATCGGAACACGTTGTCCATCAGGAGCAGAACGTCGCTTCTCATCACGTCGCGAAAATATTCGGCGATTGTCAGCGCGGTCATGCCAACGCGCCAGCGCGCGCCCGGAGGCTCGTTCATCTGCCCGAATACGAGCGCGGTCCGGCTCAACACTCCCGATTCGCGGAGCTCGGCAAGCAACTCATGACCTTCCCGCGATCGCTCGCCGATGCCTGCGAATACCGAAATGCCCGAATACTTTTCGACGGTGCTCCTGATCAGTTCCATGATCAGCACCGTCTTGCCGACGCCTGCCCCGCCGAACATCCCGGCTTTACCGCCGCGCGCCAGCGGAGCAAGAAGGTCGGCAACTTTTATGCCGGTGCGGAAGACCTCGCGCTTGTGATCCTGATGATTGATCGCGGGCGAGCTGCGATGAATCGGCCAGCGGGTTGTGGACTCGATCGGCCCGAGGCGATCGATCGGATCGCCGATCGCGTTGATCAGACGGCCAAGCACCTTCTCTCCCACCGGCACGCAGATGGGCCCGCCGCGTCGAGCGATCGCACCACGGCACAGACCCGAAGTATTCTCCATCGCCACGGCGCGGACCGTATGAAGATCGAGATGCTCCTGGATTTCGGCGACCAGCCGAAGTCGTCCGTCCAGCTCGATCATCATTGCGTCATTGATTGCCGGCAGTGGGCCGCCGGCAAACTCGACGTCGATGACAGACCCGCGAATTCGAGTAACGCGTCCTGCCGATTCCTTCGCAGCGTTCGAATTTCGAAAATAATCCTGCACTATTCTGAACCGAAATAACTTCAGCCGATGATACGAGTAATAGCAGACTGAGAGGTTCATGCGATGCAGGCCGGTCAAGTTTGCTCTGCGCGGGATCGCAACGCCAGAAAAAATTCAATCAATGAGCGTCACTGAGGTCGCCGACAGTTGGCTGCTCAGTAAGCAAGGCGAGGTCAAGAAATCTACCCACGGCTACTACAAAGAAGCCGCCGGGATCTACATTCAGCGCGACGCAATGCGTCACAGCTTCGCGGTCCTGGCGCTGAAGCAGCACAAGCCGATCAACTGGATTCAGCGGCAGATGGGTCACCGCACGCTGCAAATGTTGCGGAAGCATTACTGGCGCTGGATACCGACCGACGATCTTTCTGCAGAAGAAATGTCTTCGCTGGAGAGCGCAGCCGCGCCGCAGCCCTCAAACGATGCCCACCCTCTGCCCACCCGGCCCGAAAACGGCACCCAAGCGGGCTCGTAAAACAATGATGCAGATCGGGAAAAACTCAATAAAACTGGCGGAGAGGGAGGGATTCGAACCCTCGGTACCGGTTACCCAGTACGCCAGATTAGCAATATCGCGCCAGTCCGCGAACACCGGCACCTTAGCAAGACTCCTTGAGACAGAAAACCCTTGCGGCAGTGCGATTTGCCGCATCGGGGCAGGTCGAGAAATGTCCCACCGAGTCTCGCCGGATCTCATTCAGTCTGGGAAGTTTACCCCACCCTGCCCCCACCCGAACGGTTCGGAGGCATGGGAAGTATCACCAAATCAGAACGCGGCGAGCGTGCCGGGTAATTTTTCTGGCAACCCGCAAAATGGGTGGGTTTCATGAACTCGAATCCCTATGTCGAAGCCCGTCGCGAATGGGACGAACGTTACGCCGATCTCGTTCTCGGCAAACGCAACTGGCAGATCACCGCCGGAGGACTGCTGCTGCTGAGCCTGATTCTTGCCGCCGGAGTTGTCTGGCAGAGCACTCGCAGCCGGTTCATCCCGTACGTGGTCGAGGTCGACAAGCTCGGCTATGGGCTTACCGTTCCCAAACCTCTCATTCCGAGCACGGATCCGGCGCTCGTTGATCGCATGGAGCGCTACGAGGTCGCGAGCTTCATCCGCAATTCGCGCTCGGTGAGCAGCGACCCTAGCGCCGAGCAGCACATGCTCAACGACATGCTGGCGCATGCGAAAGGTGCGGCGGACAAATACCTCGACGAGTACTTCCACTCCGACAACTTCGCGCACAATCCCTTCAAAGAAGGCCGAACACCAAACGGTCTCCGTGCAGATCGATTCCATCCTCGAACTCTCCGCACACAGTTTCCAAGTGAGATGGACGGAGCAGGTACGCGACCGCACGGGCGCAACGCTTGACGCTCCAACGCATTGGGAAGCTGCGCTTCAGACGCAAATTTCACCGCCCGGCTCCGACGACGCGATCGTCAATAATCCGCTGGGATTTTACGTGACGCAGATCAGCTGGGCCGAACAGCAGAGCTAGGAAACCGACGGAAGGGAGGTCAGTTCGATGAAGCGTATTGGCACCGTGGGCATTTTGGCTTTGGCACTGACGATCGGAGGGTGTTCGGCACAACAGGGACACCAGAATCAATCTCAAGCCGCGAACGTAGCGCCAATCGAGCCTGAAGCCGCACCGCAGTCCGAAGCGACGCCCAAGCCTATCACCGGGGCGGAACTGCTCGCACAGCAGCCCTCGGAGGTTCGGGCAGCGTACAAGGACCACGATCAGAACGGCCAGTGGGCGACGTACAAGACGCCACGATACGTACTCTATCCCTTCAGCCAAGGGCCCGATCCCATAGTCGATTGCGAACCGCTACGAACCACCGACCTGCAACTACAAGCGGGTGAGACCATCACCGACGTTGCGATGGGCGATACGGAGCGATGGATGGCGACGCCGGCATCGTCTGGCGATCCGACAAACCCGACGCCTCACCTCGCTGTGAAGCCCCAGGCGCCAGCGATTGCGACGAATCTGACCATCTACACGACGAAGCATATCTACCACCTGCAGCTACGATCGCGCGGCGGCCACGCCATGCAGGAGGTTGAGTTCTACTACCCAGACGATCTTCTGGAGGCGATGCGTAAAGCCGATGAGGCCGCGGCGCAAAGCACGACAGTTGCGGCAGCAGATCCACCGACGAGTCCGAGCGAGATCAGGCCGATCGCTTCCGTCGATCCGCGTCACCTCAATTTCGATTACGACGTCTCCGGTCCTCAAGTTCCGTGGAAGCCAATCAGGGCCTTCGACGATGGAACCCATGTGTTCATCCAGATGCCCAATGGCATGCGTTCCAGCGACGCGCCCGCGTTGCTGGTCGCGGCGGGCAGCGGAAGCCAGATGGTGAATTACCGCGTGCGCGGCGAGTACTACGTCGTCGATCGCCTCTTCGGTCAGGCAGTAATGGTTTCGGGAGTCGGCCGACAGCAGGACCGCGTGACGATCCAGTACGCGGGCAACGCGAGGTAGGGGCCATGTCCGAGATCGAGGAAAGCAAGCAGCGTCCGGAAGTCGACGAGACCAAGCGGCAGCAGGACGAAGAGAAGATCCGCAACGAAGGCGGCCCACGACTCAATGGCAGGCTCGCCGCCACAGCAGTGGGGCTCATGGTCGGGCTCGTGATCCTGCTCACATTAGCTGTGCAGTCATCGGGTCCGGGCGCGCAACCTGCGGGTCGTAATGGCACCGACGATACCGCGTCGAACAAGAGCGAAGTTCAGGACCTCATCGCTCACGCTGGCGATCCGACGCCTGCCACATTCCCCGCGCCCCCGACGGATCCCCCACCAATGGTGATCCCGAGAGAGCAAACCTCGGCGCCGGCGGTCCCTCGCCAACCGAGCAGATACGCGGAGTGGGCGCAGGACAAGTACATGAAGGCCCTGGAGGCGCCGGAGATGGTTTCCGCATTCCACAGTGGTGCGGCGCTCCAGATCCCGAGCATGACTCAGACGGGGAATGGAGATGCGAGCAACACGCTCGCGATAAACAGTTTCCAATCGTCATCCGATTCGTCGTCGTCGGTGAGACTTCATCCGCCTGCATCTCTGTACACGGTGATGACCGGCAGCGTGATTCCCGCGGTGTTGATCAGCGGGATCAATTCCGACTTACCGGGACCAATCGTCGCTCAGGTCAGCCAGAACGTTTACGACAGCGCCGGCGGACGATCACTGCTCATCCCCCAAGGCAGCAGGCTGATTGGTTCGTATCGAAGTGCAGCAGGTTACGGACAGAGCCGCGTCCAGATTCAATGGCAGCGCCTAATCTTTCCGAACACCGCGAGCATGGACATTCCGCAGATGCCGGGAACCGACGAGGCCGGATACGCGGGCTTCACCGACCAGGTGAACAACCACTACATGCGCACCTTCGGCACCGCAGCGCTCATGAGTCTGATCAGCGCAGGGCAGGCGGTGGGACAGATGGCGGCGTTCGGCGGCGGAATGGGCGGACCGCTCGGTTACTACCAACCAAACCAGTGGGCGATGGCGTCGCAGATGGCGGGCTCGTCCGCAAGTTCGCAATTCGGTTCCGTCGGGCAGCAGGCGATCGAGCAAGGAATGAGCACCGGCCCGACCTTGGAGATCCGACCGGGCTATCAGTTCAACGTCATGGTGACCGAAGACCTCGTCTTTCCGGGTCCATACAAGGGCTGAGTCGTACACAAAACGGACAAGCACTTGTGCACGAAACGTACACAGGTGGTCTCGAAAGGAGAGCGGCAATGGGAGTTCTGAAAAAGAAAGAGGAACGGACCGAGACCGTCACCATACGCATCGCTTCGTCAGTGAAGGCGGAGATCGATCAATTACGTGAACGCGCCGAAGCAACGGGATTCGATCTGAACGCCACAATGTCCGAGTCACTGACGCGATTGGTGCAGGCAGGTACGGGAAGAACTCGACGGGATCGCAGCGCCCAGCACTAGAGGCAATCGCGCAAGAGCACCGCACGTCAATGGTCTGACGCGAGCTGCAGGCGAGCTTTCTCAAGCGTCAAGCGGCGGCGGGAATGGCGAATAGCGGTAACTGAGATCGGTGAGGAATGAAGGATGCGGATTTATGGGGAGGGGAACGCGCGGTCGTAGAGCAAGATAAAGCGAAATACCACACCATACGATATGTCGCGCGTTCCCCTCTTATTCCAAGGATTTTCTCAACATGAAGTACCATTCTGAAAATATCCTTCCCATAAGCGGTGCGAGTGATATTTCGCCGTCCTGGAATCAGTTTCGGGCACCGCTTTTTGCGGGCATTTCGATAGTTCTGATGGCAGCGGGAATGACGTTCTTAATGCGGCATTTTCGAGTCGGACTGACCCCCTCCGATAGTTCGTGTTCCGAGGGTTTCTATCGCGCTCATCGACGCGCCGATAAGGCGTGGCGAGCTCGTTGCAGCATGCCTTCCGGTCAATGCTGAGCAGGAAGGTCTAACGCGCGGATACCTCGGTAGCGGCGATTGTCCGGGCGGCGCTGAGCCGGTGCTGAAGATGATCGGCGGCTTGCGCGGTGACGAGGTGGACGTCGAAGCGGGCTGGATTGCAGTTAACGGAAAACGGTTCGCCAACAGCGCGACAGTAACGCGGGACAGCATTGGTCGCCTGCTTACGCACGTGGTGTGGGGTAAGCGCCGAGTCGCCCCGGAAGAGGTCTGGCTATTTGGTTTGAACAACCGGCGAAGCTGGGATTCCCGATACTTCGGTCCGATTCCTTTGCGAGCGATTCGCGGAGTTGCCGAGCCTCTGTTGACGTGGTGACGAGTCATGGCGAGTGGCGCACACAGCACAGAGCAGGGTCTTAGGGTTCATTACCTCACCAATCTCGGCGGCCTCGTTGCGCTCGCCGGCCTGGACATGGAGCCACCCGATTTTCTGCTCGGAGCTTTGCTCAGCATCGCAAGAGAGACCGTCGCTATTGGTCCGGAACAGCGCGCAGAGATCGCGGCAATGGGACAGGTGAAGCTTGACGAGCGGGCGACTGGGAAACGCGCGTGGACATCGTGGAATCGGGCGCGGGAACTCCACAGCATCACACTCACGAGTGCACAGATTCGCCGAGTAATCGTCGCCCTCGGAAGGTCGGCTCCGAAAGAGAGCGGAGCGCTCGCGTCAGCGCTTTTGCGAACGCTGGAAGAGGTTGAGTGCGATGGCTAGCCGGCCTCGATTCAACAAAAAAGAGGTCGAAATCCGGGTTCGACCGAATCGGCGCGGCGACCAGAGACGGCCCCTAGTGCCTTGGTGGATGCGTTTGGAGAAGAGACACCTGATCGCCAAGCGCGCGCAGGTTCGAGGCAAGCGGGGACGTAAAATTCGGACGCAAGGCGGGGCTTATCAGCGACGGAGCGTGGTCAAAGTGATGTACACGCGCAACGGCAAGCCGAGGTCGAACGCATGGGTTGCGCACGCGCGATACCTGACGCGCGAGGGTGCGCAGCTCGAGAACGAGAAGGGAGTGGGGTTCGACGTGGAACGGGATGGCATCGATATGGTCGCGGTGGTCAGAGAGTGGGAAAAGGCCAGCGATGAGCGAATGTGGCGGATCATCGTGTCCCCGGAAGACGCCGATCGCATGGACCTGAAGGACCATATTCGCGAGCTGGTCGAAGCAATGGAAAGCGATCTGGGGACGGGGCTCGAATGGGTCGCTATCGACCACCACAACACCGAGAACCCGCATGCGCACCTGCTCGTGCGAGGCGTCGACCGGAGCGGCAAAGCACTGCTGATCGATCGGGATTATGTGAGGAACGGCATCCGCGCGCGCAGCCAGGAGATCGCGAGCCGCGAGCTAGGACAGCGTCTCGAACCGGAAATGCTCCGCGCTCGCGGAGAGACGATTGACAAGGAGCGGTGGACGGAGATCGACCGAGCGCTGCAGCGGCGAATGAGCGGAGACCGAGTAGCGGATTATCGCGGCCTCGTTCCGTACAACGACGCGGCGCGAGTGCGCGCCGAGCAGGAAATGCAGCGGCTTCAGTTTCTGGAAGGGCTGGGGCTCGCACGCAAGATCGCCAGCTCTAGCTTGGGAACTCTCGCCCGACCACGAGCGAGAACTGCGTGCCCGGCAGCGGGCGATGGATGTCATCAAGCGTCAGGCGGAGGCGAACAAGGTTCGTTCTTTGAATGAATTGTCTGACGAGCGAGACGTGGTGATTGCGAATTCTGTGACCAGGGGCGGCTACCAAGGACGCTTTGTCGGATATTTCGAGGATGCGGAGGGCCGCCGCTACGCGGGTCTCCAGCGGGGCCACGCGGTAACAGCGATACCCACCGATCGCAGGGATCTTAGAGCGAGTCAGGAGTACGTCGCTCGGCCCCGCGGAGACGAATGGGACATCACAGAAGGACGCGATCGCGCTCGCGGGCGCGGGAGGAGCTAAGACGATGGCTGAGCAACGTCCGTATCGATCGCGCGGTGCCGCACTAGGGCTGCAGCGGGTGAAGAAGTTCGCCGCGGCGGTTCTCGGAGCGTCGTTTCTCACTGTGAACTGGATGACCACGCAGCACGCCGCATGGCTCATAGGCGATTCGCCCCGATTAGGACCGGCTCTATTTGCGCTGCCGTGGACGGGACCAATCTACGCGCCGTGGAAGTGGATGGTATGGGCGTGGCATTGGCGGGCAATCGAGCGGATGAAGCCCCTGTGGGTTCTTAGCATTCGCGAGGTCCTTTATCCGATGGCGCCGCTCGACGCTCCTTGCAATTGTAGCGATGGCTGTGACGCGGAAGGGATGGCTCCAGACAACGGCAGACCTTCACGGGTCGGCCCGGTGGGCGACCACAAGGGACGTAAAGAGGGCTGAGTTTCTAGAAACGCAGACGTGGATCGGGAGGCGCCTTCGGCGTCTGGCTATGCGGCTGCGTCTGGTCGGTCCACGTCAGAGCAAAGCGGGTATCTTCCTCGCGACTTGGCTGCACTTCGGGCGGATCTGGTTTTTGCGCGATTGCGGACAATCGCACGTGCTTGTTTTTGCGCCGACACGCAGCGGCAAGGGAGCCGGCGTCGTGATCCCGACGCTGCTCACGTGGCCTCACTCTGTGATTGTCCACGACCTAAAGGGTGAGAACTGGGCCATCAGCGCAGGCTGGCGGAAGCGCGCAGGTCAGATATGCCTGAAGTTCGACCCTACGGACACGACCGGCTCAAGCGTTAAGTACAATCCGATCGAACAGGTGCGAATCCGCACGGACCACGAAGCGGAAGACGTTCAAAACATTGTCCACATGATCGTGGATCCGGATGGCAAAGGGCTTCACGACCATTGGGTGAAGACCGGCGCGGCGCTGCTCACCGGAACGATTCTTCACATCCTCTATGCCGAGCCCAATAAGACACTTCGCGGCGTGGCCGGTCTTCTGAGCGACCCAGGGGTGAGCATGCAGGACAGCATCGAGCGAATGCTGAAAACCGAACACGACCAAACCGGAGCAATGGGATGGCGCGATTATCGAGGGAACCCGACCCGCACTCATCCAATCGTGGCCGAGAGCATGCGCGAACTTTTGAACAAGAGCGAGAACGAGCGGTCCGGTGTCTTTTCCACTGCAATGTCCTTCCTGTCGCTATATCGCGATCCGGTTGTCGCCGCGAATACAGAACGGTCCGAGTTTCAAATCAGCGATTTGATGAATCACGATCGGCCCGTCTCGCTGTACTTGGTTGTGCCACTCGCGAGTCGCGACCGGCTGCGTCCCCTCATCCGGCTGATCCTCAACCAGATCGTCCGGACCCTGACGACAACGATGACCTATCGAAATGGCCGTGCTGTCGCGAACTACAAACATCCGTTGCTCCTGATGCTGGATGAGTTTCCGGTCCTCGGGCGGCTCGAAGTCTTCGCCGAAGCGCTTTCCTTAATTGCGGGATACGGGCTGCGTGCCTGTCTCATCGCCCAGGACCTGAGCCAGATTCACGCGGCCTACGGTCATGACGAATCGATCACCAGCAACTGCAATACGCGGGTGGCGTTTACGCCAAACCGCATCGAAACGGCGCGATGGATCTCGGCAATGGCCGGAGAAGCCACTGTGCGTCATTCGCAGCGCACTGTATCCAACAGCGGAGCCAGCATATCGGAGCCAGAGATTGCGCGACCGATGATGACGCCTGACGAAGTGATGCGGATGAATGAGAATGATGCGCTCATTTTCACGAGCGGACATCCGGCAATCCGCGCCACGAAGCTCCTCTACTTCAAGCAACCGATGTTCATGGAGCGGGCCACGATTCCGCCACCCCGACAGAGCGATCGGATCATTCGACTTCCTGCTGATCCGATCGGGCAGGCATCGCCACCGGTGCCGATAACCGCACCATCGGAAAAAATTGCCGAAGTCCAGGTTCACCGAATTTGCCTGGAGAAGGCGGCACGCGTCGCAAGAAGCCGAAAGGAGAAAGCACCGGAGCAACGCGTGTTGTTTCTAAGAACCAGCGATTCGGCCAAGAACGGCTCCGGGTCAGGGAAAGACGAACGAGCGAGGACGCCAGAGAGGTTGATGTGAAACGCTCGCATCAAGTCGCCTGTTACGTGAACGACGAGGAACTTGCGCAGTTGAAGGCGCAAGTCGCGAAACGCGGCGTAACGCTCTCGCGGTATCTGAAAGAGCGGGCGCTGGGCAATGACCAACCTGAACCGTGTCCCCAGACCGGTACAAGTGACCCGCAGAACGGTGCGTTCGAGGCACTGTTGAATGAGAGCGAACGTCGCATCGCTCAACAAGTTGCGACAGTGACCGACAAGGGTGCACGCGACGTGCTCAGTCGGCTGAGCTTGCTGGCAACGATGCTGGATCAATTTGCGCGAACGATGCTCATCCACACTCCGGAGATCCCGCACGACCAGCAAAAGAGTGCTGGGGAAAGTGGCGAACGAAGACACCGGAATTGGCGGCGCATGGTCGCCGAGATCCTCAGCGACATGGAAGGCCGCGATACATTCGGAAGTGGAAAGCAGAATCCTCGCAGAAGAGACAGCGGAGGCCCGGCAATGAATTCCGTGCGCGACGTTCAGCAAGCGCGTCTGATCGAAAAGTTCGAACGCGAGCTGGGAGGGAAAGCGAGAGAGGGCATCGCAGACCCCGCGGTGACCGATCTGATCGTTAACCAGGACGGCCATCTTTGGCTCGACGCGCATGGCAAGGGCATGTGGGATTCGGGTTGCGTGATGCCCGCAACTCAGGTCGAAAGCCTCATCGGCACTGTGGCCGCTTTGCTCAATACCGTCGTCAACGCGCAGATCCCAATCATTGAAGGAGAGCTGCCAGGCGGAATCGGAAGGTTTGAGGGACTCGTTCCGCCGGTCGTCGCTCAACCCTGTTTCGCCATCCGGAAACCGGCGCAAATAGTTTACACCCTCGATGACTACGTGAGCTCCGGAATCGTCTCGGAGTTTCAGGCGGGGGTGTTCCGCACCGCGATCACTGAATGTCAAAACATCGTGATTTCTGGAGGCACTGGATCAGGAAAGACAACCCTGACGAGCGCGCTTATCCACGAAATGGCCAAACTGGGAGATCCCAGCGAGAGATACGCGATTCTCGAGGACACCTACGAGCTTCACTGCAGCGCTCACAATGCAATTCAGTTGCGCACCTGTGAAGCCGCGGATCTGACTCGTCTCGTCCGCGCGACGATGCGGCTGAGACCAGACCGCATCATTATCGGCGAAGTTCGCGGCGCCGAGGCGCTGAGCATGCTGAAGGCGTGGAATACCGGCCACCCCGGCGGCGTAACTACGGTTCACGCGAACAGCGCCCGCGCCGCGCTCACGCGGCTTTCGAGTCTGGTGCAGGAGGCAGGCGTGCCGCCCCAGCCGGAGCTAATTGCTGAAACCGTCGATTTGATCGCGTTCATCGTGCGAAAGCCCGAAGGCCGGCGGCTTAAGGAGCTGGTTCGAGTCGAAGGCTACAACGCAGCCGAGGGGTTCCGGCTCGCGCCGCTGGAAATGGAGTAACGCAAGTCAGTTTTTGGAGTCTGAGAATTCAAATTCAGGAAGAGGAGGTTCGAGGAAATGAAAGCGTTCGAGAAAATCAGAGGTACGTGGATCAAGTTGGCGACGCGAATAAGCTACGCGTTCGGCATCGTCACGATCGTGCTGCCGGCGCGAGCTTTCGCAGCGGCAGCCGCAGGTGGCGCGCTCCGTGGGACCAGCCGCTCACGACTCTGCAAACTGATTTGCAGGGTCCAGTTGCTCATTCGATCACCACCGCGGCCATCATCGGTGCGGGACTAACGTGGGCCTTCAGCGAGCATGGCACGGGTGCACGTAAGGTATCGGCGCTCGCGTTCGGCGGAGCCGCGGCGCTTGGAGCGACGCAGCTCATGACGGCGGTGTTTCCATTCGCGGGAGCGCTTTTCTGAGAAGGACGTGCGATGAGCGACGAGAGCACAGCCAGCCGAAGCGCGATCCATCAATCGCTAACGCGCCCGCTCCTGCTCGCAGGAGCGGAGCGGGCGCCGGCGATTGCCAACTGGATCACTGCCGCAGCGATTTTCTTCGGAGGCGGATTGCATTGGTACACCGTGACGATCAGCGCACTGCTGGTGACGGTTGGGCATTGGGCGCTCGTGCAAGCGGCAAACTTCGACCCGCAACTGAGCCGCGTTTATGTGCGCCACATCCGATACCAGGACTACTATCCAGCTCGCGCCGCAATCTTCGCCTCGCCGGCTCGTGTGAATCCGTCCGTTCCTAGTCCCCGCGAAATGCGCCGATAGGAGGGATCAGTCCCATGCTGTTCAAGGAATTTAAGGATTTAGGCCGAAGGAAGGATCGGCGAATCGGGATGCCGGATCTTCTCAACTATGCTTTTCTAGGCGCGCCGGGTGTGGTTGTCCTGAAGGACGGCGCGATGATGACCTGCTTTGCGTATCGCGGGCCTGACCTCAACTCAGCATCGCCTCTGGAGATCTCGGCTCTCAAACATCACACCAACCGAATCCTCTCGCATCATGGCGATGGATTCATGATCAGTACCGATCTCATTCGGCATCCAAGTATTGACTATCCAACAGGCGGGGCATTTCGCGACCCCACGACCGCACTCATCGATCGCGAACGGGAAATGCACTACACCGCCGAGGGCAAACATCTTGAGACCAGCTTCGCTCTGAGCTTCACTTACCGGCCGCCGCCCGACTATCAATCGCGTCCCGCGAAACTTTTTGTCTCAAGCCGTGACCGGCGTAAGGCCGATGCGCACCGCACACTGGAATATTTCTGCGAGGCCGCCGCTGAGCTGGAGCAAGCCTTAAGCAGCCATCTCAGAGTCCGACGCATGGACGACGGTGAAATGCTCTCTTTTCTGGAGAGCTGCATCATCGGAAGACCAACGTACGTGCGTCCGCCGGCTACGTTCAATCACCTCGACGCTGTGTTAGGTAACTACCGATTCGTGCCCGGCTTCACGCCGACCATCGATGGTCGCCACATCCGCATCGTCGCGCCCGCGGGATTTCCGCTGGAGTCGCACGCGGAAGTCACCGCCTTCCTGAGTGAACTTCCGTTCTGCTATCGCTGGTCGATTCGGGCAATCATGCTTGATCCGACCACGGGCGTGCAGCAGCTTTCGACCATGCGGCGCAATTGGTTTCAGAAGCGCCTCGACTTCAAGGCGTTTCTCAAGGAGAGCTTCGCCGGTTCGAGTTCATCTCCAGCGTTCCAGAATCAACACGCGCTCGATATGGCGGCCGATGCGGATATGGCGGTCGCCGAGGCTCATGGGGCACTCGTTCGGTACTGCTATCTAACCATGAACGTCGTCGTCATCGAGGATGACGCCGAAATCGCGGATGCGCACGCCCAGGAAGTGCGAAAGCATTTCATGCATCACGGTTTCCCGGCACGGATAGAGGACTTGAACGCATGTGACGCGTACCTCGGCTCGCTTCCCGGTCACGGCCATCACAATGTCAGAAAGCCAGTCGTGCATACTCAGAATCTGGCGGACTTGATATCCACGACCGCCGTATGGGCCGGTCTCGAAACCAATCCATGCCCGATGTATCCCGACAAGACGCCGGCATTTATTCACGCCTCCACCAGCGGGCGCACGCCCTTTCGGTATCATCCACACGTCGGCGACGTAGGTCACAACCTGGTCATCGGCCCGGTTGGCGCCGGCAAGAGCACGTTCCTCGGGGTCATCGAAGCGCAGGCTTTCCGTGTCCCCGACATGCAAGTCTTTCATTTCGACAAGGGATACTCGTCGTTCATCCTCACGAAAGCCTGTGGCGGAGACCACTTCGATATTGGAGAGGACGAGATCGCCGCGTGCCCGCTGATCGGCGTGGACGACGAAGGCGAAAGAACATGGGCGCAGGAATACCTCGAGAATCTGCTGCAGCTCCAAAATCTCAAGGTTCTCCCCCAGCACCGCAAGGCGCTGTGGCGCGCACTGGAGCTGTTGGGCGAGAGCCCGAAGCACGCGCGCACTTTCACGCATCTCGTTGCGACTGTTCAGGACGAAGAGTTGCGCACCGCTCTAAGCGAGTACTCGATCGCCGGTCCGCTCGGGCGATTTCTCGATGCCGATCGCGACACGCTGCTGGACAGTCGATTCATCACCTTCGAGCTTGAAACTCTGATGGCGATGGGGGCGAAAGTCCTGATTCCAGTTTTGCTCTATCTTTTCCATCGCATCGATCAGCGCCTGGACGGAAAACCAACGCTCGTCGTTATCGACGAAGCGTGGATCATGCTGGCCAACGAGCTCTTCGGCGCCAAGATCGAGGAATGGTTGCGTACACTCCGTAAGAAAAACGCCGCCGTGATTCTCGCAACTCAAAGCCTGACCGAGGTCGCAAACTCACCGTTTTGCGACGTGATCCTCGAGTCGTGCCCCACAAAAATCTATTTGCCCAATCCCGAGGCTCGTAATCCCAACACCGCCGCGCTCTATCACAGGTTCGGGCTCAGTCCGCGCCAGCGGGAAATCATCGCAGACGCCATTCCTAAGCGGCATTACTACTATGTCTCGCCGCTCGGCCGCCGGCTCTTTGATCTCGCGCTCGAACCGGCGACCCTTTCGTTTGTTGGCGCAGGTTCCAAGGAAGACATCTTCAAAGCGCGGCGCATGATGCGCGAGTACGGTGACAATTGGCCCGCGCAGTGGCTC
>CAWDTQ010000008.1:0-31912 GCA_963805315.1 uncultured delta proteobacterium
GCGCTGCATCGAAGCCTCGACGACGGCCAATTGCTGGGCGGGCGTAACCACGCCACCTACGGTGTGAACTGCTAATTGCTGGACAACGCCGTCTACCGGAGAGGTGAAGGTTAGGCGTTTTATTCGTGCCGTGATTGTCGCCACCGCAGCATTCGCTTCAGCAAGTCGACTTTTCTAAATCGCGGTATCCCTATGATTGTCCGTCAGCTGCTGCAGCGTTTCCAGATAGGTAAGCTTTGATCCCAGCTCCTTCTGGGTCAGCGTTTTCCGGATATCGACCCGCTGAGCTATGATTGGTTCATCAGCTTCAGCTTATCGATCGTCACCGAAACCGTATTGCGTTCAGCCTCCTTCTGCGCCCGCTCCGCCGCTATGATGCTAGAATCAAGTTCGATCAACACTTCGCCTGCTTTAACGCTCTGCCCGTCGTGAACGTGAATGGCGCGGACAACACCGATTTCGAAAGGCTGTACCAGTTTGACCCGGCCGCTCGGGACGACCTTCCCGGAAGCATAGGCAATAATATCGACGTGGCCGAAAGTCGCCCAAATGAGCGCCAACAAAAGAGTGCAACAATAACCACGCCGATCGCGCGGCCGATCGGCGACGGCGGTGTTCGACGATCTCCAGTGCTGCCGGCAGAAAGCGCGTCATCCGCTCCGGCGTCCCGTGTCAATGGAAAAGAGATAACGTTCTTTGCGGCCCCGATCGCGGCTTTAGCGGATCTCATGGATGCCACTTTGTATGCGATATAGCGCGGCGTAGCGCCCGCCTCTCCTCACCAGCTCGTCGTGAGTACCATCCTCGATGAGGCGCCCATGGTCGAGCGTTATGATACGGTCAGCGTAAGCGCACCGCGGACAAGCGGTGGGCAACAACGAAGACCGTGCGGCCCTGACGATCTGGCCATATTATGCTGGATGATGTGTTCGCTTTCGTAGTCGAGCGCGCTCGTGGCTTCGTTGAATATCAGGATGCGCGGCTCTCACACCAGCGCTCGTGCAATGGCAATACGCTGGCGCTGCCCACCCGAAAGACTGGAGCCGCGCTCCCCGACGAGCGTGTCGTAGCCCTCCGGCAGCTCCAGAATAAAGTCGTGCGCCCCGGCGAGGGTCGCGGTTTCAATCACGCGTTCGATCGGAATGCCGGGATCGGCCAGTGCGATATTGTCGCGGATCGAGCGGTTGAACAGAAATTCTCTTGCAGCACGACACCCAACTGCCGCCGCAACCAGGAGATATCGACCACAGCGAGATCGACGCCATCGACCAGCACCCGTCCCCTCTCCGGGACATAGAGGCGTTGAACAAGCTTGGCCAACGTGATTTTCCTGAACCCGAAGGACCGACAATGCCGACGACCTGACCGGCAGCAGCGGTGAAATTGATATCGTGTAATATCTCCGGCCCGTCGATGCGATAGCGAAATGTAATGTGCTCAAACACCACGTCGCCACGGATCGCCGGTAACGCGGCGCGGCCGGGACTGAAAGTTGGCTCAGCAGGCGTATTGAGGATATCGCCCAGCCGCGCTACTGAGAGCCGCGCTTGATGGAAATCCTGCCAGATCTGCGCTAGGCGCAGCACTGGCGAGCTCACTCTGCCGGCGAGGATATTAAAGGCCACCAGTTCGCCGATCGTAAGCGAGCCATCGATCACCAGCCTCGCACCGAAATACAGAATGCGCAGCGGTGACTAGCTTGCTGATCAATTGAACCGTCTGGCTTGCCGTATTGCCGAGGCTGATGACGCGGAAACTCGCGGCAACATAGCCGGCGAGCTGTTGTTCCCAGCGCCTCTGCATTTGCGGCTCGACGGCCATGGACTTTAGCGTCTCAACTCCTGTCACGGCTTCAACCAGGAACGCCTGGTTTTCGGCGCCACGTGCAAATTTCTCGTCAAGCCGTTCGCGGAATAAAGGTGTCGTCAGCGGTTGGGATGCCGACGTAGAACGGGAAAGCTGCAAGCACAATCGCGGTGAGCAACGGCGAATAGAGAAACATTACGGCAAGAAAGACGAATGTGAAGAATAGATCGATAACCAGCATCAGTGCCGAGCTGGTAAGGAAATTGCGTATATTCTCGAGTTCGCGCACACGCGCTACCAAATCGCCGACGCGCCGTGCCTGGAAATAAGAAATCGGTAACGCCGCCAGCAGGTGACGGAATAATCGGGCACCCAGCTCAACATCAATGGGGATTTGGTGGTCTGCGCCAAACAGGACGGGCATGAAGATGTAGCATTGCAGTCCCGCGCGCGCCGCGTGCGCCGCCACCGCCGTCGCCAGGTTGCCGGTGGACGCGCAGGACACGGTGGTGAAGCCGAACTCGCGCGCCTTGGTGATTGCGACCGACACGACGCGGTCCTTGTACGACAGGGTCGGATGATTGACGGTGTCGTCCTTGATGTAGAGATGCTTGAGGCCGAGTTCCGCGCCCAGCCGCTTGCAATGCAGCAGCGGAGTGAAGCCGGAGTTGGGGCCGACGACTCGGTCGTCGTCTGAAATCGACCGGCAGCAGTTCGCGATAGCGCCAGAGATTGTGCGGCCGCTTTTCGATCAACGAGCGCGAGATGGCCGTGCGAATCCGCGCGTAGTCGTAGGTGACCTCGAGCGGACCGAAGCACGTCTCGCAGACGTGGAGCGGGCTGATCGGATACTCCTGGCCGCATTCGCGACATTTCAAATTGGTGATGTAGCTCATCGTTTCCTCGTTCCTGTTACTTGCCCGGCGATTGCGATTCGTGACGCTCCGTCTTCTTCGTCCAAGCGCCGCAGCCGCATCCCGGGCGCGGACTGACCGACGTAAAACGCACCCGGGCCGGGCCGGACGCGTCGTACGTGAGAATTTTTCCTGAGAGCAAGCAGCGTCTCGCGCGCGAGGCGCGCATCGCCTCGTCCGCCTGCAACTCGCCGATAGCGCCCGCGACCGGGCCGACGATTCCCGCCTCGCGACAACTCTGCGATTTCGTCGTCGTCGGGCGGTGTCTCGAATACGCATCGGATGCACGCCGTCTCGCCGGGGATCACCGTCATCGCCTGCCCGGTCATCCCGACTACGCCGCCGTAAACGAACGGCGTCCGTGCGCCGATACACGTGTCATTGATCAGGAATTTCGTAGCAGGGCTGTCGGTCGCGTCGATTACAAAGTCGTGCGCAGCGATAAGACGCGCCGCGTTCGACGCGTCGAGCGCAATCGCATGGTGCTCAACGCTGACGCGGGGGAAATGCTCGCCGAGCCATCGCGCGGCAGCTTCAACCTTGGGCGTGCCGATATCCGAGGGACGGTAGATGACCTGGCGAGCGAGATTCGACAGTTCGACCGGATCGGGATCGACGAGTGTCAGCCGGTACGCGCCCGCACGCGCGAGCGCCCACGATGCGGGGACTCCGAGTCCGCCCATTCCCACGATCAGTATTCGATCCGTTGCCACGTCAGTTCGCGATTCTCCCGCCAGTCGAGAGCCGCAACGCCGTCGGCGTTTATGGTGAGCGGTGAAAAATCCTGCGGGGACGATAAGACGAGGGGTAAATACTCTCGCCTTATCTTCCAGGAGACTCTCACGCGGAGAACCCCTGCAGGAGTTAGCACCAGCACCCATCACGGGCCGGTTGCTGCGGCATCAGCGGGCCAGTCCCTCCGCCGCTCTCGATAAGGCTGCAATCAATGCAGTCGCGATAACGCTAATATGGGAGCGCGAGCCTGTCAATCGACCAACCAATCGGTCAGCCGACACGGAAACACCGGAATTCGTCCGCTAATGGGCTTGATTATGCGATCAGCAGTTCCGCGATCTGAATGCCGTTGAGCGCCGCGCCCTTGCGCAACTGGTCGCCCACCACCCAGAAGTTCAGCGCGTTTGGACAGCTGAGGTCTTCGCGGATTCGGCCGACGAAGCAGTCGTCCTGTCCCTCGACGAGGATCGGCATCGGGTAGCGATTCTGCGCAGGATCGTCGAACAGCCGGATTCCCGGGAAATGCGCGAACGCCTCGCGCGCGTCGGCCGCCGCAATCCTGGTCTCGGTCTCGGCGTTGACGGAAATCGAATGCGCGGTGAAGACCGGCACCCGCACCGTGGTCGGCGAAATCGGCAATTCGGGCAGGTCGAGGATTTTCCTGATCTCGTTGACCAGCTTGATCTCCTCGCCCGTGTATCCGCCTTCGACGAATTTGTCGATATGCGGAATCAGGTTGAACGCAATCTGATGCTGAAAGAATTTCGCCTTGATTGCCTCGCCCTTTGACCACGCCATCGTCTGCTCGCGAAGTTCCGCAACACCGTTGACGCCCGCGCCTGACACGGCCTGGAAGCTCGTCGCGACCACGCGCCTCAGCCGCCCCAGATCGTGGATCGGCTTCAGCGGCATCACGGTGACGATCGTCGTGCAGTTCGGGCACGCGACGATTCCCTTGTGGCGGCGTGCGATGGCGCCGTTGATCTCGGGCACCACCAGCGGCACGTCGGGATCCATGCGAAACGCGCTCGACTTGTCGACGACGATCGCGCCCGCCTTGACTGCTATTGGCGCGAACTCGCGCGACTGCGCCGAGCCGGCAGAGAAGAGCGCGATATCGATTCCCTTGAACGAGTTGGCGTCGAGCTTTTGTACCGTTATCGACTCGCCGGCGAAAGTGACGGTTTTGCCCGCCGACCGCGCCGACGCGTATGCGCGCAGCTCACGCACCGGGAACTTGCGTTGTTCGAGAATCTTGAGCGTGGTCTGGCCGACGGCGCCCGTCACGCCAACCACCGCAATTCGTTGTCCACTAGCCATCGCGCGATTCTATCGTGATGCGGCCATCCGAGTGAATAGCGGCGTGAGTTTTCAGAAATTTCGCGATAGCCAGTCGCTGACCAGCGTGAATACTTCGTCTTGCGCTTCGGCGAGTCCGTGTCCGACGCCGGGTAAAATCCTGATCGTTTTCGGCTCGCCGGCGCGATCGTAAAGCGCCTGCGAACTTTCGTGTGGCAGAATCGTGTCTGCGCCGCCGTGAATCAGTAACAGACGGCTTGGGCGCCAGCTCGCCCGCCACGTGCGCGCCCGCGAGCTGACTCGACAGCGCAATCACGGTAGTTACGATTGGGCTCAGCGTTCCCGCATTGATCGCGACTGCGCCGCCGAACGAATGTCCGATCAGCGCGACGCGCTCGTTGCCGATTCCGCCCAGAAACGTCAGCGCCGCCATCGCATCGACCAGGCATTCGCCGAACTCGTTGGGCGCGCGATAGTCCAGCCGCGCAATCGTGAGTCCGCGCCTTGGCATCTCGAGCCCGAGCCGCGGATACAGCATCGAAGGACCGTCGAATCCGCCCATCGCGCCGCTGACGCATAACACGGCGCGTCCCTTCTCAGCCGCAGAATGCAGCATCAGCGGAATCGCGCCGCGCGTCGTCGCGATCGTCACCTTGCGCGCGCCCGCGATCTCGTCGCCCGGCTCGACGCCGGTGATTCTGAGCGTCAGCCCTTCGTCACTCACGGATCGTCTCCTTATCCCAACCGTTTCCCGACAACGGGCGAGGGAATCACAGGCAGCTCGCCGAGCATGCGCATTCCGTAGCGAATCATCGCCGCCAGCCGCTCGACGCGTGTCAGCAGTTCCGCCCGCTCGTCACGCGGCGCGTCCGCCAGTTGAGCGGCGACGGCGGCCAGGTTTTCGCGCATCAGTTGCACGGCGCGCTCCAGATTTTCGCGCTCGGGTCCGCGTGCGCGCGACCTGCGCGCCTTCTGGATCTCGGCAAAATCGATTATCTCGGCCATTTGCGCTCCACGCTCCGTTCGACTCAATGCGATTATCGCCTATCGAACGCGTGCGTGGAAACAAAGCAAGACTCATCTCAACTTCCTGCCCGCGCGACGTTTCTCCGCGATCGTGCGATGCCCGCCCTCGGCGGCCCATCGCATCTGCCGCGCCATCCCGTTGAGAATCTCGACTTCGCGCGCCGTCAATCCGCTGCGTCCGAAAATCTCGCGGATCGCGAGCATGATATGGTCCGGGTTGTCGCCGGGAATAAAACCGATCGAAACCAGCGCCTCCGCCATCCTGTCCAGCATCGGGTCGCTCACCGACGCCTCCACAAAGTGCGGCGCGCGGCCGGCTTCGATTGATTCCGATTCGTCCGCCGCCATCATCAATTCGTACGCGACGACCATCACCGCCTGCGCCAGGTTAAGCGACGGATATTCGGGTGCAGTCGGGATCGTGATCAACCGATTGCACAGCTTGATCTCGCGATTAGTCAGCCCGCGATCTTCGCGCCCGAAGACGAAAGCGACTTTGTTCGAGCCTGCCAGCGCGACGAGTTCAGCTGCGGCCGGGCGCAGAGGAGTCGCGCGGCTGCGATAGCCGCCGCGTCGGCTGGTCGTGCCGACCGCAATCGAGCAGTCCGCAAGCGCATCCGCCAGATCGGGATACACGGTCGCGTGCGCCAGCACGTCATCGGCATGCACCGCCATCGCGGCCGCCTCGCGACTCTTCAAGGTGCCGGGCGCGACGAGGCGAAGGTCGTCGAAGCCCATGTTCTTGAGCGCGCGCGCCGCCGCGCCGATATTGCCGGCCGATTGCGGCCGATAAAGCACGAACGCAAATTTATCCCGCGATGCCATCTGTCCCATTTAATAGCAGCCTCTAACGAATGCGAAGCGAGCAATCTTCGCTTTTCACTCAAGGTGCAGGGGTTACCCCTGCCGAAGGAAGTGTGAAACCCACCGCGGGTTTCACTACAATTGAGTTCCTTTATGAAGATCATCTCCTTCGGCGACGTTCACATGGCGACTCGCAATCTCGACCGGATGGGCGAGGTGATGCGCGATTGCGACCTCGTAATCCTGTCCGGCGATCTCACCAACTTCGGCGGCGTCGACGACGCGCGCAAGGTCCTCGACGACGTCCGCCGCGCTTGTCCCGCCGTACTCGCGTTGCCCGGCAACCTCGACCGGCGCGAAGTTATTCCGTTCCTCGAAGCGGACGGAATCGCGCTGCACGGCAAGGGCCTGGTAACCGGGGGAGTCGGGATCTTCGGATGCGGCGGGTCGAACATCACGCCGTTCGGCACGCCGACCGAGTTGAGCGAAGACGAAATCTACGCGACGCTGCGCGCCGGCTACGACTTCGTGCGCGACGTGCGCCCCCTCTTGATGATCTGTCACACGCCGCCGTTCGACACCAAGTGCGATCGAATCCTCAGCGGCAAGCCGGTCGGCAGCACGGCGGCGCGCCAATTCATCGAAGAGGTAAAGCCCGACGTTTGCATCTCGGGCCATATCCACGAGTCCGCCGGCGTCGATCGAATCGGCGCGACGCAGATTTTCAACGCGGGCCCGTTCAAGGGCGGCGGCTATATAGTTATACGCACGATTGACGGCGGCGACCGGCGGCTGGACGCGAGGCTCGAATTTCTTTGACGTGCCCGCCTTGTCGCGCGCCGATCAATCGCTGCGCATGTACGCCGGAAAAGTCGCCAACGGATGGCCGCTGGTGATCCGCAACTCGTTCCGGCTACTGTGGCGCTTCCGCCCGGGACGCGCCGCGAAATAGCGCGCACATTTTGTCGAAGGGAGATTCGTTTCAGCATGGCTGCTACTAACAATGTTCGCTTGAGGTTCGATCATGTTTCGATCGCGGTAAAGTCGATCGACCGCGCCTACGAGTTCTTCGCGAAGTACTTTCCGATCAAGCTGCGCGGCGCCAAATCATTGGACGAGCAGGTCAGCGGGTCGTTCTACTGGCAGGATTTTCATCTCGGCGGCTTCGTCGTCGAGCTAATCGAGGATCCGCCCGGCAAACCGGGCTTCGTAACGAAGTTCATCGAGCGGCATGGCGAGGGGATGCATCATTTGTCGATTGAGACGGACGGCCTCGACGCGCTCGTCGCCAATCTGAAGGCGGGCGGAGTGCGCGTTGTCGACGAGCAGAAGTACGATTCGGGCTCTGCGACCGCCTTCATCTCGCCGCGCTCGGCATTCGGCGCGCTGATCCAGTTCTGGCACACCCCGAATTGGGAGCAGGCGCATCCAAAGCCGGCGCCCGACGGGCTGGCGTATTTCGATCACGTCTCGCTGGCAGTCAAGGACATCGCCGCCGCCTACGATTTCTTCACGCGCTACTTTCCCGGCACCAAGATCAGCCACGAGATTCACACCAGCAACTCGGAGGGCAACTTCTCGCTGGGCCATCTCGAGGTCGCCGGCTTCAAGCTCGAATTCATCCAGAGCCCGCCGCACAAGACCGACAACGACTTCGTCGGCAAGTTTATTGCGCGCTACGGCGAAGGGATGCACCACGTTTCGATCGACCTCAAGGATTTCGACGCGACCCGCGAGAAGCTCAAGCGCGACGGCGTCCGCGTGGTGGACGAAAAAAAGAACTGGCGCGGCGAGCGCCAATACTTCATCTCGCCGCAGTCGGCCTTCGGCGTACTGATCCAGGTCTGGGACGGGTTGCAATGATCGGCTAGCATCTCGCGAGCGATGATCGACGACCACGAAAACAAAAACGGCGCAGCCGCCGATTCGCCTGCATCGACGCACGTCGAACCACCAAGAATTTATCTCGCCGCATGCGGCGCGCTGTGCGACATCTTCTGGTGGGCTCGGCGCGATCCTCCCGCCGAAGATCCCGCGCCGCCGGTTCGCATTTCTTGATTCGCGCCGTATTCTTCGACGCCGCCGGCACCCTGTTCGAGCCGCGCGAGCCCGTCGGACGCACCTACGCCCGCCTTGCGCGGGATTTCGGTTTCGGTCTCGACGCCTCCGAGGCCGCCGTCGCCGCCAGTTTTCGCCGTGCGTTTGCTGCGGCGCCCGGCCTTGCCTTCGGACTCGGGCTGCGGCACGACGAGCTTCGTCGCCTCGAGCGTCGATGGTGGCGCGAGCGCGTCGCCGAGACCTTTGCGCCGCTGGGAAAATTTCCCGACTTCGACGCCTACTTCGACGCGCTCTTCGCCCACTTCGCCGATCCCGGTCATTGGGTTGCCGATTTTGAAGCGGCGCCGATGCTGCAACGTCTAAAAAACGATGGACTGAAACTCGGCGTGATCTCCAACTTCGACTATCGCCTGTATCGAATTCTCGACGGCCTCGACCTGACTCGTCACTTCGATTCGATCACGATTTCCTCCGAGGCCGGCTATGCCAAGCCGCGGCGCGAAGTGTACGACGCTGCGCTCGCGCGCGCCGGCGTCTCCGCGCGCGATGCCATGCATATTGGAGACTCGGAGCATCTCGATTTCGCGCCCGCCGCCGAAATCGGGATGGCCGCCGTGCTGATCGCTCGCGAACACCGGCAGGCCGCGCCGTCGATTGCGGGCCGCACCGCTCGAATTTGCTCGCTTGCCAGCGTCCCTGAGGTTGCGCAAGTATTTGAACTCGCTTGACGTTATCGGGGCGTTATCCTTAGTTAAGACGACAATTTCCCGGGACACAAATTTGGGGACTAGACATATGAACCGTCCGCTTTTTTCGCATCGCCTGCCGGTGATGCTAGCCGCATTTTTCGCGCTGGTTTTCACCGCCGGCATCGCCGCCGCGCAGAGTGCCGGACAGCTCGAGAGCGAGCTTTCGAGCCTCTCCGGACAGATGTCCTCCGCCGAGTCCAACGAATCGACGGCCGACCAGGTAATCACCCGCCTCGACGCGGCGGAGTCGTCCTTCGCCAAGCTCACGTCGAGCGGCAAGGTGGACAAGGGCGCGCTGATACCCATCTACCGCCAGCTCGAAGAGATGCTGAATCGGATGCAGACGGCCTATTTGAAGAAGAAGGACGATTGCATCAACACGATCGACAACGGCGGCCAATGCGACTACGACAAGCCCGAACAGTTCGCGTTGCGTGCCGCGTATCCGCTCGCATGGTTGCGGTTCACTGCGGCGACCACCCTGTTCGACGATAACGCCGAACAATCGAAGAAGCTGCTGAACGAGGCGATCGAAGGCTTTACCAACAGCATGCTGGCGATGCCCGATCCCAACCTCATTCGCGAAAACACGCTCGGCCGCGCCTACTGCGAGCGCGAGTTGGGCAAGTTCGACAAACCCGAATACGACCACGCGATCGCCGACTTCAAGAAAATCATGGACGACGGCACCGGCACGCAGCAGTACGCCGCGGCTCGCCAGGGACTCTCGACGACTTACGCCAAGATGGGTGATGCGGCGAAGGCTGCGGACTTGATGCAAGGAGTTGGCACCGCCGGAAAAGGCGCGGCAGGTCAGTTCATGCTTCAGTTACAGACTCTGTTCAGCGCCGAGCGCGCCACCAGCGACCCCGTCAAGAAGGCCGCCTATCACAAGCAGATCATCGATCTGATGAAGACCAAGGAGAACGACAAGGAAGGATGGGCGCTCGACGTCTCCGCGGCGTCCCATTTCCCAAGCAACGCCGTCGAGGAGTTCGGCAACTCGAGCGACCCGTTCGAGAAATGGCTGCTGGCCGCCGTGCTGCTCGCGCGCAAGGACGAGACCAACGCGGCCAAGTACTATGCCGAGGCGGGAGCCAGCGGGAAGTATCCCAAGGCGTACAAGTTTGCCGCCGACATCTATCTGCGCGAGAAGCGCTACGACCTGGTCGAGGCGATGCTCAGCAAGATCGCAGCCGGGGGCGGCGGCGACGCTCAATGGGCCGAGTACCTGAAGTTCAGCCTCTCGCACAACCGATGGGAACAGAGCGGTCAGAAGGATACTGCGCTCGAAGACCAGTGGGTGAAGGATGCCGAGGACTACTTGCAGAAAGATCCCAACGGCGAGCATGCCGCCGAGATGCGCGTGCAGCTGGCCGACCGCCTGCAGCGACAGGGTAAGTTCGTCGAAGCCGCGCAGATGTACTCGCAGGTCAAGGGCGACCCCGAGTTCACGTTCACCGCAAAGTTCAAGGCCGCGGAGTGCTACTACAAGGAACTCGTGGGCGCGAACGCCAACGCCAAGGACAACAAGACCGCCGCCAAGGTCGATACCGAGCAGCTCAGAAAGTTGGCGCTCGACAACCTGAACGAATCAATCAAGATGGGGCCTGAGGCGGAACGTACCGCTGAAGGAGCCGCCGGCAAGAAGGCGGTTCACGAGATTCGCGGCGAAGCGACCTACATGCTCGCCTCGATCCTCGAAGAAGATCCGGACCATGTCGATTACGCGCAGGTGGCGCCGCTGCTCAAAGGCTACGAATCGGATTACCCCATGATGAGCCCGAAGTTCCAGGACGTCGTCGAATGGCGTATCACGGCGCTCGACCATCTCGGCAAGTATGACGAGGTCAACACCGATGTCGCCGCACTGGTCGAAAAATCCAAGGGCAACGTCGCCAAGGGCGATTTCATCAAGGGACTTGGAATCGACTTCTGGAAGGCCGCGCAGGCGGCCCAGGGCACTGATGACAAGGCCTACAAGGAAAACGCGAGGTTGACTGTCACCGCGTACAAATTTTTCGCGGACATGGCCGCGTCGGGCAAGATTCCGGTCAAGAACCTGACCGGCACGCTGTCGATCTACGGCCAGGCACTGCAAGCTACCGGCAACGCGCCGGAAGCGAACATGATCTTCCAGGAGGTGGTCAAGGCCGACCCGGCGTCGCCCGATGCTAACGCGGGTCTTGCTCGAATAGCGGAAGCCAAGGGGGACTGGAAAGACGCGAACGAACGGTGGACCGCAGTCGAGAACACGGCGGCCGAGTCCGATCCACTGTGGTACGAGGCCAAGTTTCACCTCGCCGTGATCTACTCCAAGCAGGGCAATACGCAGGGTGCGTGCAGCAAGCTGGCGCAGACGCGCGCCGAACATCCTACTCTGGGCTCGCCCGAGATGAAGGTCAGGTGGGACAAGCTGCAGCGCTCGTTGTGCCTCGATCACGCGGCCGGCTGACGGTCGATGCTCAAGAAGATCCATCATGTCGGCGTCGTCGTGCCGAGTCTCGACGAGGGTTTGAGATTCTGGCGCGACACGCTCGGCCTGCGTTTCACGAAGAGCGCCACGATTGAAGAACAGGGCGTCCGCGCCGCGCTGCTCAAGGCCGGTGACAGCGAGATCGAGCTGCTCGAGCCGCTCGACGCCGACAATGCCATCGGCAAATTCCTCGCGCGGCGCGGCGGCGGCCTGCATCATGTATGCTTCGAGACTGACGACGTCGCACGCGAACTCGAAGGAGCGCGCGCCAAGGGAATCCAGCTGATCGATCAGAAGCCGCGCCACGGTCTGGCGGGCATGATCTGTTTCCTGCACCCGAAGGCCACGCGCGGCGTGCTGGTGGAATACGCACAGCCGCCTGCCGAGTAGAGAGAAGAGGGCATGCCGATTTACGAATACCGATGCTCCAACTGTGACCGTTCGTTCGAGGCGTTCGTGCGTCACGGCGACGGCGGCGCGCGATGCCCGGCTTGCCACGGCTCGAAACTGACGCGCGAAATGTCGACGTTCGCGGCGCGCGCCAGCAATGGCGACACCGCATCCGCGGTCGCGTCGGCGATGGCAAACTCCGGCACGTCAAGCAGCAGCGGTTTCACAGGCGGTGGCGGATGCTGCGGCGGCAGCTGCGGCTGCCACTAACACCCGCTCGATCCCGCCAAAAAAAAGAGTTCTAACAGGGCGAAGCCCGAATCCTTTCTTAGCATTGGGTGCAGGGGTCACCCCTGCCCAAGGAAGTGTGAAACCCACGGAGGGTTTCACATTCAATAAAAGCGATTTACCCTTCCCCGATTCAGCTCTCTTTGCGGGCCTCGAATTCTTTTTTCGCCGACGCCAGCAGCGCCGGCTCCGCGAGCAAGTCGTAAGCGGTCATCGCCATCGCTTTCGCCACCCGGATCATTGCGTCGTAGCCGCGCTTCGAGTCGGCGTGCGCGACGAACGCGTCTTCGTGGCAATTGCCCTCGCCGCGGCGCGAGATCGCGAACGCCGGATGGATCGCGGGCATCACGTGACTCACGTCGCCCATGTCGGTGCTGCCGGTGGGCGTGTTCTCCGGCGCTTGCGGCGATTTTGTGCCGAGCGCCTCGCTATGCGCCGCGTATCGATGCGCCATGCTCAGATTGTTGATCAGGTTCTTGTAGCCGCCCTCGATCAGGTGCTCGACCCGCGTGCCGGTCGCCATCGCGGCGGCCTCCGCGCAACGGATTACCCGCGCGCCGATCTCTTTCGCATACTTGCTGCTCTTGGCGCGCGCCAGAAAAAGGCACTCTGCCCGCTCCGGAATGATATTCACCGCCTGGCCGCCGTCGGTGATGATGCCGTGGATGCGCGAGCCGTCGCGCAGGTGCAACCGCATTGCATCGACGCTCTGGAAAGTCTGGATAACCGCTGCCAGCGCGCTCGAGCCGTCCCAAGGCGCCAGTGCCGCGTGCGCGCCGTGCCCGTGAAACGTCAGCTTGAGATGCTGCGTGGCGAGCGCGGGCATCGTGCAGAATTCCATGTCGGTCGGATGCGCCATCATGGCGGCGTCGACGCCGCGGAGCGCGCCCTTGTCGATCAGGATTATTTTTCCGCCGCCGCCTTCCTCGGCCGGCGTGCCGAGAAAAACGATCCGCCCCGGGATTTTACCCGCGATGCTCTTCAAACCCGCGACCGCGCTGAGCGCGGCGCCGGCGATCAGGTTGTGCCCGCACGAATGTCCGTTGGGCAGCGCGTCGTATTCGGCGAGGATTGCGACAGCGGGACCGTTGCCTCCGAACTCGGCGCGAAACGCAGTCTTGAGGCCGCCGACTTCGCGCTCGACCTCGAGCCCCAACTCGGTCGCCGCCTTGGTCAGGATGCCGGCGGCGAAATGCTCCTGGAACTTGAGCTCGGGATGCTCGTGAATTTCGTGGCTGAGCGCGACGACCTTGTCGCGGTAGTTATCGATCGCGCGCGCTATCTCGGCATGAGCGTCCATCGGCTGCTCCTCTCGATGTTGACTAGCATTGTGAGTAGCACCGGGTGCGAAATTTATCCAAGCAGCACAAGCCGACTCGGCGGCAGTTCACATCGGCCACTCGCGTTTGTAGAAGTCGGTCATTTCGCGCTCGACGCGAGGCGGGAACTCGAGGCCGTAGCGCGCGAAGGCTGCGGCTGCTAGACGGCAGAGCTGTCGGTGGATTTCGATATGCACGTCGCGCATCGCGGCGCGATCGGCCTTGCGCACCGACGTTTCGATTCGCTCGACCAGCCGCGCACATTCGTCGCGCCGCTCCCGCGCGAGCAGCTTCGCTCGCGTGAACATGTTGCGATGGAACGCGCGGCGATCGGTTTCGAGCAGCATCAGCGGGACGAGCGCCGTCTCGACCAGCAGGATCTCGCAGAACAGAAACGTGTTGATTTGCCCGCGCGCGAGAATTCTGACCGGCCAGGTCGCGCCCTGCAGCATTCCAAGCACGTTGGTTTCAAGTGCGTGCTTGATCACCGCATCTCCCAGGTCGTCGCCGAGTCTGAAGCGCGCGAAGATTTCCGGCGCACCCCAAAGACGCTTCACTGCGATGCGCGGGCGCGAGGCCAGCCCGCTTTCCCGCTCGAAGAAGACGTCAAGCTTCACCGGACCCGCCATCAAACAACCGACGCCGAAGACGCCCATGATATCCAGCGATGCCAAAATTGGTGCGACTCGTTCGATCACGTCGAGGCGGGAGTTCCACACTTCGTCCCAGGCGTTTTCGACGACGCAAAGGTGCAAATCGATGTCCGAGTAAGAGTCGCCACTCCCATCGGCGAGGCTTCCCTCGAGCCAGCCCGCGGGAAAGCGCGCATCAGTCGAGAGAAGCGCGACGGCGCGATCGAGCAGCTCGCCGCGACGAACCGCAAACGGAACGTCGTCGCTCATTCCCGGCTACGGGCGGACGCGGGTCAGCGGCTGTGTCATCATCTCGGGCACCGGCTCGCCTTTCTCGACTTTGTGCTGCGCGTAGTCCTGCATCGCGGTCACGATTCCCGCGACCGCCTTGCCGAACATCAGATCGCGATTCTCGCGCGCCCAGTCGTTGGAGTACTTGACCTGCTCCGCGACCGGCCCCTGGAACTGCGGCGCGACGTAGCGCGCGAACAGCTCGTACGACCGCAGCGTTTTTTCGCGCGTCGTCCATTCGTGTGCGAGCCCGAGGATGCCGCCGAAGCCGCCGGTCGCCTGCTGCAGTTCCTTGATTCTCGCGATCGCGTCGTCGGGCGTTCCGACGAAAATGCCGCCGCGCCCGTTCATCCGATCGATGTTCATCTCCTCGATCGGTTGATTCGGATATTCCTCGAACTGGACTCGCGTTCCGAGCGTGTCGATAAAGTAATCGCGAATCCACTTGTTGGCGCCGTCGCGAATATCGTTCATCGCCTCCTCGCGCGACTCGGCGAGATGAATCGGGAAAACCATCCGCCAATTTTTGCGGTCAACCGTCTTGCCATTCTCGGCCGCCGACTCTTCCGCCATCGCCCAGCGCTTCATCAGATCGTCCAGGCCGCCCGGCGCGTACGACGCAACCGACAGCACGCCGCATCCGAGCTGGCCTGCCGCCACCATCCCCGACGGCGAAATAGTGCTCGCGACGAAGATCGGCATGTGCGGCTGCTGAAACGGCTTCACCTGGAGGTGCGCATCGACCAGCTTGAAGTACGAGCCGTCGATCGAAATCTTGCCCTGCTCGTTGAACAGCCTAAGGATCGCGCTGACGCCCTCGATCATCCGCTTGCGCTGCGTCGTCGAATCTATCCCCTGCATGTGCGCGTCGGCGGCCAGCGCGCCAGGACCGCATCCCAGCATCACGCGGCCGTGCGTCAGATGGTCGAGCAGGGCGAAACGGTTGGCGACGTGGAAGGGGTGATGATACGGAATGCTGACGACGCCGGAGCCGAGCATGATACGGCGGGTTCGCATCGCGGCGACCGCCATGAAAATTTCCGGCGACGAGATTATTTCCCAACCCGACGAATGATGTTCGCCGATAAACGCCTCTTCGTAGCCGAGCTCGTCGAGCCATTCGATCAATTGCAAGTCGCGCTCGAAGCAGAGCGTCGGGTTTTCGCCGACGCGATGGAACGGGGCCATGAAAATTCCGAACTTCATCATTTCTCCTTCGTCAGGCAGGGTGTCGTGTGGCCGGGGCAGCGCCGAAGCCAATCCTAAGCTTAGCGGATTAGCGACTCAAATGGGTATGAATTCGCCCTGCGGGGCTTGGCGCCCGGCCACAATGCGCCACTCCTGAAACTTTGATCGCGCGAATTCGTCCAAAGTGTGAGAGGATCGGTATATCAACCGCATCGAAAAATTGACCGGCTTGCCCAACGCACGAGCAAATAGGATCATTACATCGTACATGTGCGCGCGCCGCGGCGGCGGAGCACTGAAATCGCGATGAGACCAATTCCGCGCATAGGACGCAGCATGATTCCCGCGCTCACGGCCGCGGCGATCGCACTTGCGATAATGCTTGGCGGAGTCGCGCCCGCGACGGCGCAGCAGCAGGGCTCGTCGGCGCCTCCTCCGGCGATTCTGATACCGCGTAGCCAGGGGAAGGAAACCTCGACGCTCGAGCTGCCGTCGATGCCGGCGAAGCAGGGCGCCGACGCACTCAACATCCCGCCGCAGGTTCCGCAAGGTGGCCAGGAGCTGGTGCTGCCGACGCGCGAGTTGCGCCAGCAGCCGGGCTACGAACAAGTCACAGTGACAGTGACCGAACCGAGCGGGACCTACGTCACCGGCCTGCAAAAGAGCGATTTCAAACTCTTCATGGACGGGCAGCAGCGCCCGATAGAATTTTTTCGACAGGACCTGAATACTCCCGTCTCGGTCGGCATCCTGGTGGATACTTCCGGCAGCATGACGCCGAAGATTCCGCAGGCGCGCGCCGCGATCGCGGAGTTCCTGCGCGATTTGAATGACAAGGATGACGTTTTTCTGTTCGCATTTTCCAGCCATCCGTTCCTGCTCCAGCCGTTCACCATGAATCACGATCTCGTGATGCGCCGGCTGGCGTTGCTGCACGCCTACGGGCAGACCGCTTTGTTCGACGTGATCATGCAGGGGCTGCAGATGGTGCAGCGCGGGCGCTACGACAAGAAGGCGCTGCTGGTCGTCACCGACGGAATGGACAACACCAGCGCGTCGACGGTGAATGACGTCGTCGCACAGGCGCGGCGAATGGGCGTGCTCGTCTACTCGATCGGAATCGGCGATCCCAACGGCGGCAGCGGCGGAGTCTCCGTCTCGATCGGACCGTTCGTGTTGGGCGGCGACGACAGCGAACACGTCGATGCGGAAACTCTGCACACGCTCTCGACCGAAACCGGCGCCAAGACCTACATCATCCGACAGGCCGGGGACGGAGAAATGCTGCGTCGCGCCTGCGAGAACATCAGCCTGGAGCTGCGTGAGCAATACACCATCGGATTTCTCGCGCCCGATCCCACCGCGGGCGGATACCGCAGCCTGAAAGTGGACGTTCCCGGCAAATCGGGCGCGGACGTTCGCGTGCGCAAGGGAATCGAAATCGGCGCAGCCGGCTCGGGAGCGACTGGCGTCGATCCGTCGCTCGCCGGCGGACCCTGATCTAATCGCGTCGGCGCTCAGGTCGATTCGCGCATTTTCGATACGAACGGCGCGACAAACGCTCGATCCGGATCAGGCAACAGGTTCAGGAACTTCATTTCAGCGAAATCGCCGATCAACTGGAAACCGGAGAACGCCGCGTTGTCCACGCGGATGCGCCGGAAGTGCGCCAGTTCGAGCCGCATGAAGTGGCACAAGACGGTGCGGATGATATCGCCGTGCGAGACGAACAGGATGCGGCGCCCGCTATTGTCCGCGATCGTGCGACGCACCGCCTCGACGCCTCGCGATTGCACTTGTGAGATCGTCTCGCCGCCGGGCGTCGGCGCGTCCAGCGGATGCTCGCGATAGTTCAGGTACTCGGCATCCTTGACCAGGTCGTCGTACACCATCCCTTCCCATCGCCCGTACTTGACTTCCGACAGTTGCGGGTCCTCGGCAATCGGGACGCCGCCGACGCCGGCCGCGATTATCTCCGCCGATTGCCGCGCTCGCGCCAGCGGACTCGTGACGATCAGCTCGGGCTTTATCAGGCGCGCGAATGGAATCGAGGCCTGTACCTGCGCGCGCCCGTCTTCATCCAGCTCGATTGGATTGCGGCCCATCACGCGGCCTTCGCGGTTCCAGGCGGTCTCGCCATGGCGCATCAATAGCGCGATTCCTCTCATCCCGTTGCCACCTTTCAGTTTGTCCGCGACATAAAACGGTCCCAGCGCCATCGAAATCGCCTCTGTGATGAAATGCCGCTCAAAAAGAAAGCGGCGGGACATCGCTTATCGGCGCCCGCCGCAATCAAACCAGATTTTCGCCGGTTAAGACCAGCGCGTGAAGGTTACCGCGCCGACGCCGCCGCGCTCGGATGCGGCGTTCTTGCGCATGCGCCGTTCCGTTCGCAGGCGCTCCCAAACCGCAGAACGCTTCGTAGTCGATAAGCGTGGTTTGCGTCGGATGCTCGCTGCAGACCGGGCACTTCGGGTCTTTGCGGATTTTCAAAATTCGCACGTAGTCCTTGTCCGACAGCGTGTCGAAGTAAACCATCTTGCCTATCAGCGGAGTCCCCGCGCCGATTATCAACTTGATTGCCTCGAGCGCTTCGATCGATCCGATGATTCCCGGAATCGCGCCGAGCACTCCCGCTTCCGCGCACGACGGCGCCATGTCCGGCGGCGCCGGCTCCGGATAGAGGCATCGGTAGCACGGCCCGCCCTTGGCCGGATAGAAAACCGTCGTGTTGCCTTCGAAGCGGAAAATCGCGCCGTCCACCAGCGGCTTCTTCGAGAACACGCACGCGTCGTTGATCAGATATCGAGTCGGAAAATTGTCGCCGCAGTTCACGACAACGTCGTAGTCCTTGACGATGTCCATCGCGTTCTCGGACGTGAGCCGCACCTCGTGACGAATCACCTTGACGCCCGGATTGAGCGCGTTGATCGCCTTTTGCGCCGACTCGGTCTTCGGCATCCCGACGCGATCGGTCGTGTGGATTATCTGCCGCTGAAGATTCGACATGTCGACCACGTCGAAATCCACCAGGCCGATCGTGCCGACTCCCGCCGCCGCGAGATACAAGGCCGACGGCGAGCCGAGCGCGCCCGTGCCGAGCAGCAAGACCTTGGCGTCGAGCAGTTTCGCCTGTCCCTTCTCGCCGACTTCGGGAATTACGAAATGGCGCGAGTAGCGCGTCAGCTCGTCGGCGGTGAACGCGCGATCTGCGATCCACGGCAGGCCGCGATCCTTCCACGCGCTGAAGCCGCCCGTCATGTTGTACACGTTTTCGTAGCCGAGCTCGCGCAGCGTGCGCGCCGCCAGCAGCGAGCGCGTGCCCGACGCACACTGCAGAATCACGGGCGTCTTGTGGTCGGGGACCTTCTCTTCGATTCTGAGTTCCAGGAATCCGCGCGGAATCGCGATCGCCTGCGGAATATGACCTTGCCGCCACTCGTCGCTCTCGCGCACGTCGATCAGCACCGCGCCGGGTTTTTCGATCATCGCGCGCGCCTCGTCGATGCCGACTTGCTTAATCGTCGAGCGCGCTTCGTCGAGAATATTCTTCGAAGTTTTCGCCATAAATTCTTCCGTTCGATCCGTCGGCGGATTCGGTTTCAATATACAACTATAACCACGCGCGCGAGTCACGCCACGCGGCCCGGACTGCCCCTATCCGCCAATCATTCGATGCGATTCGACCAGCGTGCGCATGAAGTTGAGCACCTGCGCCGCATGTCCACGCGGCATCACGTCGTGAAAGGCGCGGCGCACGCGAAGATCGCTATCGAGCACGAAGGTTGAGCGCGCGCGCATACTTGCCGTTGAGCACGCCGAACGCGCCGGCGAGTTTTCCGTCTTCGTCCGCCAGCAGAACGAATGGCAGCGCGTGCTTTTCGGCGAACGCGCGATGACGCTCGGCCGAGTCCGTGCTGACGCCGACCACGACGCAATCCAGCGCCTTGAATTGTTCGAAACTGTCGCGAAACTCCTTGCCCTCGACGGTGCAGCCGGGCGTGTCGTCCTTCGGGTAGAAATAAACGACGACGTTATGGCCGCGAAAATCGCTCAGCCGGTGCGTCTCGCCGCGCGCGTCCGGTATCGCGAGCTCGAGAGCCGCCGACAAGTCCGGAATGTTGTTCGCGTCAGCCGGCGGCATGCGCTTCAGCCTCGGCAATCGAGCGTCGCTTGGTGAACTTGATCGCCGCGTTGTCGATATTGATCGAGCACAGCGACCCGCACATCGTGCAGACGTTGGAACCCGCCGCCTCGCTCTCTTCCTTGTAGCGGCGCGCCTTGTCGGGGTCCATCGCCATCGCGTACATCCCTTCCCAGTTGAGCGCCTTGCGATACCGCGACATCTGATCGTTCCAGACCTTCGCCGCGCGGACGCCCTTTACCAGGTCGCCCGAGTGAGCCGCGATTCGCGTCGCGATCACACCCTCGCGCACGTCGTCGATATCGGGCAATCGCAAATGCTCAGCAGGCGTCACGTAGCACAGAAAATCGGTGCCCGCCGCCGACGCGATCGCACCGCCAATCGCACCGGTGATGTGATCGTAGCCCGGCGCGACGTCGCAGGTCAGCGGGCCGAGCACGTAAAACGGCGCGCCGCCGCAGACTCGCTTCTCGAGCTTCACGTTGGCTTCGATCTGATCCAGCGGGACATGGCCGGGACCCTCGATCATTACCTGCACGCCCATCGCCCGCGCGCGATCGGTCAGCTCGCCCATCAGGAGCAGCTCCGCGATTTGCCCGCGATCGGTCGCGTCGCCGGTGGCGCCCGGCCGCAGTCCGTCGCCGATCGAAATCGTCACGTCATGCTGGCGCAGCACCGCGCAGACTTCGTCGAAGTGCTCGTAGAGCGGATTCTCGTTGCCGGTGCGCTCGATCCAGGCCGCCAGCATCGAGCCGCCGCGCGACACGATGCCCTCGATTCGCTGATGCCCGCGTAGGCGCTTCACGCTCTCGCGCGTAACGCCGCAATGGAGCGTCATATAGTCGACGCCCTGGCGCGCCTGCCGCTCGATAACGTCGAGAAAGTACTCGGCCTCCATCTCCATGATCGAGCGCTCGGAGCCGAGCTGGTAGATGGGCACGGTGCCGAGGATCACGCTGCAACGCGACAGGATCTCGGCGCGGATTTTGTCGAGGTCGGTGCCGGTCGAAAGATCCATCACCGAGTCGGCGCCGTAGCGGACCGCGGTGTAAAGTTTCTCGACTTCCTCTTCGATGAGCTGGTGAAAGTTCGACGCCCCGATGTTGGCGTTGACCTTGGTGCGCAGGCCCTTGCCGATTCCGATTGCCCTGAAGTCGTGATGGAGGTTGTGCGGGATCACAACCTCGCCGGTCGCGACCAGCGCGCGAATTTCTTCGGGCGAGAAACCTTCGTCCTCGGCAACTTCGGTCATTTGCCGGGTGATTATATTTTTGCGGGCGGCTTCAATCTGAGTCATCGCGTCACCTCCGCGGCCGGCACGCTCCAGCCTTGGATCTCAAAGTATAGCTCAATCCTCGCCGTACTCGATGCCGTTCTTTTCGCACAGCGCGCGCAATTGCTGGATCATCCGCTCGGCGCGAGCCAGGTGCGCGACCGCGATAAAGTTCGCGAGCGCCACCAGCGTCAGCGCTCCCGTCGCCCAGTACATGTGGCTGAGCACGTCGCCGCCATGAATCACGCCGACGCCCTTCGCGTAGGCGATGAACAAAACGATCAGCCCCGCCAGGGTCAGGCCAATAGTCACTCGCGTCATCTGGCTACTTGCCGGCGCGGACCGGATGCCGGTCGATCGCAGTGAGGTCGTCGATGCGGTCCGGCGCCTCCGCGTAATGCTTGGGCGCTTCGCGATTGGTGTAGGTCTTCATCTCAGGCCGCTGCGGATCGTAAACCGCGGCGTCCTGCTCGCGGTACCACTCGAGCATCTCGTTCATGTTGCCGTCGCGGCCCTTCTCGGCCAGCACGCGCGAGCGATGCATCAGCAGTTCCTTCTGCTCGACGAAATCCTTGCGGTCGAAGCCCCAGATGCGCGGATGAACGTAAGTGTCCATTCGAATCGCGTCGCACGGGCAGGCTTCGACGCAAAGCCCGCAGTAGATGCATCGCAGGGTGTCGATTTCGTAGCGCACCGGGAATTTCTCGACGTGCGGATCGGGCGACTCGCCCGCTTCTATATAGATGCACTGCGCCGGACACGCGGTCGCGCACAGAAAACACGCGGTGCATCGCACGGACGGAATCCTCGCGCAGCGTCAGGCGATGGCTGCCGCGAAAATTATCGGGATAGTGCTTGCGCTCTTCGGGATACTGCGTCGTCGAAGTCGCGTTAACGTCCTTCTTCATACCGAACAGATGCGCGGTATGCAGCGCGAGGTTGCGCATAAAATGGTAGTTCGTGATCGCAAGACCTCGCAGGATTTCGGGAATATAAATCCGCTCCCAGAAGGTCATTTGTTCGCTTCTCTGCATCTCTAAACCAGCGCCAAATCCATTGTCTGAACGGGGTTTTCTGCGTTCGCCGCAGGCTCGCCGGACACCGGAACTAGACTATAAGGAGTGCCGCGAATTGCAGTCAAGTTGGATGTCCAGCGCGCAGCGGTTCTGAATGCACCTTAGTCCTGCGCGCTGTCGGGAGCACCCTCGTCGACGTCCACCGGGAAGCCCTCGATTTTCGACGGCAGTTGCCGCATCACCGAGTCAACGTTCTTAGGGTCATCAACCTCGACCAGAATCACGGCGTCCTTGCGGGGGTCGATTTCGGCGGTGACGACTCTGACATGCGGAATTTTCATCAGCTCGGCGCGATGCTGCTTGCTCACAATCTCTGCATCGTGCAAATCCTGCTGCACGATCTCGTTTTAATCTCGTCCTGCGCGATGCGCGTTCCGTGCGCCACCCGCCAATAAGCGTCAATGCGATCAAAGCCGCAGCAATTTTTCCAATCTTCATCTCTAAACCCAAAAAATCCGGTTCCCCTTCCCGCGCGGGAAGGGGTTAGGGGTTAGGTTCCTAGCCGCGTGTACAACCGAGTCGGATTCTCATCCAAAATCTTACTCGCCACCCCCTTCGCAAACTCCTTCCGCCCCGCGGTCAAACTCACAGTATGCGGGAACCTCCCGTCGAAGTGCGGATAGTCCGACGCATACAGAATGTGCTCTGCGCCAACGGTTTCGACCACGAACGGCAGCGTCTCTTCGTCGGGATCGCACGAGATGAAAAAATTCTCGCTGCGAATCACCTCCGACGGCTTGCGATGCAGAAACGGCACGTACTCCGGCATCAGCTCGTAGTGCTCGTCGAGCCGCTCCATCCAGAACGGCAGCCAGCCGACGCCGGCCTCGAGAAACGCGACCCGCAGTTTCGGGAAAATGTCGAGCACGCCGCCGCCGACAATCGACGCGATCCCACGCATCACCTCGAACGGATTCGTCGCCGAATGCTGGATGAACAAATTGTTGCCCATCTCGAACGTGCCCATTCCATAGGGCGGGCGCGCCGTGCCGCCGTGGAAGCATGCGGGGAGATCGGTATCGACGCACGCATTCCAAATCGGATGGAACGCGGGATGGTCGAGCAGCTTGTCCTCCATGTGCGCCGACAGGTAGATGCCGACGCACCACGGCTCCTTCGCGACGCGCCGGATCTCTTCGGCGGCGCGCTCTGGCGCGCGCATCGGCACAATCGCGACGCCTTTCAGTCGGTTGGGGTAGGCCGCGCAGTAGTCGGCGAGCCATCGATGGTATGCGCGAATCATCGCGACTTCGAAATCGACGCTGTTGAGCGCGCAGAAGCTCGAGACCACCGTCGCGAACAGCACGGCAACGTCGATTCCCTCGCGATCCATGTCCTTGATGCGCACCTGCGGATCGAATCCGCCGCGAATGTCGGGCCTCTCGCCGTGCGGCTTGCGGCCGGTTCGCGTCAGCGGCTTGTCGGGCGCGGCGACGCCGAGCGGCCGCCCGGTGTTCAGCTGATGGAAGTAGCCGAAAAAATATCTCGACGCCCGCGTCGACGCGATCTTCTTCAGTTCATCTAACTCGGGCTTGAACTTGCCTTCGAGGTATTCGTCGTAGAGTTCGTTCGGCTCCATCACATGGCCGTCAGCGTCGATGACCTTGATGCCGCTGAACATGGATCAACTTATCGCGCATCGCGCCCGCGAAACTCAAGCTGGCTTGCGTCGCCGCATCCAATGACAAATCCCGCCGGTTCGATTAATCATCACACGCCATGGATTCTCGCGCCGCCGCCCTCGAGCCCGTCCGCTCGATCACTCCCGCCGAGGCCGCGCACACCCTGCTCGCGAGCTTTCTCGGCTGGGCGCTCGACGCCTTCGACTTCTTCATCCTGATTTTCGTGATGCCCGCGGTCGCCCGCGAATTCCATCGGCCCATCTCGCACATCGCGTTCACCATCACCGCGACGCTCGCGCTGCGTCCGGTCGGCGCGCTCGTCTTCGGCTGGGTGGCAGACCGTTACGGCCGCCGCATCCCGTTGATGGTCAACGTCATCTTCTATTCGGTCGTCGAAGTGTTGAGCGGCCTCGCGCCGAGCTACGGCTGGTTCCTTTTTTTCCGCGCGTTGTATGGAATCGGGATGGGCGGCGAGTGGGGCGTGGGCGCATCGCTCGCGATGGAAGCGGTGTCGCCGCGATGGCGCGGATTCTTCTCCGGCCTGCTGCAGGAGGGTTACGCGGTCGGTTACCTGCTCGCGGCAGCCGCGTTCTTCTTCGTCTTCCCGCACTACGGATGGCGCGCGATGTTCTTTCTTGGCGGCGTGCCCGCGCTGCTGACTATTTACATCCGCACCAAGGTCCCGGAGTCCGAGGCATGGCAGCGCACCCGCCCCGACATGTCGAAGATTCGGCGCGCGATTCGCGCCAACTGGAAATTGTTCCTCTACCTGTGCGTGCTGATGACGATGATGAACTTCGTCTCGCATGGCACCCAGGACATGTACCCGACCTTCCTCGAAAAGACGCGCGGCTTCGACACCCGCACCGTAGCGACGATCGCGCTCATATATAATGTAGGCGCGCTGCTCGGCGGCCTGACCTTCGGCTACCTGTCCGATCGATGGGGGCGGCGCCGCACGATGGCGACCGCGGTCATCTGCGCCGGCTTCATCATACCGTTGTGGATTTATCCGAGCACGCTCGCGGTGCTGACGCTCGGCGCCTTCCTGATGCAGTTCATGGTGCAGGGCGCATGGGGCGTAATCCCGGCGCATCTGACGGAGCTGTCGCCGCCGGAAGTCCGCGGTCTGTTCTCGGGTCTCGCCTATCAGACTGGAGTCTTGCTGGCTTCCGGAGCCGCCCTCAGCCAGGCCCTGCTCGCAGAACGATTCGGCTACGCGGCGACGCTCGCAAGCGTCGCCGCAATCGTGATGGTCCTGGCGGCTGCGGTCATCATGCTGGGCCGCGAGCGCATGGGCCGCGACCTCCACTCCTCTGAGGCATGAATCAAACGCGCCGGAACTCAACGCGATTGGTCCCCCTTCCCGCGCGGGAAGGGGTTAGGGGTTAGGTTCCTGCGCTCCCAAGACCTATCCAGCCAGGCGAGCGCTCTCAAACAACCGCGGCATGTGCCGCCGCACTTGCGTCTCCATCTCCTGGTCGGAGATCGATGTCGTACGGCCGTCGTCGTACTGTGCATCGACCCACTTTGCGATCTCCATCACCTCGGGCGAGCGCTTTTCGACCCGCGCGCCGCGCGCGAGACCGAAGTACGAATTGATCCACCACCCGATCCCCGCCACGCCCGAAGTTTTGTCGACCGCGACGCGTGGCGGCCGGCCCAAAATCTTCGCTGTGTCGAAGACGTTGTAGATTTCTTCGTCCTTGAGAAGCCCGTCGGCATGAATTCCCGCGCGCGTCACGTTGAAGTCGCGCCCCACGAACGGATAGTTGGCGGGAATGCGGTAGCCCGCTTCGCGCTCGAAGTACTCCGCGATTTCCGTGATGACCGACAAGTCCATCCCGTTCGCGTCGCCCTTGAGCGACACGTAGTCCATCACCAGCCCTTCCAGCGGAGGATTTCCGGTGCGTTCGCCGTAGCCGAGGATCGTTCCGTTCGCGTACATGCATCCGTACAGCCACGCCGCGGTCGCGTTGGCGAGCACCTTGTGAAAATCATTGTGCCCGTGCCATTCCAGCTGCTCCGGCTTCACGCCGCATTCGCGACGCAGCCCCAAAATCAGCTTCGGCACGCTGCGCGGCAGCGCGACGCCGGGGTAGGGCACGCCGAATCCGAGCGTGTCGCAGACGCGAATCTTGACTGGAAGGCCGCTCGCCGCGCCGAGTTCCATCAGTTTCGACACGAACGGCACCACGAAGCCGTAAAAATCCGCGCGCGTCGCGTCCTCGAGATGGCAGCGGATGCGCAAGCCCGCGTCGAGCGCCGCGTTGACGATCTCCAGGTAATCGTCCATCGCCGCGCGCCGTGTTTTCCTGAGCTTGTTGAAGATGTGGTAGTCCGACGCCGACGTCAGAATCCCGGTCTCGCGCAGGCCCATCTCTTTCACAATCTTGAAGTCCGATTTCGCCGCGCGGATCCATCCCGTCACCTCGGGGAACTCGTAGCCACGCGCCAGGCATCGATTGACCGCCTCGCGATCGACCTTCGAGTAAAGGAAAAATTCGGTCTGCCGGATGACGCCCTTGGGGCCGCCGAGGCGATGCAGCATGTCGAACATCGCGACGATTTGGCCGGCGGTGTACGGCGGCCGCGCCTGCTGTCCGTCGCGGAAGGTGGTGTCGGTGATGAAAAAATCGGGGGCGGGATCGGGTCGCTCGAACTCGCCGTCGAAGATGATTCGCGGCACCGCGTCGTACGGGAATTGCTCGCGGATAAGGTTCGGCTCGGGCACATCGATGAGTTCGTGTTTCATGCGTCGTTCCTCGGCTTCGATCTAAAACTCAAAATCAACATATGTCAAGCGATATACAGGGTCATTGATGATGCATCGAGGAACCTAACCCCTAACCCCTTCCCGCGCGGGAAGGGGGACCGGACGAGTTGAGATTGTGCATGCGCCGCAGAACCCTCACCTACCGGCCGCGATGCGGCCGGCCGCCTCTCCCGTGAAAATAACAGGCGAGGTAGGAGTAGGACCCTGCCTTAACACTGGGTGCAGGGGTCACCCCTGCCGAAGGAAGCGTGAAACCCACCGCGGGTTTCACATTTGATAAAGTGATTTACCCTTCCCCGAGCGCGGGACTTTCGATCTCGACGCGATTGCGCTAAACGAACGGTATGGAGGTAATGCCATGAAATTCGGCCTCTTCTACGAAATCTCGGTACCGCGACCATGGGGGCGTGAAACCGAAAAAACTGTCTACGATAACTGCCTTGACCAGGTCGCCCTGGCCGATTCGCTCGGCTTCGACTCCGTGTGGGCCGTCGAGCATCACTTCCTCGAAGAATATTCGCATTGCCCCGCGCCCGAGTTGTTCCTGACCGCATGCGCGATGAAGACCAAAAAAATGCGCGTCGGTCATGGCATCATCGTGTGCGTGCCCGAGTTCAATCATCCGATCAAAATCGCCGAGCGCACCGCCGTCCTCGACATTCTTTCCGGCGGCCGTCTCGACGTCGGCACCGGCCGCTCCGCCACCTGGACCGAACTGGCCGGCTTTCGCGCCAGCCCCGACGAGACCAAGAAAACCTGGGACGAGTTCGTCCATTGCCTGCCGAAAATGTGGACGCAGGAGCGCTTCTCGTACCAGGGCCGCTCGTGGTCGATGCCGCAGCGCACGATCGTTCCCAAGCCCTACCAGAAACCGCATCCGCCGCTCTGGGTCGCAGTCACCAGTCCCGGCACCGAGATCGACGCCGCCGAGCGCGGGATGGGCAGCCTCGGACTGACCTTCGGCGGATTCGCCGAGCAGGACGAGAAGGTCAAGCGCTATCGCAAGATCATTCGCAACTGCACTCCGGTCGGCGAGGTCGTCAACGAAGCCGTCTCGAGTGTGAACTTTCTCTATTGCCATGAGGACGACGCCGAGGGCGTCAAGGTCGGCCGCCGCCTGACCGGCACCTTCAACTATCTCGCCGCGCAGTTGCTCGCCGCGCGCGAGGCGTATCCGAGCAAATCGTATCCGTCGCTCGGTCTGCTGCCTTCGCTTCGTCAGGATGCGGCCGGTCCCGGCGACGCGTCCGGCGCGCCGGAGGGAATTGCGATCGGAAATCCCGCGCGCATTTTGCGCGAGATGAAGAAATGGGAAGCGGTCGGCGTCGATCGCGTCAACTTCCTGCTCAACGCGCTCGAGACCGTGCCGCAGCAAAAGGTGCTCGACAGCTTGCGCCTGTTCGCCAAGGAAGTGATGCCGCATTTTCAGGGCGCGAGCGACACCGCTTTCGCTGCCGCAGGAGGTCGTTGATGCCGCCGCGTTTCGGAAAGCTCGATCTCGCCGCATGGGCCAAGTCGGTGCCGACGATCAACGGCTACAAAACCGAGCCGTGGATTTTGAAGGGCGCGAAAATCCTCACCCTCAACATGGAAATTGACGACGACCCGGCCGACAACCTGATCCCGGCCACGATGCATCCCTCGATTCCCGAGTACGCAATTTTTTGCGTCACGACTTATCCGGACACCCCCGTCGGCGCGTTCTCGATTGCCGAGGTCCGCGTCTCGGGCCGCACCGGCGTGCGTCCGCGCGGCTTCGTGCTCGCAGTTTCTGCGACAATGACGACGCGCGCCGCGAGATGGCCGCGCGATGGGGTTACCCGACTGTCGCGGGCGACGTGAAGCTCGACATCCGGCACGACCGCGTGGTTGCCCGCGTCGTCGCGAGCGGCAAGCCCGTGCTGGAATGCGAGTTGCTCGACCGCGACATGATCTCCGGCGGCGACATCCAGTACATCGCGAGCATGCATCTCGCCTGCAACAAGGACGACGGCAAGCTGGTGCTGGTGCAGGTCGATCCCGAGTTCGTCTTCTCAAAGGCCGAGCGGGGCAAGCCGAGAGTCGTCCTGCTCGACAACGACGCGTTCGGCGCCGGCACGAATCTGCGCCTCGACAATCCGATCTCGGCCACCTTCACCACGGCGGACGTGACGCTCCCAAAGATTCGCTACATCTGTAATCCCGAGATACCCGCGATGCAGGGCACGACCAAAGTCGCCGCGTGACTTTAATAGGGTTAGGGCGACCGCATCGATGCCTGACCCTGGCGCTTCGAAAAAATCACCCTCAAGAGCGGACTCATTCTGCGCGTCGCACGCGCCGGGGTCGGCCCGCCGATCATCATGCTGCATGGCTTCCCGGAGTGCTGGTATTCGTGGCGCCATCAGATCCGCGCGCTGTCCGACCGCTTCGATTGCGTCGCGCCCGAGATGCGCGGTTACGGCGAGTCCGATGCGCCCATCGGCGTCGCGCAACTACACACTCGACAAGCTGGTCGGCGACGTCGCCGACCTGATCGAGGCGCTCGGACATAAGCGCGCGACCGTAGTCGGCCACGATTGGGGCGGCGCCGTAGCCTGGGCGACGGCGATGATGCGTCCCGACGTTGTCGATCGCCTGATCGTCATGAACTGTCCCCATCTGGAGCGGATGAGTCGCGCGCTGCGCCGCAATCCGCGCCAGATGCTCCGCAGTTGGTACATGCTCTTCTTTCAGATTCCCCGTCTCCCCGAATGGGTATTCCGCCGCCGCAATTACGAGGCGCTCGTCAACGCGCTGCGCGACAGCACGATTCAGAAAGGCGTCTTCACCGACACCGATCTCGACCACTTCCGCGCCGCGTTTCGCAATCCCTACTCGATCACCGCCGCGATTAACTACTATCGCGCGAACTTCCGCAGCGGCTTCATGGCGCGGCCGGGCGCCAACCCATGGATCGATCGTAAAATTGCGGCGCCGACGCTGCTAATCTGGGGCGAGCAGGATTTCGCGCTCGGCAAGGAGCTGACCTACGGGATGGAAGGGCTCTTCACCGGCCCGTTCGAGATAAAGTACATCCCCGATTCCGGCCATTGGGTGCAGCAGGAAAAGCCCGACCTGGTGAACCAGTACGTCCGCGATTTCCTCGATTCGCATCCCGCTTAATCACTAAGGTGCAGGGGTTACCCCTGCCGAAGGAAGTGCGAAACCCAGCGCGGGTTTCACATCAGATTGAGTCCTCTTCCACCGCATTTCGTGCGCGACTTTACTCCGACTCCTTCCGCGCTTATCCTTTATTGTAGGATTAAACGCCTCGGACGGCGCCTTTCTCTCCGATCACGGTCACCCCGGATGGTCGTCTGTTTAGGAGCTTCCCGGCAAATTCAGGAGGAGCGGCTTTATGCCCACTAAGTTGTATGTAGGCAACCTTGCCTACGCGGTTACGCAGGAAGACCTGGCAGAGCTGTTTGCGCAGGCCGGGAAGGTCGAGAGCGCGGTGGTGGTCACCGACAAATTTTCGGGACAGTCGCGCGGCTTCGGTTTCGTCGAGATGGTGGAAGCGGCCGATGCGACCAAGGCAATTGAGACCCTCAATGACACTGACTTGAAGGGCCGGCGGATCAAGATTGACGAGGCGCGCGCCAGCACCGGCGGCCCGCGCGGCGGCGGTGGCGGCGGCGGAGATCGCCGTCGTGGTGGGGGCGGCGGCGGAGGTGGTGGCCGAGAGGGCGGTGGCGGCGGCGGAAACCGCAACCGCTGGTAGCATCTCGGGTCGCGCAGCGCGTCGACTAAAATCTTGCTGATTGGCGGCGCGGTTGGAGCGGAGAGTCTCCCGCCGCGCCGCGCTCTTTTTCACTGTTCCCTTTTCACTTTTACGGCTCATCGCCGGCCGCGAGCCTCTTCCACACGAACGCTCTTCTGCTATCTTTATGCGCCGAAAAGGAACCGGCCAACTTCCAAAATAACTCTGGATGAATCTGATCGAATGAGAAAAACCATACTCTCGATTGCGGCGACCGCCGTCGCATTTGCCTCTATCCTCGCTATCCCCAGCGGGCGACTCCCCGCCGAACCGACACCGTCCCTACCGGGACGCTGCGCAACGTCGCCGGCATCGTGGTTCACACCGGCGGGCGCGCCGTGCAGGTCGGCACCGCATTTTTCGTCGCCGTGCCCAGCTTGGCGGCCCCCGGCCGATCCTTCGTGTATCTGGTGACCGCGCATCACAATCTGCTCGACGCCGGCGGCAAGTCGCGCGACGGCCTCCTGCTTACGCTCGAAGACTCGAGGACCAGTGCGATGCGCGAGGAGCCGCTGCCGCCGGAAAACGGGTGGGTGCTCGATCCCAAGAAGAAAAGGCCGACGTCGCCGCGGTTCCGCTGACACCCAAAGACGCGAGCATCGCGCCATCGCGCTCGCCTCGCTGCTCGGCGGTGAAGATCCGCTCTCCCGCCCCGAAACTGGCGCGCAGGTGTACTACCTGACCGCCGCGACCGTGGGCGTCAACCATCATCGGTTCGAGGCGCTCGCCCGTTTCGGCCACGTCTCGGTCCCGCGCCCGCCGACACCGAAGTCATCGGCGCCGGGGTTGCAGATACTTAGCTATCTTGACGGCGGCGGCGCGCCGGGATTTTCCAGCGGCGCCCCGGTCTTCGTCAGCGCGGGCCTCCGTTTTGCGCTATGGGGAATTCTTGAGGCCAACACCTCGCTCAACACCGACCCGGATTCCGGCCTCGCCGGCGTGCTCCCGGCCAGGTTCGTTGCCGAGACGGTCCAAGGCGATGGGCGCGGTGCAGGACAACACGCTGCAAGGCTCCAAGGTCCCCGAGTGAAATTGCGCGGCGCGATGCATTTGATTTGATTCGTAAGCCCATCTCCAGTTATAATGTCGGGCGCTTTTTGATTCGGTTGAATGCTTGATTTCGCATCGATGCGCGTATATCGAGAGTAGTTCCGGCTCGGTGCGAAACCGAACCCAGTGAAAAAGTAAAGTACTCCCCGGTAGCTCAGTCGGTAGAGCGGACGGCTGTTAACCGTCATGTCGCTGGTTCGAATCCGGCCCGGGGA
>CAWDTQ010000009.1:0-217865 GCA_963805315.1 uncultured delta proteobacterium
TGTGACTGCGCCGCGCGCCACTTGCACCCATCCGTGGCGGCCCTTCTTGAGATTGGCCACAACGGTCTGACCGCGCTCGAGCTTTGCGACCGATAGCATCGCGTCCTGGTGAATTTTCACCGACTGATCGCGGCCGTCGAGAGAAGCTACGGGCGCGAAGCTGCCGTGCGCTTTCGCGTCGTCGATTGTTTTTTGCTCGTAGCCCGGCGCGATGCCGCGGGTCGAGGGCGTGATCCAGATTTGCAGAAAATGAACGAGGTCGGTTTTCGAATGATTGAATTCGCTGTGCGTGATTCCCGTGCCCGCGCTCATCCGCTGCGCTTCACCGGGACGGATGACCGAGCCGGTGCCGAGGCTGTCCTTGTGCTCGAGCGCGCCTTCCAGAATATAGGTGATGATCTCCATGTCGCGATGCGGATGGGTCGGGAAACCCGCGCCGGGTCGGACGCGATCCTCGTTGATAACGCGCAGCGTGCGAAATCCCATCTGGTCCGCATCATAGTAGTCGCCGAACGAAAACGAGTGACGGCTGTCGAGCCAGTCAATCCTGGTGCGTCCGCGGTCGGCGGACTTGCGCAGAGTGATCATCGGAGTCCCTCGATTCAGGCTGCCTTGGCGGCGGGTTTCATCTTGAGGCGAATCGGCATGTGCTTGATGCCGCCGACGAAGCTCGAACGCAGGCGCTCGATGGGACCGGCCTGCTCGACGTGATCGAGGCGCTGGACGAGCTGGCTAAAAATAATTTTCAGTTCGAGCCGCGCCAGGTTTGCGCCGAGGCAGAAATGCTCGCCGATGCCGAACGCGATATGCGGGTTCGGATTGCGGCTGATGTCGAACTTGAAAGGGTCTTTGAAGACTTCCTCGTCGCGGTTCGCCGATGGATAGAACAGGCAGACCGATTCGCCGGCCTTGATCTTCTGTCCGCGAACGACAGTATCTTCGGTCGCGGTGCGCGCGAACTGGATGACCGGCGTCGTCCATCGCACGATCTCCTCCACCGCCGAGTCGATCAGCGCCGGATTGCGCTTGAGCTTCTGCCATTCGCCCGGGTTGTCGATGAAAGCCTGCAAGCCGCCGGTGGTTGCGTTGCGCGTGGTCTCGTTGCCGGCCACGACCAGCAGGAAATAATAGGAGAGCATCTCGAACTGCGGTATCGGCTGGCCGTTGACCTTGCCGTTGGCGACGATGCTGGTGATGTCGTGGGTCGGATGCTTCATCCGCTCCGCCACCATCTCGGAGAAATACTGGAACAGGCCGAGCCGCGAACGATCCATCGTCTCCTGCGCGGTCGTCCCCGCCTGGAATTCGGGATCGCCGCCGCCAATAGTCTCATTGGTCCATCGGAAAAGCTGCTCCCAATCCTTGTGCGGAACGCCGAGCAGCTCGGCGATAACGGCGAGCGGAATCTTGGACGAGACGTCGGTGACGAAGTCGCAGGTGTCGCGGCCGGTGACGTCGTCGAGCACCTCGCGCGTGATTTTCTCGATCTCGGGACCCAGCGGACTCACGCCACGCGGCGTGAAATGGCGACTGACGACCACGCGATATTCGCCGTGATCGGGTGGGTCCATGTCGAGCAGGTGGCGGAACGGCGGCGTCGGACTCTCCTCGAGGCCCTCCTCGTTGACGAATACGAGCAGGCGGGGGCCGTTGAGGAACAGGCGCGGCTGCTTGGAGATCTGAATGATGTCGGCATGCTTGGTGATCGCCCAGAACGGATCGGTCTTCGGATGCTCGCACCAGAAGACCGGCTTGTGCTTGCGCAAGTAGGCCCATTCGCGATGCGGGTAGCCGTTTTTCATGTAATGGTCGGGCCCGATGATGTTCAATGATTCGAGCGAAAGAGCCTGTTCACTCTGTGCAGTTTCCATTGGCAATTATCTCCGCGATGCCGTGGTGTCCATCTCGATTTTGCATTTTGACCGGTCGCGCGCGGTGAGTCATCTACTCGTCGGTGACGGTAATGGCCTGGCGGGGGCAGAGCCGCGCCGCGAGCTTGAGCTTGTCGCGCATGCGCTCAGGCGGACGGTCGATCAACAAGTGACTCTTGTCGTCGTCGCGCACCTCGAACACTTCCGGCGCCGCCTCCTGGCATTTCATATTTCCCTCGCACAGTTTCAGATCGACAACGACCTTCATCTGACTAATCTCCTTGCCCGAGAATACGGTCGGCGAAGAGATCATATAAGAGGATAGTTCTTGCGCCTAGGAGCGCGTGCGGCGCAAAAAGAGCGAGCGCAGTCCAGAGCGCGGCTGAATCGCTCGCGAGAAATTTTGACGGACCAACAGATTGCGCGGCGTTGGTTGGAGCAGAGCATCAATTTGTGGGCATAACGTGACTCGTAGATAGCAAAGAGCCTGAATTACTGCCCTCGTGGTGCTCCAGGGAACACGCGTCTTGTTGGTATTCCTTGCGTGATGACCGTCTTTCCTGCGATACCGAGTGTCATGGTGGTTCGCTCGAAATCGCATCCCGGAGAGACGTAAATGGCCTATGATCTGATCATCAAGCACGGGACGGTTATCGACGGCACTGGCGCGTTTCGGCGGCGCGCCGACGTGGCGGTGAAGGACGGCAAGGTTGCGGAGATCGGGAAAATCAACGAGGGCGCCGCGGAGACGATCGATGCGTCGGACCTGATCGTGGCGCCGGGTTTCGTCGATCCGCATACTCACTACGATGCGCAGATCTGCTGGGACCCATTAGTCAGTTGCACGTCGTGGCACGGCGTGACGACCGCCGTGATGGGAAATTGCGGCGTGGGCATTGCGCCGTGCAAGCCCGCGGCGCGCGAGGTCGCGGCGTGGGACCTGGTCAACGTCGAGGCGATTCCGTTCGAGGCGCTGGAGAAGGGCGTCACCTGGGATTGGGAGAGCTTTCCCGATTTCATGGCGGCGGCGGCGCGGCGTGGCGCGGGAATCAACCTGGCGTTCCTCGCTCCGCTGACTCCTTTTCGGCATTACGTGCTGGACGACGAATCGACGGAACGCGGCGCGACACCTGAGGAGACCGTGAAGGTCGCGGCTCTGCTGCGCGAGGCAATCGAAGCGGGCGCGTTCGGATTCTCGACGACCACTCTGCCGCAGCATATCGGCTACCAGGGTCGTCCACTGGCCTGCCGGCTGGCGTCAAACGACGAATTGAAAGCCTACGCCAACGTGCTGCGTGACGCGGGGCGCGGCGCGATCGAAATAGCGCTCACGCGCCGCGCGGGCCGGGTCTCGGAGGACGAGCAGGGATTGCTGGAATTCCTGCTCGACGAGAGCGGCCGCCCGATCACGTGGCTGGCGATGGCGAGTCGTCCCGACAAACCCGAGGCCGGCGCCGATACGCTGCGGCGTCTGGAACCGCTGATCAGGCGCGGCGCAGTGCCGCAGGTGCTGTGCAAACCGTTCGTGGTGCAGATGGATTTGCGCAATCCGTTTTCCTTCGCCGACATGGCGCTGTGGGGGCCGGTGTTCAATCAGCCGCTAGAGCGCCAGAAGGAATTTTACCGCGATCCCGCATTCCGCGGCGCGTTTCGCGAGGAGCTCAAGCGGCCGCATCTGTTCCAGGGCAGATGGAACCGGGTCGAGGTGCTCGACGCCGCAAGTCCCGCGCTCAAGCAATACGAGCGCAAGACGATCGCCGAAGTCGCCGACCAACGCCATCAGGACCCGCTCGACACGTTTTTCGACCTCGCGCTCGAGGACGATCTGAACATTCAGTACACGATGCAGCAGTATCACGAGGAAGGAATTCACCGGCTGATTTCCGACTCGCGCACGATGATCGGGCTGTCCGACGGCGGCGCGCACGTGAACATGCTGTGCGACGCGGGCTACTGCACCTACCTGCTCGGCACCTGGGTGCGCGAGCGGCAGGCGCTGACGCTGGAGAATGCAGTCAAGCGAATCACCTCGGAGCCGGCGGACTTCTTCGGAATCAAGGGCCGCGGCCGGCTCAAGGTGGGGCTGCCCGCCGACGTCGCGATATTCGACGAGCGCAGGATAGGCTCGGCCAAGCGCGCGCGCATGCAGAACGATCTGCCCGGCGGCGGACGCAGGCTGGTGATGCCGGCGGAGGGCGTCGAGTACACGATCGTCAATGGCGACGTGCTCTACGAACACGGGCGTCATTCGGGCTACCTGCCCGGGCAAGTATTGAGGTCGGGCGCGCCGTAGCCAGTTCGTTCAGTCGGACCGCTTCGCGATTTCAAAACCGGTACCGGCGGCGCTTACGCGCCGCTGTCCGAGATCCTACACTGCGCTCGCGATGCTCGCTGCGTTCAGGATGACAAGCGGGACTGCGGCATAGACTCGCGCAGACGTTTCGCCGATCAGTTGTGCTATGAAAACTGAAACGGCGCGCGCTGCGATGCGTTGCCCGCGCCCGCCAATCCAGGAGGAATCGCCATGGCCGAATTCGGAATCTCGATGTTCTCGACTGACTACGCTATCCAGCCAATCGAACTCGCACGCGCGGCCGAGGAACGCGGCTTCGAGTCGATGTTCTTTCCTGAGCACACGCACATACCGGCGTCACGCAAGACACCGTGGCCCGGCGGCCGCGAATTGCCGAAAGAGTACTGGCATACGCACGATCCATTCGTCGCGCTCGGCGCGGCCGCGGCGGTGACGAAGAAAATCAAACTCGCCACAGGGGTTTGCCTGGTAGTCGAGCGCGACCCGATCGCGCTCGCCAAGGAAGTCGCGTCGCTCGACATGATCTCGGGCGGCCGCGTGATTTTCGGAATCGGAGGGGGCTGGAACGTCGAGGAGATGGAGAACCATGGCGCGGTGTTCAAGCGGCGTTGGAAAATCGTCAAGGAAAAAATTCTCGCGATGCGGGAAATATGGACCAAGGAGGCAGCCGAGTTTCACGGCGAGTTCGTGAACTTCGATCCGATCTGGTCGTTTCCCAAGCCGGTGCAGGCGGGTGGCCCGCCGATTCTGCTCGGCTCGCAATCGCCCAGGACGTTCGAGCGCGTCGCGGAATATTGCGACGGATGGATGCCGATAAATTTTCCGCGTTACGATCTCGCTGCCGGCTTGAAGGCGCTGGCCGAAGCCGGGAAGAAAGCCGGCCGCGGCAAGCTTCCGGTATCGATGTTCGGCGTCGGTCCGAACGAGGAACACATCAAGAAATTCCTCGACCTCGGCCTCGACCGGATCATCTTCGCGCTGCCGCCGGCGACGCGCGAGACCGTGCTGCCGCTGCTCGACAAGTACGCCGAGCTGAAGGCCAAAGCGCGCTGAATCGGTTCCGACCTCGGATTTGTGCTGCCTCTTGACTGGATTGGGTTCGATCTCTAGTCTAGCCACCCTATCGACTAATTTGTCGACAAGATGCTTTCGAAAAAGTCGAAATACGCGCTCAAGGCGATGATGGTATTGGCCAAGGAATACGGCCAGGGACCGGTGCTCATATCTGACATGGCGCAGCGCGAAGGTATCCCGCGCAAGTTCCTGGAACTGATCCTGCTCGAGCTCAAGAACCAGGGACTGCTCCAGAGCCGCAAGGGCAAGGGCGGCGGATATTTCCTGGGCCGAGCGCCTCATCTGATCAGCGTCGGGCACATAATACGTGTGCTGGACGGGCCAATCGCACCGTTGCCATGCGTCAGCAAGACGGCATACATGCGATGCCGCGAATGCCGCGACGAACGCAGTTGTGGAATCCGGATCGTGATGAAGGAAGTTCGCGACGCGACCGCAAAGATAATGGACTCGACATCGCTGGAGGACATGCTCAAGCGGGTCGAGGCGGTGGTCACGGGCAACGAATCGCTGAGTTTCGCGATCTGAAACGTGAGCGCGTTTTTTTGGGAGAGTAGTCTAGTCATCTAATAGGATAAATTATGAAAACAGACTCGATACTGACTAGCCGGCACGAGCTTCGGTCCGAACCCGACTCGGGCAACGGCGACGAGATCCTGCGGCGGATCGCCAACGCAATCAGCGGCGTGCGTTTTGGCTCGGTCGAGGTCGTGATCCAGGACTCGCGAGTCGTGCAGATCGAGCGCAAAGAAAAATTTCGCTTCGACAAGAACGGCCGCGGGTAAGTGACTTTGTCGCACCGACTGAAAATTTCTGAGAAAAGCCCGGACCAGGGAAGGATCCGGAGCGCCATGACAGAGCCGTTAATCACCAACCGTGAGCCGACCGGACATCCGGAAGTTCCCAACACGATGAGGGGCTTTCGTGATGAGAAAATGGACTTTGCTGACCGCGCCGGTTCTGCCGGCGGTAATAATTATTGCAGTGCTGCTGCCCGCCGGGCCGGCGCACGCACAGTCGAAGCCGTCCACCGATCCGAAAGATCAGGAAATCGAATTGCTGAAGACAGAAGTTAAGCAACTCGAGTCGAGGGTCGATACGTTGGAGGGACTCGATCAAAAAGTGAAAGTGATCGATCGCAAGCTCGAAGTCCAGGCCGAGACGGCGCATCAGAACGCGCTCGAGATGCCCATCGTCAAGGCCGGCGCCGAAGGATTTTCAATCTCGTCGCCGGACCACGACTACAACATCGGTTTCGGCGGAATCATTCAGGGCGACGGCCGCTTCTTCACCAGCGGCGCGGACAAAAACGGCGGCAGCACCTTCTTCCTGAATCGGGTGCGCCCGATTATCACCGGCTCGGTCGGCAAGTATTACAACTTCAACATCACGCCCGACTTCGGACAGGGCAAGACCGTCCTGCAGGACGCCTACCTGAATATCACCTACTTCGATTTTGCCAGCCTGCGGACCGGGAAGTACAAGGCGCCGCTCGATCTCGAGCGCCTGCAGTCGGACCGCGACCTGGAATTCAGCGAACGTTCGCTGATCCAGAACCTGGTTCCGAATCGCGACTACGGCGTCGACATTCATGGCAGGCTGCTGGACGGCCGCTTGTTCTATGACGCAGCAGTAATGAATGGAGTGCCCAACAACACCGCGGCGGTGGACAGCGATCTGAACGATGGCAAGGATTTCGTCGGCCGCGCCTTCGCAACGCCGTTCGAACTCAGCGAACACGAGTGGCTCAAGAACCTCGGTGTCGGTCTCGGCGCCAGCGTCGGCGACGAACGCGGCAGCACTATCTCAAGTTACAAGACCTATGGAATGTCCACCTACTTCACTTACAACAAGGGCGTGACGGCGTCGGGCGAGCGGACTCGCCTCGATCCGCAGGCCTACTATTACTGGCGCGGCTTCGGCTTGATGGGCGAATACGCGCAGGACCAGCATTCGCTGAATCTGACCACCACGGCTCACAAGAAGTACGTCAACCGGACCGATACTTTCCGCGACACCGGCTACATGGCGCAGGCCTCGTACCTGCTGACGGGTGAAGATGCGAGCTACGGCTGGGTAAGGCCGCGGCGCGTGTTCGACCCGCGGGTTGGGACGTGGGGCGCGTGGGAGCTGGCGGCCCGAGTCAGCAACACCTCGTCGGATCCGCGACTATTCAAGCTCGGTTTCGCCGATCCGAGCGTGTCCGCAAAAACCGCGACCGAGTATGCGGCGGGTGTGAACTGGTACCTGAACAGCAACATCAAATGGCAATTCGACTACGCGCGCACCTTCTTCAACGGCGGCGCCGGGACGACCACCGACGTGAAGGACCGGCCGGACGAAAGTGTGTTGGAGTCGCAACTGCAGATTTCGTTCTGAGGTAAGAATGTCCGTCCGCAAATTGAAACTTACTCATACGCTTGCCGCTATCGCTTTGGCGGCGAGCGTTGCTCTCGGCGCGAACTCAGCGCGCGCCGCGCAGATCACAATCCTCAACGTGTCGTACGATCCGACCCGCGAACTCTACGAGGCCGTCAACGCGCAGTTCGCGAAGGATTGGAAAGCGAAGACCGGCGACGACGTCACCGTCAACCAATCGCATGGCGGCTCGGGCAAGCAGGCGCGCGCGGTTATCGACGGGCTCGAGGCCGACGTGGTGACGCTCGGCCTCGCGGGCGACATCGACGCGATCGCCGACAAAGCCGACCTGCTTCCGGCGAGTTGGCAATCGCGCCTGCCCGACAACAGTTGCCCCTACACCTCGACCATCGTGCTGCTGGTGCGCAAGGGAAATCCGAAAAAGATCCACGATTGGGACGACCTGGTGAAGCCGGGTGTCTCGGTAATCACGCCGAATCCCAAGACCTCGGGCGGCGCGCGCTGGAATTTCCTGGCCGCGTGGGGCTACGCGCTCAAGCGCAGCGGCGGCGACGAGGCCAAGGCCGCGGCGTTCGTCGGCGCTCTTTACAAAAACGTGCCGGTGCTCGACTCCGGTGCGCGCGGCTCGACGACAACTTTTGTCGAGCGCGAAATAGGCGACGTGCTGATCGCGTGGGAAAACGAGGCGCGGATGGCGATCAAGCAATTCGGCGCCGACAGGTTCGAAGTGGTGTATCCGTCGGTAAGCATCCTGGCCGAACCTCCGGTCGCGTGGGTGGACAAGGTGGACCGTAGCCACGGCACCGGGGCCATCTCGAAGGCGTACCTGGAATTTCTTTACACGCCCGAGGCGCAGGAAATAATCGCGCAGAATTTTTTCCGTCCGCGCGACAAGACAGTCGCCGCGAAGTATGCGAGCCAATTTCCGAGCTTGCCCCTGCTCACGATCGATTCGGATTTCGGCGGATGGAAACAGGCGCAACCGAAATTCTTCGGCGACGGCGGCGTCTTCGACAAGATCTATCAGCCGGGAAGTTAGCTGAGTCGGGGCAACGCGTCGCGCGATGGGATTGAAAGCAAACACCAAACGGACCAACGTGCTGCCGGGATTCGGCCTGACCCTGGGCTTCACACTGGCGTACCTCGGAATCGTCGTGCTGATTCCGATCTCCACGATCTTCTTCAAGACCTTCACGCTGACCTGGCCCCAGTTCTGGGCCGCGGTTGCAAGTCCCCGCACGATTGCGGCGTACGAGTTGAGCTTCGGCGCCTCGATTGCGGGGGCGTCAATCAACTCGGTGTTCGGTTTCATCGTCGCGTGGAGCCTGGTGCGCTACGAGTTTCCCGGCAAAACTTTGATCGACGTGATGGTCGATCTGCCGTTCGCGCTGCCGACCTCGGTGGCGGGAATTACTCTCACGGCGATTTACGCGAGCAATGGATGGATCGGGCGGTATCTCGCACCGCTTGGAATAAAAGTGGCGTACGCGCCGCTGGGCGTGGTGGTCGCGCTTACTTTCGTCGGGCTGCCGTTCGTCGTCCGCACCATTCAGCCTGTGCTCGAGGATCTCGACCAGGAATACGAGGAGGCGGCGGCGACGCTAGGCGCGAGCCGCTTGCAGACGTTCGCGCTGGTGATCGCGCCCGCGCTGATTCCCGCATCGCTGACCGGATTCGCACTCGCATTCGCGCGCGCGCTCGGCGAATACGGCTCGGTCGTGTTCATCTCGGGCAACATGCCGATGCATACCGAGGTGGTGCCCCTTCTTATAATGAGCAAGCTCGAGCAGTTCGATTACGCCGGCGCGACGGCGATCGCGGTGGTGATGCTGGTAGCGTCGTTCCTGATTCTGCTCGGCGTTAACATACTTCAAAGGTGGAGCAGCCGGCGGCTGGCGGCCTGACGTTCACGATGTCCGATCCATTGCAAGGCGCGCCGAAAAAACCGGGGACTGCGGATCCACCGGCGGTCAGAATCGCGCTGATCGCGACCGCGCTGGTGTTTGTCGCGCTGTTTATCTTCATCCCGGTGATCGCGGTTTTCGCCGAGGCGCTGCGCAACGGTCTCGGCGCTTACTTTGCCGCGATCGTCGATCCCGAAGCTCGCGCCGCAATTCGCCTGACGCTGATGACGGCCGCGATCGCCGTGCCGCTCAACGTTACCTTCGGAATCGCCGCGTCGTGGGCGATCGCACGCTTCGATTTTCCCGGCAAGCAGACGCTGCTGACTCTTATCGACATCCCGTTCTCCGTTTCTCCCGTCATCGCGGGGATGCTGTTCGTGCTGCTGCTGGGAGTGCGCGCGCCGCTCGGCGGATGGCTGGCGGATCATGGCGTCAGAATAATCTTTGCAGAGCCGGGAATCGTGCTCGCGACGATCTTCGTCACGTTTCCGCTCGCCGCGCGCGAACTTATCCCGATCATGCAGGCGGTCGGCAGCGAAGAAGAGGAAGCCGCAATCGTGCTGGGCGCCGGCGGCTGGCAAATGTTTTTCCGGGTCACGCTGCCCAACGTCAAGTGGGGTTTGCTGTACGGGATGGTACTGTGCAACGCGCGCGCGATGGGCGAGTTCGGCGCGGTGTCGGTGGTTTCGGGGCATATCCGCGGGCATACCAACACGATGCCGCTGTACGTCGAGATTCTGTACAATGACTACCAGTTCGCGGCCGCGTTTGCGGTCTCGTCGCTGCTCACCTTGCTCGCGATCGCGACGCTGATAGCCAAGTATTCGCTCGAGCGCCGCGTGGCGCCGGCCAGACCGGAAGCGGACGACATGGCGGTCAAAGTTGCCGCATGAGTATCGAGCTCAGAAATATCAGCAAGAAGTTCGGCGACTTCGTCGCGGTTGACAATATCAACCTGCATATCGAGACCGGCGAGCTGGTCGCGCTGCTGGGCCTGTCGGGCTCGGGCAAGACGACGCTGCTGAGAATAATCGCGGGGCTGGAAACGCCGGACACCGGCGAGGTGCTGTTCCACGGCGAAGATGCGAGCGCCGTCGCCGTTCGCGAACGCAAGGTCGGTTTCGTATTTCAGCATTATGCGCTGTTCCGTCACATGACGGTGTTCGAAAACGTCGCCTTTGGACTGCGCGTGCTGCCGCGGCGCGCACGGCCCGCCGAGGCCGAAGTCGCGCGGCGCGTGCATGAGTTGCTGAAACTCGTGCAACTCGATTTTCTTGCCGATCGCTACCCCTCGCAGCTCTCCGGCGGCCAGCGCCAGCGCGTCGCACTCGCGCGCACGCTCGCCGTCGAGCCGAAAGTCCTTTTACTGGACGAGCCGTTCGGCGCGCTCGACGCCAAGGTGCGCCAGGAGCTGCGCCGATGGCTGCGGCGGCTGCACGACGAGATCAAAATTACCAGCGTCTTCGTCACGCACGATCAGGAAGAGGCGCTCGAGCTCGCCAACCGCATAGTAGTGATGAACCAAGGGCGCATCGAGCAGATTGGTTCGGCCGAGGAGGTCTATCACCATCCGGCGAACGCGTTCGTGTACAACTTTCTCGGCAACGTCAACCTGTTTCACGGCCGAATCGAAAACGGCCGCGTGTTCCTTGGCGACACCGCCGTCGAACTCGAGAACACTCACGCGCATGCGCATCCCGAGACCGGCAAGGCGGTGCTCTACGTGCGGCCGCATCTGCTGGAAATCGTGATGCAGCCCAACGGCAAGCAGACCTTCCCAGCGACGGTGAAGTCGATCAATCCGGCGGGGCCGCAAGTCAAGGTCGAGCTGGTCGCCGAATGGGGCGACATGGTGCAGGTAGAAATCAGCCACGAGCGCTACCAGACGCTGCATCTGGAGACAGGCGCGCACGTGTTCCTGAGACCGAAAGAACAAAAGCTGTTCGTGTATCAGATCTAGAATCGACGCCGCGATGATTATGCGTCGTGGAATGAGCGCGTCTCGCGGCCATATATGATTACGGCATCGAATTCTGGTATCATTTACGGCAATGAAAGCGGAGCGAAAGATCACAGTGCACGTTCGCAGTGACTTGCTGAACAAGGCGCAAAGAGCCGCCCACGCCGGCGTCAGCGAAACCGTGCGCAAGGGATTGGAGTTGCTGGCGGCCGGAGAAGCCTACGATGGGCTGCTGAAAATGCGCGGCAAGGTGAAATTCTCGATCAATTTGCGCGAACTGCGACAGGACTGAAGATGATCGCCCTGGATACCAGCTCCACCATAGCATTCCTTTCCGGCGAGCGCGGCAGGGACGTCGCCGCAGTCGCAGAAGCGTTGAGGTTGCGCCAGGGTGTTTTTCCGCCCGTGGTTGTCACGGAACTTCTGAGCGACCCCGCGGTTCGTTCAGAGGTTGGAAATTTGATTCGCGCCGTTCCAAGACTTGAAATTCTCGACGGCTATTGGGAGCGCGCGGGTGAACTCCGCGCCCGTCTGCTACGTCGCGGTCTCAAGGCTCGCCTTGCCGACACCCTGATCGCGCAGTCATGCATTGACCACGAAGTCGCACTAGTGACGCGCGACCGAGACTTTCGCAACTTTAGGACTCACGCGGACCTGACCCTCGGATAATCTGACGTGCTGAGCCCGGCGGAGGGAACCTCTCGCAACGTGCGAATCTATAAGAGCTGGGAACCGCGCGGGCTTCGACGCTGTTTTCTAATATGCAATGATCAAGACAACGGATCGAAAGTTGGCCGAAAATAGTACTCATTCGAATAGTCAGATGATCGGGCGGCGGGCATTTGTCGCTGCGATTGCCGCGATACCTGCGATCATCGCATTCGGTTACGTTGAAACCGCACGAACATCTGATGCATCTAACGATTCGCCGGATTCGGGTGCGTCGGGTATAGTCAAAGTATCGATCGTTGAGTTCACCGATTCCGGCCAAAGAAAGGGACTCGTGATGGAAGATAAAGTCGTCAAAACGGACGAGGAATGGCGAAAGGAACTGACCCCGGAGCAGTACGAGGTCACCCGCAAAAAGGGTACTGAGCGGCCGTTCCAGAACCTGTACGCGGAGAATCACGACAAGGGTCTCTATCGATGTATATGCTGCGGCAACGCGCTGTTCAGTTCCGACACCAAGTTCGAATCGGGCACGGGATGGCCGAGCTTCTATCAGCCGATCGCGCCGGAGAACGTCAAGACCGAGACCGATCGCTCATTTTTCATGAAGAGGACCGAGGTGATGTGCGCGAAATGCGACGCGCATCTCGGTCACGTGTTCAACGACGGTCCGCGGCCTACAGGGTTGCGCTACTGCATGAATTCCGCGTCGCTCAAGTTCATCAAGGCCGACGAACCGGAAAAGACCTGAGCCGGATCACTTCTTCCAATGCTGGTCCTTGTGTATTCTTAGTAGCGTCGCCGCGTTGAGGAGTGAACACCGCCGCCACCCGTGGCGCAGATGCTCGACGGGATGGAACGGAGCGGTCGCCCTCAAGTCTCGGTGGTTCCGAACGGTTTCGAACCTTCACCGCTATGCCAGTTGCGGAGGGCTGCGAGCCTTTGGTTCCACCTGATTGCGGCGAGTTCGGGCGCTGGGAACCGTTGTGAGGCGCAACGGACGGCGACATGACCGCTGCTGGCACGGCGGGAAAAGTCAGCCCGGCTACTCGAACTCGCTTATGCCTGTTTCCTTAGATCGGTGAACCTTGAGGGCGCGGTAGGAAATCTGGGAGCCCTTCAAGGGTGTCCTGTTGCGATCACTTGAGGAAGCGGAGCAGAACATTGGCAAGCACCTTGAACAGCTTCGTCGATTTCGTCTCTCTGGTCTACCACGAGGGGCGCTATGCGAGCTGCATGCCCACAGGAAATGCTCGTGTCGTTTACCAGAAGCTCATTGATTTCTTCACGAATGATTTCGAGAGACGGCGCGCATGAAAGAAAATCCAACCAATCCGGCAAACAGCCTCGATGGCGTACTCTGCAACCCAAGCCGAAGAAATATTCAAGCAGCGGTTCGCGGTGAACTTGGAGCAACTCAAAACGCTGTTCATGGATTCGTGTTTCGAAGGTAAAGCCGTCGGCGGAAAGAAGTGGGCTTCCATCGCGTCCAAAGTGGTGGACTTGAGGAACAGGCTGGATCAGAAAGATAAGCCAGCGGCTGAGCAACTAGTTCGCGAAATCGCACAGACTATGCATAACACTCGAACTTGCGGGCAAAAGCTCAGTGAGCTCGACTCGAAGCTAATCGGACACTAACAGTTGGGCGCTGGCGTTGCGTTGTACACCTACGAACGAACGAAAGCCCAACGCACGCATTTTTAACCTCCACCTCAGACCAGATCGATCCTTCGGGCAGCGCTATGACTTTCAACTAGGAAGTGTGGCGCGGCACGCGTCAGCGTTGCGCTAGCTTCCACTGAATCAGGGTGAAGCCTTCGGGGTGATCTTCGAAGACGGCTTCGACTGGCGCGTCGAAGGTCACTTCACGCATCGGATCGCCAAGCAGGTTGCCTACCATGCGCACGTTGCCCGCGTCGGGGAGTTCTACCACCACTACCAGATACGGGCACGCGGACTTCAGCGCGGGATGCGCCGGATGCCACACGCGCTCCCAGCTATAGATGCGGCCGCGGCCCGACACGCGATGCCATCCGAGGTCGAGCGTGTGGCACTTGTGACAAATCCATTCGGGGCCGAATTGAAACGTCCCGCATGAATTGCACTTCTGCACGACCAGCTCGTGACGCTTCGCCGCTTCCCAGAATTCACGATCCAATCCGTCGCGCATCGCTTCGGGCGCAGGCATTCCCGCGGGCAAGTACGTTTTAGTTATTCGTCGTTCGCCATCGCGCTCACCCGCGCAGGATCAGGTCGCTCACCGGCGCGACCATCGGTCCCGACACGACCATCGATATTTCAGCGTCTTTGACCTGGCACGTCGACGTACCTCGGACCTGGCGCGCCGCCTCGACAATCAACTCGAGTCCGTGCATGTAGCACTCGGCAAGATTTCCGCCGCTCGTGTTGATCGGCAGCCTGCCGTTGGGCGCGGTCAGATTTTCGAACGTGCAGAAGTCCATCACTTCGTCGGGATGGCAGAAGCCGTGCTCGACGATGCTGGTCATCACGGCGCCGGTGAAATTTTCGTACACCTGCGCGACGTCGACGTCCTTGGGCTCGATCCCCGCCATCGCGTACAGGCGCGGCGCGAGCGTCTTGAAGTTGGAGGTCCCGTAGTCGGGCCCGTTTTCCGCCGCGGCGCCCTGGCGGAAATCGGAGCCCTGCGCCGACGCCATCACGTACGCGGGCTTCTGCCTGAGATCGCGCGCACGCTCGGCGCTGGTGACAATCACGGCCGCGGCGCCGTCGTTCTCCAGGCAGCAGTCGTAGAGATGGAACGGCTCGACGATCCATCGCGATTCGTCATAGGCCTGACGCGTCAGCGGCCTGCCGTACATGATCGCGCGCGGGTTGAACTGCGCGTGGTGATAGCAGGCCATCGCGATCGCCGCGAGCGGGTCCTGCGTGATGCGATGATCGTGCATGAAGCGGCGCGTGCGCAGCGCGATCCATTGCGCCGGCGTGGACATCCCGTACGGCCAGGTGTACGCGATAGGGCCCGAAATCGTGCGCATCGCCGGCGTCGCTCCGAAGCGGCCGAACTGGCCCTGCGCGAGCGCTCGATACACGACGACGCAAGTGGCGAAGCCGGCGACGATCGCAGCCGCGGCGTTGCCGATTGCGCCCGAGCCTCCACCGCCGCCGCCGCCCCAGAACATGTTCGTGAAGCGCAGCTCCGGCAATCCGAGCGCAGTCGCGACGCGAACCGAATCGTTGCGGTCGTTGCTGTACGACGCGATGCCGTCGATCGCCGTGATCGGCAGCCCGGCGTCGTCGGCCGCGCTCTGAATCGCTTCGAGCGCGAGCCGGAATTCACTGACCGGCGCGGCGCCGCGCTTGTAATACTTCGTCTCGCCGAGCCCGACGATCGCGACCTTGTCCTTGATTGTGAAATCGCTCATCGTGCGCCGCTCCGATCGCCTTAGCGAAATGCGGGCAAGATTCCAAGCGGAATCGCGGTATACTCAATCGCCGATATGGGAAATGGCGACATGTTGAGCGACGCGCGGAAATATTGCGTCGATGCGGCGATGCTCGACGGCGCCGCGATCCGAATCCGCGCGATTCGTCCCGACGATCGGGAACGCCTGCACGAGCATTTCAGAGGCCTCAGCAAACAGTCGGTCTACTATCGATTCATGGGGATCAAGCGCGACCTGTCGCCGGCGGATTTGAAGCGTCTGACCGAGCTCGATTTCAAGAATCACGTCGGCCTGGCCGCGACCGTGACTGAGAATGGGCGCGAGCGGTTCATCGGCGTCGGCCGCTACATTTGCGGCGCTTATCCGTATCGCGCGGAGGTCGCGTTCGCGATTCTCGACGCGTTCCAGGGCCGCGGCATCGGCACGCTGCTGCTCCAGCATCTGAGTCTCATCGCCGATGCGAACGGAATCACGGAATTCGAAGCCGACGTCCTCGGCGAGAACCGCCAGATGCTGGAGGTATTCGCCCACAGCGGTTTCGAGACTCGCAACTCGCTGGATTCGGGCGTCGTGCATCTCCATTCCTCGACACGCCGCATGTTGAAAAAGTAAGTTGAGGCAATCGCACATCCGCGCGGGAGGTCATTCGATGAGCATCGTCGAGTTCGCAGTCGAGAACGAAATCGCAATCGTAACTATCAACCGGCCAGAGGCGCGCAACGCCGTCGATCAGCCCACCGCCGCGGCGCTGGCCGACGCGTTCCGCCGCTTCGACGCCGACGACGCGCTCTCGGTCGCGATCCTGACTGGCGCGGGCGGGACGTTTTGCGCGGGCGCGGACCTGAAAGCGGTCGCGACCAGCCGCGGCAATCGCGTGACGGAGAACGGCGACGGCCCGCTCGGATGCACGCGCATGCTGCTCGGCAAGCCGGTGATCGCGGCGGTCGAAGGATTCGCAGTCGCGGGCGGAATCGAGCTCGCGCTGTGGTGCGATCTGCGCGTCGCGGCGCGCGACGCGACCTTCGGCGTGTACTGCAGACGCTTCGGCGTGCCGCTTTGCGACGGCGGCACGATTCGACTGCCGCGCCTCGTCGGGATGAGCCGCGCGATGGATATGATCCTGACCGGTCGCGGCGTCTCGGGCGAAGAGGCGTTCGCGATGGGACTTGCGAATCGCGTCGTCGAGCCGGGCACGGCGCTGGCGCACGCGCGCGATCTCGCCAGGCAGATCGCAAGCTTCCCGCAACGATGCATGCGCGGTGACCGGATGTCCGCGTACGAGGCCTGGACGCTGCCGCTCGGCGACGCGCTCAAGAATGAATACCGCTACGGAATCGCGACGATCGAGTCAGGCGAGACGCGCGCCGGCGCGGAGAGGTTCGCGTCAGGAGTCGGCAGGCACGGGAAGTTTTAGGACGGTGAAGAACTTGACTAAAATGAAACCCACGGTGGGTTTCAAACTTCCTTCGGCAGGGGTGACCCCTGCACCCAGTGAAGGAGAGATGCGGGACTTCGTCCCTGTTAGAAGTAGTTAGGGGGGTCTTCCCGCTGTTGGCGACTTAGTGGCCAACAGCTCACTGGGAGGGGTAAAGAAGAGCCGGGATATTTCGTTTCGCTGAGGAATGACACCAAAAAAGTTCTAACAGGGACGAAGTCCCGCATCTTTCTTATTACTAAGGTGCAGGGTTTAACCCTGCCCAAGGAAGCGTGAAACCCAGCGCGGGTTTCACATACAATTAAGTTTTCCCACTGGCCGTGGGGCCATTGTATCGCTTCGATGCTTCCTGTACTCTTGTGGCCAAGTCAATCGTGACTTTATGCGCGCGTCGGATTCCGTGACGCCACCCCCTCAACCCATCAGACCCACAAGTTCGGCAATTTCTTCTGAACTGGAATCCGGGGCTCTGAACCATAGGATACTGTTTGTCGTTTTCTGAATTTCCCGTATCGCCAGAGATCCATCGTTCAATCAAAGACCGCGGTCATCACACACCGACCCCGGTCCAGGCCGGAGCTATCCCGGTCGCGCTCAGCGGGCGCGACGTGGTGGCCACGGCTGAAACCGGCAGCGGCAAGACCGCGGCCTTTCTGATCCCGACTATCGATCGGCTGCACCGCAAGAACACGCGGCATCTCGCCGCGATTGTGATCATGCCGACGCGCGAGCTCGCCGCACAGGCCGCGCGCGAGTTCGATCTGATCGCGCGCCATACTCACATCCGCTGCGCGACCGTGGTCGGCGGCGAGTCCGAGCGCCATCAAATCGACGGCATTCGCAAGGGCGCGCAAGTGCTCGTAGCGTGTCCCGGACGGCTCATCGACTTCATCGAGCGCGGCATCGTGAAGCTCGACAAGGTTGAAGTCGTGATCATCGACGAGGCCGACCGGCTGCTGGACATGGGCTTCCTGCCGCAGCTGCGCCGCATCATGCGGATGGTGCCGAAGCATCGCCAGACGATGATGTTCTCGGCGACGATGGCCTCCGGTCCCGAAATGATCGCGCGCGAATTCCTGACCAACCCCGAGCGCGTCACGGTCGGCGGCCACAAAGCCGCGCCGCCGTCGCAGATTCGCCAGTCGATTTATCCGGTCACGCTCGAGAACAAGGGCCCGGTGCTGCTCGAGATTCTCAAGCGTCCCGAAGTTGAGAGCGCGATCGTCTTCACGCGCACCAAGAGCCGTGCGGACCGGGTCGCCAAGATGCTGATACGGGCCAACGTCAAGGCGGTGCAGATTCACGGTGACCGCTCCCAGAGCCAGCGCAACGCAGCGTTGGCGGGCTTCAAAGCGCGCAAGTTTCGCGTGATGGTCGCGACCGACGTGGCCGCCCGCGGACTCGACATCCCCGACGTTTCGCACGTGATCAACTTCGACCTGCCCGACGAGACCGAGGGCTACATCCATCGCATCGGCCGCACGGCCAGGATGGGCAAGGCGGGCGAGGCGATCAGCCTCGTGACGCAGGAGGAGCGCGTCAACCTGGCGCGGCTGGAACGCACGCTCGGCAACTCGCTCGATCGCGAGCATGTCGAGGGCTTCGAGAAAATCGAGATTCACGCGCCCAAACCGGTGACCGTGTTCCGCTCGTCGGGCGCGCGCAATCGTTCGACGCGCAATCGTCCGCGTTCGCGCTGGGCGTAACCGCCGCAATTCCCTGAAATGAGTTCGACCACCATCGAGCCGCCTGTTCCCGCCGACCTCGACGACGTGGTGCACTGACAATCCGGCCGGAAGCTCCGAGCGCCGCCCTATTTCCAAAAATCTCATTGAGTTAGAGTCTTGGAACAACTCTGATGCTGCGTCCTAAACCGGCTTCCCTTCTCCGCTGCGCGCTGATCTCGACATGCGTCGCACTATCCTTCTTCACAGGTTCCTGCAGTTCAGTGAAATTCCTGCTGCATGGGGGCGAACGCGACAAAAGCCATATTCGGCCGGAGCAGCCAGGCCCGTACGTTTTGATCTTCGCCTTTGACGGGGCCGGCTACGACCAGTTGATGGAGGCGATCAACTCGGGCAAAGCGCCTGCAATGGCCGGGATGCTTGGCAAGTCTGAAGGGGCCGGATTGTACGAGCACGCTTACTCTGTGCCCGACACCGTGAGCATCCTGCCCTCGACCACCATCGCCGCGTGGTCGGCGATCTTTACCGGCGCGCCGACGGCCTGGAACGGGGTGTCGGGCAACGAATGGTTCGTGCGCGAGAAGATGAAATTCTACGCGCCGGTGCCGGTGTCGGTCGCCGAGATGGACGACAACCGCGCCATGATTCTCGAGGATCTGGTCGGCAAGGCGCTCAAAACCCCGACGCTGTTCGAGCAGGCCGGGGTGAAGTCGTCAGTCTCGCTGAATCCGATTTATCGACGCGCCGACTATTTCACGGTCGTCGATCCGATCTCGATGGTCGCGCTGTACACGGAGTTCATCGCGCGGGGCGGCGGCGAGAATTCGCCCGAAAAGATGGACATCTACGAAGACCTCGACAAGAAATCTGTGCCCAAGTTGCTCGATAGCATCGAGGATCATGGCGTCTCGAAAATCCAGGTTGTGTACTTCCCGGGGATCGATTTGTACACCCATCTGGCCAGCAAGCCGCTCCCAATGGAGGTGAACTATCTCGAAACGGTAACCGATCCGCTGGTCGCCCAGATACTCGCCTACTACCAGAACCTCGGCATTCTCGATCAGACCTACGTAATGATAATCGCAGACCACGGGCATACTCCCGTGCTGCGGGATCCCAAGCATGCCCTTGGTGCCGACTCCAATGAGGCGCCGGCGGACGTCCTCACGGCGGCGGGATTCCGGCCGAGGAAATTTGAGCTGAATCCCGGCCCTAACGAACAGGACTATCAGGCCGCCCTCGCGTACCAGGGCGCGATTGCCTACGTCTACCTGGCGGATCGATCGACCTGTCCTAATCCGGGAACGACCTGCGACTGGAAGCGTCCACCGCGTTTCCGGCAGGACGTGCTGCCGGTTGCGCGCGCATTCTACAACTCGAACAAAACCGGCAATCCTGTGCCGCAGATGAAGGACACCCTCGACTTGATTTTCGCGCGGGTTCCGACTCCGGCGGGACAACCGACAATGGAGTATCAAATCTTCGATGGGCATCGGCTCGTGCCGATTCCTGAATACCTCGAAGAGCATCCGCGGCCGGATCTGATCCAGCTCGACCGCCGGATGCAATGGTTGAGCGCGGGGCCGTATGGCAATCGCAGCGGCGATATCCTGCTGCTCTCGAAATCGGGACTGAACATTCCCATCCAGAAGCGTTATTACTTTTCGGGCCCGTATCACTCGTGGCACGGCAGCGCGTCGTGGCAGGACAGCCACATACCCCTGATCGTTGCGCGTCAGAACGATTCGGGCGCCAAGCTCAAACAGATCGTCGACGCGGCCGCAGGCCCGAATCCATCGCAGCTGTCGCTGGTGCCTGTAGTGCTTTCGCTGCTCGCGACCGAGCCGCCGCGTGCCCGCCGCACCGCCGCCTAGCGCGGGATCGGCCCCGTCAGCGACGCCCGCTGCGAAATCTCAATAAAATTGCCGTCCGGGTCGCGGATGAATGAAATGCGCGCGACCGCGCCCAGCGTCACCGGCGCGGCGCCTTCCCACACGCCCATCGACATGAAGCGTCGATGCTCCACGTCGCAGTCGCGCACCTGAACCGTGAAGTAACGCATCCCGACCGCGCGCATCGTCGCGAGCGCGTCCATCGCGGTGCCCGGCGGCGACTTTGGCGCGCGCACTGTCGCGGCGTCGCGCTGGAAGCTGATGATCGTCTCGCCTAGCTTGAAGCGGGCGGCGCCCAGTCGTTCCGCTTGCAGCGCGTCGCCATAGAACTTCTCGAAGGCGGACTCGTCGGTGACGCCGATTTGGATTTCGATTTGATTGACGCCGCGTTGGCCGGACGGCACCAGCTCGATCTCGTTGCCGTCGGGATCCTGCATCGTAAGCGGCATCGGTGTGCGCGGATCGGAGATCGAAAGCTTGCGGTAGCCGCCCGCGATTCGGGCCGGGAGCGGATCGCGGGCGTGATTTATCTTGAGCACCGAGCCGAGCAATCCGTAGCGATATTGCCGCACGCCGCCGCCGACCGGCAGCATCTCCTCGTACGGCAGGCGGATTCGCTCGCCGTAAAACGCGCGCATCTCGTCGAGCCGGTTGGTGAAAATTCCCACGTCGACAAATCGTTTTGCCAAATCCATTTCGATCTCCCGCAGATGCGCTCGCACCGATCCGCGGAACTATCCTCGCGCAAGGCGCGATCTTCATTCAATGGCGAATGACACTAGGGAAAGCTGTTGCATCGCGGAGATTATTAACTATAGTTAAGTACATGGCGACCAATCAGAGCTGGGACCCCGACGCCTACGCACGCAACGCCCGCTTCGTCTCCGACCTTGGTGCGCCCGTGGTCGAGCTCTTGTCGCCGCGCGCCGGCGAGCGAATCCTGGACCTCGGATGCGGCGACGGCGCGTTGACGATAAAGCTGGCCGTGATGGGATGCGACGTCGTCGGCGTCGACGCGAGCGCACCGCAGATCGAAGCCGCCCGACGCCTCGGCCTCGACGCCCGCGTGGCCGAAGGCGAGCGGCTTGATTTCGACGCCGAGTTCGACGCCGTGTTCAGCAACGCCGCGATCCACTGGATGAAACCGCCCGACGATGTAATCGCGGGCGTGTGGGCCGCGCTGAAACCCGGCGGCCGCTTTGTTGGCGAGTTCGGCGGCCACGGCTGCGTCGAGACGATCAAGCGTGCGCTGATCGACGCGCTCGCGCGCCGCGGTATTAACGGTGACGCGCTGAACCCCTGGTACTTCCCGACGGTCGAGGACTATTCCGCGCGACTGGCGCGCCGCGGTTTCAGCGTCCGTTACATCGCGTTGATTCCCCGGCCCACGCCGCTGCCCACCGAAATCAACGGATGGCTCGAGACGTTTGCGCAAAGCTTCATGGCGCCGCTAGCTGACAACGATCGCGCCGTTTTTATCGACGAGGTTCGCGAAGCGCTGCGTCCCGACCTGTGCGACGGCGACGGCAAATGGTTCGCCGACTACGTTCGCCTCCGGTTTGCCGCCGACAAGCCGCGTGCCCGATAGTCACCGCGCGTTTGAGTTCCGGCGTGTTCGGCGGCAGTATTCCGTGGGATATGGGTATCTTCCGCGAGTTGACCGAGGGCCTGCCGCGACAGGCGCCGGGTTCCGCCGCCGCGACGCTGCGGGCGCTCAGCCTGATCCGCGGGCTGCCGCCGCGTCCGCGAATCCTCGACGTCGGATGCGGTCCCGGCGCACAGACTATCGAGCTGGCGCGCGCCACCGGCGGCTGGATCGTGGCGCTCGACATCCGCCAGCGATTCCTCGACGAGCTGACCGAACGCGCGACCGAGGCCGGCGTCCTGCCGCAGATTACGACCGTCAACACTTCGATGTTCGACATGGATTTCGCTGACGAGTCGTTCGACCTGATCTGGTCCGAGGGCGCAGTCTACATTCAGGGATTCGCCGCGGGTCTCAGCGCGTGGCGAAGGTTCCTGAAGCCGGGCGGATGGATGGCGGTATCCGAACTGACCTGGCTGGTGCCCAATCCGCCGGCAGAAGCTGCCGCATTCTGGGCGCGCAATTATCCCGGCATGGGATCGATCGAGCGCAACTGCCAGATCATTGCGGAGGCCGGATACGCGCACATGGACGGCTTCGTGCTTTCGATGAATGACTGGCGCAACTACTACGGACCTGCCGAGACGCGCGTCGAAGAGCTGAAAGAAAAGTACGCCGACGATCCCGACGTCCTCGCAAAGCTCGACGAGGAAAATCGCGAGCCCGCCCTCTTCCGCGCTCATCACGACGCCTACGGATACGTCTTCTACGTGATGCGCAAACCCATCGCGTGATTCGATCGATGCCGCAACTCTCTAACTATACCAAGGTCGCTCTTGCCCTTATCGGGATTGTGCTCTTCCTGCCCGTCTATGCTGAAGTTTTTCTTTATTTTGGCTGGACCAAATTGTCATTTGGCCTGACGTGCGTGGTGCTGGTCGCTCTTTTCTGGAGCATCCGATCGGTTTTTCGCCGACGCCCAAACTAGGGCACTACCCTTGATTCGCCCTCGCTTTCATTTGTTGGCGATCTGGGTTACCTGTTGCGATAGAAATCATCAGCCCGCGCGAGGATCGAAATGGACTTTTCGCTGACCCCCAAGACCGAACAGTTGCGCAAGCGCGTCTCCGACTTCATGGACCAGTACGTTTTCCCGATCGAAAAAGAAGTTCAGCGCGCGATGGGCGAGAGCGGGAACACCGAGCCGCAATCGCTCAAGGACGTCCGCAAAAAAGCCAAGGCCGAGGGCCTGTGGAACCTGTTTCTGCCCGACGAAAAATTCGGCGCCGGACTAAAGAACTACGAGTACGCTCCGCTGTGCGAGTTGATGGGCCGCAGCCCGATCGGCGCGCGCGCGTTCAACTGCATGGCGCCCGACACCGGCAACATGGAAATCCTCGCCGAGTTCGGAACTCCCGATCAGAAAAAGCAGTGGCTGCAAAAGTGCCTCGACGGCGAGATTCGCACCTGCTTCTCGATGACCGAGCCCGACACTCCGGGCTCCGATCCGACCCAGCTCAAAACGCGCGCGGTTCGCGACGGCGATAACTACGTGATCAACGGCCACAAGTGGTTCACCTCGAATGCGATCGGCTCGGCCTTCGCGATCGCGATGGTCGTGACCGACCCCGACGCGGAGCCGCATCGCCGCGCCAGCCAGATAATCGTTCCGACCGACACTCCCGGATTCAACCTGATTCGCCCGGTGCCCGTGATGGGTCACACCGGCGGCGGCGGACATTGCGAGATAATCTACAAGGACTGCCGCGTGCCGGTGACCAACCTGCTCGGCGAGGAAGGCGGCGGCTTCGCAATCTCGCAGGCGCGGCTCGGCCCGGGACGCATCCACCATTGCATGCGCACGATCGGAATCGCAGAGCGCGCGCTCGAGCTGATGTGCAAGCGGGCGAGCACGCGCTTCACGCACGGCAGCTTTCTCGCCGAGAAGTCCAACATCCAGGAGTGGATCGCCAACTCGCGAATCGAGATCGATTCGTGCCGCCTGATGGTCATGCATGCGGCGTGGAAGATGGACACCGCCGGCAAGAGCGCCGCGCGCAACGAGATCGCGATGATCAAAGTGATGTGCGCGAACATGGTGATGATCGTGCTCGATCGCGCCATCCAGGTGTTCGGTGCCGCCGGCGTCAGTGACGACTTCCCGCTCGCGCGGATGTGGCGCGACAGCCGCGCGCTTCGAATCGCCGACGGCCCCGACGAAGTGCATCGCATGGTGATCGCGCGCCGCGAACTGCGCAAATACAAATGACGGCGATCATCCTGCATCACGCGCATGGCTGAAGCCGTAGAAATCGTCCCCGAATTCGGCGACGTCCGCGACGAGGAGCAGCTCGACTGGGCCAAGCTCGCCGCGTACCTGCGCGGCAAGATTCCCGGCGCCGACGCGCCCATGACCGTCAAGCAGTTTCGCGGCGGCTCGTCGAATCTCACCTACCTGCTGCGCTTCGGCGACCGCGAATGGGTGATGCGCCGGCCGCCGTTCGGCCCGCTGCCCGTCGGCGGTCACGACATGGGGCGCGAGTACAGGGTGCTCTCGCGCCTGTGGGAAGTCTTCAAGCCGGCGCCGCGCGGGATGCTCTTCAGCGACGACGCGTCGATCGTCGGCGCGCCATTCTTCGTGATGGAACGGCGCACCGGCATCGTCATCAAGAATCGCCAGCCGCTGCCCGTCGAGCTCGGCACCGATCCCGCGACCTTTCGCGCGATGTCACAGGGATTCATCGACACGCTGGCCGATTTGCACGGCGTCGATTACGCGGCGATTGGACTCGCATCGCTCGGCAAGCCCGACGGATTCCTGAAGCGTCAGATCACCGGCTGGATGGCGCGATGGGAGAAGGCGAAGACGCGCGAAGTGCCGCTGATGGAAAAACTCGGCGCATGGTTTCTCGACAACATGCCGGCGTCGCCGCCGCCGGTGCTCGTGCATAACGACTTCTACCTGCACAACGTCATGGTCGGCGCAGTGAATCACGGCGAGATAGTCGGGGTCTTCGACTGGGAAATGTCGACGATCGGAGATCCGCTCGTCGATTTAGGCATCGTGATGAACTACTGGCGCGACAAAAGTGACCCGGCCGAGCTGCTGGCCACTTCACAAGGCGAGGCGCATACGATGCGCCCCGGCTTCCTGGGCCGCGACGAACTCCTGCATCGCTACGCGACCCGCACCGGCCGCGACGTAAGCGGCATGCCGTACTACTGGGCGTGGGCGCATTGGAAGACCGCGACGGTGGTCGAGCAAATCTATGTCCGCTACGTCCGCGGCCAAACGACGGACCCGCGCTTCGCCCTGATGGGCCCAATGGCCCCAGCCCTCGCACTCGCTGCCGCGCAGGTCGCGTCGCGCCTCGGGTTCAAATCGTAGCCGCTTTTCGCTCCTTCACTCTCCCAAAACAATCTCCTTTTGTCTGATACGCGCAACGCTGCGAAACGCTGCGCATCTGTAGATTTCTCCCCCGCGCGTCTGGTTGCCCGCTGGCAACCGCGCTTCGTCGTGGCCTGCGCCTTGCTCATAGCAGAGGTCGTGATCGTCAAAGGGCCCGCAAAGCCGCGATCATCTTTCAAGTTGTACGCAAACTGGGACGCCAGGGAGGACATCGCAAATGACACTAAATCGTTTCGCAACCATCGCAGCGTTCGCATTGATGACCGCTGTTGTTTCGGCGGCAGTCCCATCGCGCGCGCAAGTGAAGCCCGGAGACGTTATCACTTCGGCTAACGCGTCGAAGGTCGAGAGCCTGGTTAGCCCCGGAAATTTCATTCTCGTCAAGCAAGGCATGTCGATGAAGATAGTTCCAACCGGCCACCTGGATTGGCCACCACCTTACAAGGCGGCGACTGAGCAATATTCACCGCAGGTCTCGCTGAGCTCCGACGGTGATCTGAAGAACTACGTCGCCGGCCTGCCGTTCCCGCTGGTCGACGCCAACGATCCCGACGCCGCAACTAAAATTATGTGGAACTTTACCTTTCGACCGCTATACACCGATGACCTTGATGCGCGCGATGTCGAAGTGGTGAGCCATCGAGCAGGATCAACCGAAGAGATCGAGCATTTCACGTTTGGCCATCTCGGATTTTACGAGTATCTCGGCCGGACCGAAGTCGCGCCGACGCCGATGGATCCGGACATCCTGAAGACCGGCATCGCGTCTCGCTCCGGAGTCTATCCGATCCTCGAGCCGATGGAGATGCGCGGTATGGGACTGGTCAGGCAGCGCTACGTGATTCCGGGATTCGAAGACGTGGTGTGGCAATACAGTTCGGCGTCGCGCAAGTTGAGGCGTATGCCCACCGTCGAACTTTCGGACTCGTTCGGCGTATCCAAAACCGGCAGCGCCGACCGCGCAGGCAACAACGCCGGCTGCACCACTTTCGCTTCAAATTGGGATCCCGATTCCTCGTTCGGCTTTGCTGCGAGAGTCCAGGATTTCAGCTACCGGATGCTGGGCGAGCGGCCGATGCTCGCATCGGTCGAAGCGGCGAATTCTCCCGCGACGCCATGCGCCAACGACGGCGCTCGCACCGTCTGCACCGAAAATTGGGAAATGCGCCACCTTTATGTAATCGAAGCGACCGCGAAACCTCGCACTCCGATCGGAGGCAGCGTGATCATCCCCAAGCGCATCTTGTACATCGATTCCGAAGGCTGGCTCATCACCGCGTCGGACCAATACAACCCGCAAGGCCGGCTCTGGAAGACGCTGGTTACTTTCAACGCATACCGCGACCGGCCGGTCCCTGACGCCAAGGTCGCGATCTGGCCGTTCAAACGGATGTTCGAGACTGCGCTGGTTGACGAAGATTTGACCGACGGTTTCTCGACCGTGGTTTATTCGCCCGGTCATGAGCGCTACGACGACGGTATGTACATCAACATGGGCGCGATCGACCGGTCATTCTTCACCCCCTCGAAGATGGTCCAGGCCGGCCACTAGTCGCAGCCAACCGGGGCGACGCTGACGACGTCGCCCCGTCACATCGCAAAACGTACTTCCGGATTCTTTCGGCCACAGTGTCCGCAAAATTGTCGAGCGCGAAGTAGGTCCGCGCATTCGCGCTCGCCGCAGCGCAGGCAGCGTCGCGCCTGGGGTTCAAAGGCTAGCTCAACCAAGCTCGCAGTTTCGAATACTCGCAACGTTGGATGCGTCTCATTGGATGCTTCACATATAATGCGACACGTGCAATACTCGATTGTGTGATCCGGAGCTTCCGCGACCGCGATACTCGGGCAATCTTCAATCGCGAGTGGGTTGGGAAATTCGGTAGCGTCGCAAGCGTGGCGCATCGGAAGCTCCGCGAGATTCATCGGGCCGCAAGCCTGTCGGACCTTGCGGCTCTGCCTGGAAACCGCCTTGAGGCGCTGAAGGGAAATCGAGCCGGCCAACATAGCATAAGGATCAACGACCAGTACCGCGTCTGTTTCATTTGGGACCTGAAAGACGCGTACAACGTGGAAATCGTGGACTATCACTGAAGCTTCGAGAGAAATCCTGGAGGTAGGCAGACATGCCACGCGGAAAAAAAATACCGCCGGTTCATCCCGGCGCAGTTTTGTACGAGGACTTCATCATGCCGACCGGCATCAGCGTTCATCGGCTCGCGATGGACTTGCGCGTGCCGGCCAATCGGATCGCGGAAATCGTGAAGGGTCAGCGCGCCATCTCGGCCGACACAGCACTTCGCCTCGCGCGCTATCTCGGCACGTCAGCGGAATTCTGGCTGGGGTTGCAGAGCGACTACGAACTCGAGAAGGCCAAGGACGAGCTGGCAGCTAAAATCGAGCGCGAGGTCCATCCGCGCAAGCGCGCTGCCTGATGTGCGGACGCGCGCTCGTGCTCTTTTCAGCGCGCGGCAACTAGGCTATCCAAGGTATAAAGGCCGGGTATAATCTTGACCCGACCCATAAAAAGGAGGTTTTCCACTCTTGCACGCGATCAATTACGAAGCCCCAACCACCCTCGATCAGGCCGTCAGCATCCTCAAGACTCACGGCGAGAACGCCCGTCCGCTCTGCGGCGGCACCGATATCCTCATCCAGCTTCGCGCCGGAGTCCGCCGCACCGAGCATCTCGTCGACGTCAAGAAAATCAAGGAGCTGCAAACTCTCTCCTTCGATGCGAAGAAGGGGTTGCGCCTCGGCGCGGCCGTCCCTTGCATCGAGATTGGCGAGAGCGACGCGATGCGCCGTCACTACCCCGGCCTGACCGAGGCGGCCCAACTCATCGGCTCGCTGCAGATTCAGAACCGCGCCTCGGTCGGCGGCAATCTGTGCAACGGATCGCCGGCCGCGGACACGACTCCCGCGCTGATCGCACTCGGCGCGCGCGCGCGAATCGTCGGCCCGAGCGGCGAGCGCGAAGTTCCGGTCGAGTCGTTCGTCGTATCGCCCGGACGCACCGTGCTCAAGCCCGGCGAATTGCTGGTCGAGCTGCTGATTCCCGCGCCCGCGCCGCATTCGAGTGACGCGTATCTTCGTTTCATCCCGCGCAACGAGATGGATATCGCAGTGGTCGGCGTTGGAGCGTCGGTCACGCTCGACGGCGACAAGGTCAAGGCGGCGCGGATCGGTCTTGGCGCAGTCGCGGCGACTCCTCTACTCGCGAGCAAGGCGGCCGACGCGATCGTCGGGATGAAACTCGACGACGCGGCGCTCGAAGCCGCCGGACGTGCGGCGAGCGAGGCGTGCAAGCCAATCGACGACATGCGCGGCACGATCGATTTTCGAATTCACGTCACCGGCGTGCTCACGAGGCGGGCGCTCACGATCGCCGCCGAACGCGCGAAGAAAAGCTAAGCACCGGAAAAATCAACTACGGCAGATAGCAATGAAAAAGACCCTGGTAGAAGCGACGATCAACGGCGAAACGGTCGAGTTCCTGTGCGAGCCGCGCCAAAGCCTGCTCGAAACCCTGCGCGACGTGCTCGAACTGACCGGCTCGAAGGAAGGATGCCTGACCGGCGATTGCGGCGCGTGCACCGTGCTCGTCGACGGCCGCGCGGTATGCTCGTGCCTGATGCTCGGCGTCGAGGCGCAAGGCAAAAACATCGCGACCGTCGAGGGACTCGCGACCAACGGCGTGCTCCACGTTTTGCAGAACAAGTTTCTCGAGCACGCGAGCCTGCAGTGCGGCATCTGCACGCCGGGTTTTTTGATTTCGGCGAAGTCGCTGCTCGATCGCAATCCGAAACCGACCGAGCCCGAAGTTCGCTACGCGCTGGCCGGCAATCTCTGCCGATGCACCGGCTATGACAAAATTGTGAAAGCGGTGCTCCACGCCGCCGCGGACATTCGCGCGCAGGGCGAAGGCAAAGCGGCCGCGCGCTGAGCGCATCGCAGTACTGACCGACGATAGATACGACCAGGCGATTCGAGAGGTAAGCCCATGGCGGCATCAACCACGACAGGCGATTTCAAAGTTATCGGCACGCGTCCGATTCGGCACGACGGCGTTGACAAGGTGACCGGCCGCGCCAAGTACGGCGCCGATTACGCGTTCCCCGGAATGCTGCACGGCAAGGTGCTGCGCAGCCCGCACGCTCACGCGAAAATCAACTCGATCAAAATCGACAAGGCGCTCAAGCTCCCGGGCGTGAAGGCGATCGTCACGTCGAAGGATCTCCCACAGGCCGAGAACAAGCTCGAGCAGTCCGGCGAAATGGTCATCAACCCGATGTACCTGTCGATGAACATCCTCGCGCACGACAAGGTGCTGTACGACGGCCATGCGATCGCCGCCGTCGCCGCGACCAGCCCGCATATCGCCGAGGAAGCGTTGCGCCTGATCGAAGTCGAGTACGAAGTGCTGCCGCCGGTGATGACGGTTGACGCCGCGACCAGGCCGGGCGCGCCGATTCTGCTCAAGGATCTGCGCAACAAGGAGGAAGGCGACAAGCCGACCAACGTCGCGCAGCACTACCAGTTCAAGCGCGGCGACGTCGCGGCGGGATTCAAGGCGGCGGACTACGTCGTCGAGCGCGAATTCAACACCGCGATGGTCCACCAGGGATACATCGAGCCTCACAACGCCGTCGGCATCTACAACTCCGACGGGCAGGCGACGATTTACTGCTCGACGCAGGGCGCCTTCGACGTGCGCTCGCTGAGCGCGCAGGTGCTCGGGATGCCGGTCGGTCATATCAAAGTCGTGCCCGCCGAAATCGGCGGCGGCTTCGGCGGCAAGACCACCATCTACCTCGAGCCGCTCTCGGTGCTGCTGTCGAAGAAGACCGGCGCGCCGGTCAAGCTCGTCATGTCGCGCTCGGAAGTGCTGCGCGCGAGCGGTCCGACCTCGGGCTCGAAGATCAAAGTGAAGATGGGCGCGACCAAGGACGGCAAACTTGTCGCCGCCGAAATCTGGATGGCTTACGAAGCGGGCGCGTTCCCCGGCTCGCCAGTGGGCGCGGGCGCGATGTGCATCATCGCTCCGTACACCGTCGAGAATTTTCAGATCGACGCGTACGACGTGGTCGTCAATCGTCCAAAGACCGCGGCCTATCGCGCGCCCGGCGCAACCAACGCCGCGTTCGCGTCCGAGACGATAATCGACGAGCTCGCCGAGAAGTGCGGAATCGATCCGATCGACTTCCGCCTCAATAACGGCGTCAAGGAAGGCGCGCCGCAGGTCGTCGGCCCTCCGTTCAAGCGGATCGGATTTATCCAGACCTGCGAGGCGATCAAGAACAGCGAGCAATACAAGTCGAAGCTGACCGGCAAGTTCCGCGGACGCGGCGTCGCATCGGGATTCTGGTTCAACGCCGGGATGCAGTCGTCGGCGACCGTCAATATCCACACCGACGGAACCGCCAGCGTCGTGACCGGCTCGCCGGATATCGGCGGCTCGCGCGCTTCGATGGCGATGATCACCGCGGAAGTTCTCGGAATCCCTGTGACTGACGTGAGGCCGATCACCGCCGACACCGATTCTATTGGCCACACCGACGTGACCGGCGGCAGCCGCGTCACTTTCGCAACCGGGATGGCGGTGTACGAGGCGGCCAAGGACGCCACGCGTCAACTCATCGAGCGCGCCGCCAAGGTCTGGGAAAAAAAGCCTGACGAGGTGGAATTCCGCGACGGCAAGCTTCACGCGAAAGGCAACGGCGTGCCGCCGCTGTCGATCAAACAGCTCGCACCCCGCTTCCCGCGAACCGGAGGACCGATCACCGGCCGCGCGAGCGTGAATGCGCGCGGCGTGGGACCTGGATTCGCGACCACGGTCGTCGACGTCGAGGTCGATCCCGACACCGGCAAGGTGCAACTGCTCCGATGCACCGTCGCGCAGGACGCGGGCAAGGCGATACATCCGAGTTACGTCGAAGGACAAATGCAGGGCGGGACGGCGCAGGGAATCGGCTGGGCGCTCAACGAAGAATATTTTTACGACGACAAGGGCACGCTGCGTAACTCCGGATTTCTCGACTACCGGATGCCGACCTGTCTCGACTTGCCGATGATCGAAACGATCGTCGTCGAGGAAGCGAACCCCGGACATCCGCTGGGCGTGCGCGGCGTCGGCGAAGTGTCGATCGTGCCGCCGGTGGCTGCAGTAGCCAACGCGATTTATCGCGCGGTGGGCGTGAGGATGACGGAGACGCCGATGTCGCCGCCGAAGCTGCTGAAAGCGATGCTGAAGCATCGCGGCTCGACACAACATTCCGCAGCGGCGGATTGATCAGGGATGATCGAAAGGGGCGAGCGCAACTGCTCGACCTTTTGTATTTTTTACAATGCCGACCGTTGTAATTCCTTCACTGTTACGCAAATTTACCGATGGCGTCGAGCGTGTGGACGTGCCCGGCAAGTCGATTCGCGAGCTGGTTCGTCATCTCGGCGAGCGTTTTCCCGGGCTTGACACGCAGTTAGTCCAGGATGGAGACATCCGGCCCTCGATCGCGGTATCGATCGACGGCGAGATCGCAACCGGCGGCGTACTCGACACCGTTGGCGAGAATAGCGAGGTACATTTCATTCCCGCGCTTGGCGGCGGGCTGATCTGAAGCGCCGGAAAAACGCCAGCGCGAGTCACAATTTCGCTCCGAAAGCTAGATTCTGACAGTTATTGCAACACGCGCGCAGTTGCGTACAATACGTTTGCTGGCCGGGGTTTGCCCCCCTTTTCCCGGTTGGCTACGGGCTGGGCGGAGCAATCTGCCTGGCCCTTATTATTTGGGCGCTGCTCCTCTCCTTGACTGCCTCGCACAAGAGCGCACTTCAAGGCTGTCCGACCCTTTCGTGGTACCTGGATTCGAAGTTCGAGCATTGTACCGACAGTAGAGGGATAGGCCTACTGACAGCATCAGCATCGCTACTATGTGGAATTAGATAAATTACTCTCTGAACGCGAGAGCGACCGCGCGTCAGAGGCACGCGATCGCCGGCGATGAGTTGTTTTGTACGCTTACTGCTTGCGGGGACGGAAGATCAGCACCGAGCACGGCGCGTTGCGCACCACTTTCTCGGCCACGCTGCCCATCAGGATGAATTCGCCACCGGTGCGGCCATGCGTCGCCATCAGGATTAGATCGATCGCCTGCTCCTTGGCGTATTCGCAAAGTTTCTGGACCGGAGGACCGACCACGGCAAAGGTGAAGACCTTTTTCGAATCGCCGAAGTCGTCCTTCTTGATGCGCGCGAGCTCTTCCTCGGCCTGCTGGATCATCGAGGCTTCGCGCGCCAGTTCGCGGCTCTGCTCGGCGTTGACTCCAGCGGCAGCGGGAGGAAATGGTGATGCGGCGCGATCACGTGCATCAGGTGAACTTCGGCGCCGACGTCTTTCGCCAGTTCCATCGCCCCGCGCATCGCTTCCATCGAGTGCACGGAAAAATCGATCGGCGTGAGAATTTTTTTCACATTCTGAATCATAGGAGCCTCCAGGTACCACGACTTGGAATTACCACGCGCTTCGCCGCCTCTGCAAACCCGCGCCCGTGTATGTCATTATTCGCGGCAGTCTCGCCATTTCTGTGACCGTACGCAATGGACACTGAAAAAAATGAAAGGAACTGTCTTCCACGGACCCCATGACGTGCGCGTCGAGCGCGTCGACGACCCCGCGCTCAAGACGCCCACCGACGCGCTCGTGCGAATCACGCGCGCGGGAATCTGCGGCTCCGACCTCCACTTCTATCACGGCGCATTACCCATCGTCCCCGGCTTCGTGCTGGGGCATGAGGGCGTCGGCGTGATCGAGGAAGTGGGCGCCGGTGTCGATCGCCTGAAGAAAGGTCAGCGCGTCGTCGTGTCCGGCCTGGTCGCGTGCGGTCGATGTTTTTTCTGCCGGCGCGGGCAGCCGTCGCAATGCTCCGAAAGCGGGTCCGCGGTGTTCGGCTACGGCTCGAGCTCCGCCGGCAAGCTCGGATGGCTGGGCGGCGAGCAATCCGAAGCGGTGCGCGTCCCGATGGCGGACTACACCTGCTATCCGCTGCCCGACGCGATTGACGACGACGCCGCAGTCTTTCTCGCCGACATCCTGCCGACGGCTTACTTCGGCGCTATCAACGGCAACATCCGTCCGGGCGACACGGTCGCGATCTTCGGATGCGGCCCGGTTGGTCTGTGCGCCGTGATGTGCGCGAAACTATTCGGCCCCGCCGAAGTGATCGCCGTCGATAGCATCCCGTACCGCCTCGAACTCGCGCGCAAGCTGGGTGCTTTCGCTGTGGACACTGAAAAAGCGCAACAGACAATTCTCGATCGCACCGAAGGACGAGGCGCCGACGTAACTATCGAGGCAGTAGGCAACGAGGCCGCACTGACATCCGCGATAATGGCAGCCCGCGGCGGCGGCACAGTGTCGGTAATCGGCGTCTTCGCCGCGCCGTCGTTCAACTTTCCAATCGGCTACGCTTTCGCGAAGGACTTAACGTTCCGAATAGGTCTGGCCAACATCAACGCCCACATCCCGGAACTAGCCCGCCTGATAGAACACGGCACGCTGGACCCGCGCCCACTAATCAGCCACATAATGCCGCTGGACGACGCCGCCAAAGGCTACGAAATTTTCAACGCAAGAAAGACAACGTAATGAAGGTCCTGCTAAAGCCGTAACGCCTCTTCCCCTCTCCTTCACGGAGCGGATCGCATTCTTCCCCTCTCCCCGCCAGGGAGAGGATCGAAAGTGAGGGTCCTTATCCAGCACGCGCATTTTCCGCGTGCGATTCAGGATTCTGCTCTTGCCCCCTCCGCGATTGTTGATCGCTAAGTCTGAACAGGCTCATTTCTCATCCTCTCTCTCGGCCAATCTCAGATTGAACTGCCGGGATCAGGTCTATGAGTTCATGCGCATGAAGAACCGCAGCCTTACCGTAAGCTCTGAGTTCCCGAGGACCATAGCCAACGCCTGCGTCCTCGACCTGCCATACTTCCGGGTCACCCTGTCCCTCGCTTAAGGGCAGCTTTGTATACTGGTAGTGCAGGACCTTCCTGCGGATACTTCGGAGATCCCTGCCGATAATTTCTCGCACCAGTCCTTAAGTCTCTGAATCTTGGGCGCGACGTTCCCGTAGGCTTTGTCGAAGAGATCGCTGGGGGATGCCTTGAGATCACACTCTTCGTTGATTGCCTGCGCGACCTGATCCACCGCTGCCATGACGGAGATCACTATGCCCTCGAAATGGGCCTGGATGGGAATCGTGGGACGGGGGTCGTTCGGTTTTGGCTCGGGAGCGTCAGCGAGACGCCGGCTCAGCTCTTCGAGATGAATTTTGCGATCAGATATTTCCTGCGCGCCGCGTCGAAGTAGGCTTCCCCGTTGTCGTTCCGTCTAGACATCTCGCCAATCCTTGGGCGGGTCTGAGCGGCTTATTCCCACGCGGTACAGACGGGTGAGGATGAGATGCTTCGCCTTTTTGGCCCGCTTCACTCGTGCGGTTTCTGACCATCCCCGATGCGAATGTACTACAAGCTCACAGCCGTCCATCAGATCGTCCCAGTCGCAATTGTCAGGATCGCCCACGAGCAGACGCGCCTCGACACCCGCACCCGCCCCGTCAAAGTAGATGACGTTTCCCTTCAGACGGGGGCGCAGATGCGAACCGCTAAGCCAGTACACCATTTGATCAATCCTTCGTCGGGCAAATTCGGTCGGATCGACGCCCGCATCCTCTTTCACTAGGTTGCGGATCTCGTCGAGAGCCCAGCTATTTCCACTCTGTGCTTCCACGGCGTGTGTTAGCCACCAGATCCGGGTAAGCACTTCAGCTCTATCCTGCCTTTGTGATTTTTCTCCATTGGGGATCAACATTCCGATCGGTACATCATTGTGTTTACGCATTTGGCGTCAGGCGGCCGCTGATTTCTCAGCCAGCCATCCTCGAACGATCTTTAGAGTGACTTCGCGGGTACCTTCCAAGCTTATTGGCTTGGACGGCGGAGTATTCCTCTGAATTCCGTGCCGAGCCTCATCTCCGAGAATCTCCGGACTCTGAGCAGTGCGGAAAATATTATCTACATCCGCCTTGCTAGCCCATCTTCGCGCAGCTATGCCATCAGTCCCACCAACATCTTTTTCGATTACCTCAAGGATCGCGGTCAAATCTCTGAACGACACATCGCGGTCCCACATCCGAACAACCTTTTCATGTCGTCCGAGACCGCGGAACCGATAAGTTCGAGGGTCAACTCAAGAATTCCCTGGGACGAATCGATACCGTCTTTACGACCGGACGTGAAATCTTCCCCCCAAGGTGGAAGAATCGGCGCATCGACAAAACCAAACTGGGTCGGTGGTTTTTCCTCCTCGAGACGCTTAATTCCGCGAAGTCCAATTCGACCGTGTAGCCCAAACTTCAGACGGCATGCGCCCGACATCAAATGAATCAAGTTCTTCGCTTTAGCTCGGACAGCACTCGCATCCCCTTCGGAATCGAACTCCGGAGACCTTAGCTCAAAGAAGCGCTCGCCACATTGCAACGACACACGAGGATTCGATCGCAGCAGCAGCTCAAGTTTTTCAAGTACGCGTGATTCTCCCTCGATCTCAATTATCCACGGGTTCGTCATTTTTTCCCCTGCTCTGCTCCCCGCGCAGCGATACGCCATCGTGACTTTCACGACGAGGTTGAGCGAGAACCCTACTCGTCGGCGATCCCGCTCAGCCGCACGTTGGCTATATGGAGATCACAGCTTCGGCAAATCGTTCATCGTAATCAGAGATAGCCCGCAACGGCCCGATCGCACTTCGATCGCTCTCCTCATGATGATCTTCACCGCCTCGCGGACCCACGCCTTCTCGTTCTCACTGAGAGGCGTCATCGGCCCCTTATTCTTGCGGCTTTCAAGTGGATCATTCTTCTCACTTGTAAGGTAACCAAGTTTGCCCAATACGGTAAGATCGAACCTTAAGACTTTTCGCTGCCTGGCTCGACGACCCCCGAACTCCGTCCGGAAAGTAGTAAGAAACCAATATCCGCCGGCCAGTAGGGTATTGCGCCCGTCTTCAATCTCATGCCATCTGGCGCGAAGCTGAGCTGCGAGAGGACTGCTGTGAAGGTTGAATGAAGGTGGAACCGGGTACTGACCGAGAGCAACGGTGATCGATCCCTTCGTAATGGCCTTCGTCACGAACTTTCCCGAGGTAGCAAACGGTTCTCCTTCGACGTGCGCCGGTCGCTCAAAAATGCAGTCGTCAAACTCGAAAGTGATTCGCAGGTCGTACATTAGATCCCATTCTGTTTCCCAATCACGAAGCAGAGGCTCCAGAGCAGTGCGAGCGCTTTCCGCAGAGTAAAGGTCAGCTCTGGGCACGAATACCCATCGGCCGCTTTCGAGGGACGCATCGAAGTCGCCCACTCCAAAGGCCAAAGGCGGTGGCGCACTGTCGGCGACGCGGCGTCCATTCGAATTCCATTCCAGGCGGTACGTGAGTTTCAGAACTCGCGGAGATCCCATTTTCCTAACCTTCCAATCTCAGGACAATTCCTTCCAGACGCCGGAGCTGTCGCGGACTGCCACCGCGCCGCTGCCATCGCTCTCTGCGCCGATGAACGAGGCCATTTCCCCAGGCGTCCCTTTCCTCGCGAACATGAGGATAGCCACGCCGCTCGGGATCGGCGGCGGAACTGGCCATCAGGGAGGCGCGGGCTTCTCCCGCTTCGTCAATCAACGCCAGAAAAGGTTCGCCAGATGCCACGGTCGACGCCACGATACGCGGACGCCCCTGCTGAGTCTCGAATGACTAAGCGCCGGACGTCCAACTGTTCCTCAGCCGCGGCTTGGGCTATCTCGTGGGCGATCTCCGCAATGACTTGACGCGTCGGCCCTGATGCATGCTTCGCCTTCCAACTGAAAAAGTGACCTGCTTTGAATTCGTGGTTGCCCTGGCCGATGAGCGACCCGAGAGGTCCTCGGAAAATGAGCATCGCCGCGATCACCATGACGGGGACGGACAGACGACCAAGGAATTTGCATGAATGTCATCGGCGCCTCGGCCCAAGGATGAGCGTTTCAAATGCACACCGGATTCGGCTGCTACGCAGCAATGGGCAAGACACCATGATCGGCCGCGCATTGGAGCTTTTCAAATGACGATGATGACGCTAATCCACAGTTGTGGAGGAGAGAGTCCAGCTTTGATCGCGCGAATGCGCACGATGCGCACGCCACCGCAGCCACTTGCTCGGCGCGAACATGGGGACCGTGGAATTAAAGCTCGAGTTCGCGCTCAACCGGCATGAGAAGCGAGTGCGCACTTCCCTATGACGGCGGGTTTCACGCCGGGCCTTGGGGATGAACTATTCAGCCTGACGCCGGCGGATTTTCTGTGCTACCAATACGATATGCATCAGGGTGCCCCATACTCGCCCAACTCGCCCGAAATCGGGCGAGGCCTGCAATTCGCGGCAGAAAACAATTTTTGACGGAACGAAACTACCGATGGTAGTGGAGCCGTCCCAAAACCACCACTAATGGTATGAATAGCGAGGTGTCAGACATGGCGGACAGTGGAATCAAGGTTCGAATCGAGGGTGAGATCGCGTATATCGCGCTCAACCGGCCTGAGAAGCGCAACGCGATTAACCAGGCGATGCTCCGCGCGATTCCCGACGCGATCGACGAGGTCGATCGTCCCGAGGTTCGCGCGATCATCATTTACGGCGAGGGACAGGCGTTCTCGGCGGGTATCGATTTCACTTCGCTCGCCAACGACACCGGCGCGCGTGGCGGCGAGGGCGGCGGCCCCGACATGCAGCGCTTTCGGCGCTTCGTGGCGGAGTCGCAGGGGTCGCTGAACCGGATCGAGAGTATCGAGAAGCCGGTCATCGGCGCGCTGCACGGCTTCGTCGGCGGCCTCGGCCTCGAACTCGCGCTCGCGTGCGATGCGAGAATCGCGTCGGCCGGCGCGCGGCTCGGGATGCCCGAGGTGCGCATCGGCCTCGTGCCCGACGTCGGCGGCACGACGCGGCTTACGCGGACGGTCGGCTATGCGCGCTCGAAAGAACTGATCATGACGGCGCGGATGATCGAGGCGGCGGACGCTGAAAAGATCGGGCTGGTGAATCGCGTCGTCGCCGAGGGCACGCATCTCGCAGCGGCCGAAGAATTGGCGCGCGAGATGGCGCGCAACGCGCCGCTCGCGGTCGGCCTCGCGAAGCGAATCATCGACAAGGGCCACGGCCTGGACAAAATGACCTTCCAGGAACTCGAAGTGCTGGCTCAGAGCTCGCTGCTCGTCACCGAGGATTTTCGCGAGGGCGCGGCGGCCTTGGCGCAGCGACGCGAGCCGCGCTTCAAGGGGCGCTGAGGCGAATCTCGAAACCCGCCTCGAAGGTCTCGCCGGGCGCAAGTTCGCGCATCCCGGCCGCGATGCCACGGGCCGCGAGATTGAAGGCGTCGGGCGCGCAGGTGTACGGCTCGAGCGCGACGACGGGATTGTCCGGAGGCGCATAGACGACGAAGTCGCCGAACGCGGCGTCGGCGCGAATGTCGAGCGCGGCTTTCATCGACGGATCGATCAGCCGCGCGCGCGGCGCCGACGCATCGTCAGTCGAAAGCGGCGCCATCCGGAATGCATCATCGTAAGTATCGGTACCAATCGGACGCGGCGCGCGAAGATCGTACTTGCCCGCGAGCGGCTCGGCGGCGCCGGTCGGTATCAGGCGCGCGTCGAGCGGCCATCGCGCGTCGGCGTCGAGCTGAATCAGCATCGCATCGCGCGAGCCTTTGGGATTGAGCGGCGCGTGAAAGTAAGGATGCGCGCCAAATCCGAACGGCATGATCGAATCGCCGGTGTTGGTGACGCGCGCCTTCAATCTCAGTCCATTACCAACTTCGTAATCAATTTCCAGCGCGAACGGCCACGGCCAGATCGAATTGAGATCAGGATAGTCGGAAGAATTGAGAATCGCCGTGACGAAGTACGGTCCGCGCCGCGTCACGCGAAAGGCGCGTTCGCATGCAAAGCCGTGGATCGCGTGCCCGCGTGCGGGTTCATTCACCGGCAGCCGGTATTCGCGGCCCTTGAACGTGAAGCGTGCGCCTGCGACGCGGCCGGGCCATGGAAAGAGAATCGGGATGCCGCCGCGATGCGGATGCTCGCGCCATGCGTCGGGATTGGCCGGGCCCGCGATGACGTCGAGCGTGCCGGCGCGGTAGCTGAGGCATTGGCATCCCGGCCTCGGGCACAATAACCGCGCGCTCGCTCTGCGCCTCAAGCGTTATGAGTTCCACAGCGATGATTCACTAGGTGAGGAACGTTCGGGCCGCGAGGGTTCGTCCCGAAAATCGGGCGTCCCCGCGATGGGTCAAGTATATTTTGCAGCCCCGACAGAGACGCGAACTACAATCGCGCACTATCCAGAAATTCCGGAACTGACTAGTGGTCGCGTCCTCGGCGTTCGCCGCCACCGCCGCCGCCACCGGCTCCGCCACTTCGCGCCTGCGCTTCGTTGACGCGGATTGGACGGCCCTTGATGTCGCGACCATTCAGTGTCTTGATTGCGCCTTCGGCCGCCTCATCGGTTGCCATCTCGACAAAACCGAATCCCCGCGAGCGGTTGGTGGCGCGGTCGATGATGACTTGCGAGCTGTCCACCTTTCCTGCTTCTGAAAACACGTCGAGCAGATCCTGGTCGGTCACAGTCCAAGCCAGATTCCCAACATACAGTCTGCGGCCCATTACCCTCTCCTCGCGCGCAAACCGATCACCCAGCGGCGTACTAAGTGCGTACTTAATCTCGGGGCGCGCATCTAGTCCGAAATTCCGGAATGCTTATAGCACCGCGCCAAGTTCAAACATAGCCTCTCCGTATCTGGTTTGATGAAGCGCTTATCCACCGCCGGTGGACATATTTCATCGCCGGTTCGATCGAATGTCTATGCACGATATTGGGCGCAATATGATTTCTGATTGCTTTTACACTAGCTATATCGCATGACGACGAATGGCACGATCTCACATTTGCTTGGTGAGCCTGTATCGTCCTTTGTCCTCGAGCACGCTGCGGCTGCGAGGCGAAAGTCGAAGGACGCTTTAATCCGAATCGCGGAGCATCCTCAACGTTTCCGTCGCACCGTCACTGGATCAAATACCTTTCACGTTTTTTCGGCGACCGACTAAGACACTCTGCGAGCCGATCTGACTATTTGCAAGATGACTTCAGAGTTCATTCGGGGACTCGGCAGCTATACCCACTTGTCCGATGTTGATATTCGATAAAAATACTCTAATACTTGTAGAAATAGGTTTGATTGTGTAGATTCGATGTCGATTAGTACTAACCAATTCCACGAAGGGAGATAGCTACATGCCCCGTAAGAAAACCTCTCGCGGAGCCGCATCGGCATTTCTGCAAGTACAGCGGCAAGCGCGTACTCTGCTCATGAATCTGCGCAAAGACATCCGCTCGAAAGAATCGATACTGAGTAAACTGAAGCAAGAGGAAGCGCGGCTGGGATCATTGATCGGTCGTGGGGCCGGCGCAACGAGGGCGGTCAGCAGTGGGCGAGTCAATTGGCGCACCGTGCTGGCGTCGCTTCCCAAGCAGTTCAAGGCGGCCGATGTGCGCCAGGTGCGGGGACTCAAGGGGAAGCGGCCGTCAGAGGTTTTCGCGGCGATCACGCGATGGATCGATGCGGGAACTGCAAAGCGGAAGGCACGCGGAGTATACGAAAGGGTCTAGTCGGCGCGTCGCGCGCGCTCATCGAAAAGCGGGCCGCGCGATGACACCATAGTAGAACGGCGCGCGAATAATCGCCGCGCCGTTTTTTCTATTGCTCAGCTTATAGCATAGAGTGACTGCGATGTCGGGTTGCTATAGACTTCGAAACCTCACTTGCGTGCGGAAGAGTTTAACTACATGGCGGTCATGACTATTGAGTGGCGTGCGGACACGGTCCGCATGATCGATCAGCGACTGCTGCCGGCGCGCGAGGTGATTCGAACCTATCGTGACTACCGCGGCGTCGCGGAAGCTATCCGCACAATGGTGATTCGCGGCGCGCCCGCAATCGGCGTCGCTGCTGCCATGGGCGTCGCACTGGGCATCAAGGGTACCTCGGGCGCGAAGGCGCGAAAACGGTTCAAAGTCGTGGCGAAGGCTCTCAAAGCCACCCGGCCAACCGCGGTAAATCTGGCGTGGGCAGTAGATCGGATGGGCCGGACGCTCGACGAAAGCATCGCGCTCGACGCGGCAGAATTGTTCCGCCGCTTGCGCGCTGAGGCGATCGCGATTTACACGGAGGACATCGACGCGAATCGCGCTCTGGGAAAGTTCGGCGCAGAACTCATAGGCGATCCGGCAACCGTGCTGACTCATTGCAACGCGGGCGCGTTGGCGACGGCGGGATACGGTACGGCGCTCGGCGTGGTCCGCGCTGCTCGCGACGCGGGCAAGAAAATCCGCGTGTTCGCCGACGAGACGCGGCCATTTTTGCAAGGCTCTCGGCTGACCGCGTGGGAACTTCACAAGGATCGGATACCGGTGACGGTGATTGCCGATAACATGGCGGCGACTGTACTCTCGCAGAACAAGATTAGCTGCGTGGTGGTGGGGACGGATCGCACGGCCGCCAATGGCGACGTTGCAAACAAGATCGGTACCTACCCGCTGGCGGTGATGGCGCGGCGCCACGGCGTTCCATTTTATGTCGCGGCGCCGCTGTCCTCGATCGACCTGGACTGTCCCGACGGCGCGGCGATTCCGATCGAAGAGCGCTGGGCCGGGAACTGACCGAGTATGGCGGCAAGCAGATCGCGCCAAAAGGCGTCGGCACATTCAACCCCGCGTTCGACGTCACGCCGGCGGAGCTGGTGACCGCGATTATCACTGAACGCGGCGTTGCATATCCACCGTACACGGAAAGTTTACGCGCGCTGAAGCGCGGACGATGATCGATTGACTACTCATCGAAGTGATCAAGGTACTCCGAGAGTCCATAGCCAATCCTGCCGTCCCAGTTCCACTCGGTCATACCTTCCGCGATTCGAGTGACTATACCGGCGCGCCGATTGCGCAGCGGAATCATCGATAGCACTTTGCCGGTAATGACTATTGGCGCACCGCCGTCAGCGGTCTGACAAGTCACTTTGATCTTGTCATGAAGCTGTTGCTCGCCGGCGAATTCAGTCTGCGCATCGACCTTCACGATATTGAGAAGAGGCTGGCCCTTGCGCGCAACGAATCCACCAGGGCGTTCGCTGCCGTCGCGATTCACCGTGATCGTAGCCATAGCGCCGAGATTTTCATCGAAGTTCATCGTGAGCCATCGGTAAAATTTCGGCGCCTGCCAATAGCGCGGTCCCCAGCTGTGATCGCGCAGGCCGAGCGCGTCGATCTTGAACTCGCGTTCGGCCCCTTCGCTCTTGAGCACCAGTTTTCCCGTTGCATGGCCGAGCTGCTCCAGGTGCCCTTTGGCGAATTGAGCCTCGGGGTCACCCGACAGTTTCGGTGACACCCATTGGTCTCCAATTTTTTCGCGCACTTCGCCGCCCCATCCGGGGGAGACGGCTATGTAGTCAATCTCCAGCGCGGCTCGCGAGTACGGGTTACTCTTGAACGCCTTGGCGGGATCGGCCATCTCCAGGGGATTTTTCAGAATGCAGACCATGCCGTGATAGCTGACGCGATGGCGTTCGAACGGTTTGATGACTTCGAACTTCGCCCCGCCCGCGTCGTGCGCGTGATTGTTCTTAATCTCGGGCCGCTGGAACATGAAACCGACGGTTCCATCGGGAAGGTACAGGCATATAGTCATTTCGGCGTAGCCTTCGTTCGCGCGGTTACCCAGTCGGACGAAGCCGCCGAGGCGCTGCCCTCGATCGTAGAAGTTATAGTAAGCACTTTCATTGAAGTTGGACTCGCCGGTGTTCGGATGCATCAAGTCGTCTTGCTCAAGCAGTACTACTTTGAGTTCAGGCATTAGTCAGATCTCCCTGCGCGCTTTCACGCCGCTGCGAATAGCTATATCAGAGGTTGATGAGTTTCGGCAGTCAGGCGCGACGGCCTACCTTCTGCGCAATCCCGTCGCCAAGCAGGTTGAAGCCAAGAATCGAGAGCCCGATCGCGAGTCCCGGCGCAGTCGTGAGATGCGGCGCGACGAGTAGGAACGCGCGGCCCGCGTCGAGCATGTTGCCCCAGCTGGGCGTGGGAGGCAGGGCGCCCAGGCCGAGGAATGAAAGCGCGGCTTCGGCGCCGATGATACCACCGATTCCGAAGGTCGCCTGCACAGCCAGCGGTCCAACGACGCCGGGCAGCAAATGGCGCATCAGCAGTCGCGACTGACTGGCGCCCAGGTTCTCGGCGGCGAGAACGTACTCGCGCTCGCGCAGGGTCAGCACTTCACCGCGCACGATGCGCGCGTAACCGGTCCATCCCATGGCAGTCAGCGCGATTGCGAGATCGATCAGACCCGGACCGAGAATGGCGGCCAGCGCGATCGCAAGCAGAATTCCGGGAAAGGCGAGCACGATGTCCACGCCGCGCATCACGAGGTTGTCGATTCGGCCGCCGGACATCGCGGCGGTCGCGCCAATCAGGCTGCCGACGACAAGCGAAGTCGCAACCACGATCGCGGAAATCGAGAGCGAAAGGCGCGCGCCCCATAAGACACGGGCGAACACGTCGCGGCCGAGCGCGTCGCAACCAAACGGATGCGCACGGCTGGGCGCGGCAAGCGTGTTCGCGAGATCGATCGAGAGGGGATCCGTGCGACACAAAATCGGACCCACGATCGCAACGACAACGATCGCGACAACAGTAGTCATTCCAATAGCCAGTGTCGGATTGCGTACGCGGACACTCACGAGATTCTCACTCGTGGATCGATCATTGCGTAAGCGAGATCGGTCGCCAGGTTCACCACGACGTAAGTCATCGCGAACGTAAGTACGCATCCCTCGACGACCGGATAGTCACGAGCCCCGATTGCGCTAATCAGCAGGCGGCCGATGCCCGGCCAGGAAAAAATTATTTCCGTGATGAGCGTGCCGCTGAGCAGCGCGCCCATCTGCAGTCCTATGATGGTCACGACAGACGTGAGCGCGTTCTTCAGGCCGTGGCGAAGAAGGGCCGCGCGCGCGCTCAGACCCTTGCTGAGCGCGGTGCGCATATAGTCGCTCTCGCGCACGCGAATCAAACTCTGGCGCAACATGCGAGCAAGTATCGCGGCGAGTGCGGTGCCGAGCGTGATAGCAGGCAGAACGAGATGCTCGAGACCGCCGCGGCCAGTGAGCGGCAGCCAGCGCAGATCCAGCGAAAACACAATCATGAGCAACGGGCCGAGGTAGATGTGCGGAATCGAGATGCCGACAATTGCAAATCCCATCGCACCGAGATCGCCGGCGCCGCCGGGATTCGAACCGGCTATCAGTCCCAGCGGAAATGCCAGAAGCACAGCGACCAGCATCCCTGCTGCGGCGAGTTCAATCGTGGCCGGGAAGCGCTCAGCGATTAGGCGAGAGACCGGCTTGCGATATGAAATCGATTCGCCAAGATCGCCGATGGCGAGGCCGCCCAGATATGCAGCGTACTGCTCCAACAGCGGACGATCGAGGCCCAGCTGATGGCGCATCCCGACAATGTCGGCTGGCGCGGCGGTCTCACCAAGCATCGCGACCACCGGATCGCCCGGCACCAGATGGATAATCGCGAATGTCAGAGTCGCCACGCCAAGCGCGACGGGTACGAGCGCGAGCAGGCGTCGGACCAGGTAATTGATCACCGTGTTACCGGCTCAATTCGACGGCTCTCCGCCGCCGGTGGGACCGCTGAGCGTCAATGTCGCGAGCGACCGGAAACTGCCGTTGGGATATGCATCGAAGCCAACCAGCCGCCGATTCATCACGGCGACGTTGTCGACCCACCAGAGCGATACGTATGGTAATTCTTCGGCTGCAAGTTGTTGCACTTGTCCGTAGATTTTTTTTCTAGCGTCGGGATCGACAGTACTCATTCCTGCTTCGACCATGAGATCCATCGCAGGATTGGAATAGTAACCTCGATTCTGGCCGTGCGGAGGCGTCTTCTTCGAATCGAATACCATGTAATAGCTATTCGGATCGTTGATGCCGACCCATTGGAGCGAAGTCAGATCAAAACTTCCGGACTGGATGTCGGCATAGTAGGTAGCGAAGTCGAGCGAGCGGATTGTCAGCTCGACGCCCACCCGCTTAAGCATCGCCTGAAACACTTCGCCCATGCGCGCCCCTTCGGGCGTGGTCTTGTATTCGAATCTCAGAGCACGCATCCCATTGCTTGCGGTATGATATCCCGCCTGATCGAGCAGTTGACGCGCCTTTTGTGGATCATAGGTGTAGGTAGTTACATTACTATCGTATGCCCAATTCTCCGGTGAGAGCATTCCAGTAGCTATCCGACCAGTACCACGTAAAATCGTATTGACTATTGTATTGCGGTCGATTGCGTAGGCGATCGCGCGGCGAACGCGTAAGTCGCGCAGGCGAGGATCGCGAAAGTTGAAAGACAAGTATCTATAGGTAGTGCCAGGAGTCTTGCTGATCTCCAGAGACTGTTTTGCGGCAAGCCACGGCAACACGTCGTACTCGATATTGTTTCCCGAAAAGTCGCAGACGCCTTCAGCCAGTTCGAGTGCGCGTACGGTAGGGTCAGGAACGATCTTGAACAGGATCGATCGAGCCGCGCCCGGCGGATGCGGATAGTACGGATTGCGCTCGAGCCGCAGCTCTTCGTCGCGCGCGTAGGCGACCATTTGAAAAGGGCCGCTGCCGATGGGAGCGGCTGAGTTCTCCTTCGATGGCAACGGAGTCCCTGCGGGAACGATACCCTCCGTCGCCATCTCGAGGGCGGGTGCGTAGGGGTGCTCGGTCGTCATGACAATCGTGTAGTCGTCGGGCGCATCGATTGATCTCAGTTCTTCGAGGCTGGCGCGTTTCGGCGACATCGATTGCGGCGCGAGAATCGATTTGTAGGTGAATACCACGTCGCGCGACCTCAACGCGCGGCCGTCGCTGAAGCGAACCCCGCGCTTAAGATGAAAGACAATTTCCGTTGACGAAGGACGCTCGATGCGGTCGGCAAGATGACCGACAAACTGGCCGTTGCGATCGGTCTTTACCAGCGAATCGAAAATTAGTTCGTTGATGCGTGACGATGTCGCGTCCGTCGCAAAGCGCGGGTCGGTCGATGTCGGCGAGATTTCGATATCGACCTGGATCGTGTCGGGGGAACGGTCGTTGCGATAGTGGCCGCATCCGGCGAGCGTGAGCGCCGCAGCAATCTGCGCGAGCAATCGCAGCCGGGCAGTTGTCTTCCTCGTCACCACCGATGGCGCGATAATAACATGGCGGTGAACAAAGATTGGCGCGCGAAAATTGAGCTGCGTCGGGGTGATTTGACGGACGCCAATGTAGACGCGATCGTCAACGCTGCGAACAACGATTTGATGCTGGGCGGCGGCGTGGCGGGCGCGATTCGCGTCAAGGGCGGACCCGAGATTCAGAAGGAATGCGACCGAATTGGCCCGATTGCGCTCGGCGAGGCTGCGATCACCGGCGCGGGACGCTTGCGTGCGCGGCACGTTATTCACGCGGCGAGCATGCGGCTGGGGGAACCGACGTCGGAGGCGAATCTACGCTCGGCGACGCGCAACTCGCTGATGCGGGCCGACGAGAACTCGCTCAAGACGATTGCATTTCCGGCAATCGGCACCGGCATCGCTGGTTTCCCTGTGAAGCGATGCGCCGAGGTGATGCTCGGAGAAGTGCGCGCACATCTGAATGGGGTGACGACTTTGGAGCGGGTGGAGTTCGTGCTGTTCGATCGCCGGGCGTTGGAAGTCTTCGAGCGAGTCGTCGCTGCGATGGGTGACTAGGGCGGCCGATACCCCGCAGCGGAAACAAATTCGACATTCGGCGTTCATTGCGCCGTAACGCAGACGCCTTTTAATCGTCGCAGGTTGAGTGCGCGATATTTTCGCCGCGCCGGTGCGGACGTGGATGACATCGAGCTCCTGGGACGTTACCTTCTATCCATGCGGCTTGGAGCCATCGATGTCGGATCCAACTCCGTCCATATGATCGTCGCGGACGTGAGCCGCGAAGGTCACCTGGAGGTCGTTGACCGCGTCAAGGAAATGGTGCGTTTGGGCCGACGCTCGTTCACGACGGGACGCCTCACGCCGGAGTCGATGGACCTCGCGGTGCGAGCGTTGGTGAATTTCAAAAAGCTCCTGCGAGTTCGCCGCGTGGACAAGTTGCGCGCAGTGGCGACCAGCGCGGTGCGCGAGGCGCGCAATCGCACGGAGTTCATCCGGCGCATCAAGCGCGAGACGGGTCTGACGGTCGAGGTGATCTCGGGCCTCGACGAGGCGCGGCTGATCTTCCAGGCCGCTCGCCATGCGCTGGGACTCGACGGCGGCCCGCATCTGCTCGTCGACGTCGGCGGTGGCAGCGTGGAACTGGTGCTGGTGCGCGACGGCAAGCCGTTGTGGATGCGCAGCGTGAAGCTCGGCGCGGCGAGGCTTGCAGAAAGATTTCTCCTCGACGACCCGCCCTCGCGTGCGCAGTTGAGCCGGCTCGAAAAGCATCTCGAGCGCGCGATCGGACCACTGATGCGAAAGGCGCGGCGCGCAGGCGTGGTCCGCGCGATCGGAACATCGGGCACGATCAACACGCTGGTCGCGATGGCGCGATCCTCGCGCGGCGAGGAATTGGGCCGTCTGCATGGCGCGAGCGCATCGGCCGGCGAGATTTCCGACCTGTCGCGCGATCTGGTCGAGGCCAACGCGGCGCTGCGCGTCGATCTCCCCGGGATGGACGCCAAGCGCGTCGACCTGATGCCCGCCGCGGCCACGCTCATCAATTTCATCCTGAAGAAATCCGGCGCTCCGGAGCTGGTCGCATGCAACTGGGCGCTGCGCGAGGGTGTGCTACTTGGCCTCGCGCACAAGATCGATTCCCGTTCGGCGGCCGACGCGCGACGCCGCTCAGTCGGCGCTCTCGCTGCCCGATTCGTCGGCGCCAACGAGCACGGCAAACAGGTCGCGCGGCTTGCGCTCAAGCTGTTCGACGCGACTGCGCCCGTTTTGGGGCTGCCCAAGTCCTCGCGGGAACTGCTTGAATTCGGGGCCTTACTGCATGATATTGGCCACGCGATTGATCATGACCGGCACAATCGTCATTCTTACTACCTGATTAAGAATGCGGAGCTGTTCGGCTTCGACACGGACGAAATTGAGGTCATCGCACAGGCGGCTCGCGGGCATCGCAAGCAAGCCCCGAAACTCGATTCGCCCGATTTGAAGTCGCTGAGCGCCGCCAAGCGCCGTGTGATAAGAGGCCTCGCCGCGATTTTGCGCGTCGCGGATGCGCTGGATCGAAGCCACTTCGGTGTGGTTAAAAATATCGAGGTCAGGTACTCACCGGGCCGTGTGATCGTCGGAGTCGATTCGAAGCGAGAAAAGGCCGACCTCGAGCTGTGGACATGCGAGAGAAGGACCGACCTATTATCGAGACTGCTGGATCGCCAGGTGGTGCTGCAGCGCTAGAGTTGCCGGCCACCGTACCATCGATTAACGGCCACGTTACTCCATCCCCTAACGGCGCAAAGTCCGCCAACGGCGCCGCGCCCAAAACCCTGCTCGAAACTCCGCATCCGTATCGCGGACGTTTGATCTGCGTCGAGGGAATCGACGGCTCGGGTAAATCGACACAGTTGCTGCTGCTCGAGCGATGGCTGCGGGCGCGCGGCTACCCGGTCCATTTCACCGAGTGGAATTCGTCGCGGCTGGTGCGGCGCTCGATGCAGCGCGGCAAGAAAAAGAACCTGCTGACGCCGACGACCTTCTCGCTCCTGCACGCGGTCGATTTCGCCGATCGGCTGACCTATCAGATCCTGCCGCCGCTCAAGGCCGGCATGATCGTGCTCGCCGATCGCTACGTGTACACCGCCTTCGCGCGCGACGTCGCCCGCGGCGTGCATCCCGACTGGGTCCGCTCGGTTTACAGCCCCGCGCTGCGCCCTGATTTGACGCTCTACTTCCGCGTGCCGATCGACGTCTCGCTCGAGCGCCTGCTGTCGGGCCGCGCCAAGCTCAAGTACCACGAGGCCGGCATGGATGTCGGCCTCTCGACCGATCCGGTCGAGAGTTTTCGCATGTTCCAGAGCCGCGTGCTCGAAATTTACGATCAACTGACGCTCGAGTTCGGGATGCGTCCGATTGACGCGACCGCCGAAATTCCCAATCAACAGCGCGTCGTACGCACCATGGTCCAGGAAATTCTTCGCGACTACGACCTCAAGCGAGCTGACGGAAAAAACGGAAAAAATGGCGTCACATCGCAGCCACGCTAAAACCTGGTACGGCCACGGCCTGCCGTACCTGACGAAAAAACGCCTGCCCGGTCATTTGATCGCGATCGAAGGCACCGACGGCGTCGGCCGCTCCGCCCAGATAGAACTGCTGCGCCCGTGGCTCGAGCTCGAAGGCTATGCCGTCAGCAACACCGGATGGACGCGCTCGCCCCTGCTCTCCGAGACCATCAACGAGGCCAAGGCTGGCCATCAGCTGACCGTCACGACCTTCTCGCTGCTCTACGCCGCGGATTTTGCCGATCGCCTCGAGCACGAAATCCTGCCGGCGCTGCAGGCCGGCTTTATCGTGATCGCCGATCGCTACATGTACACCGCGTTCGCGCGCAACTCCGTGATGGGCGCCGACCCGGATTGGACGCGCAAGGTCTTCGGCATGGCGCTGGTGCCCGACCTCGTCCTCTACCTCGACATCGACGTCGAGTCTCTCATCCCGCGCGTCATCATGGGCAAGGGGATGGACTACTGGGAATCCGGGATGCATCTCGCGCTCGGCACCGACCTGTTCGACTCGTTCGAGCACTACCAGAGCCGCCTGATCGACGAGTACCGGCGCTTATCCGGTGAGTTTGGCTTCGTTACCGTCGATGCGCGACTTCCAATCGAGGAGTTGCAGGGCGAGCTCAGAAAACACATCGCCGAATATTTGTCGAGCGCCAACGGCAAGTCGCGTCCCGATTCGGCCGACAACGGCGCTTCGACGCGCAAGGAATAAGCACGGTGATAGATGCTTCGCGCTCCGATGCGCCGCCGCGCAGGGTGACGCTTCTCCCGGAGAAACCGTGGCCGACGCCGCGCGCAAAGCGATCGCGTTCGGCGCCGAGTCGTTGTCGCTTCATCAGGCTGCGGCCGAGTGCGACGAGGCGGAGCCGATGCATCAACTCCGCGTCGCGACGCGGCGCCTGCGCGCGTCGATCGAATTGTTCTCGAGCGTCATCTACGCCGCGCAACTCAAAATTTTCCGCCGCGACCTTCCGTGGCTCGGCCGTCAGGCCGGCGCCGTCCGCGAATGCGATGTGAGCTCGGCGCTGATCGCCGTCCGCGCCGAAAGGATCGATCCCGATCTCAAGGCGGCGATCTTGCCTATCATGGCGGCGCTCGACCAGCGTCGCAAATCCGAGAGCGCCAGGCTTTGCGAGCTGCTCGAGTCGAAGCGCTATCGCAGCCTGCTCGCGAAACTGTCGCGACCGGCAATCAAGAAAGTCGGCGCCGACCGCAGACTAGGAGTCGTAGCCGCGCAATTGATTCGGCCTGCGGCCCGCGGCGCATCGCGCTTTGGCGAAAAGATCGCCGACGACGCTCCTGCCCTCGTCTTCCACAAGCTCCGCGTGCGGATCAAGCGGCTGCGCTACGAACTCGAGATGGTTTCGCAGCTGGGCGCCAGGCGCCACAGGAAAACGTTGCGGCGGCTCGAAGCGCTGCAGGAACTGCTCGGTGTCTATCACGACGTTACCGTCGCATCCGCATGGTTGCTCTCGTATGCGGAAACTTCCGCCGCGCCGCCCCGCACGATGCTCGCAGCAGGCGCGTTGATTCAGTCGCTTGCCGGCCGCGAAAAGAAACTGCGCCGCCAGGGGATGAGAGCGTGGCGGCGATTCGAGCGCTCCGATGCGATGCGCGAGACACTCGAGGAAATTCGGCAAGCTGGCAGAAGCTTGATGCCGGTCAGCTCGCCCGTTCCGGATACTGAAAAAAGCGAATCCGACCCGCCCGGTCCGTCGCAAGTCGCGCGTCGTGAGATCGACGGGGCGCTCCACTCGAATCATGAATTTATTCGTTCGCACGCCACTGCGGAAACAAATCCATGAGGCTCTATATTCTGCGTCACGCGACCGCCGAAGAAGCCGCCGCGAGCGGTGACGACGGCGCGCGCAAGCTTACCGAACGATCGAAGGAAAAGATGCGCTCGGCCGCGGCTGGTTTGCGCGCAATGGGTCTGAAGTTCAACGTGATCCTCACCAGCCCGCTCGTGCGCGCAACGGAAACCGCGGAGATCGTCTCCGCTGCCTATGCAAACGTTACTCCGCCCCAGGTTCTCCCCGCACTCGCGACCGGCGTGGCGGCAACCGAAGCAGTCGCAGCACTGCGGGCATTCTCAAAGCACGAGGACGTGATGATCGTCGGCCACGAGCCGCAACTAAGCTCGATCGCTTCGATTCTACTGACGGGGTCCGGCGACGCGGCTCATTTCAAATTGAAAACCGGCGGGATTATCGCGATTGACCTGCCCGCGCGCTTCGAGCGCGGCGGCGGCGAGCTGCGCTGGATGCTGACCCATCGCCAACTGCGCACGATGCGCAAATAGTTCTTCCGCAACGCCCTCACTCCCAGACCGTTTTAACCGGCACTTTGTCGGCGACCGCCCGTTGAGTACCGATCGCACTCTGCGGGAATTTTTCGGCCATCCAGATTTTCCCCGGAATGAGCCTCGTCACCACTCCGGACGGCCTAACCTGGTCGCGAATGTGTATCGCGCACGACCATCGCGCCGGCTCGCCGTTTACCAGAGACAGCGTTCCGGTCATCGCCTCGCAAATCGAATTGTCCGCCAGCCGAACAATCCAGGGTTCCGCTCTGTGTTGGCGAGTCGACGACTTGGGCAGCGGCTTGGTCAGCTTCAGAACAAAGCCTGCCCTCTTCAGCGCCGGGTCGGCGTCGCAAACGAGCCGCTCACGATTCGCTGCAACCGTGAAACATGGATCGCTGATCGCGTTGCCGACCATGCATCGCCAGGCACCGGGCCGCGTAACGGCGATAGACTCAGTCCAGCACGTACCCTCGCGCGCGTCGCCGCCCGGAAATTCCGGCGCGAAACCGAATCACGCTGGTCGCCGACACGATCAGCGGACTGGCCGGCATCTGCGCACGCACCATCGTCGCGCAAAAGAGCGCGACGCACGAATGGCGCACGCCTAACAAACTTCTAACAGGGACGTCTCCGCATCTTTCTTACCATCGGGTGCAGAAGTCACCCCTGCCCAAGGAGGTGTGGAACCCACGGCGGGTTCCACATTCAATTAAGTGATTTACCCTTCCCATCTCTCTATCAGATCGGCAACCTGATTCCCGCCGTGACCATTGCCCCGCTCGCAACGCCCATCAACGCCTCGCCCGCCACCAGACCCGCCGCGAGCAGAATCCCCGGTCCGCTCTCGGCCTCATCCTCGGACCCAAACAGCGAATGCGCCAGCGCTCCGATAAAAATCGCAACGCTGAGTCCGAACGGCAGATACAGACCGATCGCAGCCGGCATGATCGGCGTGCGCCACTTCGATCCGCTCCTCTCCAGGTACCGATCGCTGAATCCGAGAATCGATGCCAGCGCGGCGCCGGATGCGATCGTTCCCAGCGGCAATCCGCCGTGGAAAACTCCCTGCGTCACCTTCGCCATCAGAAACGCTTGCGGCGCGGCCAGCGCGCCCGCTCGCGCCGTCGCAGTACCTGCTATTCCGTACCCCGCAATCAACAGGTTCAGAACAGGCGCCATCACGAATGACGACGCGATCGCACCAACCAGCACACCAATCTCCAGCGAGCGCGGCGTCGCGCCAACGTGATAGCCGGTCGCCAGGTCGTGCGTGGAATCTCCCGCCATCGCAGCCGCCGTGCATACGATCGCGCCGGAAAGAATCGCCAGTTGCGGCCCGACGCTCTGCGATACGCCGACCAATTTCAGAAACAGCGCCACCGCGAGCAATACGATCACCGTGACGCCAGAAACCGGATTGTTGGATGCGCCGACTATTCCGGTCAGATAGCCCGCGATCGCCGTCGCGAAGAAACAGATCAGCGTGAGCAGCACCGCCAGTGCGGCGCTGAGCGCGACTTGCCCGCTCAGCCCCAGGCAGATGGCAAAAATGACCGGCACGCAAAGAGCCACCGCAGTCAGAACCGCGCGCGCCGAGAGGTCGGTATCCTCGCGCGCCGTCGCGACGGTCCGCGTCGAGCGCACGACGCGAATACTGTCGACGATCGCGGACGCGATCCGCGCGCGCAACTTCCACAGCGTCACCACCCCTCCCGTCAGCATCGCGCCGACGCCCAGATAGCGCACCTGTCCGCTCCACAATTGCGACGCGGTCGTGGCGGCGTCTCCCGTTCCGCTGCCGCCATGAAACGCCGTGAGCACCGGAATCGCGACCAGCCATGCAAATGCGCCGCCGGCGAACACCAACGCCGCGATCCTGATTCCGATGATGTAGCCGACGCCCAGCAGCGCCGCCGAAATGTCGAGCGACCCGGCGATTGCCGCGCTGCCCACCCATCGCGCGCCCGATACCGCGCCCGGAATTATTCCGGCGACGTCCTGCAGCGCTTTGAGCGCCGCCGAGGTCAAGCCTCCCACCACCAGCGGACGAACGTTAGCCTGTGCAGCGCCGGCGCGAAGCACCTCCGCGCACGCGACTCCCTCGGGAAACGGCAGGCGCTCCTCGACGATATACGCGCGGCGGATAAACACCACCAGCAACGCGCCCATCGTCGCGCCAACGACGCATAGCGCCGTCACCTCGACGTACGGCAGAGTTCTGACGCCGCCCAGGACCACCAGCGCCGGAAATGTGAAGATCGCGCCGGCCGCGACCGCCTCGCCTGCCGACGCGATCGTTTGCACGACGTTGTTCTCGAGAATCGTTGAGCCGCCGAGCATCCGCAGAATCGCCATCGAGATAACGGCGGCCGGGATGCTCGCGGACACTGTCAGGCCCGCGTAAAGACCGAGATACGCATTCGCCGCGCCGAGAATCAGGGCCAGCGCGATGCCCAATAGGACACTTCGCGGTGTAAGCTCGCGCAATGCTGGTGTAGATTCTGAAATAGGATCGTCGCGCCGCACGCCGACACTATATGTCATCGCGCGGCCACTAACGCGAGCGCGAGGGAACGGCTAGCCGTTCTTCGACTCGTCGCTCTTCGGATAGTCCACCGGCTTGCCGGCTTCTTTCCAGCCCTTGATCCCGTCGCTCATCACGCTTACGTCGGTGTAACCTGCTGCTTCCGCCCGCCGGGCGGCTTCATGCGACGCGCTTCAATGCAGGTCGGCGCAGTAGAAGACCAGCTTCGCGCCTTTGTTGGGAGGCAACTCTTTCGCGACATCATACTTGTCGTCGCTGGTGAGCAGATGCGCGCCTGGAATCACGCCGGCGGTCGAGCGCAGGCCCCATCCGTTCGCATCATAGATGTTAACGTGCGAGTTAGGATCGTTCATCAATGAAGCGAGCGTGTCGACGCGGATGACCGCGAACTTGTCCGGCTCTTTTGGCTTGTTGTTGAGGATCGATCCGATGTCGAAAGCGAACGCCGACGCGGCGGCACACAAAACAATCGCACCGACGATCGCAGATACAATCGAGCGGCGCGCGCGCAAATGCATACTCATACTGATCAGCCTACCAAACGCATTCACGCGGGCAAACATAGAACCATTCGGGTTTCGACCTAACCGGCGGCCTCGCGCGGCGCAGCCACGAATCCCGATATGTCGCGAACGATCTCTCCGCGCTCGATCGGCACGCATTCGGCGGGAAACTCACGCGTCATGCGATGCCCCGCGTCGACGAGCGCGCCGATGAAACGATCAAGATGGCTCATCGCGCGCGGCAGGATGTCGTGCATCACGACCAGCGTGTGCGCCCGCGTCGATGCGTCGCGAATCGCGCGGTCCACCCACGCGTCCTGATCGATCCAGTCCTCGGGCACGCAGTTCCACAGCACGCAGGTGTAACGGTTGGCGACCAGGTGATCGACGGCGGCGCGGCTTAGCAGATGCGGTCCGATCTTCCCGCCGCCGCCGAACGGACGAAACAGTTTCGGGCTCTCGGCCAACGCGCCGATCAATTGCTCAGTCCTGGCGATCTCCGAATCGACAGCGTCCGCCGCCGGGTCGTCGCCGAGCGGAATGCGATGCGTGAACGAATGATTGCCGATTCGATGCCCCTCGGCTGCCGCACGATCCGCCAGCTTCATCCGCTCGGGCGACGCGAGATGCTTGCCGAGCACGAAAAATGACGCTTTCACACCCCGACGCGCGAGCACGTCGAGCACCATCGGCGTCACCGCCGGGTCGGGACCGTTGTCGAACGAAAGCGCAACGTCGCCCATGACGCTATTGCTCTTTCGATGCGGTAAACGTGAACGAGTCGCCTTTCTTCGAGATTTTTCCCGCCGATGGGGTCGCGAAATGCGTCCCAAAGACGACCACGTTGCTGTCCGCGTACTTCTCGCAGAACGCGCGCCGCGTCTTCTTCGCCATCGCGCCGTCCGAATCGAAACCGTCGTCCCATTCGGGATATTTGCATTGAATCGGATGATGCATCAGGTCGCCGGTGATGACGGCCTCCTTCCCCTTCGACGAAATCCGCACGCTGTGATGTCCGGGAGTGTGTCCGGGCGACGGCTCGAGCCACACTTCGTCGGTGACGCGAAAGTTTGAGTCGATCAGGTCGGCCATTCCGACGTCAACGATCGGCCGCACCGAGTCTTCGACCGGATCGCGCATATCCTTGCCGTCGAACTTCGACCAGTAATCCCACTCGGTGCCTCCAATCAGGTAGCGCGCGTTGGGGAACGTCGGCACCCACTTGCTGTCCTTGAGCATCGTGTTCCACCCGACATGATCGACGTGCAGATGCGTGCAGATGACGCGGTCGATGCGGTCGCGCGTGTGACCCGCTTTTTCAAGGTCGCTCAGGAACGGCAGCTTCAGATTGCTCCACGCGGGATTCGAGCGCACCTTCTCGTTGCCGATACAGGTGTCGACGATGATGCGCTTGCCCTTCGATTCGATCACGAGCGCGTGAATGCTCATGCGGAGCTTGCCCTTCTCGTCGGTGAAAGTCGGATAGAGCCAGTCGGCTTCCTTCTTCACATTTTCGCCGGTCGCGTCGGGCAATATCCAGGTGCCCGGCCATGGCGCCTCGCTCTCAACGATGCGGGTAATCTTGACATCGCCGACTTTGAACTGGTTCATCGCGATCCTCCTGTCTCGCCGCCAACTTAGCCCGAACTTCGGAGCTTCGCCAAGCGTGAATGTTTCAGGCCAAGTGCGGTATAGCTACTCGCGTACGACGCGCAATGGAGGAATCGCAATGGCGAAAATTCGCGGCGAAGGCCCGCAGAAGGATATCGACGAAATCGTGCGGCTGCACAATGTATGGACCGAGGCGAATCGCAAGGGCAGCATCCCGATGATGCGCGACGCGTTCGTCGGCGGCGACAAGTTTTTCGGATGGAATCTCAATGGCTTCGCCTACGACGGAATCGAAGAGTGGGCGAAGCTGTGGGAATTCCTCGCCACGGTGAAAGCGAAAGCCACGCTGGGCGAGGACGAAGACCTGCGCGTGCGCATCCGCGGCGACATGGGATGGCTCTCATGCAGCGCCGACTTCACCATCTGGCTGGCAGACGGCAAGCCGTTGCCGGGCAGCGGCAAGTTTCGCAGCACCGAGGTCTACGTTCGCGAGGACGAAGCAGGGAAGCCGGTCTGGAAGATGTGGCATTGTCACTTTTCGTGGTACTCGTCGGGCCCGCGAATGGCATTCGAGAACGAGAAGAAGGCGTAGGAACGGCAACGGCGATGGCCAAAGTTCGCGAATTCGGCGTCGGTTTCGAGAATCTGCATACGCGCGAGTTCGTCGCGCACGCCAGGCGCGCTGAAGAACTCGGCTTCGGCACGTTCTGGGTGCCCGAAGATCCATTCTTCCGCGGGGCGTTCGCGCTCGCGGCGGCGGTCGCGTGCGGCACCTCGAAAATCAAGATTGGACTCGGCGTCGTGAATCCATATACACGGCATCCCGCGCTGACCGCGATGGAATTCGCGGCGCTCGACGAAGCCTCGGACGGACGAGCGATTCTTGGAATCGGCGCGGGATTGAAAGACTGGATCGAAGGGCGGCTGAAAATCCCGTACACGCGGCCGACCTCGGCCATGCGCGAGAGTATCGAGATCATCCGGCGATTCTTTCGCGGCGAGGAGGTCACATACGCGGGCCGCGTCTTTCAGACCGAGCGAATCAAGATGAGTTTCAAGCCGGTGCGCGCCGAGATTCCGATCTACCTCGGCGTCCTCGGCCCGAAGAATTGCGAACTCACCGGCGAAGTGGCCGACGGCCTGCTGCTCAGTGTGATGTCGTCGCCGGCCTACGTGAAATTCGCAATGGAACACGTGCGGCGCGGACTCGCGAAGTCGGGCCGCGACGCGCGCGCTTTCAACGTCGGCGCGTATATTCTGTCGTCGATTTCGGAGGACGAGCGCGCTGCGCGCGATCGGCTGCGGCCGTTCGTCGCGATTTTGATCTCGCTGATGGCCCCGCAACCGACGATCCCGATCTTCGCCGCGGCCGGATTGCCGGCCGACACGATTCGCGCGTTCGGTGAAAGTTTCGCGCGCGGCAAAGTGCCGGCGGACATGGTGACCGACGAGATGATCGATACGTTCGCAATCGCCGGCAGCCCCGCGCGATGCCGCGAGAACCTGTCCCGGCTCATCGAAGCGGGAATCATGTCGCCGGTGTTCTTCGAAGTGCCGGGAGTTCCCCCGCGGCAGACGATGGACGATGCGCAGCGGCATCTGATGCCATACTTCAGCTGAGAGGCGGGGGCTGAAAGGAGAAAACCGAATGAAATTCCCGGTTCCCGCCGCAGAAGAGTTGAAGAGAATCGCGCGCGCCAATCACATCGAGTTGACGGACGGCGAACTCACCGCGATCGAACACATGATGCCCGGGCAAATGGCGATCCTCGAACGGATCGACGCGATTGCGGTCGAGCCGCAGGACTCGGTGACGCGTTATCGCGATCGCACGGCGGGCGTGCGCCCATCGCCCAAGGACGATCCGCTCAACGCGATCGTCACGCGATGCGTCGTCAAGGGCGCGGCCGGCGGCCCGCTCAAGGGCAAGCGCGTGGGGGTGAAGGACAGCGTGTGCGTCGCGGGAATTCCGGCGAGCGGCGGATCGTCGGTGCTGAAGGGCTACGTGGCGGAGCGCGACGCCACGATCGTTGCGCGGATGCTCGACGCGGGTGCGGAAATCGTCGCGACTTTGAACATGGACGACTTCGCGCTGTCGGGCGATGGCCGCACCAGCACTTACGGCCCGGCGCGCAATCCGCACAATCCTGAATACTGCACGGGCGGTTCGTCGTGCGGGTCGGCGGCGGCGCTCTACTATGACGATATCGATCTGACTATCGGCACCGACCAGGGCGGCTCGATCAGAATTCCCGCGTCGTGGTCGGGCGTGGTTGGCATCAAGCCGACCTACGGTCTCGTACCTTACACCGGCGTCATGAGTATCGACCCGACGCTCGATCACGTCGGCCCAATGGCGCGTAGCGTGAGCGATGTTGCGCTGCTGCTCGAGGTGCTCGCGGGCAAGGACCCGCTCGATCCGCGCCAGCGCGAAGTGACGACTGCGCCGTATCGCGAAGCGCTCGGCAAAACACTCGACGGAATCAAGCTGGGTGTCGTCCGTGAAGGCTTCGCGCAAGCGGGCGCCGAGGCGGACGTGAATGCGGCGGTGAATCGCGCGATCGCGGCGCTTGGCAAACTCGGCGCGCGGGCAACCGAGATTTCCATCCCGGAGCATCGCGATGCGTCCGATCTGCTCTACGCGATAGTGCCTGAGGGAATGGCGATGCTGGCGCGGACGAACCTGCATGGAACGCATCATACCGGCGCGTACATGCCGGAACTCGCCGCGCACTTCGGGAATCACTTCCCCGAGCGCGCGAACGACGTCGCGCTGACCGTCAAGTTCATGCTGGTGTTCGGCGACCTCATGCGCGAGCGGTACCACGGAAAGTTTTATGCGAAGGTCCAGCGCTATCGGCATGCGCTGACGGCGAAATACGATGCAGCGCTCGGCCAATACGACGCGCTGGTGATGCCCTCGACGCCCATGAAGGCGCATCGTCTTGACGCGCAGGCGCCGTACTCGATGATTACCAATACCGCGCCGTTCGATATCTCAGGGCATCCGGCGATCAGCGTCCCGTGCGCGAAGTCCAACGGGCTTCCGGTGGGATTGATGATCATCGGCCGGCATTTCGACGATTCGACGCCGCTGAAGATCGCCTATGCGTACGAACAGAGCGTCGATTGGCTGAAGGCGTAACGGCGAAGTGCAAATCACGCGGCGCAGCACAGCCGTTCGATCACTTTGTGAATCATCGCGGTGCCTCGCTCGAACGCGTCGCGCCGGATGTGCTCGTTGGGCTGATGGGCTTGTTCGAGATCGCCGGGGCCGCAGATGAGCGACGTGATTCCCGAGCCGGTAAACCATCCGCCGTCGGTGGCGTAGAGCGCGCCGCCCGAAGTTTTTGCGCCGGTGACCTCGAACAGCGCGGTTTCCAGAGCCGTCCCTCGCGGCGACTCGAGGGGAGGCACTACGTTCGACAGCACGGTTTCAATTTTCGCGCGATGCTCGCCGCCGGCGTAGTCGTGACCGTCAAGCGCGCTGAGCCGCCGCTCGATCTCGCGGTAAACGTCGAGCGGATCGGCGTCGGGCAACGTGCGATAGCTGACGCGCAGGTTGCATTCCTCGGCGATCATGTTGAGCGCGATTCCGCCGTGGATCGTTCCGACGTTGAGCACGTCGTGCGGCGCGTCGGGAAAGATTTCCGCATATTTTGCAGGCCGGCGCGCCGCGAGCTCCCGTTGATAATGGCCGATCGTGTCGATGACCTGGCCCATCACGGCAATCGCGTTGACGCCCCTCGCGGGTGCGCCGCTGTGGCCGCCGATGCCGCGTACGGTTACGCCGAACGACACGATGCTCTTGTGCGCGTGAGATACTCCCCACGAAGTCGGCTCGCCGATCCACGCCAGGCGCGGAACTGGGACCTCGCCCAGGATTTGTTTGAGGGCCGGCGCGACGCTATGAGCGCCGAGACAACCGACTTCCTCGCTCGCGGTGAACACGAATACCAGCGGGCGTTTGAGCCGCGGCTGAATCGAGCGTGCGCGACGCGTCGAGGCATTGCGCGATGAACCCCTTCATGTCGGTGGTGCCGCGTCCGTAAATTCGCTCGCCCTCGCGTTCGAGCTTGAGGGGCTCGCGCTCCCATCCGGGCTGCCCGTCGAAAGGAACGACGTCCACGTGACCGGAAATTATCAGGCCGTCGGCGCGCGGCGGTCCGACCCATGCGACCAGGTTGGCCTGCGAGACGCCGAAAAGCTCGACTGGCTGAAGCGCGGTCTTGAATCCCCGCGGCGCCAGCTCTCCAGCGATGTATTCCATCGCGTCGCGATCGCTTTTTGCGCTGACGGTGTCGAACGCGACCAGCCGCGTTGCGACGTCATACAAATAGTCATTCATGATGGCACCGAGGCAGAAATTCAGTCCGCACAATCGCACAAACGACGCTTCGATAACAAATCGACATCTTATAACATCGCGGAAACACTCAGGTATTGGCCAATATGGGACTGGGATAGGCAATTGACCGCGCGCGCGGCTAGAATGCTTGGGGGCAGGATGGGGAGGCAGGATGGGACCGGATGAGCAGATGGCGAATCAGGCGGATAACCACGAGATAGTTGCTGCGATGACGGTCGCGGGCGCGCCGGCACCGCACAACGGGGCCGCGACCGATGCGCCCGCAAGCTCCGCGATTGCCGATGCGTCAGTCTCGGCGGTCGCGAAGACGCCGCCGCCTCGAATCGACAAGGACCTCGCCTCGCCCGACTTGTTCCTCAATCGCGAGCTCACCTGGCTCGCGTTCAATCGCCGCGTTCTGCATGAAGCGGAAGACGAACGCAACCCGCTGCTCGAGCGGCTCAAGTTCCTGGCGATCACGGCGTCCAATCTCGACGAGTTTTTCATGAAGCGCATCGGCGGCCTCAAGCAGCAGGTCGTCGCGGGGATGCATGAGCTGACGGTTGACGGGCGCACGCCGCAACAGCAGATCGACGAGTGCTACCAGGTGGTGCGCGAGCTCGAGCAGCGACAGCGCGAGGTTGGTCCGGACATTCTCGGCCAGCTCGAGAATCACGGCATTCGCGTGCGTCTCTACGCCAGCCTGTCGGACGACGAGTGCAAGTCGGTCCGCGACTATTACTACAAGAACATTTTCCCGCTGGTAACGCCGCAGGCCATGGATCCGGCGCATCCGTTCCCGTTCGTCTCGAACCTGTCGCTCAATCTGCTGGTCACGGCGCGTTACCAGAACGACTCGGACCCGCTGATGGCGCGGGTGAAAGTGCCGATCGGTTTCGGAATTCCGCGCTTCATCCGGGTCGGGAAGAAAAACGATTTTGTGCGGCTCGAGGACGTCGTCGCGAACAATCTCGACCTGTTGTTTCCCTCGATGCTGATTGACTCATACGAGCTTTTCCGTGTGACGCGCAATGCCAACACCGAGCGTGACGAGGACGAGGCCGACGACCTGCTGGCGCTGATCGAATCCGAGCTGCGCGACCGCCGTTTTGCGCCGATCGTGCGGCTCGAAGTGCTGACCGGAATCAATCCGGTTCATCGCGGAATGCTCGCTGCCGAACTCGGGCTGGACGAACGCGCCGACGTGTTCGAAGTCGATGGGATGCTCTCGATGCGCGACCTGGGCGAGCTCGCGGCGACCGACGTGCCTGCGCTGCACGATCCGCCGCACCATCCTGTCGATCATCCGCGCCTCACCATCGGGCGCAGCATCTTTCACGTCATTCGCGACGCCGGTTCGTTCCTGCTGCTGCATCCGTACGAGTCGTTCTCGACCTCGGTCGAGCGGTTTTTGCGCGAAGCTGCGGACGACCCGAAGGTCCGCGCGATCAAGATGACTCTCTATCGGACGTCGCCTGATTCGAAAATCATCGGCTACCTTTGCGACGCCGCACGCAACGGCAAGCAGGTTGCGGTGGTAGTCGAGTTGAAGGCGCGCTTCGACGAAGCCGCGAACATCCAGTTTGCGACCAAGCTCGAAGAATTCGGAATTCACGTAACCTATGGCGTGCTGGGGCTGAAGACGCACAGCAAGGTAATCCTGGTCATCCGACAGGACTACAACGGCCTTCGGCGCTACGCTCACATCGGTACCGGCAACTATCATCCCGTGACCGCAAGATTCTACGCCGACTACGGACTACTGACTTGCGATGACACTATCGGCGAAGACCTGACCGAGTTGTTCAACTACCTGACGACCGGTTATATGCCGAATCGTCCGTATCGCAAAATTCTGCCGGCGCCGACCGTGCTGAAGCGCGCGCTGCTGGCCCGAATCGAGCGCGAGATCAAGGTCAGTTCGGCCGCGTCGCCGGGGTTGATCCAGTTCAAGATGAACGCGCTCGAGGACGTGGACATCACGCGCGCGTTGTATCGTGCGTCGCAGGCGGGCGTGAAGGTCGATCTGATTGTGCGCGACACCTGCAGGCTGCGTCCGGGAATCCCGGGGCTGTCGGAAAACGTGCGCGTCGTGAGCATCGTGGGCCGCTTCCTCGAGCACGGCCGCATCTACTATTTCCGCAACGGCGGCGCAGACGATTTTCTTATCGGCTCCGCGGATTGCATGAAGCGCAATCTGGAAAGCCGCGTCGAAGTCGTCGCGCCAGTCGAGGATCCTCAACTGCGCAAGGAGTTGCGCACCGTTATCGAGATCCAGCTGCGGCCCAATCGATGCCAATGGGAAATGATGTCCGACGGCACTTACGTCAGGACCGCCGCCGCGGACGCCGCCCCTGCATGCCAGCAGGCGATGATAGACTTCGCCGAGACGCGGCAGACGGAAGCGACCAAGGTCAAGAAGCGCCGCGCCAAAGGCTTCGCCCGCCGCGCGGTACGAGAAAGAAACGACGAGTGATCGCAATCGCCGTCCCGTCACGACGGCGAGCCTGAGGCTTGGAGCCTCAGGCTCACATTCATCGAATCAAGTTGCAGAGCGAGCGCGGCTATTCGCCGGGACGCGGCGGGATCGCGACGTAGTTGCCCGGATTGGCTGCCATCGCCTCTCGAATGTCCGGGTGCGCCGAAAAGAATGAACCGAGTTCCGGATGATTCTTCGCATACCCGTCGTCATTGATCAGCGACGGGTTGTGGGCGAGCTCGCTCGCGACCTGCGGATGTCCGCTCGCGAAATCGTTCCACGTCTGTAGCTTTTGCGTGTCTATATCGCGGCTATCTGCAGCCTTGAACACGGTCGTCGTGTTTCCATTGACGACGGTGCCCAGCGTCTTTCCTTCCTGCGCGATCGATGGAACCGCGAAGGCGACCGGAAGCGCAACTGCGATCAACAGAGTCGATATACGATTCATCTTTTCACCTCTCGCTGGTTACTGGGTGGTTATTGGCGAACCAATACTCTGTCAGTTGGAGCAAATCTCATACCGGAATATTTCTCACTACTCTTGTTGATAGGAAAGTCAGCTATTCCGAAGTGAGAACGCATTACTTACATAGTATTTGGTTTTGCCCGATCTTCGCCCATATCAGCATTACCAGTCTAGTAGGTCTTGCTTGAAATTCAAAAATTCTCGACGTGCTTTCAGGAACGTAAGATTGCGATTGGCTGAAGTGAGAATCTTGCGGGCCGCTGCACGATTACGGCGCTGACGCTCGAGCCTTCCCGGAATAGTTCAGCTTCGGCGGAGCGGCGGCGCCACCCGACATGATGAAGGTCATCGCTTCATTGATTGTCCAATCCAGCATCACGAGGCGGCTTAAGGGAACCAACTCCATGTAGCCCGAGGTCGGGTTCGGCGTGGTCGGAACGTAAACGGCAGCGATCTCCTCGCCGGTGTCGGCGTCGTTGAAAATCCTGGTGACGAGGCCAACGGTTTTCATTTCCGGCGAGGGAAATTCAATCAAGACGACGCGCTGAGAACCGTCCGGCTTGGTCTGAAAACTGGCGACGAGTTGCCGCGCGGCGCCGTAGATGGACTGGACGATCGGAATTCGCGCCATCAGGTAATCGAACGCCGCGAGCAATCGTCGTCCGGCGACCGCGGTCGCAATCTCACCTAGTAGGTAGAGGGCGGCGAGGACGATCGCGACCGAGATCGTCCCTTGAAACCATTGTGGGAAAAACCCCTCGGCAAGCGTCGGCGAATGAATCCCCAGCCAGGATACGAACGCCTTGACCAACGGACTGCCGAGCGCAACCAGGACCCCGACCAGGAAACTGATCACCCATACGGTGATCCAGATGGGAATGAACGTCAGGATTCCCGCCACGACATTGCGACGGATCTTTGTCAACATCGATGACTCCTGTTAGCTCCCGGCACGTGAGGCACTGTCACCAGGTATCGACGTTGGGCCGCTTCTTGCCGGCGCGCGTCGGCTTCGGCGGCACCGCTCGCAGACCTGCGACGATCCACTTGCGCGAGTCCAGCGGATCGATCACATCGTCGATCTCGAAGTGCGACGCCGTGTTCACCGCCTTCCCGTGGCGATACATCCGCTCCACCATCTCGTCGAACAGTTCTTTGCGCTTCTCGGGCTCCTCGACCGCCGCGAGCTCGTTGCGATAGCCGAGCTTCACCGCGCCCTCCAGCCCCATCCCGCCGAACTCGCCCGTCGGCCAAGCGACCGTGAAAATCGGCGCCTTGAAACTCCCGCCCGCCATCGCCTGCGCGCCCAGGCCGTAGCCCTTGCGCAGTATGATCGTGAAAAACGGCACGCTGACATTCGCGCCCGTGACGAACATCCGCGACGCGTGCCGCACGAGCGCCGTCTTCTCGACCTCGGGGCCAACCATGATGCCGGGAGTGTCGCACAGGAACAGAATCGGAATGTCGAACGCGTCGCACAGCTGCATGAAGCGCGCCGCCTTGTCGGCGCCGTTGCTGTCGATCGCGCCCGCGAGATGCACGGGGTTGTTCGCGATCAGCCCAACTGGACGTCCTTCAATTCTGATCAGCGCCGTGACCATCCCCGGACCGAAATACCGCCGCACTTCGAGCACCGAACCGGTGTCGGCAATCGTCTCGATCACTGCGCGGACATCATAGATGCGAAGTCGATTCTCTGGAATAATCGTGCGCAGCAATCGCTGATCGGCACATACCCAGTCGCGAACTTCTCCTTGAAAGTACGATAGGTACTTCTTGGCAACTAGTACTGCCTCCGCCTCGTCTTCGACCGGAATGTCTACTACGCCATTAGCTACTTGCACATCCATCGGTCCTACTTCTTCGGGCCGGAAAATACCTAGTCCGCCGCCTTCGATCATCGCGGGACCGCCCATTCCTATATTCGATCCCTTTGTCGCGATTACTACATCGCAGCATCCAAGTAGTGCTGCATTGCCGGCGAAGCATCGCCCAGAGTTGATACCCACTAATGGCACCAGGCCGCTCAACTTTCCCCAATAGTTGAAGGCCATGCAGTCGAGTCCCGCAACGCCCAACCCGTCGGTATCCCCGGGACGTCCGCCGCCACCCTCGGTGAAGAACACCACCGGTAAGCGCGACTTTTGCGCAATCTCGAACATCCTGTCTTTCTTGCGATGGTTCTGTTGACCCTGAGTTCCGGCGAGCACGGTGTAGTCATACGACATCAGGACGCACTGCGCTTTGGATTCCTCGAACAGATCGCCGTTGACGCGCCCGATCCCCGCAACCATTCCGTCGGCTGGAGTGTTCTTGACCAGATCCTCGATCGTGCGCCGCCGCCGCTGCGCCGCAATCACCAGCGGACCGTACTCGACGAACGTGCCCGGATCGCACAGGTCGTCGATATTTTCGCGAGTCGTGCGCTGTCCGGTCTTGCGTCGGCGTCCAACCGCGTCGGGGCGCGCGGCGTCAAGTCCGAGCGCGTGACGCTCGACTACTTCCGCAAGGTCGGGACGCACGCGATCCAAATCGACCTCGCCAGCCTCCGCGCTACGCGTCGTTTCGACGTCGGCCTCCTCTATAAACGCTAGTGGATGCCCCTCGAAGATTGCGTCGCCCTTGGCCACCGTGATTCGCCGCACGATTCCGCTCTTGTCAGCTGCGATGACGTGCTCCATCTTCATCGCTTCCATCACGAACAGTTGCTGTCCGCGATGCACTCGGTCGCCTTCGCTGACGTCAACAGAAGCGATCGTGCCCTGCATCGGCGCCTCGATCGCGACCGTGTTTTCCGGTGCCTCGATGTCGTGCACCTGCGGCGTCACGACTGTGGTTGTCGCCGCGATTGGCGACGGCGCGTTGCTCCCGGATTTGCCGTGATGCAGCACCGCGAGCGGATCGCTCGCGTCGATCTTCGCTCCTGCACGCCGCGCACCGGCACGCTCCGCATCTACTCTGGGAGCCACTGCAGGACGATCGAAGAACAGTCTCCGATGTTCGGATTTTTCGCCAACCAGCGCCGCGATATTCTCCTCGATAAAGCGCGTGTGCACCCGATTCGCGATGAACTCGGGATGCTGCAGCAGGCTTTGCAGAAATCCAATGTTGGTCGGCACGCCCTCGATTCTGAATTCGCATAGCGCGCGATAAGTTTTCGCCACTACGTCGGCAAAGTCCGCCGAGTGCGAGTGAGCGATCAGCTTGGCCAGCAGCGAATCGAAATTTGGGCTCGTCGTGTATCCCGCGTACGCGAACGAATCGGTCCGCACGCGCGGTCCCGATGGCGCCTCGAACGCGGTGATCGTCCCGCCCGTCGGCTTTGCGCTACCGTCAGCACGCATCGACTCCATGTTGATTCGCACCTGCATCGCGAACCCGCGCGGTTTCGGAATGTCCGCCTGCTGCATCCCGAGTTCCGCGAGCGTGTCGCCCGCCGCCAGTTGAATTTGCAGCTTGACGAGATCGATGCCCGTCACCTCTTCCGTTACCGTGTGCTCGACCTGTAGGCGCGGGTTGGCCTCGATAAACGCGAAGCCCGCCTCGTCGTTCTTCGCGGACGCATCGCCGTTGACGATGAACTCGAACGTGCCGAGGTTGTCGTAGCGCACTTCCTTCGCCATCCGCACCGCGGCCGCCGTCAGCCGCTTGCGCATCACCGGCGCGAGTCCCGGGCTCGGCGCTATCTCGACGATTTTCTGATTGCGGCGCTGGATGCTGCATTCGCGCTCCCACAGGTGGCTGACGTTGCCCGAGCCGTCGCCGATGATCTGCACTTCGATATGACGCGCGCGCGGCATCAGCTGCTCGGCATACACGTCGCCGTTGCCGAACGATGCGCGTGCCTCCGATTGGCAACGCTTGTACGCCTCTTCGATATCTTCCGCGCGCGAGACAGCCCGCATCCCGCGGCCACCACCACCAGCGACGGCCTTGATCATCATCGACGCGCCGGCACCGAGTGACGAAAAAAAGCGTCGCGCTTCATCCAGGCTCGTTGCGCCAGAGGTCCCGCGCATGATCGGTACACCGCATCGCTCGGCCAGTGCCCGCGCCTGCACTTTGTCGCCGAATAGTTCGAGCATCTCGGCGCGCGGTCCGACGAACTTGATCCCCTCGCTAGCGCATCGCCGCGCAAAGCCGGCGTTCTCGCTGAGAAAGCCGTAGCCGGGATGGATCGCGTCGCAGCCCGACTCCCTGGCGATCGCAATAATCTGTTCTCCGTCGAGGTACGCAGCCGCGCCCACGCCCGTTAGATGGCGCGCCTCGTCGGCCCTTCGCGTGTGGAGCGAACTGGAATCGTCGTCCGGAAAAACCGCCACGGTGCGGATTCCCATTTCGGCGGCGGCGCGGATGATGCGAATTGCGATCTCGCCGCGGTTGGCGATCAGGAGACTGTTCGGAGTCATATTTCTATCTAAAGCATGATGAGCCCGTTGCGCGAAAGCGCCGCGCCGAAACCGCGTTGCCCACGGTGCCGAACCACAGCTATAGTTTATGATGACTTCGGTCGTATGCGATTCCGCGTCAAACACGTCACCCGATACGTTTACGAACAGCCGGCCTCTCATTCGCACAACGAAGTTCGCCTCACTCCGATCGACGCACCTGATCAGCGGCGCGTCGCATTCAAGCTCGACGTAACGCCGGCGGCCGAGATCTCGGAGTATCGGGACTCTTTCGGCAACCTGACGCATTCGATCGACATACAGCCGCCTCACATCGAGCTGGTAATCACGTCGGATTCAGTCGTTGAAAGGGTCGCGCTGCCGGCGCAACCATCGACTCGGATCACTTTTCGCGACTACCTGGCCGACGATTCCGCCCGGCTGAAGGCGTACGGCGAATTTCTGAGTCCGAGTCGCTACATACCGTTCAGCGATCGGCTGCGAAGATTTTTCTGGTCGGTGCGGCCGCAGTGGTCCGAGGACATCACGGCATACACCGACCGCATGATCCTCTATGTACGCAATCAATTCGGCTATGACAGCGACACTACCAACGTACACTCCACCGTCGACGACATACTCACCACCGGCGGCGGTGTATGTCAGGACTTCGCGCACCTCAGCATAGGTCTGCTGCGGCTGGCGGGAATTCCTGCCCGCTATGTCTCCGGGTACCTGGCCCCCGACCCTCATCGCAAGGCAAATTCTCCGCCGCCGGAACTCGCCAGCCACGCATGGTTAGAGGCGCTTCTGCCCGGCACCGGATGGACCGGCTTCGATCCTACTCATAGGACCCGCACCATGATTCGCCACATACGCCTTGCGGTCGGCAGGGACTACAACGACTTACCGCCAGTGTCCGGCGTTTACACGAGCTCTGGCGGCGGCCGCCAAATGGCTTATGAGTTAGAGGTAAGTCTCGCGAGTCAGGATAGCTCTCTCATCTTAACTTCGCCATGTCCAGGAGAGGCTAGCAGGTCTTGATCTCCTCAACTCCGTCCAATCGCTTCGACAGATCAATCGGATCGCCCACTGACACCTCGTCAGGATCTACCTGGTAAGCCCATACCTCGAACCTGGTCATACTTGCCGCTCCATAGACACTCGCAAACGCGCACTCGACCGCGTCCAGCCCGTGCGCGATCTTTATTCGACCTATCCTGGGTTCGTTGTAGCGCGCATCAAAGACATGCCACTGGTCACCTAGATACACTTCGCTGTAAGCGTGGAAATCCATCGGCGACCCCGGATCCACATGTCCTATGTCCGGCAGATGACCAGTGACGTAGCGCGCCGGTAGGTTGATCGCCCGGCACAGCGCAATCGTGCAATGAGCGAAGTCGCGGCACACACCATAGCCGCGTTCGATGATTTGCGCTGCTGTAATGTCCGGTCTCCCCGAGCCGAAGCGATACTCGATATTGTTATGGACCCAGTCTGAGATGGCCTGCACACGCTCGCCCGCGTCATATATGTGTCCAAACTTTTCTCTGGCGAATGCGAATAGCTTGTCTGAATCGCAATACCTGCTCGGTAGAAGGTAACGCAAAAGAGCCGGCTCGAGTGTTGCCACCGACGGCGCGTTGCCGAATTGCTCGGACTTGTCTGAGGCGGTGGACACCTCCACCATCGCGTCGTGCTTAATCTCGTTCAGTCCGGGTGCAAGGATTACCCGGTAAGCAACATTACCGTCTGCGTCGGCAAAAGATTCGGACCTGGTAGCGTTCCCGAAGTCGAGTTTTTCCTGCCGTATAGGACGGTCCCGATCGAATCGCGGATTAACCAGCAGAATAACGGTGGCCGACGATTCGCATTCGAAATGAATGTTACAACCGACCCGAACCGTAAGCATCCGGCACCTTTCAAAGCACAACGCGCATAGCTATCCGCCGTCGCGGACGCGATCGAAGAACTCGGCGAACAACGGAAGGTAAAGTGGATCTCGTTCGGGATGATATTGCACCCCGACTACGTATGGGTGCGAGCGTAGTCGCGTTTGTTCGACTATCCCATCGTTCGCGGACCAGGCCTCGACTTCCATTCCGTCGGCCAACCTCTCCAGCGCCTGATGATGCGAGCTGTTAACCGCAGCGAATCGATGTATCGCCGACGAGCTATGCCTGAGCGGCTGTACGTTTGCCGTCTCCGCATTGTCATGACCGGGAATATCGATATGCAAGGTCCCGCCTATCGCGACATTCAGCACCTGCAAGCCGCGGCATATGGCCAGGATAGCCTTTCCTGAAGCGAGCATCTCGTGGGCTGCTTTGAACTCCCACGCATCACGCTCGAGGTCGGTGTCGACAATCAACGACAGCTCCGCGACCTGCTGGCGCAGAAAGCCGGCCGAAATGTCACCGCCTCCCGTCAGCATCAGCGCATCCATCTGCGCCAGATCGACCGGATGCGTTCGCGCATTATGCACCTTCAGATGCGGATAACGGCTGAATATGAGCGTGAACCAATGTTCGTCGCATTGGCGAATCCACGTGGCGATACTCGGCATTTCTAACTTTTCCAGAAGACCCGGATCATAGCATCGATCAAGACGAAGCCCGTCCTTTAGGTTACGGAAGCCCGCGGATTGTCGCAAATTCGCTTTTTCAGTATTCACTCGCGGCGCTGCTCTTGCGGCGAACCCGCGCGCAACCTATGTAACATTGTCACCGCGAGGCGAACGGCAAACGATGAAAATACGCAAATCCGCGCTGGCGGCATTGATCGCGACGCTGTGCTGCAGCGGCGCGACCTTCGCCGCCGGTTCTTCCGCATCGACTCCAACCACGAACGCTGCCTCAGCCGCCGCCCCTCAAGGCCCCGGCGATCTCGGCGCTCTGATTGCATCCGGAAAACTGCCGGACTTGCGCTGGCCTGATTTCACCGACTATCGCGCCGACGTGAAAAAATTCTACGACGCCGGCGGGAATTCGCCGGCGTGGATTCAGAACGGCAAGGCCAGCCCTCAAGCTGTCGCGATGATCTTGCTCTTTCAGCAGGCCGCGTCGAAGGGTCTCAACCCCGACGACTACGACGCGTCTCGCTGGGACGCGCGGCTCGCCAAGCTCCAACCAACGGCGCCGAAACCGTCCGACACCGACCTCGCACACATCGATCTCGCGCTTACCGTCTCCGCGATGCGCTACATCTCCGACCTGCACATCGGACGGGTCAACCCTCAACACTTCAAGTTCGGCCTGACCGTCGGCCCCAAAAAGTATGACCTGGCAGACGAGCTAAGGACGCAGGTGCTTCCCGCGTCGGACATTCCCGCCGTCCTCGCGAAGGTCGAACCTCCTTATGACGGTTACCGGCGCGCCGAAGATGCGCTGCTGACCTACTCGAAGATGGCGAGCGCGCCTGATGCTCCGCTCATACCGGTGCCACAAAAGGGCGTGCACCCGGGAAATTCCTTTGCGGCGATGCCGCAGTTAGTAGCCAGATTGCGTCAGCTCGGCGACTTGCCGGCCAACGCCGACGTGCCCGCCGACTCGACCGCTTACAACGGCGCTGTCGTCGCCGCGGTGAAACACTTCCAGCGCCGCCATGGCCTCGATATCGACGGCGTGTTGGGCAAGGGCACGGTGACGCAGATGAACGTGCCGCTGAAAACCCGCGTGCAGCAGCTCGATCTCACGCTCGAGCGCTATCGCTGGATTCCTCCCGACTTCCCCGAGCCGCCAATCGTCGTCAATATCCCGGAGTTTCGATTGCGCACGATGCGCCGTCAGCCGGCCAAATATCTGACGATGGCAGTAATCGTCGGCAAGGCGATGCGTACGCAGACGCCGGTGTTCGCCAACCAAATGAAGTATGTAATTTTCCGCCCGTATTGGCTGGTTCCGACGTCGATCCTGCGCAACGAGCTAATTCCGAAAACGCGCCGCGACCCTGACTACCTCGCGGATCATGACTTCGAAGTAGTGGACGGAAGCGGCGACGTGGTCCCGTCGTCGCCGGCGTCGGACGACGTCATCAGCGGACTTCGATCCGGCGAGTACCGGGTTCGGCAGAAACCCGGGCCCAAGAATGCGCTGGGCCTGGTCAAGTTCATCTTCCCCAATGAGTACAATGTGTACCTGCACAGCACGCCGGAGCAGGAGCTATTCGCGAAGGCCCGGCGCGACTTCAGTCACGGATGCATCCGGGTCGAGAAGCCGGCAGACTTGGCGGCGTGGGTATTGCGCGACAAGCCCGAATGGACGATGGAAAAAATTCTCGCCACTATGAACGGCGACGACACTGTTCAAGTGAATCTAGCCAAACCTATTCCAGTGTTGATTCTCTATAGCACTGCAGTAGTAGAACCGGACGGCGAAGTAAGATTCTTCGACGACATATACGGTCATGATAAGGCGCTCGCGAAGGTACTCGCGAATGGCCCGCCGTATCCCAGCGGAGCAGCCACTCCAGCAGTCAGTAACCCATACTAGTCTCAGAGACCGCGAGTCTTTTGAGAGTGCGAGACGCTTAGCCGGAACGCAACGGAGTTTCGCGCATGAAGCGGACCGTGTGCGTCCAAATCGCGGATGCCGGCGTCGGAGCCCAGGCCTTGCGCCACCAACGCTGCGGCTGCATTGCCAAGCTTCATGCATTCCGCCGGCGGCCATCCCAGCTTCAGCGCGCGGATGAAGCCGGCGCAATACGCGTCGCCGCATCCCGACGTGTCGACCACGGCGATATCGTGCGCGGCCAGATGCACCCGTCCGCGCGCAGTGGTCAGCAAGCTGCCGTCACCACCCATCGTAAGCACGACTCCCCCGACTCCCAGCAGCAGCAGCTGAACGGCGGCCTGTTCGGGAGTGTTGGTCTCCGTCAGCTTGCACGCTTGATCGGCGTTGGGCATGAACCAATCGACAAACGGCAAACACGGCTTCAGGATGGCGAGCAGTTTCGGCGAGCCTTCGCTCAGGATGTCCATGCTGGTGGTCGCGCCGCCGTCGCGCGCGCGCCGCAGGATCTGCGCGGCCCCGTCGCGGCCGAGTCCGCGCATGGAATCGTTGCCGCCGAGATGCAGATGCGACGCGCTCTCGACCAACGGCCAGGGAACGTCGTCGATCGAATAGACGGCGTTGGCGCCGATTGCATGAAGCGCGGGCCGGTCTCCGTTTGGTCGAATCGGCAGAATGCTGGCCGAGGTTTGAACGCCGGACTTGCGAATGACGTGGCTGGTATCGACGCCGAAGCTGTTCAGCGCGCGGATTAGTACATCGCCGAGAGCGTCGTCGCCAACGGCGCCCACAGTCGAGACCGTGAGTCCCAATTTCGCGAGGCCAACAGCGGTGCCCGCCGCGGATCCTGCCGGCGCAAGGCGAATCTCCTCGAGCAGGATGCTGCCTTGACCCTCGGGGATGTGCGTTACGTAACGACCGAGGATGTCGAGGACGTGCGCGCCGAGCGTCACCACCGGCGCGCTCATCAGTGACCCGGCTCCTGTCCCCGAGCAGCTTGCATCCTCGCAATGCGCCGTTCTTCCTTGCGCGCGATTTCGCGATCCTGCCGCGCGATCACCGCCGCGTGAAGCTGCGCGACGGTTTTTTCAGGAAGCACGGTCACCGGCTTGCCGGTGGAAAGGGCGTCCATATATATGTGCGCGGATTTTTCGAGCAGCTCGACGAAAGTGAACGTCCGGTCGAGGTCGGTGCCGACGCATAGCGTGCCGTGGTTCTGAAGAATGTAGCAATGGCATCGATTGGCGAGCTTGCGCGCGACGCTGTCGTGCAGTTCACGCGTTCCCGACAGGGCATACGGCACCACGTCGATAGTATTGCCAATCGCCAGCGTTACTTCGTCGAACAGCGGCGGGATAGGCAGGTTCAGGATGCTGAGCGCGCTCGCGAACGTCTGATGAGTATGAATAACGGCGCTGACGTCGGCGCGCACTTTGTATGCCGCGACGTGCATCGGAGTTTCGATCGACGGCTTGCGCTTGCCCTCGATCGGCGCGAGGTCGAAGTCCACGACGCAAATGTCCTCGACCGTCATCACGTCGTACTGCAGGCGGGTCGGCGTCACGACCACGGCGTTCTCGCCTTCGACGAGCATCGAGACGTTGCCCGCGCTGCCCGATTTGGATCCGAAGTAGCCTTCGACGGACAGCCGCTGGCTGATTTGCAGCACTCGCCGCTTGTAGTCGTCGTAACGTCCCATTTCAGAAAAAAGCCGCCTCCGGGTATCGCTCGAATTTCACGATACCGCGGAGGCGGCGCTCCAAACAAATTACGACAGCTTTACGGAGTTGACCACCTGGATTTCTGTGAAGCCCATCAGTCCCCAAGTGCCGTTCTCCACGCCAATGCCCGACCATTTAGCTCCGCCGAACGGCAGATTCGGCGCGATCGCGAGATGCTGATTGACCCACGCCGACCCGCACTCGAGTTGCGACGCCACCTCGGCGCCGCGCTTGGAGTCGTTGGACCATACCGAACCGCTCAGTCCGTAGTGAGTCCCATTCGCGCGGCGCACCGCGTCATCAACATCCTTGTAAGGAATGATTGGAAGCGCGGGGCCGAACTGTTCTTCATCGACCAGCCGCACACCATCGGAAATATTTCCGACGATCGTCGGCGCGAAGAAGTAGCCTTCCTTGCCGACGCGCGCGCCGCCGGTGACAATCTTGGCGCCGTGCTTCTTGGCGTCCTCGACCAGCTCGGTCACGCGCTCGAATTGCATTTTGTTGTTGATTGGACCGAGCTGGGTGCCGGCCTCGAGCCCGTCGCCCACCTTGACGCCCTTCGCGATCTCGCCGAGGTTGTCGACCAACGCGTTGTACATCTGCTCCGGCACGTACACGCGCTTGATCGCGCTGCAGATCTGTCCCGAGTTCTCGAACGCACCCCAGAAAATCTTCGGCGCGACGACCGCGGGATCCACGTCTGCCAGGATGATCGCGGCGTCGTTGCCACCGAGCTCGAGCGTAACGCGCTTCAAATCGGGCGCGGCCGCGGCGGCGACTCGCTTGCCGGTCGCGACCGAGCCGGTGAATGAAATCTTTCGCGGGATAGGATGGCTGGTCATCCATGAACCGAGCTCATCGCCGCCCGAGATCACGTTCAAGACTCCGGGCGGAACGAGGTCGCGCAGAATCTCGCCAAGCATCAGCGTCGTGATCGGCGTGTACGGCGAGGGCTTCAGCACGATCGTGTTGCCCGCGAGCAGCGCCGGCGCAATCTTCCACATCCCGAGCATGATCGGATAGTTCCAAGGGGTGATCGCGGCGACGACGCCGAGCGGTTTGCGCTTGATTTCGATTTTGCTGTCCGGCGTGTCCATCAGCACTTCTGAGGGCAACTCGAGCATGGCGGTGACTGCGCACCACATTGAGGTGAGCATGATTTCCTGCGCGGCCTTGTCCAGCGGCTTGCCTTGCTCTTGAGTCAGCGTCCGCGCGAGACCTTCCGGCGGCTGCTGTAGCGCAGCCGCGCAATCCTGGAGGACCTTGCGGCGCGCGTTGATGTCTTTGCTCCAGGCGGGGAACGCCTTTTGCGCCGCGTTCATCGCCTGATCGAGTTCAGCCTTGGTGCAATCCGGAACCTCGGCGAAAATTTTTCCAGTGGCGGGATTGATGACGCCAGTGGATTTCGATCCCTTCACCGACTTGCCGTCGATGGTCATTGTGTATCCAGCAGCCATGTGAGTCTCCTTATTGAGCAAATCCGTGGGGCAAATGTAGTTGATCCATTACAACGCCGGCCGCATCGCGCGCAAACGGGCATCGCGGACAACAGATTAGTTGCTCGAACAGGCCGGCGGGATTGGGTGGTGCGGCCGGAGACCGGGCCGCTCCCGATTGTTCCGATGCGGTTAGTTTGTCTTCGAAGTTGAGGTCTTGTCGGTGGTCGTAGTATTGCCGCCCGGGCCGTTGTCGCTCGTCGTAGTCGATGACTCGGAGGTTTTCTCGGAGGCCTGCGCCGGAGCCGGAGCGGGGGCGGCTGCGCGAGTCGCGCCAGTTTCTCCTTGCGGTCCCGGTGCGCCGGCGACGGGGACAGTCGTAGTAGTGGTTTCCTTTTCGCATCCGACGACTGCGGTGCCGAGCAGAAATGCGAGACCAATCAACGCCGCCGCAGTTCCTATCTGTTTCTTCATCATCGTTTCCCTTCGATATCAACGCTAGTCCGGCCGACCTACCTTTGAATCGCGGACCATCGTTACTAAGATAACCAAACAGGGCGTTTCATCGCCCTCGAGCTTCGTCGGTTTTGTTCGCGAGCTACAAAGGACGCGAGCGCCATGAGATTCTTCGCGCAGGCATTCGGCTTCTTCAATTGGGTAGGTATCAGCCACTTCATCAACCTGCTCTTCATCAGCCTGCTCATACGAAGCGGGCTGGAGATCCTGAGCGCGCATCCCAAGCTCTACTGGAACGACAGCTGCCGCGTCGGCAGTGAATGGCTCAAGTTCACGCGCAAGGTGATGCCTGCGGATCGGCTGTGGACCGCATCGGACGAGCAAGAACCGTTCTCGTCGTGGCTGGCGCTGCCGGGTCATATGAATCTCGGGATGGGCCGCCATTGGCATTTCTTTTCGATCATCTTCTGGGTGCTCAACGGCGCGATTTACGTGTTCCTGCTGTTCGCGATCGGCGGATGGCGCCGGCTCATCCCGACATCATGGAGCATCGTCCCTGCTGCGATTCAGACTGCGTGGACGTATGCGCATTTCCATCTCCCGCCGCCGGGGCATCCGTACAATCCCGTTCAGCAACTCGCTTACGCCGGAATTGTTTTTGTGATCGCGCCGATGATGATCGCAACGGGTGCGGCGATGTCGCCTGCCGTTGCTGCACGCTTCCCCGGATATGTGCGGATGATGGGCGGCCGCCAATCCGCGCGCAGCATCCATTTTCTCGGGCTCGTTGCGATTTGTCTCTTTACCGTGGTGCACGTCACGCTGGTCGCGATCGAGGACTTCCCCGCCAACATGAGTTACATCGTCCACGGGCGGCATGCGCTGGAAGGTCTCTCGGTCGCGATCGGGATGGGCGGACTCGTCGTCGTTGCGATCCTTCATGTGTGGGCAACCCAGGTGTCGCTGCGCGATCCAAAGTTCGTGCAGCGCGTCCTGGGGATCGCGATCGAACCGGTCCGGCACAGTCTGCTGCATCATGTTGTTTCGCGTCAGGCGTACCCAAAGTCGGCAATATCTGCATACTTCATAGTCAACGGCCGGCCGCCAGAGGGCGCCGAATATCAGCAGATGACGCGCGCGAACTTCGAGAGCTGGCGGCTCGAAATCGGCGGCTTGGTTGAAAATCCGCTCCAGCTCAGTCTCAAGGATCTTCGCGCGATGCGCCCGCACACCCAGATCACGCTGCACCATTGTATTCAAGGATGGTCGGGCGTCGCGCAATGGACGGGAGTCGCGATGACCGACATCCTGGCGCGCTGCCGGCCGCTCGTGAACGCGCACTACCTCGTGTTCCGTTCCTGGCAGGAGCCCGAGCCGGGGGTGGCGTACTACGAAGTGATCGACCTCGAGCTGGCGTCTCACCCGCAAACGATTCTGGCTTATGAGATGAACGACGCGCCGCTGCAAGTCGCGCACGGAGCTCCCTGCCGTTTGCGGGTCGAGACGCAGTTGGGCTTCAAGATGGTGAAGTGGGTGCGCTCGATCGAACTCGTCGAGGATTACCGGCAGCTGGGCGAAGGTCAGGGCGGATACCGCGAAGACGTTCAGTTCTACGGTCCGGAAGCGGGAATCTGACAGATGTCCTGAATTGCCTGGCGACTCGCGAGCAGGTCCGCCGTTTGTTGCTCTTCCGCAAGAGAGCTATCCCGCGCCGCCCCTTCTTACTGGTGAGCCTTGATGCACTCGACCAGGCGTGCGCCGAAGTCGGCAAGTTTTCTCTCGCCCATCCCTCGAATGTGGCGAATCGCTTCCATAGTCACAGGCTTGATGCTGGCGAGTTCCCGCAGCGTGGCGTCATGAAGGATGACGAACGGAGGTACTCCGCGCTCCGCGGCTATTTCGCGACGCAGTTTGCGCAGACTCTCGAACAGACCCTCGTCAACATCGCGCCACGAGGCTTCTTCGATTCGCGTCCTTCTGGTTTTGGACTCGTTTGCCTGCAGCAGAGTGACCGCGCGGCCTCCGCGCATCACTTCCCAGGACATCGCGTTCAGCTTCAGGGCGGGGCGGTCGCCGGGCGTGCGCTCCAACAATCCCGCATCGACCAGCTGATAGACGAGGTTGGTCAAGGTCTTGCGCGGCAGATCCTTCAGCAGGCCATAGGTGGAAAGCTTCTCGTGGCCCCATCGACGCATCCTTTCGCTGCTCGCGCCGCTCAGCACGTCCACCACGTGCTCGACGCCGAAGCGTTGCTCGACGCGCGCCACGCACGACAGCACCTTCTGCGCGAGCACCGTGGAATCGGCAACGCCTTCCACCTCGCCAAGGCAATAGTCGCAGGCGCCACAGTTTGGTCCCTGGTAAGTCTCGCCGAAGTATGCCGACAGCGCGGCATGACGGCATCGAACGACCGTGGCGAAGCGGCGCATTTCTTCGAGCAGCAGTCTGCCGCTCTTCGCCACTTCGGGAGGAGCCGCCTTCTCTCCCGCGCTGCGCTCGATGAGGTTCTGCCAGCGAATCACGTCGGCCGCCGAGTAGAAGAGCACGCATTCCGCCGGCAAGCCGTCACGGCCAGAGCGGCCCGTCTCCTGCTGGTAGGCCTCGATCGATTTGGGGATCGACGCGTGGATGACGCATCGGATGTCGCTGCGGTCGATTCCCATGCCGAACGCAACCGTCGCCACCACCACGTCGATTTCCTCGGCGGCGAAGCGGTCCTGCGTGCGCCGACGCTCGTCCGCTTCCATCCCGGCATGATACGCCGCGGCGCGGAGTCCTTGCGCCGAAAGGTACGCGGCGATTCGCTCGGTGTCGTTTCGGCTGATGCTGTAAACAATCGCGGCCTCACCTTGGTGCCGCCTGATCGTATCCGCGATTTGCGCGTTCACGTCCAGTTTCGGACGCACGCGATAAAGAAGGTTGGGCGCGATCGAACGATCCCACCAGCACCGCAGCGTCTTTGAGCCCGAGTTGCTCGACGATGTCGCGGCGCACGCGTTCGGTCGCGGTTGCGGTGTATGCGTGAACGCTCGCGCCCGGAAAGCGCGTCTTCAGTTCCGCAAGCATCCGATACTCGGGCCGGAAATCGTGCCCCCACTGGCTGATGCAGTGCGCTTCGTCGATCGCGAAGCTGGAAACCTTGAGGCGCGCCGCCAGCTCCAGGAACCGAGGCGTGAGCAACCGCTCCGGCGCGACGAATATAAGATGATGCCGGCCGGCGGCGATCTCGCGCTCGACTCGACGAATCTCCGCCTGCTCGATTCCGCTATGCAGCGCCGCCGCCGGATAGCCCGACGCGCGCAATGCATCGACCTGATCCTTCATCAGCGCGATCAGAGGCGACACCACGATGTCGGTGCGTCGGGCGACCGCAGGCGGCACCTGGTAGCATAGCGACTTCCCGCCTCCGGTCGGCATCACGACCAGGGAATCGCGCCGCTCGAGTCCGGCCTGGATAGCTTCCAGCTGCAGCGGCCGCAAACTCTCGAACCCCCAGAACCGCCGCAACACCGCCAGGACTTCCGCGGACGCACCCGCGCCGCTCCCGGCGTCGACCTCCGCCTCGTCAAGGCTCTTCATATTCCTGTTTTCCGTTGCCACGATTTCAAACCGTTCCGGCATCATTAGTAACAGCATCGCAGTCGCCCGGAAAACCAGTCCGGGCTCGGGTTCGCGCTGAACCTGTGCCGCATGGCACAAAGTAAACAAACTGTTGGCATTGCCCGTTCAAGGGAACCTCTGAAACGAAGGCGACAGACTGCAACTACTTTTTGCTTGATAATCCGACAACGATTATGGTTAGTCTTGCAACTTGCCTATCCAGACACTTGGGAAAAGGAGGCGACGACGCGTGCCCAACTTCCGAATATTGTCCGTCGACGGTGGTGGAATCCGCGGAGTGCTGTCCGCGGTCCTGCTCAATCGACTCCTGGCGGAGTATCCATCGTTGTTGCAGGACCGGCCGGGCACGATCACGATGTTCGCCGGCACCTCGACCGGCGGAATCCTGGCGCTCGGCCTGGCTGCAGGTCTCACGCCCGCGCAGATGCGCGACCTCTACGTCACCAATGGAAAGCTGATCTTCGATTCCTCGTGGGCGCGCGATGTATACGAACTGGGCGGGCTCAGCGGCTCGAAGTACGACAACGTAAATCTCAAGCAAATCCTGCTGGAGACCTTCGGCGCCCTGAAACTGAGCGATCTAAAGCCGCGCGTTCTGATCGCTTCGTTCAGCCTGGACAACCAGGCGCCCGATCCGCTCTCGCGTACATGGAATCCGAAGTTTTTTCACAATTTTCCGGGCGCCGACAGCGACGGCGGCTCGCTGGTAGTCGACGTCGCGATGTCCACGAGCGCGGCGCCGACCTACTTTCCGTCCTACGGCGTTTTCATCGATGGAGGCGTGATTGCCAACAATCCCAGCATGGCTGCCGTCGCACAGGCGCTGGACGTGCGCAATCCGGCGGGCGAGCGCGCCACTGTGGACGGCATCAAACTGTTGTCTGTAGGAACGGGCGCCTCGCTGCAATATATCGCGGGGAATGACCACGATTGGGGCGACGCGCAGTGGATCAAGCCGATTCTCAACGTGATGATGGACGGCAGCGTCGGGGTGTCCGATTTCGAATGCCGGCAACTGCTCGGCGATCGCTATTGCCGCGTTGAACCCGTCTTCCCACCCGGCAAGTCGTTTCCCCTGGACGACGTCAGCAAGATCGTTGACCTGATGGACCTCGCAAATGCATTCGATCTCACCAGCGCCGTCGCATGGCTGAAAAGCTGCGGATGGTAAAGCGTTGCGCGAGCGGCTGCTTTATTCCGGCGCTTTCTCGCCGCGGTACTTGAGGGTGATCTCCCCGACGCCGGCCGCGACGTTCAGTCCGTTCTGCCCTTCTACGGAAACAGGTTGAAGTGCAATCGACTTATCGAAGCCGCCAACCAGCACGTTCGCGCCGGCACCGACACCAAGCGTGAGGCTCGCGCTCGCCCCGGCGTAGTGGCCGGCCAACGCTCCGGGCTTGAGATCCGTGGTCGGGGCGGCGACTGCCCACAAGATCACTGCTGATTTGAGGTAGCCGATATCGGCGCCGAACTTCGAGATGCTTCCGCTATAGTATTCGACTCTTCCCCCGTTCGACGAGTATGAGCATTTTAATTCGCGCGAAGATCCGAACACAAACCCCCATCCCGAAGCTTCATGACAGGTGAGATAGCCCGTCTTAACCGTGGCGGAGCCCTCGGCGTGCGCCGGCAATGACCAAACGCTGACGAGAAGAAGGCAAGTTGCAGCAAGCGCGATGCGAAGTCCTGGTTTCATCTCTTTCTCCTAAGCGGCGAAGTCGCGTTTCAGTTGTGTTGGCGAAAGCAACTGTCTACATAAACGGTAGACCGAACGATATTTCAGGGCAAGGCTTTTCCACTGTCCACCGCAGCGCACTTCAGAGACGCCGTCAAGCTACGCAAGTCAGTTCTACTTCGATATAATCCCCCACCGCTCGCCCTCCGGGAGGTGACCGAGTAATGCCGAACAAACCGCAAATGCTGGAAGGCTACCGGGTCCTCGATTTCACGCAGTTCGTCGCCGGGCCGACCTGCACGCGCCTGCTTGCCGAGATGGGCGCCGAGGTGATCAAGCTTGAACTGGCGCCATATGGCGACCGTATGCGCGCCGACGGGCTCAAGCCGCTGGCGCCCGAATCGAAGAACTCGAGCATCAGCACTTCCTACCTGCAGCACAACCACACGAAGCTGAGCTTTGCGATCGACCTCAAGAAACCGGGTGCGAGAGAGATCGTGATGTCGATGATTCCGCAGGTCGATGTCGTAGTTGAGAACTTCGCGCCGCGGGTGATCGACCGGCTAGGATTTGCCTACAAGGACATCAAGCCGGTCAATCCGAAGATCATCATGTGTTCGATCTCGATGGCGGGGCAGACCGGACCGCTCTCGCACAAGGCCGGCTACGACTATATCGGCCAGGCCTATGCCGGCGTCACTGACGGAATCGGGCAAGTCGATGGCCCGCCGGCGCTGACGACGATGGCAATCGGGGACATTTCCACGGGCGTCGCGGCCGCGATGGCCATCGGCTTCGCGCTGCTGCATCGCGAGCGCACGGGCGAGGGCCAGTACCTCGACGCGTCGCTGCTCGATACCTACTTCCACATGCACGAGAAGACGGTGCCGATCGTGTCGTTGCGCGGCGACAAGTTTCATCCGACGCGCAGCGGTTCATTGCATCCCGACGGCGGCACCACCGGCATTTTTCATTTCCGCGGCGATCAATACGTTCAGATCACTTCGACGCCGCATCAATGGCCGCAGTTCGTGCGGGCGATGAAGATGCCTGAGCTGGCGGCCGACCCGCGCTTCAAAGACGCCCGCGGGCGGCGCGACAACAAGGAACAGTTGAGGGACGTCATCGAGAAGTGGCTGTCGACATTTGCGACTCGCGACGACGCGATCGCGGCGCTCGACGCCGAACGCGTGCCGTGCGCGCCCGTGCTGACAGTCAATGAGGCCATAAAGCATCCCCATCACAACGAGCGCAAGACAGTCCGCTGGGTCGAGGATCCTTTGCTCGGCACGGTCGCGATTCCGGGCGTACCGGTGAAGTTTTCCGCATGGCCGGACAGGACCGAAGTGCGTTCTGCGCGACTCGGCGAGGACAACGAGCAGGTTCTGCGCGAGCTACTCAAGATGCCGGCTGATCAGATTCGCAAGCTCTACGCGCAAGAAATACTGGTCCGCGATCCGAGTCTCGAAAGCAAGCCGTAGCAGAAGCAACGCTGCCCTTTATGCGGAGTTAGACTGCTATCGGCCCGCGTCTGGAGCTTTGCATGATTATCAGCAGGACGGGCGCGCATTATTGACACCTACTGCGCTGTCGCATACCTTTTCGTCTCGTATCCAGGGGGGAGCGCTTCGGCGCACCAGGGTTTTTAAGAGGTTTCGCACATCAGGGAGGAGGAGTCTGGAAATGTCGAATCGTAATCGTCTGAATCTTGTCGGCGTATGTTCCGCTGTGACCTCGGCTGCGGTCGGCCTGCTGGTCCTGATCGTTCCGGCGGCGCAAGCGGGAGTGGTGTCGTGTCCCGCGGAAATCACCCAATGCGGCTGCACCATTACGGACGCCAACACGCACGTGCTCGTCAACGACATAAGTGCATCCGACGGGCTGACCAGCAAGGGCGACTGCATCGACATCAAGCACTCTGACGCGGTGCTTGATGGCGCCGGCTTTTCCGCCGATGGTGCGGGCAGCGGGGTGGGGGTCCGGATCCTCTCCGGCGCTGTGCGCGCGACTGTTCAGAATATCGACGTGGATGGCAACCTCTGCGACGATGGTATCGATGGTTGGGATATCGGGGTCGAGGACGATGCCGGCTCAGCTAACATCAACGCCAATTGCATCAACGACAACGGAACCGCCAGCATTTTCCTGAACTCGGTCAACAAAACCGTGGTCGACGACTTCGATGCGGACGGCGCCACCGGCTCGTGCATCATACTGAAGAACTCCAACCAGAACACGTTCGAGGACTTCGATGCGTCCGGCTGCGGAGCCAATGGCATCACGGCGACTGGTTCCAACCGTAACTTGTTCAGTGGGTTCTCTGCCGACAGCAACGTCGGCGACGGCGTGAACCTCAAGAACTCCAACAAGAACTCACTGACTGGCGTTGAGATCGCCGGCAACGGCGGCAACGGCGTGACGTTCAAGAACTCCAGCAAGAACGCGGTGGCTGGCGGTTTCGGCGGCTCCTACGGCATCTCCAACAACTCTGGCGATGGCGTATTCATCGATCCCTCGAGCAACGACAAGGTCGCCGATTTCGGGCTCGACGGGGTGAGTGGAGGAATAGATACCAACGCGCTCAATGGAATAGAGGTCGCCAAGGGTAGCAAGGGAGACTCCGTGATCTTCAATCTCGCCACAGGCAATTCGGGCACCGACATGCTGGACGACAATGCCGCATGCGCCAATGGCAAGAATGTTTGGACCAACAACTGCTTCGACACCTCGAGCCCGTCGTCCTGCATTCAACTGGCCCTCTTCTGCGGACTATGAAAGATTGCGTCGCACCTGACCGCCATACGCTACGCTGGCGGTTAGGTGCGATGCGGGTCCTCGGCCTAGGGCCTAGGCCGCCAGCCAGCCAATATCTGTCCATAGCACTCAGTGACGCTCAAACTCGCCCTTAGTTGCAGCCGGTGGTCGCGCTCCGTTCAACTTTGAATACGGGGACCGTCGTCCCGACCGTACAGGAGAATTTGCGTATGCGAACGCAGACGACGCTGACTTCCTGGCGTGAAACAGTCGCAAGGCAAAACCCGTGGCGGTTTATCCTCACATTCCATGCCTTGGTTTTGCTGGCTCTGGGGACGATTACCCCGACAAGCGGCTGGGCGTTCGACGTAAACAACGCAAAGCTGGTCGATAAAGGATTCAAACTTTTCACCGCGGAAACATTCAACGGGAACGGTCGTACCTGCAAAACCTGCCACCTTCCCCAGCACGATTACGGTCTGGCGCCCTCGGACCTCGCCTCGATGAGTGCGCACGACATCAACCTGGTTCTGGCGACCAAGAATCCGAATCTTGAAAATCCGAAGACAGTTGAAACCCTCACGACATTCAACATCGCGAACGGACCACCAGGGAACGTCAACAACCCCGAAGGTCCGCTGCGGGCTTCGATGGCGCTTGGAGGGTTGGCGTTTACAACCTCGAACCTCTGCCTGAATACCGGGCTGATTTCCTCGATCACGGCCGACGGTACGACTGCTACCGTGACGATGACCGAATCCATGGAGCTTTTTGAAGGAGAGACAATCTCATTCGAAAACAATTCGATTGATGGATTCAATACGACAGCAACGGTAACCGGCCTGCTCGCGCCCACTACAGTCTCCGGCGTGCTTTCGGCGACGCAGTTCACTTTCGCGTCGACGACCTCGGGCGTCGGCAACGGCGGCTTCGTCATAGTTGCAGCACCTTGTCCGGGCGCAGCTATCGGAGGAGGCGTCGCCACCGACGGCACCCGGGATATTGAACTTGGATGGGCTGGAGATGGAGCCCCGATCGATCCGTCGATAGTTGCCAATTCTCCGAAGAACGCGCACTGCATCGCTGCGATCAACGACTTTGCGGCGCATCCCACGGATCTTACCCGTGCGTTGCGCGCGTTTGCGCTGGGCGCCGTCCGTAAGCATTTCACCCGCAGTCTGAACCGGGTTCCGGGCGTCGATTTTCGATGCCCGACTTCCGCGGAACTCGACGCGATGGCGGCATTCCAGGAGTACCTCGGCCGCCAAATCGAACTCGCGCTCTGCTCCAACTCAACTCCCTCGGCGATTTGCACCGGCACGCAGTTTGGGGCCAACCAATACGCCACGGGCAGCAACGGAACTCAGACCTCATACTCGGGTAGCGTAATCACCTTCAACGACGCTGTTGCGGAGACGGGCAAGGCGATCTTCATGGACAGCCGGGCGAGCTGCAATCTCTGCCACTTCAACAGCGGGGCACAGGATACTATCGGTGACGATCTCGGGGTGCCGGCTTTAGCGCCGGCGCTGGTCGTCAGCCCGGAAAATATCGCGACGACATGGCAGCCCAGTCAGATGTACGTCCCGGCGATCGGCTCCCCGACCGATATGGTATGGGGGGTCGTAATGCCGACCGATCCGAACAATCCGTATCTCTTCCTCGCCTACACCAGCACTGCGGGTGCTGTTGGGACCTCTGGCGCAAGCGAGCCGGCTTGGCCAAGCGTGATCGGAGACACAGTGGTAGATAACGAAATTACCTGGCTCAATCTGGGCATTGCCAGTCAACGGCTAAGCAAAGCGGGAAGAAATTTCATCACAGATACCAATCCGGACGCCTTGAACGTTCTTGGCGATCCGTTCGCCGCTTTTTCGGGCCCCGACGGCTCGCTTCCGCTGAATGAGTTGGTTTCCCCGGTCGTGATCCCCCAGGATCTGGGAGCGGTTCAGGGCGATTTTAACATCCAGTCGATAATCGAAGCCCCTCGTAAGAATTCGTTCTTCCACAATGGCGCAATCTCCACCAACGTCGAGGACGCCGCGTCATTCTACTTCAGCCCTGCCTTCGACCAATCGGTAGCCGGCGTGGCGCATACTGCTCCCCCAAGAGGCAGAGGTTGCCCGAGGGGGATTCCTTGCGGGGCCTTTGCGCTCAACAGCCTGGCTGCCACTTATACCGGCGGCGACACGCAGCAGGTATTGAATCAGATCGGGTTCTTCCTGCGCGCGTTGAGCACCGTATACAGCATCGCCGATTGCGAGCGCTTGGTGGACGATTCTATCAATCGGATTGATGCCGGCTTGCCCATCAAGGTTCCGGTCCTCAACTGCACCACGGACCTGAGCGATGTTGACCGGGTGATTGCGAGCGCCCACGTGACGGTGCCGGCCAATTACCTCATCGTCCAGACGCAGACACTGAACCTTTTGGCCGAGTTGAAAAAGGCCGCCCATCAGCGCAATCGCGCGAAGCTATCAACGATCGTTGGCGAGCTGAAGGACCTGAGACACTCGATAGCATCGATCTCGCCGGACCTGCCGTGATGCAGCGAGACTGCTTGGAATCGTGGGAGTCGGCCAGTTGCCTGGGTGGATTTGAAATTCAGGTTCCTTTTCGGAGATAGGCGATGCACAGGCGAGCAGCCGCGTCGCGGTGGCGGAGGAAAGGTTCGACGATGCCGACGGCGCGTGCATCATCGTTAGGAACTCGAACACCAACCCCGGATTCGCAAGCTCTATGCGGAGGAAGCAGGCCGTCGTAGCTAGCTAGCTGCGAGAGCTCACACGAACCGCCGGCGGAGCAGCCTCCGGCGCGGCGTCCGCAGCCTTCCTGACGTCAGCGAAATCGCGGTTGCTGCCCACTCCTGATGACCGCGAGATCGAGCGTCTAAGAGCGTACAGCCGCACGGCGTGACGAACTTCGCCTCTGCTGCCGCAGATCTGCGCGGCGCCGGCCGCGAGCAGTTCCGAACTATGCAACGATGCGGCAGGTCCGCCACCGACTATTGTCAAGTAGGGTGATTCGGTCTTGAGCGCCCGCACCAGTTCTATAGCAGCGGGGATGCATTGCTCCGTGCTGCACGAAAGGAAGACCATGTCGGGTGCGTATTGGTTTACAAATGCGCAAATTTCCGCGGGCGATTTGGTCGCGTCAAGAAAATTGGCGGCGCTTCCCGTCCGGCGCAGCAGTTCGAGTAGCATCAAAAGACCCAGATTGTGAACTTCGCCCGGCGCCACCACGCCCAGGATGCGAAGCCGGCTTCTGACTCTGGCCTTGATGAACCGGTCTCCGAGCTCTTTCACCAGCGCAGCAGTCGTGTTGAAAACAAGCGCCTGGTTGTCTTCGCTGATGTGGTTCTCGAATCGCTCTTCACCGGCCAGAACGATGGCGGGCGCCAGCACGTCATCGAAGGTCTCCTCGAGACCATGCTTGTCGCAATACCGGACTGCGACATTTCGCGCGCTCGACTGATCGAGTTCGAGCAGGCTTCGGTAGTAGTCGTGATAATCTTCGCGCGCGCTATCGTCTCCGAACAGCACCGTAAGGAAACCGAGCGCCGGAATATAATCACCGGCGACTTTCAGGCAAGCGGTTAACGAGGTTGCGAGCAGCAGTCCTGGAAATCCCCACAGCCACGCCCAGAACATGGCGGAGAACAAAAGAGCCAGCGGCGACAAGCCAACTCCGCGCCCGATCAGAAAAGGCTCGACCAGATAGCTAACAACCTGATCGAGAATGATAAACGAGGCCAGAACCTCGATTGACCTGCTCCAACCCGGAAATATGGCGAAGGCGACAAACGCCGGCAAGATGGTGGCGATCGGAACTCCGACGTACGGAACGAAACGAAAGAGCGCTGCGAGTGCTCCCCACAGCAGTGGGTTGGGCAAGCCGATCATCCAGGTAGCCAGTCCTACGGCAACTCCGTATCCGCAATTAGTCAATGCGAAAAGCAGAAGGTAGTGACCCACGGCGGCGCCCGCAGTTTCGATCGCCTCGGCCGAGAGGGTAACCCGGCCGCGCGCCGCAAGCCGCACCAGGCGGTCGCGCAAGTCCATCCTGCCGTACAGCAGAAAAAACATCAGCACGACTACCAGCAGCGTCTCGAACATGAAGGAGACCAACGGGATAACCGGCTTCACGACCTGTTCGAGCTCCGGCTGCGCGGCCGGCGTCTGAACGACTGTGGCAGGTTTCGAGTGCTTCGGTTGCGGTGTCAGTTCGCCGAGCTGTTGCTCGACATCTTTGACTCCGTCCTGCACCCGCTGCAGCCACTCGGGCGTACTGCCCTTGAGGGCAGTAAGCTTCGCGGCGATGTTGTCGGTGTAGTCGGTAACCTGAACCGCAACAGAGGTCAGCTCGACCGTTACGAAATAGGTAATCCCGACCACCAGGGTGACTGCCGCGAACACGACTACCGCAGCGCTGAAGAAACCTCCGATGAAGCGATCGAGCCGGCTGGCAATCGGACTGAAAACGACTGCCAGCAGGGCAGCCATCGTCAGCGGCATCAGGATGTCTTTCGCGAGATAGAGGACGACGGTCGCGACGATTACCGCGACAATCGGCGCCGCGGAACTTCCGCTGTCCAGCCTGTCATCGTGATCGTGCTCGACGGCGACGGGAGTCGTCGTGAGCTCGTCCGTTTGGCCTCCGGTCATTGCTCTCTAGCCGCCACGTGATCATTATGTCGGTTGGCGCTCGAGCCGCAAACGGCGCGCGGACTTCAGGCGTGAAGGCCACCGCCAACTAACCAGACGACCAACACGATCATCAGCACCAGCATCAACAAGCCGCCCGGATCCCTGGCGCCGTGGTGATAGGCTCTGTAACCGCCGCCGCCACCGAACAGAATCAGCAGGATGATAAGAATCAATAACATCGTGGCTCAACCCTTTATCTTGCTGACATCCGCTAATGCCACGTCAGCTGATTGTTGACCCCGGTGACACCTTGTGCGGCAGCCGCGATATCGCCGGCATGCTTTGCGTCCTGCGCCGACTTGACCACGCCACTCAATAAAACCTTGCCGTGGTCGCAATCGACGGCCACGGGATAGTTGTCGGCGACACCGTCGTCGGCCAGCGCGCTCTTGACCTCGGTGATCAGCAGAGCGTCGTTCGCCCGTTCAGCCGGCGAGTTGTAGTGATGCTCCGCCGCGACATTTACGCTGTCGTGCTCGCGGGACACGGAGTTCGATGAGTCGGTCGTGCCTGCTTCAGCGCGTAGATCGGTGGGATGCAATCCCATCAGTGCGCCGATCGCAAATATCGCCAACGCCAGCCTAACGATCTGCACCAAAGTAATTCTCCTCGGATGCCGAGATCAGTTGCTCGGAGTGACGGTGGTAGATTCGCTGTGATGCGAACTCGAGCTGTCGACGGTACCGCCGTTGCTCGAATCACTCGAATTGCTCGACTTGTCCACCGATGTGCTCGTAGTCGTCGTCGGAGGAACTACCTGTACCGGCGGCGCCTGGACGACGACCTGGGCCGGCGCGGCTGCCGGGACATAAGTAGTGGAGTCAACTTCCTTGGTGCTGCTGCCGCATCCGGCCACGCAAGCCAAGGCCGCGACACTCACAACGCTGATAGCAAATCGCTGAATTGAATTCATTTCTTTTGGTTCTCCGTTGGACTCGAGTTAATAACCGCTGGTCTGTGTGACCGTGGTCCTCTGCGTGGTTGTAGTTGGATCCGGATTGGTCTGAGTGGTCGTGGTGGTGCGCGAAACCTCAGTCGCAGGCGCCGGCTCATCGAATGTGAACACGGCGCATGCGCTGACGCACATACTAGCGAGTAGAATCATAGTTGCGATATATACTGCTGTAGTCAGTTTTCTCTTCTTCATTACTTCACAGTAGCACAACTAGTAATACTAAGTTTATTTCGCTCGTTGCTTAATGTTACTAGTGTGACCAAAAGCAACAAGATATGGGTAGTGTCCTAATTTTCGAATCAGGACACTACCGACTGGAAGGGTCCGCTCTCAAAGGCCAAAGAAGAGGCTGATACCCTGGGGCGGCGGCGCGTCGTACCCTGGCCCAGACCCATAGTAGTAATCCGGCTCAGGCGCCGCGTAGTAGTCCGGCTGTGGCGCGTAATAGTAGTCGGGCTGGGGCGCGTACGCGATGCTGGGTCCGCGATATCCGCGATTGTCGTTGTCGCGATGCTGATCGCCCTGGCGCCCTCGATCATCGCCGCGGTGCTCGTCGGCTCTAGCTGTCGAGACTCCGAGGCTGCCAATCACGAGAGCAAACGCGACAGCCGTCGCGATTTTGCCCATCGTGGAGCGCAGTTCTTTTTTCGGTTCAGGCGAGACTTTCATAATTAGACTCCATCGCAGGATCGCCTCCCGCTTCACTTGTTCTCCGCGGTCTGTTTTGCGGCCGAGGCCCGTTCACGGCTGCGGAACAGCGAGTCGGCAGTCTTCTTCTGCGCGTCCGACATCGAGTCGTAGAGAGCCTGGAAGGGCGGAATGAATTTCTCCATTCCTTTTTCATGCGCTTCGATCACTGACTCATACGATTTGACGACATCGACGGCGCTCATCGAGTTCGCATCCGCGCTGCGCTGCTTCTGCAGGTCCATCATCGCTTGCGCGTTGGCGCGCATCACCTCGGTCAGGTTGTCCCATTGCGACTTTTGAGCAGCAGTGATGTGAAGTTTTCTGTGGAGATCCTTGATTCGAGATTCGACCGCCGTCATTTCGGCAGGTCCTGACTCTTGAGACGCCATCGCCTGCTGCGAGGCCTTCGGGAGCATCTCGCTCGACGCTGCAAACAGCGGGCTGGCGAGAACGATCGCGCCTATCAGAGTCGCCGCAGCTCCGGCCGCGCGTGCGGTTCGATGTTTGAGAACTATCATCATCTTGTACTCCTTTGTCAGTAGCGTTTTCTGGAACGTTGAGACTCATCCGCAGTTGATTTCATGAACCTCTGCCAGTCTCTCGCAACATCTACGGATATTCCATCCGCATTCGCCCGCGGACGTGCTCCGCAGCACGTTCATGTGTGTAATACGTCATAGTATTCGCCCTGCGGTTCTTCATATAACGCAACTCGATTCGGTTGCGCCTAATTCGGATGTATTTCGACAAACGATAGAGTACAACATTCAACAGGAGCTGAATAAATGAAATATACAAATCGTTTCGTAGTAGCTATTGGTGTTGGTATTGCGATGGCTTCGCTGGTCGCCTGCGCGCCTACTACTCATGTGACGGAAACCACGACGACCAGGCAATACGATACTACGACTCCGCCGATTGTGGAGGCGCCGGTGCAGTCGCGAGTGCAAACACGACGACGACTACCCAGTATGATAACGGCACCGTGCAGCGCACGTACACGCAGCCAGCCCCGTACGCGTACGCGCAGCCGGCGCCATATTCGAATATTCGTCTCCGGATCAGAGCACAACCACGGTGACCACTAATGGAGACGACGGAACCGTGCAGAAACGGACCACGACGACTTACGAGTCGCCGTACTAGTTACGAGTCGCCCTACTAGGAATTGGTAGAGTATATCGTGACGAACTGAGAATAGAGAAAGGAGAATGTCATGTTACTACTAATCATTATATTGGTTCTGCTGTTCGGCGGCGGCGGTGGCTACTATGGCTATAGTAACTACGGCGCCACCGGAGGATTGGTACCGCTGGTGCTGGTCGTACTCGTGATCTGGCTGCTGGTCGGTCGCGGCGGTATCTGACGGTTCGCAGGCGCGCGGATTAACGGTCAAGGAGTTTCGCCGATGACCCTAGTCAATATCGCAGTGATCCTGGTCGTAGTCGGTCTGGTGATGTGGCTAATCAATACCTACATCCCGATGGCCGGGGCGATCAAAAGTTTACTCAACATCGTCGTGTTCGTGGTCCTGTTGATCTGGGTTCTGCAAACGTTCGGGATGATCGGATCGATACGCGGACTCAAGATGCCGGCATTGTCGTGATCGGCGATTCGCTCGCAAATGAACCGGGATGCAAATCGGCAATGATCAAATCGACCGCCCCGAAAGCAATCATTCTTCCAGCAACCGAGCGGCGTTCGTCGCAAGGTGATGGGTGAAAAGGCGGGCGTCCGGGAGACTCCCCCCTCCCTCGGTGCCCGCCGACTTTTTCGACAACTGCTTGACTGAATAAACAAACAACCAGACCAGGCGACCCGAGAACCTCAGAGGTAAGAGAGATGACATTCGAAGATACCGCGAATTCCACCGTCCGAAGCGCAATGGACCAGGGCCGTCAAGCGGCTGACAAGGCCAGCCAGGCAGTCAAGGATGGCTATGATGCGGCCCAGCAATTCGTCAAAGACAAGGGCGTTGATTTCGACCTGCGCGATTTTGTGCGTCGCGAACCGTGGCTCGCAATCGCGGCTGCGTTCGCGGTCGGTTACGTCGCCGCGCAGATCGTTCGGCGCGTTTCTTGAGGCGCGGCGGCCGTGGACACTTCAGCGGATGCCTCCTCGCCGGATGCGATTGAGCGGATGCGTCGACGGGAGCGGGACATAGGCGAGTACATCAGCGAAGAACCGCTGACCGCGCTGGCTATCGCCGGTGGCGTCGGATTCATCTTCGGCGGAGGCGCCAACAGCCGTATCGGGCTGGCGCTTCTGACCCTGGTGGGACGAATCGCGCTGCGCGGGGCAGCCACCAGTTTCATCGTCGGCCTGGTCACCGGCAATCGCGACGACCAAGACCCGGACCGCGCAAGCGCTCGCGGCGAACGCCATCGCAATGGAAACAATGACAACGGAAGAACAGATTTCCGCGATCCAGATTGAGCGCAACGGTGCACGCCAGGACCTGCGCGACACCTTGACCGAGGTCAACGAGAAAGTCGAGCGCGTCGAAAGCGAGATGCGTCCCGATCACGTCATCGAGAGCCATCCCGTCGGAGCCTCGTTGATAGCGGGCGCATTTGGCTTTCTGTTCGGTTCGATTTCCAACAGTCGGGGCGCGGGCCCGGTGGTGATCGCGGCGCTGCTCGGTTTCGCAATCTCAAAGCACGTGTCAAACGATCGGGATTGAAGCACCGCGCGCCCCAGATGCACGGCTGATCCTATGATGGAAAAACAGTTGCATACCGCCAACGGAGCCTTGGACACCTCACAGGATTGGCCGACGTTGGTTGGCAGGGCTGTTGACGACGTATCGCGCATCCTGCAGTCCGAGGCCCACATGTTGGAGACCAGCGTGGGCGCGGCGCTGGAGACACGACTAGCCAATGCAATAGCTACTTTAACGGTAATCGCTGTGATGATCTGCGGCGGAGTATGCATGGTGTGCGCAGCGATACTGCTGCTGCACGAATGGCTACCGCTGTGGCAGGCGTTCGGAATCGCGGGCGTCGGCATCTTGCTCATCGGGATCGCGAGTTACGCAATCACGAAGCCGCGAGCCGTGCTCGAATCCACGGAGTCATAGGGCAAATGAAGCCAATAGTAATAGTCGGAGTGATTATCGCGCTGCTCGGATTGTTGGCGCTGGCGGTACCGGAGTTCACGACCAACGAAACCAAGAACGTCGTGACATTTGGCGATTTGAAAGTCCAGGCGACCGAGCCGACCTCGCACAGCGTGCCCCCGCTCGTAGGCGGAGCGGCGATCATCATCGGCCTGGTGCTGGCAGGAAGCGGCCTATACCAAAAGTCATGACGGTCCGACCGCTCAAGATACCGATTCTCGACTCGAAGATATTTTATTGGTGGAGCTGACGCGGATCGAACGCGCGACCTCCTGAATGCCATTCAGGCGCTCTCCCAAACTGAGCTACAGCCCCACCGCAGGCGAGATTTTTCAGCTAATCGGATAGCGTCTGCGCTGTCAACCAACTGACTCCCCCTGCGTATCAGATCGGCTTCGTCACCGATCACGATCAGGAGAAGCCGTAGAGCGCTGCTACGTTGTCGGACGTCATCAGGCGGCGCTCGTCTTCGGGTACGCCTTCGAAATCGCGCGCGATTACCGCGAGAGAATTCGGCCAGGTCGAGTCCGAATGCGGGAAGTCCGATCCCCACATCAGGCTCTTGACGCCGATAAAATGCCGCGTCACCACGCCGACGCGATCGTCCTGAAAAGTCGCCGCGACCTGCCGCCGAAAATAAAAGCTCGGCGGATTCGCGATCGTCTCTTTTTCGAGATAGCGATACTTCTCGAACGAATGGTCGAGGCGCTGGAGAAAATGCGGAATCCATCCGATATCGTTTTCGACCGAGACCAGGCGGAGCCCGGGAAAACGTTCGAGCACGCCGGCAAAAATAATTTCGGTGAGCGATCGCTCGACCGAGTGATGCAACGCCGGGTAGCCTTTCATCACGCTTTGAAAATCGCTGCCGCCGCGCCGTTCAGTCAGGATATGCAGGCTGAGCGGCGTTCCGAGATCGTGCGCCACCGCCCAGAACGGATCGTATGACGGGTCGCTGTAGGGACGTTCCGCCGGCGCCGCGCCCCATATCATCGCGCCGCGCAGTCCCTTGTTCGCCGCGCGCCGGAGCTCTTCGACTCCTTCGAGCGGATCGTCGAGCGAGACCATCGCGACTCCCGCCAGACGCCGCGGGTTATGCGCACAATAGTCGGCAAGCCAATCGTTGTATGCGCGAAAGCACGCCGCGCGCAGATCACCGTCTTCCATCTGAAACAGGCGCATCCCGAGGCTTGGATACAACACCTCGCCCGAGACGCCGTCGCGTTCCTGGTCTTTGATTCGCAGCTCGGGATCCCACGCGCTCGGACGGACGCCGGGGTAACCGCCCGCCATCTTTTCGGCAAAGTCTTTGGGATCGACGCCGGCGACAGCGAACCCCGCGACCGGGAACGGGCGCAGTCCTTCAGCAACGAAGAAGTCGCCTTCGTGGTTGGCGGTGCGCTTGATGACGCGCGGTGCGCGATCGAGAAAGCGCTTGTCGATTCGCGAGGTCCAGACGTCGGCGGGTTCGATCACGTGCGAATCGGCGGACAAAATTTTCTGCGCGTCCATCGCGGGGTACTCCTATGAGCCGTCGGCAGCCTGATTGCCGTTTAGCGCCTGCGGAGAATCGGCGTCAAGCGCGCGTCATTCCCGCGCGCGATCGATCAGTTCGCGGGCAGCGCGGCGAAACTTGTCGGATACTTCGCCGCCAAGCATGCGCGCGATTTCCTCGGTGCGATCGCCGGGTTCCAGGACCGCCACGCGGCTTCGAGTCGAACCGCGCCGCTCTTCTTTCTCGACCGTTAGATGACGGTCCGCGAATGCCGCGATCTGCGCGAGGTGCGTGACACAAAGAATCTGATGGAAGCGCGACAGCTGTTTCAGCTTGCGGCCTACAACCTGGGCGACCGCGCCGCCGATTCCGGCGTCCACTTCGTCGAAGATCATGGTGGCGACGCCACGGCGTTGCGCCTCGAGGCGCTTGAGCGCGAGCATCACGCGCGAGAGCTCGCCGCCCGAGGCGATTCTGAGCAGCGGCATCGCAGGCTGGCCGACATTCGGCGACAGATGAAACTCGATCGTGTCGATACCGAACGGGCCGAGCGCGATGCCGCCATGCACGAAGCCGGCTTCGTCCGGGCCGAGCGCACCGAGAAGCGGCTCGAAACCCGGCGAGCGCATCCCAAGCGTCTTCAATTCAGCTTCCATCTTGCGGCCGAGCTCGGCGGCCGCGCGTTTGCGAATCGAGGACAGTTTGTTTGCGTGCGCAGCGAGTTCGTCGAGCGCCGCCGTCATCGCGGCTTCGACCTGGGCTTTCGACTCGCCGATTCCTTCGAGCTCGCCAATTTCGGCGCGCGATCGCTCCAACGTTTCGATCGCAGTGTCGATTGAGCCGCCGTACTTGCGCTTGAGCCGCGTCAGTTCCTGAAGGCGGTTGTCGATTTCCTCCAGACGCGCGGGATCCGCCTCGATTCTGGATGCGTATGCGCCGAGCGTGCGCGCCGCTTCCTCGAGGTTCGCGCGGGCCGACTTGATCATCTCGAGTGCGTCGCCGAGCTTCGGATCGAGCGCAGCCGCGTCGATCAAACGCGACTCGGCTCGCGCAACCGTGTCGGTCGCAGCGCCGTCGGCGCCGTAGAGCGCCTGCTCGGCGTCGAGCGCGGCGGCGGCAAGCTTGCCTGCGTTGGAGAGCACGGTCCGCTCGCGCGACAGTTCTTCATCTTCGCCGGCAACGAGGCCGGCGCGCTCGAGTTCGGTTGCGCGGAACCTTGCCAGTTCAAGCAAGTTCGCGCGCTCACGTTCGCGGCGGTTCAGTTCATTGAGGCGGGATTGGATTTCTTCGGCGCGAGCGTAGCGGTCGCGATACGATGCGAGTTCGCCGTCAAGGTTCGCGTAACGATCGAGAACCTCGCGATGGCTCTCGGCGCGGAGCAGCGAATGCTGTTCGTGCTGTCCATAGACTTGCACCAACGACGCACCGATTTTGCCGAGGGTTTGCACGGTGCCAAGTTCGCCGTCGATCGTCACGCGCGAGCGTCCTCCTCCGTCGGCAATCACTCGGCGCACGAGCAAATTCCGGCGGCCGTCTTCGCTTTTGCGCGCCGCCAATTCGGGCAACGCGGCCTCGCTCTCGAGCTCGAACAGTCCTTCGACGACTGCCTCCTTCTCGCCGGCGCGAATCATGTCCGGTGAGGCGCGCGAGCCCAGCAGCAATCCGAGCGCGCTCAGTATGATCGTTTTGCCGGCGCCGGTCTCGCCGGAAAGCACATTGAAGCCGGCGCCGAACTCGAGATGAGCTTCCTCGATGATGGCGAAATTGCGGATGTGCAGTTCCAGCAGCATCTAGGGCGGCGCTTCGCTTCTATCCCCAGTGGAGCTTGTCGCGCCAGATTTCGAAATACGGATGAGCAGAGCGGATCAACGAAACTGCGTGGCGGCCGCGATGAATTTTGATTATGTCGGCGGGCCCCAGCTGCGAAGACTCCTGGCCGTCGACGGTGAAAGTCGTGTCGTGATCGGGCGCCTTGACGTGAATCTCGATTTCATACGAATCCGGCAGCACTACAGGACGGTTGCTCAGAGTGTGCGGACAGATTGGCGCGAGCACGATCGCGTTGAGAGTAGGAAAAACGATCGGGCCGCCGGCAGAGAGCGCATACGCGGTTGAACCGGTCGGAGTTGCGATAATCAAGCCGTCGGCGCGATACGAGCAGAAGTGCTGGTGGTCGGCGAATACGTCGAGCTCGAGCATCCTGCCGAGCGGGCCCTTGCCGACGACCACGTCGTTGAACGCCTGAAACGATTGCGCGAGCTGCTCGGACGCGCGCTCGACGACGGCCTCGAGCATGATGCGTCGATCGACTTCGTAGTCGCCCTCGAGCACGCGTTCCAGCGCGGCGCGCGCCTCCTTGATAGTCACTTCGGTCAGGAAGCCGAGTCCGCCAAGATTTACGCCGAGGATCGGAATCCCCTGCGACGCCACCAGCCGTGCGACGCCGAGCAGCGTGCCGTCGCCACCGAGCACAACGATCAGATCGGCGCGGTCGGCGAGGTGATGCCGCTCGACGGCCTCTGCGTCGATCTTTTTCGCCGTCTCCGAATCGGAGATTGGAGTCTTGTGCCTCGAGCGAAGAAAGCGGCTGAGGGTGCGCGCGATTTTGATCGCTTCGGGCCGATCGCGCTTGACGACCAGGCCGACCGTCTTTATGGACCGCTTCGCCGCCGCCATCAGACACTCATCATGCGCTGAAATCTGCGGCAACGCGAAAAGTATTCTGTGTTCATTCTGATTCTCAATGAATCGGAGGGATCTTGTACGCGGTGCCGGCTGCGGCCGAATTTTCCTTGCCGTAAACGATCGCGACCGAATTGATGTAGTAGCCGGTGGTGGATTCCGAGGTCTGCGACTTGCTCGTCAGGATGACGATCGCATCCGCACCCGTCTCGCAGGCTTTGCGCTGCACCAGCGGCAGCACGTCACCCTCGTTCGCATAGACATTTCCCAATCCCTCGACGATTGCGACCTTGCGAAAGTCCGTCAGCGGCTCGTGGCGCAGCACGGGCATGTTGCAATCGGGCGGCTTTGCGGCCCGGCCCGACGGCTCCACTTCCGAAACCGTCACCTGCGGCGGCAGCGAAATGACGTGAGCGCATCCCGCGGCGGCAAGCGTCAGAGCTATGATGATAGCGGCTCGCACGAGTAATGAAGTATCCACCGACGGGCGCCGCGGGCAAGAGCATCGCGAGCCTCACGCCGCTCGCTTTGGGCGTTCATTCGTATAAAATCGCGATGCGCTCGCGTCCCTAAACCGGCGCGCAAAGGCGGCCTCTCACGATGGCAAACACCGGCAAACCCAGTCGTCCAATCCTTGGCGCGCACATGTCGATCGCCGGAGAAGTCGGCGAGGCGCTGATTCGCGGCAAGCAGGTCGGCTGCGAATGTATCCAGATATTTACCAAGTCGTCGCGGCAGTGGGCGTCCAAGCCATACAGCAAAGAGGAAATCGACAAGTTCAAGCGCAATCAAGTCGAAACGGGCATCGGGCCGGTGATCGCGCACGATTCATATCTGGTCAATCTCGGCGCGCCCGATGAAGCGTTACGCCTCAAGTCGGTCAAGGGTTTTGTCGACGAGCTGCATCGATGCGAGGCGCTCGGCGTGCCCATTCTCGTCGCGCATCCGGGGTCACACGTCGGCTCGGGCATCGAGAACGGAATCAAGACGATCGCAAAATCGATCCACGAGGCGCATGCCGCGACTAAAGGCTTCAACGTGAAGATCGCGCTCGAGATCACGGCCGGCCAGGGCAGCAACCTGGGGCACACATTTGAACAGATGGCGCAAATTTTCGACGCCGTCGTCGAAAACGAGCGACTGAGGCTGTGCTTCGACACCGAGCATGCGTTCGCGGCCGGCTACGACATCCGCACGCCCGAAGGGTATGAAAATACCTTCAGCGAACTGGACAAATTCATCGGGATCAAGAAACTTGCCGCGTTTCATCTGAACGATTCGATCAAGGATTTCCACTCGCGCGTCGATCGCCATCAGCATATCGGGAAAGGGTTCATCGGGCTCGACGCGTTCCGCCGCATTCTTAACGATGAGCGATTTTTCGGTCTGCCGATGTGTTTGGAGACGCCCAAGGGGCCCGAGATGAAAGAGGACATCGAGAACCTTGCGACATTGCGCAGCCTCTTCAAGAATTGACTACTGAACTGACTATTGACTGATGATGAAACGAATACTCACTGGAGACCGTCCCACCGGGCCATTGCATCTTGGTCATTACGTAGGATCGCTGCAGAATCGAGTACGCCTCCAGGAAGAATACGATACCTACTTACTAATCGCGGATATCCAGGCGCTGACTGATAACTTCGAGCATCCCGAGAAACTCGAAGCAAATATCTTCGAGGTTGCGCTCGACTACCTGGCGGTCGGCCTCGATCCGGAAAAGGTAAAGTTCGTCGTGCAATCGATGGTCCCGGAGCTGACCGAGCTGACGATTTATTTCATGAACCTTGTCACCGTCGCGACGCTCGAGCGCAACCCTACGCTCAAGGACGAGATCAAGCAGAAGAATTTCAGCAAGGGCCTGCCGGTCGGATTTTACACTTATCCAATTTCTCAGGCTTCTGACATCACGATCTTCAAGGCTCATCTCGTACCGGTTGGCGAGGACCAGCTGCCGATGATCGAGCAAGCGCGCGAGATCGTGCGGCGCTTCAATCGCATGTACGACAAGGTCCTAATCGAGCCGAAGGCGCTCGTCGGCGAAGTGGCGCGGCTGCCGGGGACGGACGGCGGCGCGAAGATGGGTAAGTCGCTCGGCAATTGCATCTACCTTGGCGACCCCGCCGACGTGGTGCGCAAGCGCGTGATGTCGATGTACACCGATCCGACGCGGCTGCATCCGACCGATCCCGGGCACATCGAGGGCAATCCCGTTTTCACGTATCACGACGTGTTCAATCCGGATAAGGCCGAGGTCGAAGATTTGAAGGAGCGCTACCGCAAGGGCACGGTCGGCAACGTCGAGGTCAAGGAGAAGCTGTTCAAGGCGCTGAACGCTTTCCTGGAACCGATTCGCGAGCGCCGCGCGCAGTTCGCGTCGAAGCCAGCACGCGTCCGCGAGATCATCATTGAAGGTACGCGCAAAGGACGCGCCGTCGCGCAGGAGACGATGGCCGAGGTGCGCACCGCGATGAAGATCAGCTACAAGTTCTAAGGGAAGGGTAAATCATTTTATTAGATGTGAAACCCGCGGTGGGTTTCACACTTCCTTCGGCAGGGGTGACCCTGCACCCAATGCTAGGAAAAGATGCGGGACTTCGTCCCTGTTCGAACTTTTGGGGCGAGGAGACCGATACCTAGTAGGACTTTGCGAAGTATGCGCGCTCGGTTGCCGGTTCTCCGCATACCAGGCATTTGCCCGCGACGCCGTCGTTCGTGAGTGGAATCACACGACACGTCGCCTTGGTCTCTTCGCGAATCCGCGTCTCGCACGCGGGATTGCCGCACCAATAAACGTCGGCGAATCCGCCGCCGCCTTCGCCTTCCATGTGCTTGCGAAACACGGTGTAGGCGTCGAACTTTCGCGTGTTCGCGATCATCGCGGCCTTCGCCTGCGCGTATAAGTTTTTCTGAATCTCGCCGAGCATCTTAACGACCGTGTCCGCGATCGACGCGAGCGACGCCTTGCTCTTCGATTCCGGTCCCGACTTGTCGCGCCGCGCGAGCACCGCTTCACCCGACGCTACGTCGCGCGGTCCGATCTCGATCCTCACCGGCACGCCGCGCATTTCCCAATCGTTGAACTTGAACCCTGGCGTCATTCCTTCGCGCTCATCGATGCGCGCGCGAATTCCCGCTTGCGTCATCGATTCCAGCGCGGCACGCGCCGGCGGCGAGCACGGTCGCGCCCTCCTCGGGTTTGCGGAATATCGGTACGATGACCGCCTGCGTCGAGGCGACCGTCGGCGGCAACCGCAGTCCCTGGTCGTCGCCGTGCGCCATCACGATCGCGCCGAGCAGCCGCGTCGATACGCCCCAACTCGTCTGCCACACGAACTGCATCTGGTTCTGATCGTCGAGGTAGCGAATCTCGAACGGCTTCGCGAAGTTCTGGCCGAGAAAATGCGAAGTGCCGCATTGCAGTGCGCGCCCGTCGCCCATCAAGCCTTCGATCGAATAAGTTTCGACGGCGCCGGGGAATCGCTCGGCCGTGCTTTTGCGTCCGACGATCAGCGGGATCGCGAGAAACTCTTCGACGAACTGCCGATACACTTCGAGCATCCCGAGCGTCTCGCTCTGCGCTTCCTCGGCCGTGGCGTGCGCCGTGTGCCCCTCCTGCCACAGGAACTCGGTGGTGCGCAGGAACATGCGCGTGCGCATCTCCCATCGCACGACGTTGCACCATTGATTGACCATCATCGGCAGGTCGCGATGCGATCTGATCCACTGCGCGAACATGTGGTTGATGATCGTCTCGGAGGTGGGCCGCACGATCAGCGGCTCTTCGAGCTCCTTGCCGCCGCCGTGCGTGACGACCGCGAGCTCGGGCGCGAAGCCCTCGACGTGTTGCGCCTCCTTTTGCAGAAAGCTTTGCGGGATGAAGAGCGGGAAGTACGCGTTGCGCGCGCCGGTCTTCTTGATGCGCTTGTCGAGCTCGTCGCGCAGCGCCTCCCAAATCGCAAACCCGTCGGGACGAAACACGATGCATCCGCGCACCGGCGAGTAGTCCGCCAACTCCGCGCGCAGACAAATGTCATTGTACCACGCGGCAAAGTCCTCGCTGCGCGGGGTTACCTTCTTGTCATTCTGCTTTGCTTGTTTTTCCGCCATTCGTCTTGCGTGACGACTTTGATTATCGTCAATTGGTACAGTCTCCGGATAAAGTGATCTGGAATCAACTTATTCCGGAACGCGCCCGAGGTGATAGCCGCATGAAGCTCACAAACCGCGCAGCCGCCGTCGGCCTTGCGCTTGCGATCGTCTTGCCGATGCCGGCGTTGTTGGCATCGGCGCAAAGCGATGCGAATACTACTGCCGTGCGGACGATCGAAGTTGACGGCAACGGCGAGACGCGCACATCTCCTGACACCGCCGATTTGGATCTCGCGATCGAGACGGAAGCGAAAACCGCAGAGGAAGCCGCCGGCAGCAACGCCGCACTCGCGACCAAGGTCATCGACGCGCTCAAGTCCAAACTCGGCGACAAGGGCAGGATTACCACCGGCGGCTATTCACTGAACCCCGAGTACGACCAGCGTCCGAACCAGAGAAAGCCCACGATCATCGGCTACAACGCGCAGAACACGGTGACGGTGAATACCCGCGCGCTGGACCTGGTCGGCGCGCTGATCGATTCCGCGATTGCGGCCGGAGCGAATCGCGTCAACTCGCTGAGCTTCAGCGTCAAGGACGACACCAAGGCGCGCACCGAAGCGATCGCGATCGCAACTCGCGACGCTCGCGCACAGGCCGAAGCGCTCGCAACTGCGCTGGACGTCAAGCTCGGCAAGGTCCTCAAAGCGACAACAGTCTCGCAAGCGCGTCCGATTCCGGTGTACGGAAGGGCGATGGCGATGGGGGCCAGCGTCGCCACGCCGGTCGAACCGGGCGAGGTCACCGTGCCGGCGACGGTTTCTCTCACCTTCGCGATTGAGTAGGTTCTGCTTGCGATGCTGAAGCCGGGAGATTCCGCTCCGCCGTTCGATCTGGAATGCGCGCTTGACGGCCGTATCGCGCGTTGCAGTCTCGCGAAGATTTCCACCGAACTGGTTCTGATCTTTTTTTATCCGCGCGATTTTTCGTTCATCTGTCCGACCGAAGTCACCGGCTTCAACAAAGCGCTGAAGGATTTCACCGCCGAAGACACCGCCATCGTCGGCGTCAGTATCGACAACGTGGACAGCCATCTTCGATGGGCGCGCGAACTTGGCGGGGTCGGTTACCCGCTGCTCGCCGATCCGGACGGCAGTCTCGCGCGCGCCTACGGTATTTTCGACGACGATGAAAAAGTTGCGTTGCGGGCGACGTTCATCCTCGATCGCAAGCGCAAGATTGTCTTCTCCTCGTCATGCCCGCTGAACGTCGGGCGCAGCGTCAGCGAGACGCTTCGCATCGTGCGCGCGCTACGAACCGGCCAGCTCTGCCCCGCCGATTGGACGCCGGGAGTAAAGTTCGGTCCAGCCGACCGCGACTTCTAGGGCGCGCTTGGCCACCGTCGCTCCCGCGGAAAAAAGGCGGCTCTTCGAGCGGCTGTCCAGCGTCCGCGAAATTGTTTTCGGCGTGCAGGACGGCGTGCTGACGACCGCCGGCGTGCTATGCGGGCTGAGCGGCGCGGTTTCGCAGCACTCGCAGGTCGCGCTCGCCGCGCTGGCGTCCACCGCGGCTGGCGCGCTCTCGATGGCTGCAGGAGCGTATCTGGGCGCGCGCGCGGAAACCGAGGTGCTTCGCGCCGAGCTGAAGGTCGTGCGCGCCGACGCTGCCGAAAAGCCGTACACCGTCCAGGAGGGCCTGCTCGACGAGTTGGTCAAAGAAGGTCTCAGTCGCGAAGCGGGCTACCGAATCGTCAGGTTGCTGAGCACCGCGCCCCGGGCCCTCGAATCGACCGCGGAGGCAAAGATGTTCGGGCTCGGGGGTCCAATGATGGGCAGGCCTGCGCTCGACGGCGTCGTGATGGGAATCGCGTTTCTCGTCGGCGCGCTCGTGCCGCTATTGCCGTACATGCTCATTACGGTTCCGCGCTACGACCTCGGCGGTGCGCTTGCCGCCACCGCGCTGACCTTGTTCGGTGTGGGATACTTCCAGGGATGGCTCGCGCATCGGAACGATCGCTGGCGGTCGGGCGTGCGCTTTCTTGCGATCGCGATGAGCGCTGCCGCCGCCGGCTATCTGATAGGACTCGCGATCTCGCCACTCGGCGCAACCGCAGGCTAACCCTGTTCAGTTGAAAACGTGAAAACGTGAAAGCGTGAAAAATCCTGAGTACTCATCGCTGACTGCATTTTTGACGCACTATCGCGCTCTCAAATCGACCGCGTCCCGCGGCCCCGATGACGAACGTCTATTCGCTGAAATGTCCGCGGCGATCGCGACCCTCGCACCTGAAATACGCGCCGCAATCGACTCCACCGAAGACAATCCAATCGCGAATCGCCATCGCGAGCGCGCCGAAGTCCGGCTCCGCCGCGAACTCGCCGCACGCGGGATCCTCGCGGGCTGAACGAGATGCTCGCGTACATCGTACGGCGAATCGTGTTTGGCGCCGCGGTGCTGATCGGAACATCGATCATCACGTTCGCGATCGCGTTCGTGGTTCCCGCCGATCCCGCGATCGCGATGGCCGGGGCTAAGGCCGATCCGCAGACTCTCGCCACGATTCGGACCGAATTGGGACTCGACCAGCCCATCTACGTGCAGTATGCGCGCTACCTCGACCGCGCGATTCATGGCGATCTCGGCCGCTCGTATATCCGCCGTGAGAGCGTGACGCGGCTTATCGCCGATCGCTTCCCCGCGACTGCCGTGCTGGCCGGCGCCGCGATGGCGTTGTCGTTGATTCTTGGAATTGCGATGGGCGCAATTGCTGCCGCGTATCGCGGCCGCGCCGCCGACAACCTGCTACTCGTCATATCGTTGGCGCTCGTGTCGATTCCGGTGTTCTGGCTGGGCACGATGCTGCTGATCGCGGTCGCCGCCACCGTCCGCTCATTTCCGCTCGGCGGTTACAGTGGCGCGACCAGCCTGATCCTGCCCACCGTGACGCTCGCGCTCGGCTCAGCCGGCTACTATTCGCGCGTCCTGCAGACCAGTTTGTGCGACGCGTTCGATCAGGACTACGTGCGCACCGCGCGCGGCAAGGGTCTTTCGCGCGCCCGCGTGATGCTCAAGCACGCGATGGCGAACGCGCTGCTGCCGCTGGTCACGCTCGCCGGACTCGACCTGGCGGGATTGCTCTCGGGCGTCGTTCTGACCGAGACGGTTTTCAATTGGCCGGGAATCGGGCGGCTCGCCGCCGATGCGATCTTCAATCTCGACATCCCGGTGATCATGGGCACCGTTCTCTTCTCCGCGTTCCTGATTGTCGTCGCCAACCTGCTGGTGGACCTGCTTTACGCGTGGCTCGATCCGCGCATTCGGCTGGCGGAGACCGGATGAACCTGCGCCGCCTTGTGACTCTCGAAACCGTCGGCGCTGCGATGGTCACCGTGCTCGTGATCGTCGCGATCTTTGCACCAATGCTCGCGCCGCACGATCCTACGATCGTCGTCGCGCCGACCTTCGGCGATCCCGGCGCGCCCTCGCTCAAATTTCCCATGGGCACCGACGAGCTCGGTCGCGACGTGCTGTCGCGCATCATCTTCGGTGCGCGAATCTCGCTCACCGTCGGCGTCGCAGCGATGGCCGTCACGATGACCATCGGCATCGCCATCGGCCTGTGCTCGGGATTCTTCGGCGGCGCAGTCGATTTTATTTTGATGCGCTTCACGGATCTGATGCTGTCGCTGCCGCCGCTGCTGCTCGCGATGGCTCTGGTGGCGGTGCTGGGACCGAGTCTGCGGACGATCTTCATCGTCATCGGTCTCGTTTCATGGACCTCGATCGCGCGCGTCGTGCGAGCGGAAACGCTGGCGATGTCCACGCGCGACTTCGTAGTCGGCGCCGGAGCATTGGGCGCTCCGTCGCGCCGCGTGATCGCGCTGCACATTCTGCCGAACGTCCTGCCGATCATCGTCGTGATGGCCGCGCTGCGAACCTCCGACACCCTGCTGCTCGACGCCGCGCTGAGCTTCCTTGGCCTCGGCGTGCCGCCCCCGACTCCGAGTTGGGGCCGAATGATCGAAGAGGCGACGATTTACTTCCGCACCGCGCCCTGGCTTGCGACGTTTCCCGGCCTCGCGATCTTCTACGCGGTGCTGAGTTTCAATCTTCTCGGTTACGGATTTTTGCGCAGACGCTCGCAATGATGCATCGACGAAAACGAATCCTGGCGACTGTATTCGCGATCGCATTGACCGCGGGATGCGGCGGCGGACCGCCTCCGCTCAACTTGCCGCCGCACGCAATGGTGCTGCGACTCGCGGACGCCGATGATGTTCCGACGCTCGACCCGGCCGCCGGCTACGATACCGTCTCGTGGACTTTCGAGCAGGCAATTTTCGACACCCTCGTGCGCTACGGCGACGGCAACATCGAGCTCGAACCGGATATCGCGACCACCTGGGAAGCCTCGCCCGACGCGACAACTTTCACGTTTCATCTGCGCGCCGACGCCCGCTTTTCCGACGGCCGAACCGTGACCAGCGACGACTTCCGCTACGGAATCGAGCGCGTGCTGAATCCCGCCACGCGCTCGCGCGGGATGGAATACTACCGCGGCATCGAGGGCGCGGCCGACTTCGCCGCGCATCGCAATTCGCACGTGAGCGGAATCGCGACGCCCGACAATTCGACAATCGTTTTTCACTTGAGCGCGCCCGACCCGATCTTCGCGCACAAGCTTGCAATGCCGTTTGCGTCGGCCATCCCGCGCGACGTCGCGGAGAAATGGGGCGACGACTTTTCGCGCCACGTCGTCGGCAGCGGCGCCTTCATGCTCCGCGATTGGATAAGCGGGCAGCGCATCGTGCTGGTGAGGAACCCATACTACTTCAACAAACCGTTGCCGCGCCTCGACGCTATCGTCGAGTCGGTCGGCGTTAACCAGGAACTGCAATGGCTGCGCTTCGACGCCGGCCAAATCGACGCGGTGGTCGATATTCCGCCGGCCGAGTTTCCCTACGTCATGAAAACTCCCGCGCTGCGCGAATTGACCGTGGCGAAGACGACGGTGACGACCCGCTACCTCGGCATGAACTGCCAGATGTGGCCGTTTACCGACATTCGTGTGCGCCGCGCGCTCAGTTACGCGATCGATCGCCACAAGCTGATCGCGATATTGAACGGACGCGGCGTGGTTGCGCGCGGCGTCATGCCGCCGAACCTGCCCGGATACGATCCTGATCTGAAGGGTTACGATTACGATCCGGCGAAAGCGCGCGCACTGCTCGAGGAGGCGCATCTCGCGCACGGCTTCGATTTTGAAATCTGGATGCGCGCCGATCAGACCATCCTGATGCTCGCGCAATCGATACAGCAGGATCTCGCGCCGCTCGGCATTCACGCCAAGCTGAAGCCGGTCGCGTGGGGGCCGTTTCTCGAAGCGATTCGCCAGCCGAAAACCGTGCAGGCGTTCATGCAGGGATGGGAGGCCGACTTTCCCGATCCCGAAAATTTTCTCGGCGCACTGCTGTCGCGCGCCCAGTGGGGTTCGAACAACGACAGTTTCTATTCCAATCCCGAGGTCGAGGCGCTGCTGCGTGAAGCCGAGCCTGTGCCGACATGAAGAAGCGCTACGCGCTCTACGACCAGGCCGAAAAAATCGTCGTCGCCGACGCGCCGTGGGTGTTTCTCTACTACCCAGTGACGTACATAATTCGCCAGCCGTGGGTGCACGACTACGTAATAAATCCGATGCGCCCAACGCGCTTCGAGCACGTCTGGCTCTCCCTGCACCCGCAGTAGCGCCTAGCCCGACAGCGCCAACTTGGCTATAATGGAAAGGCCATGAAAAAAGCCAAAATCGCGGAGCTCCGTAACAGCCTCTCGCGCTATCTCGATCACGTTCGCGCGGGCGGCTCGGTGGTGGTGTACGATCGCGATACTCCGATCGCTGAGATCGTCCCTATCACAAAGAGCAAAGCCGCAGCAAGAAGGATCTCGACGAGGAGCGCCTCGCGCGACTCGAGCGCAAAGGAGCGATAAGGCGCGGCACCGGCGATTTAGCGGAATGGTTCAAGACTCATAAGCCTATCAAGATCCCTGAGGGCGCCAGCGTCTTGCAGGCGTTGCTGGAGGAGCGAGAGAGCGGCCGGTGAGATACTGGGACTCCTCGGCACTGGTTCCGTTATTCATCGAGGAGGCATCAACTGCAGAAGTTGAGGGTTGGCGAGCCGCTGATCCTGGCATCACAACCTGGATGATGACCCGGTCGAAGTACTTTCAGGCGATCGCGAAGAAGGAAACGTGAATGGCCGGAACTGCTGGCTCTGTGGAACCGAGCGATTCGAGACATGCACGAAGTCGCTTCGAGATGGATTGAAATCTCCGATGCCGTCGCCGCCCGCCTTCACGCTGAGCGCATCGTCATGGACTATCCACTGCGCACCGCGGACGCGCTTCAGCTAGGCGCCGCGCTGGTTGCCGCCGATGGCGATCCTCAATCGCTGGAACTCGTCACTCTGGATCGCAGACTGGCTGAAGCGGCGCGGCGCGAAGGCTTTCCCGTCCTCGGCGCGTGAAGAATCTCACGCAGTCGCGGGACTGCTTGCCGGCTCGGCGCGCAATGCCGTAAGTTCGCGGCTTGCGCGCGGCAGGAACACCAGTCCGATCAGCGCGTTGCACAGCATGAACGTTAGTTGCGCCGCCAGACTGTAGGCGACGATCTTTACCGGCGATGCGTTGCTCGAGAAGAACAGCAGCCACGCCGCCTGGCTGGTGCCGAGATGCGCCACCGCGATCGGCAGCGCGGCGGCCAGGAACACCAGCGGCAGAAACAGCATCAGCTTTACGAACGGGATCGCGATTCCGTACAGCGCGAGCGCGTAATATTGCGCGACGACCGACGCGAGAAACGTCGGCGCCTTGATCGCGAGCACCGCCAGGTAGTCGAGCGGGCGCGCCTGGATGAAGGTCGCGAGCAAAGCACCCGCCCTGCCGGTCTCGACCCAGTTGCGAATCCGCGCGCTTCGGCGGGCAGCGGCGAAGAAAATCATGACTCCCGCCAGCAGCGCCCATGCCGCGATGTACACGACGCGAAGAATCGCGACGATCCTCATCTGCGCGTCGCCGACCGGCGTGTAGAAGATCACGCCGAGCGTCGAGAACAGAAAGAGCTGGTAGATCTCGAGCATCGCGATGAATAGCACCGAGCTGAGCGCGCTCAGGAAGCTGACTCCCGCCTTGCGATGCAGGTAATACGCGACCCCGCCCTGCGCGAGGCTGGTGTTGATTAGCGCCAGCACGTACATGCTCGCGCGAATCGGCAGGATGTCGCTGTACCGCATCCGCGCGTTGAAGCGCCGCACGACCCAGGTCAGGCAAGCCGAATCGATCGCGCAGTAGAACAGCGAATACGGCATGAACACAGCCAGGAAATCGAGGATCGGCACCTGCGAGAGCGCCTGCTCGACCTTGCGAATCGGGATGCGCCAGAAGATCAGCGCAAAGATCGCGACGGTGCCGAGATACGGTATCGCCTTGCGCCACAGCGGTGTCGCGCGAGCCGCCGGGACATCGTCGCGACGGCGTATCGCCCGAATCGGGGATCGGCCCGGCGCTCATGCGTTGCCAATCCTGATCGCCGCGGTGCCCGTCAGCACCTGCTCGCCGCGCTGATTGGCGACGTGAATCTGCAGCTCAGCGCGATTCTCATCAACGGAAACGATTTTTGCATGCGAGGTCAAAGTGTCGCCGAAGAGGACCGGCTTGGTAAGCGCCACTTCGATACGTCCGCCGCGGACGAAGCGCATGCCGAAGTTGTCCGCAAGGAATTGCGCGATTATCGATATGGTCTGCGCGCCGCCGGCGATCGGCGCGACGAATCCCGCCTTGCGCGCGGCTTCCTGGTCGTCGTGAATGCCGCGGGGCGGGCGCCGCCGAGGCGGTAGCTCGATGCCGTCGTGGTAAGCCTTGGCCGCGGCCGCATCGAGGAGGTAGGGCGGCGAAACCAGCTCCGCGCCGATTCGAATCTCGCGCGGCGCATGCGCTCATTGCATCTCCCCCTTGTCGTTCAGCAGCACCGACGTGATCGCCTGCCGCACCAGCAGTTGGTCCGTCACCGCGTCGCGCGATTCATATTCGAGCGTGAAATAAAACTTGCCGCGCTTGCGATAGGTCGCCGTGATCCTGCCCTCGGTCTTGACCGCCTGCCCGACGCGCATCGGCTCGTGAAATTCGCACCAATGCTTGGCGTGAACTCCACCAGTGCCGCCCTTCAGATGAGCGGCGATAAGCAGCGCGTAGTCCGGCATGCGCATCGTGGGCGACACGATCGCGCCGGGGTTGTGCTCATCGACGATGTATTCGGGACTCGTGGCCTTGACCGCATCCGAAAATGCGCGCGCCCGCTCCGGCGAAACGACGTAGTGAATCGGACCGAGGCGCATCCCCTCGTAAAGGTTCTCGGGGCACATCGGGAGTCTGGTGTCTTCGCTCATCGCAACGATTGAACGACATTATCAGGCGTGCAAGATTCGGCGAACCGCGATCTTTTCAGTCAAATGGCAACCAGCAAAGTCGACTATGCGCGCAAAGCCAGGACGCATCTTAGCAAGGCTGACCCCGTCCTCGCACGGATCATTGCCGAGGTCGGGCCGTTTGACCTCCAGCCGCGGCGCGAGCGTTTCCAGGCGCTGGCGCGGGCGATCATTTTCCAGCAGCTGGCGGGCGCGGCGGCCAACGCGATCTACCGACGCTTTGTCGGTCTGTTCCCCGGCACGGATTTCCCTTTGCCGGAACATGTACTGGCGAAAGCCGACGCCGAACTGCGCAGCGTCGGGCTGTCGGAGAAGAAGGCGCTCTACATCAAGGACCTCGCCGCGCACATTCGAGACGGCAAGCTCGACTTTCATCGGTTCCATCGAATGAGCGACGAGGAGATCGTCGCCGCATCTCACGCAGGTGAAGGGAATCGGCAAGTGGACCGCGCAGATGTTTTTGATGTTCAACCTGGGCCGGCCCGACGTGATGCCGGCCGACGACCTCGGCGTCCAGAACGCAGTCAAGCGGCACTACCGGATGCGCCAGCGGCCCAATCGCAAGCGCTTGCTGAAACACGCCGAGCGATGGCGTCCATACCGAACCGCGGCAGCATGGTACCTATGGCGCAGCCTCGCCATCGTGCTACCCGACGGCGGCGGAAAGCCGCCAGTGAGGAAGGTCGCCAAGCGCAAGAAGCGATGAGATTTATTTCGTCAGTTTCCTAAGATCTTTCAGCAACAAGAACAAGTGAAGCGGGTCGGTCGGGCTCGGCTCGAAATCGAACTGCTCGTACCAGCGGCGCGCATCCTCGTCTTTTGCGTGCACGACCAGCGCGCGGATGCCCGCGATATCGGCGGCCTGGGCCGTACGCAGCAAAGCATCTTTGAGAAGGGCTTTGCCGATTCCCGATCGCTGCTCGGAACGATCAACCGCGAGTCTCGCTAGTATCATGACCGGAATTGGATGGCGTGCCATGCCCTTGACGGCACGCGACGGAGAGTCTTCGCGCTGCACAGAACCGACGGAGAGACTGTAGTAGCCGACGACGCGTCTCGCGCGGCAGGTCACATACGTCTGTGCCGCATTGGCAGCCTGATTCGCGAGTGCGAATCTCTTCAGGAAGCGGTTAAGGTCGTCTTGTCCGCAGTCGAATGGATCGGTTACATCGTCGGCGCTGAGCTTATGGACAGATGAGAGCGCCTCCGGCGAGGCTGCCCCGCTCACTCAAGGACGCTCCGCTCGGCGAGTAGTCGGGCAAGCCTCGGCTTAGCGCGAGCGGGTCGGTCCAGGGTCTTCAGAAACTTGTCCCACTGTTTTCTAGAAAGCGCGAAGGAGCGTCGGTCTTCAAGCGTCTCGGCTGCCGCAGTCAACGCGGCATCCAGTAGAAACCGGCTGACGGTCTTGTTGACTTGGGACGCGGCCATTTGCAGCGTGTTCTTGGCGGTTGGGCTCACGCGCACATCAATTCGCTCGGATTTCGAAACGGCAGCCGGCATTGGAAGGTATTCCTCTCTCTTTTCTTCATATATCATCCGGACATTGTCCGGACAAGCGACGAGGCGCGAAGTACTACGGCTCCAACCTCTCCATCAGGCGTGGGAAGGGGACCGTTTCGCGGATGTGATGGATGCCGCATAGCCATCCTGTCATGCGCTCGATGCCCATGCCGAAGCCGGCGTGCGGCACTGAGCCGTAACGGCGCAAGTCGAGGTACCATTCGAACGGCGCGAGCGGCAGCCCGTGCGACGTAATCTTGGTGCGCAGCGTTTCGTAGTCGTCCTCGCGCTGGCCGCCGCCGATGATTTCGCCGTGACCCTCCGGCGCGAGCATGTCGACGCATAGCGCGACGTCGGGACGCGCGGGATCCTGCTTCATGTAAAACGCCTTGCACGCGGTCGGGTAGCGATGCACCATCACGGGCCGATCGAATTCCTCGGACAGCGCGGTTTCCTCGTCGCCGCCGAAGTCGTCGCCCCAGTTGATCGCGACGCCCTTCTTTTTCAGGCGCTCGATCGCCTCGTCGTAGCTGATGCGCGGATAAGGCGCGGTCGCCGCGCGTTCCAGCCTGGCGGTGTCGCGCTCGAGCGTCTTGAGCTCGGCGCCGCGCCGCTCGAGCACGCGGCCGACGATGTAGGACACGAACTGCTCGGCCAGTTCCATGTCGCCGTCGAGGTCGCAGTACGCGACTTCCGGCTCGACCATCCAGAACTCAGTCAGATGGCGCCGCGTTTTGGACTTCTCCGCGCGAAAGGTCGGGCCGAAGCAGTACACCTTGCCGAATGCGAGCGCACCCGCCTCCGCGTAGAGCTGTCCGCTCTGCGTCAGGTACGCCTTGCGCTCGCCGAAGTAGTCGAGCTCGAACAGGTTGGTGGTCCCTTCGCATGAAGTCGGAGTCAGGATTGGCGCGTCGAACAGGACGAAGCCGCGATCGTGGAAAAAATCGCGGCACGCCGAGGCCACCTCGCTCCGGATGCGCAGTACGGCGTGCTGGCGCGAGGAGCGGATCCACAGATGACGGTTGTCGAGCAAAAACGCGACGCCGTGATCCTTGGGCGTGATAGGATAGTCGGTCGCCGGCGACACGATCTCGATCGATTTCAACGTCAGCTCGTAACCGCCGGGCGCGCGCTTGTCCTCGCGCACGATGCCGGTCACTTCGAGCGACGTTTCCTGGCCCATGTGATCGGCCGCCGCGAAACGGTCCGCGCCAAGATCGGCAAGCGACGCCACGCACTGGCATACTCCAGTGCCGTCGCGCACTTGCAGAAAATGTATCTTGCCGCTCGAGCGCTTGCCCGCGAGCCAGCCCTTGAGCGTGACCTCGATCCCGACGTGATGCGACAGTTCTTCGATATAAACTCGCGCCATGTGCCCATTTAAGCATATCGCCGCGCAAGTACAGGAGCGCGGCCTCGTCGCGCGCGCCGGCTTCATCGGCTAGGCTCGTAGGTGGGAGTGGCGGGGATGAACGGGATGAACGGACTCGACTACGTTGCGATCGCGCTGTTCGCGGTCGGAGCAATCTACGGACTGCAAAGGGGCGCGCTCAGGATGGTGACATCGGCGGTGTCGCTGGCGGCCGCCGTTTATTTCGCCTCGCTCTACTACTACAAGGCTGGAGCGTTCGCGGAGACGCAACTCGGATCCTCACACGCAGTCGGTGCGGTGGTCGGTTACGTCGCGGTCTTCGCCTTGATCTTCTCGGCGGTGGAAATCATCGGAATATTCTCGATCCGACTGGCCCATGTCGTTCACATGAATCCGCTGGATCGATTGGCCGGTGGACTGCTCGGCGCGGGAATCGCTGGAGTGTTGGCGGGTCTGATCGTGATGCTGATGGCGGCGGTGCTGCCGCCCAACGCCGCGCTGATGCGCAACTCGCAACTGGTGCCGATGCTGCTGGGCTACAACGAGATGCTGGTGAGTTACATCCCGGGCGACGCGCGAGTGGTCTACGAGCGCAATCGCGACGACCTGATGAAGCTATGGGTTCAGAATGCGATGAAGGGCGCGAACTCAGCGCCGTCGCCGGCCGCGTTGCCCTCGCCCTCGACGCGAAGTGATCGGTGATCGCTTAAGCGGTTACGCGATTGCGCTGTCCACGGCCTGGACCAGTCTGCCCTTGGGCACCGCGCCGATTATCTGTTCCTTGACCTGGCCGCCCTTGATGATGAGCAGATTGGGAATGCCGCGCACGCCGTAACGGCCAGGAGTCTGCGGATTGTCATCGACGTTGATCTTCGCAATCTTGAGACGGCCCGAGTACTCGCCCGCGAGATCGTCGAGGATGGGCGCGATTGCCCGGCACGGCCCGCACCACGGCGCCCAGAAGTCGACCAACACGGGAGTATCTGACTTCAAAACTTCCTGGTCGAAGCTCGCGTCGGTAACGTGAATGATTTTGTCGCTGGACATCGAAACTTATCTCCTGTGCGGACGGCCGTAGCATGAACATAAGTACGGTCGGGTACCCAGTCAAGGCAGTGAGTTGCCGCGAGCGCCAATCGCGCGCGTGATTTGCACTTGATCGGCGCACTGAATCCACTACCCTTGGAACCGCCATGCCCGCTCCTATGATGAACGACGTGTTGCCCGATCTGCTTGAGGAGATGGTTTATCTGCTCAAGCAGCAGGGCGCCGACCCGCTGGAATCAAAGCTGCGCGCGCTCAGAATCGAGTCGGTCTGCGATTGCGGCGATGAGAATTGCGCGAGCTTTTCGACCGCCGCCGAAGTGAAGGTCGCCAACTACGTCGAGCTGCAATCGATGGAAGGCCAGGTCATCATCGATCTGAACGCCAACGACGAGATCTGTTTCATCGAGGTGCTCGGCCGTCCCGACGTGAAGTACCTGCTCGAGGAATTCTACGACGCGCAGACCTGACTCGACGTCGCGCGCGACGCGATTTCAGCCGGCCGCGCGCTTTTGCGGCGCAACGCGAAACCGCTCGACGAATTCCGCCACCTCGCTCGCGACGCGCTCCTTCTCGCTGTCCACCGTGATCACGTGGTAGCTGTCGTCGAGCTCGATCGCGCGCTTCTCGGCACTGCCGAGGTGTTTCATCACGTAGCCGACATTCCTGCGCATCGGGCAGGTGTGATCGCGCCGGGCGTGCATCACGAGCGCGGGCTGCGCGATACGCGGCAGCATCGGCTTCACCACGGAGGACAGATCGAGCAAGTGCAGCGGCGCCGATAACGGCATCAGGCGGCAGTTCGGATGCACCGAGCGCGCGGCCGCATCATGGATATCCGACGAGCCCGGATTGAACAGATAGATCCTCTCGACGATCGAACCGAGCAGACCGCGCAAACCGCGCAGCGCGAGCGTCATGGACGTCGGCAGAAAAAATGCGGGCGCGAGAAGCGCAAGCCCCGCGACCGACTCGCTTTGATCGGCGGCCAGTCGCGCCGCGAGCACGGCGCCCATAGACAGTCCGACGACCACGATGGGCTCGCCGAACGGGCGCAGCTCCTCGAGGCCGCTGACGACGCTCTCATACCAGTTGTCGTAGCCCGCTCCTCCCAATTCCTCGGGCGTTCCGGCATGACCCGCCAACTTGACGCCGCGCACTCGGACGCCGCGCGCCACGAGCTGCTCGCCGAGGTAGCGCATCTCGTAGGGAGTTCCAGTCAGGCCGTGAATCAGCAGCGCGCTTACACCAGCGCCGGGAAAGAAAAACTCGTGCTTATCGACGGCCGCTGAGCGGAGCGACGGAGGCTCGTCGGAATCGGAACTGATCGCGGATATTGCCATGGGCTCGGCGCGCTCGTTCAGGTTGAGGATCCCGCGGATGCCAACTGGTCGCTGTCGATATTTATCTTTGCCTGGTCTTTGAGTTGATCGAGGAAGCGCGTCCATGCCTGGGCTCGGTGCTGTTCGACGTAGTCCTGCGTGAACGCCTTCTGCGCGCTCTTCCATTCGGCGTCGGTCGGTTCGGTGCGCGAGACGACTTCGAACAGGTACGAATTGCCGCCGTTCTCCATCACGCGATCGATTACGCCGGGAATCTTGGGTATGGCCGCGGCGGCGTCGGTGACCTCGGGGAACTGCCCGATACCGGGGACGCTGCGGCCCGAGCGGACGAACGGATCGACAGTCTTAACCGTGAGGTTGCTCGATGCAGCGGCTTTGTCGAAGTCCGCGGGGCTCTTGATCGTGGCGAGAATCTTTTTCGCCTGCTCGCTTGCCTGCGCTTGCGCGGTCGCATGAATCAGCGCGTCGCGCACTTGCGCCTCGATCTCCTTGCGCGGGGGAATCCGCGACGGTTGCCGCTCCAGCAGCTTGATCACGTAAGGCGCGCCCTTCTCCGGCACGATCGCGACATTTCCTGGTTCGAGCTTGAATGCCGCCTCCATCAGTTCGCGATCCTGCTCGATTCCCCCGAGAGAATCGCCCTGCGCGAACATCGGCGTATCGACCGCGTCGAGACCACGCTTCTTCGCGAGGTCCGCGAGGTTGGCGCCGCCGAGCGCCGCCGTCAAATCTTCCTGCGCCGCCTCGCGCCCGAGTTTTGCCCCGGCCTGCGTGCGCAGCTCTTCGATTATTTTTGGCTTTGCCTCGGCGAGCGTGTCGATATGCGCCGCCTTCAGCTCCTCGAGCTTGACGATATGAAAGCCGTAGTGCGTCTCGACCATCGTGATCTGCCCCGGCTTCATCGCGAACACCGCGTCTTCGAACGGCTTGATCATCTGGCCGCGCCCAAACGTGCCGAGGTCGCCGCCCTGCAGCTTGTTCGACGTGTCATCGGAATATTTAGCCGCGAGCTTTGCGAAGTCTGTCCCCTTCGCTTGCGCCTCTTTGAGCACTTCGAGCGCCTTGGCCTTCGCCACGGCCTTCTCCTTGTCGGTCGCGCCCTCGAGCACTGAAATCAGGATGTGCCGGGCGTGGACCTCTTCGGGATGCGTGAAGCGAGTCTTGGCGTTGCGTTTGTAGTAGTCCTCGACTTCCTTGTCGGTTGGAGTGTACTTGGCCGCCAGCGCCAGCGGATCGTAGTGGACGTAGGTCAGCTTGACGCGCACGGGCTCGCGGAATTGCTCCGCGTTCTTTTTGTAGTAGTCGGCGACCTGACTTTCGGTGATTGTGATTTTTGCGAGAAAATCGCTCTCGGCCAGCTCGACGTAGCGCAGCCCGATCTTCTGGTTGGCAAGATTGTAGGCGTGGCGCACCTCGTCGTCGCTCACCTGCACGCCGTTGTCGATCATGTTGCGCAGCGTGTCGGAGATCATGCGCTCGCGTTCGGCGTTTTCGTATTCGCTCGGCAGTAGATTGTTGTTGCGCAGCACGTCCTGGTAGGTGTCAAAGTCGAACTGGCCATCGCGCTGGAAAACGGGTTCCTTGGCGATTTGGTCCTGCAGGGCCTGGTCGCTGATGCTGATGCCGAGATGGCGCGCCTCTTCGCCGACGAGTTGGTTCTCGATCAATCGCTCGACCGCTTCCTGGCGGATATTGATGGTCTTGAGCACCATCGGCGCGGCGGTGCCGTACATCTGTTGTACAGCCGCGCGGATTTGGGTGGCTTCGCGATCGACCTGGTCGCCAAGTATCTGCTGGCCATTAACGATCGCTATGGGATGGACGGTGCTGAACAGTCCGCCGCCGCCAAAGCCCCAAAACGCCATGGTAAGTGCGAGGAAAGCGAACGTGACTTGCACCTGCCACGAGTATTGGTAACGCCGAATTCCTTCCAACATTGAACCGACATCATACTTTAGTGCCTTTTCGGTTCGCAATTGACCGTGATTACTTGCTTGGGCCTCTCGACCTCTGTTAGCGTGTCCCTCAGCGGTAAGTTTGACGGACCCAAACGTCTCCGCGGGGAATTCTTCAACATTTGGGCCGCGTCTTGTGGTGGTATTCGAGGCCGGTGGCTTGGCATCGGCGTTGCAGCAGGCAGGGGGAAAATTCGTGGTCCTCAATTCAATCTTCGGTTGGTTTTCCAACGATCTGGCGATCGACCTCGGCACCGCCAACACGCTCATCTATGTGAAGGGCGAAGGTATCGTGTGCAACGAGCCGTCGGTGGTCGCGGTGCAGAAAGATTCGCGCGGCTCGCGGCGCGTGCTGGCGATAGGCTCCGAGGCAAAAAAGATGCTCGGACGCACGCCGGGCTCGATCGTCGCCATCCGTCCGCTCAAGGACGGCGTGATCGCCGACTTCGAGATCACTGAGAACATGCTGCGCTACTTCATCCAGAAAATTCACTCGGGCAAGACGCTGGTGCGTCCTCGCCCACGCATCGTCATCTGCGTGCCGTTCGGAATTACCGCGGTCGAGAAACGCGCGGTGCGCGAATCGGCCGAGTCGGCCGGCGCGCGCGAGGTCTACCTGATCGAAGAGCCGATGGCGGCCGCGATCGGCGCGGGACTTCCCATCACCGAGCCGGCCGGCAACATGATCGTCGACATCGGCGGCGGCACCACCGAGGTCGCGGTCATCTCGCTGGCGGGCGTCGTCTTCTCGCGCTCGGTGCGGGTGGCGGGCGACAAGATGGACGAGGCGATCATCCAGCACATCAAGCGCAAGTACAATCTGCTGATCGGCGAGCGCACCGCCGAGCTGATCAAGATAACGATCGGGTCGGCCTATCCCGGCAACGAGATTCAGACCATGGAGATCAAGGGCCGCGACCTGGTCGCCGGCGTGCCGAAGATTATCGAGATAACTGACGAGGAAATTCGCGAGGCGCTGATGGAGCCGGTGCGCCAGGTAGTCGAGTCGGTGCGTATCGCGCTCGAACGGACGCCGCCGGAGCTCGCCTCGGACATCGTCGACAAGGGAATAGTGCTGGCCGGCGGAGGCGCGCTGCTGCGCAACCTCGACGTGCTGCTGCGCGAGGAGACCGGACTGCCGGTGACGCTCGCCGACGATCCGCTGACCGCGGTCGTGATGGGTGCGGGCAAGGTGTTGGACGAACTGTCGCTGCTGCGCGACGTGACCGTTGATTGATCGACCAGGCGCATATCTCCTGAAACATGAGCCGGCGCGTCGGGGACTGACGTGAGAGGCAGCTTTCTCTGGCGCAACCGCGTGCTGCTGACCGGCGGCGTGCTGCTGATTCTGTCGCTTCATCTGATCTCGACGGGTGTTCGTCCGGGCGATCTTTCGGCACGCCCGCAATCCGCGTTTCTGGAAGTGGTCAGTCCGGTGGTCGGCGCATTCACAAATCTGACGGAAGGCGCTTCGTCGATTACCAAAGACTACCTCGACCTGGTCCACGTGCGCGACGAAAACGCGCACCTGCGCAACGAGCTGGCGCGGGTCAAGAGCGATCAGGCGAGGATGGCGGAGCTCGAAGTCGAAAATCAGCACCTGGGCGAACTGCTCGAACTCAAGAACGCGCTCGGCACCAACGCCGTCGCCGCCAACGTAATCGGCAGCGACGCCACGGGCGTTTCACGCACGCTGGTTCTCGCCTCGGGCACCGACGACGGACTTCGTCCCGGCATGGCGGTGCTCGCCAACCAGGGCGTGGTCGGCAAAATTATCGCGGTCAGTCCGCACGCCTCGCGAGTGCTGTTGATCGACGACCACAACTCCGCGCTCGACGGTTTCGATCAGCGCTCGCGCGCGCGGGGAATCGTCGCGGGGCTGGTGGAAGGCGGGGTGATCCTGAAGTACGCCGATCGCTCGCAGGACATTAAGGTCGGCGACACCATCGTCACCTCGGGCCTCGACGGAATTTTCCCGCGCGGCCTGCTGGTCGGGACGATCAAAAATGTGCGTCGCGAAGGGCCGGGCCTTTTCCTCGGGATAAGGATCGCGCCGGCGGTCGATTTTCGCGAGCTCGAACAAGTGCTGATTCTCACCCAGCCACCGCCGCACCTCGACGACCAGGCGAAGGACTGACGCGCTTGCGCATCATCCTGCTGTTCGCGGTGTTCGCGGTGCTGGGATTGGCGTTTGAGACGGCGGTCCCGCACCTGATTTCCTTTCGCGCGTTGATTCCAAACATCATCATCATACTGACCGTCGATCTCGGCCTGCGGCATCATGGCGTCCTGCCCGCGATCCTCGCGTTCGCGATGGGCTACGCGACCGACGCGCTCGCCGGCACGCATCCGGGACTCAACGCCTTCATGATGACGATGGTCTTCATCGTGAGCTACGAGATCTCGACGCGGCTGATGGTGGCCAGCGCGTTCGTTGGCGCAACCGTGGTCTTCTTCGGCGTGATCGCGACTGCGCTCGGCGCCGTCGCCATCGCCAACGGCTTCAACGCGCTTTCGGACACCGGCTCGCTGCTGCCGGAATTGACGCTGCAGGCGTTAATCTCCGCGATAGTCGCGCCGTTCATCTTTTCGATGCTGGCAACGAGCAAGCGGCTGATGGGATTGCCTGCGAGAGCGGCGCGCGAATAGATTGGAAAGGGAACACATCAGTGGCAAGGTTCCACATTCCTAAGAGCAATCGGCCGGTCCCTCTGCTGGAACCGCGCATCGTGACGTTGACGGTCATGATGTTTGCGATTCTGGCGGTGGTCTCCGTGCGCCTGTACTACCTGCAGGTCCTGCATCACCAGGAAAACGTCGAGCTTGCCGATCGCAACCGGATTCGCCTCCAGCGCCTGCCTGCGCCGCGCGGACTGGTGTTCGATCGCAACCACCTGCCGCTGGTCGATACGAAACCGTCGTTCGACGCGCAGATTGTGCCCGAGGATTCCGACAATCTTTCGCTGACGATCGAGCGGCTCGAGCGCTACACCGGCGCCGATCATATCGCGGATAAAATTTCCGACGCTGATGAGGCGGGCCGCCCGCCGTATGAGCCCATCACCGTCGCCGAGCGTCTTGGATGGCAACAGGTGGTCGCGCTCGAAACGCATCAGCTCGATCTGCCCGGCGTCAGTCTGCAAATCACGCCGGCGCGGCACTACCTGTACGGCCAGCTCGCCGCGCATCTGCTCGGCTATGTCGGCGAAGTGACCGTGAACGATCTCAAAGCGCATGAGGACTACCACATGGGCGACGAGATCGGAAAATTCGGGCTGGAGCGGGTGTTCGAGAGTTTTCTGCGCGGCGACGCCGGCGGGCAGGAGATCGAAGTTGACTCAGTCGGGCGGCGGCTGCGGGTGCTGAAGGAAATCGCCGACACGCCCGGCCAAAGCATCGTCATGACCATCGATCTAAGGCTGCAGCAGGCGGCGGAGCAGGCGATGGCGGGAAAGAACGGCGCTTTCGTCGCGCTCGATCCGCGCAATGGCGACGTGCTCGCGATGGTTTCGCACCCGGCCTTCGACCCCGACATCTTCGGCGGCGCCGTGAAAGCGTCGGCGTGGCGCGAGCTGATGACCGACCCGAATCATCCGCTGCAAAATCGCGTCATCCAGGGAATCTATCCGCCCGGTTCGACCTTCAAGATTGTCGATTCGATCGCGGGACTCCAGGAAGGCACGCTGAAACCCGAAACCGAGTACAACTGCCCCGGCGGGTTGTGGTTCGGCGGACGCGAGTATCATTGCTGGCGCAAACAGGGCCACGGCACCATCGAATTGCACGATGCGATCGTGCGGTCATGCGACGTTTACTTTTACAACGTCGGAGAAAAGCTCGGCGTCGATCGAATCGCGAAATGGGCCAACCTGATGGGGCTCGGATTGAAGAGCGGCATCGATCTCGATCACGAAAATCCCGGGACCATCCCGTCGTCGGCGTGGAAGCAGAAGCGCTTTCATGAGCGATGGTATCCGGCGGAAACGCTTTCGGTCGCGATCGGCCAGGGTTACGTCGCGACCACGCCGCTACAGATGGCGCAGGTGGCGGAGCAGGTGGCCAACGGCGGCATCCGCTATAAGCCGCAATTCGTCAGGTACGTCGAGGGACTCGACGGCAATATCGCCAAGTCGTATCCGCCGGTGATCGAGAACCGAATGAAGATCGATCCCGACGCGCTCGAAGACGTCAAGGACGCGATGGCCGACGTCGTCAACGGCGCCGGCGGCACTGCGCACAAAGCGCACCTCGACAACGTCGTGGTGTGCGGCAAAACCGGCACCGCGCAGGTCGTCGGTGACAAAGGCCCCTCCGGCGAGGACGAGACCGAGGACAAGACGCCCGAGCAGTTCAAGGACCACGCATGGTTCATCGCGTTCGCGCCGAAGGACCATCCGACCATCGCCGCCGCCTGCATCATCGAGCACGGCGGTCACGGCGGCAGCGCGTCGGCGCCGGTAATCCACGACGTCTTCCAGCGCTACTTCCAGCTCAATCCGCCGCCGCCGACACCCGAAATCGCGCGCGTGCTCGAAGACAGCCCGACATCGCAATGACAGGAGTGCGGCGCTGATGGCGGCGGGCGATCGCAGGTTCATTCTTCATTTCGACTGGACGCTGTTCATGCTGGTGCTTGCGCTGGCAGGAATCGGACTGGTGAGCGTCATCAGCGCGTCGTACGGCGGGCACAAGCTTCTGGACCCCCTGGTGATTCGCCAGCTGATCTGGATCGCGGCCGGAACCGCCGCGTTGCTCATCGCGGTCCTTATCGACTACCGCGCGCTGCAATCCTACGCGTATCCCTTTTACGTGCTGGTGATCGGACTGCTGATCGCCGTGATGGTAGCCGGGCACGCGACCGGCGGATCGCGCCGATGGATTAATCTCGGATTCTTTCACCTCGAACCGTCCGAGCTGGCCAAGCTCGCGGTCGTGCTGGTGATGGTGCGTTATCTGCGCGAGGAACCGCCGAGAGGCGGATGGGGTCTGCGTCATTTGATCATTCCGTCTCATCCTGCTCGGTATCCCCGCCGCACTGGTGCTCAAGCAGCCGGACCTCGGCACGGGACTGGTGCTCGTTCTAATCACCATCACGCTGGTTTTCGTGGCCGGGCTGAACTGGCGCACGATGCTGGTGCTGGCTGTTGCCGGCATGCTGGCGGCGCCGCTCAGCTGGCATTATCTGAAACCGTATCAGCGCCAGCGCCTGGTCAGCTTCATCAACCCGCAGGCCGACCCGCTTGGCTCGGGCTATCACATCATCCAGTCGGAAATCGCGATCGGCGCCGGCGGCCCGATGGGCAAGGGATTTCTGAACGGCACGCAGGCGCGGCTGAATTTCCTGCCCGAGCAGAGCACCGATTTTATCTTCGCGGTTTTTGCCGAGGAGTTCGGGCTGGCGGGCGCGTTGATTTTGTTGGCGTTGTACGCGAGCGTGATTGCGCGCGGCGCATGGATCGCGCGGCACGCGCGCGACCGCTTCGGCGCACTGCTCGCAGTCGGAGTAACGGCGATCGTCTTCTGGCAGGTGGCGGTCAACATCGGGATGGCGACCGGGATGCTGCCGGTGGTGGGGATCACGCTGCCGCTGGTGAGTTACGGCGGCTCGTCGCTGATCGCGATGATGGCGGCGATGGGCATTCTGATCAGCATCAACACCCGCCGCTACCTGTTCTGAGTTTTTTCGACGAGGGATTGCACATGGCGCGCAAAAAAAAGTTCACCGATCCCACCGACATCGAAATCGTCGAGATTCATGGCCGCTTCGTCGAGGTGATGGAAAACGTCAGGCTCGAAACGATCAGCCCCGAGATGAAACAGCGCTATCTGGCGGTAATGAAATCGCTCACCGAAAAGCTCGCAGTACCAAGCAAGCCGCTGCACGAAATCCTCGGCGAAATGATGGCCGAAGCCGGCCCCATGATCTTCCAGGCGATGCAACGCTAGCGAATCGCGTCATGCCTCGAAGGCGTAGGCCGCTTCTTCGTGCTCGCTGAGGTCGAGTCCGACCTGCTCCGATTCGTCCGCCACACGAAGCCCGACCAGTGCGTCCGTCACCTTCAGCAGGATCATGCTGCCGATGAACGAAAACCCCATGCTCACGACGACGGCCGTCGCCTGCACGAATAGTTGGCGCGGATTCCCGTAAAAGAGACCGTTGGCGCCGGCGGCGTTGACCAGCACGCTGGCAAACAGACCTGTTGCCAGCGCGCCCCAGATGCCGCCGACCGCGTGTACTCCCACCACGTCGAGTGCGTCGTCGTAGCCGAATCGCGACTTCATCCGCACGGCGCTGTAGCAGAGCGCGCCCGCGACCGCGCCGATGACCATCGCTGGGACGGGGCCGACGTAGCCCGACGCCGGAGTTATTGCGACCAGTCCGGCGACCGCGCCGCTCGCTGCGCCCAGCACAGTTGGCTTGCCGCCGATCCACCATTCCGCGGCCACCCAGGTCAACGTTGCGGCCGAGGCGCCGAGATGCGTCGCGACGAATGCGGACACGGCCAGGCCGTTGGCCGCCAGCGAACTCCCCGCGTTGAACCCGAACCATCCCACCCACAGCAGTCCCGCGCCGGTAACGGTCATCGTCAGGTTATGCGGCGGCATCGGCTCGTGCCGGTAACCGCGGCGCGGACCGACCATCAGCGCGGCAGCCAGCGCGGCGACGCCCGACGAGATATGAACGACCGTGCCGCCGGCGAAATCGAGCGCGCCCATCTCGTGAATCCATCCGCCGACGCCCCACACCCAGTGCGCGAGCGGATCGTAAATCAGAGTGATCCAGAGGATGCTGAAAACCAGGAAGCCCTTGAACGACATTCGCTCCGCGATCGCGCCGGTGATGAGTGCGGGCGTGATCACGGCAAACATGCACTGGTAAATCATGTACGCCTGGTGCGGCACGGTCGCCGAATACGCGGCATACGGCTGTGCGGCGCTGACGCCGCTGAGTCCCGCCCACGAGAGCGCGCCGATGAACGCGCTGCCGGGCGCAAACGCGAGACTGTAGCCGAACAGCACCCATTGAATCGATACGATCGCGACCAGGATAAAACTCTGCATCAACGTCGAGAGCACGTTCTTGCGCCGCACCATCCCGCCGTAAAACAGTGCGAGGCCCGGGATCGTCATCATCAGAACCAGCGCGGAACACAGGAGCAACCACGCGGTGTCGGCGCCGTCGAACTTTGGCGCGCCCGGAACTGCCGCGATCGCGGGCGACGCGAACGTCAGGCACAAAGCCAAGGTCATCACGACGGGATTGCGCGTGAGCGAGCGGATTGATTTGCGAACCATTTTCCAGCCTCCGGGCCAGCGAGAGCTTTGCGTCGGCGTTAGCGGCGCTCAATTTGAGGGTGAACGTGGCGAACTTTTCAGAAAAAGACAACCTGCCACCGACCTCAAGCGAAAAAAGAGGCGGCTCGGATGAGCCGCCTCTTTGCGCGCTTGCGATCGTATGATTCTCAGCCCTTGGGGAGTTGCAGGATGCGCTCGCCGATCATGTTTTTCTGCACCGGCGAGGTGCCGCCCGCGATCGTCATCGACTCTGACGCGAGGACCCGGCGCATCCAGTCACCGTCGGGCGCGAACGGCGTGTGTCGCTCGAGCAGCGCGTACTCGCCGAGCAGCCGAGTGATGAACTTGGTCATCCGCTGACCCAGGTCGGTCGAGAGCAACTTCGAGATCGAAGCCTCGGGTCCGGGCGGCTGACCCTTGAGGCGCTTGGAGAGGCTGCGCAGGCCGTTGTATTTCTTGGCGGTCGCTTCGATCGCGAACTGCGCGATTTGCTGGCGGATGTCATTGTCCTCGATCGCTGGGCGTCCGTTCAACTGCACCGACTTGGCTATCTGCACGAGCTGATGCAGCAACTGCTCGGTGCCGCCGAGCGTCTCGCCGATTCCGAATCGCTCGTGCATCAGGGTCGAGACCAGCACCTGCCATCCCATGTTGATTGGGCCGAGCAGGTTTTCCTTGGGCACTCGCACGTCTTCGAAAAAAATCTCGTTGAACTCGCTGTCGCCGGTGATTTGCTGGAGCGGCCTGACTGTCACGCCGGGCGCCTTCATATCGACCAGCAGCGCGCTCATCCCCTTGTGCTTGGGCACGTCGGGATCGGTGCGCACGAACAGCTGCACGAAGTCCGCGCGATGCGCGATCGTGGTCCAGACCTTCTGGCCGTTGACGACGAACTCGTCACCCTTGAGCTCGGCCTTGCACTGGATCGACGCGAGGTCCGAGCCCGCGCCCGGTTCCGACATCCCCTCGCACCAAATCTCGTCGCCCGCGAGGATCGGATTCAGGTAGCGCTTCTTCTGCTCGTCTGTCCCCCACTGCATGATTGCCGGGCCGGTCATGATGACGCCGAGCACGTTGCATCCCATCGGCAGGTTGAGGCGGCCGAGTTCCTGCTGAAAGATCACCTGCTCGATGAAGGTGGCGCCGCGGCCGCCGTATTCCTTGGGCCAGGTCAGCCCGGCCCATCCGGCGTGGTAGAGCTTTTTGTGCCAGGCCTTGAGCCGCTGCCAGATGGCGTCGTCGCCACCGGCTTCGGGATCGTCGGCGCGGCCAATAGATTGCGGGCGGTTGGCTTCGAGCCATCGCCGCACGTCCATCCGATAAGCGTCCTGTTCAGGCGTCCAGGTAAAATCCATTGGCTTAGAAAATCCTCTCTCTTTTTAGTGAATACCGTCGAAGGTTGGCGGCAAGTCACGCTCAGACTTTCACCCTCGTCTAGTCTTGAGTATCGCCCATTTGGACCTTCGAGCAAGAGCAGACGCGCTCAGTTGCCACGCTCCGGCGGCACGCCCTCCGGCGCGAACTCGACCTTTCTGCCGGCGAAGATTGCTTCGAACGAAAGCTGCGTGGTCGAGGAACCCGCAGTCACGACGATTCCGTAGGTGCCGGGGTGCGGAAGCGACATGTTGATGTTGATTGCGACCGGGATTTTCACCGAAGCCGTCTTGGGGACATCGGGAGCGGGCTGGCCGGTCTCGACCTGGCCTTTCATCTCGGGGACGATCGGAACTCCGCTCTCGTCGGCAATCGCGATGTTCAGCGGGTACACGACGCCGACTTCGTCGGAAGTAAAGCCAAGACCGATCGCGACGGCAAATTGAACCGGCGCCGGATAGTTCGGCGATCGAAACAGGTTCCATCCGCCGCCAAGCACGAAAATTTTGCCGCCGACCGCCTGGGCCGCGTCGGCCAGCAAAGCATATTCGATTTTCATTTTTTTCAGACCTCCGTAGCGCGCCCTTCATAGCAATACGCGGAGACAGTCGGTGTCAACTTGCCGCGCGGATCAATTCGGATTCGGCGGCGGACTGGGCGTTCAGAACGCGGACCATATTTTGCGCCATGAAGATGCCGAGCAGCTTTTCGCGCGCCGGAGGATCGAGCTTGCACGCCTGGCGGCTGACCTCGGCGCATCGTTCGAGCATCGCGGCCTCGAGCGGCCGGAAGTGTTTCCAAGCGATCGGTGCAAGGCGGTCAGGCGCAGCCGCGACGAGATCCTGAATCTTCCGGAAGCGCCACCACGGCGAATCGGCAGAGGGCTTTTCGCCGCCGGCGGCGAGAACGGGAGGGAGCGTGCCGGCCACGAACAGTGGAAACGCGATCGAAGTGCACGGCGCCGCGAGCGACGCCCATAGCACGGGGATCGTGTCCGCCCCGGGCGCCGGAAGTTCAGCGACCATGCTCGCGGTCGTGCCGGAGACCGTGCCATGCATGCACAGCGTCGGCGAATCGTCGAGCGCGGCGCCCGCGGCGGTGCCGACTGCGGCGGGCGGAGTTTCGCCGCGAGCGCCGTGGTCGCGCAGAATTGCGAGCATCTCGCGCATCGTGCGGCGGCCGTTACGCGAGACGAGTTCGCGGCTGCGCGCCAGGCGTCCGCGCGCAGTCAGCGGATCGCTCTTGTCCTTGCCCGCATTGCGGCTCGAATACGCGGCGGCGAAGTTGAACGATGATTCTCCGCACCATCCGCGGCCGCGCGCGTAGCTTTCCACGTCAGCCGAGCCCAGGCTTCCGGTGTCGATCGTCAATCGATTCGAGATGCAGGCGCGATCCTCGACGCGGCGCGCAATCCACTGACGGCCAGAGCTTTCGAGGACGTAAGCTTCGGCGTGATCGGCGACGATGAATCCGCCGCAGTAGCGGAAATCAACGTCAAATTGCCCGGAACCGCCCTGGCCGTAGCGTTCGATTAACGCGCCGATAACTTCGGTCGCCTCGCGCGCGGTCTTCGAGCGCTCCAGCCCAAGCCGCACGAGATCCATCCCGAGCAGACCGGTCGCGGGGAGCGTCTCGCGCGTGAGCACCGCTTCGTTGCCGATCGCGACTCCATACTCATTGAGCCCGTGCTCGAGACCCCAGAGCCAGAAAGGGCGCGAGCCGATCACGGCGGCGTTCTCGGCAACCTGCGGAATTTCGAGATATTGGCAATGAACGGTCGCACCGTGAGGATGAAGACGGTGTGGCAACTGCACCAGCGGCTGGCATTCGCGCGGCGAGCGGTCGGAGTTCTTGGCAAGGAGAGTCGCGCCGGCACGTGTGTGCCGCGCGAGCACAACGATGGTATCGCAGGAAGGAACGGGGGATGGGGGCATGAGGAACTTGATTGTATGTGAAACCCGCGGTGGGTTTCACGCTTCCTTCGGCAGGGGTAACCCCTGCACCTTAGTGAGAAGATCGGGTATTAGAAATTACTACCGTGAATCGTCAGAGCCCTTTCCCCTACCTCTGCAAGGCGTGCGGGCTATGCTGCCATGACAAAGTTATCACGCTGTCGCCTTACGATGTGATCCGGCTGGCGCGGGCGGCGGGTATCTCGACGCGCGAGGCTCTTGAGCGTTTCACGATTCGGCGCGGGTCGATCCTGAAGTTTACCGGCCGTGGCGCGTGCGCTGCGCTCGAGGGCACGCGTTGCGGGGTGCATAGCGGGCGGCCGCTCGCATGCCGGCTCTATCCGTTGGGAATTGAACGCATCGGGGATGCAAACGGTGAGAACTTTGTAATACTCGAACCTGCCAGGGGCTCGCTCGGGGTTTATGGCATCGAAGGTACGGTGAACGATTTCGTCGAGGCGGATGGAGTCGGGGCGTATCTCGAAGCCAACGCGCGTTATGCGTCGTTGCTCGCGGTCTTTCGTGAACGAATCGCGGCGACGGTCGATTTCGATCGAGTCGAGCCGCGCGAATTCCGGCGACGCGCCGTTCGAGCGGCGCTGACCGAGTCGAACTACGACGCGAATCCGCTCATCGATGCGATGTTCGATGCGGGAGGAGTCGGCGGTGTCGGTGGCAACGATGCGGAAATCGTCGCGGAGCATATTGGACGCCTCGCGGAGATGATCCGACGCGAGTCGAATGGGGAGATGCTCGCGGCCGCGGCGATGATGCTCGCGGTGAGCATCGGATTTTCGCCGGGCGACGCAATTCCAGCAGAGGTCAGTTCGAAGGCGGAGGCGCAGGGGGAGCTGGAGCCGCAGGCGGGGCGGCGTTGGCGACGCCCAGGTCGTTGAGGATCTCGATCGCGTGCGTGGACGGATCAACGCTCGGATAGACCTTCACGATTTTGCCGTTCTCGTCGATCACGTAAGTTATTCGCCGGTCGAGGCCGAGGATGGGAATGCCGTTCGCGGCGCCGTAGGCCTTTGCAATCTTCTTGTCGGGATCCAGCAGGAGCGGAAACGGCAGACTGTTTTTGCGGATGAAATCCTTGTGCGCGTCAGCCGAGTCGACGCTGCATCCGAGCACGACCAGGCCGGCGTTGGTGTAGCGCGAATAGCCGTCACGGAACGCGCAAGCTTCCTTCGTGCATCCGGAGGTTTCATCCTTGGGATAGAAATAGAGGACGACTTTTCTGCCGTGAAAATCGGCGAGCGACATCGGAGCTACCTGCTCACCGGTAACCATCTGCGTGGTGAACGGCGGCGCGATCTCCCCTTCTTTGAGTAGTTCGGCGCGCGCGAACCGCGGCCGTATCGCGACGGCGACAACGACAACAGCGATTGCGACTAATCCGATGGTGAACATTTTCATTCGAGTCTCCCCCGTTCAGGGCTTAACTGCGAGCAAGGTTTGAAAGTTCCCAATCGACTAGGTCGGTGCCGGATACCCTCACCTAACCTCTCCCATCAAAATGCGGGCGAGAGCTCAGAGCGATCAGATGTAGTAGAGCCAGTCGCGGTAGCGCGGTTCGCGCCCGTGCAGCGCCGCCTGGAAAACCTGCTGCACCCTGGCTGTGATCGGGCCGGGCTTGCCGGGACCTATCTTGCGATCGTCGAGCTCGACGACGGGAGTAACTTCGGCAGCGGTGCCGGTCATGAAGGCTTCGTCGGCTATGTAAAAGGCGTCGCGGGCGAAATATTCCTCGCGCACCTCGACGGCGTTGTCGCGCAGAATTTTGATCACTGCGTCGCGCGTGATTCCCGCCAGCACCGACGTGAGCGGCGGCGTGCGCACGACGCCGTCGCGAACGACGAAAACGTTCTCGCCGCTGCCCTCCGCGACAAAGCCCTCGGTGTTGAGCAGCAGCGCCTCGTCGTAGCCGTTGCGACGGGCCTCATAGCCGGCGAGGATCGAGTTGACGTAGTGACCGGTGGCCTTCGCGGCCGGCATCATCGAGTTGTGATGAAATCTTACGAACGACGACGTCTTGAGGCGCACGCCCTTGTCGACACCGGCCTCGCCGAGGTACGCGCCCCATGGCCATGCGGCAATCGAGACGCGAATTTTGTTTCCGCGCGCCGACAATCCCATCTCACCTTCGCCAAAAAAAACCAGCGGCCGGATATAGCATTCGGCGAACTTGTTGATGCGCACGACGTCGGCGCATGCCTTCAGCAGTTCCTCCTGGCTGTACGGGACCTCCATCTCGACGATGTGGCCGGAGTCGATAAGGCGGCGGATGTGCTCGCGGGCGCGGAAGATTGCGGAGCGGCCGTCGTCGCTCTTGTAGCATCGCATCCCTTCGAAGACCGCCAGGCCGTAGTGCAGGCTGTGGGTTAGGACGTGAACCGTGGCCTCATCGTAGGGGACCATCGCGCCGTCCATCCAGATTCGATCGGAGCGCAGATTGTTCGCAGGCATAGTGGAGTCAAAAGTAGTCGAAGGGCGGAAGTTAGTCGATGGGTGCGCGCCGCGACGCTAGTCGCGGCGCGTTGGCTCCGGCGACGGAATCGGCGCGGCAGCGCCGTTTGCGTCGCTCGATGGCGCGGCGGCGCCGCGGTGATGCGGGCGGCGACGTCGTCGTCGTCGACGGCGGCGACTGCCGCCGACAGGCGGCTGAGCGCCGTCGCTCGCGGGCGGCGGCGCGTCGGCACCGGCGCGGCCGGGACCCGCGTTGAACGCGTCGGGGTCGGCGAGGTAGCGAATCATGCGCGTCGAATCGATCGAGTAAGTCGGCGCAGTCATCTCGAAGAACATCCGCGCGTCGGGATAGTACGGCCTACGCATCAGGCGCCGCGTGCGGCGCGTGGGCGCCGCGAGATTCTGGAACGCCTCGAGGATGAGCCTCATCTGTTCCGTGTCACCGCGCGCGAAGCCGCGCGCACGCAACGCGCCGAGCGAGATCGCCGCGGACGCCGTCGCGATACAGATCGAGCATCAGTGCGGCAAGCACGATCGAATGGTCGGGGGCAAATCCGCTCGCGATGGCGCGACCCAGTGCCGACATGTTGCGGACGGCAGGCTGCTCGGCGAGCGTGGCGCCACGCGACTTCAGATGCGCCGACAGAATCGGAATCACGTACTCGAGAAGTCCCAGTTCTTCCATCAGCACGAGAGCGTGCGCGGCTTCCGGCTGGCCGAGCGTTTTGTAGGTCTCGTCGACCAGCCGCGGCACGGAGGCCTTGGCGAGGTCGGCGCGATGACGCCCGATGGCTGCCCGCGTTGCGGGCTCGATTTCGAAGCCGAGCTTCGCGGCAAACCGCACCGCGCGCATCATGCGGACGGGATCCTCGCGCATCCGCAGCTCAGGGTCGCCGATCGTCCGGATTAGTCGAGCCTCGAGATCGTCAACTCCGCGGGGAAAATCGATCACGTGAAAAGTTTGCGGACTGTAGAACAGCGCATTGACGGTGAAGTCGCGGCGAAACGCGTCTTCCTCGGGAGTGCCGAACGTATTGTCGAGACGAATCAGCGGATCGTCGGTGTCGGCTACGGCCTCGGCTTGTTTGCGGAAGGTTGCGACCTCGACATTCTGGCGGCCGAAGAAAACGTGTACCAGTCGAAAGCGGCGACCGATCAGGCGCGAGTTGCGGAACAGCTCGCGGACCTGCTGCGGGTGAGCCGAAGTGGCGACGTCGAAGTCCTTGGGCTTGCGCGCGAGCATCAGGTCGCGCACGCCGCCGCCGACCAGGTACGCCTCGAAGCCGGCGCCCGCGAGGCGATAGAGAACCTTGAGGACGTTGGCATCGATGTCGCGCCGCGAGATGGGATGCTCCGCGCGCTGGAGTATACGGGGTTCCAATTCGACAGCTTCCGTTTGCCCGAATTCGTTTCAACGCTAGCATGACTGCCCGCAGTCTTCATCGCCCCGGGCCGTGACGCGCGCTTTGCCCGTAACGCGCGAAAAGAGTTACGCTAGGCCGCACCAAAGGAGACTTCCACATGGACAAATTTCTAACCGATGTAAAAAAGCTTCGTGACAACGCCCGCAAACATATGGATCGGGGATCGGTTACCGAGGGCTATAAGGCAGACGTCAATCAGGTACTGAAAGTGCTGAACGACGTGCTGGCGACAGAGCTGGTCTGCGTTCTCCGTTACAAGCGCCACTACTATATGGCGCAGGGCATCAGCTCGGACTCGGTCAAGGCGGAATTTCTGCAGCACGCGAACGAAGAGCAGCAGCATGCCGACTGGGTCGCGAGCGAATCACGCAGCTCGGCGGCAGCTCCGGATTTCAGTCCAACGACACTCGCGGAGCGCGCGCACTCTGAGTACGTCGAGGGCAAGTCGCTGGTGGATATGATCAAGGAAGACCTGGTCGCCGAGCGGATCGCAATCCAGAGCTATTCGGAAATCATTCGATGGCTGGGCGACAGCGATCCGACCACCAAGATACTGATCGAACAGATCAACAAGATGGAAGAAGAGCACGCCAACGACATGCTGGACCTGCTCGCCAAGATGGGCTGACGAATCGAGTCGTGACGGACACGCGGCGCGCTGCTGGCGCTCATCGCGTTTCTATTCGTTCGAATCTGGTTGAGACTAACGCCGTTGACACCAACGCGACGGGTGAACTATTTGGTATTCGAACGCGCGCGGAGCATCACGCTTCGCCATCGGGCCACCGGAGAATGCCACGATGAAGTCCGCACGCCTCCTGTTCCTCTGCCTTCTCGCCGCGACCGCGGTGGCCGCTATCGTTCAGCTTGTCTAGTGCGCAAGGACCCGGACCGCTTGCCGATCCCAAGTCCGAGAACCAGGCGGGCTTTCCGGCCACTCTCTATTCGTGGGTGATTCCACCCGACAATCAGCAGACGCCGGCCAAGATTGCGCTCGGCAAGGCGCTGTTCTTTGAGGATGCGCTTGTCTGCGGACGGCAAGATCTCGTGCGATCACTGTCACGGGCCCGACAAGGGCTTCACCGATCAGCTGCCGACCTCGATGGGAATCCACGCGCAGTTCGGGCAGCGCAACGCGCCCACGATTCTCAACGCGCTGTTCAACGTGACGCAGTTCTGGGACGGACGCTCGCCGACGCTCGAGGCGCAGATCGAGGGTCCGGTAACCAATCCGGTCGAGATGGGCATGAAATCGACCGACGATGCGGTGGCGGCGATCAAGGCGATTCCCCAGTATCAGAAGCAATTCCAGGAAGTGTTCGGGCACGACGTCAACTTCGCCGATATCGAGCGCGCGATCGCGGCGTACGAGCGCACGCAACTCGCGTTCGACTCGCCGTTCGACAAGTTTATCGGCGGCGACCAGAGCGCGATCAGCGATTCGGCCAAGCGGGGATGGTCAATTTTTAACGGCAAGGGCCGCTGCATGTCGTGTCACGGATGGAATCCGACGCAGCCGCTGTTTACCGATCAGAAGTTCCACAACATCGGAGTGTCGGCGCATAAGTCGGACTTCGTGCCGCTCGCGCGCAAGGCGCTCGACCTGCTCAGCACGACCGGCGGCGACTCTATAGCGATAGACAAGCTCGCGATCGGCACCGACATGAGCGGGCTCGGGCGATTCCTGGTCACCAAGCAGCCGCACGATATCGGCTCGTTCCGCACCATGAGCTTGCGCAACCTGCTGGTCACGCAGCCGTACTTCCACGACGGCTCGCAGGCGACGCTGTGGGACACGATCGATCATTACAACAAGGGCGGCGTGCAGAATCCGTATCTGGACGGCGGGATCGTCCCGCTCGGACTCACCGAGGCGGAGGAAGACGACCTGGTCGCGTTCCTCGCCAGCCTGACCAGTCCCGAATACGCGGACGCGGCGAAGGCTGGAGTACGATCTGCAGTTCAAGCGCTCGCGCACCGACAGGCCGCAGCGCGACACGGCCGCCGCCAACGGCGACAAGGGGCGCGGGCCGGGTTTGGCGGGACCGTTCGGCGATATCGGACCGGCGCAAGGCGAAGAGAATCCAGCACAGCTCGGCGGCGATTAACCTGATGACGAAACTAACCTGATAAAAGATCAGAAGGCAGACGGGCGATGGCTGCTCGGCATAAGAGCGTCGAAACGAAATATATGGAAGAGCGCGACGCGGTCCTGCGCGGACTGCGCGGCCTCGACCGGCGCACGTTTATGAAAGTGCTGGCAGCGTCTGCGGGCGCCGTGATGGCGAAGAGCCTGATGCCGCCGCATACGTTTCAGCTCGTCGAGGTCGCCAATGCCGCGCCCGACAAGAGCGCGGAGGCGGCCGGGATGGCGGGCAAGCCGCCGTTCACCTTCGCGTATATATCGGACACTCATCTGTATCCGCGCACGCTCAACCAGCGCTTCGTGCGCGGGGCCGTCAAAGCGGTCGAAGACGTGAACGCTCTCGATCCGCAGCCCGACTTCGTGCTGTTCGGCGGAGATCTCGCGCAACTCGGGCGTCGCGAGGAGCTCGATCTGGGACGGCAGATCCTCGCCGAGGTGAAGGCGCCGGTGAAAATGATGGTCGGCGAGCATGATTGGTTCTACGACCTGGGCGAGACCTGGCAGGAGATGTTCGGCCCGCCCAACTACTCGTTCGACTGGAAGGGCGTGCACGTCGTCGTGCTGATGAGCGTGCACGAGAAGGATTTCTGGACGGCGCGCAAGATGACGCCGGCCGAACGGATGCAAACAGTCGCGGGCCTGGACAACGGAATCCAGTCGCGCTTCGAAGTCGGCGACGACGAGCGCAAGTGGCTGTCCGACGACCTCGCCAAGGTGCCGCACACAACGCCGATCCTCGTGTTCTCGCACTCGCCCCTCTACAAATACTACCGCAACTGGAATTTCTGGACCGATGACGCCGAGCAGGTGCAGGCAATTTTGAAACCGTACAAGCACGTGACGGTGATCCACGGCCATACGCATCAGATGCTCTATAACCAGATCGGGAACATCAGCTTTTACGGGATGCTCTCGACAGCGTGGCCGTGGCCGTACGCGCCGACCGGACTGCCGCCGCTGACGGTGCAGATGAACCGCGCCGATCCGTTCGATCAGTTCGACGGACTCGGCGACGGCCAGTTTAATGTCCGCCCCGACGGATTGGCGGACAAGATCTACAGCCTGTGGGATCGCAATCCGGTGTCGGTAAAGGCCGAGTACCTGGTTTCGCACGGCAAGATCGCGCGACCGCCCGCGCCACAGTTCGCGAGCTACTGAGGCAGACCCTCGAGGCGAACATGACACGACGAACGATCGCATTGGCAACTGCTGCGGGATGTGCAGCGATACTCGCCGCGGTGGCGTACGCGCCGCAAGTACTTCGCGCGCAGCAAGCGCCGCCACTGCCGATCCATCAGGTGCCGACTGCGAAAGACGGCGGCGTGGTCGTGATGCTCTGCGACGGCAAAACCAGCATGGAAGTAAAGGGCTGAAGACCGGCGAGTCGATGAGTCATGCGCAGGCGGTCGAGGTCACGCGCGAGTTGATGGCGCAATGGCAGCGCGCGCATCCGAACGAAAAATGGGAGATGGCGCAGACCGACCAGTCGTCGGCGCCGGTGCCGGCTCCGTCGGCAGCATCAGGCGCGGATGTCGCGAAGCCGGGCAAGGCAACCGGCGCGAAGCCGCCGTCGAAGGGAATGCAGCAGGGCGACACTTACGCCAGCTTCACCGATCGCGACTACAAAATCTGGAAGAACGAAACCGACAACTTCGTCGCGGAAGGAAAAAAGATTTTCCACAGCGACAAGGAACTCGGCGGCACGATCGGCGTGAGCTGCGACATGTGCCATCCGGACGCGTCGAACACGCATCCCGAGACTTATCCGAAGTACCAGGTCCAGCTGCAGAAGGTCGCGCTGCTGCGCGACATGATCGACTGGTGCATCGAGAACCCGGTCAAGGGCAAAGCGCTCGATCCCAACGATCCGAAACTGCGCGCACTCGAAGCGTACATCCTCGCCCAGCGCAAAGGCGTCCCGCTCGACTACGGCAAGCATTGAGCATTGATTTGAAGATTCCCACAGTACTCACGGAAGCGGAAGCTCTTCAGCAGGTACTCGATATCGCCGCTCGCACCGACGTTTACGAAGCGATCCGGCAAAGCGAGGACGACATCGCTCACGGTCGGACTCGGCCAGCCGAAAAGGTCTTCGCAGATTTCCGCCGGCGCCATTGCTGGTCGCGTTGAACTGGCACTCCGCGCCGAGCGGGATCTCAACTACATACATGCGTATGTCCCGGCGGACGATTCGGGCGCAGCTGCGTTCTGGTACTTTGGGACGGACGCGATCCGCCCACTCAGCAATCTCCCGCGCCGCTGGGGCGCGAGAGCGTTAGCCGCGGCGCGTATCGAGTCGGAACAGCATCAGCATCAGCAGCAGCCGATCGTTGCGCGGTTTGAAGCTGGGGCAGTGTCTTCCTTCTGGCCAACATGTCGCGCAAGCGCCGCTTCGCCGAAGACCTCGAACGCAACCCGCTCGTCGATGCCAATTGAGAATCGTTGCGACCAAGCGACATCTGCCGGTAGCGGGTGCGCAACTGAAAACCGTCTCCACTGATCGACCGGAGGGCTGTACCAGTGAGGATCGAGCGAAACACGATGGGCAACGCTAATCTGAGGACGTGCGATCGACGACATTTGGCAGCGGCTCAAGCAATGGATTGTCGAGCAAGACGCCCGATTGCAGGACCAGCAGCAGGACGGCGGCTCCGAAAAGCGAAACCAATGCGATCTTCGCCCCGCGCCAGTCCCGCGCGCCGATGCTGACGGCGGGTAAGTGCGCTTGCAGTTTCATAGCGATACCCACCCGTGGATCGAGCAAGAAGCATACCTACAATAAGTAGCGTTAATATGCGATAGTAATTAGAGTCGCGGGCAATATGCGCTGCATACGAACCGCCGGCCCATCAGCGCGAGCGGTAAAAGAGCCAGGCGCGTTCGGAGATCGCCGCGATGTAGAACAGTGCGATCAGCGGCGCGAAGGCCGCGCACGATCACGCCGGGAGTCGCCGGCGGCGGCGCGATCGCGAGCGCGATCACGAGCGCGTAGTTGATGATCCCGCCCCAATGCCCGAGCCGGCTCTTCAGCGGACCCGCCGCGCGGCGCTGCGAGCAGCGACCGAGTCGATCACGTACTGGCTGAACGAAAGCGCGATCAGAATCGGGATGTAGAAGGGTATCGCGCCGGCCGCCGCTTCGCAGAAGATCGCGGCCAGCACGAACGTCACGTCCGCAATTCCGTCGAGCCATCGCCCGCTGCCGCTCGCGACGCCGAGCCGCCGCGCGATTCGCCCGTCGATGAAATCGCTGCCCGCCGCGACTATCGCGACGATCGCGAATGCCAGTCGTCCCTGGTGCCCATGCGATGCCAGCTCGATCCAGATTGCGGCCAGCGCGAATCTTAGCGCGCTCAGGCCGTTGGGTATCTGCGCGAGCATTGCGGCGCCGCGCCGCTGCGGTGTTTCACTGTTTCGCTCGCGGGAGCCGAATGCTCTACAATCGTGCTCTTATGCCCGGAAAAACTTCCCGCACGATCCAGGTCGTCAGCCACGGCCCCTCATGCCTCGACGGTGTGATGGCGGCGGCCGCGGTGGCGCGCTTTTACGATGGCCATAAAGTCTTCACGACGCTGGCCGGCAACAACGACGCCGACCGCGTGCTCCAGGATCTGACGCTCAAGTCCGACGACGGCAATGCAAGCGAAAACGAAATCTGGATCACCGATTTGTCCTGGAACTCACCCGCGACCGGCGCGCATCTGGCCGAGTTGAGCGAGCGCGGCGCGCGAATCTACTGGATCGATCATCATCGCACCGCAGTTTCCCGCGCCGATGCCCCCGAGTTCAAGGTGCCGTTCGCCGGCAAAGTTCTCAGCGAGCAATATTCGGCGGCGCGCCTGACGTTCAATTTTCTGAAACGGATGGGGCGCGATCTTCCCGAGCGTCAGCGCGCCGAGTTCGACGCCTTCCAGCCCTTCGTGATGATCGCCGACGATCACGATCGCTGGATCCACAAGAATCGCCGAGTCGTCCGAATGGGCGCTCGCCGTGCAGACGCTCGGCGGAACGTCGTCGTATCGCGAAATCCTGAAACTGCGCGAGCCGCGGATGAGCCGCAAGCTGCGCACCGCGTTCGAGTCGGGCCAGGATGCGATGCGCCGCAGCCTCGAACTGGCGCACGCGACGATGGTCGATCGCAAGCTCGACAACGGAATCACGGTGCGGACGGCGTGCTGCTTCGGCTACAGCAGCGAAGTCGCGGCGCATCTCTACAAGGGACAGACTCGGACGGTCGTCGCGCTGTTCGATCTGCGCAGCCAGGGCGTCAGCCTGCGCCGCAGCTCCGACAGCGACGTCGATTTGTCGCTCCTCGCGCAACACTACGGCGGCGGCGGTCATGCCGCGGCGTCGGGCTTCGCGATTCCGGATTTGCGCCGCCTTCCGGCCGAGCGGCTGGCCGAAATTCTGGGCGATCAGCTCGAAAACCAGCCGACCTGAAGCAGCCGCAAGCCACCCTGCTTCACCGGCATTTTCCGGGACCGCATCTCCCTTGCCTCAACTCTGACAATTTGCCTAGACTGACTGTACGTTCATTTGACTGACTGTCCAGTTCGCGATGACGAAAGAAGAGGTAATCAAGGAATACCGGGTCCGCGAGATCCTCGAAGCCGCACGCCGCGTGATGGCTCGATACGGTATGCAGGGCACCACGGTCGATCGCGTCGCCGAGGAAGCGAAGGTCGCCAAGGGCACTATCTACCTCTACTTCGACACCAAGGACGCGCTGGTCCACGCGGCGGTGCTCGAGGGCCTGCGCGAGATGGTGGCGGAGACGGTCGCCGTCGGACGATCCGTCGATGCCGCCGCTGGAGCGAATCCGCAAACTCATCCTGGCCCAGTTCCGAATTCAGGCCTCGAACCAGGATTTTTTGAAGACGCTTATCATCGGCAACTCGCTGGATATCGAGCTCGAATCGGAAGCCGGCCGCGAATACATGCGGGTCTATGCCGGCCATCTCGATTTCATGGCGTCGGTGCTGCAGGACGCGATCGATCGCGGCGCGATTCGGCCAATCGATCCGCAATTCGCGGCGTTCATGCTCGGCGAGATGCTGACCGGGTCGCTGCGGCGGCGGCTGCTCAAGCTGGCGTCGAGTCCGCTCGAATCGGATGCCGAAGCGGTCGTGCGAACTTTTTCTCAAGGGGATTGCGGCGATTCCATGAAGCTGTCTTTCAAGGTTCGGTCTCTCGCCCTGCTGGCGGCTGCGTTGGCGGCGTTGGCGCTCGCCGGATGCCATCAGCCGGCCGCGGCCGAAGTTGAAAAGGACAAGACTGGGCCGGCGCCGATTGCGATCGCCGTCGCCGCGGCGCATCAGCAGAGTCTCGATCGCACGGCCGAAGTGCAGGGCGCGCTTTTCCCGCGCGAGCATGCGGTGATGTCGTCGGAAGTCGAGGGCAGGGTGGCGGAGGTAGTCGCGGATTTCGGCGACAAGGTCATCGCCGGCCAGGTGATGCTGAAAATCAACCCGCGCGAATACGAGCTGCGGGTCGAAACCGCGCAGGCCGCGCTCGACCAGGCGCGCGCCAAGCTGGCCAACTCGACGCGCCCGCTACAATCGCGCGCAGGCACTGAAGCAGAGCGGCGGCCATCTCGGCCGAGCAGTTCGATCAATTGGCGTCGCAGTTGCGCGTCGATCAGGCTGACACGGAATCGGCGCAAGAGGCGCTCGCGATGGCGCGCAAGAAACTCGGCGACACCGAAATCAAGGCGCCGTTCAGCGGGTCCGTGCAAAAGCGGATGGTCTCGCTCGGCGAGTACGTCGCGCCCGGCAAGGAAATTTACGAACTGATCGCGACCGACCCGATCAAGCTGCGCTGCCCGATGCCGGAGCGGTTCGTGCCGCTGGCGCGCGTCGGGATGCCGGTGAAGCTTGCGATCGACGCCAATCCCGGCGCGTCGTACACGGGAAAAATCACGCGCATCGCGCCGGCGCTCGATGAAAGCAGCCGCACGCTGCTGATCGAGGCCGAAGTGGCGAACCCCGACGGCGCGCTGAAGCCGGGATTCTTCGCGCACGTGGTGATGGATCTCGGCCACGATCGCGCGCTGTTCGTGCCCAACGCCGCGGTGCTGCGCTACGCGGGCGTCGCGCGCGTGTTCGTCGTCGAGAATGGAGTCGTGCGGGCGCGCGAGGTGACGACCGGCAGCGTCGTTGGCGACCAGATCGAAATCACCGCCGGGCTGAAGGAGGGCGAGCACGTCGCCGTCAGCAACGTCGATCGCCTGGCCGACGGCACCGCGGTGGTCGCGAAGGAGCAGTCGTGATTCTCGCCGACCTGTGCGTGCGCCGCCCGGTCTTCGCCACGATGTTCGTCGGCGTGCTGGTCGTGCTCGGCTGGTTCTCCTACATGCGGCTCGGCGTCGATCTGTTTCCCAAGGTCGACGTGCCGACCGTGATGGTCACGACGTTCCTGCCGGGCGCCGCGCCGGAGGAGACCGAGGCGCGCGTCACCAAGCCGATCGAGGAAGCGGTCAACACCGTCAGCGGAATCGACGAGATGCGCTCGAACACGCTCGAAGGTGTTTCGCGCGTCATCATCGAGTTCAAGCTCGAGCGCGACCTCGACGCCGCCGTGCAGGACGTGCGCGACAAGATTTCGACGGTGCTCGATCAGCTGCCCGACGGCACCAAGCCGCCGCAGGTGCAGAAGTTCGATCTCGACGCGGTGCCGGTCGTAACGATCACTGTCACCGGCTACCAGAGCCTGAAAGAACTCACCGAGCTGGCGCGTCGGCGCCTGCAGGAACCGCTCGAATCGGTTGACGGTGTGGGCTCGATCGATATCGTCGGCGGACGCGAGCGCGAAATCCACGTCGACGTCGACGCCGACAAGCTGCACGCGACGGGCGTGACGATTCAGCAGGTGGGCGCCGCGCTGTCGCGGCAAAACGTCGAGTATCCCGGCGGCCGCATGAAGCAGGGGATGTCCGAGGAGATGCTGCGCACGCTCGGTCGAATCACCGAGGTTCCCGATTTCGCCAAGATAATCGTCAGCGAGGCCGACGGGCGGCCGGTTACGGTCGGCGACGTCGCGTCGGTCGAGGATGCCGTCAAGGAACCGCGCTCGCTGTCGCGCTGGGACAACAAGAATGCGGTGTCGCTGGTGGTGCGCAAGCAGTCGGGCGAGAACACGATCGCGGTCGTCGATCGGGTCAGGGAGCGCTTCGACACGCTCAAGGGCACGCTGCCGCCGGGCGTCGAGGTGATCTTCACGCGCGACGCGTCCACCTATATCCGCGAGGCGGTGCAGACCGTGCAGGAGCATCTGGTGCTCGGCGGTATCTGCGCGGCGGTCGTGGTGTTCTTTTTTCTCGGCTCGATTACCTCGACGTTGATCGCCGCGGTCGCGATTCCCGTTTCGATTGTCGCGACTTATTCGTTGATGCTGTGGATGGGTTTCACGCTCAACCGCATGACTCTGCTGGCGCTGACGCTCGCGGTCGGAATAGTAATCGACGACGCCATCGTCGTGCTCGAAAATATTTTCCGCTTCATCGAAGAAAAGAACATGGACCCGATAGCCGCCGCCAAAGCGGCCACCGCCGAGGTCGGCCTCGCGGTCAGCGCGACCACGCTCTCGCTCGCGGTCATCTTCGTGCCGGTCGCGTTCATCCACGGCGTGATGGGCCGGTTCCTGAATTCGTTCGGCCTGACGATGGCGTTCGCGATCATGGTGTCGCTGCTGGTTTCGTTCACGCTGACCCCGATGCTGTGTTCGCGCTATCTGAAAGCCAAAGGCGCGGGCGGCGCCAAGCACAACCGCACCAAGGACTGGAAATTTTTCCGCTGGATCGAGGACTACTACGACATCGCGCTGCGCTGGTCGCTCGATCATCGCTGGGCGCTGGTCGCCGTGTCGGTGGCGCTGGTCATCTCGATTCCGTTCCTCGGCAAAATGGTTGGCGCGACTTTCATGCCCGACGACGACTCGAGCGAATTCGCGGTTAACGTCCGCACGCCGCCGGGATATTCGCTCGCGCATACCGATCAGGTTGTCGCGCAGATCGAGGATCGCCTGCGCACCATCCCCGAGATTCGCGATTTGTTCACCACCGTCGGCGACACCAACGGCGACGATCGCGTTACGGTTGCGCAAGTCGATGCGAAACTGTTCCCGCTCGATCAGCGCCGCCGCAGCCAGGAACTCGTGATGGCCGACGCGCGCAAGCTGATGGACGCATTTCCGGCGCTGCGCGTGAGCGTGGATTCGATCAAGCCGTGGGAGCAGGGCGGCTATCGCGAAGTCGCGGTCGAATACGACATGCGCGGTCCTGACCTTGAAACGCTGCGCGCATACGCCGACAACCTGATGACGCGGCTCAAAAAAATTCCCGGCATCGTCGATCTCGACTCGAGCTACGAGGGCGGGCTGCCGGAACTCCAGGTCAACATCGATCGCAGCAAGTCGGCGGACCTCGGCGTGTCGGTGGACGATATCGCGCAGACGATGCGCACGATGGTGCAGGGCGACGTCGTCACGCGATTTCGCGAAGGCCAGGATACCTACGATGTGCGGCTGCAACTGGCCGACAAGGATCGCAACAATCCGGTCGTGGTCGCGGGGCTGACTATTCCGTCGAGCAAGGTCGGGCAGGTGCGGCTGGACAACGTGGCGACGCTTACGCACGGAACCGGTCCGGTGCAGATCGACCGGCAGGACCGCCAGCGCAATATCTCGATCGTCTTCAACCTCGCGCCCGGATTCGCGATGAACAAGGTGATGGACGCCGTCACCGCGCGAGGTCGAGCAGATTCATCTGCCACCCGGCTATATCACGGCGTTCGGCGGTCAGAGCAAGATTTACGGCGAGATGGTCTCCGGCTTCGTGATCGCCTTCGCGCTCTCGATCATTTTCATGTACATGGTCCTGGCGGCGCAGTTCGAGAGCTTCATCCATCCGATCACGATCATGTTGTCGCTGCCGCTGGCGGTTCCGTTCGCGCTGATCTCGCTGTTCGTTTTTCGCGAGCACCTGATGCTGTACTCGACGCTCGGCATTCTGCTGCTGTTCGGTATCGTGAAAAAAAATTCGATCCTGCAACTCGACCAGACGCTCAACCTGATTCGCGCGGGACTGCCGCGCCGCCAGGCAATCCTGACGGCGAATCGCGATCGCCTGCGGCCGATCCTGATGACCACGGCGGCTCTGGTCGCGGGCATGATCCCGGTCGCGATCGGACAGGGCGCGGGTGACAGCTCGATTCGCGCAATTGCGCTGGTCGTCATCGGCGGTCAGACGCTGTGCCTGCTGATCACGCTGCTCTTTACGCCGGTCGCTTTCTCGCTGTTCGACGACATGGAGACCTGGTTCCGCAATTTCCGCAAGCCGCCCACGCGACTCAAACTGGTCGAGCCGCATTACGACGACGAACTCGAACGCGAAGCGATCGACTAGCCGCGCGCTCTTCCATCTTCAATCCTGCTCCCGCGTTCTGATACGCTCGCGAAATTCGGCGCGCGGGGAGACAACCGACAATGGGTCAAATCGTAATCGTTCTTGTGCTGGGACTTGCGGCAGGAATACTCGGCGGATTCGTCGGCGTCGGCGGAGGCGTTCTGATCGTGCCGGTACTCGTGCTGGTGCTCGGTTTCGATCAGCATCTCGCGGTCGGCACTTCTCTCGGCGCGCTGCTGCCTCCCGTGGGAATCCTCGGCGCGTACGAGTACTACAAGCACGGCCATCTCAATGTCACCTACGCGCTGCTGCTGGGAGTGGGACTACTGATCGGCGCGTACATCGGCGCGATCTATGCCGTCAAAATGCCCGCGTCGACGCTTCGTCGCATCTTCGGCGTGTTCCTGCTGCTGACGTCGCTTCGAATGCTCTACAAGTGATTCAGCCCGGCGAGTCGCGGTGCTCGCCTTGCACTGCTGAAATACCCTTACTAAGTTCGCGATGTGGACGCGGCGCTCGAAAAAGCACTCAATCTTTTGCTCGAATCGGAGCGCGCCGGTGCGATTGCTCTCGACGGGCTCATCGCCGACGTCAAACAGGACGAGCTCAAGAAGTTCCTGGCCGGCTCGCGCGCGATGGAAAATCGCAACGCCGAGGAACTCGAAGCTTTGATCCGCGGCAACGGCGGCAATCCGTCCCGCGCCGTCGGGCCGTTCGCCCGCAAGGTTGCCGCGCTCGATTCGATTCGCGATCGCCTGAACCTGCTGTCACGCGGGCAGGAATGGGCCGCGCGCAAAACCGAAGTCGCGCTCGCGCTCGCGCCCGAAAGCGGTCCCATCCACGACTACCTGACCGCGATGGCAAATCGGCATCGCGCCGAAGTCGAATGGGGCCGCGCCGAAGTGATCCGCCTCACCTCCGCAATTTAGGGGAAGTCAGTCGCTACTCGGGGCGTTTCGCGACGAAGAGTTCGCGGCCCCATTCGTCGGTCAATGTGCTCGCTTCAAAGCCGGCTTCGCCCAGCAGGCGCATCCATTCGGCGCGCGGAAAGATTCCCTCGATGTGGAAGTCGAGCACGACGCGGGTGTCGCCGTGCCGGTCACGCAGCACGATCGCGAAGTCGGTTCGATAAGTCGTGTCGGTCGGATCGGGATCAAAGGTCCACTCGAGGTAGCGAAGGCTGCGCCCGTCGTCACCGTCGTGACCGCCATGCCTCGTCTCGGCGACGAAACTCTCCCGTACGCAGTCCGGAACGAACAGCGCGACGCCGCCCGCGTGACAGTGGCGATACGCGTTGCGTATCGCGGCGCGCAGATCGGTCTCGCTGGTCATGTACATAATCGCGTCGTGGATAAACACCGCATCGAACGTACGCTCCAGGTTGACCGTGCGCATGTCGCCCTCGCGATGTTCGCATTCGGGATTCAGCGCGCGGCTGACTGCCAGCATCCGCGGCGACAAATCGACGAGTGTCATCTCGAATCTCGATTTGAGATAGAGTGCGTTGTTGCCGCCGCCCGATCCGAGTTCGAGAACGGTGCGAGGCGCGGGGCTGCACGCGTCGTTCAGCACGCGCGCAAAGAACGCCGCCTCTTCCGCATAATTGGCGGGCGCGGAGAAAAGCGGCCACCAGTCGGCAAGTTGGTCGTACAATTTCATGCGACGCGCCTTACTTCTGCGGCGGCGCAGGCACTTCCTTCATGCGCGCCGTCGTATCGGTGTCGTACTCGAGATGCAGTGCGCGAACGATCATGCCGTGCATCCGCCATAGCCCGATCACGTAAAACAACTCCATGATCTGTTCGTCGGACAAATGACTTTTCAGCGCGGCAAAGGTCTCATCTTCGACCAGGTTGCGCCCGACCAGCTCGTCCGTCGCCTGCATTACGGCGCGCTCGACGCCGGTGAACTTGTCGCTGGTCGCCCAGCCCTTGATCGCCGCCAGCTTGTCTTCGGAAACGCCCACCATCCTCGCAACCTTGAGATGCTGCGAGTACTCGAACCTGGATTCACCGACGATTCCGGTACGCAGGATCGCCAGCTCGCGCAGTTTCGCCGGCAACTTCCGACCCGGTTGCATCAACGCCATCAGCGAATTGCGCGCCTGGAAGAGCAAATCGGGCACCAGTGCAAATGTCGTCCAATAATCACCGGGCGTGCCGGTGGCGGTGCCCGGCTCGGCGACGGGGTCGCGGTCGCCGAAGAATTGCTGGTAGAGTTCCCGGATTTCCGGCGTAGCTTCGGCTTTGCTCACCTGTCGTAGTCGTCCCATGATGCTGCGCTCCTGAATTTTGCATATCGCGTTTTTCGATGACACCAATATCGCCGATGTCCCGCACTCTTGCGAGGCCGCGTGCGCGGCGCGATAATCGCGGTTCCCCGGTGGACGCATAGCTCAGCCCGGTTAGAGCGCTTGCCTCACATGCAAGAGGTCCCTGGTTCGAGTCCAGGTGCGTCCACCAAATAATGCTGCACGAGCTGAGTGGGACGTTTTGACTGAGGCTTTGCGGGAGCTAAACGTGCGTTAAGCTGCACTCTCCCTTGCCGTTTTTGGTTTTTCGTCGTCCGAATTCGTTCATACAAAATTACCGGTTTCGCTGTTTCCCGACTGTTAAACACACCGGTTTTGCGGGGATTTTCAATGTCGCCCGTCTGGCACCTTCGATGCAATATCTGTCGTTAGAGGTGACTGAATATGAAGTACAAAGGACATCTAATGATGGGCTTGATAGGTCTCGCGCTGCTCGCGGCGCCAATCACTGCGTCTGCGCAGAAAGCCGACGGCCGCAAGTACGATTCTCATCAGTCGCAATCGAACAACAAACCGGCCGAGACACATTCTTATAGTTCACCGGCGCGCTCCAATGGTCCGGCACGCAATGTCGCGCCGGCGACTGAGGATCGGAACGCCCGCTCGCAGACCATGAGGAACGAGTCCCGCGATGAGCGCGTCAACCGGACGGCATCGAACGAACGCGACCACGACACCCGCAATCGGGACCGCGATTACCGGAACTATGGGAATCGTGACTACGATCGCGATTACGACGGCCCTCGCGCTGAAGGCTACTACGTGATGCCTCGCGGATATGCTGGTGGAGCGTGTGCGTGGGCTCGGCATCTTCGTGGCGTCTACAATTATGACCGGGCTACGGGTCATCCTGCCGCCGCCGCCGACCTGCTGCCTCAGATTCACAGGGCGGAGCGCAACTGCGGTGGCGTGCCCTACGGATTCCTCCGCTAGATAGCCCTGGCCAGTCCGACCAGCTCCTGACGAACCGACAACGCGCCCCGTCTCCTCCCGGCGGGGCGCGTCCTCGTTGCGGATCGACAAATTGGGATTTCCTCGCGTTTGGCGGCCGCCCGCTGATTGAAATAGCGTGGGAGTACTGAGATCCTCCGAAATCAGGAGTCGCCACAAATTTTTTGCATGAATGCAGCGAGGTCTGGAAATGTTTGAAGACGAAACGATTGACATTGCCTGCCCGAAGTGTGGCTTCAAAAACTCGCTCCTCGTGCGAGAACTCGAAAAGACCAGCGAGGCTCACATCGTCTGCCAGGGTTGCCAAGTCGGCGTGAAGGTGGAAGCCGCGGAATTTCAGCATCGGCTCAATGAGATCAACGATGAGGTCGAGGCCATGCAGGCCGAGGCCCGGCAAACGAAGGGCCCCAAACCACGCAAAGGCGATTTTCAGATCTGAGGCTTGCGGCCAACTCGACAGGATCGCGGATGACGTTCTCGCGTCTCAGCGTCTGCCTGATTGCGTCGATCTTTTTACTCGCGCAATCCCCCACTGCACCATTCGCCGCCGACATGGATGGCGTCATGATGCACGACGGAAAAATGATGATGATGAAAGCCGGTCGGCCGGCGACCGCGATGGACCACGACGTGACGATGTCCGACAGCACGATCGTCAGCGTCGACGGCACGGTCAAAACGAAAGATGGCAAGGAATTTCATCTGCAAAACGGTGAAATGATCATGATGGACGGACATCTGATGAAAGGCGGCAAGCCTGCCCAGATGAGCCATTAGGGAACTTCGGCATTCGCTCGACGGTTGGAGATCCTGATGGATCGGCATTCTGCAGAAGGTCGAAAGCCCGCGAGAGCTACGACTGCACTTCGATTCTCGCCGCCTTGGATCGAGGCGACGGGTTCATCGCCCGTTGAGATCCACCACAAGGGACGACGCGCGCAGCCCGCCGCCATTCGGCTGGCGCATTGGATCAACATTCCGCTGCTCGTCATCATGGCCGGCAGCGGGCTGCAGATTCTGGCGGCGTATCCTGCGCTCGGGCCGCGCGGCGGGCAATATGGCTGGTATCCGTTTCAGAACGACGCGCCACCGTCGTGGCTGCGATTCGGCGGATGGCTCGCGGGTGCGCGTCACTGGCATTTCGCGATTGCGTGGTTCCTCATCATCAACGGAGTGATCTACCTGATCTACATGATCGCGAGCGGTGAATGGCGCCGACGCGTTTTCATTCCGAGCCGCGACACTTCGAACGCGCTCGCGATGTTCGCCTACTACTTGCGCATCCGCAAAACTCCGCCGCCCGAGGACTTCTACAACGGCCTGCAACGGCTGGCATACACCTCCGCGATTCTGTTCGGTGTCGTCGTCGTTCTGTCGGGACTGGCGATTTACAAACCGGTGCAGTTGTACTGGATCACCGCGGCATTCGGCGGATACGACGTCGCGCGCGTTGTGCATTTGAGCTGCCTGGTTTTGCTCGCACAGTTCACGGCGATGCATCTGGTGCTCGTCGCGCTGCATCCGCGCACGATCGTCACGATGGTGACCGGGGGACAGCGTGGCTAGGTCGATCACGTGATCACGCGGCGAAAACTTCTGCTCGGTCATCGCCGCGAGCACCGCGCTTGCCGGATGCGACAGCCGTGCAGCGTCGATGTTCCTGGCCGGGATGGGACGGTGGAACGAGCGCGTCGATCGGCTGTTGTTCTCGCGAAATCGCCTCGCGCCCGAACCGCCTGCCTCCGAGCTCACGCCCGAAGCCGCGTTCCCGAGCTACTTTATTTCCGACTCGATGCCGTTCGCGCCGGACAATTGGACGCTGAAGGTTGGCGGACTGGTCGCGCGGCCGTCGGTCTTCTCGCTCGAACAGCTCAAGCGGATGCCGCAGACCGGAATGCGAATTCGCCATCATTGCGTCGAGGGATGGTCGGCGGTGGCCGAGTGGCATGGCGTGCAGCTGCGCGAGATCGCGCGGATGGTCGGCGCCAGCCGCGATGCGCAGTACGTCGAGTTCCGTTCATTCGACAACGGCTACTATTCGACGTGGGACATCGAGAGCTCGCTTCATCCGCAGACGATTCTCGCCTACGGCATGAACGGGCGCCCGCTATATCCCGATCACGGCGCGCCGCTGCGCCTCTACTCGCCCGTCAAGCTCGGCTACAAGAGCGTGAAGTACCTGACCGAAGTTAATTTTCTGCCGAATCGCACCGGCGGCTACTGGGAAGACCAGGGCTACGACTGGTACGGCGGCGTCTAGTCGATCGCGAGGCTCGCGAACGACACCGCCGACTCGCTCTGCGGCTCCATCGCGATTCCATATTTGAGCAACCGCGCGCTGCGGCCGCGCAGCAACTCGAGTTGCGTGTACATCGGCGAGAGACCGCAAATTCGGCGCGCGTCGCGATCCTTCACGATGTCGGCGAAGAAGCCGTCGGGGTCGCCGCGCTTGATGTTTTCGATGAGAGCCAAGATCCTCGCGCTGGACGCGCTCGGCGACTGCGCTGATCGGCGGCGAACTCGTCGCCGAATTTTTTGCCGACGTGTGCGAAATCCACGCCCGACAGAATCAGCACGCGGCGATGCTCGGCGTCGAGCTCGGCTCTGAGAGCCGCGATGAACGATTCAACCCGGGAATCGCGCGCAGGAGCGACTCCGCTCGCGACCATCTCGTGGAACGAACTGACGAGAATCGGCACGACCTGTAAAGCCGCGCAGTCCGAGCGCATAGGCGAGGAACAGCGCCTGGAACTCGATCGAATGCTCGCCGCGATGCAGCATCTCGTCGGCGAACAGGTCGCCGCTGTAGCGCGCCGCGAGCCGATCGACAAATGCGCCGTCGGTCTCGACCGCGCCAAACGGTGTCGCATAGTTCTTGCGCGTCGCGCTGAACAGTTCGGGGCCGGCGCCGTAGTGCGAGGTTCCCAGGATCACCACCAAGCTCGGGCGGCTCGTGCGCCATCAGCTCATGGTACGCATGCGCGTAGGCCGCGGCGCCGCGGCGCGGATCGATATGAGGCGCGATCAGGCCCGCGAGCGGCGCTGAGTTCTTCGCCATGACGGCGCGGCCGGGTCCTTCGGGCGGATCGAAGAACGCCGCGAGCTCGAGCCGCAACTTGGCCGGATCTTTCTCGTAGCAGAGGCCTGCCAGCGCTGCCGGACGGTCGGGGCTCGCGAGAAATTCCTCGCGCACGACGCCGCTCGCGCTCCTGAAATGCCGGCGAGTCGAGAAAGTATGCGCGATCCAGCGCCGCGATCAGCTCGTCGAGCTTCTCGAGCGGAATCATCTCGCCGAAGCGCTTCGCAAACGCCGCCTGGATGTCTTTCAGCGACATCCGGCCGTCGAACAGCGTCACGATAAAGTACGCGCCCATCCCGAGCATGATCGGCTCGGGCGCGAGCCCGCTCGGATCGCGCAAACAGATCAGCGTCTGATCCTGCTGCTCGACGGGGAAAGCCTCGACGGCGCGAATCTTTGGATTTTCCATCGCGAGATCTGGAGTCTTGAGAGACTCGGACGGCGCGAACGCCGCGTTTACAGATGCTATGGGCTTTGACAAAATCCGGCAAGCTGACAGAAATTTCGCGCCGAAAATCCCCGAATCGCTTCCAACAATGTCCGACGACCAACATCGACGCCGCGCCGCTCTGACCCGATCGCATTCGCGGCGCAAGGATGCGCCCGCGCACGCCCGCTACAAAGTCGCGCGCACCGACGCGCTCGCACCGGGCGAATCGCTGAAGTTCATGCTGCCGATTCGCGGCGCCGACGAGGAATGTTTTCTGATCAACTTCGGCGGCGAGTTCCACGCCTACGTCAATCGATGCCGTCATGTGCCGATGGCGATGGACTGGGTGGACAATCAGTTTTTCGCGGAAGAGGGGCGCTACCTGATGTGCCAGACGCACAACGCCTACTACGAGCCGGCGAGCGGCGAATGTATCGCGGGCCCGCCGACCGCATGCGGGAAATATCTTTACCGGGTGCTGACTGAAATCGAAGACGGGGTCATCTACGCGCGCCCGCCGGAGCAGGAATTCGAAGACTAGGAAAAAAACGGCTGGCGCTTATTCGTACTCGTCGCCGAAGTGGGCGCGCACGATTCGCGCCTTGAGGTACTCGAGCGTGCCGAGATCCTCGACGATGTCGCCGCCGGTATCGTAGAAGAACAGCTCGCCGTTCTTCGTACGCCCGACCGCGATAATCCATTCGAGGTCGTCCCGGTCCTCAAGCAAATAGTTGATTGTCTGCGCCACCCCGCGGCCCGGGATAATCGTAATCTTCGGCCTCGGGAGCTTTTCCTTTTCCTGCTTGGGCATCTCTTTGATCAACCCTCTGGCGGGAGGATGCGGGACTCAACCACTCAATTACTCTAAGAATGCCCCGCGATCTAAGTCAATAGCGCGTGCACCGCGATCTCCACATGATGCGTATTGGGGAAAAAATCGAACCCGCGGACGCGATTGATTTTGTATCCCGCTGCTGTTAGCACGCGCAAATCACGCGCCAGCGTCGTCACGTCGCACGATACATAGATGACGCTCGGCGCGCGCAGCTTGACGATCGGCTCCATCAAGTCGGGCGCTCCCGTGCGCGGCGGATCGAGAATGATGACCTCGGGACGATAGCGTGCGCGATGCAGAAAGTCCGCCGTCGCCGACGCCTTCATCGCGACGAACTGCGCGTCGCGAAAGTTCAGGCGCGCCGCATTGCGCGACGCCGCCGCAATTGCGCCGGCGTCCGCATCGACGCCCGTCACTCGCGCGCCGCGCCGCGACGCGGGCAGACTGAAGTTTCCCGCGCCGCAAAACAGATCGAGCACCGCGCTGCGATTCGTGGATCGCGGCCATCTCCATCACGCTCGCGACCAGCTTCCGGTTCTGCGCGCGATTCACCTGGCTGAAAAGATCGGCGTCCACTTCGATCGACAGCCCGTCTTCGAGCTCGATTGAGATCGTCGCGTCGCCGACCGTCGCGCGACTCGCGCCCGCTCGCAGCACGATTCCCGCAATCTCGCCGTCAGATTCGAGCACGTTGCGCGCGCGCCTGAGGTCCTCTTCGGTCGCCGGCTTCTTCAGATGTGCGACCTGCACTTCGCGCGCGCCGTCGCGCACCACCTCGATCTCCTCGACGCGCTTGCCGAGCGAGCGCGCCAGGTGCAGCGGCATCCGGATGCCCGCCTCGGCGACCATGCACGAATCGATCTCGACAATCGTGTTGCTGCCCGCCGGCGTAAAAGCCGAGCACGCCCTTGGCGCCGACCCTGAGCCGGATTCTCGACCGATAGCCGAACTCCGCCGGCGCCGGCTCGACCAGTCCTGCCGGATCGATCGCGACTGCCGAGCGCATGGCCCAGCTCGCGCGCGACGACTTCGCCCTTGAAACGCACTTGCGCGCCGTATTCGATATGCTGCCAGTCGCATCCGCCGCATCGCGGCAGATACGGACACGGCGCGGTCCGGCGCTCGGCGCTCGCGCGGACGATTTCGCGAATCTTCGCGACCGCGTAGTCGCGACGCTCCGAAACCATCTCGACGTCCAGCCTGTCTCCCGCCACCGCGCCGGGAACCATCACGGCTTTGCCCGTCCTGGCGGCCGACGCCGAACGGCCCGAACGTCATCGCGCTGATTTCTATCTCCGGCATGCGCACCCAAGTTTATCCCCACTACGCAATTTGCGCGACGCGACTTATAATGATGCGCGCGCGAGCGTCGCGCCATTCTATCCGCGCTCTCACCTGGTGACACCTTTGGCGATCGAGACCGAACTCCGCGAACTAATCGACAGGAATCTTCCCGCGGATTCCGCCCCCTCGTATCCGCCTTTGCCGCGCGGCTGTTCGCGCGCGACTCCGCCGACAATCGCGAGCGCGTCCCGGCCAAGCGGCGGCTTGCGCTGGTGCAGTCGGCGTTCGAATTCTTTTCCGTCCGCACCGAGCCCGTTATCGCGCGAGTCGAATCGGTTCCGGGCGACGACAACGACACGCTCACAGTCGTCGAGACCGTGACCACCGATTGCCCGTTCATCGTCGACAGCCTGCTCGAATATTTCCATCATCTCGACGCCACCGTTCGCACGATGCTTCACCCGATCATCAAAGTCACTCGCGACAAGCAGGGGCGCATCGCATCGTTCGAACAGTCCTCATCGACCGAGCGCGGCGAATCGTTCGTTCACGCGGAACTCGAGCTGACACCCACACCCGAACAGGCGCGTCAAATCGAGCGCGACGTCATCTCGATTCTAACCGAGGTACAGGAGGCGACCGGCGATTTTGAGGAGATGACCGGCCGCGCGTTGCAGATCTGCGAGGAAACCGCGGCGATCCGCGAACTGGTCGAGGTCCGCGACCTCATGCGCTGGCTTATCCAGGGCGGCTTCGTGTTTCTCGGCTTTCGCCGTTATCTCGTGAGCGGCGACGACGGCACCGCCAAATTCGTACTCGATCCCGGCACCGAACTCGGCATCATGCGCGAGCACGACGAGTCCCGATTTCGCAGCTCGGTCCCGCTCGACGAACTCTCGCCCGCGCGCCGCAAGCTCTTCTTCGAAGGACCGCCGCTGGTGATCGGCAAGACGCGCGCCGAGTCCCACGTGCATCGCCGGCGCCCGATGGACAGCGTCTCGATTCGTCGCGCCGACGCACTCGGCCGCATCGTCGCGTTCGACAATTTCGTCGGGCTGTTCACGTCCAAGGCCTATGCGGAGGAAGCGCAACACATCCCGGTCCTGCGCGCCAAGCTGCGCGAGGTGCTCGAGTATGAGGGGGCCGCCCCGGGCTCGCACGACTACAAGGAAATCGTTTCCGCGTTCAACAGCTTTCCCAAGGACGAACTTTTTCGCGCGCCGGTCGCCGAACTACGCGCGCAGTTGCGCCTGATCCTCGACGTCAAGAGCGAGGCGTCGGTGCGGCTCTTCGTCGCGCCCGACCTGCGTCACGGCAACGTGATCGCGCTGGTCGTGATACCGCGGGAGGCCGGATCCGCCGAGCTCAGCCGGCGCATCCAGGATACTCTCGCCGCGTCGCTCCACGGCACTTTGGTTTATTTTTACCTCGCGCTCGGCGAGGGCTACACCGCGCGCCTTCATTTCTGTTTCTTCGCCGATCCCCCGAAGACTTCGGTCATCCGCAGCCTCGAGACCGCTATCGCCGGGCTCGCCAGGCGATGGGACGATCGGTTGCAGGAGCGGTTGATCGAAAAATTCGGACCAAAGCGCGGGCGCTCGCTCGCTGAACGATGGACTGGCGCGTTCAGCGCCGACTACCATGCTGCGATCGACGTGGCGCGCGCGGTCGACGACATCAAAGATGTCGAGGCGCTGATCGCCGGCGGCCGCGATTTCATCGTCGAGGTGGGACTGCACACGTCCGACGCGCACGCCGACGACGGCCCGAGCGACATACGCATTATCGGGCTCGGCGACGCTCCGATGCTCTCCGACCTGATGCCCACTTTGCAGAACTTCGCCATCGAGGTGCTGTCCGAGGACGCTCACGAGCTCCGTCCGCGGACCGACGGCAAAGTTACGCGCGCGTACCTGCAGGTTTTTTCTGTGCAGGGTCCGAACTCGCAGCCGTTCGCGAAATTTCCCGGCGCCGCGCTGGTTGCCGACGCGATAACCGCCGCGCGCGACGGCCTCGCCGCCGACGATCCTCTCAACGCGCTCACCCTCACCGCTGGTCTCGCGTGGCATGAGGTTGCTCTCCTGCGCGCGTATCTGGTCGCGGCGTTTCAGATGCGCCTGGCGCCCTCGAGACTCAGCCTGCAGCGCGTTCTGTTGCTGTATCCCGACCTTGCCAAATCGCTGTTCGAGCTGTTTACCGCGCGCCTCTCGTTCGACAGTCCGGCCGCGCCGGAAAAAATCGCGGAGTTGCGCGAAGCGTATCTTGCTCGGCTCGTGCTCGATCGAAAATATCGTTGACGATCGCAACGCGCGCGCGCTGCTGTCGATGGTCGAGGCGACCGTGCGCACCAATTTTTTCTGCGCGGCGCCGTCGCCCGATCCTTACATCGCGCTCAAGTTCGAAAGCGCGCGCATCACCGGGCTGCCCGACACCGCGCCGCTCTACGAAATTCACGTCAACAGCCCGCGCATGGAAGGATGCCATCTGCGCCACGGCCGCATCGCGCGCGGCGGTATTCGATTCAGCGACCGGCACGACGATTACCGCACCGAGATTCTCGACCTGATGAAGACCCAGACCGTGAAGAACGCGATCATCGTCCCGTTCGGCGCCAAGGGCGGCTTCATCGTCAGGCCACCTGCCGCGCCGGCAGCCCGCTCTTGATGGCGTCGAGGCGTACCGGACGCTGATCAACGCGATGCTCGATCTCACCGACAACCTTACCGACGCCGGCCCGGTGCAGCCCGCACGCGTCAGGGTGCTCGACAACGACGGCCCGTATCTCGTCGTGGCCGCAGACAAAGGCACTGCGAGTTTCTCCGACATCGCCAATCGGATCGCGATTGAGCGCGGCTTCTGGCTCGGCGACGCGTTCGCGTCCGGCGGCGAACACGGCTACGACCACAAGAAGATGGCGATCACGGCGCGCGGTGCGTGGGAATCCGCGCGGCGGCATCTGCGCGAGATGGGTCGCGACCCCGACCGCGGCGCGCCAGTCACGATGATCGGCATCGGCGACATGTCGGGCGACGTGTTCGGCAACGGCCTGCTGCGCTCGCGCAACTTGAAGCTCATCGCAGCCTTCGACCATCGCCACATCTTCATCGACCCAGACCCCGATCCCGCGGCCAGCTTACGACGAACGCAAGCGGCTTTTCGATCTGCCTCGCTCGAGTTGGGCGGACTACAATCCCGCGCTCATCAGTCGCGGCGGCGGCGTCTTCCGTCGCGGCCAGAAACGAATCGAGCTGAGTCCGCAAGCGCGCGCCGCGCTCGGCTGCGAGGCCGACGCACTCGACGGCGAGTCGTTGATTCAATGCATTCTGCGCGCGCCCGTCGATCTGTTTTACAACGGCGGCATCGGCACCTACGTTCGCGGCGCCATCGAGACCGACGCCGAGGTCGCCGACCACGCCAACGACGCATGTCGAATCACCGCGCCGGAACTTCGCGCAAAAATAGTCGTCGAGGGCGGTAACCTCGGCTTTACCCAGAAAGCGCGCATCGAGTACGCGCTCGCCGGCGGGCGCATCAACACCGACGCGATCGACAATTCGGCCGGCGTCGATATGTCGGACCACGAGGTCAATCTCAAAATTCTACTCGAGCCCGCCGTGGCCCGCGGCGAGCTCACTTTCGACGCACGCAATCGCGCGCTCGCCGCGTGCGCCGACGAAGTCGCCGACCGCGTCATCTCCGACAATCGCGATCAGGTGCTGTCGCTCAGTCTCGAGCAGCTTCGCAGCCGCACGCACCTGACCGAGTTTCGCGACCATCTCCAGGCCATCGCCGATCGCGGCATCCTGACCGGGATGGAGCCCGCGATTCCCCCGCGCGACGCTCTGCACGATCGCCACGGGCGCTACCCCGGCCTGACGCGGCCCGAGCTCGCGCTGGCCATGGCCTACACCAAGATCGATCTCGTCCAGCGTCTTGAAGCCACGGTGCTGGTCGACGACTCATACCTCGTCGGTCGTTTCTTAAAGCCATATTTCCCGCCCTCGCTCACCAAGCACGCCGACGTCGGCGCTCATCGCCTTCGCCACGAGCTGATCGCGACGCGCGCCGTCAATGAACTCGTCGATCAGGTCGGCTCGACGTTCGTCTTCAGCTTTGTGCGCGATCGCGGCGTTGCGGCCGAGGACGTCGTCCGCGCATGGGTGATCGCGACCGACGTGCTTTCGATTCACGAACGCGCCGGCGAGCTCAAGCGCAACGCACCGACGACCGCGGCCGAATCGGAGCTGGGCGCATTTCTCGCTCTCGAACGCGCATGCCGCAGCGCCGCGGGATGGGCGCTCGGCGAACTGGAACCTGCCACTTCGATCGGCGCCGCGGTGACCCGCTTCAAGCCGGCATTCGAAGCGCTATCGGGTGAATTCGAGACGATGCTGGCGGGGGGCGAGCGCGATCGCTTTGAGCGTCTCTATCGCGAGCTTCGCAAAGATGTATCGGACGGCGAACTGGCGCACGGGCTCGCGCGCCTGGCCTTCGCCGATCACATTCTGAGCGTGCTGAGCCTGAGTTTTGCCCGCGAAATCGAACCTGCACGGACGGCTCGCGCGTACTTCCAGCTGAGCGCGCAACTCAACTTCGCAGCGCTCGAAGAAGCGCTTCAATCGATCGACACTGACGACCGCTGGGAACGGCGCGCCGCCAGCGAGCTTGCCGCCGAACTTCGCACCGCGCGCATCGCGCTCTGTCGCGCCGTGCTCGATGCCATGACTGAAGATCCCGATATTGATGTCGATGAATCGATCGAACAGTTGAAGAGCATGCGCGCGAATCGATTCGCGGAAGTCGCGCAACTCTTCGACGAACTGAAAACGCTTGCGTCACCGAGCCTGCCCGCGTTTCAAGTCGCAATCCGAGCCATCTCACGCCTGGCAAGTTGATCGGCCTATACCTCAACGCGATTGTCCCCCTTCCCTCGAGGGAAGGGGTTAGGGGTTACGTTCCCCGGCTCGCTCGCAGAGCCCTCCTGATGCAGATCACTGCCTCGCTCTCGCGCATAGCTTCGTTCGAGAACCTCAGGACGCGCACTCCTCGACGCGAGATACTTTTGTCGCGCGATTCGTCGTACTTCCACTGCTCTTCATGTACGGTGCCATCCAACTCAATCGCTAGCTTGGCTGCGTCGCAATAGAAGTCGACGATAAATCCGTCGATTACCTGCTGAAGACGGAAGTGAAACCCGTCCAGACCATTTCGCCGAAGTGCGCTCCAGAGAGAGCGCTCCGGCGGAGTCATTTCACGGCGCAAATGTTTCGCGATGGAGAGCTTTTCCGGCTGGACGTTTTGGCCGCGTACAATTTTCCTGCTGCGAGCCATGAGCATCGTGGGGTCGCTAGCGACCTAACCCCTAACCCCTTCCCTCGAGGGAAGGGGAACAATCATTGGGAGAGTGCTGCTTCCGGCAGTTGTGCCGTCGGTTGCATCGCGGATTGCGCGGCGGAATCGAGGCGCTCTTGCGGCATCCGCTCTCTCAAATCCTGGTACAGGCGCAGCCCCGCCGCGACCAGGAACGCGGTGGTCGCAAAGTTGACGCTGATCTCGGCAAGATCGACAAGAAAAATAGTCGTCCCGAGAAAACCCGTCACCACGCCGACCGGCCCGAACAACAGGCTCACCACCACGAATGCTCCGGCGGCCCACGAGTTGAATCCCGACCAGACCGCGAGAAACACCACGATCCGGGTCGCGACCTTGAAGAAGCGCTTGCGCACGAGGTCGCGGCTGAACAGCAGCGCATGCCAGCTATGCTTTCCGTCGAAGATCAGCGCGAACTGGGCGAAGTACAGCCACGCGTAAATCAGAGCGCCGATCACGATCATCAAGACCAACGCGATGTAGGCCCACACGCCAATCGAGTTGGGCATGTATGTCGACGCCATCTGGAACAGGAAAAGCCCGGCTGCCGGCGCCAGCAGTTGCAGAATCGTCACCCAGATAAAACCCGGCGCGAGTTTAATCGAGCTCCGGTAAACTTCGATCGCTTCGGCGATGATCGCAGGTTCGCGGATCCCCGCCTGGATCCGCTTGAGCGAACACAACGTCACTAGCGTCACGAACAGCGTCAGCACTCCGAACAGCAGATGCAGCGTGTTGGTGACCCACGACGCGAACGGCTGCGGCGCCTGCAGGGGAGCGGCCTTGCTCGGCGCATCGACGCTATCGACTTGTGTGTAGCTGATGTTCTGCGAGCCCGGCTCAAAGGTCGTGGCGAGCCGGTACTGTAAATTCAACGCGTCCGGCAGCAGGCACAACGCCGCGGCCAGCAGCAACGGCGCCAGCATCACGGCCAGCACCGTCCAGTTCCCGCGCAGATCGTTCACCGCGTTGGCGAGATATATGAAGCTGCTCTTGAGGCGAACTGGATTCACGGCGCGTAAGAGGTTGGCATCCCCGCATTACCGAGACAAGTCCGCCGCATTCCGCAATGATCAACGACTGCTTCGATGGTATAATCGCGATTCACCACCGCCCGACGGAGAATGCACTCATGGCCGAAGACGAACGCGCAGCGAAAATCGAGCATGAGAACAAAATGATACGACGCCTGCGCATCCTGGTTGATCTGACTTTCGCAGTCATCGCGCAGGACAACGACATGACGCTCGAGCAGGGATGGGAACATGTGCTCGCGCTCAAGGGCGCCGCAGTTGCGATGTTCCCCGGCAAGGAAGAAACCTTCGACCTCATCTATCTCCCGCGCTTCTCGCGTCTGCTCGCGGAACGGTTCGGCGCGAATTGACCGCCACGCGTACATCGAGCCGCAAGCTTTCCGGCACAATCGCCAAGCCCGACGGTTCGCTCGTCCGCGGACAACTGACTTTCACCGATCGGATCTCCGCGCTCGAGCCCGCATCAGACGTTGGCGACGACTACCTCCTGCCGGGCTTCGTCGATCTCCAGGTCAACGGCTCGCACGGCATCGATGTCATGAACGCGTCTGCCGACGCACTCGCCACTCTAAGCCGCCATCTCGCGTGCGAAGGCACGACAGCCTGGATGCCGACCGCAGTCACCGCGCCAGTCGAGAAGATCGAGCAGGTTCACGAGTCGATCGCGGGTGCAATCGAAAATTCGCGCCACGACGAATCCGCCAACGCCGCCGCCATTCTCGGGATGCATCTCGAAGGTCCGTTCATTTCGCCGCTCCGCCTTGGCGCGCATCCCGCGCTCAACCTCGAGCCGCGCGGCGACGCCTTCGAGCGAGTTGTCGCGATGAGCGCGCTTCGGTTGATCACGCTGGCGCCAGAGCTGCCCGGCGGACTCGATGCGATTCGGCGCCTGGCCGCGCGCAAAATCGTCGTCTCCGTCGGCCATACCAATGCGACTTTCGACGAGGCGAACGCCGCCGTGGACGCCGGTGCCCGCATGTTCACGCATCTGTTCAACGCGATGCGCCCGTTGAACCATCGCGATCCCGGCGTTATCGGCGCCGCGCTCACCCCGTCGCCGGCACTCGCCGCGATCATCCCCGATGCTGTCCATGTGCATCCCGCGATGCTGCGACTCGCCTTCAGCGCCCGCGGCAAACACGGCATCATTCTTGTCACCGACAAAGTCGCGCTTGCGCAGACCTCTGGCGCGGAAAAAACCGTCGGCCGTGCTCGAGCGACGATTCGCGACGGCGCCGCGCGCCTCGATGACGGCACGTTGGCAGGCAGTGTCATCTCGATGCTGGACGGCGTCCGTGTCATGGTCGAAAAAGCCGGCGTCAGCATCGGCGATGCTGCTTTAATGGCCGCCACTAATCCCGCCAATCTGATGGGCGCCAACGATCGCGGCCGCATTCAGGTCGGCGCGCGCGCCGATTTGATCGTGCTCAGCCGGACGCTGGAGTTGAAGGCAGTATTCATCGCCGGCCGCGAGCTTCCTTAGAGTCAATCCGGAAAGTAGCATTCTGCAATAAAGGAGTAGTCGTGATGCGTGTATTCGTCACCGGTGCTACAGGCTTTATCGGTTCTGCCATTGTTCAGGAACTTATTAGCGCGGGCCATCAGGTGATCGGTCTTGCTCGATCAGATGCGGGCGCCAAGTCTCTTGTCGGCGCTGGTGCGCAGGTGCATCGAGGCGATCTCGAAGACCTGGAAAGCCTGCGCAGTGGGGCAGCAATGTCGGATGGCGTGATTCACCTCGCTTTTAATCACGACTTCTCGCAGTACGCCGCTAACTGTGAGGCGGACAGGCACGCTATCGAGGCTCTCGGCTCCGCGCTCGTTGGCTCTGACCGCCCCTTGATCGTCACCTCCGGGACCGCGGTTGTCTTCACGCCGGGCCGTCTCGCGACCGAAGAAGATCCGCCCACTTCCAGCTCCGCCGTCCCGCGCAGCGCCTCGGAAGAGGCTGCCGCTTCGATCGCGTCACGGGGCGTGCGCGCGTCGGTGGTACGCCTCCCGCAGGTCCACAACCGAGTCAAGCAAGGCCTCGTCACCCTGTTGATCGCCCTAGCTCGCGAGAAGGGTATCTCGGCGTATGTGGGCGATGGGCTCAACCGCTGGCCCGCCGTGCACGTGCTCGATACCGCCCACCTCTACAGGCTGGCGCTTGAGAAGGGATCTGCGGGAGCCCGATATCACGCGGTCGCCGAAGAGGGCGTACCGCTTCGAGACATCGCTGAGGTAATCGGCCGCGGCATGAATGTGCCGGTGGTTGTCAAGTCCCCGGCGGAGGCAGCCGACCACTTTGGCTGGCTCGGATTCTTCATGGGTATCGACAGCCCGGCTTCGAGCGCGCTAACGCGGGAGCGGCTGGGATGGCGCCCAACACAGCCTGGGCTCATTGCCGATCTGGTCCGCGCGCGCGATTTCGAAACCTGATCAGACCGCGTTCGTCGCCGGTCGCAAGTTATGTTACTCGCCGAGAACCCGAGAAAAATCGGTTCCGGTCCAGCTGTCGATGAAGGGGTTTGGGGGCTGAACTATTCCGCCTGACCCCGGCGGACTTTCTGTGTTATTTGTAGGGTATGCGTCAAGCTGCCAGAAACTCGCCAGGCTCACCCGAAATCGGGCGACGCCCGCTCGCATCAGAAACAATTTCTGACGGAACGAACCCACCGGTAGTGGTAGAGGCGTCTCAAAACCACCACCTATGGTATGAAGACTGATCCAGTGCCAAAAATCGCATCAGCAATCGGAGCCAATCAATGCCGCTAAACAAAGCCTGCGTCGGCCGCGACCTTCCGCCCACCACGACCAAGGTCACCCTCGACGCGATCCAGAATTACGCGCGCGCCTACAACGACGACAACCCCGCGTTCTTCGACGCGAGCCGCGCCGGCGGCATCGTCGCGCCTCCGATGTTCGGCGTCACTGTCAGTTGGGAGGCTGTCATGAGCGCCGTGACGGATCCTGAACTGGGAGCCGACCTGCTTCGCCTCGTTCATGGCGAGCAGGACATGGAATTTCCGAATCCCATTCACCCCGGCGATGTCATCACCGCGACTGCAAAAGTTATTTCTATCGAGACCAAGGTCAGCGGCGAGACGGTGACCGTCGAGCTTAACGCCGCCAACCAGAAAGGGCAGCCCGTCCAGAAAACGCGCTTCATCGCTTTCATTCGGGGCCCACGAAACCGCGACGCCGCATCCTCGGGACCGCGCCCCGTCGAGCCCGATCGCGGTGCGCCGATCTTCTCGGTCGCTCAAACCATCGACAAGGATCAGACCTACCGCTACGCCGAGGCCTCCGGCGATCACAATCAGATCCATGTCAATGAAGACATCGCGAAGATGGCGGGCCTGCCCGGCATCATCGTGCACGGCCTATGCACGATGGCGTTTACGTCGAAGGTCGCGATCGACAAACTCTGCGCCGGCGACCCCACCCGCCTCAAGCGCTTGCGCGTGCGCTTCTCCCGTCCGGTCCTGCCGGGACAGACCATCACCACCAAAGTCTGGGCCGACAACAAAAGCGAGCGCGACGGCCGCAAGGTGTTCGCCTACGAGACTTTCAATGCCGACGGCCAGGCTGTCATCAAGGGCGGTATCGCCGAAGTCGCACCCTGACTCCGTGAAAATCACCATCGGCCTCTCGCTCTCCCTCACCGGCGAATACTCTCCGATGGGCCGGCAGGCCGAAATTGCGATTCGACTGTTCGTCGCGGACGCCAACGCCAGCAGCGCGCTCCGCGTCGCCGGCGAGCGATGTGAGTTCGCGCTCGAGTGCCACGACGACGCGAGCGATCCCGTGCGATGCGCCGAAATCTATCGCGCGCTCTGCGCGGATCGACGCGCCGACATAATCTTCGGGCCGTACTCCAGTCGCCTCGCCCGCATCGCGGCCGGCATCGCCGAACAGTCCGGCCGCCTCTTCGTCAATCACGGCGGCGCCGGTGACGAACTGTACGACCGCGGTTACAAGATGATCGTCGGGGTACTCACTCCCGCAAGTGACTATTTGCGCGGTTTCGTCCGTTTGCTGACCCAGCTCAAGCTCTGGCGCAAGCGCGTCGCGATTGTCGCGTCCAAGTCGCCATTCGCTCGCGCGGTTGCATCGGGCTTCGAGCGCGCCGCCGACGAACGCGCCGCGCGCCGCCGCGGAGTCCGCGTCCGTGTGAAATGGAACGGCGCGTTCGATCCCGCCTCGACGCCCGCGCGACTCTTCCCCGCGCTCACTCGCAACCGCGTCAACGCACTCGCCAGCGCCGGCAGCTATGAGCACGACGTCGCCGTGATGCGCGCGGTCGCAGCCTCCCGCCTCAACATCCCGGTGCTGGGTTGCGTCGCCGCGGGAGTGCGTCGCTTCGCTTCGGACCTTGGCGAACTGGCGGAAGGAATCGTCGGCCCTTCGCAATGGGAGGATTCCATCGAGCTTGAGCCTGCACTCGGCCCGACGCCCGCAGAGTTTGCGCGTCGAATGCGCACGGCGGGACCAACGAAATCGATTCTCCCGACTATCCTGCCGCGCAGATTTACGCCGCCGGTCTCCTCACTGCCGCGGCGCTGGCTGCGGCCGGTTCTTGCGACGACGCGATGCTTCGTGCCGCGTTCTCGGACTTGCGCACTACCACGATGTTCGGCGACTTTTCGATCGATCGCGTCACCGGCCGCCAGCTGGGCCACCAGATGTTGCTGGTGCAATGGCACCGCGGGCGCAAGGTGATTATCGTGCCTGAGTCGCACGACGACTCCGGCTCGCTCGATTTCCCCTCCGGCATGCGTCTGCTGCTTGCGGGAGTCGAGATGCTTCGCTTAAGTCGTCGTGACGATTCGCACGAGTCACTCGACGACGACGATCCGGACCCGGACAAAGACGAGCATGATCACGATTAAACTCGAAGGTCGCAAAATTTTGGCCATCGGCTTGATGTCCGGAACTTCGCACGACGGCGTAAGCGCCGCCCTGGTCGAGCTGGATGAACATTCCAGTCCGCCCGTGCGCTTGATCGCATTTCAAACTTTCCCTTACCCTGCGCGCCTTCGCAAAGAATTGCTCGCCGCTTCCGCCGATGGAAAAGTCGGCGCCGGCGCGATTTCCGCGCTCAACTTCGCGCTCGGAGGCGAGTTTGGACGCGCCGCGATCGAGATCGCACGACGCGCGCGCGTCGCGCTGTCACGCATAGACTTTATCGGATCGCACGGTCATACGTTTTTTCATCTTCCGCCGCGCCGCGTCGCCCGCGGACAAATTGCCTCGACGATGCAACTCGGCGAATCCGCCGTCATCGCCGCGGCCACCGGCGTTCCCGTCGTCGCCGACTTCCGCACGATGGACCTTGCGCTCGGCGGCGAGGGCGCACCGCTCGCCCCGCTCGCCCATCTCTGGCTGTTCGCCGACCCCACGCGCAGCCGCGTCGTGCTGAACATCGGCGGCATCGCCAACGCGACATATATTCCGCGCCGCGCGCGCCTCGGCGACGCCAATCTGATCGCGTTCGATACGGGGCCCGGGATTGGAATGATCGACGCGCTCGCTTCGCGAATTTCTGCCGGCCGCATGCGGATGGATCGCGACGGGCGCATCGCCGCACGCGGCCATGTCAACCAGCCGCTGCTCGCCAGGCTGATGCGGCATCCTTATTTCCGCCGACGTCCGCCAAAGTCGACCGGTCGCGAGGAATTCGGCCCTGAGCTTCTCGATCGCGTCGTCGCCGACGCACGCGGCATGAAGATCGTCGACTACGATCTGATCGCGACCGTCACCGCGTTCACGGCGCGATCGATCGCCGACGCATGCCGCCGCTTCATTTTGCCGCGCGGTCCCGTTGACCAGTTGATCGTCACAGGCGGCGGCGCGCAAAACCCCACGCTGATGCGCATGATCGCGGCCGAGCTTCCCGAGGTCGAAGTAATCACCGCCGCGGACGTCGGCGTTGACGGCAACGCGCTCGAGGCCGTCGCCTTCGCCATCCTCGGCTACCAAATGCTGCGCGGCCGCCAGGGCAACATCCCGAGCGTCACCGGTGCGCGCGCGCCCGCGGTGCTCGGCAAACTGACGCTCCCGCCTCGGCCAGTAGCATGATAGTTCACGCGCTCCGTCTGTCTTCCGGCGCAGGCACTCCCGCCTTCGCCGCCGACTCGACGACTGCCGAGCGAAAGACCCCATGCGCCATCGTCGATTCCTCGCGATCCGCTCGCGCCGCGTAGATTTTCATCCGCGCTTCATGCGCCGATTTATCGTCCGGCGCGGCCGCCACCGCCCAATCCGCCAGATGACACGCGAGCACGACTTCACCCGCCGCGAGTTTTTCATCGGCCCGCGCAATCACCGCTCCGACGCCACCCGCCATCGCCGCGATCTCACGCGCGCGCTCAGCGTCGGTCGCGGGCTTCAGATTCGACGGCGTGCCGTCGTACCATCCGCCTTCCAGCCGCCAGATATTGCGCACGATAAACTCGGGCTCGTCGTACACCGCCTGCAGCCACGGCTTTTCCGCAAGATTCACCGGCGGTTTCACCGTGTGAATTATCTCGTCGAGCGTCGCGCCCGTGTTCATCATCGCAATAGTCTGATCGTACAAGACTTTGCAGATAGTTCGCGGTGTCGTTCAGCACTTGCCGCACCCGAATCACGCCGAATACCGGGTAGCCATGGCCCGGCACGAGTACTTCCGCTCCCAGCCGCGCCATCACGCGCAGCGCCTCGGCCCATTCGCGCGCGTAGCGCTGCGCCTTCTGCGGATTGCCCGCGTTGGGCGCAGCCCAGATGATCAAATCTCCCGTGCACAGCACCTTGCGCTGCGGGATAAACACCCAGCAATGATCGTCGGTCTCGCCGCGCGCATGATGGCATTCGAACTTGTCGTCGCCCGCAACTACATTCAACTGACTATCGAAGTAGGTATCCGGATATACATACTCAGTCGGCCACGCCGCCGGCCGGTTGAACTGCCGCGTATTGACTACCGTGTTATAGCCAGTCGTTCGCTTGTAGCGATCGAACCTCGCCGCGACCGCGCGATGCCCGACGACGCGCGGCCGCGCGACCTTGTTCTTTTGCGCATCCGCAACGATCGCCGGCATCCCGCACGCGTGATCGACGTGCCCGTGCGTGTAGATCGCAGTGTTCACGCGGTCCGGCGAGAACTGCCGGATCAGTTTCACCGTCGCGTCCTGGTTGAAGTAGCCGCCCGTGTCGATCAGCACCAGTCCTTCGCGGGTCTTGGCCGCCGTCACGTTCGCAAACCATCGGTAGAACATCACTCCGTCCGCAACTTCCTCGTACTCGCCGGTCGGCAGCAGCGGATGAAACTGTCGGGTCGTAATTGCGCCTGTGAAAATCTTTTCCGACTGATCTCTAATGACGCCCATATCTTTTCAACTTTAGTTCCCCTTCCCACGTGGGAAGGGGTTAGGGGTTAGTTTCCTCGATCCGATGCATCTCGCCGATATGCCGAATCTTCTCGTGCTCGACCCACGTGTAGCGCTGATGCTGATCGACCAGCCGCGCTTCGATTCCCGCCGCCCGCGCACCCTCGACGTCGATCGAGTAGATGTCGCCCGCGAATCTCACTTCGTCGGGCGCGACGCCCAGCCGTTCGAGCGCGATCTGAAAGATTCGCGGGTCCGGCTTCGCGACGCCGACGATGTGCGAGTCGATTATCACGTCGAAGAATGGCGCCAGCCCGAATCGCTTTGCATCGGCTTCGACCTGCCCCTCCGCATTCGACACGATCGCGAGCCTGTAGCCTGCCGATTTGAACGCCTCCAACGCCTCGAACGTGCCCGGCCGCACGACGCGCCAGAGCGTAGCCTCGCGATGGATCGCGCCGAACTTCGCCGCGCACTCGCGAAATTCCTCTTCCGGAATTCCCGCCGCCTTCATCCAGCCGCGGAAGAAAAGTTCGTACGCCGCACTGGTGGCCTGGCTGTTCCCCTCGCTCATCAGGTGTTGATCGATCGCCGCTCGCCCCGCGTATTCCGCATGCTCGAGCGCGAGCGCGTCCAGCTTGCGTCCCTCGCGTGAGAATTCGCGCGCCAGCAGTTCGAAATCCAGGAACGCGAGCGTGCCGCCAAAGTCGAACAGCAGCGCCTTCAGTTTTTCCCTTTTTTTCGATTTCACTCCGCGTCAGCTTAGCAGGTGCTCGTCCCTCGCCGTCCATTGTTGCGCGGCCGTCTTCCAAAAAGATATGATTTTTCTGGAGATTTCTCTGCGCCGCGCCAGTGTTCAACAGGAGAAGCGATGTTCACCGGTATCATTGAAGACCTCGGCACCGTCGAAAGCCTAAAGCCGACCGAGCAGGGCGCCGTGATCTCCGTCCACACTTCGCTGCCGATTTCCGAAATCAACATTGGCGATTCGATCACCGTCAACGGCGCGTGCCTGACCGTGATTTCAAAAAACCCCGGCCGCTTCGCGATGGACATCTCGGCGGAGACCCTGCGATGCACCGGACTCGGCGACCTGAAACCCGGGACCCGCGTCAATCTCGAGCGATGCCTCACTCTCGGCAAGCTGCTCGGCGGGCATCTCGTCTCGGGGCATGTCGACGGCATCGGTCGCGTCGTGTCGATCAAGCCCGAGGGCGATTCGAAACTCTTCACCTTCGAGGTCGCACCCGCGCAGGCGCGTTACCTGGTGGAGAAGGGCTCGGTCGCAATCGACGGCATCAGCCTGACAATCTTCTCGATCAAGGACTGCAATTTTTCCGTCGAGTTGATTCCCCATACGCTGCGATCGACGACGCTCGGATTCAAGCAGCCCGGTGACTCGGTCAACATCGAGAACGACATGCTGGTGAAATACGTCGAGAAGATTCTCGCCGTGCGAGCCGCAGCAACTCCCGCGTAGATACTGAAAAAAATGAGCTTGATGCAGATACCGCGCAAGATCGAGTACGCACTGCGTGCGATGATCTATCTCGCCGATCATCCGTCGGGCGTGGCGCGCGGCACGGAAATAGCCACGCGCGAGCAAATCCCGAAGTACTATCTCGAGAAGGTCATTCGCGATCTGATGCGCCGCGGCCTCGTCCAGGCGCGCCGCGGACCCGGCGGCGGCTACCAGCTCGCGCGCAAAGCCGACACCGTCACGTTTCGCGATATTATCGAAGCGGTCGAAGGTCCGATCACGCTCAACGTATGCACCGACGGCAGCAGCTCATGCGCTCTGCAGCCGACCTGCCGCATGTATCGCGTGTGGGAGAAGGGCCAGCGCGTGCTGCTCGAAGTCTTTTCCGATACCTCGCTGGCCGAAATTGCGGCGTCGCGTCCGTCACCGCCCATCTGTCCCCCGGCCGACGTAGCCGCGAGCGCGATCTCGCCGGCCAAGTCCCAGCTCGCGTAGCCGAATTGAAGAACCTCCCGACTCCGCCCCCGCGAACCCTCCGGCCGTGAGTGATTTCGGAGCTATTGGTCTCCCCGACTTCACCGGCAAACCACGCCGCGTCGCGCCGGTCTTCACCGAGAAGACTTTCTATCTCGAGGAATTCTACGGCAAGAGCCTGCTGTTCGCGCTGATTCCTCCCGCGGGACAGCGGATTTCCGAATTTGACTCGCTGGTATTGACGCTGCGCGAATTGCGTCGCAACCAGACCCGATGCGTCGTGATCGTTTCGCCCAGCGCGATGCCAAAGCTGATGCGCCGTCTGGGACGCCACGCTCCCAAGGAACCGCCGCCGGTGTTCAATCCCTCCGAGGGACTCCGTTCGCGCCCGTATCCACCGGATTCCGCCGTCGCCGAAATCTGGGAGCGGCTGCGCGCGGGATCGATCGTCGTCGCCTCGATGAGCCGTGACGACGCCGACGATCTCACCGTCTTCGCGCGCGAACTCGCCAGCCGGCTCCGCGTCTTCAAGCTCCTGATGCTCGATCGGCGCGGCGGCCTGGTCGACAAGGACGGCAACCGGCTATCGTTCGTCGAGGAACGTCGCATCGGCCGGACCATGCGCAACGTGCGCTCGCAGGCTCGCAGAGCCATTGTCCGCGCCGCCCTCCACGCGCTTGAAGACGGCGTCGGCTCCGTCAACCTGGTCGCGCCGGGTGACGTGTACGAGGAGCTTTTCAGCTTCATCGGCGCCGGAACTCTCTTTACCGAGATGCAATACGGCTTCGTCCGCCCCGTCTCGATCGACGACTTCGAGGAAGTCGAAGCGCTCATCGTCCGCGGTCAGAACGAAGGCAACCTGTTGCCACGCACGCCCGATCAGATCGCGCGAATCCTGCCCTCATGCTTTGGCTACCGAATCGGTGACGAACACCTCGCGGGAATCTGCTCGCTGCTGACCGAGCCCTATCGCCGCGACCGAGCCGGCGAAATTACCGCGATGTACACGTTGACGCGGTTTCAGGGCGAGGGCGTCGCCGCCGTGCTGGTCCGCGAAATCCTCAAGGAGGCCGCCGCGCGCCGCCTCAAGTACGTCTTCGCCTGCACCAGTGACGACCGCGTCGCCGGATTCTTCTCACGCCTCGGCTTCAAGCGGGTAAGCGCCGGCGAGGTTTCCGGGGCCAAGTGGCGCGGCTACGACTCTTCACGCATCGCGAGCCTCAGTATATTGCGCATCGACCTCGACTGACGATTGACTATTCGTCGTCGCGACTGACTATTGTACTAATGACTGAGTATTGCGCGACTATGATGAACTGAGTATTGAATGGCCGCCAAGATTCCATCGGTCGCCGCAATCCTGGCAATTGCTCTAGTGATCGCCGTACTGACACTTCATCGACTCGGGGCCGGCGACGTATGCACCGGCAACGAGGCGGTCGAAGGCGTCTTCGTCCAGCAGATGGTCGAGCACGACCAGCTGCTCTTCCCGGTCGAGAATGGCAAGGTCCCGATGTTCAAGCCGCCGATGTTCCACTGGACGGCGGTCGCCATCGATCGGCTTGCCGGAATCCGCAAAGTGACCGCCGCGAACCTCCGGCTGCCATCTGCTATCTATGCGATCTCCGGCGCTGTCCTGACGATGCTGTTCGCGCTCGAGTTCATCGGCCTCGACGTCGCCGTGCTCGCCGGACTCGCGCTCGCCGGCTCCTATCAATACATCAGCCAGGGCCGCTTCGGCCGCGTCGACATGACGCTGTGCTTCTTCGAAACCCTCGCCCTGTTCGCTTTTCTGTGGTGGATGCCGCGCGACGCGACGTCGTCCGGGCGGGACGCGCGCTTTGAGTCCAGGCAGCCGCGGCTCTACCTGATCGCGGTCGCGCTCGGTCTCGGCGTGCTCGCCAAGGGACCGGTCGGCGCGATTCTCCCCGGCGTCTCGATCTTCATCTTCATGCTGATCGAGAATCGTGGCCGGCAAATCCTCACGATGCTTGATCCCGGTGCGATCATCGTCGGCGCCGCGATCGCTTCGAGCTGGTATCTCGCTTGTTACTTCGGCGGACGTTTCGCATTCCTTAATCAACAGCTCGACACTGAAAATGTCGGCCGCTTTTTCGGATCGCTGGGCGCGATGGCGCCGTGGTACTATTTGAAGCCCGTCCTGCTCAACTCCGCGCCACTGAGTATTCTGGTCCCGGTCGCCGCCGCTTATGCATTACTCACTCCATTACTCAGTAGTCAATTGAGTAATGGCGCACGGAGTCCTAGCTCCCCAGAAAGGAGAGGTCACGTCGCGGAACGCGACGGGGGAGGCGTCGCCGTCCGTCTCTTCGCGATCTTCTACTTCACGACCGTGATCTTCTTCAGCGTCGCCGCGTACAAGCGCCGCGCTTACCTGCTGCCGGTGTGGCCCGCAGCAGGAGTGATGCTCGCGTGGTGGGTCGTTACAGTCCCTCCGCTCGAATGGCGCCGCACTGTGACCCGGACATTCGCCGCGCTTTGCGCCGGGCTGATCGTTTTCAACTTCATCTACATACCGCGCTCGGAAGTGCGCTCGTGCAGCGACGATTCATTTCGGCCGGCCGCCGATGAAATCGCCCGCGTCGTCGCGCCGGCCGATCCACTCTACCTTTACGGATTTCACGAAGAGGTCGCGCCGCTCCTGTTCTATCTCGATCGCGACGCTCCCGTTCTGAATGGCCGTCTCGACGACGCGCCGCCCGGCTTCATTATCCTGCCCGCCCAGGTCTGGAAAACTCATCAGAGCGAGGCCCTCGACTTCGAGCCAGTCCTCACTTCCGACCACGGCAACCGCCACCTCGTACTAATCAAACGCGGCAAGTCCTACGCCGCGCGCTAGCGTGACCGCGTCACCGCCTTGTACCTCGCGCAATCGACCAGGTGATCGTTCACCATTCCAGTCGCCTGCATCATCGCGTAGCAGATTGTCGAGCCCACGAACTTGAACCCGCGCCCGATCAGTTCCTTGCTCATCGCGTCCGACTCGACCGTGCGCGCCGGCACCTGCTTGAGCGCGCGCCACTTGTTGATTCGCGGCCGTCCGCCGACGAATCGCCAGATGTAATCGTCGAAGCTGCCGAACTCTTTCTGCACAACGATGAACGCTTTCGCATTGCCGACCGCTGAATTGATCTTCAGCCGATTGCGAACGATTCCGGCATCAGCGAGCAGCCTTGTCACATCGCGATCGCCGAACTTCGCAACGCGGCTTGCCTCGAATTGTTTGAACGCTCGCCGATAAGCCGCACGCTTGCGCAGAATAGTGTCCCAACTAAGGCCCGCCTGGGCGCCTTCGAGGGTGATGAACTCGAACCATAGCCGATCGTCATGCACCGGCACGCCCCACTCTTCGTCGTGGTAGCGAATCGCTAACTCGTTGCGCGCCCATCCGCACCGCATGTCGGTTATAGCTGATAGGGAGGGGCATTATGCGCCGCTGGCGCTTTTGCGTTCCGGTTCCCGCTCGGCTTTCTCCGCGGACTTTTCCGCGCATCGCCGTTTCATCTCCGCGAATGCGTCATCGACGAATGCTTTCATCAGCGCGACGTCGGGCATGACGCGCGGATCCGCCATCATTCCGAAGTATAGACTCTTATAGTAACTGAGTATTGCGACTGCATACCCCATCGTCGCGCCGAGCGGCACCAGCGGTACCATGTCCAGGCAGACGTGACCGTTAATGTATTGCGGAACTTGCACGCCGGGCACGTTGGTCGCGATGAAGTTTATTCCGAACGCGGGCAGCCCGAAGCCGTCGGGCCGCGGCCTCCAATCCGTCCACTTGGCGATCCGTCCTGCAACGTCCATCATCGTGGTCGCCGCGCGCGAGGCCGGCCCGATCAAGCTCGGTGGAATCGTGTCGCTGAGCTGCATCATGGCTTCCAGAGCCTGCGCCGACCCGGCAGCCTTGATTCGCTCGGTTTCCTCGTGAATCAGCTTCAGCCGCTCGACGATATCCATCGGCGCCGCCGGCGCAGTCGGAAACATCATCGAGACCCGGTTTCCCAGCGAACTCTTTTCGTCTTTGTGCCGCACGTTGACGGGACATCCAATACACAGTTGCTGTCCCTCGACGGCGTACCCATGATGCTGCAAGTAGCGCGCGGCGCCCTCGGTCAACATAGCCAGTACGACATCGTTTACCGATCCGCCGAAGGCCGATCTGATCGCGCGAAAGTCCGAGAACGCCTGTCGCGTCCATGCCACGACCCGATCCTGCGTAACCGGCGTCGAGTTCCACGGCGTGGTCACTATTCGCCGCGTCGCCAGCTCGGTCATCACCCGCGACGCTTCGCCCAGCTGCCGCGCGCGCTCCGTCACCGACGCCGGATCCTCGATCGCTTCGACGGCAGCGTTGATCGTCGAGTTGACCGCGCCTTGAATCTGATCGCGGATCGCGTCTGCGAATCGCCGTACCAGGCTCGACGGTTTCGCCGCCACCCACGGTTCCGGCGGCTGCGGAACGTCGTCGGGCTCCGCGCGAAAATCGTACATCACCTTGAGCAGCTCGACCCCCGACACACCGTCGACCAGGCAGTGATGCACCTTCCACATCAGCGCCGTGCGATCTCCGTCAAGGTTGTGGAACACGTGCAGCTTCCAGAGCGGATGCTTGCGCTCGAGCGGCGCCTTGTAGATGCGCATCATTTCCGCCAGCGCGTCGCCTTCGCTCATCGCGTCGGGCAGCTCGTGCAGATGCACGTGATTCTCGATCGCGAACTCCGGGTCATCCTCCATCACCGCGTGCGCGAAATTCAGCGGAACTTCGATCAGCCGTTGCCGGTAACGCGGAACGAGATGCATCCGTTCTTCGAAATGCCCGAGCAGTCCGTTGAAATCGACGCGTCCCTCGAACAGTCCGATCGACCCGATGTGCAGCGGACCGCTTTGCGACTCGGCGTAGATAAAGGTCGCGTCCTGCGTCGACAGGCGATAGCTCGCGGAGGACGGAAAGGTAGAATTTTCGGCCATTGGAACTCACCTCCGAGCCGGATTCCCCTAGCTTGGGCCACGGTGCGCCCGTCCAAGCCGCGAAAAATCCTGGAAATGATGCTGCCGTGAAATGCAAAGTTTGGCAGGCATGGTCGCCAAAGCGCAAGCTGAATTTTGTTTGCGCTACGCTTGCCGAACCGTCTGCGCTGATCAAGGATGACGTTTCGCGCTGGTTACGATTGTCTTACGTGCAGTCTCGACAGCAGCGCTGGTGTATGGAGTTCGCCGGGGAGGAACCGATGGCCGAGCAAATCAAGACGAATCGCCCTTATCCAATTCAGCTTAAATTGCGCGACGGCCACAGCGCCACGATTCGCCTCATGGAGCCCGACGACCTCGACCGGATAATCGACTTCGCCAAGGGCCTGCCCGCCGACGACTTGCTCTTCCTCCGCACCGACATCACCGACCGCCATGTCGTCAAAGCCTGGGTGGACGCCATCAAGAACGGACACACGATCACGCTGCTGGCCGAGGTTGACGGCGAGCTTGCCGCCTACGCCAGCGTCCATTTGGATCAGGCGCGATGGACCAGGCGCGTCGGTGAAATCCGGATCATCACGTCCTCGCACTACCGCGGTGCGGGCTTGGGCCGGCGGCTGGCTGCCGAGGTGTTCGATCTCGCGCGCTCGCTTGGCCTCAAAAAGATAACCGCCCAGATGACCACCGATCAGACGTCGGCGCGCGCCGCCTTCGAGCACCTGGGCTTTCAGGTCGAGGCGATGCTGTCGGACTGGGTCGAGGATCGCCGCGGCCGCGCGCGCGATCTGCTGATAATGACCTACGACGTAGCCGGCTTCTCGGATCGCATCGTCGCGTGATGAGAGTTTGGCGCGAGCCTACTGCGTCACCACCAATATCTTGAACGTCCCCGGAACCGGCGCCGGCCGAGGATGCGCCGGGTTGAGGCCCGCGGGAAACGTCAGGTCCGACGTCGGCAGATAAACCATCGCGCCAGTAGAAGCAACGGCCATCGTCCGCGCACCCAACTCCGTCTTCACCACCTGCGCAAGCTCGAACTTGTCCGCCGACACTTCGCTGACAATCGTCAAGGTCCCGTCGCCGCAGCTCGCGAACACGAGCCCGCCACGGAACGCGGTCGCGTCGACGAAAGCGCCGATCGGAAAATCCGCGACGATCTTTCCGTCGTCGGCATTCATCACGACCAACTTGTTGTTGCGACATCCGATGAACAGACGGTGCGTCGCGCGATCCATCGACATCCCGGTCGGCCGTTTGCCCGGCCCGGTCGGCCATCGCGCGACGACCTTCATCGCCTTGGTATCGACCACCGCGACCTCGTCCTTGTCCACGAGATTGACGAAAACCTTGCCGTTCTCGTCTGCGACGGCGAACTCAGGCGAGCCACCCAAATCGACGGTCGCCGCTCCCTTGCCGCCGGCCGGATTCACGTCGGGCGCTATCGCAACCAGCTGATGCGCGTCGCCGCACATCACCAGCACGCGATTGCTGGCGCGATCGTAGATGATTCCGTCGGCGTCGTTCGCGGCAGCCACTTTGCCGAGAGTCGCATGAGTCTTCAGATCGAAGATCAGCACCGAGCCGCTCCCGCCATCGCTGATAAATCCGCGCCCGGCGTCCGGCACGAGCGCCACGCCATGAGATCTCTTCTGCCCGCCGATATCCGCGACGATCTTTCCGTCGGCGACGTCGATCGCCATCGTATGCGTCGTGCGAGTGACGTAGAGCAGCCGGCCGTCGTGTGCGAGGTTGGCATAGTCCCATCCGCCGTCGCCGCCCACCTTGAAGGTCGCGGCCAACTTGTATGCGGGCGGACCGGGCTCCGCAGCCGCCACCACGCCGGCCGCCAGCGTCGCGCACTGCAATCGCGCAAACGAAACCTCGCAAAACTTTCGCCATATTTTTTTCTCCAACTAATTAGGACCGAGACAGACCTCAGCTATTTTGAGCGAAAGGCGAGGGAGGAGTGCGAGGGCTTTGGGCGTTCTTTCGACAGCGAGAAAGGTGCGACCTATTTCCCATTCCTGCGAGTAGACGAACAGCCGATTTCCTTGCTACAGACAGGGAACGTTATCAGCCCGCGGGTAGACACCGCGATCGCGGCCACGCGGCAGCCAGTGGTTTTATGGCTTCCGAAAAGTCCGGCGACCGGCCGGTACGCAAACCCTTCTGGAGAGACTCAGGGAATCGGAGATCGGAGGCGCACCGAAGTCTCCTGGACGCCGGCGCTTCATCGCGGGACTCGGCGCGGCGACCGCCGCCGTATCCACTGGAGTTCTCGCTCCACTCGCCGCCGCATCCGCGGCCAATGCGCGCGAAGCAAATCAGTCCGTCGTCGGCTCCGCCGCTTCCGGCACTGGACTGCCGGCGAGTGTTACCAACGGCAGGGTGATCCAGGCTTTCTCGCTGCGGGTCGGTGAAGCGACCCAGGATGCACTCGTTCCCCCCGCGGTGAACGTCAACAACGGCGATACTGCTCTCTACGCCGACAAGGGCGGCACGTACACCAAGGGTCTTCCGCACGACAACTTCGGGCGGGTGGATCTGAAAGCCTTCGCAACCTTTACCAATGCGTTGAACAGCGGAAAGTTTTCGGATTTCGAAAAGATCATCATGGGTGGCACGCGCACGCTCAACGGCCCACAAGCTGGTCTGGCCTTCGACCTGGAACGGATCGACAACGTCCAGTTCGGCCAGCCGCAGGTGCCTCCCGCCCCTAGAAGCGGCCAGCGACCAGAGCGCCACCGAGCTGCTCGAACATTACTGGGCTTCGCTGCTCCGCGACGTGGCCTTTACCGACTACGGCTCGAGCCCGCTGGCCGCTCAGGCAGCAGCGGAATTGGGAGCACAACCTACCTATTTGGGGCCGAGGAACGATAGCGGCCAAGTGACACCGGACTTGTTGTTCAGGGGCGCCTTCCGAGGCGAGACGCTGGGCCCTTACATATCTCAATTTTTTATTACGCCGACGTATCTGGGCGCCCAACCGATCAGCCAGCAGATGGTGAGCTATCTGCCCGACATCGACTACATGGACAATTTCGCCGACTGGCTGACAGTGCAGAATGGCGATGTCACCGGCCTTGAAGATCAGATCGATCCGCAACTTCGCTACCGGCATAACGGTCGGGATCTCGCGGCGTTTACCCATGTCGACGTGCTTTACCAGACCTACTTCACGGCGTTCCTCGTGCTCAACACAATTGGCGCGCCGCTAAATCCCGGCAACCCCTACGTCGGCTCGACGACGGAGAACGGCTTCGGCACCCTCGGTGGGCCCGATTTCGCGGGGACCCTCGGCGAAGTGGCGATCAAGGCTCTGAATGCGGTCTGGTACCAGAAATGGTTTGTGCACCTTCGTCCTCGGCCAGAGGCCATCGGAGGCATCGTCCACCTGATCAAGACCGGGCAAGGCAACGCGACCGATGTCAGCTCTGAGCCCGGTGATCCTGAACTCGCAGGGACTTCAGCAGAGTTTCAACAAGTATGGGACGTGGCTGCTTTCGCAAGCGTTTCCCGAGGGCTCGCCGACGCATCCGGCCTACCCGACAGGACACGGCACGGTCGCCGGCGCTTGCATCACGGTTCTGAAGTTCTTCTTCGACGGCACCTACGTGATTCCGAATCCGCAGGCGCCTTCGAACGATGGACTTTCGCTGTTGCCTTACGCGGGCTCCGATGCGGGGCGGCTAACCGTCAACGGTGAGCTCAACAAGCTCGGACACAACGTCAGTTTCGGTCACGGTATCCACGCCGGCATCCACTGGCGCAGCGATACGGATACTTCCATGTTGCTGGGGGAGGCCGTCGCGCTCAGTTTCCTCAGGGATAGGGCCCGGACCTACAACGAGCCGTTCACCGTCCATCTCACGAAGTTAGACGGGACGACGGCAACTATCTCCAACCCAGGTAACCCGTAGAGGCGGCTTTGTGAAGGCGGCTACTCGAGCTCGACTTTGTCGCCGAGCGCGATGGTGCCGCCCGTCGCGATCGTCGCGTACGCGCCGAGGTTCTGCGCCGCGTCGCGCACGATGGTTCGCAGCACCGACGGATCTTTGCGCAGGTTCGGCTGATCGAGCGTCGGTATTACGCATCGCACGCAGGGCATCTCGAGCTTGATTCGCGTTGCGCCGATTCGGATCGTCCGTCCCGACCATTCGGCCTCAACCAGTCCTTCGAAGGCGCTCTCCGTCTCGACCAGAACGTTCGGGCGAAACCGGCGCGTGTCGAAATCCGCGCTGGGATTGAGGCTCGCGAGCGCGCTCAACGACGCCGTGGTCAGGAAGAGGAATGGAAACGCGTCGAAGAAAGTGCCGAACGGCGATGTGAATTCAAGAATCTGCGCGGGCAGCGTCGAGAAGTCGGGCAGCGGCTCATTTTCCAGCCGGCCAAAGACTTCGCGCAACTCGGCCATCATGTCGGGATTGTCGGGCGCGGCGCGGCGAAGAAATTCGCGCTCGGTCGGCGGCTGGATCGGCCAGATCGTGACGGGCCGCCCGAGCATTTCGGAGAGCCTTGCATTCGCCTCGGCGGAGTCGGAGCGAAACGTCGTCCCGTGGCGCATCGTGATTTGCACGGGCGGCACATTGCCCTCGGACGGTTCGCGCACGTACACGGCGGTGCAGTACAGCAGCGCGGGCAGCTTGCGAGCGTTGCGAATCTCGCCGGCCTTCTCGTCGCGAATCGCCCATCCACGGTCGCCGTGGATTCCGAGCGCGCCGACGCTCGCACGATTCAGGCGTTCGCCCGCCATCGACTTGACCGGGTATCGCCAGATTTCCTTGACCGTGCCGATTACTTGCATTGAAAATCCTTCAGCCTCAGATGTTGCGCGCCGTCAACTCGCCCGAACAGTCGGCCATTTCGTTTGCCTCTCTCGACGACTTCCAACGCCGCGGAACCTGTCGCGAGCGTTCACTATGCGCTCTACTTGGCACCATTTGCGACCTCCATCATGCACGCCGGGCGAGGTGTTCGCCGCGCGACCCGACGGCGTACTATATTGCGAACGACGCGCTGGAATCGTGAAAGTAAAAGCAGCAATCGCGAACAAGGCCGGGGAACCGCTCGAGGTCGCAAGCGTCGACCTCGAAGGCCCCAGGGCCGGCGAGGTCCTGGTCGAAATCAAGGCCACCGGAGTCTGCCACACCGACGCCTACACGTTGTCGGGCGCCGATCCTGAGGGGCTCTTCCCCGCGATCCTGGGGCACGAGGGCGCGGGCGTCGTAGTCGAAGTCGGGCCGGGCGTGACCACGCTGAAACGCGGCGACCACGTCATCCCGCTTTACATTCCCGAATGCCGCAACTGCCCGGCGTGCCTCTCGGGCAAAACCAACCTGTGCACCGCCATTCGCGAGACGCAGGGGCGCGGCGTGATGCCCGACGGCACCAGCAGATTCGCGCGCGCCGGCAAACGGCTTCATCACTACATGGGCACCTCGACCTTCGCGAATTTCACGGTGGTGCCGGAGATCGCGCTGGCGAAGGTCCGCGACGACGCGCCGTTCGAAAAGATTTGCTACATCGGATGCGGCGTCACCACCGGAATCGGCGCCGTCCTGAACACCGCGAAGGTGAGTGCCGGCGACCGGGTGGTCGTGTTCGGGCTCGGCGGAATCGGTCTCAACGTCGTGCAGGGCGCCAGGCTGGCGGGCGCGTCGATGATCGTCGGCATCGATCTCAACTCGGCGCGCAAGCCGACCGCCGAGAAGTTCGGCATGACCCATTTCGTAAATCCCGCGGAAGTCGAGGGCGACCTCGTGCCGTACATCGTGAACCTCACGCGCGGCGGCGCGGATTTTTCGTTCGAATGCATCGGCAACGTCAAGCTGATGCGCCAGGCGCTGGAATGCTGTCAGCGCGGATGGGGCACCAGCGTGATTATCGGCGTCGCGGGCGCGGGCCAGGAGATTTCGACGCGCCCGTTTCAGCTGGTCACGGGACGGACGTGGAAGGGCACGGCCTTTGGCGGCGCGCGCGGACGCCGCGACGTTCCGAAAATCGTCGATTGGTACATGGAAGGCAGACTCAACATCGACGATCTGATTACGCACGTGATGCCGCTCGAAAAAATAAACGACGCCTTCCACCTGATGCACGAAGGCAAATCGATTCGTAGCGTGGTGACGTTCTAGTTTTTGGTTGGCGAGTTGCAGGACGGATGCCGGAGAAAATCAAACGCGTGATCGTTTTTTTAGTTGCCGCTTGCGGAATTGCGCTCGCGGGATGCTGGCATCAGGAAACGCAGCAGCAACAATTTATTGAAGCGATCAATCACGGCAACGGCGCGCAGGCCAACCAGATCTGGCTTCACATGAACGCCAAGAGCCGCGAAGAGTTTGCGCACAGCCAGGGAATGCACCCGACCATGTCGACCGACGACATCAAAAATCAGATCACGCAACACTACCAGGACGAGGCGGGCGACGAGGGCAGCGAGGAAACCGTCGAAAAGCCGGCGCCCAATGTCCATCTCGGCGGCCTCGAGAGTCTGCCCGAGTGGACCGGCCCGTCGGGAGCGCCGCCGCCGGCGGTGACAGTTCCGACGCAGAACGAGCCGTCCAACTCATAGGATAACGACGCGTGGAGAAATGGCCGATCACCTGGGACGCGCGCTGGATTTGGGCCGGGCCTGCGCCCTTGCCCGTCTCGCCGATCGGAGCGGCCGGAATTCCGCCGAAGGAAACCTGGAATCGATTCTGCTACCTGCGCCGGACGGTCCAGCTCGACGCGATCCCCGCCTCGGTTCCTGCGCGAGTGACGGCCGACTCGCGCTTCGTGATGTTCGTCAACGGCGTCGAGGTCGCTCGCGGACCGGCGCGTTCGATACCTGAGCGCCTGGCGTGGACCGAGATCGATCTCGCGCCATATCTTCACGCCAGGCGAAACGCGATTGCGGCACTGGTGCGTTTCTACGGATTGCCGGGACCGTGGTGGCGGCCCGCGACGCCAAGCTTCCTGCTCGGTTTCGGATCGTTCGCGTTTGAATCGCCGGCTATCGGCGTGATTTCTGACGCGACGTGGAAGGGACGCGCCGCGCCGTATCGGCAGGACGTCGTGCGGACCGCGGCGCTGCCGGTCCCGCCGACCGAGATACTCGACGGCGCTGCAATCCCCGCAGGATGGACCGACGCGGCCTTCGATGATTCCGATTGGCTGCCGGCTGTCGAATTGTCAGCCGGGACTTTTTCATTCAATCGCACGCGAATCCCGGTCGAACCTTTCACCGCGCCCGAGCCCGACGAAATAGCGCCGCTGACTTCGATTCCGATCGCACTCAACGAACTCTCGCGGCGCGGTGTTGCAGCGTTTGGCAGCGACGATCCGCGCGGCGCGTATCCTACCGCGGAGCAGTCGGCGGACGGCCCCGACACCCTGGTCAATTTCGACGCGGGGATGATCACGCTCGCGACGCCGTGGGCCGTCGTTCACGGTCCCGCAGGATCTACCGTCGATGTGTATTGCGGCGAAGACCTGCGCGCCGACGGCAGTGCGGAAACGAATCCGCGCCAGTTTGCGATGCGCTATATTCTGCGCGGTGGCGCGGCGGAACGGATCGAGTCGTACGAATCGGTCGGCTTCCGCTACTTGTCGATCGTCGCGCGCGGCGGCGCGCAGATAGAATCGGCCGGCGCGACCGAGCGGCGCTATCCGCGCGGCGACGAGGCGTACTTCGAATGCGACGACCCTGCTCTCAATAAAATCTGGCGCGTCGGTGCGCGCACGCTCGAACTCTGCTCGACCGACGCCTTCATCGACTGCCCCGGCCGCGAACAGCGCGCGTGGCTCGGCGATTCCTACATCCACGCCCTGTTGACGTACGTCACCAACACCGATTGGCGGCTCGTCCGCCGTCATCTGCGAATCTGCGCGCATTCGCGGCGCGGCGACGGGCTGCTGGCGATGGCCGCGGCGTGCGACTTCTCGATTTCTTCGACCACGATTCCCGACTACTCGTTGCATTGGATTCGCGCGCTTGCCCGCTACTTTGAATACTCCGGCGACGCCGCGACGGTTCGCGAGTTGATCCCGACCGCGGCCGGCGTGCTGTCCGCCTTCGAGCGCTATCGCGCATCCGACGGACTGATTCGTGGTATGCCGGGATGGATCTTCATCGATTGGGCGATGACGGAGCGATCGGAGGTAACCGGCGCGCTCGACGCGCTGTATGCTGCGGCGCTCGACGACTTCGCGTCGCTGGCAGAGACTGTCATGGCGGATTCGCGTGCCGCCGCCGACGCTCGCGCACGCGCTCAGCGGACCCGGCGCGCATTCGAGTTGCTGTGGGACGAGGCGGCGGGCGTCTACGTCGACGCTGCCGATCGCGACGGCCCGCGGATGCGAGTCAGTCAGCAAACGAATGCCATCGCAATTGTAGCCGGATGCGCCCCGCGGCAACGGTGGTCGCGGTTGCTCGATTACGTCCTCGACGAATCGCGCGTCGTCGTCACGCCCACGATTTCCGACAACCTGGCCGCGTACATCAGGCAGCGAATGGATCCCGCCGAGCACATGACCTTCGACGTCGAGCACGACGTGGTCGCCGCGCAGCCATTTTTCTCGCACCTCGTGCACGACGCGATCGTCCGCGCCGGCCGCCGCGACCTGATCCCCGCGCGATGCATGAAATGGTGGCCGCAGATCGAGCGAGGCGGCACCGCGTTCGAGGAATACTGGGACGCGCGCACCGGCTCTGGAAGCCGATGTCACGCGTGGTCGGCGACACCGACCTACGACTTGACGACCTGGGTTCTCGGCGTGAGGCCGGCTGCGCCGGGTTACTCGCGCGCGGAAATCGCGCCGCGATTCGGATCGCTCAGGCATCTCGAAGGCCGCGTCCCGACTCCGCACGGGCTCATCGAACTGAAGCTGGATCGCGAAGCGGGCGGCGAAATTGTAATTCCGCATGGCGTCGATGCCCTCGTGCGATTCGATGACGCGCCTCTCACCGGCGGTGAATTCGGTCCCGGGCGCCATCGTATCTCCGGTTGATGATGGTTCCCTCGGCCAAAATTCCCCGCGTCGTCGTCGCGGCAACCGCCAGCGGCGTGGGCAAGACTACGGCGACGGTCGCGCTGATCGGTGCGATGCGCGCGCGCGGCCTCAAGGTCGCGGCATTCAAGTGCGGCCCCGACTATCTCGATCCGACCTATCACGAACGCGCCGCCGGTGTTCGCTCCCACAATCTCGACGGCTGGATGATGGGTCGCGAGGCGGTAGTCGCGACGTTTGCCCGCGTGTCAGCCGGCGCCGACATCGCGGTGATTGAGGGTATGATGGGTCTGTTCGATTCCGCGACGCCGACCAGCGATGAAGGCTCGACCGCTCAGATTGCGATGTGGCTCGACGCGCCGGTTATCGTCGTCGCCGATGCCTCGGGTGTCGCGCGCACGATCGCCGCGGTGGCCGCGGGATTCGCGCGCTTCGATCCGGCAGTTCGCGTGGCCGGCATGATTTGTAACCGCGTCGGCTCGCGCGGGCATCTCGATCTATTGCGCGCCGCGCGGCCCGAGGTTCCGATCGTCGGCGGATTTCCGGCCAGCGCCGATCTCTCCTTTCCCGAACGGCATCTCGGCCTGCTGATGGCCGATGAATCGACCGTGCCGCAACACTTGATCGACGGATGGAGCCGCCTTGCTGTCGAGTGGCTGGACCTCGACTCCATCATCGAGCTTGCGCGCTCGTCGCCCGCGCTTGAAGCCGGTCCCATGTTCGGCACGAGTGAACGTGATTTGGCTTCGCGGCCGCGCTGTCGAATCGGTGTCGCGTACGACGCTGCGTTTCATTTTTACTACGAAGATAATTTGAATCGGCTCCGCTCTCTTGGCGCCGAGATCGTCAACTTCTCGCCAATCCGCGATCGCGAATTGCCCGAAGTCGACGGGCTCTACTTCGGCGGCGGATATCCCGAGGCGTTTGCGCGCGAACTATCTTCGAACGGCGCGATGCTCGCGGCGATCGGCGACTTCGCGGCTCGCGGCGGCGTGATTTACGCTGAATGCGGAGGCATGATGTACCTGCTCGACGCCATCCGCACGCTCGACGGCGCTCGTTGGCCGATGGCCGCGATCATCCCCGGCGTCGCAGTGATGTCCGACCGCCTTCAGGCGCTCGGCTACGTCGAGGTCGAGACGCGCGCCGATTCGATCCTCGGTCCTGCACAGACGCGATTTCGAGGCCATCAGTTTCGCTACTCGACGCTCGAGGGCTCTGAGAGCGGGAAGCGCATCGATCGCATCTACGACGTCGCGCCGCGATGGGGCGGCCCGCCGTTCGCCGAAGGCTATCGCATCGGAAATGTTCTCGCTTCATACGTTCACGCGCACTGGGCGTCGAACCCCGCGGTCGCGGAGGCTCTTGTCGGTGCGTGCATGCGCTCGCGCGTCGCAAGACAACCGGCTGCGTAGCGTCTAGAATTGCCGCCATGAGTAGCGACCGCGCAGAACAAACTCGCGCCAAGAACCGGTCGAAAATTCCGGCAGATTTTCCCGCCGCGCCGCTTACGCTCGAAGGCTACGGCATTCTCCATCAGATGTTCCGGGTGCGACGCCGCGAATTGCGCGCGCTCGACGCGGCGAAGCGCGAGGCGGCTCTCAAGGACGCGTCGAAGCTGTTCGGCGAGATGGCAACGCGCGAAGACGGTGAGACCGCGCTCTTCTCCGCGCTCGGCCACAAGAGCGATCTGATGATCGTCCACTTCCGCCGCGGCTTCGAGGAACTCAGCCACGCCGAACTCGCCGTCGCCGGGCTCGCTCTCAGCGACTACCTGGAACCGACTACATCGTACTTGTCCGTGATCGAAATCGGCCTTTACGAAGCGACCGTCGCGCTCTATCGCAAGCTCGTCGAGAATGGCGTCGGGCCGCACTCGCCGCAATGGAAATCCGAAATCGAGTCCGAGATCGCACGACAGCGCGAAAAAATTTCGCCGCGCCTGTTTCCAAAAATCCCCGCGCGACCCTACCTGTGCTTCTATCCGATGGACAAGAAGCGCGACGGCGCGGACAACTGGTATCGCCTCCCAATCGAGGATCGCCAGCGGCTGATGCACGATCACGGCATGGTCGGGCGGCGTTTCGCCGGCGAGGTGACGCAGATCATTTCGGGCTCGATCGGATTCGACGATTGGGAATGGGGCGTCGATCTGTTCGCCGACGATCCGCTCGTGTTCAAAAAGCTGGTTTACGAGATGCGCTTCGACGAGGCCAGCGCTGCGTACGCGAAGTTCGGGCCATTTTACGTCGGCATCCGCGTCGAAGCGGCCGAGCTCGGCAAAATCTTCTCGACCTGATCGAAAAACGCGCTTTTCAATTCACGTCAGGAGAAAACGATGATCACGCAGGGCGACGACTATCCGATTCATCAGACGCCGGAGCCGGTCCAGCAGGTCTTCACCAGCGACCGCAACTTTTACGATCGATTTTTTTTCAACGGTTACTTTCGCGAGGGTGAACCATACTTCGCCGTCGCGATGGGAATTTATCCGAACGTCGGAATCATCGATTGCGCATTCAGCGTCGTCGCCGGCAACGTACAGCACTGCGTGCGCGCGTCGCGAGTGCTCGGCGCCGAGCGGATGGACACGCGGGCCGGCCCGATCTCGATCGAGATCGTACGGCCGATGCGCTCGATGCGATTACGCGTCGATCATGAAGCCGTAAAGGCCGATCTGACCTTCGAGGCGCGAGCCGATGCGATCGAGGAGCCTCGCTTTTCGCGCCGCGCCGGCCCGCGGCTCGTCATGGATCTCACGCGGTTCACGCAGCACGGCGGTTACAGCGGCCGCCTGACAGTAGCCGGCAAGACTTACGATGCGAACCCGTCGCGAGTGTGGGGTTCGCGTGATCGTTCGTGGGGCGTGCGCGGAATCGGCCCGCAGGATCCGGCGGGAGTGCCTTCAGCAGCGATGGGCCAGTTCTACTGGCTGTGGTCGCCGACGAATTTCGAGGACGTCTGCACTCATTGCGACGCCATGGAAAACGCCGACGGCTCGCGATGGCATCAGTTCGGCGCCATCACGCGCGCGGAGCCCGGTGCTCCGCTCGACGTCGCGACCGGCGTCGATTTCAACATCAACTATGCTTCCGGGACGCGTCACGCCAAAACCGCCGAGCTGATTTTGCGTTCGCCGAGCGCGGGCGAGAGCCGCATCGAACTGAAGACGCTCTACAACTTCTACATGCATGGCATCGGTTACTTTCATCCGAAGTGGGGCCACGGAATGTACGTCGGTCCCGACGCCTCGACCTACGAGTCGTTCAAAACCGCCGACGTCAACGAGCGCGACTTGATGCATCAGCACATCCAGGCTGTGTGTCAGGCGAAGATGGGGTCGCGCGCGGGGATGGGAATTCTCGAGATGGCGATCCTTGGGCCGCACGAGCGAAGCGGCTTCAAGGAGTTCCTCGACATGCATCCTTAGAGGATTGATTTCCGGTCGGGAATTTGCGGGGCGGGCGCCGGTTCGATCAGTTCATGAGCTTGCCGAGCACGCGCCCGAGAAAACCTTCCGGCTTCTTTACTTCGACGGGCACAGGCTCGCGGCCTTCTTTGAGCGCTGCGAAAATCTCTTCGACTTCGCCGTCAACCGGGAATCGGCCAGTGCCCGATTTCGAGAAGACCAGCTTGCCGTTGACGATCACGTCGAACTGACCCGTCTTGCCGGCGGTGATTTCCGTCTTCTCGCCGAACCTGGAATCCAGTGATGCGGCCAGACTGGCCGCGCGTGGCTTATAGCCTCAAGCCGAGCAGTAGAGAATTTCTGTCGCCATAGTTAAAGCCTACCCGCCCGGTTAATGCCGCACAAACTACTTGCCGTTGGGAATATCGACGAACACCGCCGCCGCGACCACCGACGACCACAGGCCGTCGCGATCGCCGATGGCAGACTGCGTGACGTTGCGCGTCGTGACGATCTTGTCCGACATGCGCCACAGATCCTTGCGCTCGTCGTAGCTGAGATTCGGATCGAAATCGACGCCGAGAATTGTCGCCAGCATCATCGCCGCCAGATCCTCGGCGTAGTCGCCCGCCTTCTGATCCGTCTCGCCCGTGCTGTGATGCTCCGACAGGTATCCGTACTGAGCGGGATTGCTGGGCAGCGCGACTCCAACCGACGACGCGATTAGCCGATGCGGCTCGTTGGTCGCGTTGTCGCTCATCACGGCAAAAACGATTTGCCCCGGCGTCAGGTACTTCAAACCTTCCTGCTGGCTGAGCAGTTTGCAGTTGGGCGGGAAAATCGATTTGACACGCACGAGGTTGAACTCGGCGATTCCCGCAGACCGCAGCGCCAGCTCGAAAGAAGTGAGCTTCTCGCGATGCCGCCCTACGCCCTTGGTGAGAAATGTCCCCTTCGGGATCGGCCCCATTTATTTTCTCCCCGATCGATGGCGCGTGTCGCCCCGTCTAACTCTGACAGACCGTTTTCTTTTATACGAATCAGAAGGCCGAACGCTACACGGTATTTACCGGCGAATATTCGCCGAACACCTTGCGCATCGCGTCCGAAATTTCCCCAAGCGTGCACCATCCGCGCACCGCATCGACTATCGGCGGCATCAGGTTTTGCCCGTCGCGGGCAGCCGCCTCGACTCGAGCAAGTGCCTTGTTCGCCGTCTCCGCGTTTCGTTCCCCACGCACGCGCGCGACGCTTGCCTTCTGTTTCTCTTCAAGCTCGGGCTTGACCCGCAGAATTTCCCCTGGCGGTTCGCCGCCCTCGGTAAACTGGTTGACCCCTACGATAATTCGATCCCCGGTTTCAATCTCGCGCTGGTAAATGAATGCCGCGTTCTGAATTTCGCGCTGCATGTAGCCGCGCTCGATCGCCGCGACGGCGCCGCCAAAGTCGTCGATTTTCGACAGGTACTCGACCGCCTTTTTTTCGAGCTCGGTCGTCAACCGCTCGACGTAATACGAGCCGCCGAGCGGGTCGATCGTGTCCGCGACGTCCGACTCGTGCGCGATCAGTTGCTGCGTGCGCAGCGCGAGCAGCACCGACGATTCAGTAGGCAACGCGAGCGCCTCATCTTTAGAGTTGGTGTGCAGCGATTGCGCTCCGCCCAGCACGGCCGCCAGCGCCTGCATCGTCACGCGGACGACGTTGTTGTCGACCTGCTGCGCTGTAAGCGTCGAGCCCGCGGTCTGCGCATGGAACCTCATCATCATCGAGCGTTCGTCCTTCGCTCCGAAGCGCTCCTTCATTATTTTCGCCCACAGCCGCCGCGCCGCGCGAAACTTCGCAACTTCCTCGAAGAAATTGTTGTGCACGTTGAAGAAGAACGACAGCCGGCTCGCGAATGCGTCGATTTGCAAACCAGCCTTCAGCGCGGCGTCAACGTATGCGATGCCGTCGGCGATCGTGAACGCGAGCTCCTGCGCCGCAGTCGAGCCGGCCTCGCGGATGTGGTAGCCGGAGATCGAGATCGTATTCCAGTTCGGAACTTCCTTCGTCGCGAAACTGAAAATGTCGGTGATGATCCGCATCGAGCCGCGCGGCGGATAAATGTACGTTCCGCGCGCCACGTATTCCTTCAGGACGTCGTTCTGGATGGTGCCATTGACCTTGTCCCAGCTGACGCCCCGGCGCTCGGCCACGACCAAGTAGAGCGCCAGCAGGATCGACGCGGTCGCATTGATCGTCATCGAAGTCGAAATCTTGTCGAGCGGCAGTTCGGCGAGCAGCGTCTCCATGTCGGCCAGCGAGCAAATCGGCACGCCGACGCGTCCGACTTCACCCTCGGCCAGTGGATGATCCGAGTCGCGGCCCATCTGCGTGGGCAGGTCGAACGCGACCGACAGCCCCGTCTGACCCTGCTCGAACAGGTAGCGGTACCTGCGATTCGACTCCTCCGCGCTGCCGAAGCCCGCGTACTGGCGCATCGTCCACAGCCGTCCGCGATACATCGTCGGCTGCACGCCGCGCGTGAACGGATACTCGCCGGGAAAGCCGAGGTCGTTGACGAAATCGAAGTCGTTCAAGTCCTCGGGATCGTACGCGCGCTTGACGTCGATTCCCGAGCTCGTGACGAACTTCTCCTTGCGCTCGGCGCCGCGCTTCAGAGCGGGATTCAGCTTGCGCTCCTCCCAACTCTTGCGCGCCGATTCGATTTTGCGGTCCTCTTCAGGCATCGTCTTCTACTCGATCACAATCATCAGCTGGCCCTTCTCGACCGCTTGTCCCGCGACCACCTTCACTTCAACCACCTTGCCGGCCTTGGGCGCTTTGACTTCGTTTTCCATCTTCATCGCTTCGACGACGATGATTCCCTGGCCCGCCTTGACCTCGTCTCCCAGCGCAACCAGCACGTTGACGACCCGGCCCGGCATCGCGGATTTTATTTCCACGCGTCCGCTGACTTCCCGCCGCTTGCCGGCCGCGCGCGCGGTGCGTCGTGCCGCGTCGGCCACAGTCAGCCGCGTCGATCCGGTCCGCGATGCGACGACAGTTTCCTCGCCGTCGCGCGCCACGTCGAAATCGAACGAGCGGTTGTTGACGATCACCGAAAAAGACACCGGCCCGACTCGGCGCAAATCGGCTTCGAAACTATTCTCACCGAAACGAATCGAGAACGAGTCCGCGGCGAGCTCTTCAATCTCGATTTCGTGTTCATCGCCGTCAAGAATCGCGAGGTAGCGCATCGATTACGAGTCCCGGCTATCGCCGCAGCATGTCGAGCCGGCCGAGCATCCGCCATGCGGACGCCAGAGGCGCGGCGGCAGCCTGCGCGCCTGCACCGTTGCTGTGATTGGTGTTCTGCTGCCCCGCGATCGCCGCGAGAAAAATCGCCGCCAGCTCCGCACCGCGCGGCGCAGCGCCGTTTTCATTCGGATGGTACTCTTGATCGATAAAGTTCGTGTCGAAATCGCCTTTCAGAAACCTGGGATGCGTCATGAGCCAGCGATGGAAGTCGAGGTTGGTGCGGAGTTCGCCGGAAATTACGAATTCGCCGAGCGCCCGCCGCATCCGGTCGATTGCCTGCTCGCGACTCGAGCCCCACACCGCCAGCTTGGAAATCATCGGGTCGTAAAAGACCGGCACTTCCGCGCCCGCATAAACACCGGCGTCGTTGCGCACGCCGGGACCGTCGGGAAATCTGAGCGTCTCGATCTTTCCCGGCGCCGGCGCGAAACCGGCCGCCGGGTCTTCCGCATAGATTCGGCACTCGATCGCCCATCCGCGCTGCGCGAGATCCTTTTGCTTGAAGGGCAGCTTCGCACCCGCGGCGATTTCAATTTGCGTGCGCACGAGATCCACGCCCGTCACCAGCTCGGTCACCGGATGCTCGACCTGGATGCGCGTGTTCATCTCGAGGAAATAAAAGTTGCGCTCGGCGTCGACCAGGAACTCGATCGTTCCCGCGCTGACGTAGTTCACGGCCTTGGCCGCGCGCACCGCGACCTCGCCCATCTCGGCCCGCATCTTGGCCGTGATAAACGGCGACGGCGATTCCTCGACAACCTTCTGATGGCGCCGCTGAATCGAACATTCGCGCTCGAAGACGTGGACAGTGTTGCCGTGTGCGTCGGCGAGCACCTGCACTTCGATATGGCGCGGCTGCTTCAGAAATTTCTCGACGTAAAAACGTCCGTCGCCGAATGACGACTTGGCCTCGCTGGCGACGGTGCGAACGACTGACGCGAGGTCTTTGGCGTTCTCGACAAAGCGCAAGCCCTTGCCGCCGCCGCCCGCGGCCGCTTTCACCATGATCGGGAACCCGAGCTTTTTCGCGATCGCGGCGACTTCCGCTTCGGTCTCCAGGGTTCCCGGCGAGCCCGGCACGACAGGCACGCCGGCCGCCGACATTAGTTTGCGCGAGGCCACTTTGTCGCCCATTTGCTCGATCGCATCGGGCGGCGGCCCGATCCAGGTGAGGCCCGCCTTCTGCACCGCGCGCGCAAACGCGGCGCGCTCGGAGAAGAAGCCGTAACCCGGATGAACCGCGTCGGCCTTGGTGCGTTTCGCGGCCTCAAGAATTTTCGCGGTGTTGAGATAACTCTCGGCCGCCGGCGGCGGACCGACCGGGTAGGCATGATCGGCCTCGCGGACGTGCAGCGCGGCGCGATCGGCGTCCGAGTAAACGGCGACCGATTCGATTCCCAATTCGCGGCACGCGCGGATTATCCGCACTGCTATCTCGCCGCGGTTGGCGATTAGAATCCGCTTGAACATCAATCTTCCCTGGCTCCCGGCCATCCTCGGACCGGGCTCATCGCACTCCAAATTCTATACCGAATCCAGCGCACGCGAAGCCAACTATGCCCGCCTGCAGGTCGTGGCTCTCTTCCTCAAAGTGGAATATTGCCGTGCTTGCGTGGCGGATTCTTTTCGCGCTTGTTCGCGAGCGCCTTCAGCGCGCTGATCACCTTGGGACGCGTGTCGCGCGGCATGATCACTTCATCTATATAGCCGAGCTCGGCCGCCTTGAACGGATTCGCAAACGTCTTGCGATAATCCTCGGCCAGGCGCGCCCGCTCGACGACCGCATCTTTCGCCTTGGCGAGCTCGTTGCGAAAAACAATGTTGATCGCCTGCTCGGGTCCCATCACGGCGATCTCGGCGCTCGGATACGCGAAGTTGAAATCACCGCGAATGTTTTTCGACGACATGACGTCGTACGCGCCACCATAAGCCTTGCGCGTAATCACCGTCACCTTCGGCACCGTGGCCTCGCAGAACGCGTAGAGCAGTTTCGCGCCATGCCTGATGATTCCGGCGAACTCCTGCTGAGTGCCGGGCAGAAATCCGGGAACGTCGACGAACGTGACGAGTGGAATGTTGAAGGCGTCGCAGAAGCGCACGAAGCGCGCGGCTTTTACCGACGAGTCGATATCGATCGATCCCGCCAGGAACGACGGCTGATTGGCGACGATGCCAATCGAGTATCCACCCATCCGCGCGAACCCGATCAGAATGTTCTGCGCGTAGTCCTTCTGCACTTCCAGGAAATGTCCGTCATCGATCACGCGGCGGATGATGTCGCCCATGTCGTAGGGCTTGTTGGGACTTTCAGGCACGACAGAATCCAGCGCCGCATCGGTGCGCGCGGGATCGTCACTGCTCGCGACGAACGGCGGATCTTCGACATTGTTCGACGGTATGAATGAGATGAGCTCGCGAATCATCGCGAGCGCGCCGGCGTCGTCGTCGGCCTCGAGATGGCACACGCCCGACTTCTGGCTGTGCGTGTCCGCGCCGCCGAGCTCCTGCATCGTGACTTCCTCATGGGTGGCGGCGCGGATCACGTCGGGGCCGGTGAGGAACATGTACGAGGTGTCGCGCACCATCACGATGAAATCGGTTATCGCCGGCGAGTACACCGCGCCGCCGGCACACGGTCCCATGATTACAGAAATTTGCGGAATGACCCCCGACGACATTACGTTGCGCAGAAAAATATCCGCGTAGCCCGCCAGCGACACGACCCCTTCCTGGATTCGCGCGCCGCTGCCGTCGTTGAGTCCGATCACCGGACATCCCGTCTTCATTGCCAGGTCCATTACCTTGCAGACCTTCTCCGCGAACGCGCCCGAAAGGCTGCCGCCGAAGACGGTGAAGTCGTGGCTGAAGATGCAGACCTGGCGACCGTCGATCGTGCCGTAGCCGGTCACCACGCCGTCGCCGGGGATTTTTTTGTCGGCCATCTCGAAGTCGGTGATTCGATGCGTCTTGAACTTGTCGAGCTCGACGAACGATCCGCGGTCGAGCAGCGCCTCGACCCGCTCGCGCGCCGTCATGCGGCCTTGTGCGCGCTGCTTCTTGACCCGATCGGCGCCGCCGGCGGCTTCCGCCTCGCGCGTGAGCTGCTGAAGTCGTTCGAGATTTTCTTTAAGGCCCATTTGTCACGACCGCGCTAAAGCTGGATAGACGGCAAACAAAAAGGCGCCCATCACGCGCCACCGGCAAGATAGATACCGCATGTCGGCGTATGGTTAAAGCGCCCGATTAATTCGAGTTGCGAGGTGAAAACCCGGAAAAGTCGAGGCGGTCTCCTGGCTTGACGCCGTTCTTTGCGCAGAAGCCGGCGTTTACTTCGAGCACATATTGCGACTTGCCTTCCACGCCGAGCAGCTTGTCGGAGAATGGCTCCGCATTCGCCACGATTCCTGTCACTACGCCCGCCGCGTCGGCGAAAATCATGTCGAGCGAAACGGGCGTATTGTGCATCCAGAAATTTCGCGGCGCCGCGTCCGGGAAGACAAAGATCATTCCCGCATCGTCGTCGAGATGCTTGCGATACATCAGGCCGAGCTCGCGCTGCGGGCCTGTATTGGCAACCTCGACCGCGACTGTTGCCAGCGGCTTGCCGTCAGCACCGACTATCATAACGCACGGGCCGCGCGCGCATCCGAGCAGCGCGAGCATGACGGCCACCAGCGCGAACGGGCGGACTCGCGTGCGCCGGCGGCAATGCAAATCTCCACTCATGTGTCGGCGCAAATCTAGCGCGTCGATGAATCGCGGGAAATCAGGGCACAGCCGTTTCCGGCGAGATATCCTCGAGCTCTCGTCCGGAGGTCTCGGGAAAAAACCAGACGATCGCCGGCGCTACAATCCAGAAGACCGTAAGGTAGCAGACCGCGTGCGCGTGCGAGCCGGTGAGGTTGAACAAGACACCCTCGAAGAACAACCCGAGTGCGCCGCCGGTCGTGCCCGCGACCGCGAGCGCGCTGCCTGCCGTCGAACGATACGAGGTGGGAAACAATTCCGCACTGTAGGCCGTCATGATCGTGCCGGCCGCGATGTCGAAAAATGTTTCCAGTATCCATGCGGGCACAATCGACCAGCCTGGCGCCGTGTACATCCAGATCGTCAGTAGCGGCGACATGAACATAAATGCCGCGCCCATCACGCGCCGTCCGTAGCGATCGCTCAGCCGGCCCGCGAAGATCGAGCCCATTATTCCGAGCGCGCCGCCAAACAAAAACAACGATGACACGTTGCCCGGCGACCAATGATGCGTTTCCTGCAGAAACTTCGGAAACAGAAAGCCCGCGGCGTTGCCGCCCATCGAGCCGAGAAACGCGATCGAAAGCATCATGACGAGCCGTCGCGGGTATGCGGTATACAACTGCGCGAGCGGCTGCCAGATTTTCACCGGCCGCAGGCCTTCGAGCTTCTCCTTCTCGAAGCGCGCGCTCTCAGGCAACGCCCGCCGCAGTGGAATGATCAGCACCAGCGGCAACAGCGCGATCGCGTACAACCCGCGCCATCCGTAGGGAATCATGTTGATAAAGGCGAACACGATCGCCGCCAGGCCGTAGCCCACATTCGACACCGCGCTGAGCAGCCCGATCGCCCACCCCCGATGGGCAGCGTCGACTTCCTCCGCCACTATCACCATCGCGATCGCGGCCTCGGCGCCGGCAAACGCGCGCGCAATCATTTCGAATACGACGAACGCCCTCTCGTTCGGCGCGATCGCGATAAGGCCGGTGAAAATCGTGTAGCCGAAGACCGTGTAGAGCAGCAGGCGGCGGCGCCCGAACACGTCGGCAAACGGCGTCATCAGCAGGGCGAACAGGTAGCCGAGGCGGATCACCGAAAGCATCGCGCCAAGATGGGACTCCGCGATCTTCAGGCCCGTCTGGATCTGCTTGAGCGCGAGACTCAACAGCGCGCGATCGTATTGATCGAAAAATCCCGCGGTCGACGCGATCCAGAATACCCGGCGCTGGCGCCTGGTGAACGGCGGCGTCCTGCCGAGAAATCCAAGTCGGATGCTTTTGCGGTCCGAGTCCTCGGGCGCAGGTCCGGGCTCGGGTTTCAACTCGAGAGTGGCGGCGGGATCGGTCATCGAGATCTCATGTCTAATCTGCCAGCGGCAATGATTCGAGACCGCGCAGAAAATACGATCCCTTGTACTTCGGTTTTATCGCGGGGTCTTTGAGCCGCAAGCGCGGGAACCGCTCGAGCATCGCCTCGAACGCGATCCTTGCCTCCATCCGTGCCAGCGGCGCGCCGATGCAGAAATGAATTCCCTCGCCGAACGCGACATGCTCATTCGGATCGCGCGCGATGTCGAATTTTTCCGGATCCTTGAATTGCGCCGGGTCGCGATTCGCCGCCGCGACGATCATCAGCGCGAATGCGCCCGCGGGAATCTCGGTACCTCCGAGCTGCACGGGTTGCTTGGTGAACCGCACCGTCGATTGCACCGGACCGTCGTAACGCAGCATTTCTTCGATTGCGCCCGGCAGCATCGCGGGGTTGCGCTTGAGCGCGTCGAATTGATCGGGATTGCGCCCGAGCGCCAGCGTGCCGTTGCCGATCAGATTGGTCGTCGTCTCGTTGCCCGCGACCAGCAGCAGCGTGATGAAGCTCAGCAGATCCGCCGCCGACAACACCTCGCCTTCGTCGTGCGCCGCGACCAGCGCGCTGACCAGGTCGGGACCCGGCCTGGCGCGACGTTTTTCGATTTCGACCGTGAAGTAGTCGCCCAATTCGTCGATCACGCGAATGGTTTCGGGCGGCTGCGGAGCGCCGGGCACATTGTTGTCGCCGCCGATGATCGTGTCGGACCAATGCTTGAACTTCGCGTTCAACTCCGGCGGCACGCCGAGCATCTCCGCGATCACCGTGACCGGCAGCAGGTTGGCGAGGTCCGCTATCAGGTCGAACTCGCCCTTCAGCCTCGACCTTGTCGAGCAGTTCTTTTGCGATCTCGCGGATTCGCGGCTCGAGCTCGCGAATTCGCCGCGGGGTGAAGTCGCGCGAGACCAGGCGCCGCAGCCGGGAGTGTTGCGGAGGATCGGAACCCAGCATGTTGCGCGATCCGGCAAAGCGTCCTTGATACGCCTGCGGCGGAGGCGGCGGCCCAACGCTGGACAGGTGTTCATGATCGCGGAGTCCGGCGGTGACGTCGGCATAGCGCGCCACCAGCGCGAAGGTCATCGGTCCAACGGTGAGGATCGACGGCGGCCCGGCTAGCAGCGGACCGTAGTATGGATACGGGATTCGCCCGAAACTCGGGATCCCAGATGTTGAACTGTATTTCATCGGCCATGAATAATTTCCCGCCCGCTCAGTCAGTCGCCATCGTAAGAGATGCCAATCCTCGAAGGAAGTAAGAACCTTTGTACGCCACCGGCGCCGCGGGATCTTTCAGGCGAATGCGCGGGAAGCGCTCGAGCATCGCGCCGATCGCGATCGCACCCTCCATCCGCGCCAACGGCGCGCCGATGCAGAAATGGATTCCCTCGCCGAGCGCGACATGGTCGCGCGGCGCGCGCGTGATATCGAAACGATCGGGATCTTCAAACTGCGCCGGATCGCGATTCGCCGCGGCCAGGATTATGAAGCATCCGAGATTTGCGGGCAGGTCGGTTCCGCCGAGTTTCATATCTTCCATGGTGAAGCGAATCGTCGACTGCACCGGTCCGTCGTAGCGCAGGATTTCCTCGATCGCCGCCGGCATCAGTTCCGGGCTTTGCCGGAGCAGGTTCATCTGCGCGGGATTGCGCCCGAGCGCGAGCATCCCGTTGCCGATCAGATTAGTCGTCGTCTCGTTGCCGGCGAGCAGCAGGAGCAGCACGAACGCCAAAAGCTCGTCGGCGTTCATCGCCTCGGCGTCGTCGTGCGCGGCGACGAGAGCGCTCACCAGGTCGGTGCCGGGATTCTTCCGGCGCCGCTCAATCTCGTCGGCGAAATAGCTGCGCAACGCGTTCTTCGCCGTATGAAATTCCTCCGGCAGCGGCGTCCCCGGCAGCGTGTTGTCGCCCGAGACCACAGTGTCGGACCAATGCTTGAACTGTTGGTAGTGGTCCGGCGGCACGCCGAGCATTTCCGCGATAACCATCACCGGCAGCGCGTTCGCGATCCCGTGCATCACTTCGAGCTCGCCCTTGCCCTCCGCGGCGTCGAGAAGATCTTTCGCGATCTCGCGAATGCGCGGTTCCATGTCACGGATTCGCCGCGGCGTGAAATCGCGCGAGACCAGGCGCCGCAGTCGCGTATGCAGCGGCGGATCGGAAAACAGCATCGTGCGCGCACCGGCAAACGGGCCCTCGTCGACTGGCTCGTTGGGATCGCGCGGGCGGACGCTCGAGAAATGCGCGTGGTCGCGCAGAACGCTGGTAACGTCGGCGTAGCGAGTGATCATCGCCGTCGGCCCGAACAAATCGAGAATGCGCGGCGGTCCTGCCAGCAACGGTTTGTAATGCGGATACGGATTGGCGCGGAAGGCGGGGTCCCAAGGGTTAAAATAGATGTTCTCGGCGGCCTGGTTCATTGTCAAACTTCCTTTTCGTAGATTTCAGTTTTGCTCGCCCCGCATTGCATCGACTGCGCACACTCGCGCCTCGCACTACGCTGCAATCGCAGTGCCACCACTCAGATACCGGTAAGCACTGGCGTTTTTATTCGCCGGGCGCGCATCAATCAGACTGCATGCAGTCCCACGATGTCACTTAAGCGCCATTTCGAGACGGCTGAGTCCGCGCAGGAAATACGAGCCCTTGTAGGTCACCGGAGCGTCGGGATTTTTCAGGCTGAAGTTGAGGGAATCGCTCGAGCGCGATCCCGATCGCGATCGATCCTTCCATCCGCGCCAGCGGCGCGCCGATGCAGAAATGAATTCCCTCGCCGAATGCCAGATGCTCGTTCGATTCGCGCGTGATGTCGAACTTCTCAGGATCCTTGAACTGCGCCGGGTCCCGATTCGCCGCCGCGATGATCACGAACACGCCCATCCCGGCATGCGATTCGCGTCCCGCCGACCACCGTGTCCTTGGTCGCCGTGCGGAACGTGGACTGCACCGGCCCGTCGTATCGCAGCATCTCCTCGATCGCGCCGCGCATCAGCTCGGGCTTCGATCGCAACGCTGCCATCGCGCCGGGATTGCGTCCGAGCGCGAGCATCCCGTTGCCGATCAGGTTGGTCGTCGTCTCGTTGCCGGCGAGCAGCAGCAGCACGACGAACTGCAGCAACTCGTCGGCGCTCAGCGCTTCGGCCTCGTCGTGCGCCGCGACCAGAGCACTCACCAGGTCGGGCCCCGGAGTCTTACGCCGCCGCGCGATCTCGTCGATGAAGTACGCCCTCAGTTCGGTGAACGCGACCTTGATTTCGTCGGGCATCGGCAGCCCGGGGAGAGTGTTGTCGGCCTCGATTATCTTGTCCGACCAATGCTTGAATTGGCGGTATTCCTCCGCCGGCACACCGAGCAAATCGCTGATCACCATGACCGGCAGCGGATTGGCGAGATCCGCCATCACGTCGAACTCGCCTTTGCGCTCGGCGGCGTCGATCAGATTTTTTGCGATTTCGCGGATGCGCGGTTCCAGCTCGCGGATTCGTCGCGGCGTGAAGTCGCGCGAGACCAGCCGCCGCAGCCGCGTTTGCGTCGGCGGATCGGAGCCGAGCATCGTCGGCGCGTCGCCGAAGAGTTTCGTCTGCTCGTCGAATCCCATCCCCTTCGGCTGCACGCTCGAGAACGTCGCATGGTCGCTGAGGATCGCGCGTACGTCGGCGTAACGCGCGGCGAGCGCAAACTTGAAACCCAGGTCGATGATTCGCGGCGGTCCCGCCAGCAGCGGACGATAATGCGGATATGGATTGGCGCGGAAGTTTTCGTCCCACGGATTGAAGTAGACATCCTGCGCAGCTTGAGCGGCGATTGCTTCGCCCATTTTCAGCTTACCTCCTGCGTCTCGGTTCGCTCAGAAGATTCCAGCTCGCGCACCAGCGCCGCGCTGACTCGCATGACTGTATGTTGGTTGATTAAGCTGATCCATTCGGGAAATCCGTTGATTTTGGACTCAGCGACCCTTGAAATTCGGTCGACGCTTTTCCAGGAACGCGCGAACGCCCTCGCGATAGTCTTCGCTGTCGAAGCATCGCGCGACCATCGCCGAAACCGCTTTCGCGTCACGCTCTTCGCGATCTTTCAGGCTCTCGCGAATCGCCAGCTTGGCGGCAGCCATCGTCAGCGGCGCGTTGGTCGCCATCTTGAGCACGTAGTCGCGCACGTTCTCTTCGAGCTTTTCGAGATCGACGACGCGGTTGACGAGCCCCATCTGCAGCGCCTCTTCCGCGTCGAACAGCCGCGCCGACAGCAGGATGTCGCGCGCGTTGGCGGGACCGACGGTATGCGCAAGCATGTTGACGCCTTCGAGCGGATACGCCAGTCCGAGCCGCGCGGCGGGAACTCCAAACCGCGTGCCGCGTGCGGCGATCCTGATGTCGCATGCGAGCGCGACCTGCACGCCGCCGCCGATGCAGACGCCGGAGATCATCGCGACGATCGGCTTGCGGCATTCCACCAGCGCCGCGATCGCATTGTTCGGCGCCTCGCGATATGCACGCGCCTGCGCCGCGTCGGCCCGCATCGCGGGGAACTCCGAGATATCCGCGCCCGCGACGAACGCGTCCGGCGTGACGCCGCGCATGACAATCACGCGAATCGCGTCGTCGCCCGCGAGCTCGGCGACGCCTTCCGCAATCCGCTGCCAGGTCTTAAGATTGAGCGCGTTGCGAACTTGCGGCCGGTTCAGCACCAGCCACCCAATCGGCGCCTCGCGGGTAACTATCAACGGATCGGCTGACGTTTCATCCTTCACGGATTTCGCTCCTCTGGAAAAAAATTATGACGATAATCGAGCGGGCTTCCAGTGGCGATTTTGAGCACATCTGTGCGCTCGACGAAACTGTCCATCAAGGCGAGCCGCGCCGCAGATTTATCGGCGAAGCGTGCGCCAATGGGCGCGTCGCAGTCGCGCGCGTCGACGACGTGATCCGCGGCTACGTCATCTCCGACGAGAGTTTCTTCGACCAGTTCATGGTGCGGCTGCTCATTGTGCATCCCGACTTCCGCCGCCGCGGACTCGCGACCGCCCTGATGCGCGCGGCCGAGCTCGATTGCCAGACCGGCAAGCTCTTCACTTCGACCAACCAGTCGAACCTCCCGATGCAGCGGCTGTGCGACCGATTGGGCTTCGTGAAAAGCGGCTACGTCGAAAATCTGGACGAAGGCGACCCGGAACTCATCTACGTAAAGCTGCTCGCGCCGATTCCAGGCACGCCGCGTAAGACCGACGCAGAGTAGGGTTCTGGGTTTGTCATCCTGACCGAAAGGAGCAACGCGACCGAAGGTGGCTTCTGGCCTCCGGACAGCGTCGCGCCAGCGAAGCCGGTTCCGGTTTCGAGTCGCTGCATCCAATGAGAATGGCCAACGCTTTGCGCGATATCTATATCTTCGCGATCACCTCGTCGTGCAGCTTCTCCAGTCCGCGCGTCAGGCCTTCCGCATCGAATGCGGGCGGCGCGATCACGACTCGCGACACGCCGATCTCGCCGAGCGCCTTCAAATCCTCGACGCGCGGACGCCCCATGCATGACAGCTCGATCTTCTTCGGGTCGCGTCCGGCCTTCTCGGCCTCGGATTTCATCAGCGCGAACAGTTCCTTGAGCTTGGGAATTTCCCCGAGCGCCGGGAAAAAGCCGTCGCCGTAGCGTCCCGCGCGTCTCGCCGCCGCCGGCGAATGGCCGCCGACGTGGATCGGGACTCCGCCCTTTTGCACCGGCTTCGGGTAGCACTTGACCGGCCCGAAGTTGAAATGCTTGCCGTGAAACGACGCCGCGTCGTCGCTCCACAGCGCGCGCAGCGATTTGATCGCCTCGTCGGTGCGCGCGCCGCGCGTGTGAAAATCGAGCCCGAGCGCCTGGAACTCCTCCTCGAGCCATCCGCTGCCGATTCCGAGTATCGCGCGCCCGCCCGACAGCTGATCCAGCGTGGCCATTTCCTTGGCGACATACAGCGGATGCCGCTGCGGCAGGATCAGGATGCCGGTGCCGAGCTTGATCTTCTTCGTGACCGCGGCCGCAAACGCGAGCGGCAGCAGCGGATCGGGAATCGAGACATCCTCGCCGCCGGGAATCTTGCCGCTCGACGAGTACGGATACGGCGATTTGTAATCCTGCGGAATCACGACGTGCTCGACCGTCCACATCGATTCGATGCCGCACTGCTCGGCGGTAGTCGCCAGATGCGCGAGCAGGGCGGGATTGCTGAAGGGTCCCGAATTGGCGAACATCAGGCCGATTTTCATTTCTCGTACCTCGTTCGGGATTGCGCGATCGATGGACAGTTCGCGCATAATCTATCGCGCCGATGCATCGCGATTGAAAAGGCGCACGGGCGCGCTCTCGCTTGTTCAAATTTCGCCGGCGCGTACTTAGTTAAGAGTCATGGATACTGGAAAAGTTGGAATCTGGTTTTTCCTCGACGCGATGACCGCGCCGGACAGCGCCGAGTTCGCGCGGAAGGTCGAGAAGACTCGGCTACCAGGTGCTCTGGATCCCCGAGGCGGTCGGCCGCGAGCCGTTCGCCCACGCCGCGTATCTGCTGAGCCACACCGAGCGCCTGTCGATCGCGACCGGCATCGCCAACATCTAGGCGCGCGACGCGATGACGATGGCGGCCGCGTCCAAGACCGTCGCCGAGCTTTCCGGCGGACGCTTCATTCTCGGCATCGGCGTCAGCCACAAGCCTCTGGTCAGCAATCTGCGCGGCCACAACTACGACAAGCCGTACAGCTACATGAAGGAATATCTGCCGAAGATGAAGGGCGCGCTCTACCTGGCGCCGGCGCCCAAGGAGCCGGTGCCGGTCGTGCTCGCCGCGCTCCATCCCAAGATGCTCGCGCTGTCCGCCGCCGAGGCCAACGGCACGCACACTTACTTCGTTCCGCCCGAGCATACCGCGAAAGCGCGCGCGCAAATCGGACCGAGCTGCGATGCTATGCGCCGCGCAGGCGGTCATTCTCGAAACCGACGCCGCCAAGGCGCGCAAGGCGGCGCGCGACTACATGAAGACCTACGTTCCGCGCCTGCCGAACTACACCAACAACCTCAAAGCGCTGGGATGGGCTGACGAGGAATTCGAGAACGGATGCTCGGATCGGCTGGTCGACGCGATCGTCGCGTGGGGCACCGAGGACAAGATTCGCGATCGCATCGACGCGCATCTGAAGGCGGGCGCCACTCACGTATGCATCCTGCCGCTGCGCGCCGACGGTGCGCCGCAACCCGACATGCGCACAGTCGAGGCATTCGCGCAGCGCTGAGGAGGCATCGTCGATGCGCCGATATTTCTCCATCTTGCCCGTCCTCGTAGTCGCGATCGCTTTCGTCTTAGTTGGATGCGCATCGCACGACGAGCAGGAGGCCGCAGCAGGCCCAGGCCGCCGCCGACCACGCCGAGAAAGCCGCCGAGCACGCCGAGCAATCCGCCGCGCAGGCGCAAGCGGCCGCGGACAAAGCGACCGAGGCCGCAGATCGCGCGACCAAGGCCGTTCAGGAAGCGACTGTTGAGATCAACCGCGTCGCCGATCATCTGGATCAGATGGAACGCGACCGCGAAGCCGCTCACGGGCGCCGCCTCTCGCACGTGACGAAGTCTGCGCGCAAAGCCGCCGTGTCGCGAGCGTCGCGCGTCTGCGTCTTCGGGTCATGCGCCGTCGGCGGAGGCCTCGGCGTCACCCGGATCTTCCGCCGCCGCATCCGCGACCTCCGACGGTGTGACGACATCGGCCGTGGCGCCCGCGCCGGCGTCGTCGCCATCGACGAAATAGCGCGCGTCGATCGAACGCCGTGGCTGAGCCCGTCAAATCGCAACCAGCCCGCACGCCGACCGAAGCCGACATTCGCGCCGAAAATCTCACTCCGCAAGTCCGCCGCCATACCTGGATAAATATCGCGGGCCCGATCGCCGCGGTCTTTCTCGGAATTTTCGGCGCTGCGATGTATCTGCGGCCCGTCGACGTGCTGCGATGGATTCAGGTCGCGCGGCTGGGATGGTCGGGCGTGGCGCAGAACGATCTCGCGCTGAAGGACGGCCTGATCACCTACCTCATGACCGGCGGCTATTCGGAGATGGAGCCGGTCGTGATGATTCACGGGCTCGGTCCCAACGCCGCGCTGGTGTGGCGCGGCATCATGCCGCCGGTGGCAGAGGCGCACTACAAAGTGATCGCGCCCAACCTGCCCGGCTTCGCGTCGTCCGATCACAAGCAGGTCCAATATTCGATCGCGTACCAGGCCGAGGCGGTCGCGCAGATGATCGACGAGCTGAAGCTCGACCACGTCAACCTGATTGGCAACGACCTCGGCGCCGACGTCGCGCTCTACTACGCCGTCGAGCATCCCGACAAAGTCGAGCGGATGGTGCTGGTGTCGGGCGGCCTGGTCGGTGCGCGCGGCGCGGAAAAACTGCGCAAGGGGATGCTGCCGACGACGCCTGACGCGGTCCGCGCGCAGGTCGAGGCAAGCTTCTTCGACCTGCCGCCGATGCCCGATTTCATTTACCAGCGCATGACGGCGGAGCTGGGCAAGGATCTTCCAGCCGAGACCGACATGCTCAATTCCGTCCCGCGCGACGAGGCGCACATCCGCTCAAAGATCGGCCAGGTCTTCAACACGCTCACGATCATAATGTGGGGCGTCAAGAATCCGTACTTCTCGAATGCCGAAGGCGAGGCGCTGCACGCTGCGATGCCCGGCTCGGCCACCGTCAGTCTTCAAAACCTCCGGCGCCTACCCCCAACTCGAGCATCCCGACGAATTCGCCGAGTCGCTGATCTTCGTAATCAAGCAGGAAGAAGGCGGCCGCTAGCTGTCTCGTCGCTCGGAGCCGCCAGAAAACGTCTTGCGCGGAGCGGAGTCGTCTGAGATAAGCGAGTTTGAAATTCTGCAAGTGAGGAATCGACAACGATGAAGCTCTACAACATGAATCTCTCAAACTTCGCGACCAAGTCCCGCCTCGTCGTCTACGAGAAGGGACTCAACATCGAGATGGCGCCGATTCCGGGCGCCGGTCTCAGCTCGCCCGAATACGCGAAGATCAATCCGCTCGGCAAAACCCCGGCGCTCGACGCCGACGGCCTGCTCATTCCCGAATCCGAGGTCATCAACGAGTACCTCGAGGACAAGTACCCGACTCCACCGCTGCTCCCGAAGAGCGCCGAAGGCCGCGCGAAGGTGCGAATCTTCACGCGCTTCCACGACCTGTATCTCGAGCCTCCGCTGCGCGCGCTGTTCGGTCAGATGAATCCCAAGACCCGCGACGAAAAAGTTGTCGGCGAGAAAGTGACCGACCTCAAGCACCGCATCGATCAACTCGAAAGGATGCTCGCCGACGGCGGCTTCGCGTGCGGCTCCGACTTCACGCTCGCGGACTGCGCGCTGGCGCCGACCATGTTCTTCGTGACCAACCTCGGCCCCGCTTTCGGCGTCAAGGCGTTCGACGGACATCCGAAACTCGCGGCATAGTGGACTCACGTCCAGACCCGCCCGTCGGTAAAGAAAGGCCTCGGCGAGATGGCCGAAGCGCTCGCCGCGATGCAACGCGGTGGCCGTTAGGAATTCGATTCTGGTCGCGGCGAATTCGGGGATAAGCTGACTATGTCCTATCTCGATCGCGACGGCGTGCGCATCTACTACGAACAGCACGGCGCAGGGCCTGCCGTCTTGCTGTCTCACGGCTACAGCGCCAGCGCGCGAATGTGGCAGGGCCAGATGGACGCGCTGTCGGACAGCTATCACGTGATCGCCTGGGACATGCGCGGCCACGACCGCTCCGACTCGCCCGACGATCCCGCGCTCTATTCGCACGAGGCGACCATCCACGACATGGCCGCGGTGCTCGACGCTTGCGGCATCGGCCGCGCCGTCATCGCCGGCTTGTCGCTGGGCGGCTTCATGTCGCTGGCGTTTCACCTGGCGCATCCCACCCGCACGGAGGCGCTGATGCTGTTCGATACCGGCCCCGGCTACAGGAAAGACGAGGGGCGCGAAGCATGGAACCGGCTCGCTGACAGCATGGCGGCGGCGTACGAGAAAAACGGACTCGCCGCGGCCGGCGCCAGCGCCGAAGTAGCCGTCGCTCATCATCGCAGCGCGAATGGCCTGGCGCATGCCGCGCGCGGGATGCTGGCGCAGAAGGACGGCCGCGTGATCGAGTCGCTGCCACTGATCAAGGTGCCGGCGCTGGTGCTGGTCGGCGAGAACGACCAGCAGTTCCGGCCGTCGGCCGATTACATGGCGGCAAAAATTCCCGGCGCGGAAAAAGTGATCCTCGAGCAAGCGGGTCATGCCGCCAATATCGACCGGCCCGCCGAGTTTAACGCCGCCGTGCGAGCATTCCTCGATCGCGCCACTACCTAAGCGCAAGTCGGGAAACGCAGTTCGTCAAATCTTCGCCCCCTAGAGTACGGTGCTGCGAACCGGCATTATGTAGATCTGCCGCTGAGCCCGGTGCAGCGTCGTGATTGGCGACAACTTTGCAAACCTGATTGATCAAGGAGGCTCCGAGATCCTTCCAGGACTGACGCGTAGAATGGCTGTTCCTCCACTTTCCGAAGTTAATCGCACCCTGTTCAACAAGCTTATCGATCATCACATTCGTTTTTCGCTCGCCAAGCTGCGGATCGACTTGACCAAGCATGACTGGTACCGCGCGACCGCGCTGGTGGTTCGCGACATGCTGGTCGAGAAGATGCTGGCGACGCGCTTGCGTTTCGATCGCAACAACTCCAAGAAGCTCTACTATCTGTCGCTCGAATTCCTGATCGGCCGTTCGCTCGAAAACAATCTTTTCAACCTCGGCATCATCGACACCTGCCGTGATTTTCTGGCCGAGAACGGAATCGATTTGCAGATCCTGTTCGATGAAGAGCCCGACGCTGCGCTGGGCAATGGTGGCCTGGGCCGGCTGGCCGCATGTTTCCTCGATTCGCTTGCGACCCTCGACCTTCCAGGCTACGCGTACGGAATCAACTACGAGTACGGACTCTTCCGCCAGGAGATTCGCGGCGGCTACCAGGTCGAGCGGCCCGACGCGTGGCAGCGCGAGACCTCGCCGTGGCTGGTGCCGCGCCCCGAGCAGTCGTGCCGCATTCCGGTTTACGGGCGAATCGAGCATCGCATCGACAAAAAAGGCGAATACAATCCGGCCTGGGTGGATTGGCGCGTGTTGGTCGGCGTGCCGTCCGACTTGCCGATTGCGGGCTTCGGCGGTCGCACCGTGAACTATGTCCGCCTCTATTCAGCCGGCGCGTCGGATGAATTCGACATGCAAATCTTCAACGCCGGCGATTACATGAAGGCCGTCGAGCAGAAGATGCTGTCCGAGACCATCTCGAAAGTGCTGTACCCATCCGACGCGGTGGCGGCCGGCCGCGAGCTCAGACTGTTGCAGGAATATTTCTTCGTGGCCTGCGCGGTGCACGACATAGTACAGGCATTCGTCGCTCGCGGCCAGGATTTCACTGACTTTTCATCGCAAGTGGCTATTCAATTGAATGACACCCATCCCGCACTGACTATTGCGGAGTTGATGCGCGTTTTTATAGACGAGTACGACCTCGAGTGGGCGCAGGCGTGGGAGATAACGCGCGCCACGGTCGCATATACTAATCACACACTACTGCCCGAAGCGCTGGAAAAATGGCCGGTGAGCCTGCTCGAACGAGTCGTGCCGCGCCATCTGCAGATCATTTACGAGATCAATCGTCGCTTCATGGCAGACGCCGGGTTGCTCTGGAAGGACGATCCGGAACGCCTCAAGCGCATCTCGATCCTTCAGGAGGGTTACGAACCCCAGATCCGGATGGCGCATCTCGCGATCGTCGGCAGCCATTCGGTCAACGGCGTGTCGAAGTTGCATACCGAGCTCGTCAAGACGCGCCTGGTGCCCGACTTCTATCAGCTGTGGCCCGAAAGGTTCAGCAACAAAACCAACGGCGTCACTCAGCGGCGATGGCTGTTGATGGCGAATCCGGGTCTCGCCAACCTGCTCGACGCTACGATCGGTCCGGGCTGGGCGACCGATCTTTCGCAGCTGAACGGAGTCGAGAAATTCGCCGACGATGTCGAGTTTCAAAGGCGCTTCATGGCGATCAAGCGCGTCAACAAGGAGCGTCTGGCGCGAATCGTGAACCGGATCGCCGCGGTGGACGTTGACCCCGCCGCAATGTTCGACATACAGGCCAAACGCATCCACGAATACAAGCGGCAACTGCTGATGGCGTTGGGAATCGCGCATCAGTACCTGCAACTCGTCGATGACGGCGTCGAGCCGCCGGTGCCGCGCACTTACCTGCTCGGCGGCAAGGCGGCGCCGGGTTACTGGGCCGCCAAAATGATCGTCAAGTTGATCAACAACCTCGGCGAGGTGATCAACAATGATCCGAAGACCCACGAACTGATCAAGGTCGCGTTCCTGCCGGACTACCGGGTCTCGCTCGCCGAAAAAATAATTCCCGCCGCCGACATCTCGGAACAGATTTCAACCGCCGGCTGCGAAGCGTCGGGCACCGGCAACATGAAGTTCGCAATGAATGGCGCGCTGACGGTCGGGACCCTCGACGGCGCCAATATCGAGATTCGAGAAGCGGTCGGCGCCGAAAATATATTCATTTTTGGCCTGACCGCCGAGCAGATCGAGGAACTGACATTGAAGGGCACATACCAGCCGCGCGAATACTACGAGGCGGACCCAAGACTGAAGCGGGTGCTCGACGAGCTGGCGTCTGATCGCTTTTGTCCAGGCGAGCCCGGCCTGTTCAGGTGGGTTCGCGACGCGCTGGTCAATCGCGATGACTATTTCCTGATGGCGGATTTTGGCGCTTATGTTGATATCCAGTCGCAGGTATCGACTGAGTATCAACATCCGGAGATCTGGACGCGAAAGGCTATACTCAATCTGGCGCGGATTGGCTATTTCTCGAGCGATCGGGCAGTAACGGAATACTCTCGCGAGATTTGGCGTCTCGACCAATCATGACTCAGTCCGGCAAGCAAATGAGATTTGGCTACTGCGGCTTCAAGCGCGGATCATCGTCCCGCACACAAATCGAATACGAATATCGCTCGACGTAAACATTGCCGCTGTCGCTCTTCTCCGCTTCGATCACAGTCGCCCGGTAATTCTCGCAGTTTTCATCCGACACAAAACTATCGACGCGCTCCCACTCCGATAGCGGCGTCTCACGCTGTAGTCCCCGCCGCGCACAATCGATCGACGGCGCCATCAGGATCCAGCCGATCAAAGCGACCGCCGCACTCTCCTTGAATCTCATCAGATTGCTTATCGCGAGAATCCCACCCGCCCGCAAGCAGCGCCCCAGGCGATTTTGCACCTCTTTTGATGATCCGCGCATTTTGAAATACTGTGCATCGTTTGAAAACGTCCTAACCGGAGCGGGGAACAAAATGTTGATCAAGAAATTCGCGCTTGCTGCCGCCTCTGCCATGCTCATGACCACCGTCGCGTTCGCGGTCAATGCACGACCAGTCTACGCTGCGAGCAAAGTCGATTGCGACGCCGTGATGAACGAGGTCGGCGCCGGCAAGCATGCGAAGGAAATCGCCAAGGACCTGAATATCTCGACCTCCAGCGTCTATCGCTGCAAGCGGCACGCGAAGGAGGCCGCCAAGGCCGCGACCAAGACCTCGATGGAGGCCAAGTCCGGCAGAGAGCCGTCCGCGATGTCCGCGCCTTCGTCCGCGATGAGCGCGCCGTCATCGTCCGCGATGAAAGCGCCCGCGGCGGCTGCTTCTCCAAAGTAGGAATTCGCGCCTCGACGCGTCGCGGGCCGCCGTGGCTCGCGACGCGTTTGTGGAGAGCGAATCGACTGCGGCTTAATCGCGATGCCGAAATGCGAACTGTGCGAACTGCGTGACTACACGCAGCGCTACGCCGACTTCGTTCATCCTTTCAAATTCACGATTCTCGATTGCGATTCGTGCGACACTCCCATGGCCGTGCTCGGAGACCATCGCGCGGTGCCCACCGACGAGGAGCGCGCATTCATGATCGAGGCGCTGTCGCTGGTCGCGCGCGCGAAGTACGGTGCGGATAAATTCGGCATCGACGACGTCATGCGCCAGATTCCCGACCACTGCCACATGCACGCCCGTCCTATTCGGCGCTGGCAATATTAGCCGCTGCACCGCCGGATTCTCGATCGCCACGCGTATTACGGCGAGGTTTCGCGAGTTTTACCCATTTGGTAAGCGACGCGTAGTGTGGTATATGCCCGCCGTTACGCGCGTTGCTTGGGGAAGCAGCGTCGCCGGCGGGAGCAAGCCGCGAGGGGTTGCTTCGGCCGGGTTCCCTTCAGGAGGTACGGGGGAAAATGGCTAACGGTACTGTCAAGTGGTTCAGCCCAAAGAAGGGCTACGGCTTCATCACGATGGAGGACGGGCAGGAAGTGTTCGTCCACTACAGCGCCATCGATGGGGCGGGTTTCCGCTCGCTCGAACAAGGCGAGCGCGTTGAGTTCGAGGTCGCGCAGGGGCCCAAGGGCCTTCAGGCGTCGAACGTCAACAAGGGATAGTCGCGCGCGGGGGATTTCCGCAGAAAGGGGGAATCGGTTCGACTGCCGATGACGCGGTGCACGACGCGTCGGTGCAGTGCCGTCGGCGCGCCCGCGAGTTTGTGATAGTGACTGCGGCATGAGTGACGCGGTTCCGCTCGGCAACCGGCTCCGATTCGGCACGATGAGCTCATCGTCGAATCGCGAGGATGCAATCGAAGGCCTCGAGTCGATCTCGCGATGGGGCTACGAAGTTCTGTGGGCGCCCGATCACGTTGCGTTCACCGGACCTGTCAGCGATCCGCTGACCACGCTCGCCTACCTGTCGGCGCTCGAACCCAAACTCACTTTCGGAACCAGCGTCTACCTGTTGCCGCTGCGACATCCGGTGCCTGTGGCCAAGATGGTCGCGACGCTTGACCGTCTGCTCGGCGCCGGGCATTTCATTTTCGGCGTCGGCGTCGGCGGCGAGTTCCCGCGCGAGTACGAAGCCTGCGGCGTACCAATTCACGAACGCGGCGGACGCGCGACTGAGGCGATCCAGGTGATGAAGCGGTTGTGGAGCGGCGATCGCGTCGAGCATCGCGGCAAATATTTCAGCTTCGGCGAAATCACCATGCAGCCGCGGCCTAAAACTCCCGGCGGCCCTCCGGTCTGGATTGGCGGCCGCGCCGACGGTCCGCTCAAGCGCGCCGCGCGCTACGGCGACGGATGGATGCCGTACGTCGTCACGCCCAAGCGCTTCGCCGACGGACTGGATTTCATCGGTAAGGAAGCAGAGCGCGCCGGCCGGATGCTGACGTTGTTCGGCACCTGCATCCAGATATTCTGCTCGCTCGGCCAAAGCGTCGAAGCGGCGCACGAAGTCGCGGGCAAATTTCTAAGCAAGCGATACGCGACAGACATGAACGAGGCGGCGAAGCGCTACGGCGCGCTGGGCCGTCCCGCCGACGTGGCAGCGAAGTTAAGCGAGTACATCAAGGCCGGCGCGCGCGACATCGGAATCGACGCGGTCACGCATCCGTCGGAACGCAACGCGCAGCTCGAGCAATTCGCCAAGGAAGTAATCCCGCTGCTCAGCCTGTAGCCGTAGATCCTGCCTCCCACGTTCGACGGGGGAGGCCGACGCGCGTCCGCACGCGGCGGGTGGTGGACCTTATTTTCGGATTCTGTTTCCGTCTCAGAAGTGCCGCGCGACAGACGATCGCGCGGCAAAATGTTCTCCACCCTGGCCCTCCGCCGACGAAACGTGGAGGGGACCAGAAACTTCTCACACCAGCTCGATCGGATGTTCGCGGCGCGCAGTCACGCGCCCAACGATCGCGGCCTCGCGATGCCCACAATTCTGCAGCTCCGCGAGCAGCGCCACCGACTGCTTCTCGGGAATCGCGATCAGCAATCCGCCCGAGGTCTGCGGATCGAAGGCAATCGTCGCGATCTCCTCGGAAACTTCGTCCGAGATGCGGACGCTCGGCGCGTAGTACTCGCGATTGCGCTCGCCGCCGCCCGGAATCATTCCGGCGCGGCATTGCTCGAGCACTCCGGGCAGGAGCGGCAGGTCGGATTCCTCGAACACCAAAGTAACGCCGCTGCCCTCGGCCATCTTGAGCGCATGACCGACCAGACCGAAGCCAGTGATGTCGGTGGCGGCGTGGACGTCGTAGTTCAGCATCGCGGATGCGGCCGCGGCGTTGAGCTGCGTCATCGAGCGGACGGCGGCCTGGTAGGCTTCGTCGCCGAGTGCGTCGCGCTTGAATGCGGTCATCAAAATTCCCGTGCCGAGCGCCTTGCTCAGCACCAGCGCGTCGCCGACTTGCGCGCCGACATTGCGCACGATTCGGCGCGGATCGATGACGCCGGTGATCGCCATCCCGAATTTCACTTCCTCATCGGCGACAGTGTGGCCGCCGACGATCACGACGCCGGCCTCGCGCGCTTTTTCGGCGGCGCCGCGCAGAATTTCCGCGAGCATATTTCCAGGCAGTCCGCTCTGCGGCCAGCATACGATGTTGAGCGCGGTGCGCGGCACCCCGCCCATCGCATAGACGTCCGACAGCGCGTTGGCGGCGGAGATCTGTCCGTAGGTGAAAGGATCGTCCACGACGGGTGTGAAAAAATCGACCGTGTTCACGATCGCGAGATCGTCGGAAAGACGGAACACTCCAGCGTCGTCGCCCGTCGAGATTCCGACGAGCAAATCAGGATGGCTCGGCAAATCGAGCCGCGCGAGGACTGCGGAAAGGTCCGCCGGACCGAGCTTACCGGCTCAACCCGCAGCCTTGCACCGCGCAGTCAGGCGAATGAGATCGCCCCGCGAGGGATTATTGTCCTTCGTCTTGGACATCGCGCCCATTGTCGCGCATCGCAGCGCCGATGTCAGCCATGGGTAGTGTCTCAGTTTGAATTTTTGTCGCGCAGCCAAGGGAGTTCTAAGCGGGCATCCCGCTCTGCCGCCTCAGCCGAATCGTAGACGCCCGAACAGTGCGTAGGAGACCAGAATGTGTAGCCACCCTCGGTAACGTAGGTATCCTCATCGAAACGAAATAGATTTCCCGCTTCCATGATGAGCATACGTTTCTTCCCATCCGCGCTCAGAACATGCTTAATTTCCTTCCAATCCATCAGATAGCTTCTTTCTGATTGCTCCCCATCGTCCAAAATTCCAGCCAAACCCTCGCACGCTGGATCGCGATGCCAAGAAGATCGGAGTTCAACCTAGTTCACAACACAGCCCTGCACGCGCAACTACAGCTCGTGACGGTCAGCGGTTCAGATCTACTTCGAGACTTTCGACCCTCACGCCGGCCTGTTCAAATCTAATCACAATTTGGCAGCCGCTGGTCTTTACGGTTAGCGCGTAGGCGCCGGGACTTCGCTGCGTCGAGGTTATCTGCTCGACGGTCTGGCCCTTGAGTGTCGCTAGCGCCTTGTTCAGCTCGGCTAGCGATTGCGCTACTTCGCGGCCGCGCGGGGTTTTCATGAACAGCGCGTTCAGCGATAGCTCTGCGCCGGGGCCGAATAGCCGCCTTACTCTGCCGCTGGTCAGTGCTACCTCTACGATTGCGCCGAGTCTTAGCTGTAGGTCTGCCGGTACTTCGAGCGTTTCGATCGCCGATTTGAGTGCCAGGTAAACCTCGCGCGCCTGAGGCTCATTCGTGGCCTCGAGGAAGGCCTGGATTTGCGGAATCAGGATGTCGCGCTGGAGGGTGTCGAGCGTTATCGATTCGCCCGCTTTGGGCTGGTCGTCGCTCGCCATCGCCTGTCCCTAGGACTTGCTGTGCCCGCCGTCGTTTTGACCCAGCAGCGACGCGAGCTCATGCTCGAAGCCGCCGGTCTCGATCGCGCAATGCATGCCGCATTCTTTCGGCGCGCCCGTCTCCCACCACCATCGGCCGGAGCGCGGGTCCTCGCCTTCGCCCACCGCGCGCGTGCATGGAGCGCATCCGATCGACTTGTAGCCCTTGTCGTATAGCTCGTTGTAGGGCACGTCGTTGGCGCTGATGTAGTCCCAGACTTCGTCTTCGGTCCAATCGGCCAGCGGCGCGAGCTTTACGATGCCGCCGTGGTCGTGATCGATCTCGACCTTGCGGATGTTCGAGCGCGTCGCCCATTGATCGCGCCGCAGTCCCGTCACCCACGCGCTGTAGTTCATCAGCGCCTTGCGCAGCGGCAGCACCTTGCGCACCTGGCAGCAGAGCAGGCGCAGGTTGACGTCGTGATAGAAGAGATTGTTGCCGTGCTTGGTCACCATCTGCTGGATGATGCGGTGTCGGGCAGGAAGACCTCGACCTTGATGCCGTAGCGAGCGCGAAACTTGTCGATGAGGTCGTAGGTCTCCTGCGGCTTGCGGCCGGTGTCGATCGTGAACACGCGGATGTTCGGATCGATCTTGTGCGCCATGTCGATCAGCAGGCAGCCCTCGGCCTGGAAGCTGCAGCAGATCGCCAGCTCGTTGCCGAAGCGGTCGATCGACCAGGCGAGGACTTCCTGCGGCTCCTTGTCGTCGAGCTCGACGGCGACTTCACCCGCTTCGAGCTCGTCCATCATAAGACTCAGCTTGGGCTTTTCGTTTTCAGTGTCAGTGAGTCCAGCTGCCATGTTACTCGAGTCCTCTGGACGGTTCAGGCGGCGGCCGCGGCGCCGGTTGCGTTTCCCTCGCGATCGAGATCAAGTCGGCGTCGCGGGTGCGGACGCAAAATTTCGTGAAAGTTTCCTCGGCCTCGCGCCGTTCGAGGTAAGCCGCCGAACAGCCGCGAGACGTAGTCCTCGACAAGCGGCGACGGGATGCGGCGCAGGATCGGCTTGCCGATCGCCGCGTCCTTGCCGAGTCCGCCGCGCAGGATGATGTCGAATGATTCGAGCGGCTCGCCATTCGGCCCGCGCGAGGTCGTGCCCTGCAACCCGATGTCGCCGGTCCAATGCTGCGCGCACGCATGCGGGCATCCGTCGAGATTCAGCTTGAGGCCGGCGACCTTGTCGCCGAAGTCGTTCACCAGCCGCTCGATGATAGTGGCGAGCTTGGTCTTGGTCGGCGTCACCGCGTAGTTGCAATGCGGATCGCCGATGCATCCGATCGACGACGCATAGAGTCCGTTCGCCTTCGAGCGGGAAACCGATCTTGCCGATTTCCGCGATGACGCCGTCGAGTGCGCATTCGGAATTCCAGTGAGGATGAAATTCTGCCGGCGCGTCAGGCGGATGTCGCCGCCGAACGACGCCGTCAGCGCCGCAATCTCGCGCATCTGCCGCCCGGTCATCGTGCCGAGGTAAACCGGGAATCCGACCTAGTAGAGCCCGCTCTGCTTCTGCTCATGGATTCCCATGTGATCGCTTTCGTCATCGGGAACAGGCGTTTCCGCGAGGTCCTCGAGCGCGAAGCCGAGCCGCGCTTCGACCAGCTTGCGAAATTCCTCCGGCCCGTAATCGTCGATCATGAACTTGAGCCGCGCCTTGACCCGCGAGATCCGATACTCGGTGGTCGATTGCCACGCGTCGATGATCGCGCGCATCACCGGGATCGCCTGCTCGCGCGTGATGAACACGCCCAGATGCCGCGCGAGCCGCGGCGTCGACGATTGTCCGCCGCCGACGCGCACCGCGAAGCCCTCGCGCCCGTCCTTGATCATCCCGATCAGCGCGACGCAGTTAATCTCGGGCGCGTTGCAATGATACTTGCACGCCGCGATGGTGATTTTGTGCTTGCGCGGCAGGTCGGAGTATTCGCGATTGCCGTAAAAAAATTTCGCGGTCTCGCCGATGAGCCGCGTCACATCGAAAAGTTCGTCGTGATCGACGCCCGCGACCGGGCATCCCGTGATGTTGCGCACGACGTCGCCGCATCCGCCCATCGTCGTGAGCCCGACGCTCTTCAGCTTCTCGAAAATCTCGGGGAACTTGTCGAGCGTGATGTAGTGGAGCTGGATGTTCTGCCGCGTGGTCAGCTCGCCCTGGTCGCGCCCATACTTCTCGGAGATTTCGCCGATGGTGCGCAGGCCCTCGGCGCTCAGGATGCCGCTGGGGATTTTGATCCGCATCATGAAGGTGCCGATTTTCGGCTTGTCGTGATACATCCCGAACCACTGCAGCCGCACGATGTCTTCCTCGGGAAGCTTCTCGTACGAGGTCTCGCGCCAGCCGATCCCATTGCCCCCACAGTTCGGTGGGAAACAGATCGTCCTTGAGGCGCTCGACGGAGTTGCGCTTCAGGACCAGTTCGCGCGATGGCGGCTCACGTTTCGGCACGATCAATCTCCTGCGGATCTAAAAGATAACTTCGGTGAGTAACTTAGTCAATTAAATAGATGACTAAGCCGGTCGCTATTCCATCTATTGCCGGATCATGCTAAATTCTTGAGGAAAGTCTCAAAAGAATGAAATTTGGCGTCGGCGTCGACTATTCTCTGAAGGCGCTGCTGCTCTGGCGGAGCGCTATCCTGCCAGGCCCGTGCGAGTCGAGGAAATCGCCGAGGGCCAGGGCATCCCGGAGAACTACCTGCGCCGGCTGCTGATCGAGCTCAAGCGCGGCGGGCTGGTCGCCAGCCAGAAGGGGCCCAGCGGCGGATACATGCTGGCGCGGCATCCGGCGCGAATCACGATGGCGGATGTCGTCGAGATCATCGAGGGCGATTACAATCCCGTCGATTGCCTGGAGGAGGGCGCCTCGCCCTGCCCGCGCGATCAGCCGTGCCCGATGCGCGACGTATGGCGCGAGGTGCGCGACTCCGTCAACGGCATCCTGCGCGGCGTGACGCTGCAGACGCTATCCGAAAAGCGCAAGCACGCAATCAACTACAGCATCTGACTGCCCGTCAGCCGGGAAGATCGCGGAGCGAAATAACCGCGCGAAGTAAGCGTTCTCAACGAGTGGCTTCGACTCAATCGGGCGTGAATTTAGGCGAAACTGGCAGCGATGCGGCAGTCGCTACCGGGGCGAGGCTGGAATCGCTCGATGGGTGGCGTTCATCCGGGCCGATAGCGGTCTAATCCGGCTCCTTCAATCGCCCCGCCTTTATCAGCACCTGCTCGACCTCGCTCCGCGAGTCATACAAATCTTCCAAGATTCTTTGCGCGTAGAGGTGCGCAGCATTGAACTCATCACCGGTCACCTCTCGCCATTCGTCGTGTAACACGTCATTTCCAAGGACGCGAATTTCATCGTGGGCTCGCTTTTGGCGGGCGGCAGTGATCACCCCATCTGCCGCTGCGTCGTCAATACGAGCAGAAAGCGACCCTTTCGTGTAACCATTCGCGATCAGGGTTTTTTCGAGTACCGAGCGAAGAAGCGCAGAAGCCCCCCTCCATGCGCCTACAGAAGCGCACGTTTCTGCCTCACGGAAATCTCCAGAAAGGCTGGGAGGTACGGTAGCGGGCAGCGTCGCTCGATCAATTGCCGTCGGATAGAACTCCACCAACATTCCAGTGAGCTGTCTTCCTGTCGGGTCGAGAATTGTTGCGAGGCCACCACGCCCGCAGCCTCCGCAGCTCATCAAGATATAGAGTCTTCTTCCGCCCGGAACATTTTCCTGCACAACGGCACCGTATTCCCCCAAGCTTTTCCTATACTCGAAGGTGGACAGCGCCCCTCCGCACCCTGGGCAAACGGCACGAACATTCCCAGCGATATATTTTGGCTCAATCATATTCTCCCAATAGGCGGCCAGATCGCGCCTTCGATGAGCGCGAGAGCGTCGGATGCATCTACTTTACCGCGCTCCGGGCAGATACACATCTCCGCCGCCGCCGACCGGGGCATCGTTCCCGTGGGCAGCCTCCCAAGCTTGGTACTCGCGGAGTTGGACCGTATATAGGCTTCCGGACCAACGGACGTTTCGGCTGCCAACGGGGGAATATTTTAAGTCGGTGACCTGAAGTCGATCCGTGCGCACTACCTCCATTCGGCCCGCGCCGGTCAATTTCATGTCGTAACTCAGAGTGCCGGTTGCGCGCGCATTTGGGCTGGTTACACCGATGACGTCCGTTACGGTGACTTCCTGAGCACTGGTGGCTTCGGCATATTGGGAGACAACATGTAATTTGACACCCAACTTTGCCAAATCCGGACCCGCGCCGTCTTCGCGGAGGCGGAGGTGGGCGTCGACGAATATAGAATCGCCTCTGCGCGCGAAGCGAGCGCACTCTGAGCGGAGCTTCATGGCGGGCGCGCCGGGCACGACGGGCGCGTCGGTCGACGTTACCCGGAGGTAGCCGCACCAAGCGCCAACAAAAGTCAGATCGAGGGGCGGATGCCCTGTCCTAACTGCGACAGGAATTTCCAACGTAGGATTGGCGCGTGCTTGGTTCGGTTCGATCTGTAGCTGCGATTGCGCGCGGCCGATGGAGGCTATGGATAGCAGCAGGGTGGACGCCAGAACCGCGACGAGTGTTTTCATGTGACAGGCGTCATCAGATACCAGCTCCACCAGCGCGAGCGCCGTCGGCGCTGGCGGGGTTTCATTGCGACAACGAGTTAGCAGACTGGCATCAGCAGAAATCCCGTGATGTCCCTCCGCTTGCCGCAGAACGAGCATTCGCCTTGCCCTCGGTGAACTCTGTCTAGATACTTAACGGCCTTCAACGCTTCCATCAAGTTCCACTGCCCGATGCCTACCCGGCCAGCAAGGCACTCATCACAAAACCTCGACCCCGGATTAGCTCGTAGGTGCTCTTCAACTTTCTTAGTTTCTGACAAGCCGGGACACGGCACCGAACTCCGGCGTTCTATCTCCCCGGCGGTGAGATGTTCGCCTTCGGGCATCGCCAAGCCGCTCGGCTGGCCGATCCTAAAGACCCAGTAGCATTGCGAGCACTGATACAGAGTGCGGTCAGAGCCTCGCACGAGTTGGTGCCCTAGCTTTTCGAGCGTCTTCCGATTCGTCATAGCCTTACTCCTCAGCCTCCGCGAAGGCTGCCCGAAGCGATCCGGTCAAGATCGTCCGCGCTTGTGCCCAACGACTGGCAAAACGACTGCTAATCTACACCGAACAGGACCGATCACCATCGAACTCGATTCCAACAAAATCCCGACACTTGTTTAGCTTTTGATCTTTCCAGATCGACTGAAATCCCATTCAAACTGCTGCCGCCTAAGCCGGCCCCTTGCTGAGATGCCCGGACCATCAGCCAGCGGCCTGTCCCGCATTTAGGCG
>CAWDTQ010000010.1:0-261180 GCA_963805315.1 uncultured delta proteobacterium
GGCTACGAATATCTGGTGGCGCGAAATCGCCTGATGCAGCGGCTCGAAGAGGAACTGGGGCCGCTCGCACCGATGGCGCTGGCTGAGCGCGAGGCCGAAACGCGGCGCATCCAGGCGAAGTTCGACGTCCAGCTCGCCGAGTTGTACGCCAAGGTCGCCGACGAATACCCGGGCGAGCGCAAAAAGAAGGCGCGCCCGATCGCAGACCCTCGGTAAGCGAAAAGGGCTGGGAACAAGCTTGGATCGCTCAATCAGTATTCGGGGCGCGCGCACTCACAACCTGGCTGATATTTCGCTCGAAATTCCCCGCGAAAAACTGACCGTCGTCACGGGCGTGTCCGGTTCCGGCAAGTCGAGCCTCGTTTTCGACACCGTTTATGCCGAGGGGCAGCGGCGCTACGTGCAGAGCCTGTCGACTTATGCGCGGCTGTTTCTGGAGCGGATGGAGCGGCCGGATGTCGATGCGATTTCCGAGATTCCGCCGGCGCTTGCGCTGCGCCAGAAAAACACTATCAAGAATGCGCGCTCGACAGTCGGCACCGTCACGGAAATCAGCGACTATCTGCGGCTGCTGTTCGCGACGGTCGGGCACACCATTTGTCCAAAGTGCGGCGGCGAAGTCAGCCGCGACACCGTCGAGAGTGCCGGCGCGCGAATCCTCGGCGCGCCGGGGCTCTACGTCATGCTCGCGCCGTTCGACGCGGGCTCGCGCTCGATTCCCGACGCGGCCGGTTACCTGATTCAGAACGGGTACCATCGCCTGTACGCCAACGACGCGATCACCGAGACCGCGGAGTTTGCCGCGCGCGCGATCGCCGCCGAAGCGCAGAACGGCGCCGCGCCGCAGACGGACAGTACACTGACCGACACTACAATGATGGTCGTCGTCGATCGCATCTCGGTGAGTGGCGGCCATGAAAACGAAACCGAGAGCGAACGCGTGCGCGAGGCGCTCGAGAAAGCATTTTATCTGGGCGCCGGCCGCGCGCGCGCCGTGCGCGTCGAGCGCGACAACGGCAATACGCATAGCGTCGGCGCGATCGATTTCGATCGGCGCTTCAACTGTTCGCGATGCGCGACCGCGTTCGCCGAGCCGACCACGGCGCTGTTTTCGTCGAACAGTCCGATCGGCGCGTGTCCCGAATGCGAAGGCTTCGGCCGCACGGTCGAGCTCGATCTCGACAAGGTGATTCCGAATCCGAATCTGTCGATGCGCAACGGACTGGTCGCGCCGTGGCGGACGCCGGCGTATCGCGAGATGAACGAGTGGATGCTGAAGCTGGCGCGGCGCAGAAAGATTCGCACCTCGGCGCCGTTTCGCGAGATGACCGACGAGGAGCGCACCTGGCTGCTCGACGGCGACGAGGGTCCGCGCGGGAAATGGGACGAAGACAAGTGGCCGGGCGTGCACGGCTTCTTCAAGTGGCTCGAAGGGCGCCGCTACAAGACTCACGTGCGAATTTTGCTCGCGAAGTATCGGCGCTTCGTCACCTGCCCCGCATGCGGCGGCGCCAAGCTGAAGACCGAGGCGCTCAACGTGCTGGTGGACGGCCAGTCGATCGCGGACATCGGGCGGCTGTCGATTCGCGACCTGGTGGCGTGGCTCGACAAGATCGGATCGATCGCCGGAAGTCGCGACGCGCGCGGCGGTCGTGATGCGCGAGCTGCGCAATCGCGTCGGCTACCTGGTCGAAGTCGGCCTCGGCTACCTGACGGTCGAGCGGCAGGCGCGCACGCTGTCGGGCGGCGAGGCGCAGCGGATTCATCTGGCGAGCGCGCTCGGCAGCGTGCTGGTCGGGACGCTCTACGCGCTGGACGAGCCGACTGTCGGGCTGCACGCGGCCGATGCGCGGCGGCTGCTGGCGGTGCTGTACAGCCTGCGCGATTTCGGCAACACGGTAATCGTCGTCGAGCACGACCCCGCGATGATCGCGGGCGCCGATCTACGTCGTCGAGCTTGGGCCCGGCGGCGGCAGCGAGGGCGGCGAGCTGACGTACTCGGGACCGCCGGCGACGGCGAGTCTCGACAGCATGGCGTCGTCGCCGGGACGCGTGATCCTGATGCGCGCGCTGGCGAAGCGGCGCAAATTCAGCAAGCGCGATCCAGCGATTCGAGTCGTCGGCGCGCGCGAGCACAATCTCGCCGGCCATCGACGTGGCATTCCCGGCCGGCCGCATGATTTGCGTGACCGGAGTTTCCGGATCGGGAAAATCGACGCTGGTCGAGGACGTGCTCTACAACAACTATCTGCGCCGCAGCGGCGACACTTCGGCCGAACCCGGCGAGTGCGCGCGGATCGACGGCTTCGAGCTGATCGGCGAGATGGTGCACATGGGGCAGGAGTTGCCGACGCGCTCGATGCGCTCGAATCCGGCGACCTATCTGAAAATCTACGACGAGATCCGCAAGCTGTTCGCCGCCAGCCCCGAAGCGCGCCGGCTGGGGGTGCAGGCGCGGCATTTTTCGTTCAACGTCACGGGCGGGCGATGCGAGAAATGCAGCGGCACCGGCACCGTCACAATCGAGATGCATTTCATGGCCGACCTGGAAGTGAAATGCGACGCGTGCGACGGCCGCCGCTTCCAGAGCCACATTCTCGCGATCAAGCTGCGCAACTTGAGCATCAACCAGGTGCTCGATCTCACGGTCGAGGACGCGCGCGCGTTTTTCATCCATCATCCGGCGATCGTCAAGCGGCTCGACGCGCTGATCGCGGTCGGCCTCGGCTACATCCGCCTGGGGCAGACCACGTCAACGCTGTCGGGCGGCGAGGCGCAGCGCCTCAAGCTCGCGCGCTTTCTGCTGGCCGATCTCGAACCGGCGCCGGCGGACGAAGACGGGACGCATCTGCCGCGCATGTTCATCCTTGACGAGCCGACGACCGGGCTCAGCTCGACCGACATCAAGCGCCTGATCAAAGTGCTCAACCGGCTGGTGACCGAAGGCAACACCCTGGTCGTGATCGAGCACAACCTCGAATTCATCGCGAACGCCGACTATGTGATCGATCTCGGCCCCGGCGGCGGCGACGAGGGCGGGCGGGTCGTGGCGACAGGTTCTCCGCTGGACATCGCGGCGTGCGAGAAGTCCGAGACCGGGCGCGAGCTGCGGCGCTTGTTCGGATTGCCCGAACGGGGCAGGCAGGTGCGGTCGGCGCTGCGCGATGCGGCGGGAGCATAGTTTGGTGAACAGGCAAGGAGGAAGAATGCGGCGACTCAATCGTCGGGCGCGGGGCGCAACGCAACTCGGCTTCCTGGACATACTCACTGCCGCGATCGTGCTCGGAATTCTGCTGTACGCCGCGACGCTTCAATTCTCCGTGTACAACCGTCCGCCAGCCGCGACGACTCCGACCGCCGCCGCCGCGAGCCACTAGCTCCTTGCCCGACGCATTAAAAGAACGCCTCGATCATTACCTTGTGCGGACGGGGTTCGCGACGTCGCGGCGCGTTGCGCAGGAGCTGGTCGAGCGCGGGATGGTGCGAATCAACGGGCGGCGCTCGAAGAAAAGTGAAATTGTCGGCGCCGAGGATCGAGTCGAAGTTGCGGCCGGCGGGAATCGCCGCGCTGCGATCGAGCCGAACGCCGACTTGACGTTGGACGTTCTGCACGAAGATGCGAGCGTGATCGTCGTGAACAAACCCGGCGGCGTGCCGTGTCATCCGCTGAATGCCGATGAGCGCGACACTGTCATGAACGCGGTGGTCGCGCGGTTCCCCGAGACTGCGACCGTGGGCGAGAAGCCGCTCGAAGGCGGACTGGTGCATCGCCTGGACAATGGCACTTCGGGTGCGCTGTTGATTGCGCGCAATCGCGGCGCCTTTGAAAAACTGCGTGACGCGATTCGCGCGGGCCGTATCGCGCGACGGTATGAAGCGCTGGTCGCAGGATCGGTCGCACAAAAAATTCAGATCGACTCGCCGATCGCGCATCATGCAAAAAACGCGCGCAAGATGATTGTCGGGGATCCGTCGAGTGCGAATCCGAAACGCGCCGGGCGTGCCGCGACGACCGTCGTCGAGCCAATCCGGCGCATCGGCGAGTTCACGCTGTTGTCAGTCGCGCCGAAGACCGGCAGCCGCCATCAGATTCGCGTGCATCTGGCGAGCGTCGGCCATCCTATTGTCGGCGACACTCTTTATGGCGGGCCGGCTAGCGAGACGCTCGCGCACGGGCGCTTCTGGCTGCATCTATGCGATGTGGCGTTCGACTCGCCGGCGGTCGGCCACGTCAAGGCAACTGCGCCCATCCCCGAAGACCTGAAAACAGTTCTTGGTTAGCCCGCGTCAGTTGCACGCACATTGCGTGCACTGATTCAGCAGCTGCGATTCCTGCGAGCGTTGCAGGATGCCGGATTGCCCCACCGAAGTGCTCACCTGCGCGCGCTGCGTGAACGCCGTGCCATTGTAAATTGTTGGCCGTTGCTGGTTCACCGTGGATCCTTCTTGCGGGATGTATGCCGACGGCGCGTTTGCGTTCAGCAGGTAGCTCGCGCACTGCCCGCGCGCGGACTGCCGCGCCAGAATGTAGCTCGACGACGAGACGAGGCCGGCCCACTCGGTCCACGTTCCCGGCCCCGAACAGGTGCATCGAAATGCGCGTGGCGTCGGCACCGCGCTCGCCGCTATACGCGGTGTGGTCCCCGGTGCTGGTGCGAGCGCTGGCAGCGCGCCAATCGTCGAGAAAGCCTGCGGCTGACCCGGAGCTACTGGTGCAGTCAGTGGCGCGGGTCCCGGCGCCGCGGTAACTTGCGCGAATGGCTGCCGCGATAGTCTCGACTCGCCGATGGCGAGCACAAGGATCGGGGATACGATGAGTACTGCGATTACCAGCCTGACAGCGCGCATAGCATCTCCAGGTGCGACCCGCGAAGAAGTCCGGCCGCGCTCGATTTCGCAAGACAAGTCTGGCGGCCTTGGCTATAATCGCGACCTGTTTGGCGCCGCGCAAGCGCTTCGCTTCGATTCGGCGCCGGCAAATCGACCTAATTGCCGAGTCAAATTGCATAATCGGCGTGCGCGGAAGTGGCGGGCCATCGCGGGTGATGGCATCAGGTACAAGGAGGTCCTCCAAATGTCGATGAGTAAATGCGTTTCGCTTGCGGTGCTGACCGTTTCGATTCTGATTCTGGGAACGTCACTCGGACGCGCCCAGGATCAGCTCAAGGTGACCGGCTCGCTGCCGACCACGCCGTTGCCGCCGCCGGACCTGACCGGACCGATTCAGATGCAGTCAGTGCCGGTCGGGCCGCAGGAACCACCAAACGCGAGCGTGCCGCCAAGCGCATCCAACCAGTTCCAGCATCACGATGACTTTTTGAATCTGCCGCGCATCTTCGGGCGTCAGTGGTCGCTGACCAACGAGATCGCGCCGGACAACGTGATCAGCGAGCGCTACCTGCGATCCGAAGACCCCACCGCGCGCGGCCTCACGCTCAAGGAAGCCATCTACATAGCGTTGCGCAATAACCCCGCGCTGAAGGCCGCCGAACTCGACCCGGTCGCGTCGATGGAGACCGTCAGGCAGGCCAACGGAACCTTCGATCCCAACCTTACCGCGCAGGGCGACGTCGAAAAGACCGTCGTGCCCGTCACGTCCGCCCTGCAGACCGGCGGCAGCACGACGTTCGTGCAGAAATTCTACGATTGGAACTTCGGCCTCAACAAAGTCTCCTCGGTCACCAACGGCACCTGGGGCGTGACCTTCAACAACGATCGGGCGCTGTCGAACTCGGCCTTCTCCGGCGTCAATCCGTCGTATGCGCCCAATCTTGCACTCTCACTCTCGCAGCCATTGCTGCAGAACTTCGGCTGGCAATTCGCGACCATCAACGTCCGCATCGCGGAGTCGGGCCAGAAGCAGGCGCAATGGACCTACGGGCAGGCGTTGCAGGATTTCGTGCAGAAGATCGGCGGCGAATACTGGAACGTGGTGCTGTCCGAGGAAAATCTCGAGGTCGCACGCGCCGCACTGGCCTTCAACCTCGACCTGGTCCGCCAGAACGCCATCAGCGTCAAGGTCGGCACTCTTGCGCCGATCGATTTGCAGGAAGCGCAATCTGCGGCCGCCACCGCCGAGGCTAACGTCTATACCGCCGAAGCCAATCTGAAAAATTCCCGCACCCAGCTTCGCCAGGACGTGATGCTCAATCCGTACGGCACCTTCCTGCCCGAGGAAATCCAGCCGCTGACGCGAACCAATCCCCAGGAGCAGATCACTGTCGATGAAGAGCGGGCGCTCGAACTGGCCGTGCAGTACCGGCCGTCGCTGGGCAGCATGCGCGAGGCGATTCGCGACGCGTTGCTGCAAGTGAAGTTCTCGGAGAACCAGGTTCTGCCGCAGCTCAACCTTGGTGCGCAATTCGGCTTGACCTCTACCGCCGGAACTACGCCTTGCCAGAAGAGCTTCACGTCGACCGGGCCCTGCACCGAGCTCCCGTTCGGCGGAATCTACGGCGACGCGCTCAATCGCCTGTGGGGTTTCAGCTATTACAACTACGCCGGCGTGCTGACCTTCCAGATGCCGCTGGACAATGCCGTTCCACGCGCGGCGCTCGCGCAGGCGCGCGTGCAATACGAGCAGCAGCGCATGCTGTATCGGGCGGCGCTGTCGCAGGCAGTGATCGATGTGCAGAGCGCGATCGCCAATCTATATGCGGACCAGAAGCGTGCATCGGCGACCGCGTCGGCAACCTTCTATGCTCGCCAGTCGCTCCACGATGAGCAAATCCGATTCCGCGTCGGGCTGGCGACTACGCACGACCTGCTCCAATTCCAGGAAGAGGAAGTGAGCGCGGAGGGCAACCAGGTTCAGGCCGAAGTCGATCTCGAGAACGCCAAGCTCGCGCTCGGCCACGCCGACGGCACCCTGCTGGAGAGTTTCAACATCAATTGGGAAGTGCAGAATCCGCACGAGGTGCCGTGGTACGCGTCGTTCTAGCGGAGTAGCCGGCTACACGAAAAAATGCGGCGCCGGATCTGATCGCGATCCGGCGCCGCAATGTTGTGCGCGGGATTAAGAGAACATCACCGATGGCCACCGCCACCGTGGCCACCGCCGCCGTGGCCACCGCCACCTTCGCCCCCGACGTGACCACCAGCGCCCTCGTGCGCGCCGACGTTGCCGCCGCCGCTATGGTAGAACTCCGTATGGTGGCCGCTGGCGGCATAATGTCCTTCCCAGGGATGGTGAACCTCGAAGCCGGGATTGTAGCCCCAGCCATTTCCCCAGCCCCCACCCCAACCATATGAGTACGGCGCATAGCCATACGAAGGGTATCCCCCGCCGTAGTAGCCGCCTTCGTCATAACAGCCGCTGGCGCCGAGGGCGATCACTCCGAGCAGTAAGACCACCCCGACTGCGCGACCCAGGCTGAAATATCTTCCCTGCGAGCGCATGTCACGGAACTCCCCACGCCGGCTTGCCGTCTTCCTTATAGAACGCCAAACCGGGTGTCTTGGCCGCTGGAACATCAAGGCTGGTTCGCAGATTGCCGTTAGGACCGAAGAGACCGAGCCCGGGTTGACCGGCATCACCCAGCGCCATAGTCGCGCGTACCTTGCCGTCCTGATCGTATAAGTCCAGGCCGGGAGTGCCGTCCGCCGCGAGGTCGAGAGTCAGGCGGGTACGGCCGCTGGGATCGGAGAAATTCAGCCCGACTGCGCCGTCGGACAGAACCCCTATCGCGCCACGCAACTTGCCGCTGCTGTCGCGCAGCAGGAATTGCTGCGCTTCCACAGTATCGGGCACGACCGAACTCGTCTGCCCCATCGTAATCAGCGCACCGCACAGCAGCATCATCGCGCCGGTCGTCATCCGCAGATGCCTGTTGCTGCGCTGGAGCTTGGCTTGTTGCGATTCCAGCCGGGTAAGCCGCTTGATCAGTTCACCTGTCGATTGGTCCATAGAAGATCCTCAACTTGCGCTGGAACGAGAGCTTAAGTATCAGCGCTCCACAAAAATTTTGTCAAACCGGAAATCCGGGTCCAGTTTGCAGGATCAGTGATGCCCCAGGATCGTCACTATACGGCTCGCGAACCGCCATCCCGCTGAAGTCTTGCGTAGCGCGTCGGTGTAAAACCCGACAGTAGATTGCTGCACCTTGCCGTCCTTGCAGTGATAATAGAGCAGGTAGGAAGTGCCGGCGCCGTTGTCGCCGTCGAGCTCGAAGGCAGGATTGGCGACGACGTGGAGCACTTGCGCGCCGCCGAGCGATTCCTTGTACAGCGCCGCGAATCGCCTGAGGCCGTCGCGTCCACTGTGCTTGCCGAAGCGCGGGCTCTCGAAGACGCCGTCCTCGGTGAAGCAATCGATCCATTCCTCGATAGCGGCCGAAGTCGATCGTCAGGCAGTAGCGCGCATGCAGCGCGCGGACTTCCTCGCGATCCTCGACCGTTCCTGTAATCGCCATCGCATCAACCCCCATTGACTCAGATCACGTTCGCCTCGCGCAGCCGCGCGACATCGTCCCATGAATAACCGAGCATCCCGGTCAGAAGCATCTCGGTATGCTCGCCGAGTTCCGGCGCATGTCCGCGCGGATCGCCCGGCGTCGCACTCAACTTAACCGGCATCCCGAGCAGCGTCAGATTGCCGAGCGCGGGATGCTCGTAGTCGACGACGTAGTCGTTGGCTTTGACCTGCGGATCGTCGGGCAGGTCGGAGACCGAGTTCACGATCGTATAGATGAAGTCGCCGCGGCCTTTGAGGATTCGCATCCATTCATCGCGCAGACGCGACGCGAACACTTCGTCGAATATCGCGACCAGCGCGGCCGAGTTCTTGCCGCGCGTTCTGGCCTCGGCGAAGCGCGGATCCTCGATCAGTTCCGATTTGCCGATAACTTCGCAAAAATCTTTCCAGTAACGATCCGGCTGAAGCATCGCCAGCGAAATCCATTTGTCGTCGGCGCAGCGATAATGGTTCCACAGCGGATTGTACGCGTTGGCGCGCGTGTTGCGCGGAAATTCCTTGCCCATGATCGTTCGCGCGACGACGTTCAGCCCCTGCAGCGCCATCATAGAGCCCAGGTGCGACGCGTCCACCTCCTGCCCAACGCCCGTTCGCTCGCGCGCGAACAACGCCGCAAGCACTCCGTAGGCGAGCATGATCGCGCCCATCTGATCCGCGATACCGCCATAGACATACGTCGGCGCCGTGCTGCCGCTGCCAACCGCGTTCATGATCCCCGAGCGCGCCTGCCCGAGGTAATCGAATGACGGCTCGCCACTGTCCGGTCCTTCAGGGCCGTAGCCTGACGCGCTCGCATAGATGAGACGACGATTGTGCGTAGCGAGGTCCGCATAGCCGAGTCCGAGCCGCTTCGCGACGCCCTTGCGAAAATTCTGCACGAAGACGTCGCTGCGCGCGGCCAGTCGATGCATGATCTCGCGCGCCTCGGGCCGTTTCAGATTCAGCGCGATACTTTTCTTGTGCTTGTTGTTGGCCTCGAAATAGTAATTGCGTCCGCTCCTGACGGTCGCGCTGCCAGCGACCGCGGTGATTCCACGGCCGGGGTCGCCCCGCTCCCGCTCTTCGATCTTGATGACCTCGGCGCCCAGATCGGCGAGCATCTGCGTCGCGACCGGGCCCTGCTGCCAGATCGTCCAGTCGATAATTCGAATCCCCTCAAGCGGTCCGCTCATGACTTTCTCTATACCACAACCCTCTTGAGTTTGGACGCCGCCGGACGCATCAATCATATATGGCCGCGCTCGCCAGAAGCTTCTCGCAAAACTTTTCGTCGGTACTCGACTTTCTCTATCCTCCCCGATGCGCCGCGTGCGGAACTCCGCTCGCATCCGAGGCCGGGCAACAAAAGCGCGTTTGCGCTCGATGCGTTGCGCGGGTTGAGCGAATACCGGAGCCGCGCTGCGAAATTTGCGGCGGCCCGCTCGAGTCCGCCGTCAGCGACGCGACCCGACAAAAATGCGCCCGATGCCTCGCGCATCCGCCGCGCTATCGACACGCGCATACTATCGCGCGCTATCGAACGACGGCCGAGGACGAACCCGGCAGCCTGCCGGCGCTGATTCGCCGTCACAAGTACGGCCTCGATCAATCTGTCGGGCGCGCGCTCGCGGAATACCTGGGTGACGAGCTGCCGCTTTCGGCTGACGACTACGACGTTGTGATTCCGGTGCCGCTGCATTGGCGGCGCTTATGGTGGCGCGGATTCAACCAGGCCGCTCTGCTCGCAGCCGAGGTCGCACGGCGGCTGAATCTTCCGCTCGAAGCGACCGCGATGTCGCGCCGGCGCTTTACCCCGCCGCAGACCGCGCGCCACCACGACGAGCGCATCAAGAACGTGCGACGCGCCTTCACGGTCACGAATCCCGAACGTATTAAAAATCGCCGCGTGCTGATCGTCGACGACGTGATGACCACCGGAGCGACAGTCGACGAATGCGCGCGCGTGTTGCTCGCGGCAGGCGCGGCCAGCGTGGACGTCTTCACGCTCGCGCGCGTGCTATGAGCTTTCTCGACGCAAGACACATCAACTTCACTGAGGCCACGCGGAGCCGAGTTGATGCGCCACCAATCGCGCATCCCGCTTTTCTTCCCCTCTCCCTGCGAGGGAGAGGATGAAGGTGAGGGTCCTTATTCTTTTCTTCCCCTCTCCCTGCGAGGGAGAGGATGAAGGTGAGGGTCCATATTCAGCGCGCGTTTCGAGCGCGATTCAGGATTCCGCCTCTGTCGAGGACGTGTGCGGAGGTTATGCAAAGGTCTCTCGGACGGACCTAGTGAACCCGTTTCACGCGATAGTCAAATGCTCCGCGCCCATGCCACGTCTTGCGACTCCGATGCGACAGGAATCGACGCCTCTCTAACTCTGCGATCGCTCTGAGCGCGGCGCCTCGCGGCATGCCGGTACTCTTGGCGATGGTATCGAGCCGCAAGTGAGAAGACCCGAACGCGTAGACGATTCCGGCGAGATAGATGTAAACGCGCTTGGCATTCTCGCTAACCGGCACGCCCAAAATCGGCGAGTTTCGCGGGTCGCTTGCGTCGGCCAGCCAGCGCCGAAGGCCGAGCAGCGAAGCGAGCAACGTGACTAGCGTCTTGGGCCGCGCAGGTCCGGTTCGTCCGGCGATCACGTAAGGACTGGCAGGCGCCCAGTCTGTTCTCCGATCGTGAACGCGTGCAACGATCTCGGTGCCGCATCGCGAACAGAACTGCGCTCTTTCATTCGGCGGCTTGAAGCCGCAGCGTTCGCAGGGAATCATCTAGAGTCATTTAGTTCCCTCGAGCGTTTCACTTGGGGTCGCGCTTGGCGATTCGGTCCAGCATCAAGAAGAAGAGCGCCGCGACCAACACCACGACGGCCACCACTTCATACGGAACCAAATAGTCAAAGCCGGTCGCTAATCCCTTAAGCGCGCCGATCACTGCCGACACACAAAGCACGAAGATGATCCACGGCGCGACGAAGTGCAGTGATTCCCAGCCGCGACGTGCCGACGTCGCGTTGAGCGTCGCTCCGCATCGCGTGCAGAAGGCCGAGCCCGAACTGTGGCTCGCGGACCCGCAGTGGCTACAGAAGCTCACGCGACTTCCAAGCGAGGGAGATTCATGCCCGGACAGTTAAGCAAATTGCCGCGCGACCGACAAATTGCGGACATCAGAGCAGAGAACAGAACCTTAAATCGCGCGCGAACAATGCGCGCTGTATAAGGACCCTCACCTTCATCCTCTCCCTTGCAGGGAGAGGGGAAGAAAGCATCGCGCTTGCTATGCAAAGGACCACTTCCACGGGATGAACTATTCAGCCTGATCACGAATCGCCTAACGTGCTAAACAATTGCTGTGGATACCCTTCATGCAAGCCACCCTCACTCGTCTGCGGTCGTCAGGCAAACCCCGCTCGAACGAAAAACTAAATTTGACGGAACGAAGCTACCGATGGTAGGGGAACAGTCCAAGAACTACTACATATGGTATGAATTCGTCATTTCGGCTCTATTCGGTCAGTCGAAATCGCCCATTTTTGAACCTGCGTGGACGTATTCACGCTGCCGCGCGTGCCATTGAACGAACCGCATCGCGCCGACTGGGACGAACGTCATCGCGGCAAGCCGGCGGGCGAAGCTGAGCCGTTTCTGGCCGCGATGCTCGCGCGAATTCCGCGCGGCGTCGCGCTCGACGTCGCCGCCGGACGCGGGCGCAATGCGCTCGCGCTCGCGCGTGCCGGCATGACGGTGGTAGCAGTCGATTTCTCCACTGAAGCGATGCGCCTGCTCGCCGACGACGGCCCGGACCGCGCGCCTGGCCATCTGGCCCGTGGTCGCAAACTTGGATAGCTTTCATCTCAAGGACGAATCTCTCGACGCCATCGTGAATATAAATTTCCTCGAACGCGCACTTTTCCCGAAGTTTGGGCGCGCGCTCCGGCCCGGCGGCATTCTGATTGCCGATACGTTCCTCGTCGACCAGGCCGCGGTCGGCCATCCGCGCGATCCGCGCTTCCTGCTCGGTCACGGAGAGCTTCGCGCGCTCGCCGACGGACTCGAAGTCGAGGAATACAGGGAAGGCCTGGTCACCTATCCGAACGGCGAGCGCGCCTTTCGCGCCTCGATTGCTGCGCGGCGGAGGAAATCGGCCTGATGGCGCCGGGGATGACGTACAAAGCGGCGGGCGTCGATATCGCGCTGAAACAGAGCCTGATCCCGCTCTTCGGCTCGATCGCGAAGACGACCTCCGGCGCGCACGTCATCGGCGGCGTCGGCGGCTTCGGGGCGCTGATCGGATTGAACGGCGCGCGCAAGATGCGCTCGCCGGTGCTGGTCGCGGGCACCGACAGCGTCGGCACCAAGCTCATGATCGCATTCGAAACCGGTCGCCACGACACCGTCGGCATCGACTGCGTCGCGATGTGCGTGAACGACATCATCTGCCACGCCGCGCGTCCGCTGTTTTTTCTCGACTACATCGGCTCCGGCAAGCTCGAAAAAAAAATCGCGCTCGACATCGTCAAGGGCGTCGCGCGCGGATGCGCACAGGCCGGTATGAGCCTGGTCGGCGGCGAAACCGCGCAGCTCAGCGGACTCTACAAGCCCGGCGAGTATGACCTGGCCGGCTTCGCGGTGGGAGTTGTGGAACGCGCGCGAATTCCCGAGCCATCAAGCGTGCGCGCCGGCGACGTGCTGATCGGACTCGCATCGAGCGGACTCCACTCCAACGGCTTTTCACTGGTGCGCCGCGTGGTGCGACACGCGAGACTCAAGCTCGGCGCGCGCATCGGCGAACTGGGATGCACGCTCGGCGAGGAACTCCTGCGTCCCACGTTCATCTACGCGCGAGTCGTCGTCGAACTGTTCGAACGCTTCAAGATAAACGGCCTCGCGAATATCACCGGCGGCGGCGTGCTCGAAAACCTGCCGCGCGTCATGCCCGCGAACACGCACGCAATCGTCGAACGCGGCAGTTGGCCAACGCCGCCGATTTTCGGCTTGATTCAGCGCCTCGGCAAAATCTCCCGCGTCGAAATGGATCGCACCTTCAACAACGGCCTCGGGATGGTCGCGATCGTGCCCGCGCGCGAGGCCGACCGCGTCGTCGCTCATTTGCGCCGCCGCGAATTTGCCGCTTATGTTGTCGGCGAAGTAACGCGCGGCAAGCGCGGAGTGTCGATTCGCTGAGCCAGTGAGCAACGGCTAATCCGATGGCGGAAAATCCGACGGTCAAACTCGGCGTCCTGATTTCCGGCGGCGGCACCAACCTGCAAGCCATCATCGACGCGATCGTGCGCGGCGATCTCAAAGCCGAAATCCGTCTTGTGATATCGAATCGCGCCGACGCGCAGGGACTCGAGCGCGCCCGCCGCCACGGAATCGAGACGACTGTCATCGACCATCGCAAGTTCCCGTCGCGTGAAGACTTCGACCGCGCCGTGCTCGCCGCGCTGCGCGATCGATCGGTCGAACTGGTCGCGCTTGCGGGCTTCATGCGACTGTTTTCGTCCGTGATGCTCGACGCGTTCCCGGGCCGCATCATGAATATTCACAACAGCCTGCTGCCGTCGTTTCCCGGTATCCACGGGCCGAAGGACGCGATCGAATACGGCGTCAAGATTGCGGGATGCACCGTGTTCTTCGTCACGCCCGGCGTCGATGTCGGCCCGGTGATCGTGCAGGCCGCGGTGCCCGTGCTGCCCGGCGACGACGAACAACGGCTCGCGGCGCGCATCCTCCAACAGGAGCATCGCATCTTCCCGCACGCGATCGCGCTCTTCCAGCAGGGCCGGCTCGAAATCCAGGGCCGCCACGTTATCGTCAAGGGCAATTCGGGCAAACCAAATTCAGCGCCGTTGGTGAATCCGCCGGTCGATTGATTCGTAGAAGGTGAAAACACTTTCGGTAGTGGTGCCGATGCTCAACGAAGCGGCCGCCATCGCGGGCACGCTGCACGCGCTTCGCCGTGGCGCTCCCGATGCGGAAATCGTCGTCGTCGACGGCGGCAGCATCGACGCGAGCGTCGCGATCGCGCAACCGCTGTGCGACTCGGTGATCGAAACCTCGCGCGGTCGCGCACAGCAGATGAACGCCGGCGCGCGCGCGTCGCACGGCGACGTACTGGCCTTCGTCCACGCAGATACAATCGTGCCGCCGACGTTTGCGGCTGACATCGCGACGGCATTGTCCGATCCGGCAGTGGTCGGCGGACGCTTCGACGTGAAACTTGACTCGACCGCCCTCCCCTACAGGATCATCGGCGCGATGATCAGCCTCCGCTCGCGAATCAGCCGCACCGGCACCGGCGACCAGGCAATCTTCGTGCGGCGCGACATCTTCGATCGCCTCGGCGGCTTCCCCGAGCTAGAGCTGTGCGAAGATCTCGAATTCTCGCGGCGCATGAAGCGCGTGGGACGCGTCGCATGCCTGCGCGCTTGCGTGACGACCTCCGCGCGGCGATGGAGCCGCGACGGCGTCGCGCGCACTGTCGTCAGGATGTGGCTGATTCGCGCGATGTACCTGGTGGGCGTGCCGCCCGCGCGTCTCAAACGCATGTACTCCGACATTCGCTAGCCGCTGGACTGCGGCGCTCGCGCGGATAAGAATGACTGAAGCGAGGTCTGACGTGGCGAAAGTCGAAGTCTACACAACCACCTACTGCCCGTTCTGCACGCGGGCCAAGAGCCTGCTCAAGAGCAAGGGCATCGCGTTCGATGAAATCGATGTGACCGACGACGACGAGCTGCGCGCGAAGATGATCGAGATGTCCGGCGGACGCCGCACCGTCCCCGAAATTTTTATCAACGGCAAGATTGTCGGCGGTTTCGACGAGTTGAAGGCGCTCAACGATGCCGGCAAGCTCGACGGTCTGTTGGCCGAGTCCGCGTCCGCCTGAATTTTCCAGCTGAGACTTTCTCGTTGCAGAAATAAAAACGGGCGGGTCCGGCCCGTTTGCCGCGACGCGCCCGTCTTCAAGAGACAATTTTTCGCGAGCCGCTAGTTGCCGGTCGGCGACGCCACCATCCCCTGGTTCATGTTGTGCAAGGCTGTGCGGTCCACTGACGAGTCGAATTTGATCGCCTTTGCCGTGACCGTGATCTGAGAGCCGTCGTTCGAGGTGGTCTGATTCTCGTCGACGATCGCGTCGATCGAGTCGGGCCACTTTGCAAACGCCATCTGTTTCAGCTTGTCGCTGATCTTTGCCTCGTCAATCGCATCGGGCGAGAACGGCACCGTGTATGTCAGTGGGCCGAGCTCCGAGTAGGGCTTGCCCTGCGGCGGCCCTTCCGTCGTGACCCAGATATGGGCCATGTCGACGCGGTGCTCGAACACCTGCTGCTGTTTTTCCTGTTCCTCACGAGCAGCAGCGCAGCCGGAAATCCAGATTGCCAATCCAATCGCTAGCCAGGCTATGATTTTCGATGAACGCATTTTCTTCCCCATCGGTCTCGATCCATCTGACTTCGATTATAGCCGCGCCGCCGAATATGTCTAATCGCGGCCTGTCGCGCGCCCGAGCCTGCATTTTTATTTCACTGAATGATACGCGCGGGCAAGCGATTCCGTGATACCCCGAACACCCCCGATGCTCTGTTGAGCTTTGGCCGCGACCGGTAGTATTCCCGCGTGACCAGATTTGCCGCCTGCTTCATCCTCGTCTTCGGAGAACTCGCCTGGGGCGGGCTCTTCGCCCTGGCGATTCCGCCTTTCTTCAACGTCGAGCGCGGCTTTTACAAATCGAGCGCCTCGGTTTACCTGGCCGCTTCGATCACGACCGCCATCGGCCTGGGATTGCTGGCGTTGCGCGGCGGCGCCTCGGCGGGAATCGGGACCGAGCTCATTGTGGATGGCGGCCGCGCTGTGGACCCTGTCGAGCCTCGCCGTCGCCGTCTATCTCTATACGCTTTGGACCGAGAACGGTCCGCTGCGCGCGCGCGCCTACGCACTCGGCCTGGGACTCGGCCTCGTCGCGCTGATTGCCAACGTGACACTCCTGATGCCGCCCGGGTTCGGCGCCGTCGCCGCCGTCGCGTACGCACTCACCGCCATAACCTCGGCGCTGGTGCTGGGGCTGGTGAGCGGCGCGATGCTATTCGGACACTGGTACCTCATCGACCTCGAGATGCCGGTGGACTACCTGCGCACCTTCATCAGGATACTGGGAATCGCGCTGGTGGCGGATCTCGTCGCGCTGGGGCTCGCGATCGTACTGCCCGCCATGGTCGGCAGCGCCGCCGCGAACGCCGCCGTCCACGAGCTATTCGCCTCGCATCTGGGGCTGCTCGCGGTTCGTCTCGTACTCGGCCCGATCACGACGATAGTCCTGGTCTGGATGTGCTGGCAGACGCTTAAGATTCCTCAGACGATGGCCGCGACGGGACTGCTGTACATCGCGGTGATGTCGGTACTGGTCGGCGAGATGCTCGGCCGCTTCATCCTGTTCCGCACCGCAATCCCGCTCTAGGCTACCGACGCTTCATGCGCCCCTCGTCATCAAGGAACAGAAACGGTGACACTATCCGCAGTGGTCCGTACTGATTCGTCGAGTATGGCGTATAGGTCGTCGTCGCTTTGGGATGCATCGTGATCGAGCTTCCGCGCACCGGCTCGAGTCCGTATCGCCTACACGGCGCCTATCAATGGGCTGAGCGAGGACCTATCCTTCTCTTAGCGTCGGGATTCTCTTCAGAACTTCGGCCAGCCGGTGCGCAGCTTCCCATGCGTCATGACGCGCTTGCAGGTTCAGCCACAGGTCGGGGCCGTTGCCACAGAGCTTGCCGAGGCGCACGGCCATATCGGCGGTCACCGCGGCCTGACCTTCCATCACGCGATACAGCGTCTGGCGGCTCACTTCGAGCAGACGGGCGATCTCACCGACCGTGCGCCGCTGACGCCGAAACTCGGGCAGAATATTGCGCTCGAAAAAGACGCCTGGATGCACGGGTGACCGGGTGATCTTATCGCGCTGAACAACAAATTCCCGGGTCATAGTTAATACCTCAAAATTCTAGTGATATTGCTCCAGGTCAACTCGAAAGGCTCTTGGCGCATCCCATTCAAACGTGATGCACCACGGTCCGTTCACGTGGATGCTCTGGCGGACCGGCTTTCCCCTTAGCTGGTGCAGGCTGAACCCTGGAAGATTGAGGTCCCTCAGGTTGTTCGCCGCATCCAAGGCGTCCAGCACGTCAGTGCATCTCTGAGTCAGCTTTGTATCGACCTTCGCGCTGTGTCCGGCTTCGTGCAACTCCTTGAGTCCCTTATGCCGGAAACTTTCGATCACGCTAACAATGTAACGCCGCACAAGTCATGTGTCAAGTTAGACGTTACATACATCGATTGATCGGCCCGCGCTCCGATGCGCCCTCTTAAGGAACGGAGCCAGTCACGCTGTCCGTGGTAAGTTGGTTGCGCGTTTGTGGAATGGTGCCTAGACTGCACAATTTCGAACGTCGTCACGGCGGCGCCCGTAGCTCAACTGGACAGAGCATCAGACTTCGGATCTGAGGGTTGGGGGTTCGAATCCCTCCGGGCGCGCCAGCCTAAGTGGCCCGCGGTCATGGCGGCGCGTACGGACTGTTGCGGACTGTTGACTCGCAACAGCCCCCATTCAAATATATGACTGACTGGTCAGTATATGAACAGAACAAGCACAAATTCGGCTGAAATCTCCAATGGTCGCCCCTTTCACGTCCACGACGAGCAGGCCGCCAAGCGCGAACGTATCCTCGCCGCCGCGCTCAAGCTCTTCGCGCACGAACCCTACCAGGCCGTCACGATGGATCGTGTCGCCGCGGCTGCCGGGGTCGCCAAGGGAACGCTGTATCTCTACTTTCCGTCGAAGGACGCGCTCTACCTCGGCGTTCTGAGCGACGGCCTCGACACCGCGTACCGCACCTACATGAACAGCGCCGATCCGAAGCTGCCGGTGGTCGAGCGGCTGCGGCGTTCGATCGCGGTGATGGTGGAGTTCTACGATCAGCGGCGCGATTTTCTTCAGTTCTTCGCGACCGAGGAGCCGCGGCTGTCCGAGGCGCGCAATCGCATTATCGAAGGCTCGCGCGAGCGCGGCTTCAACTTCTTCGCGTCGCTGATCGAAGAAGGAACCCGCATCGGCGTGTTCGCGCGGGTCGACCCGCGGCTGGCGACGCTCACGATCCAGGGCGCGATTCGATCGCTGCTCCTATACTACGGCCCCGGACGACCGGTCTCCGAGCTCAGCCGCGAGCTCGGCAACCTGATGCTCCGATCGCTCGGCGCGGACCCGTCGCAGCCCATCAAGCCGGTGCATCCGCAATGATCCGAACCCTCGTCCGCAGGGTCATTCGGCTGGCGATCCTGGCCGGTGTCGTCCTCGGATTTTATTTTTTCGGCCGCGCCTACCTGTGGCCGCCCGAAGATCATTCGACGATCAAGGTCGTCGGCATGATCGAGGCGCCCGAGGTCAACATCACCAGCCGAATCGCCGGCCGGATAAAGCAGCTCGATCTGCTCGAGGGCGACCACGTCAAAAAGGGACAGGTCGTCGCGCTGATCGAAGACGTCGATCTCAAAAACCAGCTCGCCAAGTCGAACGCCGACCTCGCCCATGCACAGGCCGACCTGGCGCAGGCGCGACGCGATCTGGCGCGCGACAAGACCCTCACGATCGCGAACGTGCTAGCGACCAAGGCCCTCGATGATGCAGTGACCGCCGTCCAGCAGGACGAGGCCAACGTGCTGAGCGCGCAGGCCAACGCGAAACTCTACGCCGATCAAATCGCGGACACCGAAATAAAGTCGCCGGTCGATGGCGTCATCGTCAGCAAGGCGCTGGAAGTCGGCGAATGGGTGACGCCAGGCGTGCCGATTCTCACCGTCGACGACCTCTCGACGATTTGGGCGCGCGTCGATGTCGAGGAAACCGACCTGGGTTCGCTCTACATCGGCAAATCGGCGCAGGTCGAGATGCCGACAACGCCGCCGCAGGTGTTCACCGGCCGGGTGATGGCGATTGGGCAGGAAGGCGAGTTCGCGACCGAGCGCGACGTGCGGCGCGGACGCCAGGACATCCGCACCTTCTACGTCAAGGTCCAGGTGCTGCAGGCCGAGGGCGAACTCAAACCCGGGATGACCGCGGAAGTCACTTTCCCGCGAAACGATGGAACCCGACTCACCAGCAATTCAAACCAAAGACCTGACTAAGCGCTTCGGCGCTTTCACCGCGGTCGACAAGGTCAACTTCGAGGTCCGTCGCGGCGAGGTTTTCGGACTGCTCGGCCCCAACGGCGCCGGCAAGACGACGATCGTGCGGATGCTCACCACGCTGATCGCGCCGAGCGACGGCCATGCGTTCGTCGCCGGCTTCGACGTCGCGCGCTACCCGCGCAAGGTGCGCGAGACCATCGGCGTCATTCCGCAGGCGCTCACCTCGGATCTCGATCTCACCGGCTGGGAGAACGTCGATATCTACGGCGAATTCTTCGGCCTGTCGCGCCGCGAGCGCCGCGAACGCGGGCATCGCCTGCTGCACATGGTCGGGCTGACCGAGCGCGCCAACGATCTCGTCGCCACTTACTCGGGCGGGATGCGCCGCCGCCTCGAAATCGCGCGCGGGTTAATTCACTCGCCCGACGTGCTGTTTCTCGACGAGCCGACCATCGGTCTCGACCCGCAGAGCCGCCGCGCGGTGTGGGACCTGCTCGAGACGCTGCGCAAGGAAAGCGAGATCACTATCTCGCTCACGACGCATTACATGGACGAGGCAGAGTCGCTGTGCGATCGGATCGCGATCGTCGACGGCGGCAAGATAATCGCGCTCGACACGCCGGTCGGACTCAAATCGATGGTGCCCGGTGCGGACCGGATCGATCTGGTGGTCGAAAAAAATCCCGATGCGATCGCCGAGATGCTTAGACCGATGCCGTATCTGCGCGAGGTCAGTCGCGACGGCGGCAACCGCCTCCAGCTTTCCGCCAACGACGGCGCGCATGCGATTCCGAAAATCCTCGACGCCGTCGAGCAGGCCGGCGACCGCGTAACCTCGATCACGGTGCAGAAACTCTCGCTCGAAGACGTCTTCATCCACTTCACCGGGCGCACGCTCCGCGACGAGCCGGCCAAAAAGGTCAGCCTGTTCGTGGGCGCCGGGATGCCGCAACAGCGCTGAGGAGGCCGTCGATGTTCGGGCTCAAATTCCTCGCCATCATGCGGCGCGACCTCAAAAAGTTGACGCGCAATCCCATCACGCTGGTCTCCGTCATCCTGATGCCGATCGTCTATCTCGTGATCATCGGCAATTCCTTCCAGGGCCAGCTCAAGCATCTGCCGATCGTCGTCGTCGAGCAGGATCACGGACTCTACGCACGCCGAATCGTCGAACAGTTGCTCGCGCTGCAGGCGGGACCGAAGACCGTCGACGTCACCTTCGAGAGCGACCCCGGGCTCGCGGTCGACGAAGTGCGCGACGGGCTCTACAAGGGCGTCGTCGTCATCCCGCCCGACTTCAGCCACGACGTCGCCGAAGGCCGCATCGCGGAAATCGGGCTGTTCACCGACAACGTCGACAGCATTAGCTCCCAGACGCTCGAAGGCCTGCTCGATCAGGCGGCCACCACCGTGAGAGTTGCATTCGTGACCGCGCGCGAACCCAAGCTCAACGAGATCTCGCTGCGCCCGAGCTGGCTGTTCCCGTACGTCGACTACGATCGATCGCTCATCCCCGGCGTCATCGTGATGGCAATCTTCATGGGCTCGCTGATGTCCGGCGTTTTCAACTGGGTGATGGATAAATTTATGGGCGTCACGGAATGCTACCTGGTGACTCCGCTTTCGCGATGGGACATTGCCGGCGGCATTCTCGCCAGCGGCGTGACCGTAACCAGCATCGGCGGCGTGCTGGTCTTGTTCCTGGGTCTGATGATCACGCGCGGACGAATCCTCGGCGGAGTCACGGCGCTCGCGATGCTGATCGCGATAATCGTGATCAGCGCGACGGGCCTGCTCGCGATGACGTTCTCGATGCTCGGGCGCGCGGGCCATCCGCGGCTGGTCGGGACCTTCTCGGGATTTCTGAACGTGATCCTGTTTTTTCCGAGCGGCGCGATCTACCCGGTCGAAAGTTTTCCGCCGTGGCTGAGAGCCTTCGCGCACTTCAATCCCGAGACTCATTCGGTGAGCGCGATAAAACAGATCCTTTTCAAAGGCGCAGACTTCACCGCCGTCAGCGGCGACATCGCGTTCCTCCTGGTCTTCATGGTCCTGATGCTGGTGCTGGCAAGCGTATCGTTCAAGCGCACCCTGTAATTTTCCACTCCCGGCTCCGAACTCGTTTGTTCCCCTTCCCACAATGGGAAGGGGAACAATCGCGCGGAAATTTATCCTGCGAGCGACCTGCTATCCCGGTAGGCGCGCCAGGGCTTCGCTGATCACGCGCCTGAGTTCAGCAATCGAGATCGGCTTGAGCAGCGAGAGGTTGGCGCCGGCCGCCCGGGCCGCGTCGTAGAGTTCGGGCGTGTTGTGTCCCGACATTACGATGATCGGCGTTGCCTTCGACTTCGCGCGCACGTGGCGGACGACCTCGATACCGCTGGAGTCGGGCAGGCTCAAGTCCGTGATCACCAGGTCGGGTGATTCCTCATCGATTATCCGGATTGCTTCGTTCGCATCGAATGCGCCGATGCATCGATGGCCCGAACGCTCGAGCAGGCGGACGTAGGCGTCCACCAGGTCGCGCTCGTCGTCAACGATCAGAATTTTTGCTTGCGCAGCCACGGGCCTGGAAATCAGCCGGCGGCCTTGCTTCGCGCCGCGACGATTTGCGGTAGCGTCGCCGATTGGTTTTGCGTGGGAAGCACGACGCGGCCGGCTGACGGTTCGTTGATCATCGGCAGCGTTATCGCGAAGGTGGCGCCTTTGCCGACTGTCGATTCAACCGCGATGGTGCCGCCGTGATCCTGCACGATCCGCTGGCTCAACCACAGGCCCAGGCCGGTCCCCTTGCGTTTGGTGGTGAAGAACGGCTGAAACACTTTGCCGATCACGTCGCTCGCGATTCCCGAGCCGTCATCCGCGACCGTCACGCGAAGATACCCGATGCGATCCGGCGCCGGACCACTCTCGATGCGGATTACGCGCGCACCCGCGTCGCGCGCATTAAGAATAAAGTTGATCAGAACCTGCTCCAGCCCGGTCGGCTCGGCCATCACGGCCGGCAGCGACCGATCGAGGATCGTTTCGTATCGGATCGCGCCGCCCTTGGCTTCCGCCCCGACTATCGACATCGCCTCTTCGACCGCCGCGTTGATATCCACCGAATAGCGCACGCCCGGGCGTTGACGCGCGATCGAAAGCATATTGTGCGAGATCCGGCTGGCGCGTTCGATATTCTTCTGCAGAACCAGCAGGTCGTCGCGGGTCTGGACGCTGAGATCCTGGTCCGACGCCAGCATCAGCTCGATGCGCGACGCCATCACCGCCAGCGGGTTGTTCAATTCGTGCGCGATTCCTGCCGCCACGGCAGCCAGCGCATCCACAGTTTCATTGCGACGCGCCTCGCGTTCCATCCTGCGCCGCTCGGTGATGTCCGTGACGAAGGCGATTACCAGTTTGCCGCGATGTATATGCACGACGTTCAGACTGATTTCGACCGGAAATTCGCTGCCGTCTTTGCGGCGTCCCGCAATTTCCATTCCGCGGCCCATCAGGCGGGATTTCGGCGCCTTGAAAAATGCGCTGCGATGCGCCTCGTGGCGATATTGGAACCGCTGCGGTATCAGGACCTCGATCGGCAGACCGACGAGCTCCATCTCGTGGTAGCCGAACATCTCCTGCCCGCGAGGGTTGAGCTGACGAATTATTCCGTTGCTGTCCGCCGAAATAATTCCCTCGACCGACGACTCGAAGTAACCGCGCGCGCGCACCAGCGCTTCCTCGCGCCCCGCAACCGAGATCCGAATCGTTTTCATGTACCGGGCCGCGACCACGTACAGCAGCAGCGCGTTCACTGCCACGAACATCAGCCGGTTGAGCGTGTACGAATGCGCCGGCATCAGCGACAGCACCCGATCGGAGACCGCGACCCAGATTAGTCCGCCGAGCGCATAATAAATCGCGATCCGCAGCGGCCGGCTGCGGAACATCGGCACATGATTCAAGGCGCCGTGCTCGGTCAATTTAGGCGGGTCATTTCGAGCCATCAGACCGGATACTTTAGTCCTCCCGCGGGCGCCACGGTAGCCGGTCAAGAGAATGAATGATCAATAGAATCAGCGGGCCCACCAGTTGCAACCACTGCCCCCCACACGACCCTCGCGCGCTAGTGAGTGGTCAAATCCAACGAGAGCCGCCGCGCGTGCGACGCGCCGCGCGCGCTCGCGCTATTCATCTCGCGCTTCGCACTGCCAAGCGCAGTGGCGATACAGGCCACGTTGGATACCGCGCCGGCGCAATCGCGCATCGGGACGATCGTCATCGCGACCGCGACCTCGGTGCCGTCGCTGCGGACCTGAAGCGTCGGGAATCGCGACACGACTTCTCCGCCGAACGCCCGCTGATAAAGCCGCCGGATTTCCCCGCGCCGCGACACCGGCACCAGGTTCTCGTTGCTGCGTCCCACCATCTCGAGCTCGTTGTCGTTGTAACCGTACATGCGACGCGCCGCCGCGTTAGCCGCGGTGATTGTCCCGCTGGCATCGACGCTGTGAACTCCATCGGGAATCGAGTCGACGATCATCGTCATCAGCTCGTGGAAATCCTCGCGCCGTTTGCTCTCCATCGCCGCTCCCGTCACCGACACCAGCTCTTCGAAGCCGTACGGCTTGACCAGGTAGCGATACAAGCCGTGCTTGAATGCGCCCGCCACCACCTCTTCGCCGCCGTTGCCCGTCAGCATGATCACTCGCGCGCGCGGCCATCGCTCGCGCACCCGCTGGAGAATCGACAGGCCGTCGCTCCAACCCAGCCAATAATCGGTGATCACGACATCGCAGCGGTCGCGCTTGAGTTGCTCGCTCAGCTCGATCGGATCGTCAGCGGCCAGGATCTGAGCGCCCGGGAATCCGTGCCGGAGCCGGGCCTGGATAACCATCCGGTCCGTCGGGTTGTCTTCCACCAGCAACAAGTCCATTCGAACAAAATCTCCCGCCGGCCTTGCGCAGATTCCAGCCATGTGACATCAGAGCAATCACTATGCCGACACCGATTGGAATTCGATGATCGCCACAGGACGTACGGATGGCTGAGAATTGGGAGCTAAGGCCGGCAAGCAGCGGGCATCAGTCGCTCGGTTGTTCCGCAACCGACAACACCACGTCCCGCGATGACACACTCTGCGAGCACCGCCGGCTCGCACCACGCTCAATGAAGCTTCGGCAAGGATGATCCCTGCACCCAATACATCTTATAAATCCGGTTCCCCTTCCCGCGCGGGAAGGGGTTAGGGGTTAGGTTCTTCGAACCTGCGACTCTACCGCGCCTTCTTCTGTATCGGCGGCTTCTTGGCCTTCGGCGGACGCCCGCGACGGCGCTTCTCGACCCCCGTCGCCTCGAGCTCGTCCTCATCGGGGCCGAACGCACTGTCGACTTGCACGTCGTCATCGGCGGCGCGCACCGGCTCGGCTTGTTCTTCCGCATCGTCCGGGTTGCTGATCTCTTCGGGACCCGACCAGCGGCCGCCGAACGGCTTGGCCATGCCGCTCTGACCGCTGCGCGCTTCGACGTTCGCTTCGTTCTGGCAATCGACGCAGTACTGCGCGAACGGGATCACCTGCAGACGCGCCAGCGGGATTTCATCGCCGCATCGCGCGCAGGTTCCATAGACGCCGGCGCCGAGCCTCGCGATTGCCGCGTCGATCGCGCCCAGGCGTTCCTGCGCTCGGTCGAACAACGCCGCATGCGTCTCGACTTCCGACAACGAGCGCGCCACGTCCATCTCGTCGGCCGGCGGCTGCCCGCCGTTGCGGGCCTGCTCGCGCATCAATTCCTTCACCCGGGCAAGCGACTCGGCGCGCTCTTTGGTGAGCAGGCGCTTGAGCGCATCGATCCGTCGTCCGCCGGTGTTAACTGCGGCTGCCATCTTGGTCTTCTGCCTCTTGCGCGTCTTCGTAGGTCGGGTTTTGCTTCGAGTTTTCATAAGTAAGGACCGTTCGCGCGCATCGATCCGAAGTTTAATATCAGCATTGATCGTGCCTCGCGCCACATTAGAAAGTTCGAGCGAACTCAATAGTCTTGGTCGAGCGGTTCCGAGTCCAGTAGCTCTATATACGGAAAGTGTTTCAATTTGGTTGCCTTCCCGGGAGGTCGCGACTCCCTGAGAACGCGGCAGTCTAGCCGGATCCTGAGCTTCAAGCGAGAGCCTTTCGCACGATCAAATCCGGACTCCTGCCAAAGCTCACTGCACAGCCGACAATCGCAAGGATGCCGCATAATTGAGCAGCATCCGGCGTCGTCCACATCTCAATAACCTCAAATTCCCCACAGAAAGCCCATCTTGTCGCGCGGCACCGGAGTTGGCACAGACCATGCTGCCAAGCAGGAATCCAATTCAGCTCGAGGAGGGTCCAAAGAGCATGGCTGCCGCTGTTTCAGATCAGGTCTTTCAATACGGATCCTCGAACCACAGCCGGGTGAACGACGAATGCGCCGGGCCCGATCCGTGGCTGAGCGCGCGTTTCGAGCCGGATTTCCTGGTGCCCGTTCAGTTCTTCGATTTGACCCGCCGCCGCTCTGCGCTGGACGGTGAGACCCGACTGGTCTTCGCGGTCCTCGAAGACGCCGTCCGATGCTATGTGAAGACGGTGAACTCGTCGCGGCGATGCGAGCGGGAGCAATTCGACGAGGTCCAGCGATGGTTCCACGCGGACTCCGGAATTCACAGCCCGTTTTCCTTCGAGTACGTATGCGACGTGCTGGGAATCGAGCCCGCGGCATTGCGCTCGCGGCTCGGCCTGCTGAAGGTCAACGATTTACCGACCAAGCAGATGCGCTCGGTCGGCCGCAGGCAAGTCGTACGCGCCCGGCGCTCCTCGCGCAAACGGCCCGCGGACGGCGCTGGATCATCGGCCCGAGGGGCAGAAATGAGAGAGATCGCCGGCAGTTGAAGAGTTGAAATATTGGAGACGGCCCGACTCTAGACAGGACGGCCGCGACTGCGCGACTTGGCCTGAAGTCTCATGCGAACATAAGCTATGCTGGCGAGGTCATCCGCCTGCGTCACGGATGCGCGGGTGGATACTGATACAGCATGGCAAAAGAAATCGAACGGAAATTCCTCGTCCATACGCGCAAGTGGAGCGACCTCGGCTCGGGCCTCGCCATTCGCCAGGGATACCTGTGCGCCACCAAACCATCCTCGGTTCGCGTGCGCACCTACGGCGACCGCGCTTACGTGACGATCAAAGGACATACGTCTGACATCACGCGCGACGAATACGAGTACGAAATCCCGATGAACGACGCGAACGAGATACTGGCCAACTTGTGCGAGCATCCGCCGATCGAAAAGACTCGCTACCGAATCGTGTTCAAGGGCCACACTTGGGAGGTCGATGAATACGCAGGCGCGAATCGCGGATTGACGGTCGCCGAAGTCGAGCTCAAGGATCCCAAACAGTCGGTCGAACTCCCCGACTGGGTCGATCGCGAGGTGAGCACCGATCCGCGATATTTCAATTCGAACTTGTCGATCAAACCTTTCTCGACCTGGAAATAAATTCAGCACAGTTGTTAGGAGTGAATTTCAGTGAAAGTCGCTGACTTGATGACCCGGGCGGTGCGGGCCTGCACGATTCACGACACGTTGAATGATGCTGCCCGAATAATGTGGGATCACGATTGCGGATGCGCGCCGGTCGTTGACGCTCACGGCAGGCTCGCCGGAATAGTCACCGATCGCGACGTCTGCATGGCCGCATACACGCAAGGCGTCCCGCTCGCGGTTATCCCGGTCGAACGCGCGATGTCGGCGCGGGTGATTTCATGCGCGCGCGGCGACGATCTCGAGACCGCGCACCGCCTGATGCGCACGCATTTGATTCATCGCCTTCCAGTAGTGGACAGCCGCGGGCGGCTGCTCGGGATTCTGTCGCTGAGCGACCTCGTCAGTCACGCGCGCGGAAACAGCGCGCCGCCGTCGGAGGCAGTCGAAGTCGCGACAACGATGTATGCGATTCATCGGCGCCGCGAGCACGCGCCGGCTTCGTCGAATGGAGATTCGGCGGCGCACGAGCCGACAAAGGCGCCAAAGAAGAAGCGCGCGCCCGCAAAGAAGCCGTCCGCCGATCTTCGCTAGACATTCGTCACACCTGTTCATCGCTGCTGTGCGCCGCGCTGCGCGTTAATCGGACGTTCTGGTAGAATCACGCAATGGCTGAAACGCAGCCACGAATTACCACCCCCGCTACGCGCGCCGCTGCCGCGTACGCGCTGATGATCGGCGCTCTCGTGCTGCTGTACTTGTGGATTCGCTCGTACGGCGACACATTGGGGGCACCGGCGCCCCTCGGAATCAACGTCTTCGGCTCTGGCGCATCGCTCGCCAATGAGGGCGACCTGCTGCACGTGCTGCTCGCGCTGGTCGTGGTGATTGCGACCGCTCGCGGGATGGGCTGGATCTTCCGCAGTGCCAACCAACCGCCCGTTGTCGGTGAAATTCTCGCTGGTATCGTGCTCGGTCCTTCGCTGCTGGGGCGTCTCGCGCCAGGCGCGGAAAGTTACCTCTTTCCTGCGGCAGTGGGGCCGTTTCTCAATATCATCTCGCAGGTCGGTGTCATCCTTTATATGTTCCTGGTCGGACTCGAGCTCGATCCCGCGCTGCTGCGCAACCGCGGCCATGCGTCCGTCGTGATCTCCACCGCCAGCATCATCACGCCGTTCCTGCTCGGCGCCACGATTGCGCTCTATCTATATCCAAAGCTCTCCACCAGCGACGTGCCGTTCACGTACTTCTCGCTTTTTCTGGGCGTCTCGATGTCCGTGACGGCGTTTCCCGTGCTGGCCAGAATATTGACCGACCGCGGGATTCATAAGACCCGCATGGGTGCGATCGCGCTGACTTGCGCCGCCGCGAACGATGTGACCGCGTGGTGCATGCTGGCCTTTGTGGTAAGCGTCGCGCGGGCCGAGGCGACGGGCGCAGTGGCGACGATCGCGATGGCGCTCGCGTTTATTTTGCTGATGGTCGTCGTCGTGCGGCCCACGATGGTTCGCCTGTCGCTCCTCTATGGAAACCGCGGGCGGCTGACGCAGGGCGTGATGGCGTCGATTTTCATTGCGCTGCTGATCTCCGCTTCCGCCACCGAGTTGATCGGCATCCACGCCGTGTTCGGCGCGTTCGCGCTCGGCGCCGTGATTCCGCACGACAGCGGGATGGCGCGCGAGCTGACCGACCGCCTCGAAGACTTTGTGATCGTGCTGTTGCTGCCGGCCTTCTTCGCCTACACCGGACTGCGCACGCAGATAGGGCTGGTCACCGGACCCGAGCAGTGGATGATGTGCGCGCTGATCGTTGCCGTGGCGTCGCTCGGCAAGTTCGGCGGCAGCGTTGTCGCGGCGCGAATAACAGGGCTCGACTGGCGCGACTCGTCGGCGCTCGGCGTGTTGATGAACACGCGCGGCCTGATGGAACTGATCGTGCTGAACATCGGACTCGAGATGAACGTCATCTCGCCGACCCTGTTTGCAATGCTGGTGATCATGGCGCTGGTCACAACCTTCTCGACCACACCGATTCTGCATCTGATCACGCGCCGCCAGGGAGCGGAGATCGAGCCTTTTCCCGAACTCGGCACGTTCTCGCCCGAGCCCGCGGTCGCGCCGCAAGCGGCTATTAGCGCCCCGCAACCTGCGATTCGCGGCCCGCATCCCGCTCCGCGTCCGGCGCAGCCGCCGCCGCGCCCGATGCTGGTCGGGACCGAGCACAGCGCCATCCTGGTGCCGGTGTCGAACCCTGAAGGCGTCGGCGTTCTGATCGAACTCGCGCTGGCGGCGACGCCGCACGACGCACCGCCGCCGCGCGTGCTCGCGCTGGTGAAAACTCCGCCGGGTGGCGTGCGCTCCGGACTGCGCGAAGCCGAGCAGCGCGTGCCGCCCCGCTCTCCTGCACTATCGGCGGCGCTGGATCTCGCACTCGCGCGCGGCAGCATCATCACCCCGCAAGCAGTTTGGACCACCGACCCCGTGGCGGACATACTGGCCTTCGCTGCCGAACCGCAAATCGGTTGGCTGCTGCTCGGATCGCATCGCGCGGTCTTCGGATCCGATTTCATGGGCGGCGTGGTCCGCGAAATTCTGGACAAGGCTCGCGCGATGCCGGTTCACGTCGCGGTCGTGATTCACGGCGGCGAACGGCCGCTGGACCGCGTGTTTGCCGTCGTCGATCGCGGGACGCACGGGCGCGCGGCGCTCGATCTCGCGTTGCGAGTGGCGCTGCGCAAGAAGTCCGGCTTGCACGCGGTGCTCGTACCTGAAGATGGAGCCGGGGAGGACACCGAGCTGCTCGAACTGATTCGCGACGCGGGCCGCGCGCTCGGACGCCGGCTGCATACCGACGTGCTCAGCGCGCCGACCGTCGCGCAACTCGCCCGTCAGACACCCGGCGGCCTCGTTATAATCGCGACCAACCTGGCAGACAAAGTCGGCCTCTCACCCGAGGAACTCACCGACCCAAAACGATGCGTCGTGGTAGTGCAGGGATCAAAGACCGCCCCCGCCCGACTAGGCGCTCGGCCAGCGGAGCATCACAGATCCGCCAAGCCGTAGGCGGCTTAGGTTTCGCGGGCCAGCTGTTCGTTGGTGACTTCCTCGACGCCGAGCCAGTTGTAGAAGAAGCCGCCGATTGCGGCGCCTGCTATCGGCGCCACCCAGAACAGCCATAGCTGCGACAGCGCCCATCCGCCGACGAACAGCGCGGGACCAGTGCTGCGCGCGGGATTAACCGAGGTGTTGGTTATCGGGATGCTGATCAGATGAATAAGAGTCAGCACCAGACCGATCGGAATCGGCGCGAAGCCGGCAGGGACGCGTTTGTCGGTCGAGCCCAGGATTACGATGAGGAACATGAAGGTCAGCACGACTTCCGCGACGAACGCCGCGCCGAGGCTGTAGCCGCCCGGCGAATGATCGCCGTAGCCGTTGGCGGCGAATCCCGCGCTCACGTCGAATCCCGCGGCGCCGCTGGCGATCACGTACAACACCGTCGATGCGAGGATTCCGCCGATAACTTGCGCGACTATGTACGGCAGAATCTCCGACGCCGGGAATCGCTTGCCAGCCCACAGTCCGATCGTGACCGCCGGATTGATGTGGCATCCCGAGATCGTTCCGATCGTGAACGCCATCGTCAGCAGCGTCAGCCCGAATGCCAGCGCCACGCCGAGCAGGCCGACTCCGACCTTGGGAAATCCGGCTGAGATTACGGCGGTCCCGCATCCGCCGAATACCAGCCAGAAGGTGCCGATCAACTCCGCTGCAAATCGCCGCGACATGCTCATGGCAGACCTCCCCGACGTGACGAGCGCTGAATCGGTTCAGCGGTATCGCGGCACGGAGTTAAATGCAAATCGAGACAGACCCGCTACTTCTTGATCGCCTCGACGTCGATTGAAATCGCGACCTCGTCGCCGACCATCACGCCGCCCGCCTCGAGCGCCTTGTTCCACGTCAGGCCAAAGTCACTGCGCTTGATTTTCGTCGTCGCCGACGCGCCCGCGCGCGTGTTGCCCATCGGATCGATGATCGGCGCCCCGCTCCCTTCAACCTCGAGCACCACCGGCCTGGTGACGCCGTGCAGCGTGAGGTCGCCCGTTACTCTCCACTTGTTCGGCCCCTCGGCCTCGACTTTGGTCGATATGAACGTGATGGTCGGGAACTTGGCGACGTCGAGAAAGTCAGGACTTTTCAGATGCATGTCGCGCTTCTCGACGCGCGTGTAGATCGACGACGCGTCGATAGTTGCGTCGATTTTTGCCGAGGCCGGGTCGTTGCCGTTCGCGGTAATCGTTCCCGCGGTCTTTTGGAATTGCCCCTTCACGTTCGAGATCATCATGTGGCGCACGGTGAACTCGACGTTGGTGTGCACGGGATCTATCTGCCAGGTGTCGGCACGCGCAAGAACTGGAAGCGCGACCACGAATGCGATCGCGATTGCCGATTTCGAAATCCAGGACTTCATAGACGGGCTCCTTCGGTTCGACGGTTAGCGAGCATTGAACACGCGAGGTGGTCATCTGGCAAGCAAGAACATTAGGCGGGCGCCGCGTCCATGCCGACCGACTTGAGCCGCGTAAGCAGCACGATACCGCTCAGCATCGTGACCGCGCCGCAGATGACGACCGCCTGCATCGGTCCCAGGTGCGAGCCCATGTAGCCGACTTCGAGTGCGCCAAGCGGCGTCATCCCGACCGCGGCCAGCTGATACGTGCTCATCACGCGGCCGCGCAAATCGTCGTTGACGAACATCTGCACCAGCGTGTTGTTGCTCGCTCTGAAATTGGTCAGCCCCGCGCCGATTACAAACTGCGCGGCCATCGAGAGCGCCATCGAGCGCGACATCCCGAAGATCACGATTCCCACCGCGGAGAGAAATAGTCCTGCGAGGAGATTGTTCCTCATCCCCCGCGTCGACACGCGCGAGGCCAGCGTCGCCGCCCCGACGACGGAACCTAGTCCCTGAATTGCGACGAGGAATCCGTAAGTCCGGGCGTCGCCGTGCAAAACGTTGCGGGCGAACAACGGAACCAGCACCAGGTACTGGTAGCCGAAGCCGTTGGTCACCGCGGCCAGCGCCATCTGGTAGAAGATGGGGCGGTTGCTCCACACGTAGGCGAGGCCCTCGCGCAGTTGGTGGATCATGCGCGCGCCCGCGCCAGCAATCACGCGCGCCGGGATGTCCATCTGCGTCAGGCTCCAGATGACGGCGAGAAAGCTGACGCCGTTGAGGAAAAAGCAGGTGCCGATGCCGAGCCATGCGATCAAAATTCCCGCGGCGGCCGGCCCGAGCATGCGCGCGCTGTTGAACATCATCGAGTTGAGCGCGATCGCGTTGGCGAGATCTTCGTACCCCACCATCTCGACCACGAACGACTGGCGGCCGGGCATGTCGAACGAGCCGACGGTGCCGTTGAATGCCGCGAGCAGGATCACGTACCCGACGCGCACCCTGCCGGTCCAGGTCAGCGCCGCGAGGATGAAGGCGCTCAACATCAGCAGGATTTGGGTGGTGATAATCAAGCGGCGGCGATCGATGCGATCGACGACTACGCCGGCGAACAAGCCGACGATCAGGATCGGCGTGAACTGCGCGAACGATACGACGCCGAGCATCGTCGCCGAGTTCGTCAGCTTCAGCACCAGCCACGCCTGCGCGGCGCTTTGCATCCAGGTGCCCGCCAGCGAGATCAGCTGGCCGAAGAAATACAGACGATAGTTGCGATGCTGCAGCGCGCGAAACACGCCGCGATTTTCGCTTGAAGGTGCACTCGGCGTCTGGAGTTGGTCGGACTGACCGGTCTCCGCCGCGGGCGCGGCGTCAATCTCAGGCACGACGCGCCGATTCCGGGCGATTCAACGTAAACGTGCCAAGACCGTCGCGGTCCTGGCGAAGCACTAATCCGGCCATGTCGTCCTCCGATCGAGATCGCAGAGTAATCAGCGCTGTGATAGTTCGCAAATTCGCGGGTCCGAAATTCGCTCGCCGCGTTTGACGAAACGCGTCTGCTGGTGATGATCTTCCGCCAGAAGGTCGCTCGCGCGCTCAGCGAGGCAATTCCCGCCAATGACCGCGCGACCGATCTGAGGAGGCCGCGAATGGGAGCGCGCAACGGACGCGAGTTTCTCAAGGGCTTGTCGAAGCCGCGCGAGCTTTGGGTCGGCGACGACAAGGTGCGCGACATCGCGTCGCACCCTGCGTTCGCGGGCGCCGCGCAAACGCTGGCGCAGATTTTCGATCTGCAGCATCAAGCGCGCGACGTCTGCCTGATGCCCGATCCGGAGACCGGCGAGCCGGTCAACGTGAGCCATATGATCCCGCGCTCGCTCGCCGACCTCGAGCGCCGTCACGCGTGTCTGCAAATGATCGCGGAGTTCACTGTCGGCCTGATGGGACGAACGCCGGATTACATGAATGTCACCTTCGCCGGATTCGCGGGGCGCGCCGACGAGTGGGCCGTCAACGGCAACGAGCGCGGCGCGGCGAACCTCGTCGCCTACCAGAAGTTCCTCGCCCGCAACGACATCTCGCTGACGCATACTATTATCCATCCTACAATCGACAAGGCCGAGGGTGACGTGCCCAAGCCGGGCAACGACGTCGCGCTGCACAAGGTCGCCGACACCGCGCATGGAATCGTGGTGCGCGGCGCGAAAATCCTCGCGACGCTGGCGCCGTTCGCCGACGAGATCGCAGTCTACCCTGCCATACCACTGCTCGAGGGCACCGAAGCGTATGCACTGTCGTTTTGTATCCCCGTGGACACGCCGGGGTTGAAGTTCCTGTGTCGAGATAGTTGCGCGACCGCGCCGAATAATTTCGACCATCCTTTATCGAGCCGCTTCGATGAGCAGGACGCCTTCGTGATTTTCGACGACGTCGAGGTCCCGCGCGATCGCGTCTTTATCGACGGCAACCTCGTCGCCTACAACACCGTGATGACCACCGGCTGGTATCCGAACATCATGCAACAGACGATGATTCGGGCGCAGACCAAGCTCGAGTTCGCCTACGGACTGGCGACGCGGATGGCCGAGGCGATCAACGATATTTCTCCGGCGGCGCGGCAGATGCTCGGCGAAATCTGGACGTACGCCGAGTTCGCGCGCGCAGCAATTCACAGCGCGGAGGTCGAGGCGTTCGACTACGGCAAGGGCGTGTGGTTCCCCAACGGCGGCCCGCTGGCGGCATTGCGCGCCGCGCTGCCGACCTGGTTCCCGCGCGTCGGCGAGATCATCACGCTGCTCGGCTCGCACAATCTGCTCGCCGCGCCCACCCAGGCGCAGCTGAGCGATCCGAAACTGCGCCCGCTCGCAGACAAGTATCTGCGCGGCGCCGGCGAGATGAACACCGAAGAGCGCGCACGAATCTTTCGGCTGGCGTGGGACTTCGTCGGCAGCGCGCTTGCCAGCCGCAACGAGTTGTACGAGCGCTTCTACCTGGCCTCGGGCGCGCGAAACTATCAACTGGCGCATATTCTGGCGCCCAAGGAGCGGCCGCGATCGCTCGTCGACGGCATCCTCGGAAAAAAGCCCAGCGTGCCGGACGCGCAAGCGACCCGAGAGAAACGGAAAATCAACCTTCCATCGGAGGTTCGCAGATGAACACCTCGAAGATCGCCGGAGTGGACGTATCGACTGCGCACTTTATCGACGGCAAGCGCGTCGCGTCGAAGAAGACGTTCGAGGTGTGCTCGCCGATCGACGGAAAACATCTCGCCGACGTTAGCGCCGGCGGCGCCGCGGAGATCGACGCGGCCGTGTCTGCCGCGCGTCGCGCATTTCCCGCGTGGGCGAAGCTCGGACCCGACGGACGCCATCGCATTCTGAAACGCTTCGCGCAAGCGATCCTCGATCGCGCAAAGGAACTTGCGGCCGTCGAGACTGCCGACAACGGATCGCTGCTGATGGGCAACCTTGCACGCGTCGTTCCGCGCGCCGCCCTCAACATCGAGTTCTTCGCGGACCGGGCGCTGAAGTTGGGGCACGAGCAAATCGATTCGCCCGAGGTAGTCAATCACGTGCGCTACGATCCGGCCGGAGTCGCGGCCCTGATCACGCCGTGGAACGGCCCCTTCATGCTGACGACCTGGAAGGTCGGGCCGGCTCTGGCAGCGGGCGACACGGTCGTCGTCAAGCCGCCGGAGTGGGCGCCGCTGACCTGCTCGATGATGGCGGATCTCGCCACCGAGGCAGGAATCCCCGCGGGCGTGCTCAACGTCGTGCAGGGGATCGGCGAGGAAGCGGGCGCGGCGCTCGCGGCGCATCCCGATATCGACAGGCTGAGCTTCACCGGCTCGACCGACACGGCGAAGTTGATCGGGCAGTCCACCATGCGCTCGCTCACTCCTGTCAGCTTCGAGCTCGGCGGCAAGTCGCCGTACATCGTATGTGCCGACGCCGACCTTGACGCCGCCGCACAGACCGCGGCCGGGCAGTACCTGAACGCGGGCCAGGTTTGCCTGGCAGGCACGCGTCTGCTGGTGGATGCCTCGGTCGCTGACGATTTCCAGCGTCGGTTCCGCGCGGCCGCCGCGCACATGACGGTCGGCGATCCGCGCGAAAAAAGCACGCGCGTCGGTCCGCTCATCACCCCCGAACATTTCAAGCGCGTCGAGGGCTTCGTCGATCGCGCACTCAAGTCGGGAATTAAACCGCTCTGGGGCGGCAAGCGTTCGAACGTCGGCGAACTATACTTCGAACCAACGCTGCTCGAGGGCGTGTCGGCAGGACATGGAGATCGTGCAGCGTGAAGTATTCGGGCCGGTGCTGACGTGGCAGACGTTTCGCGACGAGGACGAGCTGCTCGAACTCGCAAACGGAACGCACTACGGCCTCGCCGCGATGGTCTTCAGCCGCAGCGAGGAGCGCGCGATGCGAATAGCCAGTCGAGTGACCGCGGGCACGGTGTGGGTAAACTGCTTCTTCGTTCGCGAGCTCGCGGCTCCGTTCGGCGGCGCGCGCAACTCAGGTATCGGGCGCGAAGGCGGCAACTGGAGCTTCGACTTCTTCTGCGACGTCAAGAACATCGCGGCGCTCAAGGGATCGTTTGCATGATCGCAGGCACGCGGCATTAACTACTTAGTAACGGGAGAATAGCCAATGAGCGTACTTGACGGGCCGAGAGAAGAATGGCGCCGAATTCTTCATGAAGGACAGCCGAAGTGGGTGCGTCCCGACGGCGACGCGCTCGTGCTCGGCGACGGACGTCGCATCCGCGACGCCGAGGCGACGTACTTGCTGCCATGCGACCCGACCAAGATTCTGTGCATCCATTTGAACTACGACTCTCGCCGCGTCGAGTTCAAAGCGCCGCAGCTCGAAACCCCGACCTACTTCCAGAAGCCTGTCACTGCGCTGAATTCTCATCGCGGCGTGCTGTGCCGGCCGGCCGGCCACAAGTATCTCAACTATGAAGGCGAAGTCGGAGTGATCATCGGCAAGCCGGCGCGCAACATCAGCCGCGAAGAAAGCTGGGATTATATCGCCGGCTTCGCGCCCGCCAATGACGTCGGATGCCAGGACTATCGCGACACCGACGCGGGCTCGATGCTGCGCGTGAAGGGTCAGGACGGCTTCTGCCCGATCGGTCCCGGAATAGTCAGTGGAATAGATATCCGCAAATCCACGTTGCGCACTTATATCAACGGCAAGATGGTCCAGGAGGGCGCAGTCTCGGAAATGATATTCCCGATTGACTATATCCTCGCCGACCTGTCGCGATTCATCACTCTGCTTCCCGGCGACATCATCCTATCGGGCACGCCGAAGAACTCGCGACCGATGAACGTCGGCGACCTCGTCGAGGTCGAGGTCAGCGGCCTCGGGCGCCTGTCGAATCGAGTCGTCGAAGCGCCGGCGCCTGCGCATAAAGTCGGCCATCAGCCAACAGATACGGATTCGGTGCGCCGCGTCGCGCTGGGATCAGATTGGGTTCGCACCGAGGCTCGTTAAACTCAATAGCAAGTGCCCGGAGGAAATGTATGATCCAGGTTACAGAGTTAGGCTACGTCGGACTCGGCGTGAAAGATCTCGAAGCGTGGAAGAAATTCGCGACTGGTATAGTAGGTCTGGAGCTGGCCGATGAAGGCGAGTCCGATCGATGCTACCTGCGGATGGACTATCAGCATCATCGGATCGTTTTGCATGCCGACGGCAGCGACGATCTTGCGTACCTCGGATTCCGCGTCGCCGGCGCCGACGAGTTCGCGCAGATGCAGCGTCAACTCTCCGAAGCGGGGATAAAGTTCCGCATCGGCTCCGAGGACGAGGCCGACGAGCGTCGAGTGCTCGAAGTCCTGAAGCTGCACGACCCCGACGGCAATCCCGTCGAAATTTTTCACGGCCCGTTGATGCAATTCAGCAAGCCGTTCCATCCCGGTCGCACGATGCATGGCCGGTTCAAGACTGGCAGCGGCGGACTCGGCCACTGCATCGTGCGCGAGCGCGACGTCGATGCCGCCCAGCGCTTCTATGCTCAACTCGGAATGCGCGGCGGCGTCGAATACAAGTTTCGCGGCGGCAAGCGGACCGTCGGGCTCGTCTTCATGCATTGCAACGATCGCGATCACACTGTTGCTTTCGGCATCCCGGGCGGCGACCGCCGACTCAACCACATCATGCTCGAGGTCGATAACCTCGACGATGTGGGCATGACCTATGACCTGGTGCGCAAGAACAACGTTCCGGTGACGATTACTCCGGGCAAGCACTCGAACGATCATATGTACTCATTCTATTTCCGTAACCCCTCGGGCTGGATGTTTGAGTACGGATGGGGCGCGCGCCCGGCTACCTACCAGTCGGAATACTTCGGCGAAGACGTTTACGGTCATCACCCGGAAGCCGGCGGCTTTGATCTTCCAGGCGAGAAAAAGTGACCGCCCTTGTAGCAGGCACTGGTTAATGTGAAGTACGATCCCGATACCGGCCGGCCCGAGTGGTCGCCGCGCGTTCGGCGGGAGAAAATCCGCCAGCTTTATCGCAACGACGCGAGCGGTATCCTTGATGAAGAACTGCTCGACGACATTGGCACTACGCTCTATTGCCGCTGCGAGAGCATCCTCGTCGCGTCCGATGCGGCGATTGGCAAGGTCCACTGTCCAAGCTGCGCGGACATCATCAGGCGTCGGAGCGTCGAGAAGCACGAGCAAATTGTCTGCAAGCAGTGTGGATGGAAGATCGAGTGGATCGACTACCAGAAGACCTATCAGCACAAGGATCTCTGGGGCATGGGATTCGCCGATGCGATGCGCGAATTCATGGCGCGATGGAGCGCTCGGCCAAGTCCTCGCGAGAAGATGTTGCTCATCGATCGGCTGATACACGTCTGGCATTGGCAGTCCAGCAAGAAGCGCGGCGCAAGCCGTCCGGCCGCGCCGACCTTCATCGAAGGCCCGCGCAAGGAAGTGATAAAGTTCCTGAATGAACTTTCTTCCTGAACGGGACCTTGAAGTTCAGATTGAAGCTACTTAAGCCGAAACCTTGAATCGCGCGGGCAGACCTATTAACTCCTGACGTAGCTATGGAAAATCTTGAAAATTTTCGCAAAGAGACGCGCGCATGGCTGGAGGCGAATTGTCCTCCCGAGATGCGCCGACCGACGCAGACCGAAGAAGACACTTGCTGGGGCGGCCGGCATTGGGTTTTTCAATCCGACGCACAGCGTCTGTGGCTCGAACGCATGGCGAAAAAGGGCTGGACGGTGCCGGAGTGGCCGCGCGAGTACGGCGGCGGCGGACTCTCGCGCGACGAGGCCAAAATTCTGCGCCAGGAAATGCGCGCGCTCAACTGCCGATCGCCGCTGGACAGCTTCGGCATCTGGATGCTCGGTCCCGCGCTGCTCAAGTACGGCTCCGAAGAACAGAAGCGCGAGCATCTGCCGAAAATCGCGCGCGGCGAGATTCGATGGTGCCAGGGATATTCGGAACCCGGCTCGGGCTCCGACCTCGCGTCGCTGCAAACCCGCGCCGAAGACAAGGGCGATCAGTTCCTCGTCAACGGCTCGAAAATCTGGACCTCCTACGCAGACAAGGCAGACTGGATTTTCTGCCTGGTCCGCACCGACCCGAACGCGCCCAAGCACGACGGCATCAGCTTTCTCCTGTTCGACATGGAGAGCGCGGGCGTCTCGACCAAACCGATCACTCTGATCTCCGGCGCGTCGCCGTTTTGCCAGACTTTTTTCGATGACGTGCTCGTGCCGAAGGCCAATCTCGTCGGCAAGCTCAACAAGGGATGGGATATCGCGAAGTACCTGCTGACTCATGAGCGCGACATGATTGGCGGCATGGGCAGCACCTCGGAAAACCGCTCGCTCGGGCAGATTGCGACCGACACTGTCGGCGCCGACAACGGGGTCCTCGCCGACACTGTGCTGCGCGGGCAGATCGCGGCGTTCGAGATCGACGCGGTCGCGTTCCGGCTCACGATGGATCGCGCGGGCGACATGGCCAAGGTCGGTCAGGCTCATCCTGCCGTGTCTTCCCTGCTGAAATACTACGGCACCGAACTCAACAAGCGCCGGATGGAACTGGTGATGTCGGCCGGCGGCACCGACGCGTTGGAGTGGGAAGGCGAGCGCTCGCGCGAGGGCCGCACCGCGCGCGCATGGCTGCGTTCCAAAGCCAATTCGATCGAGGGCGGGACCAGCGAGGTTCAGCTCAACATCATCGCCAAACGAATTCTGGGCCTGCCGGGTGCGTAGAGAGTCGTCGAGTCTGAATCCTGTTTCATGGCGCTAGTTTTAAACGACGAACAGACGATGCTGCGCGACAACGCGCGCGGCTTCCTCGCCAAGAACGCGCCCGTCGCCCATCTGCGCGCGCTGCGCGACACTCGCGACGCCGACGGATTTTCGCGCGCGCTCTGGAAAAACTTCGTCGAGATGGGCTGGGCGGGCATCCTCGTTCCTCAAGACTACGGCGGCCTCGGACTCGGACATGTCGAGGCCGGAGTGGTGGCGGAGGAGCTGGGACGCAATCTCACGCCCTCCCCTTTTCTTTCGACCGCGGTTTTGGCCGCGACCGCAATCGCTCGCGCCGGCACTGAACAACAGAAGCGAAAATATCTGCCGCAAATCGTTGGCGGCGAGTTGATCGCAACCTTGGCCGTCGACGAAACCGCAAAGCATCATCCGGAAAAAACCGCGATGACCGCCGCTCGCGCGGGCAACGCATTCAAACTCAACGGCGCCAAGGTTTTCGTGCTTGATGGCCACGTCGCGAATCTTCTGATCGTCGTCGCTTGTACTGCGGGCAAGCCGGGCGACACAGCCGGTCTCACGCTGTTCATCGTCGATGCGACCGCGCCGGGAGTTCGCGTCGAGCGGACTTCGACCGTCGATTCGCACAACGCCGCGCGAATCACGTTCGAGGACGTGAACGTCAGCGCCGACAACGTGCTGGGCAAAATCGACGCCGGCTGGGTTGTCTTGGAAAGCGTGCTCAACGTCGGCCGCGCCGCCGTGGCCGCCGAGATGGTGGGCGCCAGCGAGGAGGCGTTCAGCCGTACGGTCGCCTACCTGAAGGAACGCAAACAATTCGGCAAGGCGATCGGTGAGTTTCAAGCGCTGCAGCATCGCGCCGCTAATCTCTACTGCGAGCTCGAAGTCACCCGCTCGACCGTGCTGAAGGCGCTGCAGACTCTCGACGATTCCTTCGACCGCGCCGGCCCGATCGTGTCGGTGGCCAAGGCTCGCGCGGGACTGAGCGCGACGCTCGCCGTGAATGAGGCCGTCCAGATGCACGGCGGTATCGGAATGACCGACGAATTCGACATCGGCTTGTTCATGAAGCGGGTCCGCGTATGCCAGGAGCTGTTCGGCGATTCCAACTTCCACGCCGACCGGTTGGCACGCCTCAACCGTTACTGAGATTCCGCAAACATCGTTGCAAGGGGTACTCCGATGAGCGATCGAGAGTCCGTGACTGTTGCGATCGTCGGCGCGGGCGAGATGGGCGCTGCGGTCGGCCGCCGGTTGCGCGAAGCCGGTGCGCGCGTGATTACGTCGCTCGCCAGGCGCAGCGCGGAAAGCGTCGCGCGCGTTCGTGATGCCGTCCTCGAAGTAGTCAACGACGACGATGCGCTCGTGCGCGATGCCGGCTTCGTCCTTTCGATCGTTCCGCCGGGCGTTGCCGTCGAGGTCGCCGAACGTTTTCGCGGTCCGCTCGGCCGCGCGCACGCAAAACCGGTCTATGTCGAATGTAACGCGATTTCTCCAGCGACCTGCCGGCGCATCCACGACTTGCTCGGCGCGACGCCTTTCATCGACGCCGGTATCATCGGAGGACCGCCCGTCGCCGGCACTCAAGATCCCTCGCGCGGTCCGCGCTTTTACGCATCAGGTCCCGACGCTCGTCAGTTAACGCGCCTCGCCGGCTTCGGTCTCGATATCGCTCTTCTCGACGGCCCCGTCGGCGCCGCGTCGGGCTTGAAGCTCTCATACGCTGGGCTGACTAAGGGCTTCACCGCGCTGTGCGCAACGATGCTGGGCGCGGCGGAGCGGGACGGCCTTGGTGACGCGTTGCGCGCAGAACTCGCGCGCAGTCAGCCCAGCTTTCTCGCGCGGCTTGATCGCGCCGTTCCTGCGATGCGTCCGAAGGCGCACCGCTGGGTCGCGGAGATGCAACAAATCGCGGAGTTCGTCGGCGCTCCTGATGACGGCGCGACAATCTACGAAGGCGCCGCCATCCTCTACCAGCGAATCGCCAACAACTACTAACCTATTCCGGCGTTCGCCTGGGTGACCTCTGTGCCGCGCTAAGTTCCTCTGATTTTCGTGACGTTCCTCGACTCTGAGGCACGACAGTTGCTCATTCTGTGCCGCGGGGCGATTGAACCACCCTCGCGGGAGAATTGGACTCAGAATGGGACGTTGCGAGACCGATATTGCCGACGATGAGATGAGCCGGCGCAAAGCTGCCGAACGCGAGCTCGAAGCTGTCCGTGCCGAACTGGCCGAGCAGGTCGCCGCTCGACACGAGGTGCAGGCTCGCCTCGAACAGGAAGTCGCGCAGCGCGATCGGATCATTGCCGAGAGTGCGCAGACTGAAGCCAAGTTGCGCGAGAGCGAGGCGGCGATGCGAGGACTGTTCGATCAGAACCTCGATTCGATGATGATCATCAATCTCGAAACCGGCAAATACATCGACGTAAACGAAGAGTACATCCGGCATACCGGCTACCGCCGCGAAGATGTTATCGGCAAACGCTCGCGTGAACACTCGTCATTCGCGATCCCTGAAGAGAACGCGCGCCTGGTCGCTGAGCTCAAACGAGCCGGCGTGGTCCGGAACATGGAGGCCACCTTCCGCCGCAGGGACGGCAGCACTTACTGGGGCCTGATCTCCGCGCTCAACACCAGGTACCGCGGACATTTGTGCTGTATCACGATCACGCGCGATATCAGTGCGCTCAAGGAAACGCAGCGTGAGCTGATCGCTGCGCGCGAAGCCGCGCTGGAGGCCTCGCGGGCCAAGTCCGACTTCCTATCGAGCATGTCTCACGAGATTCGCACGCCGATGAACGCGGTGCTTGGTATGGCCGACATGCTGTCCGAAGGCGACTTGAACCTCGAGCAGCGCCGCTACCTGGATATCATCCGCAACAACGGCGTCAGCTTGCTCAATCTGATCAACGACATCCTCGATCTCGCCAAGGTCGAAAGCGGGCAGCTCAGCTTCGAGGAAGTGGACTTCGACATCCGCGAGCTGGTCGACGCCATCGCCGAGACCATGGGGCCACGCGCGCACGAGAAGCATCTGGAACTCGCCGGCCAGGTCGCCTCCGACGTGCCCCGCACCCTGACGGGCGATCCTCTGCGCCTGCGCCAGGTGATTGTTAATCTGCTGAGCAACTCAGTTAAATTCACCGCCGAGGGCGAAATCGTGCTCAGTGTCGAGATAGCGCGTCCGGATACCGGCTCGGGCACCGCCTTGATTCGCTTCTCGGTGACCGATACCGGCATCGGGATTTCGTCGGAGAAAACCGATTCGATCTTCACTGCCTTCACGCAGGCTGATTCCTCGACCACGCGAAAGTACGGTGGAACCGGGCTCGGTCTTACGATCGTTAAGCGGCTGGTCGAGATGTACCGGGGCGAGATAACCGTCAACAGCGAGGTCGGCAAGGGCAGTACCTTCAGCTTCACTGCCGAATTCAAGACTCACTCAGGTCAGGTAGCGATAGCGCCGCCTGCCGCGAACGTGGACCTGGCGGGCATGCGCATCCTGGTCGTCGACGACACTGCCGCCAACCGAATTATCCTGGAACAGGCGCTCACCTCGCGGGGCATGTTGGTTACCTGCGTCGAGAGCGGCCAGGCAGCGCTGGAGGAAATCGATCGCGCCGCGGCCGCCGGCGATTCCTACCGCGCGATGCTGCTGGATTGCCGGATGCCCGCGATGGACGGGATAGAGGTGGCCGCTCGGATTCGCGCTCGTGAGATGGCGCCGGCCGATCATCTGATCATCCTGATGCTCACCTCTGACGACCTGAGCGGAACGATCATGCGCGCTCGCGAGGCAGGCATCGAGACTTACATGATCAAACCGATAAAGCGCGCCGATCTGTTCGAGGCGCTGGGCCGGGCACTTGGCGCCGGTGACGCCTCGTCGCAGTCCACCGCACAGGTCGATCGCAGCGCGGTCGATTCGACCTTCGGCAGCGACGTTTTCGACGAGATGCGCCCACTCAAGATTCTGCTGGTTGACGATTCCCACGACAACCGCCTGCTGATCCATGCCTACTTCAAGAAGCTGCCGTACACCATCCACGAGGCCGAAAACGGCGCCGAGGCGGTCGAGATGTACAGGTCCGGCAACTACGATCTCGTTCTGATGGACATCGAGATGCCGATTATGGACGGCTACTCCGCCACTCGGGCGATCCGCGCGATCGAGAGCAAGACCGGGCATCGGCGCGTCCCCATCCTTGCACTGACCGCGTCGGTTCTCACCGAGGCGTTGAAGAAAGCACTCGACGCTGGATGCGACGCACACATCGCCAAGCCGGTGAAAAAAGCCACCCTGCTGGCCGCCGTTCACAAGGCGATGGGCGATGCGGCAGGTTACGGCGAGGGCCTTGGAGCGTGAACGGCCGCACGCGCGTTGATGAAAAATGATCAGTCGGCGGCGGCGTGGGCGCCCGACAGTGTTCGCGTGTCGTCTGCCTTGCGCTGATGCTCAGGCGCGCGGGCGACGGTTTCACGCCGCGGCAACAGCCGCGCCGAATTCATAATGAAGGTCAACTCCGACGCAACGTGGATAAACGCCGCAAGCGGCGGACTCAGCAATCCGATCGCCGCCAGTGCGATTCCGACCGTATCGACCGCGATCGTGCCGACGAAATTTTGAAAAATAATTTTCCGCGTCCATCGCGCGATCGCCAAAGTCTCGGCAAACTTCTCGAGATCGTTGCCGAGCAGGAGCACGTCGGCACTCTCGCGAGCGACATCCGTGCCTGAGCCCATCGCTACGCCGACGCTGGCTTCGGCCAACGCCGGCGCGTCGTTGATCCCGTCGCCGACCATCGCAGCCACGCGGCCACTCGCCACCAGGCTCTTGATCCGTGCGAGTTTCATCTCCGGCAGCAGGCTTGCCTCGACTGCGCCGATGCCGAGCGCTTGCGCAACGCTGCGCGCGACCGGTTCGGTGTCGCCGGTCAGAAGAACAATATCGATTCCCATTCGATCGAACGCTTCGATCGCGTGCTTCGCCTCAGGCCGGATCGCATCGGCGATGACTATAGCCCCAAGGTACCGCCCTGCCCGTGCGACGAAGACCGCGGACGTCGTCTCGAGATCTGCGGCGCTGGACACGTTCACGCCCCGCTCGCCCATCAGGGCGCGAGTCCCGACCACGATCGTCGCGCCGCTTACAATTGCGGTGATGCCGCGTCCCGGCTGGTAGTCGAACCGATCCGGCTCCTGGATAGTTCGACCGTCCGCCAGCGCGCGCGCGACGATCGCTTTGCCCAACGGATGCTCGGAGCGGACTTCGGCCCACGCTGCCGCATCGATCACCTCCGTCACCGACGCGCCATCAGCAGGAATAACGCTGGCGACCTCGGGTCGGCCGAAAGTGAGCGTTCCGGTCTTGTCGAGCACAACGGTGTTTACGCGGCCAAGCGTTTCGAGATAAAGACCGCCCTTGATGATCGCGCCCAGCCGCGCGGATCGACCGATGCCGCCAAGAATGGCCAGCGGAGTTCCAGCCGCGATTCCGCATGCACCGGCTACGATGATGACCGCGATTGTCGAGCGCGCGTCGCGGGTGATCGCAAATGTGAGTACGGCGGCCGTCAACGCAAAGTACACCAGGTATCCGGCCAGACGATCCGCCAGGCGTTGTACGGGCGCTTGCGAGCGTTGCGCGTGCTCGACCGCCTCGATGATTTTCCCGTAGCTTGTGTCCCGCCCGATTCGATCGGCGCGAATTTCCAGCGCGCCCGATTGGTTGATGGTACCGGCGTAAACCTTCGAGCCGGGAGCCTTCTCGGTCGCCATCCACTCGCCGGTGATCCGCGCCTCATCCACGAACGAATGACCGCCGCTCACCACGCCGTCCACCGGCACTTGCGCGCCGGGATTGACGAGCACTGAATCGCCGACGATCAGTTCGTCGGCGGAAATCTCGACGACGCCATCGGCGCGACGCACGGTAACGGTCCGCGGGATGAAATCCAGCAAATCGCGGATCGCGCGGCGGCCACGGGAAACCGTCATGCCCTCAAGCACCTCGGCTACCAACACGAACAAGGTGATAATAAGCGCGGTGAAATATTCCGAGATGGCAGCCGCGGCGACGATCGCGATCGCCATCGACAACTCCATCGTCATCCGGCGCGCCGCGAGATGCTCAAACGCCTCTTTGAAGATTGGCCATCCGCCAATCACGACACCGGCAACTCCGATGACGCTGACGGTTTGCGGCGGCTCCCACGCGTGAAACCGCACAGCGACGGCGGCAATCGCAACCGCGACAATTCGAGCGGCTTCAATCCATCCGAAACTCGACGCGCTGTCGTGATCGTCGGTCTTGACGGAATCAGCTCGCTCTACCTGTTCCATACGCGCCACCGCCCTACTTCAGATAAGCCTGAACGACGTCGATCAGCTCTTGCGCGCCCTCGGCTCGGCCCCGATTGCGGTCGCGGTTTGGATCGGCGACGTGAGTTCGGATGTGCCCCTCGATGATCTCAGCCATCAGGCTGTTCATCGCGCCGCGCGCCGCGACGACCAGGTGCAACACCTTGGCGCATCCTTTTTCGTCTTCCAGCGCCCGCTCGACGGCTTCGATTTGACCGCGTACGCGCCGCACCCGATGGAGCAGTTTGACTTTATCGCGAATCGTATGACCCATATATAACGGAACCTCGCTATACCGTAGGGGGTATAGTATCTATGAGATTGAACGGTCCGGTCAACGAGTCGTGACTGCGGCGCAGATCTTCAGAGGGAATCGACGACTGAGGCGAAGCGGCGAATGCCTTCAGCGATCTGTTTCTCCGGCAGCGATGCGTACCCCAGCAGCAGCCCAACCTGCTTCGGCGGGTTCAGATAGAACGGCGCCACGGAATACACGCCGACGCCGACGCGCTCCGCACGCATCCGCAGCTCGCGCGCTCTCGAGGCGGGCAACTCGCGCAGCCATAGCATCAGATGAAGGCCCGCGTTGATGCCGGACACCTGCGCGCGGCTTCCCAGATGACGCTCGATTGCCGCAAGCATCGCGGCGCGGCGGCCGGCGTTGCGCGTGCGCGTCCGATGCAGATGCCGCTCGAAATGTCCCTCGCGGATGAAATCCACGAGCGCGGCCTGCACGAGAGTGGGTCCCCCCGTGTCCATCAGAGCCTTGGTTGAGCGCAGCGGCTCGATAAGCCGCTCGGGAACGATCATGTATCCCAGCCGGATCGACGGGAACATCACTTTTGAGAAGGTCGCCGCGTACAGCACGCATCCGCTGTCATCGAGCGCCGCCAGCGCCTCGATCGGCCGGCCCGAGTAACGATACTCGCTGTCGTAGTCGTCCTCGAATATGCACGCTCCCGATCGCCGGGCCCACGACAGTAGTTCGAGCCGCCGCCCAATCGGCATCAACGCTCCGGTGGGGAACTGATGCGAAGGAGTTACGATGGCAAGCCTGCAGAGCGTGCGCCGCTGGTCGAGTTCCTCAGTGCGCAGGCCATGCTCATCCACCGCGATCGTTTCGATCTTCGCGCCGGCCGCTTTCATAACGGTGCGCGCTCCGCGATAGTGCGGCTCTTCCATCAGCACGACATCGCCGGGATCGACGAGCACGCGCGCCGCCAGGTCCAGGGCCTGCTGCGAGCCGTTGACCACCAGGACCTGCTCCGGGGTGCATGCGATCGCGCGCGCGCGGCCGACATAATCGGCGATCGCCTCGCGCAATGGCGGCCAACCCTTCCGGCGGACCGTAGTCGAGATCGCGAATCGTCACGCGGCGCGCGCGACGCCCCATCACACGGCACCATGTTTCGTGCGGAAAATCGGTGAACGACGGCGGGCCGTAACGGAAGTCGTACGGCAGCGCGTCGCGCCGCGGCTCCCATGTGAACTGCACACCGCCCGACGCTTCGCGCACGCGGCGCGCGTACCGCGACAGATGAAGCGGTGCGGAAGTCCGCGCCGCGACGGGTCTGCGCCGCGTGGCGACGTTCGTGAGATGACGCGGCAGTTCGCGCGCGACGAACGTGCCCGCGCCCATCCTGGCCGTCAGATAACCCTCGTCCAACAACTGTCGGTACGCCATTATCGCGACGTTGCGCGAAACGCCCAATTCGTTCGCGAGATCGCGCGTCGCAGGCACGCGCGACCCCGCCGGCAATCGGCCGTTGAGAATCTGGCCTCTCAGCGCGCGGTAAATCTGATCGTAAAGGGCGCCTTCCGCATCGAGCTTCAGGAACATCCGAGCACCTCTCAAATTCGACCATACTACGCGTGCATCGATGGAGAAATTGGATCCTTAATTATTTCCTAAAGTGGAACTGTTGATGGTCCACTCGCGTTCGCCCGCGAGCCCATGATGGTCACTGATGGACGCTATCGAACAACTCACCCCGAGCGAGCCGAAAAAATGATCTCAAACATCTCGAATGGAATGGAGGAAACCGATGAAGCTCTACTACTCTCCGCTCAGCGTGTACAGCGCCAAACCGCGGATCGCAATGTTCGAGAAGGCGATCGCGCACGAGACCAGGCTCGTCAACTGGACGCCGGCCACCGGATGGATCAAGCCCGAGGAATTGCCGCGGCTTAATCCCAAAGCGCAGATTCCGGTGCTGGTTGACGGCGACACCGTGGTTCCCGACTCGACCATCATTCTTGAGTACCTGGAGGAGCGCGTCGCCAAAACATCGTTGTTCCCCACCGGCGCCGCCGAGCGCGCGCGATGCAGAATACTCGAGGATCTCGGTGACACGCTGCTGGCGCCCAACCTCGGCGTGCTGGTGCGCGAGGTGCTCCTGAAGCCGGACCCCGCCACGCGTGACGGCGCCGCAGTAGCGGCGACTAAGGCCGAGCTCGCGCTCCAGTATCAGCGGCTCGATCGCGAACTGGGCAAGCGCGCATACCTGTGCGGCGACTTCAGCGTCGCAGATATTTCGTGCTTCTCGCCGATCAATATCGCGTCGCTGATGGAGGGGGCGCCGTCAGCGGAGTTTGGCAACCTGGCGACATGGCTCTCGCGGATGCAAACCCGGCCGAGCGTGGCGCGCTATCTCGAGGAGTTCGCCGACGCGCTCAAGCAGCTTCGGGCACCGGCCACGGCATCAGCACACGCGTAGCGATTCGGCGCGTCGCATCGCACGAAACATGCACAGTGGGCGAGACTCAACCGAGTCTCGTCCACCCTGCACCAAGCCAAAGCCTAATTCGGTTTGCGCGGATGTGACGATCGTTCGATGATCGATCGTCATGGCGACTCTCCTTGTCGACGGACCGAAGACGGCGGCGAAATCGTTTTTGTTCGCGCATGGCGCAGGTGCGCCGATAGATTCCGCGTTCATGCAGCGCGTCGCCGAAGGACTGGCGGCGTCCGGCATTCGAGTTGTTCGATTCGAGTTTCCGTACATGCAGCGCAGGCGCGAGACTGGCAAGGGAGGACCCCCTGATCCTTCGCGCATTCTGATGCAATGTTTCCGCGACGTGATCGACGAACTTGGCGGCGTGGACAGGCTCGTGATCGGTGGAAAATCGATGGGCGGCAGAATCGCGAGCATGGTCGCTGATGAAGCCGGTGTGCGCGGTCTCGTATGCCTGGGCTACCCGTTTCATCCGCCTGGTAGTCTTGAGAAAACGCGGACAATGCATCTCGAAAATCTGCGGACGCCGACCTTAATCCTCCAGGGAACGCGAGACAGCTTCGGCCGTCCCGAAGATGTCGCCGGCTACAGGCTATCGCCCGCCATCCGGATCGAGTGGCTGGAAGATGGAGACCACTCCTTCAAACCTCGCGTACGCAGCGGCCTCACCGAAGCCGACAATCTTCGCCGCGCAATCGCGCTCGTCACTGAGTTCATAGCCGCCTAGCCAGTTCTGCAAGCGCTTCGCTCGTCGCCGCGGTACAGATATACATCTTGTAGTATTATGTTTCGCATTGTGACGATGCGGACGGCGCGATACCTGCTCCCGCTATTGATGCCGCTCCTCTGGTGCCTCGCGCTTCCCGCCGTGGCGGATGCGCAGACGGACCAGTCCGTGTACACCGACGCGCTTGCAAACGGCTGGCAAAACTGGAGTTGGGCGACTGTCAATCTCGCCAATACTACGCCGGTTCAATCCGGCGCCGACTCGATCAGCGTCAGCGCCGGACCCTACCAGGCGCTTTACCTCCATCACGACCCCTTCGACTCGACGCTCTATGCCAGTTTGAGTTTCTGGATTGACGGCGGTGCAAGCGGCGGCCAGCTGCTGCAGGTCCAGGCTACCCTCAACGGCGCCGCTCAGACCGTTGTGACTCTGCCGCCGCTGGCGGCGAATACCTGGACTCAAATTACGATTCCGCTGTCCTCGCTCGGCGTTCAAAGTCAGCCGGACCTCGACGGTTTCTGGATCCAGGATCGCAGCGGTGCGACGCAGCCGACATTTTTCGTGGACACCATCTCGATCCTGGCGCAGCCGGCGCCCAATGTTGTGAACGTGACAGTTAACGCGGCCGATGCGCTGCGGGTTGTCGATCCGCGCCACTTCGCCGTCAACACCGCGGTGTGGGACGCGGACTTCGATACGAGCAACACGATCAATCTGCTGACCTCGATGGGCGCCCAGGTGCTGCGCTTCCCCGGGGGCTCGCTCTCAGACGACTATCACTGGGCCACCAACACTACAGACAGCAATGCCTGGACCTGGTCGACCTCGTTCGATCAGTTTGCGCAGGTTGCAACCGCTGTCGGCACGCAAGCCTTCATCACTGCCGACTATGGGTCGGGCACGCCGGCCGAGGCGGCCGCTTGGGTCAATGAATCCAATGTCACGAAGCATTACGGGTTTAAGTATTGGGAGATAGGCAACGAGTGCTATAGCTCCTGGGAGACCGATACTAACACTCGGCCCCACGACCCCTACACCTATGCACAGCGGTTCCAGCAGTACTACACGCAGATGAAGGCCGTTGACCCCACGATCAAGATAGGCGCCGTGGCCGTCACAGGTGAGGATAGCTACGCCAACTACACCGATCACCCGGCGGTCAATCCACGAACCGGCCAGACGCACTATGGATGGACACCCGTGATGCTCGCGACGATGCGCAGCCTCGGCGTAACCCCGGACTTCCTCATCTATCATCGCTATGCGCAGGCGCCCGGTGCGGAGAGCGATCAGGGACTGCTGCTGTCCAACGGTGCCTGGAGCACCGACGCCGCCGACCTTCGCCAGCAGTTGAACGACTACCTTGGCGCCGCCGCTCCTGGCGTCGAACTGGATTGCACCGAAAACAATTCCGTCTATTCCAACCCCGGCAAGCAGACTACCAGCCTGGTCAATGGCCTGTTCCTGGCCGACAGTGTTTGCGCTGCGATGAACACCGAGTTCAACTCGGTCGTATGGTGGGACATGCGCAACGGCCAGGACGCCTCCAACAACAATTCGTCGTCTCTCTACGGATGGCGTCAGTACGGCGACTATGGCGTTGCTGACAGTGTAGATCCGGCCGGCCCCGCCGACACCTATCCCACATTTTACGTCGAAAGGTTGATGCAACACTTCGCTCGTGGCGGCGATCATCTAATCAGTTCCGCGAGCGACTATCCGTTTCTTAGTGTGTGCGCCGCCCTGCGCAAAAGCGGCGGGCTGACGCTGCTCGTCGTGAACAAGAGCGCGAGCACCGCCCTCAACGCCAACATCACCGTCAGCGGCGCGACACCGGTGAGCACCGGCACTCTGTATTCCTATGGCATCCCCCAGGACAATGCGGCGGAAACGGGCGTCGGCTCAGCCGACATCGCGAGCAGTCCCGTGTCCGGCCTATCGACCAACTTCTCGTTCAACTTTCCAGCCTACTCGGCTAACGTCATTGCCTTTGGCGCCGGCGGAGCACCTTCGCCGACTCCTACCGCGACTGAAACCTCTACTCCAACCTCGACCGCGACGCCAACACGCACTGCCACCGCCACAAGTACCGCTACAACTACGGCAACGAGAACCGTGACACCAACTGCAACGGCGACAACGACTAGCACATCGACAGCTACCGCGACCGTAACGGCAACGGCGACACCTACCGCGACTACCACAACTACCGCCACGCCGACACCCACTGTCAGCGCGACCCGCACTGCTACCGCTACTACGACCGCAACGGCTACACTCAGTGCCACTGCCACTCGCACAGCCACGCCCACCGCGACTGCGACGCCGGTGCCTGTTGGCACCGTCAGCCCCACCAGCCTAAGCTTTGGAAGGCGAACCGTGGGCACCAAGAGTAGCAGCAAGACAGTCACACTTAGCAACAGCGGAACCGGCGCACTCAGCGTATCCAGCATCTCTATAACTGCTGGATTTATTCAGTCTAACAACTGTACGTCCGCACTCTTGCACGGCAGTAGCTGCAAGATTTCCGTGCAATTCGCGCCCACTGTCATTGGTGCTTTCACCGGGTTCTTGCAGATCAACGACAACGCGTCCAACACGCCTCAAGTCGTCAGTCTAAGCGGCAAGGGCGTCAAGTAAGTCTGCGCAGCCAGTTCCACGCAACACTCACCGCTCAGCCATGCGGATGCTCGCCTAGCTCTTTCAACATTTGCTGGACTTGCGGATCCGCCGGCTCCAGCTCACCCAGGCGACGCGCATAGGTCAGCGCCTTAGCTGTATCTCCGGCCCGTTCGAGAAAGCTCACTAGTGCTGCAAGTGAATCGCGGTCGTACGGATGCGCCTTGAGAGAAGCCTGCAGCGTTTCGATCGCCGCCTTAGTCTTACCGGCATCGTTCAACGCGACCGCATAAACGTAAACATAGCGCGCATTGCCGGGAGCGCCGCGCGCCGCCGCCGCCAGCATCTGTAGCCCTTGCGCAGACCGATGCTGACGCACCATCAGCAGACCTAGTGCGTGGTTGAGCGACGCGTCGTTTGGCGAACGAACGAGTGCGTCCTTGAGGACGCGTTCCCCCTCTTCGTCCTTGTGCTGTGCGCGATATAGGTCCGCCAGGTTGACGGCGGCGGGAACAAAGCTCGGGTCGAGTGATAATGCGGTCTTGAGTTCCGCTTCAGCCTTGTCTAGGTGATTCTCCTTTGCGTATAGCAGCCCGAGATTCACGTGCGCGTCGGGACGGTCCGCATTCAATAACTGTGCGCCGACGTATTCGTCAGTCGCTCTGCCGAGCGCGGCGGAAGTAGCTGCGGGTAAGTTATCCGCGGGCACCCCGGCGAAAACTTCCGCTGTTTCGATTCGCACGGCGCGGACCGGATCGGCGAGCAGCGGCGCAAGTGCGGTCACGCTTGCGCTCGGATCGGAGTTTGACATGGCGCGCGCGGCTGCGCGTCTCACCAGCGCCGAATCGTCGCCGACTCCTGCCCTCACCGCCGCGTCGGATGCAGCCGGCGCGTCTGCAGCCAGCATCGAAAACGCGGTAGCACGGGCGATAGCCGGCTGCTCGCGGTCCGCGACCAGTCGCTCGAGCGATTGCTGCGCGCCAGGTGCCCCCGACGACCCCGCATCCAACGTCTCCGCAAAGCGCTGGAACCCCATTGGCGCGTGTCCGTACCAATTGTTCACCGAATCCAGCGCCCACTTCGCCGACTTGCCGGTATGACACTCGGTGCACGCGTTGGGAGTGCCGAGTTTCACCGACTGATCGGGCCGCGGAATACGGATGCTGTGATCTCGACGCCGATCGACGACCATGTAGGTGCGTGTCGGCATGTGACACTCGACGCATTGCGCGCCCGCCGATCCGGTTTTGTGGAAATGATGTTTCGGCGAATCGTACTTTTCTGCGGAATGACACTGCATGCAAACATTGTTGCCGCTGGCGCGCAGCTTGAGGCTGTGTGGCTCGTGACAATCGCTGCAGGTCACCCCGGCATGGAACATCCGGCTCTGGATGAACGATCCGTATTCGTAATCCTCCTCCTTTATCTGCCCGTCGGGGTAGTAAAGGTCTTGCTCGAGCAGCGCGACGCGATAGTCGTCGCTCGCGGGCTGACCGTGCACGTAGTCTTCGTGAATCTCGCCGCGGCGCGAATGGCATCGCGCGCACATCTGAATCTCCTTCTCTGACAGGCGCGGCGAGCTTCGGCGCGCGTTGCCGGTCGCGGGATCGATCGGCCACGCAGCGCCTTTGCGTTCATCGAGCGTAATCGTCAACCCTTCGTTGGCAAGGCTCCGCCAATCGCCCTCCTTCTTCGCCCACGCCACATGATTCGAGCCGGGACCGTGACATGCCTCGCACGCAACATCGATCTCGGAATACGCGGTGGCAAACGTGCGCGTCCGCAGATCATAGTTCTTGCGCAAGTTGGTCGAATGGCAATCGGCGCACATGTAGTTCCAGTTCTGATCGATGTTGGTCCAATGGCGGGAGTCGCGCGCTGTGATCTTCTGGCCGGGGTAAAGAAAAAACCACCGCTGGCCTCCGTTCGCTCGCGGACGTGTGTCCCATGCGATTCCGAGAGCCTGCAAACGTCCCCCGGGCATCGCGATCAGATATTGCTGCAACGGATAGACGCCGAAGGTGTATGCAATTTCATAGTCATGAAGCGCGCCGTCGGGGCCGTCGGTCCGCACCATGAACTTCGAGCCGCTGCGAAAAAACTTTGACGTGACGCCGTGGTTGTCGAAGCTCGTATTCTTGAAGTCGCCCAGGACCGTGGAACTTGTCGCCGGCTCCATCGCGAGTTGGTGATGCGAGCCATGCCACAGCGCACTCTCACGCTCGTGACAGTTGGCGCATTCCGCGGCTCCGACGAATTTCGCGCCGGGCAGCGTGGCCGTCGTCGATGACGTCTGCGACCACGATTGCAAGCTCGATCCCGCGATCAACGCGATCGCGCCGACGATCGCAATCAGAATGGTCCGGCGACTGCGTGGAGCGAGATTCATTTCATTGCGACCAAAGTCCAAGTGCCCGGCTCCATCAATCCAGTTTTGGTCGCAATTGCGTCTGGCGCGGCTGTAAATTAACGATCCGGCGCGGTAGATTGAACCCGCGGCGCGTTTTCCGCTAAACCGGGACTCCGCTTTACCAGATTTACTAGAGGATGTTCGATCGATGGACAAGCACATAAGCAAGCATCCCGAAACGAAGCATCTCGCCAGCGACGTAATTCATTACCGCGAGTACAAAATTCTGCTGCAGCCCGATCGGTTCACGAGCAAGAATGGTTTTATCGAATTCTGGGAAGCAGCGGAGAAGACTCTTAAGAAACTCAAGATTAAAGTGGACGTCGACAAGCATGCGTTCGACAGCCAGGTTCGGGAAGTTCTGTTCTATGACACGCCCGAGTTTGACCTCTACAACCACCATTTCATCCTGCGCAAGCGCACATTTTACGATCAAGGATGGCCCCGTCCCGACCACGAGCTGGCCTTCAAATACCGCGCGCCGGAACTCAAGGACGCCGCCTCCATCGACGTGCGCCCGCAATTGGGTGGACACGACGAGATCAAGTTCAAGGAGGAGCTGTTGCTCGAGCGCGACCGCCTCGGCGGGATGCGCAGCGTATATTCCCACGGATGCGTGCTGACGTCGCCCAAGATTGAACTCGATCGCGGTGTCGAAGACATCACCCGCGCCTTTCCCACCCTCAAGCTCATCGACATTCGGCCCAGAACGAAAATGATGCTGGTCAACAACGTCGCGGTCGAGGAAGTGCAGAACACCATGGGCCTCATCCACTTCGGGCATCACTTCAAGGGCAAGACCACCATCGCGATCTGGAGGAGCCGCGCGCTGGAAAAATCCCTGTCGGGCGAGTTCGCGTTTCAGTGCAAGTTCGACCAGCTCGAGGAGGTGAGCAAGGAGTCGCTCGAGCTTTCCGAAGAGTTCTACAAGAAGGTGCAGCTCGATTGCGCGGAATGGATCAAACTCGGCACCACCAAGACCGCAATGGTCTACGGCCTCGGCGCCGGCCAACAACTAAAGAATCGCGAATAAGCGGAGCCCGCGACCGGGGGTCGAACCGGCGACAGTCGGGAGGTGACAGAAAGTGAGCGAAACGCGGCAGCGCGGCGGGACGCCAATCGAGTTCTGGTTCGACTTTGCCTCGGGCTATGCTTATTTCGCCGCCCTTGAAATCGAGGCGCTCGCTGAGCGCCATGGCCGGACGGTCGCGTGGCGGCCTTTTACACTCGGCGCCGCGTTCAAAGTCACGGGCGCGCAAGGGCTAAGCCGCACGCCGCTCAAGCGCGAATATGCGCGCCGCGACTGGGATCGCCTCGCAAGGCTCAAGGGAGTGCCGTTCAACCTGCCGGAAAATCATCCAAGGACGGGATTGCCGGCGATCCGCGCCTTTTATCATCTAGAGCGAACGGATGCGCATGCCGCCGCCGCCTTGGCAAAGCGCATCATCATCGGCTACTTCCAGGACGGTCTCGATACCGACGATCCCAACGCCATCGCCGCCGCGGCGGCCTCCCTCGGGATCGACCGGGATATGATCCTGACGGGTATCGCCGATCCCGAGGTGAAGATCATCGCGCGCCAGCAAGGCGAGCAGGCGGTCGCCCGCGGCGTGTTCGGCTCGCCCTGGATCTTCGTCGACGGCGAGCCTTTTTGGGGCAGCGATCGGCTGCCGATGGTCGAGCGGTGGCTCGAGGGCCCATGGTAGCGACCGCCGCCGACTGCCAGCGACAACCAGCGCTTCTGCGCCAGCGCGAGAGCGGCCAGCGCGGCACGTTCCAGTGATGGGACGTTTCTGCCCAACGAAGTGTCTTAGAGATTTTATGGGTAAACGAAGACACGTCGCGTTCACGATCTCAGTTGCGGTACTTTTCGGAGTCCGCACAGTCTCGGCTTCGGCCATAAAGATCTCCCGTGCAGCGACTTGCGAACGGCGGAGCCCACTCGTCTCATAAGCATCCTGAAATCTTACTCGCACGGTACGGGTTGCTACTCGGAAGATGAAGATAATCCGAAGGAATGCGATTGGAAGGTGTCCATCACGGACGATCGCCGCATAAGCGATGAACTTCGCCTCATAGTGGTCTTCTCGGAACACACGATGGTTCTTTCCACTTGGAGCGACGTACTTGTCTTTGGCTGCCGCTCCGGGAAGGTAGCCGTCGTCTTCAGCGATAGATCCCACGGCGACGAGATCGAAGAGGCCTCGCCTGACAAGCTGGTTTTTGGGGCCCCAAATGGGCTGACAAAGACCCTCAGTGCTGTCCCTCCTTGGAGGATCGGAAGGTGTACCGGTGGCACAAAAAAGGTGAGAAGTATGTGCTCGACCGCGAATACTCCACCCCGTTCGCAAGCCTAAGGTAAGTGCGCTCGCTTCGCGATCGCGCGGCGATTCCACCCTAACCCGCTTTCCCGCGCGAGGCGCTTGCCGCGAGCGCGATTCGAGAACGCACCATCTCAAGTAGGCAGGCCTTCGGCTAAAGAGACTCTCGATCCACGGCCCGGCGAACTGGCGCGATTCTCGCCGCGCGCAGTGGGAGTAGCGATCAGCGGCAGGCGGCTCGGGTCGCGGCTGCAATTGCGCCGATGTGCTCGGGGTTAACGAAGCCCCACACTTCCTTGGGCGGGCGGCCGTTGACCAGGTCACGCCGGTAGCTGAAGCAACCCAGGTACAGGGGCCGTATGTACATCACCGCCTCGAGCCGCTCGAGCTCGTCGTCGGTCAACTCGACGTGCCGACGGTACGCGCCTACGGCCAGATTGATCCAGTCCGCGTTGCCCCAGGTGCCCCACATAAGCCAGGCAAAGTCCGCCAGGCGCGGGCCGCGCCCGGCCGCCTTCCAGTTGATCGCCACCGGCCCTTGCTCGCCCACGATCACGTGATCCGGGGCGTGCAGGAGGTTGCCGTGGAGCAACGCTTCGGGCAGGCCCTGGCCGTCGTCGGCCGAGCGCACCTGGTCGCGGAGCCGCTCGAATCGCTCGCGCTCGGCCGGAGCGACCTTCGTGTGGACCGCGTCGAGGAACGCGAGGGCCGCCATGAGGTCCTGACGCGGGCTGCCCTCGCGGCTGGGATCATCCCCGCTCGCCCCACCGGGGCGGCTGACGGACTCGTCGAACGGCAGAGCATGCAGCCGTCCGAGCAGGTCACCCATGATGGCGAACTTCTCGCTGCCCTCGTGTCCGACGGCCACGGGGAGCGGCCCGCCGGGGACGAATCGGGTGACGAGGACGGTCGAGTCGTCGAACGCCGACACCGCGTCTTCTGTCGCGAGCCGCTCCGCCGGGTAGTCGTGCCGCTCCAGGAACCGCAGGATCGCGGCATCGCCTTCGACGCCGGCCCGCGGGCGGGCCGGCGAGAACGCGCGCGCAATCCACGGGTCGCCGTCGCGGCGGTCAACGCGAAAGACGTGGCTATGGTGCTGACTGGCCTTCGTCGCGGCGACCGCGTCGATGCCGTAGTGATCCCGCAGATGGGTGACCAGACGCTCACCGACGGGCTGGTGAAACATCCGGGCTTGGAGCCCTTCAAGGTCAGTGAGTGCTTCGGTGTAGCGCTGACCGGTGTCGTGCGCGTGGCGCCGGACAACCTTCTTGAAACTGCCGTGCTTGGTCATGGACAAGCCTCCTCTTTACACCCTCGTCCCCCAGCGACGTGGTATTAAGAGATGGCCTGGACATCGACAACCGTGAGGGCAGTTTCCCCTTCGCCAATGGAACCCCGGCTGGGGCGGATGTTCCAAAGCTCGGCGACCGGTCGGCGCCGTCGTGCCAATCTTCCTGAGGAGTCTCGCGGGTGTCAAGTGCTGCACGAGACGCCAATCTCGTCGGGCGGTCCGCGACGCTGCCAGAGAAAAATGCTGGGAGCGGGCGACAGGGTCGAACGGGCGACGTCCGCGTTCGTTGGCTGGTGCACAAGAGTTAGTCAACAAGTCGGCATTCAGCCAAGCCCTAAGCCTGGTGGTTCGACAGTCTCTTGTGCTGCTCACTCTCGCGGCTAGATTGACATGCCACCCGAGACCTCGATGCGCTGGGCGTTGACCCAGCTATTGTCTTCGGAAAGCAGCGAAGCGATCATCGGGCCGATGTCATCGGGTAGGCCGGCACGCCCAAGTGCGGTCATGTCGGCGACGTGCTTGTTAAGTTCGGGATTGTCTCGCACGATGCCGCCGCTGAAGTCGGTGGCAATAGCGCCCGGAGCGACGACATTGACAGCGATCCTGCGCGGCCCCAATTCCTTAGCCATATATTTGGTCAGCACTTCGATGGCTCCCTTCATCGAACCATAAGGGGCGCTGCCAGGCATGATGATGCGGGTGAGACCTGTCGAGAGATTGACGATCCGCCCGCCGTCGTTGATGAGCGGCAACAGCTTCTGCGTCAGGAAGAACACGCCCTTGAAATGGACATTGTAGACCGCGTCCAGCTCCGCTTCCGTGGTTTTCTCGATGCTGTTGTGATGCGAGATGCCGGCATTGTTAACGAGATAGTCGAAACGCTCCGTCCCCAGACCGCTGAGCGCCTGCCGCACGCTATCCACGAAATCGTCGAAGGCGCCGACGTTGCCAGTGTCGAGTTGCAAGGCTACGGCCTTTCGCCCCGCCCCGGCCACCAAGCCGACGACTTTTTCGGCTTCAGCCTGATTAGAGTTATAGGTGAAGATCGAATCGACACCGCGCTTGGCGAGACTCAGCACGGTGTTGCGGCCGAGACCACGGCTGCCGCCTGTGACAATCGCGATCTTGGTCTTTGAAGCAGGTGTATTTTCTATCGGCATCATGCGCTCCTGGCTGTGTTGTGGTGGTCAACGCGGGCGAATAATTGGAGCGGGCGACCGGGGTCGAACCGGCGACGTCCAGCTTGGGAATTCACAGGATAGCGGGAACGACGAGGAACCGGAAGGATGATTACTCGCGAGAGTTGTGGGTTTTCATCAAACCCGGATTCCCTCCACTACTCTGACCTTCATGCTCGTTCCCGTTCGCGAAGGCAGAAACAAGGCAGAAAGTACTGCGAGAAAAGCCGTGCGAACAAGGTGAGCGCGGAGGATCAGGGATTCGACCTGGGCGTACGATGGATGCCTACAATGGCAAGTCGCTCTCAGACGCTAGAGAGCATCATGATTTTTCTCTTTCTCTTTTTTTCGAGTTGCCTTTTCCCACCCTAGGCGGGGGAGCCCGAACGCAGTTCGGGCGACAGGGTGGGTGTTTCTTGACCGAGCGAAGTGAGACCCTTCGCGCTCCCCCTTTGAGGGGGAGACGGAGGGGGTGAAACGAGCTTGCTCGCTGTCCGGCGAGCGAGGGAGCGGGAGGAGGAACTCGCGATCCTTGCGAGCGGGCGCGCTTCTTTTAGTGCCGACGATCCGCGAGCGAGCCGCAACAAAGCGGGGGTCTAAGGGGGCGAAAGAAAACTTTTACCGGAACTTATTTAAGGAACGAAAACGATTTGCGAGCTTGTTCGAGCGTGCGTCACCTCACGCTCGTCGGTCGTCACTCAGGTCTCTCACGAGACGGGATCGATAAGACTTGTCGGGTTGGCTTTGACGCTCAGATTAAGATCCCTAACTGGTAGCACTTTTCCTTTTTGTGGAATGTTGCAATATCAACTTATTCACTTTATCTTTGGTGCCTTGATTCATTTGCCCCTCGCCGAACTCGAAGGCCGCAAACGAAACCCCTTGGATTCTGGTGCTGCCTTGCTTGTCCACGTCCAAACCACCTTCTCCTTCAGGACCTGCGAGTTGCGGACCTGCGAGACAGCTTTTCGCTGTTGCTGGTTCGACTACTTCGACTGAAAACGTTGCCGCTTCAAAAGCGGGGGTATCCGTGAATTTGTTCCTTGGATACCCGAAGCATACGATGGAAGTTTGGCTCTTCCCGGTATCGGCGAGATCGTCACACGGCGCCACGTAGCCAGAGCATACATCAGGAACCCGAGCCTCAGGGCCCGTCTCGCAACGAATGAGCTGGTCCCAGTAGCGAAAGCTAAATGCGCCATCTGGAGCGGTGAAAGTTTTCAAATCGGTGTGATTCTGAGCCCACAATGTGGTTGCACACGCGACCAAAAAGACAACTCCCAGCAGCAGCATTGCGGCGCGCTTGCCTAACACTATGGTTCCCGCATGAATCGGCCGCGCTCGTCGCGCTGGGCTGCGCGAGCGCGAGCGCGGCCGGCGCGTACTTTGTGGCTGTTGCGTCGTAAAGCGCGGCGGCAGCGAGCGCATAACGGAACGGTGGGCGCTTCGGCGGCAACAATATCACTCAGCGCTGGTAGCGGTTGGGAAGCTGCTGGAGCGACAGCAGAGCTGGGCGACGAGGCCGGACGAGGGTCCAAGCGTTTGAGCAAGCGTCGGAGTGACGCTGGGATGGCGCTCATATTGCGCTGGATTCTACGCTGGCAGAAGCGTCGAAGAAAACGCCCAGTGGGGCACTGCTCGCGAGTGTTGACCTCGCGTATACAAATCTGTATATCAAGTTCCCGTGACAAACCACGACTTCCTTTTCTTCCTTCACGATACCTTCAAGCATTACGGCGACTGGCCGCACCCGAGAGTCATCGCCGCAGACCTGCGTGCGAATACTCCTCGTGGGCAAGCTCCGTGGGATCGTCAAGCGCGCCCGATCATGGCTCGAATGCTCAAAAAGGGACTCATCGAGAAGATTCCTTGTCCTCGTCGAGCTGCCGACGACGGAGCTCCGAGGTGCGGACAGCCGCATATCGCGATGACCGCTCTGGGGTTCGCTCAACTCAACACTTGGAATGAACTCGGCTGTGAAGCGCACACTCACGTCAAAAGCTGCCACGCACCGCGTCGGAAACTCAAGATGGCGGGTTGAAGGCGAGGAGATTTATGAAAATCGAAAGCGAGTACATCAGCATTCCCGAAACTGCGCGCCGCTCTGGGGTCGCGCGCAAAACGCTCTACAACCGGATAAGCCAGAAAACGCTGACGAGCGAGCAAGGTTTGTGTCGCAATGGCCGCCGCCGGTTGATCAATTGGCCCATATTTGAAGCGAAGGTTTTGAACGCGGACGCTAGTGGCGAAGCTTCGAAAAGATAAGGGTCGCCTCTTCATCGACTTCGTGTTTCGTGGCAAGCGCTGCCGCGAGTCGCTGCATCTCGCAGACACGCGTGAGAACCGGCGGAAGGCAGACGCTCTACGCAAGAAGCTGGAAGGAGACCTCGCACTCAACACTTTCGACTACGCGACTTATTTTCCGCGCAGCAAGAGACTCGCGAAATTCGGACTCGCGCGTGAGACCGAGCTCGCTACACTTGACGAGCACGCAAAAGACTGGCTGGCGAAACGTCGGCCGACGATCAAGCCGGCGACGGCCCATGACTACGAGCTCCTGATCAACACCCATATCCTTCCTTCGCCGCTTGCGCTCAAGCGAATCGATCAGATTCGCCCGGGCGACATTCGCACGTTGGTTGCGGAGCTCCACGCGAAGCGCAACAGCAAGGGTCAAAGGAAACTCGGCCCGCGTCGTATCAACATGGTTCGCGACCGGCTCTACACGATGCTGGAAGACGCGCAGGCTGACGGACTGATTCCTCTGAATCCGGTGAGCTACGTCAAACGACTGACAGAGCCCACGCCGGAGATCGATCCCTTCACCTTGGACGAAGTCGAAAAAATTCTCGACACCGCGCGTGGCCAAGAGCGAGCTCTGTTTTCCGTTTTGCTGCTCACGGGAATGCGCCCGGGGGAAGCACTTGCGCTCCGGTGGAATGACGTGGACCTCGAACGCGATGAATTGTTCGTTCGAAGCACTCTGAGCAGATATGGCCTCGGGAGCCCGAAAACGAGCGGCAGCGTTCGCTGAGTGAAGATGCTGCCTGGGGTGCGAGCTGAGCTCGTGACACAGAAGGCGCGAACGCTGCTCAAGCGCGCGGGGCTCGTATTCCTCAGCGAAGTCGACGGCCCTGTCGACGAGACGAACGTGCGAGAGCGGGCTTGGCGCCGAGTTTTGCGGCGCTGCAGGGGCTTCGATATGGAGCGCTCTATCACTGTCGCCACACCTACGCGACGCTGGAGCTCGAGAACGACGAGAGCCCGCTCTTCGTGGCTCGTCAGCTCGGGCATAGCACTCCCGAGACCACCTTCCGCCGATACGCGCGTTACATGAAGCGAGTTGCTCGAACTGGGCGAGCTCGCTGACCGTCTGTCTAAGGCAGAATTAGGGCAGAAACGCACCGCGCAGGCTGCTGTCAGTTGCTACCCGCTCAACCAGAGATTGTCCGCGACGCTGCTGAGAGAATTGGTGGAGCGGGCGACCGGGGTCGAACCGGCGACGTCCAGCTTGGGAAGCTGGCATTCTACCACTGAATTACACCCGCTCTCTCGCGAGTCTAGGTTCCGACCCGGATACTGTCAATTGAATCCCCTGCGACTCCGGTTCTGTAGATCTCCCGCGAATACAAGCCTGCCTCGCGATTGACTTCGCGGCTCTCAACCAAAAAACTTGATGCATGACTCCTCGCCTTCAGTCCTCCGACGCGCGCGCATCTCAACGTACACCCCGACGAGCCGCTCGTTCGCTCGCCGTTGGATTCCTCGCGCTCGCAATTAGCGGATGCTTCCACTTTTTTGCCGTCAAGCCGATTCCCCCGACTCAGCAACAGCTCGAGGCCTACGCCCAACAGGAGACCGCGATTCGAAGAGACGCGAGCGGTCCGCCGCAGGAGCATTGTGACGAACTTGCCAAGGCGCCGCCCGGAGTCGAGGAGGTTCGAATCGAATCATGGCGCCGTCGAGAGCCGTCAATGGACTCTGATCGCAGACGGCGCCGCGCGGCGATGGGTCTTCGTGAGAGTCACCGACGGCGGACCGGACGGATGGGCGCCCAAGCCCGGCATCGACAAGCTCAATTTCCAGCCGCCGCTCGAGCCGGCTCTCGCGGCGACCCCCGACCTCTTCCTCGCCTACGCTCCGGTAGATGGTCAGACGCTCGCGGACAGCCAGCAATCTACTACCACGAGGGAAGTATTCGGCCCTGCACAGGGCGATTTCACGTGGCACGGACGAAAATACAGCTACACTCTCTCGTCCGAATTGCCCTGCTTCCCCCGGCTTCAATAAAGAATGGCGACGAGTGTATCGCGAAAACTCGGGCGCGACTTTTACGCGCGCCCGGTTCTGCTCGTCGCCCGCGAATGCATCGGCAAGGTCCTCGTGCATCGCACTGCCGACGGCGTCGCGGCCGGCCGAATCGTCGAGGTCGAAGCATATCGCGGCCCGCTCGATCTTGCCGCGCACAGCGCGCGCGGATTGACCCGGCGAACCGCTGCGATGTACGGGCCGCCGGGCTACGCCTATGTGTACTTGCTATACGGAATCAGCTGGGCGATGAATCTTGTGACTACCGCCGACGGCGCCCCGCACGCCGTACTGATTAGAGCGATCGAGCCTATCCGAGGCCTCGACCTGATGGCGCGGCGGCGGCGCAAGCCGCCGGACTCGCGCGAACTGACTAATGGCCCCGGCAAACTGACTAATGCACTGGCTATTACGGGTGCCGACTACGGTCGCGATCTATGCGGCGGGCGGCTCTACCTCGAGCACTGCGAACTCCCGGTCGGACGAATCGTCCGATCGCCGAGGATCAACGTTGACTACGCCGGCCATTGGGCATCCAAGCGATGGCGCTTCTATGAACGCGCCAACCGCTACGTCTCGGTCGCGCCGCGCGATTAGCCGGCTCAATTGTTCCGCGCAGGCGCCAGAAGACGCGACAATACGGTCACATTCTTGAACGTGGCCACGACCACTGGATACTCCCGGCGAATTTCAGCGGCCTGCGCGGGTCCCGCGGTCGATCCAACGATCGCAATCCGCGGGGCTTCGTTTCCGGCTCCCGGCGCTGAAAGTCGAACCACCTGAACGCCGTCGCGCTGCGATGCGGGAATGTAGTAGCTAACCAGGTAGTACTCGCCGCTGACGCCGACGCGCCGTTCCGGACCGGAATTAGCCAGCGCCATTTCGCACGCATCGCGCCATCGATGGTCCCCCGGCCTCAAATCCGACGACACTCGCAGTATTGAAAGACTTACTATTGCGATTACAGCGGCCGCACGAAAGTTTCGCGACGGTAAAGTCTCAATGCCTATTGCAGTGAGTATGAACACCGGAACGAAAGACGAAATCAGGTAGCGCGTCACCAGCATCGGAGTGACTATGTACGATCCGGCGAACAGAACGATCGGCGGCAGCCCGATCCAGAGGATCAGCAGTACTGCTTCATCCCGATGCGACCGCCACAACCGAACTCCGCCGACGATCGCAAACAGCGCGAACAGCGGAAACGGCCAGCTGCCAAGTCCGCTTTCGAACGTGGCGAATGGCTCCCACGGCCCCGGCCGCGCGATCCAGCCGTAGTCGCCCCGCTTCACGCCCTCGACTCCGTACTCCAGCGCGGCAAAGAACGGCAGCAGCAACAACATCGCGGCCAGCAGTGCTCCCGCCATCAGCCATGGAGTCGCGCTTCGCCGTTGTTCGTCACTGCGCGTGTTCGTCAGGTACAGGTAGATGAGCCAAATCGCCTCCGCCGCCATCACCAGCACCGCGGTAAAGTTGGTGGCGACGGCGATCGCTGAAAAAATTGTGAGACCGGCGTAGTTGGCGAGGCCTCCAAGCCGCCGCGCGCGGAACAGGAAGATCACCTGCGCGAGAATCCACGCCTGCATCATCGAATACATTCTCGCCTGGCGCGCGATCTCGACCGACGGCAGCCCGACCGCAAACAGCAACGCGCAAACCGCCGCCACTATGTAGACGCGACCCTTGTCGCTCACGTCCGACCGGGTGGGCGTCGCCGCCAACATCACTTCAATCCCAATGATGAACACCAGTGCGATCGACAGCGACCCGATTAGCGCCGACAACGCCCGCATCGCCGCTTCGCTCTCACCGAAAACCCGCATCCATTCGTGTTGCGCAATTTCGTAAATCGGAAATTTGCCCGAATCCAGCCCATGCTGGATCCGCAACACATCGGCCACGGTTCGCCCTGCCGATTCGGCCCATGAGAGCGACTCGTCAATCGACAGCTCGCGCGCCCCGAGGCGGAAAAATCGCAGTATCGTGCCGACTGCGACCGCCAACAGCAGCACCGCCCCCGCCTGTCCTCGCCAACCGCTCAACTTTGAGTCGCGCTTCATTGATCTGTCGAACGCCTGATGTGTCGTTTTTGGGAAATTGCGCGTCGCCGATGTTTCACGCTCTACTATTCGCGATGCCGGCGCTCGTACGAAACCCCTTTCCGCTCGCCATCATAACCGACTTCGGCTACCGCGACCATTATGTCGGTGCGATGAAGGGCGTCATCGCGTCGATCGCTCCTAGAGCCACCGTTATCGACATCACTCACGGCATCCCCGCACAGTCCATCGTCGCGGGTGCGATCGCTCTGCGCGAATCCTGGCGCTATTTCCCGCCGCGCACCGTTTTTCTCGCCGTCGTCGATCCCGGCGTCGGCGCCGCGCGCGCGCCGATTGCCATCGAGACTCGCGCCGGCGCCCGCTTCGTCGGACCCGACAACGGCCTGTTGTGGCTCGCCGCAAAAGAAGCCGGCATCGCGAAAATCGTGAAACTTACGTCGCCCCGCCATCGTCTATCCAGCGTGAGTTCGACTTTCCACGGCCGCGACATCTTCGCGCCCGCCGCCGCGTATCTCTGGCGTGGCACGTCGATTTCCGCGCTGGGACCCGCGATGCGCGCGACCTCAATCGTCCGCCTCGACATCCCGCGACCCGTGGCAGCGTCGCGCGAGGTGCGCGGTGAAGTGATCTACGTCGACGGCTTCGGCAACCTGGTGAGCAACATAGATCGCCGCTCGGTCGAGCAGTTCGGCGCTCGCTTTCGCCACAAATCCCTTTCAGTTAGGATCGAAGGTGGCGCGGCCGTGCGAATACATAACGCTTATGCTGACGCGCCCAAAGGTGCACCTCTCGCAACATTCGGAAGCTTTGACCTGCTCGAAGTCGCGGTTCGCGACGGCAACGCCGCCGCGCACTTCGCCGCCGGACCAGGCTCATCGGTATCGCTGGCTGCGGTGGCAGGCCGCACTTAATCATGGATGAAATAATCACCCACAAGGACACTCCCACAGTCCTTACCGAAATTCCGCGCTACAGCGCGCCGGCTGAGCCGGCCGATCGCGCGCTCGACGCGCCGCGAATACCGCCGCTGAATGTCGCGCTCTTTTTGCTGACTCTCCTGACCACCACCACCGCCGGCGCGTACATGAACGGCGAGGACGTTTCGTTCCTCCATCCATTTCATGCCGTCGTGGCGCTGCGCTCGGGCCTCTCGTTCTCGATCCCTCTCATGATGATTCTGTTCGCGCACGAGATGGGCCACTATCTGACCTCGCGTTACCACAACGTCGACACCTCGCTGCCCTACTTCATACCCGCGCCGCCGTCGATTTTCATTATCGGCACCTTCGGCGCGTTCATCCGGATGCGAGCGCCCGCGCGCACTCGCCGCGTGATGTTCGACATTGGCGCCGCCGGCCCGTGGGCGGGCGTGATGCTCGCGATACCCGCCGTCATCATCGGCCTCTATCTCTCCGACGTGACCCCGCTCGACAAATCCGCCGGTGGCCTCGAACTCGGCAACTCGCTCCTGTTCCTCGGCCTCTCGCACCTGGTGCTGGGCGTCGATCCTTCGACCGTCAACGTGAACCTTAGCCCGATCGCGTTCGCGGGATGGCTCGGGCTGTTCGTGACCACGTTGAATCTGCTGCCCGTCGGACAGCTCGACGGCGGCCACGTGACCTATGCGCTCTTCCCGCGCCGTCATCGCACGATCTCGATGCTGTTCGTCGTCTCGTGCGTGCTCATGGTGTTGGTGCCGCTGGCACTCGGGCAGAGTTTCTGGGGCGGCTGGCTGGTGTGGGCAGTCCTGTCGGTGGCGCTGGGGTTGGGACACCCGTCGACAATCGATCGCGACACTCCGCTGAATCCGCGCCGCGCTCTCGCCGCGTGGGCGACTGTCGCACTGTTCATTGTGACGTTCAGCCCGGTGCCGCTGTCGTTCGTGCAGCCCGAGGCGCCGCTCCCGACGCCGGAGAGCAGTCACTCGCAGGAAATCATGCATCATGTGCCGCACTACGACGAGATGCTCCGGCAAATCCGCCGCGTCCGAATCTGAGCACGATCTGATAGATCTGGTTCGAGGGAACCGCATTGGCTCAAAGCCCGAGCAATAAGCCGAATCCGCCGACCAAGTCCCATCGCCCAAGCTGGGACAATTACTTCATGACGATCACGCGCGAGGTCGCCGAGCGCTCGACCTGCCTGCGCGCCAAGGTCGGCGCCGTCATCGTTCGCGACCGCAGCATCCTCGCCACCGGCTACAACGGCTCGCCCGCAGGATTGCCGCATTGCACCGAAGTCGGATGCCTCATTTACGAATCGCGCACGCCCGACGGCGAAACCGAGCAGAATTGCTACCGCACCATCCACGCCGAGATCAACGCGATCTCGCAAGCGGCTCGCAATGGCGTCGCCATCCGCGACGCCGACATCTACGTCACTCACACGCCGTGCATCCACTGCCTCAAGGTGCTCATCAACACCGGCGTCCGCACCGTCTACTACGCGCGACCGTACAAGCTCCACACCGTAGCCGAGATGCTCAAGGGCGCGAGCATCAAGCTCGTCGAGGTGCAGTCCGAGGATCCCGCATGACACGAAATCCGGCCTGCGGAATCTGCGCGATGATCGATCGCATCAAGGCCGACAGGTTCCCCGACTTTGTCGCGGAGCTTAAGGGCAGCTACGTGATCCTCGGCGATCAGCAATTCTATCGCGGCTACTGCGTGCTGTTCGCGAAGCTTCATGCGACCGAGCTCTACCTGATGCCCGCCGACGCCGCCCACTTGCTGTTCGAAGAGATGCGCCTGGCGGCCGAGGCTATCGCCGCCGTCGTCAAACCGTGGAAGATGAACTACGAATGCCTCGGCAATTCGGAGCCGCACGTGCATTGGCATCTGCTCCCGCGCGATAAAAACGAAAGCGACGAACTGCGGCGCGGACCAATCTGGTTGCGTCCCGAGTCCGAACGAAAGGTAACGCTTGACCAAAATGACCGCCGCGCGCTTATCGGCTCCATCCGCCATCAGCTTGCAATCCGCTTCCCCGATGCGCGCATCCCGAGCGGCTAGCAAAATTCAGCGCGCCGTTTTCGCGGTCGCAACCATCGCCGTCCTCACCTCAGGATGCAAACCCGCTTCGCTCCCCGACGCGACCAGCCCCGGCGCTCAGCTCTACGTCAGTCGATGCGGCAATTGCCACGTGCCATACAATCCGCATGAAATGACGGCCGCGATGTGGGACACGCAGGTCACGATGATGGAAGTTAAAATCCAGGCCGCCGGGCAGCCCGCGCTAACCTCCGAAGAGCGCGACTCGATCCTCGAATATCTGAAACGCAACGCCGGCACCGAGTAGTCGGTTCTCCCCTCTGAAAAGCCTTCCTGTTTTGCTACAAGTGAGCAACTTAAGACCTTCGGCCGCGAGAACGTGCTGGTGACGATCTACGACGAGCTGCGCGCCAACCCGCAGCAGTATCTGAATCAGGTGACCGACTTCATGGGCGTGGAACGAATCGCGCTTGCGGATCGCCCGCAAGTCGGCGACAACGTCAACTCGTTCGATCGCGCCCCGAAAAACTACCGGCTCGCGCGACGAGCCACCCGCGCGATGAACTGGCTGCAAGCCCGCCAGGCATACCGCACGATCGACCTGCTCGAGCGCACCGGAGTGTGGGAATTTTGTCGCGGGCGCGGCGAGCCGTTCGTCCGCCTGACGCAGGATCAGGATGAGCGTCTGCGCGAGCGCTACCGCCCCGAAGTCGAAGCGCTCGAGGAACTGCTGTCGATCGATCTCTCGGCATGGAAGAAGCCGCGCGCGGCACCTGATGCCTTCGGCACAGCGCTAGCGGCCGGCTGAGACTATCGGCGCGAGCCGTCCTGCGAGTGCAAACCCCGACCGTGAACGTGCAGCGGCGGGGTGATGAAGCAATGATTAAATTCATAGTCTGAGATTGCACACCTTCGATTTTATTCCCGTATCGATAGTGCTCGCGTTTTCTTCATTCGGACTCTCATCGTGCGCAAGTAAAGATTTCGCGGTCGTGACGCCTCAAGAGCGAGTGCAAGTGATTGAGCAGCTACAACAGGCGAGGCAAACCGATCTCGATGACTCGAAGGATATTTCCTTGGGCCCCATCGCAGAAGAAGACTACCTTGCGCAAGCCGCGAAGGCGGAATCGGCAATCCGTGATTTGAACGAACATTCGAATGTTCCAGAATCTGAGGTATCAGCCGCGCTATTCGTTCCGCCAAAGCATCTCTCGCCTGAGATGAGGGCCCAGTTGGTGAAGAGGTTGGAGCAAGCAAGGGCGCTCGACGATGAGAAGTGGCGCAATAACCTGGGAAGCGAAGATGAAAACTGGCTCACGCTGCTTTGCGATATTCAGGCGAGGCGAGCAACGCGAGTCATCAAAAAGCTCGAAACCGGAGAGCCTGTTTCGTGGTTCGAAATCAACGATGCAATGACCACTCCGGAGGAAATACCACAAGATGCTCGACACGAGATGCGTTTCGGTCGTTAATTGCCGCGTGATCTCGCCACCGCCTTCTTCACGCTTGGCGACAAGGCAGCGGATGAACACCGCAATCAAGCATCGACTCGCTCAGACAATCCGCGCTTGGCCCGTCCTTTCTGTCTTCCCTCCGTGATGCTAAATCCTCACCCATGGCCGACGCGCTCCTGACCATCAAGCTCTACTACGACTACAAAAGTCCTTTCACGTACCTCGCGATGGACCCCGCGTACGCCCTGATGGAATCGCATCGCGTCCGTTTGCATTACATCCCGCATGAACTCAACATCCGCGGCGCCTTCGGTGGCGATCTCGACGAGCGCCCCGAGCGCGAATGGCGCAAAGTCCGCTACCTCTACCTCGACGCCCGTCGCTACGCGAACGCGCGCGGCATAATCATCCGCGGCCCGCAAAAGATCTTTGACTCGAAACTCTCGCTCATGTCCGGCTTGTTTGCCGACAAGCACGGCCTCTTCCGCCCCTACTCCGACCGCGTCTTCGAGCGCTTCTTTAAACGCGAGCTCGACCTTGAAAACGCCGCCGCGCTCGCCGCCGTGATGAAGGAAACCGGCCTCGACGCCGACGCCTTCAAACGCTACGCGGCTCACGACGGACCCCGCGAATTAACCGAGGCCTTCGCCGCCGGCGATCGTGACGGTGTCTTCGGCGTGCCTACGTTCATCGTCGACGGCGAACCGTTCTGGGGCAACGATCGCGTCGAATGGGTCGCCAGGAAACTCGACGCAATGGGCCTCAGGAGATAGCCGCCAATGACCGAATACCAGTTCTACGCGCTGATAACCGTCATTCTGTTTTTCAAGATGGCCTCGATCTCGGTCGTCCAGGCTTTCGGCCGCCTGGGCACGAAAACCTTTGTGACCCCTGAAGACGCGGAGTTCTTCGCGCACGCGTCGCCTGCGCAGGAAGAAGCGCCGATCGTCAAGCGCGCCTCCAACGCGTGGCGCAACGACTTGGAGAACATTCCGATGTTTCTGTTCCTCGGCTTGATCTACGTGACGCTCGGACTCTGGCCGGGAGGCGCGTTCATCTACTTCACCATCTTCGTCGTCGCGCGGATTTTTCACACGATTATGTTCCTGCTCGGCTTGCAACCATGGCGCACGATTTTTTTCACCTTCGGAATGGCGGTCTGTATCATCCTTTCCATTAACATATTGACCGCGGTGCTATAGCCATGAAACCAATTCCAATCGGCGCCACGGGAACCCACTCCAAGACAGTCGCCGCCCCCGACCTCGCCAGCCATCTCGACGCGTCGCTCGCCGCCGTTCTGTCCACGCCCACGATGGTTGCGATGATGGAGCAGGCCGCAATCGAGGCGATCAAGCCGTTTCTCGACGCGGGCGAAAGCTCGGTCGGCATGTCGATCGAAGTCAGTCACACCGCCGCGACTCCGCCGGGCCATCGCGCTCGCGCCGAAGCTGAAGTCACCAAGGTCGAAGGCCGCCGACTCGAGTTCGCCGTGCGCGCCTTCGACGACGTCGAGCAGATTGGTTCCGGGACCCATCGACGCGCCGTGATCGACGCCGCCAAATTCAACGAACGCATCAAAACCAAGCAGAAAAACTAGCGCGCGCGCAGGACACCGCCATGGCCAACGAGATTTTCGACCGCAAAGAGGTGTACGTAGGCCGTGACTTCGGCGGCAACACCTACGACATCACGCCCGATTTGATCGCCACCTACATCGCCGGCACCGGTGACGACAATCCATGGTACCGCGGCCCGTCTCCGCTCGGCGGTCCCGTCGCTCCCGCGCTGATTCTCCACAGCGCCGTTTACGCCACGCTCGGATGGTATCTGCCGAACATCTACGGCAACCTTCACGCCCGTCAGGAGTGGAGCCTGTTCGCGCCCGTGATGGTTGGCGATCGGCTCACAACTCGCGCCGTCATCGTCGACCGCTACGTCAAGCGCGATCGCGAGTACGTCGTCAACGAAGTCCTGGTCGGCAACGCGTCGGGACAAATCGTCTCGCGCAGCCGCACCCATCAGAGCTTCCTGCTGCCCGAACAGACCAAGCAGGGTTTCGTCGTCGATCGCGCGCGCGAGAAAGACACGTCACGCTCGTTCAAAATCGGCGAGCGCGGCGGCGATCCCATCGACTCTCCGATGCGCAAAATCACCGAAGCCATGTGCATGGCTTTTTCAGGGCCTGTCCGCAATTACCATAACGATAGGCAGAAAGCCGTCGAGCTGGGATTTCCTGAAATCGTCGTGCAAGGGATGCTCTCGGTTTGTCTCGTCGCCGAAATGATGACAAAGCGTTTCGGAGTCGGCTTCCTCTATGGCGGCAGGATGGATCTGCGGCTGGTCAACGTGCTGTGGGGCAACGATGTCACCGGTCCAAAAGGTCTTATCGTCGAGCGCCACCCCGAAGGCATCCGCACTCGCGCCGAGGTCGAGGTCTTGTGCGACAAAGCCGATGGCGCCAAGACCATCGTCGGCAGTGCCAGCGCGCTCGAACTGTAACGTCCACCCGCTCGCGCCATCACTCAGTCGTGCGCGCGAAAATATTTCTCAGCCGCTGTCGCGGTCGCGTCCCTGCTCGCCGCGGGATGCGCCGATCGATGCGACTACGCGCAGACCAAATGCCAGTACAAATGCAATCGCAACTACCAGGTTTGCGAACTACATGGCAATGACGAATTCATTGCCGAAATGAAATAGACCAATTGCACGTCGTCTTGCGAAGCCGACCACACCACGTGCCGTGCGAGGCAGTGGTTTTGAATGGCTACTGCGCCGTCAGCGCTTCGACATCCGCTATCGACTTCGGCGTCGCCGCGGTCATCACTTCGTGACCGTCTTCCGTCACCAGCACGTCGTCCTCGATTCGAATCCCCACTCCGCGAAAACTGTCAGCAACTTCATCGTCGTCCGGAGCGATATACAATCCCGGCTCGACTGTGAGCACCATCCCGGGCTCGAGCACTCGCGACGCGCCGTTCACCCGGTAAAGCCCCACGTCATGCACGTCCATGCCAAGCCAGTGACTCGTGCGATGCATGTAATAGCGCCGATACGCCGCCTTCTCGATAATCTCCTCGGCCGATCCCTGCAGGATTCCCAGCTGGCGCATGCCGTCAACCAGCACGCGCAGAGCAACTTCGTGCACGTCGTCAAATGCGCTCCCGGCTTGATCACGTCGATCGCCTTGAGCTGCGCGTCGAGCACGACCTCGTACATACTCCGCTGCAGGCCCGTGAAGCGCGCGCCAATCGGCGACGTGCGCGTGATATCCGCCGCGTAAAAATCGTACTCCGCGCCGGCGTCGATCAGGAGCAGCTCGCCCGTGCGCATCTCGCGATCGTTGCTGATGTAGTGCAGCGTCGCCGCGTTGGGTCCCGACGCGATGATCGACGGATAGCTGGGGCCCGTCGCGCCCTGCGAGCGAAACGCGTAATCGACCTCCGCCTCGATCTGCCACTCGCGCATCCCGCCGCGCGCCTTCATCATCGCGCGCTTGTGCGCGTCCGCCGAAATCGCCATCGCGCGCCGCATCGCCTCGAGCTCCGCCGGCTCCTTCTTCAGCCGCGCCTCGTGGAATATGTCGCGCGGATCGATTATCGACGACGGTCCCACGCCGATTCGCGGCCGCATCGTCTGCGCCCATCGAATCAGTTTCATCACCCGCTCATCCATCTTCTCGTTCAGCCCGAGCGGGTAATGCACGCGGTCGCTCTTTTCGAGATAGCGCGGCAAAATCTTTTCCAGTTCGTCGATCACGTAGGCCTTGTCCGCGCCGTACTCGACCATCGCGCCCTCGATTCCCGCGCGTCTGCCCGTCCACGTCTCGCGCTCCTTGTCGCGCGGCCGCACGAACATCACGAACTCGCCGTCGGGATGCCCCGGCGAGAGCACCGCCACCGATTCCGGCTCCGCGAAACCCGTCAGGTAGTAGAAGTCGCTGTCTTGCCGATAAACGAACTCGACGTCGCCCGATCTCACCGCCACCGGCGCGCTCGGCATGATCGCAGTCGCGCCCGGCGCGATCGCCTCCATCATGCGCTTGCGCCGCGCGCAAAAATTCTCGCCGTGACCGTTAACGCCCATCACCAATCATTACGCCATGCAGCCCCCGCTCACGCCAGTCTTCTTCGTATCCCTGAGGACCTTATTAGCCCTCGCCCGCTTAGTTGCGCGAGAGGGAACTGGCCTCCTCTCCTATAGCGGGAGAGGGTTCTTCGCGCTCACGGCCAATCCAGCCCGCGGCACCTCGACTTGCGTAGTTTCGATTCTTCCGCCTCGCGTCACGCGACACTTCTCAGGATCGGAATTCGGCGCCGTCGCGACGAATAGCGTCCGCCCGTCAGGACCGCCGAGCATGCACGCGAACGCGTCCGTCTCCACCTTGATCCGCTCGACCACCTCGCCGCCCTGCTTCACCCGAATCACTTCAGACGCCGTCGGGCACGCCACCCAGATTGCATTCTCGGCGTCCAGGCAAATTCCGTCGGGCAGACTGTTTCCGAGATCGGCCCACACGCGCCGATTCGCGAGCGATCCATCCGCGCCGATATCGAACGCCGTCAATCGCCGCCCAAACGTCTCGCCGACGATCAGCGTCTTCCCATCTGGCGTGATCACCATCCCGTTGGGGAACATCATTTCGTCGGCCACCACGCGCGCAACGCCGTCCGGCCCGGCCATCACCAGCGTCGTCCCGCGCGGCGTCTCGCCCTTGTGCAGATCGAATCCAAAGTTGCCGACGTAGGCGCGCCCGCGTGCATCGACCACCATGTCGTTGCAATCGAACGGCGCAAGCTTGCTCAAATCCGCGGCCGTCTTCAGCCCGTCGCGATCCAGACGCATCAGCTTCCGATCCGTCATCGATACGACAAGCATCCGTCCATCCGGCAACCATCCAAGCCCCGACGGACGCCCCGGCACTTCGCAAACGACCTCGCGCTTGCCTGCCATATCGACCGCGACCACCTGATGCGCATGCATGTCGGAGAAATAAAACTTCCCCTCACGCCATCGCGGCCCCTCAGGAAACGCCAGCCCATCGATCAAAACTTTCAACGTCCGCATCTTGCTTAACACTTGGGTCGCAGGGTGTCACCCCTGCCCAAGGAGTGTGGAACCCACGGCGGGTTACTAAATTAGGTTCCTTTCTAATCCAACGCCCCCTTCGATCTCATCGCCTCGACCTCCGCCGCGCTGTATCCGAGCAGCCCCGTCATCACCTCATCAGTATGCTGCCCGAGCACCGGCGCCGCCGCCTTCACTTCGCACGGCGTCCCGCTCATCCGCCACGGGATTCCGCAATGCTGCCGCTTTCCCACTTCCGGATGCTCGCGATAGACGAAGTATTCGCGCTGGTTAAGATGCGGATCCTCTGATAGGTACTTGCTATCGGCGCAAGCTCCCGCCGCGACTCCCGCCGCCTGCAGCGTCTCGACGACATAAGACACTTTTCGCGTCGCCGTCCATGCACTGACTATTGCTTCGAGCTCGTCTTCGTTCCGCTTGCGCGCCGCGAGCGTCGCGAAACGGGCATCACTGGCTAGTTCCGGCTTACCTATTGCTCTAGCCAGTCGCGCCCACTCCGCGTCGTCCGCACATACTATCGCGACCCATTGATCGATCGTGACGTCGAGGATCTTCTCCGGCAGATCGACGCACTTGAAAATCCCGTGCGGCGCCATCAAAGGATCGCGATTCCCGATTCGTTCCGGCTCGCGCCCGTTCATCGTGTATTCCAAAATCCCCTCTGCCAGAAGGTCCATCGCGCATTCCCACTGGCTCATGTCGATATATTGTCCCTCGCCCGTTTTCGCGCGATGGAACAGCGCGGCGATCACTGCGAACGCGCCATGCACTCCCGCGTTGGGGTCCGCGTAGCTGAATCCCGAATGCATCGGCGGAAATCCTTTATAGCCAGTTAGCGCCGACAGCCCCGACAGCGGGACCTGCGCCGGCCCGTACGCAACGTACTGACTATACGGTCCCGTGTCGCCGTAACCCGACAGAGTAATCATTACTACATTGGGATTTACCTTCTTCACTTCTTCGTAGCCGAATCCCATCTTCTCGAGCACGCCCGCTGCGAAGTTGTTAATCACGACGTCGCTCTGCTTGATCAACCGCCACGCCGCCTCCTTCGCCTCCGGATGCTTGAAATTCAGCGACAGCGACTTCTTGCCCTGGTTGTATTGATTGAAGTAGCCGGACTGGTTGAGGCTTTTGAACACGCCGTCCGGCCACGGCGGCAGCATTCGAGTCACGCACGGACGCGTCGAGGTCTCGATTCTGATCACTTCGGCCCCAAGATGCGCCAATTGCAGGGTGCAGTACGGTCCCGCCCAGACCCACGTGAAATCGCAAACTCGAATTCCCGACAGAGGAGGCTTCGCCATCGCTAAATCACACCCTTGCGCTTGAGTTCGTCGAGTCGCGCCTGCGCAAGCCCGAGCTTGCCGAATACTTCGGCGTTGTCCTGTCCAAGCGTCGGCGCGGGCCGCCGAATTTCCCACGGCGTGCGCGCGTACTTCAGCGGCGCGCCCGGATACTTATGCGTCCCAGCGACGGGCTGCGCGATCTCGACGAAAAATCCGCGCGCCTTCAGATGCTCCGAGTTGAGCAGATCGCCCATCGTCGACACCGGTGCAAACGGCACGCGCTTTGCCTGCGCCTTGAGATACAAATCGAGCACCGTCTGCTGGCTGACCCATTCTTCAAGCATCGGCCTGAGCGCGTCCCAGTTGAGCGCGCGCACCAGCCGATCCTTGAAGATCTCCATCTCCGCCCATTCGGGATTTCCCATGATTTCAACGAAATTGCGCCACTGGTGCTCTTCGATGCAGCACAGGTAGATGTACCCGTCCTTGCACTGCATCGTCTCGACCGGCTGCAGGGGCTTCTGTCCGAGCCGCGTGGCGATCATCTTCATGTACGGCCAATACTCGAACGTCATCTCGAGGATCGACGCGATCGATTCCTGCACCGACACCTCGATATGCTGCCCCGCGCCGTCGCGCAGTTGCGCGAACGCGGCGGCGATCGTCGCGGTCGCGCCATGCACTCCGCCCTGGTAGCCGGCCTGATGCCCCGCGGTCTTGAGCGGTGGCAACTCCGGATGCTCCGGTCCGCCGCCGTTCAGCACGCACACGCCGCCCGCGCACCATATCGTCAGGTCTTCGGCGCGATAGTCGCGATACGGACCCGTCAACCCGAACGGCAGTATCGACGTCATGATCAATTTCGGATTCGCGCGCCGCATCTGCTCGTACGTAAGCCCGACGCGATCCATCTCGGGCGGCGTGACGTTGTGAATCAGGATGTCGGCGCCGGCGACCAGCCTCTCCAGAATCTCGAAGCCCTCGGGCTTGGTGATATCGAGCGTGACTCCGCGCTTGTTGGTATTGAGATAGAGAAACAGCCCGCTGGTTTCTGGATTCGGTTCGTCTTTCGGAAACGGTCCGCGCGTCCGCGCCCGATCTCCGACGCCCGGCCTCTCGACCTTGACGACCTCGGCCCCCATGTCCGCCAGCAGCTTGCTACAATACGGCGCCGACACCAGCTCGCCGACTTCAACGATCTTTAGACTGGATAAAGCTCCCGCCATCGATACTCCATCTGCGATCGCTGAAACCTACTCCGGGAACACCTGCCGAAAGGGCTTCACCTCGACGCTCGCGAACACTCCACTCGTCATGTAAGGATCGCTGTTCGCAAACGCGCGCGCCTCCGCCTCGCTGCCCATATCAACGATGATAAGACTGCCGCTGCCGTCGGTGAACGGCCCCGAGATTTTCACCTTGCCGGCCTTTACCAGCGGCCGCAGATTCTCGAGATGCGCCGGCCGCACCTTCGGCCGCAACGCAGCGCCGTCGGGTCCATCATGACCGATAATCACGAACAACATCGCATAATCCTTCTGAAAAAACGCGCCGAAATGAGCCCGCATTAATTAGCACGCTCCACCTGCGCGCGCAAAATCGGCTTGCTCTCTAAGTTCTAACAGGGACGAAGTCCCGCATCTTCTCTCTTAGTACTGGGTGCAGGGGTCACCCCTGCCCAAGGAGGTGCGGAACCCACGGTGGGTTCCGCATTAAATTAAGTGATTTCCCCTTCCCCTCTTACACCTTGTCCCTATCCAGCGCCGAGCTCCACTTGCGCGACGTGCGCCCTTCCCAGCCGCGCTTGTGGTACGCGTAGCCGACTATCAGCGGCACTGCGATCGTCGCCTCGCAATACACCATCTGCTCGTACGTCGTATCGACCTTGCCCCAGCTGCTTGCCTCTTTGAGCGTGCTGCCTGACAGCGCGCCGTCGCGCACGTCGGCGACTGTTATCTGAATCGCATACTTGTGCATGGGCACGTCATGCCCCAGCACTTCGGCCGCGACCACGATATCCTGCGCGAAGTTTTTCGGCACTCCGCCGCCAATCATGAACAGCCCGGTGCTTTCGTTCTTCACCTTGAGCCGCGTCAGTTCGTAAAAATCCTTGGCGCTGTCGATCGAGACCTTGGCCTTGCCGTGTCGCGCCGCCTGATGCGCCACCAGTCCGAATCCTGCCGAGCAATCGCTGAAAGCCGGACAGAAAATCGGGACCTCTTCGCGAAACGCCTCGAGCACGATACTGGCGCCGCTCTTCGCGCCGGTCTCGGCCAGGTACTTGCCCATCTCGCCGACGAACTCGCGCGACGAATACGGCCGCGGCTCCAGGCTGTCGGTGATCTTGTGAATCGTCTCGTCGCACACGCGCAGTTCGTCTTCGTCTATAAGCGTGTCGTAGATCCGATCGATATGCATTTCGCGCAGCTTGTCGTCGTCGAGTCCGTACTTGAAGCGATCCTCAGCCATCCAATGCTTGAAGCCGAGCGCCTCGAAAAAATCCTGATCGACGATATTCGCGCCGGTGCTGACGATCGCATCGACCATGTGATTGCGAATCATGTCGGCGAAGACGCGCTTGAGCCCGGCGCTGATAAGCGATCCCGCAAGGCACAGGATCACGCCGCAGTCGCGATCCCGCAGCATGCGATCGTAAATCGTGGCCGCGCGATGCAGGTCGCGGGCGCTGTAAGCCATCTGTCCCATCGCCTCGACAATCGGCACGACGCTGTCGCGCGTGATATCGACGTGTTCGATCGGTTTTTTCAGAAACTCTGATTTGACGCTCATCACCGTTCCCTGCGTTATGTTCGATTGGTTGGCCGATAGTACGCATCGGCCACGTTCTACGCTACTTCACGGGCCCGATTCCGCCCAGCCCCGTGAAGTAGAGCATGAAGTATAGCGCGCCGAGCCCGATCAGGAACGCGAACGCCATTACGTCCGCAGTCGTCACCGGGTACTCGATAAACGTCGTCGGCTCGTGGCTGAATCCGAAACCGCGCGCTTCCAGAGCCATCGCCATGTTATTCGCCTTGCGCAGCGCGCCCATGAACACGGGGATCACGACCGGCACGTAACGCCGCACGCGCTCGAGCGGCCCGCCCTGGTTGAAGTCGTAGCCGCGCAGCCGCTGCGCATCGACGATCGTCACGGCCGAGTCGATAAAAAGCGGCACCAGCCGAAAAGACAGTGAGATCGCGAAGCTCACGCGATACGGCACCCGCATTCGCTGCAGTCCGTAAGTGAACTCCTCGATCTTGGTGGTCGAAAGAAACAGCACCGACGCCGCCAGCAGCTCGGCCAGCTTGATCCCGCGCCCCAGACCAAACACCAGCGACAGCTTGCTGACGTGAAAGACCGGCACGTTCACCAACACCGCACCGCGCCGGTAAAAAACCATCCACGCGATCGTCGTGGTGAAAACCAGGATCGCGAACAACCAGCGCAGGCGATAAAAATTCGGCCACGAATCGGTAAGCTGTGCGATCCACAGCATGACCAGTCCGACCGGCAAGAGTGCGATCGGATTGTCCACCCAGTACACCGACCAGAACATCACGAACAGCGCGAACACCTTGACCGTCGGATGCAACCGATGAACGAACGTGCCGCGATCGATGTACAGATAGATAGGCATCAGGCGCGCTCGTTCACTCCCTTCACCCACGCGACGAATTCTTCGGTGTTAAGCGCGAGCGTGCCGAACCGGCGGCTCAGCTCGGTAATTTCCGGCGCCCGGAACGACGACGATCGCAGCAACTCGTCCTGCATGAAGAACTCGCGCACGCCGCCGTCGAAAATTTTCGCGCCCTTGCGCATCAGCACGACCCGCCGCGCATACTCCGCGACCAGCCACGGCGTATGCGTGATGATCACGATCGCGATTCCGGCGCGGTTGAGGTCGCGCACCAGCGCCATCATCCGAAGCTGCTCGCGATGGTCGAGCCCTGTGGTCGGCTCGTCGAGTATCAGCATCCGCGGCCGCAGCACCAGCACGCTCGCGACCGCCAGGCGCTGGCGCTCGCCCTTGCTCAGCAGGAACGGGTCGCTCTGGCGCTCGTTCTGCAGGCCCACCGCCTCGAGCGCCTCGTCGCATCGCCGCCGAATCTCGTCATCTGCCAGCCCGAAGTTGCGCGGGCCGAACGCGACTTCATCTTCAACCGTCGCGGCGAAAATCTGATGATCCGGATTCTGGAAAACGTACGCGGCTTCGCGCGCCGTCTCCGCCGGACGCATCTGCGCGCGATCCTTGCCGTCGATCGTCACGCAGCCCGACGCCGGATGGAGCAGACCGACAATATGCTTCGCCAGGGTAGTTTTGCCGGAACCGTTTTGTCCGACGATCGCAAGAAATTCTCCGGCTTCGACTTTGAGATCGATCGAATCGAGCACGCGCGGGCCGCCCGCGTAGCTGAAGCTCACATTCTCGATTCCGATGAATGCGGGCCCGGCCGCTGCCGGAGTCTGCGGACGAGATTCGACTGTGTTCTCGATCAAAGTTTTTGCGAGACGCGGATAGGCTCGAATGATTTCTTCGAAAGCCTGAGCGACACTCTTCGCCTGCGCCTCGATTCCCAGCATCTCGAGTGCATGGCCCAACCCCGGCGGACGCACGCCGCAATCCCTGAGCAGTTCGGTGCGCGCGAACACCTCGGCCGGGGGACCGTCAGCGGCGATCTCGCCCTCGCGCAGAACGATTATCCTGTCCGCGGCGCGCAACTCCTCGGATTCGTGCTCGATCACAATGAGGCTCAAGCCTTGCGCGCGAAGCTTGGCGATTAACTCGAAGACCTCCGCCCTGCCCTCCGGATCGAGATCGGTGGTCGGCTCGTCGAGCACGATCACCGACGGGCGCAACGCCAGCACCGACGCGATCGCAAGCCGCTGCTTCTCGCCGCCCGAGAGCGACATGGGATCGCGATGCTCGAAGCCGCGCAACCCGACCGCCTCCAGCGCCGGCATGATTCTCCGGTCCATCTCGGCGCGGTCCATGCCGACTTGCTCCATCGCGAACGCGACTTCGTGCGCGACGTTGGTCGAAAACAACTGCGATTCGAAATCCTGAAAGACCATGCCGACCTTCGGCGCGACGTCGCAGACCCGAAGATGCGCGAGCGGCTCGCCCGCGATGCTAATCGCGCCATGAAAATCGCCGTCCTCGAATTCCGGGACGATCCGATTGAGGCACTTCGCCAGTGTGGATTTGCCGGCGCCCGACGCTCCCATCACGCCGATCATTTCGCCCGCCGCCTGCGCAAAGCTCACGCCTCGAAGCGCGCGGCGGTCGGCGCCATGATAAGTGAACGTAACGCCTTCGACCGACACTGTAGTTTGATCTGTATGTTGATCAGGATTCACTGAAAAAACTGAAAAATTCACATCATAAGGAGGCCCGCGAATGCCAACAGCAGAAACGGGCCGACAATTATCAGGACGGGTTTATCGTAAGGCGCAACGATCATCCACGCCGGCAGGAACTTCGGCGCCCAATATCCGGTCGAGAGCAGGTTGCCCAAAATCCACGCGCCGGCCTCGCCGGCGATCAGAATCGCGAAGCCGGCCGCTCGAATCGGGACCGGCTTCAGCTTCACCTCCGGCATCACGTCGGTGTAAAGCATCCGGCCTTTTTTCACCCGCGGATAGACGGCCGCCAGGATGAACGGCGAGAGCGCCAGCGCCGACACCATGTTGTTGAAGATGATCACGTTGCCGAGCATCGCGAACGGCCGGATGACGAGCACGTTGTCGGCCCATCCGACCAGGTCGGCGCACAGCACGCTCGCCGCCAGGCACGCGATGACGTATTTGACAATTACCATCGGTGAGCGCGGCACGGGACTTTCGCCGCGCGCGATCAACTCCCAGACTTTGTACGGAATCCATCCGTAGGCCAGGTTGGCGAAGAATCCGAAGATGTCGCCGGGCGAGACTCCGCCGAAAAAATCGCCGATCATGTTTCCGATCGCGGAACCCCACGCTGCCGCCGGCCCGAACAGGAACGAGCACACGACTGGAATCGCGTTGGCCGGGCGCAGTTCGGTGACGCCCGGAATCAGCGGAACCACCTTGAACGGCACCAGCACTGCGGCATACAACGCGGCGGAGATCGCGCATAACACGACCATCCGCGTGTTGCGCCACATCAGGCGAAGATCGCTCATCTAATTGCTGGCATCATGTACGCCGCGAAACTGGCCAACTTGAAGCTTCTCAGCATGAGCTTTACCTTCCCTGATAGCAAAGCACTTCGGAAGGCGGTGAATTTCGCTTGCGAGCGGGGAGAGCTGTTGGTTGCTGCTGCGGGTAACTCTGCCGGCGAGGCGCCCATATATGCGGCCAATCAGACTTGGGCATGGCGCTCGAGGGAACTATCTTAGGACCGCGTGTGCCGCGGCGGGCATCTCGACCGATGCGAGTCCCGGAAAAATGATCTAACCGAGTCTTACTAGAAGCCGAAGAAAAGATTTATCCCCGGCGGCGTTGGCGGGGGATAGTACTCCGGCTGAGGTGTGTAGTTGTAGTCATAGTAGTCCGGCTCAGGAGCGCTGTAGTAGTTGGGCTCGGGCGCGTAATAGTAGTCAGGCACCGGCGCAACATAGACTTCGCCGCGGCCGCGATCCCCGCCTCTGCCGCGATCTCCGTGGCGCTCCTCTTGACGCCCATCGCGGCCGTGGTCGTCGGCGAACGCAGGACTTACTGCGGCGCCGCACATCACGACCCCTAAACCGACCGCGATCGCAATTTTACAGATCCTGTTTAGCGAGTTATTTTCCATGGTGACTCTCCATTTCCTGGAGCGACTTCCCAGCAAGCCGCCGGGTTCCGTATCGCCGTACCCGAAATCAATCACTTGCTCCCTTTTGCCGCGGCGGAACGAACCCGGCTCCGGAACAAGGCGTCGGCTGTCTTTTTCTGCGCGTCCGACATGCTGTCATACAAAGCCTCAAAGGCGGGGACGAATTTCTCCATCCCCTTCTCATGCGCCTCGATAACAGCTTGATAGGATTTTACGGCGTCGACCGCCGTCATCGTGTTGACGTCCTCTTTTCTCTGCTTTTGCAGATCGATCATCGCCTTCGCGTTATCTCGCATTACCTGCACCAGGCTATCCCATTGATTCTGCTGGGCGGCCGTGATGTGGAGTCTGTTATGCAGTTCCTTGATGTGCGCCTCGACAGGATCACGAGCCTCAGCGGTTCCCGGTGCCGGCGCTGGTTCCGTCGTTGCTGGCGGCGCGGAGGCTTGCGCCAGAATCTCAGTTGCAGAGCCAGGTCGGACTGTGGACAGCGAGCCAGCGAAACCGCCCGCAGCGATGGCGAAAGGCCCGTAGAGAACGACAGCGCCGAACAGGGTTGCCGTCGTGATTGTGCGCGTTGCCGAGTGCGTGAATTTGAACATGATTTATACCCTCAAATTGGTTGGCACGCCGCTAAACGTTCTCCGCGATCATTACTCCACGTCTGTTTGCAGAACAACAGTTTGATCGGCGTATCCGCACGCGCGCGCGGAACCCTGGTTGCCGCCGGGGTTGTAAGCGGCGACCGCCACCGCGTGTTGCGCCACATCAGGCGAAGCTCGCTCATCGCAGCCCGCGGCGCATGCCTGCTATACCAATCAAATGATCGACAGCCATGTTCATCTCGACGCTGACCAGTATCCCGACCCTTCCGGCGCAATCAAGCGCGCGCGCGACGCGGGAGTACCTGCCATGGTCGTTCCGGGAATAGGACCCGCGTCGAATCGCAAGGTGCTCGAACTGGCACGCAAATATCCCGGCGTCGTTTTTCCCGCATTAGGATTCCATCCCGAGCGATTTGAACATAGCGAGCGCGACGCGCTTGAGGTTCTCGAGATGATCGAGCGTGAGCGCGAGTCGATTTGCGCCGTCGGCGAAGTCGGACTGCCGTGGTACGGCGAGCGCGCGCGCGACCCCGACCTGCTCGACGCTGCCAACGTCACGCTCGCACGCTTTGCGCGCGCCGCGGTCGCGCTCGATCTGCCGCTGATTCTGCATGCACCGCATGCACGCGCCGCCGACGCGCTCGCGACGATTCGCGAGGCTGGAGTAACTCGCGCGGTCTTTCATTGGCATAAGTCTGACGAGCAGACCACGCGCGCAATCATCAACGCCGGATACTTTATTTCGTTGTCGCCTGAGACCGCGTATCGCGCGCGCGATCAGGATCTCGCGCGGATGCTTCCTTTAGATCGGATACTCGTCGAGACAGACGGGCCGTGGCAGTATGGCGGACAATTTGCCGGGCGGCTGACCGAGCCCGCGATGATCAAAGAGGTCGTCGCCGCAATTGCGCATCTGCGATGCGCCACGGTCGAGGAAATCGCCGCCGCGACGACCGCCAACGCGCAAGCGCTGTTTTCGAATCAGCCGATAAATTGACTATTCCCGAAATTCCGTCAATGTATACAATATGTAGTCATGCCGATTTACGAATATCGATGCGACAAGTGCCGGCGCGTCACCAGCGTCCTGACCACCCGTGTCACTGAAAGAGTCGACGTGGCCTGCGCGCACTGCGGCGGGAAAAAAATGAGCCGCCTGATGTCGCGGTTCGCGATGCCGCGCAGCGAGGAGTCGCGCCTGGACTCGCTCGCCGACCCGTCGCGGATGGGCGATGTCGACGAGAACGACCCGAAGAGCGTAGCCAGGATGATGAAGCGGATGGGCAAGGAAATGGGCGACGAGTTCAACGGTGCGGACTTCGACGAAGCAGTCGAAGAAATCGAGAGCGCCGGCGATCTGGGCGACGAAGGTCCGGGCGACGACGACATATGATGAGACATATGATGACGACATATGATGACGACATATAGTGATGCATGCGCATCGACGCCCGAATGCCAGCCGCGGGAGGCCAGCGCGCGTCGCAGCCCGGCGCGGGTAGGCATAATTGGACTACAACCTGGTGCATTCGTCGCCTCTATGCGCGTTAAAGTGACTCGTGCATGAGCGATCGTTCGATTGGCGCACCGCTGCGTGATATCGTTTGCCATGTAGGGGGCTGGATTAGTACCCTCGGAGTTCGGGGAGGAGAGCAGTAGTCATGCACAATCGGTATCCGGGTCGGACTCGGCTCGGAATAATGGCTCGAACCTCGGCCGGCTGGTCGCCGTTCCTTAAAGCACTGGCTCTGCTGACGGTGCTGATGCTCCCCTCGATGGCATCGGGGTCCAATAGCAATCCAATCCTGGTCGGCGGTCCTCACATAATGCCCAAGGGCAATGTCTTAACGCCGTTCTCAGGAGCGGGCGGCGGCCCCCACCTCACCTACTATGGCGGCAGGGTCGTCTCCACGATGCAGGTGGTGCAAGTGCTCTGGGGAACAGGCGGCATCGGGACTGGTGCTGGCCAATTCCTTGCGAACGTCAAGGACACTTCTTCGCCCAGCATGGCGACCTTCTATCAAGGAGTCCTGAACAGTCCCTACGTCGATTGGCTGGTCGAGTACGATACCTGCACGACCGACAACGGCGGCGGCCAGGGGACGAATCAGAGTATCGGTCGCGGCGCCTTTGTTAGCCAGGTCGCGATCACGCCGTCCAACACCTCCAATCCCATCGACGACACCGCCATCCAGACCGAGCTGGCGTCGCAGATTAAAGCCGGCCATCTGCCCGCGCCTACGCACGACGCGGCCGGCAATAACAACACTTACTACGCCATCTTCTTCCCCCACGGGCAAAGTATTACCTTGGGCGGCTCGGGCTCCTGCGTGCTGAATGGCTTCTGCGCCTATCACGGTACGATAGCCAACGTCACCGGGTTCGGCGAGATTTACTACGGCGTCCATCCTGACATGCAGGCTGGGTCAGGCTGCGACACCGGCTGCGGCGCCGGCACCGTCTTTGAAAACTATACCTCGGTCGCTTCGCACGAGATGACCGAGACCATCACCGACGCCGAGGTCGGTCTTGCCAGTAACTTAGCGCCGCCGCTCGCCTGGTATGACAACAACAACGGCGAAATCGGCGACATCTGCAACGCCGAGCAGGGCGACATCGTAGGCTCGGACAGCGTCACCTACACGGTGCAGAAGGAATTCTCCAACGTCGCCGACAACTGTATCGTCACGCGGACCGCGAACGACTTCTCGATGACGATCATGCCCGGGACCAACAATCTCTCGCGCAGCAACACGACCACCTACACGGTCTCGACCGCCGTCAAGTCGGGATCGGCGGAAAGCGTCACGTTCGCCGTGATGGGACTGCCGTCGGGCGTCACCGGCGCGTTTGTCCCTCCCTCCGTTACCGCAGGCGCATCGTCCACGCTGACCCTGACCTCGACTGCCGGCGCGACCCTTGGTACGGACACCTTCACCGTGACCGGCGTCGCCGCGACCAGCAATCACGCATCCTCGGCGATAGTGGTGGTGGGTGGACCGACTCCCACCCCGACCGCGACAGCAACCGGAACTCCGACGGCGACCCGGACCGCGACGGCTACTGCCACCGCCACCGCAAGCGCTACCGCAACTCCGACTGCCACCGCGACGCGAACAGCCACGGCTACCGCCACCGCAACGTCAACCGCCACGACAACCGCGACCGCAACTTCAACGGCAACCGCAACCTCTACTGTAACCGCAACGCCAACTGCGACCGCCACGGCAACTCCAACCACTTCGGCCACTGCGACCCCAACCCAGACCGCCACTGCCACCGCGACCGCGACGCCTACTGTGAGCGCAACGCCGACGGCGTCCGCAACGGCAACTCCAACCACCACGGCCACTGCAACCCCAACTCAGACCGCGACCGCCACTGCGACCGCTACTAACACAGCGACCGCCACTGCCACGACCACCGCAACGCCAACTGCCACCTCAACTGCGACCGCCACGGCAACTGCGACTGCGACAGCCACCGCGACGGTGACCTCCACGCCGACCGCAACCCCGACTACTTCGATGTCGGTTACTTCTTCGCTCGCGTTCGGCAATGTGGCCGTAGGAACGACTTCTGACAAGACCGTGACGGTGTCTAACAAGGGAAGAAAGTATCCGCTAATCGTCTCGAGCGCGACGATGTCGGATCCGGAATATGCTTTGAGCGGGAAAGGAACCTGCGGCGCGATTCCCGTGAAGGTTGCACCCCGGAAATCCTGCTCGCTCGGCGTCGCATTCACGCCCGCTTCGCTCGGCTTGCACGACGCAACGCTTGCGCTCAGCGACAACGCCTCGACCAGCCCGCAGCATGTCGCGCTCTCCGGCACCGGCATCGGCGGCTTGAGCACCTCGAGCACCAGCTCGGTGTTCACCAGCGTGAAGTTCGGCTCCACGGCGACGAACAATTTCACCGTTACCAACAATCAGGCGCTGGCGGTGACGCTGAGCGAGAGTTTCAGCGGGACTAACGTCGCCGACTTCTCGATTACCGGCGGCACCTGCCCCAAGGCCCCCGCCACGCTTGCGGCCAAGACCTCGTGCACGATCGCTGTGACGTTCAAGCCGGGTACGCTGGGAGCAGAATCGGCGATGCTGTCGGTTTCCGACACTCCCGATTCGTTCGGCCCCTACGACGTCACGCTCAGCACCGGCCCGACCATCCCGGCCGCCGTCACGCCGACGTCGATGCTCTACGGCACCGTCTCGCGCAAGTCGTTGAAGACGCTCACCGCCACCCTCACGAACATATCGCCATTCACCCTGTCGATTGGCAGCTCGGTCACCGGCACTAACGCGGGCGATTTCAAGATCACTGGCGGCACCTGCGGCGCGACGCTTGCGGGCAACTCGTCATGCACGGTCGCGGTAACCTTCAAGCCGACCAAGACCGTCACCGAGACCGCCACGCTGGCAGGCACCGTCAGCTCCGACCCGACCAGTCCGCACAAAGTGACCCTCAAAGGAAAGGGCTCCTGAGTAGCATAGGTATAGCCACCCACACACAGATCTCTGCCAGTGTTAGGGTGCGGATGGATCGCCCTTCGCGACCGCTAACCCCTTCCCCTCTATGTCCGGCTGCAGTACTAAATTACCCTCGCCCGCTCCGCGGGAGAGGGAACGGCGTCCGCGCCTGGGGTGAGGGAAGGGGTTAAGGGTTAGGATAAGGATGGATTGCCTTTCGCGACTGGTCCCCCTTCCCGCGCGGGAAGGGGTTAGGGGTTAGGTTCCCCGGAATCAATCGCGACTCCGCGAAGAAACCTCGGCTTAGCGACGTAGCGTTCCCATCGGCGCGATTATCTTTTCGCCAAAGCGCCGCACCTGATCGATCGCGTCCTCGCCTTCACTCGCGAAGCCCGTGACTATATCGGTAGCGCCTAACTCCTCGAGACGCCTGAAGTCGTCCGCCGTCCGCGCCGTGATGTCCATAACATGAATCTCGAAATCGGCCCTACCCAAAGTCCCGTACCGCTCGCGCTGAGCATTCAATCCGCCGATTAGACTCTTGAGGGTCTCGGTATCCGCATTCGCCGAAATCCAGCCGTCGCATAGGCGGGCCGCGCGCGCGAGCGCGGCCTTGCTATGCCCGCCGTACAGGATAGGTACCGGCTTGTCAGGCACCGGGTTCATCTTCATCGGCCCGATGTCGTAGTTATCACTATGAAATTCGAAGTAGTCGCCGCGGATTGCGCCGCGGATTATTTCGATACACTCGTTCATGAGCATCCCGCGTTTCTCGAAAGCGACGCCATTGTAGGTAAAGTCCTCGCGCCACGGACCAAGACCTGCACCGAGACTGACACGGTTGCCTGAAATAACCGCAAGCGAGCTCAGCGCCTTGGCCAGCACAATCGGCTGGCGTACCGGCACCTTCATGACCGCAGGGTAGAATCGCAAAGTCTTAGTCACCGCCGCCATCCACGTCATCGCAACGAAAGGTTCGATAAAGGGAGTTGCCGAAATATATTCCCGGATGTTGTCAGTGTCGGCGTAAGGATAGTCAGACTCGGTAGCACGCGGAAAAAAAGAGACTGTCCGGAATTGTGATCGAACTCCAACCCGACTCCTCCGCAGCCCGAGCAATCGCCTGGAAATACCGATGCTCCCCGCGCGAAAGCATTAATGTAAACCGCATCAGCCGAAATCTTCCGTTAAGAACCCTCGAATCAAAGACGCCGATATCCCAACTCCACCTGCTAGCGCAAGCACCTCTCCGAGTGGCGTAGCTGTAGCCGCGCGCGTCGGTCAGTTTGACTTGCTGTCAGCGCATCTGTAGCTAATTGGATCCGACGGTACAGTCTGGAGGGGGGCCGTTAGTGTTCAAAACTCGATTCCTTAAACTTCCCGCGCCGCCTGAGCCGAGGCGCCGATCATAGCGCAAATCGAGAGCAAGAACGACCAGGCTATGAACAAAAACAGCAGAAAACCACGATTTGTAGCGATTTTCCGTATCAGCAGTTTCGCACACATCTTATTATAGGTAAGCAGAACCCCATCTCGCTCAGCATAGCCTAATAGTAGGTACCCAAGTTTCGATGTTCACGCAAGGTTATCAAGCGACTCTGTCGGTTCACGCGCTCAATCGAGTCGGAAGCGATCGAGAGCGTTGCGACGGACGTGAAATCGAGCGTGCTGTCGCTCCTCAAAACCATTCTAGGAAAATCAGTAATTCGCCACACACACGCTCACGGTTAGGTCCGCTGTTGACTTATTCATGAACGCCAGGAATCGACCCCGATTTGTCGTAATGCGCAGCGCAATCGTGGTAAGGTCCGTGGTTGCGTACCAGAAAGCGGGATTTATGCAAGCCAGAATCGCTCAGATGGGAGCGGCAATCGTCGCGGTTTTATTTGCCCTTGTGGTGGCTCGCACCGAGGCGTTCGCGGCCTCGAGCCAGGAGTCATGCTCGACGACGAGCACGAACGTCGATCTCAGGAACCCAGACGGTACTGAGGCGATTTGCCAGGCGGACATCGGCCCACCCAACAAGGCGACGGCCCACGCCTCGGACCAAGCTTTGGCGTCATCAGGGACGGCCGATGGCAGCACGGCCAAAAGTTCCGCGTCGGGGGTGGGCGCCGCGGCTGTTGCCGACGCAGGAGACGGCGGCATCGCTACAGCGACCGCATCGGGAGAGAACGCCCAAGCGGCGGGTGGAGCGGCAAGCGGCTCGACCAAGGCGATCGCCAAAGGTGGAAACAGCAACGCCTTCGCGGCAATTGATTACACCGACGGAGGCAAGGCCACTGCGACTGCCACTGGTGGGGCTCAGGCCACGGCGTTGATTCCATCAGCAGGGGGCGGCAGTGCAGTCGCGACGGCGAGAGATGCGGCTGAGGCATTCGCCTTAGTATCAAACGGAGGTGGAAAGGCGACTAGTATTTCGAGCGGAAGTGGAAGCAGTGCTGTAGCAGACGTCGTAGACGGCGGTGTAGCGAAGGCTAGCGCAATCGACGGAGGGCAGGCAGGAGCAGTCGCAGGGGCGATGCCACCGGGGCATCAACCTGCACGCGACAGCACGGCGGCGAAGTGCAAGGCGACCGCCATCAGTTCTGGCGCCGGCGGCAACGCTGAAGCGGTGTGTGAAAATCCCGGAAGCGTTGTTACGGCTGTTGCGAGCAAAGGCTCTATAGCCATTGGCAGCGATACCACGGCGCCGACTTGCACACCAATGAACGGCGGTGTCGCCAAAGTCCGGAGCCCGATGGGAGACTGCGACTGAGACGCGGCGTACATCTTTCAGTTGACGTGCCTGTGTGTGGCGAATTGCTGATTCTGGGAAATCAGTAATTCGCCACGCACAAGGGACAACACGCGCGATCCCCTTCACCCACACCATAAACGACCAGTTGACTTGCTGTCAGCGCATCTGTTTCTAATAGCACACAGTCTCGGGGGGACCGTTCGTGTTCAAAACCGGATTCTGGAAACTTGCCGCGCCGTGCCTGCTGATCGTCGCCGCTGCCGTTGCCACCCCGTCGATCGCGATGCAGGGTGACACGATCGCCGACATCGTGCTGGGCGAGCCGAATTTTTCCGACAATCCTCAGAACTTCATCAGCGCCCGCGGCCTTCACGGTCCTATCGCGGTGGCGATCGATGCGAGCGTGGTTCCGAACCGCCTTTACGTCGCCGACAGCACGAACAACCGCATACTGGGTTACAAAGATGTAACCTCCTTGATGAACGGCAGCCTGGCCGATTTGGTGATTGGGCAGCCCGCCTTTTCTTCAAACGGGTGCAACACCGGCGGGTTGAGCGCCGCCAGCCTGTGCGTGCCTGACGGGGTTGCGGTGGACGCCGGCGGCAACCTGTACGTTACCGATAGCGAGAACAGCCGCGTGCTCGAGTACACCAGTCCGTTCGCTGGATGCGGCTCGTTCCCCTGCGTGGGCGCACCCGCAAGCCGGGTCTTCGGCCAAGGCGGAAGCTTCACCACCGCCGCCTGTAACACCGGCGGCATAAGCGCGAACAGCCTATGCGTCCCGTTCGGGGTTGCATTGGATGCCGCTGGCAATCTCTACGTCTCGGATTCGGGCAATAGCCGCGTGCTTGAATACAACACTCCGCTTACGACCGACACAACTGCCGACAAAGTCTTCGGGCAAGGAGGAAACTTTTCTTCCGGCTCATGCGACGGCATCGGCGTCAGCGCGGACAGCCTCTGCGACCCTGCCGGAATCGCACTCGACGGCTCCAGCGATCTCTACATCGCCGACGCCAGCAACAACCGCGTACTCGAATACAACACTCCGCTCAACTCCAATACGACTGCGGATACCGTCTTCGGGCAACTGGGCAGCTTCAATTCAAGCGTTTGCCGGGACGGCGGTTCGCCCTCAAGCAGCAATCTGTGCGCGCCTTCCGGCGTTGTGGTGGACAGCCGCAACAACGTCTACATCGCGGACTACATGGACAACCGCGTACTCGAATACGCTAGTCCGCTCACCACCGACACCGTCGCAGACAAAGTGGTTGGCCAGTTCAATTTCTCCACCATCAATTTCAGCGGTTCCAATGCAGAAAGCCTCTTCGCACCAGCAGGTCTCGCGCTGGACAGTAGCGGAAATCTGTACGTGGCCGACTATCGCGAGAACCGCGTGCTCCAATACAGGACGCCACTTCCGGTCAGCGGTGGTTTCGCCCATTTTGCCATCGGTCAGAACACCCTTTCCACTAACGTTATAAACACCGGTGTCACCACTTCTAGCTCCATCTACTATCCCGCTTCCGTTGCGATTGACACCAGCGTTGTCCCCAACCGCCTCTATGTCGCCGACCAGTCGAACAGCAGAGTATTGGGCTGGAGAGATCTAACGGCGCTTTCAAACAACGAGCCGGCTGACTTGGTGATCGGTCAGCCCGACTTTGTATCGTCGACCTGCGATAACGGTGGGCCTAGCGCTAGTAGTCTCTGCAACGCCAGCGACCTTGCCGTAGACGGCAGCGGCAACCTCTATGTCGGAGACAACGGCAATGCCCGCGTGCTCGAATACAACACGCCATTCGCGGCATGCAGTTCATTTCCGTGTGTTGGCGGTTCCGCCAATCTGGTATTAGGGCAGAGCAGCTTCACCGTCGGAATTTGCGACAACGGCGGTGTGACTGCGGCCACTATGTGCGTCCCCGCCGGCCTGGCGACGGACTCCGCAGGCAACCTGTACGTTAGCGATGCCACCAACCATCGCGTGCTCGAGTTCAACGCGCCGCTGACTAGCGGTATGACCGCATCGATGGTGTTCGGCCAGGGCGGCAGTTTCACCTCGCATAGCTGCAACAACGGAGGTACGAACGCCGCTAGCCTGTGCGGACCCAATGGCCTCGCGGTGGATACCAGCGGCAATCTGTTTGTCGCCGACACCAGCAACTGCCGCGTCCTCGAATACGACAGCCCGCTTACCACCGACACGGTCGCGGATCAGGTCTTCGGTCAGCCTGATTTTGTCTCCAGTACGTGCAACAACGGCGGGACCAGCGCCAGCAGCCTGTTTTTCCCGTTTGGAATCGGGCTGGATACCAGCGGCGATCTTTATATAGCCGACAACGACAACAATCGCGTGCTCGAGTACAACAATCCGCTAACTAACAATGCCGCAAATCTAGTGTTCGGACAGTCCGGAAACGTCACCTCTGGTACTTGCAATAACGGCGGAGTGAGTGCGAGCAGCCTCTGCGGTCCACTGGATGTAAGGGCGGACTCCAACGGCAATATCTACATCGCCGACGCTCTCAACGGTCGCGTACTCGAATACGACCAGCCGCTGGCAACCCCAACGCCAACTCCAACGGCGACCGCAACTGCCACCGCGACGGCGACCGACGCGTCAACCGCAACTGCGACCGCCACCGCCACAGATACAACGACCGCGACTGCCACGGCTACCGCCACCGCGACGCCGACTGCTACACCTACGCCGACCGGCGAAGGCCTCGAGGAGCTGGTAGTCAATCCCTCCCCACCTTCCAAACTCAACTTCGGCACCGTTAGCGTCGGCACCACCAGCGCCTCGCAGACCGCCACGATAACCAACGAATTCAACGACGACACGGTCGACTTCTTCGCAACCTTTCTGATGGCGAACTTCGTCGAGACCGGCAGCACCTGCAGTTCTTCGTTGGGACCCCTGCAATCGTGTCAGGTCGATTTCGCATGCAAACCGAAGACGACAGGGTCCATCATCGGAGCCTATGCGTTCCTGTATAGCTCCGTGGAGATAGCTGGACTTCGCGATGGCGACGATTACCTAAAGATCGGCGTAGCCCAGTTCACCTGCACCGGCAGCTAGAACTCACTCAACGCCGACGAGTACGGCGACGCCGCCAGCATCACAATGTCACCCTCACCGGCACCGGCTCGTGAGTTAGTGGAGGGCAAAATAAGTTCTAACAGGGGCGAAGCCCCGCATCTTTCCGGATACTGGGTGCAGGGGTCACCCCTGCCCAGGGAAGTGTGAAACCCACGGCGGGTTTCACATTAGATGAAGTGATCTACCCTTCCCCGATCCGCTGGCGTCACGCTCGCAACTACTTTCAGCTCAAATTGGATATCTATAAAAGGTTGTTTCTCTTTTCAAGAGCTATTTGACTTAAGATTAGCGTAATGGTATCTAAGAGTCAGATATTTGCGACTAGCCAACCCTTGAGTCGCTTCTGAAACGCCGCGAAGGGGAATGCACTGCTGGTCGGGGGGCATTCGCGTGAAGCATAAGAGCCTGACAGCGACGATGGTATTGCTTGGGGGGGCCATTGCGTTTTCAGTGTGGGCCGATCCAACTGCGCTGAGTATCTCGAACGCCGGCGTTACTGTTACCGGCAGCTCGTCAACAACCCTTGATTTTCCGATCTCGCGCAGCGGCGATATCAGCTACGACGCCTTCGTTCAATACCAGACGCAGGATGGCACCGCGCTCGCCGGGACCGACTACACATCGGCGATGGGGTCGATCGTGATTCCAGCCGGCAAGACCAGCGCGACGATTCCGGTGACGGTCGCCGGCGGTAGCGGCAACCCTCCTGACAAAAACTTCCAGATGCTGTTGATGGGCGGCGGGGGTGCGGGAATGGGCTTCACCCCCAGCTTCGCCACGCAGCAGACCTTCGCCGTCGGCAGTGGCCCGCAGTCGGTGACGATGGCCGATGTCAACGGCGATGGCTTGCCCGATCTCGTCGTCGCAAACGAGAACGACAGCACGGTCTCTGTGCTGCTCAACACCACCCCCCCGGGTGCCGTCACGCCCAGCTTCGCCACGCAACAGACCTTCAGCACACCCGGCGGTCCGGTGTCGGTGACGGCGGCGGACGTCAACGGCGACGGCCGGCCCGACCTGATCGTCGCAAATTCGTCCCCGCCTGGCACGGTCTCGGTGCTGCTCAACACCACCGCTCCGGGCGCCACCACGCCCAGCTTTGCCACCCAGCAGACCTTTGCTGTGGGTAGCGCCCCCTTCTCGGTGACGGCAGCTGACGTTAACGGCGACGGCAAACCAGACCTGGTCGTGGCGAATCTCGACGACAGCACGATCTCGGTACTGCTCAACACCACCGCCGCTGGAGCGGCCACGCTCAGCTTCGCCACTCAGCGGACCTTTGCCACGGGCGACGTGACGGGCGGCGAGCCGTTCTCAGTGACAGTGGCCGACGTCAACGGCGACGGCAAACCAGACATGATCGTGGCGAATTCGCTCGACAGCACGATCTCGGTTCTGCTCAACACCACCGCTTCGGGCGCGGCCACGCCCAGCTTCGCAACTCAGCAGACCTTTGCCACGGCTTTATCCCCGGTGTCGGTGGCGGTGGCCGACGTCAACGGCGATGGCAGGCCCGACCTGATCGCGGCGAACCGGGACGACAACACGGTCTCGGTGCTGCTCAACACCACCGCTCCGGGCGCTACCACACCCAGCTTTGCTACCCAGCAGACCTTTGCTGCAGGCAGTGCCCCCTTCTCGGTAACGGCGGCTGACGTCAACGGTGACGGCAAGCCTGACCTGATCGTGACGAATTTCAGCGACAACACGGTTTCGGTGCTGCTCAACACCACCGCCCCGGGCGCCGCTTCCCCCAGCTTCACCAGACAGCAGACCTTTGCCACGGGTACCAACCCGCGCTCGGTGACGGCGACCAACGTCAACGGCGACGGCAAGCGCGATCTGATCGTTATTAATGAGGGTGACAACTCGGTCTCGGTGCTGCTCAACACCACTCCAGCCCCTGCGACGACCTTAGGCGCCAACAGCTTCGCCACCCAGCAGACTTTCGATACGGGCAGCACGCCGTACTTGGTGACGGCCGCCAACGTCAACAGCGACGGCAAGCCCGACCTGATCGTCGCGAATTTCAGCGACAACACGGTCTCGGTGCTGCTCAACACCACCGCCCCGGGCGCCATTGCCACTAGCTTCACCACCCAGCAGACCTTCGCCACGGGCAACTTTCCGCAGTCAGTTGCGGCTGCCGACCTCAACGGCGACGGCAGGCCCGACCTCATCGTGGCCAATGGGGGCGACAACACTGTATCAGTGCTGCTCAACACCACCGCTCCGGGCGCCACCACCCCCGGCTTCGCCACCGAGCAGGCCTTCACCACGGGCACCGAGCCGGTCTCGGCGACGGCCGCCGATGTCAACGGCGACGGCAGGCCCGACCTGATCGTCGCGAATTCCACCGGCAATTCGGTCTCGGTTCTGCTCAACACCACCGCGCCGGGCGCGACCACGCCCAGCTTCGCCACCCAGCAGGCCTTTGCTGCGGGCAGCTTCCCGGAGTCAGCGACGGTGGCCGACGTAAACGGCGACGGCAAGCCCGACCTTATCGTCCCGAATGAAGGCGACAACACTGTCTCGGTGCTGCTCAACACCACTGCCCCGGGCGCCACCACCCCCAGCTTCGCCCCCCAGCAACCCTTTGCAACGGGTTTGACCCCATTCTCTGTAATAGCAGCCGACGTCAACGGCGACGGCAAGCCCGATCTGATCGTGGCGAACACGGGCGACAACACGGTCTCGGTGCTGCTCAACACCACCGCCCCGGGGGCGGCCACGCCCAGCTTCGCCACCCAGCAGACCTTCGCTGTTGGCGGCGGGCCGATCTCGGTGACCGCGGCGGAAGTCAACGGCGATGGTAGGCCCGACCTCATCGTGGCGAATGAGTTCGACAACACGGTCTCGGTGCTGCTCAACACCACCGCCACGGGCGCCATCACGCCCAGCTTTGCCACCCAGCAGACCTTTGCTGTGGGCGCCAACCCGACTTGGGTGACGGCGGCCGACGTCAACGGCGACGGCAAGCCCGACCTGATCGTCACGAATGGAGCCGACAACACGGTCTCCATGCTGCTCAACAGCCTGTACGCGGCCACCCTGTCTGGCAGCCCGGCAACCGGAACAATCCATTACAGCATGCCGCCAACGACCGCTTCGCTGTTGGCGCTTGCCTTCGGCAACGTTCCGGTTGAGGACACGGTCACTAGGAACATCACGGTCAGAAACACCGGCCACGCGCCACTTTACGTCGGCAACGTAACCTCGAGCGATGCTGAATTCGCAATCACGGGCGCCACTACGTGTCCCAGGGCGGACTCGCGCCCGGTCTGACCTGCACTATTGCGGTCAGCTTCACGCCGAGCGGGCTCGGGCCACATAGCGCGACGCTGTCGGTCACCGACAACACCGCGAGCAGTCCGCAGCATGTGGCGGCCAGCGGCACCGGCACCGCCGACATGACGGTCGCGCCCGCGAGTTACGGGTTCGGCAGCGTCAAGGACGGCTCCAAGGCGGTCAAGGCGATCGTCGTGCACAACTATCAGACCAACCCGGTCTCGCTCAGTGAAAACTTCAGCGGACCCAACGCCGGCGATTTCTCGATCACCGGGGGTACCTGCACCGCGACCCTGGCCTCGAAGACAGTTTGTACGCTGGTCGTTACTTTCGCGCCAACATCTACCGGCACCGAATCGGCGACCATGACGGTTACCGACAGCCCCGATCCGCTCGGTCCGTACACGGTCTCATTCAGCGCGTCGGCAACCATTCCAGAATCGCTGTCGGCGCCGAAGTTGATCTTCGGCTATGTCTACCAGACGGCGTCCAAGACGTTGAACATCACTCTTACCAATAAGGCCACCAGCGGCGCGATCACGCTCACCGGAACGAACATCGGCGGCGCCAACTCAGGCGACTTCGCCGTGACGGGCGGGACATGCACCGGCACGCTGGCGGCGTCGTCGAGCTGCACCTACGCGCTGACGTTTACTCCGACCGAGACGGCGGAGAGCGGCACGCTTTCAATCGGCGTCGCGGAAGATCCCAATGGCGGCCCCCCGGCAGTCGGCCTGAGCGGAACCGGATTGGTGCCGCTTAGGGTAGTCCCGGCGAGCATCGCTTTCGGCACCGTCGCAGGCGGCCATTCCTCGATCAACAGGACCGTGACGGTGATCAACAGCGGCGGCGGATCGGTTTCATTGAGCGAGAGCGTCACCGGCGCCAACTTCGCCGACTTCGCGGTGACGGGAGGGACGTGCAATGGCACATTGGCGGGTGGCGGCGCATCATGCACCTATCTGCTGAAGTTCGCCCCGAGCATCGTCGGCGCCGAGAGCGCGACGCTCGGCGTCACCGCCGCCAGCGATGCAGCCAGCCCCCACAACGTAACCCTGACAGGCACCGGTAACTAGCCGGCTATCCCGATGACGAAACCGCCGGAGCGAATCAATCGCTCCGGCGGTTCAAGCCATACCTATCTGCCGGCGCGCCGCTTGGAACTACTTTCAGCTATAATTCGATACCTATAAGTCGTTTTTTCGTTTACAAGAGCTATTTGACTTAATGCTAACGCGTCAGTAGCTTACGCCTCCAATATCTGCGACTAGTCCAGCCTCGGGTCGCTTCTGAAACGCTGCGAACGGGGGAATGCGCAGCTAGTCGGGGGGGAATTCGCGTGAGACATAAGAGCCTAACGGCGACGATACTGCTGCTCGCAGTGGGGATTGCGTTTTCGGTGTGGGGCGATCCCACCTCGATCAGCATATCGAACGGCAGCGCTACGGTAACCAGCAGTTCTTCAACCACACTTGATTTTCCAATCTCGCGCAGCGGCGATACCAGCTACGACGCCTTCGTTCAGTATCAGACTTTAGACGGCACCGCGATCGCCGGGACCGACTACACAGCGGCGAGCGGGTCGATTGTGATTCCGGCCGGCACGACCAGCTCGATGATTCCGGTGACGGTCGCCGGCAGCAACAGCAATTCCCCGACAAAACTTTTCAGATGCTATTGCTGGGCGGCGGCGGTGCAGCGAGGAGCTTCACGCCCAGCTTCGCCACCCAGCAGACCTTCGCCACGGGCAGCGTTCCGAAATCGGTGACGGCGGCGGACGTGAATGGTGACGGCAAACCCGACCTGATAGTCCGAATCTACGACAGCAACACGGTTTCGGTGCTGCTCAACACCACCGCCCCGGGCGCCGCCACGCCCAGCTTCGCTACCCAGCAGACCTTCGCTGTTGGCAGCGAACCGCAATTCGGTGACGGTGGCGGACATCAACGGCGACGGCAAGCCCGACCTGATCGTGGCGAACGAGGGTAGCAACACGGTCTCGGTGCTGCTCAACACCACCGCCCCGGGGGCCAGCCACGCCGAGCTTCGCCACCCAGCAGACTTTCGCCACGGGCAGCAGCCCGATTTCGGTGACGGCGGCCGACGTCAACGGCGACGGCAAGCCCGACCTGATCGTCGCGAATGCTAACGACAACACCGTATCGGTGCTGCTCAACACCACCGCGCCGGGTGCCAGCACCGCCAGCTTCGCGCCCAGCAGACTTCGCCACTGGCAGCGAGCCCGCGGTCGGTGACGGCGGCGGACGTCAATGGCGACGGCAAGCCCGACCTGATCGTCGCGAACCAAACCGGCAACACGCGTCTCGGTGCTGCTCAACACCACCGCCCCGGGCGCCAGCCACACCCAGCTTCGCCGCCCAGCAAACCTTTGCCACCGGCAGGACCCGATTCTGTGATGGCGGCAGACGTCAACGGCGACGGCAAGCCCGACCTGATCGTAGCGAATCAAATCGGCACAGTTTCAGTGCTGCTCAACACCACCGCTCCCGGTGCGCCACGCCCAGCTTCGCCACTCAGCAGACCTTTACGACGGGCAGCACTCCGGTGTCGGTGACAACTGGCAGACCTCAACGGCGACGGCAAGCCGGACCTGATCACGGCCAACGCCGGCGGCAACACGGTCTCAGTGCTGCTCAACACCACTCGCGCCGACGGCGCCGACGCGCCTAGCTTCGCCACCCAGCAGACCTTCGCCACGGGCAGCGAGCCGCGCTCGGTGACGGTGGCCGACGTCAACGGCGACGGCAAGCCTGACCTGATCGTCGCGAATTACGCGAGCAACACGGTCTCGGTGCTGCTCAACACCACCGCCCGCGCCGACGACGCCTTTGACGGCAATAGCTTCGCCACCCAGCAGACCTTCGCCACGGGCAACGATCCGGACTCGGTGACGGCGGCCGACGTCAACGGCGACGGCAAGCCCGACCTGATCGTGGCGAATTCGGTACCGGCTGCGGCAACACGGTATCGGTGCTCCTCAACACCACCGCCCCAGGCGCCGCCACGCCCAGCTTCGCCACCCAGCAGACTTTTGCCACAGGCACCGGCCCGTCTTCGGTGACAGCTGCCGACATCAACGGCGACGGCAAACCCGACCTGATCGTAGCGAATTTGGAAGCCCCCAACACGGTGTCGGTGCTACTCAACACCACCGCCCCGGGAGCTACCACCCCCAGCTTCGCCACTCAGCAGACCTTTGCCACAGGCAACAATCCAAGCTCAGTGACGGCGGTCGACGTAAACGGCGACGGCAGACCGGACCTAATCGTTGCGAACGGATTTGACTCCACGGTCTCGGTGCTGCTCAACACCACCGCCCCGGGTGCTGCCACGCTCAGCTTCGCCGCCCAGCACACCTTTGCTACGGGCAGTTTCGACCACCCGTTCTCGGTGACGGCAGCCGACGTCAACGGAGACGGCAAGCCCGACCTGATCGTTGCGGATGAAACCGCCACTGGTACGGTCTCGGTGCTGCTCAACACCACGGTGCCGGGAGCCACCACTCCCAGCTTCGCCACCCAGCAGACTTTTGCCGTAGGCAGCTACGCGGCCTCGGTGACGGCGGCGGACGTCAACGGCGACGGCAAGCTGGACCTGATCGTCGCGAACGAAAACGACAGCACCGTATCGGTACTGCTCAACACGACGGCCCCGGGTGTCACCGCGCCCAGCTTCGCGACAGAGCAGACCTTCTCCACGGGCAGTTCCCCGACAGCGGTGACGATCGCCGACATCAACGGCGACGGCAAGCCCGACCTCATCGTGGCGAATGTGCTAGGCGGCACGGTCTCGGTGCTGCTCAACAACCTGTACGGCACCAATCTGTCCGGCAGCCCGGCGACCGGAACAATCCACTACAGCGTACCGACGCCAACACCGACCGCGACCGCCACAGCTACTGCGACGGCCACTGCCACATCGACGGCCACCGCAACCGCAACGCCCACAGCTACTGCAACCGCCACGGCAACTGCTGTCGCGACCTCGACCGCCACCGCGACGGCCACCCCAACAGCCACGGTGACGCCGACTGCTACGCCTACGCCGACCGGTGAAGGCCTGGAGGAGCTGGTAGTCAATCCCTCACCCCCCTCCAAACTCAACTTCGGCACCGTCAGCGTCGGCACCACCAGCGCCCCGCAGACCGCTACGATAACCAACGAATTCAACGACGACACGGTCGACTTCTTCGGGACCTTTCTCATGGCGAACTTCGTCAAGACCGGCAGCACCTGCGGTGCTAGTTTGGGACCCCTGCAATCGTGTCAGGTCATTTCGCATGCAAGCCGAAGACTACCGGCTCTCTCATCGGAGCCTATGCGTTCCTGTACAGCTCCGCGGAGATAGCTGGACTTCGCGATGGCGACGATTACCTAAAGATCGGCGTAGTCCAATTCACCTGCACTGGCGATTGAAACTATTCAACGCCGACGAGTACAGCGACGCGGCCAGCCCGCACAACGTCACCCTCACCGGCACCGGCTCGTGAGTCAGTGGAGGCAAAATAAGTTCTAACAGGGGCGAAGCCCCGCATCTTTCCGGATACTGGGTGCAGGGGTCACCCCTGCCCAGGGAAGTGTGAAACCCACGGAGGGTTTCACATTAGATGAAGTGATCTCCCCTTCCCCCTCCCTGCCCTGCCATTTTTCCTTTGCTCATTCACCTGCTAATGTTCACCCCGAAAATCGCCCCACCGTCGGTACCGGAAAGGAGAACGCGACCATGACCATCAAAGAGCGAATCGGGTTTGTGACCCTGACTCTCGCCGCCGCATTCGTCGGAGGCGCTGTGTCCGGCCATATTTTCGCCGCCCGCGCCGTCGACGCTGCCGCCGCCCCTAGGATGATCACCGCGCAGAAGTTCATGCTCGTTGACTCCCGCGGCAAGACCCGCGGCGAGTTCAACGTCACCCGCAAAGGCGTCGCGCAAATCGCCGTCTTCGATGGAACCGGGACCTTGCGCGCCGGACTCGGCGTCGGCGCCGACGGCGCCCCCGCTCTCGGTATCTACGGCCGCGACGGCAAGCCGCGCGCCGAGGTCGGACTCACCCGCAGCGTCGCCCGCGTCGTGCTGTTCGACGCGAACGCCAATCCGCAAGCCATGCTCGGCGTCGCTCCCGACGGCCAGAGCGGCATCGGCCTGATGGACACAAAAGGCAATCCGCGCGCCTCGATCATCGTGCAGCCCGACGGTACTCCCACGCTGCGCCTAGCCGACGAGCATCGCGGCCGCATCGGCATGGATATGACGCCCGACGGACGGCCCGGCCTCGCACTGCTCGGCAACGACGGCAAGACCCGCGCCTCGCTCACCCTCAATACCGACGGCGCGGGCGCGCTGACGTTGTTCGACGCCGGCGGCAACCCGGTCAACTCCGTCCCCTGATCGACGCTTCACAGGGCGGCCCGCATCGGCCGCCCTTTTTTCTCAGCGCAGCGAGTAACTAAGTTGTTGGATTACTAAAAAGAGTGGAAAAAGAACCAATGCCACGACGCTCTTCCGCTCCACTCGTCCGCGTCCTGTTGATCGCCGCGCTTTCGGCCGCGCTCTTTGGATGCGGTTCGATCAAGCAATCAGTCGAGCCCCAGCCGCCGACGCCCCAGCAGCAGGCCGAGCAGCTCGAGCCGATGCTTTCTGCGGCCGGCTTCCGAATGCTTCCCGCGGACACTCCCGAGCGCCAGACCCAACTGCAGTCTCTGGTACCGCTCCAGGTCAATTACTATGTCGGCAAGACCGGCAACCTGCACTACTACATGGCCGATCCTGACTACTGTAAGTGTATGTACATCGGCAGCGAGCAGGACTATCAGCAGTTCGAGAAGTTGAAGCTCAACCAACAGTACCAGGCAAAGGAAGGCGAGATTTCACGCGAGAACCTGGAAGCCCAGCAGATGGAAGAGATGCAGTTCCAGGAAGAGGCCTTCAATCCTTACGGCCTGGGCCTCGTCGGCCCGATGGGCCCTGCGATGTACTGGTGACCACGACAACCACCGCCGTCCTCTCAGATTGATCTCGCAGCCGATTTCAACTTTCCTGAATCACAATGCACTTTGACGCTTTCGTCGAGCGATGCCGCGCGCAATGGCCCGAGTTTGCCGACTCTCGCCGCCTCGCCCGCTCGACTCATCCCGCCGACCGCTCGCTCTCGCACATCCTCGACGAGATCCCCGCGATGGCCACCGAGAACAAGCTCCGCCTCCTCAATTGCGCGGTCGCGTCGCTCGACGCCGCCGGCGGCGAAGTTTACGTCGAAGTGGGATGCTACAAAGGTGCTTCTCTGGTCGGCGCCGCGGCCTCCAACCCGCGCGCACGCATCTTCGCATGCGACAATTTCTCGCAGTTCGACGGCGCCGCCGACGCGCTCCGCCGCACCCTCGACGCGCACACCGCGCCCGGCCAGGTCATCTTCCACGACCGCGACTTCCGCGACTTCCTCGCCGCCGCGCCATGGCGTCCCGCGCGCATCGGCGCCTACTTCTACGACGGCGGCCACTCCTTTGCCGATCAGTATGACGGCGTCGCACTCGCAATCCCTCACCTCGCCGACGACGCCCTCGTCATCATCGACGACACCAACAAACGCGCCGCGCGCTCCGCCAACCGCCTCGTCGCGCGCGCCGTCCCCGGCTTCGAGCTCGTCCTCGACTTGCGAACGCCGCGCAACCACTCTCCCACATGGTGGAACGGCGTGCAGGTCTTCCGCTATCGACGCCACCCGAACGACGCCGCGATTCGATTCCCCAACTCGGGCTTCGCGCTAAGAAAACTAATTTACGACGATATCTTCCTGAAAATGAAACACAGCCGCCGAGCCCGCCGAGCACTCCGCAAATCGATCAAGCAGCGCACCAAGGCCTGACCTGTCTTGCGATTAAGCAGATGGCGACAAAAGTCGCCATCCGCGCGCAGCCCCCAACCCAACTTCGAACAGGGGCGAAGCCCCGCATCTTTCCTAACACTGGGTGCAGGGGTCACCCCTGCCGAAGGAAGCGTGAAACCCACCGCGGGTTTCACATCTAATTAAGTTCCCCCGTCTCCTTGATCGCCCCGAGCACCGCCTCCCCCTCCCCCGCCTGCGCAATCCCCAACCTGTCGAGTATCGTCTTCTGACCGACTCTCAATCCCCTGTCCGCCAGCATCGCGACGATTTCCGCAAAGACCTTGGCATCGCTGTCGTCCGGCAAACCCAGCTCTATCTTCGGATACTGGCGCTGCGGTCCCATGTTCAGCTCGACGATCGGCCGCACGAGATCGCGTGCGAGCGTCGCCGCCAGCCGTCGCGCATCGGCGCTCAAAATGTCCCGCCGCACTGCGTCATGCACCTGCGCCGCCGCTCGCGAGCCTCCCGAACTCGGCATCTCGGTAGTCAATGTCTGCCCGAGCACTGCCTTACTCACTTGCGCGTCTAGGTATTGGCAAAAACTCTGATACAACTCCGAGCTGCCATTCTGATGCGCCTCAGTGAACTCTATTACCATCGACTCCGGCATTATCGCCGCCGCGTCAGTGCCTATTCGCGATACCGCATTGAGTAATGCCTGCTTGTCCTGTTCCGACGCCCCCGGATGGTATTTGCCTACTCTCAATGGCTGCCCGAATACCTCGGTGAACGTTACCCAGTCCTTTAGTACGTAGTTCTTGAACAGGTATGCCCACCCGGCCGCGCGCGCCAGCCCGCCTCTTATCGGCAGACCGGCTTTCGCCTTGGCGATATGCGTGATGAACTTGAAGGGCGCGAGCGGCGCAGTCATCGGCTGTATTCCGATTCCGCGTCCATTGACGAATAGATCCCTTCTCCGCCAAAATGCGTCGGCTGTTGCGCGTGCGCATCGCCTGCGACCGGAATCGCCTCGCTTTTCAGCGTGCGCACCAGCATCTCCTCGCCCGAGATCCAGTCGAACGCGAACCAGCGCGGGTCGCGCCACTTCAATTGTGCGGGAAACCATTCTCGCCCAGAGGTATCCCACATTATCTCGGTCGCCGAAAATCCTTTGCCCACCGCGTCGAGCACGTCGAACAGCACGCTGTCGAGCTGCATCGGTCCCTCGCAGATCATCTCGCGCACCATAGCCGCCGCCCGTTGATCATCGGCGCCGCCCGACGCCGCCCGCACCACGATCTCCAGTTGCGCGACCGCGTTCTTGCGAGTGCTGAGCACGGCCAGGTAATGGAGATCCTTTTCTTCAATTTCCTCGGCCAGCTCGAGATACAGATATGGGTCTCCGAACTCGGCCTGCCGGAGTATTCCCGACAGCCGTTCCGGCGTGAGCCCGATCGACGGATGCATCACCGAATATATATTTCGCACGCCGGCCATCGTCGGCGCAGCCTGCTCCTCGCGCAACATCCCTGTATCAACTTCGCGTCCGTATGCGTCATAGAGTGTCATTGTATCTCTCCAGAGGACTAGTCAGTTGTATGTTCTTTGGACGCCGCTTCGCCGATTTTCAAAAACCATTCGCCGCCGCACCGATGGCACGCGCCGGGAAGTCGAATAAGCGCGAGTATAAACTCATACCCACACTCCTCGCATTTCCATCTCCAGTAGCTATTCATCTGACTACAGCTGAGTGCATAGCGTGAACGCCACACATTCTCCGCGATTGTGAACCTTCCCTGAGGGAAGGGGTTAAAGGTTAGGTTCCTAAAACCCACGAAGCCGCCCTCCAATGCTTTCGTCTTCCACCGGCGCCGCCCCAAAAGGATTCCCCAGCCCCTCGAAACCTTCCCGCTTACCGCGCTTGCGTGCCGCGATGTACGCGATCTGGCCCGCGTCCGCGCGCGACGCGAAGAACGCGAGCGCCGCCGCCATCGCCGCGTCGCCATGCCGTCCCTTGCCGTCGCTCCCCGCGCGCCGCTCGGAAATCTTCGCCACGCCACCCTCGAGCACGAACGCGCGATGGTCCGCGAGCACGTCGGCGTCCTTCGGAATTTCGATCGTGCCGTCCTCGAACGCCGCCTTATAGCGCGGCATATTTTCGCGATACCACGACTCCGACAGCATCACCTGCACGATTCGCGCGCCGTAGCGCTGCGCCGCCGTCTCGGCCAGGTATTGTCCGTTGCCGCGCGCATCCATCGCGCCCGCGGTAAATCGCGGCAACCGATCGGCGATATAGAAAAGCACCTGCTCCTGGTTGCGAAACGGGATATTGCGCAGCTCGACGACGAACGGCGTCCGTCGCGTCAGGTTCGGCGCGATCTGCAGCGGCCAGATGACAGTCAGGTCTCCCGACCGTCCGAAATCTTCGCCGAAAAAACTTGTTAGCGACGCGTCGAGCGTCGCCAGCACCGGCCCGACATTGTCCTCGCACCACGCCTGCGTCTCCGAGTAACGTTGCGCTTCCGGACGGCCCGAAAATTCCGCCGGCATTTCCCATCGCAGGATCGGGATACCCGCTTTCATCCGCGCCTCGATCAGCACCGAGCTCAGGTACGCGCCCGACGACGCGCGCGGGACACAGAACAACTCTTCGCCGACGTTGTCGCCGTAGTAATCGACGATCTGCTGGCGCCACTCGCGCTGCTTGTCCTCGCTCCACTCGACTTCGCTCTGCTCGCAGATTTTTCTGTATAGTCCGTCCGCCAATGCGTCGTCGAAAGTAGTACGATGAAGTGAGTATGGGCGCCGGCCCGCGCGAATCTCACTGATTAGTTCATTGAAAGCATTGTTGGCGCCGTTGTGAGTACTAATTATCCGCACCAGTCCGCCCCACATGGTAAACGCGAGCGCGGCTTTCAGCAGGCCCGGCAAGTCTTCATGGAACGCGGCTTCGTCGATAACCGCGCAGCCGTCCTTGCCGCGCAGATTCGAAGGGCGCGACGAAAGCGCTACGATTTTGTGTCCTGACGCGAAGCGGATTCGGTAGGCGAGGATATCGGCGCGCTCGTCCGCCAGCACGATTTCCTCGACCGCCTCCGCCGCGCGGTTGAACTTCACGGCCCAGCGCGCCGCCGCCTCGACGAACTCCAGCGCCATGTCCTTGTTGTAGCCGATATACCAGCCGTCGATTCCGGCGCGCCCAGTCGTAGCCGCGCCCAACGCGCGATCGGCAGCCTCGGTCCAGGTGATGCCTATGCGCCGCGATTTCTCGCTGACCTTGACCTGCGACTGATCGGCCAGCCATCGCCGCTGATAGGGAAGTAGTATTGAGAGCGGTTCACTCATTAGTTAGTAGCTATTCCAGTACGATTAGCTACCCTTCGGATCGAGGGTTCTCCTGCATCTTCCTCTCCCTGTTAGGGAGAGGACAACCTGAGTCAGTTCGAGCGGTCGCGGTGAGTGAGTGCCAGTCAGCGCAAATACTGCCTCTCGACTCGCACGACGACGAATCTGCGTCGCGATGACCTCTCCTTGCGCGCTCCTTCGACCGCGTCGACCTGCTCGGCCAAGGGAGGTGTCAGAAGTCTTCGATGAGCTCTCCTAAATCTCCAGCAGCACTGCCTTGATCTGCTCCGCCGCGTTCTTGCTCAGGCCCTTCGCCTGCGCCTCGTCGATCTTCTTCTCCGCCGCCGCTACTCCCGCGCGCGCCCTGTCTGCCCACTTCCGATGCTCCGTTTCTGCCCTCGCCAGTCCCGACACGCTGCGCGCCAGCGCCGTGATATTCACCGGCGCGATCGTCGTCTCCTCTCCATTCGCGCCTTCCGTCGTTCTTCTCGTTCGCCGCCACCAGCACTTCGAACAACCGCGTCTGCACCATCCTCATCAGCGCGCTCTGCATCTGCTCGTCATCGCCTTTGAATTGCTCGCAAACGATTCGCGCCTGCTCCGTCGCCATCTGGATCGCGTCGAGCCGCCGCTCGAACTTCTGCCCATACTTGTGAATCGCCGCGTGCGAAATCTCGAAACCATTGTCCCCCAGCCACTTCGACAATTGCCGGCAGCTATGCATCGTCCCTCGCTAAGCATCTGGTCGAGCTGCTCTTTCAAATCCGGCGGCAGCTTTTTTATCTTCCACGTCTTGAACGGAATCGGATCGATCGGCACGCGTCTGGGATGTTTCCCGCTTCCGCTTCTCCTGAAGGGAGAGGGGCTTCGCGGCCTGGTTTTTCTTCTTCATCGCGCCGCTCACCAGTACTTGCGCGGGCGCGCTACTCCCGCCGGCGACGGGAAGTTGTATTCGACGACGTCGACGCCGCTGGCCGTCAGCTTCGCGAACCAGGTTTCCGTGCCCTCGCCTTCGAGTTCGAGCAGGCCGAGGTCGCGCAGGTAGGCGAGTTCGCGGCGGACAGTGTTGAGCGACAGCGCGAGCTTGATATCGGCGAGCACCCGCCAGATTATCTGCTCGGAGACCGCTATCGGCCGTCCGGCATCGACCACGCGCAGCATCCGCCACCGCGCTTCCTCGCGATTTTTTTGTTCGAGATCAATTCCGTCCGGCATAAAGCCTTTCCTTTACCTCACCGATTTCTTCACGCATCTCTTCGCGCATCGCGTCCAATTTTGCGTCCAACGTCCCGCTGAACCTGATCCAGTCCTCGCGCCGCACGTATTCCAGCGGCAGCGACGCGCGCAGCTCGAACAGCAACCGCTCGACCTCCTGCCATCGTTCGGAATCGCGCTGAGAGGCCGTGCGATGACGGTCGAGCATCGATCGCACGGTCGCGATATTGATTCCCGCGAGCGTCACCAGCACCAGCAGGAAGGTCGCAATCGCGTCCCAGCTCATTGCTCGCCTCCGTCGCGATCGCTGCGCATCAGTTTCTCCATCTCGCGCGGCTCGGGCTCGGTCGATTTCTTCAGCATCACGGCGCCCGCCATCGCCAGCAGCACGATCCCCAGACCCTTGCCGTACGCGTCCGCGTCGGCGGGCTCGAAGCGGCGGACCTGCCAGACCTGGACGCACCAGAACGCGATATATGCGATCGCGCCGACGACCCCGACGACCCGCGCCGCGTCGAAGGTAAGATTGTCCTTGCCGGTCAGAATGTCGGTGAACAGCTTCATGATTTGAACAGGAAGTATCCCCAGACGATGCCGAAAATGCATAGTGCAATAGGTATTGCTGAAATAGTAAGTGAGTACGTCATTTGATTAGCCTGTTGAGCGTTTGTGTGAGTATGTAATAGCCTCTCCCTGTCAGGGAGAGGCCGCGCCTCCGGCGCGGGTGAGGGTCCAATTACAAGATGACCTTCCGCGCGCACACGAATTCACCTACCACGGGAGTAAACCGCGCAGCTTACTGAGTAATGCGCCCGCAAATGTCGGCGCGCTTGTAGTTGCGCCTTGAGGTCCCGCTGCTTTTTGTGTCATCCCGAGCGGAGTCTGCGGAGCGGCAGAGGCACTGGGCAAGCTTGCTTGACGACACGCAAGAAGTCATCCGAAATTTGGACCCTCACCCGCGCCGGAGGCGCGGCCTCTCCCTGATAGGGAGAGGCAATCGCAGCGGCGGCGCCGCGCATCCTTTGAGGATCGCGTCGCGCTCCTCGACCGCGCTCTTCAGCACGTCCACCGTCGCGGCGTACGATCTAATCGTGTCCGCCGGCGCGGAGTCCGGAGTCAGCATCGCGATCGCCAACGGCGGTTGCTGCAACGCGGGCACATCGCAGTAGATCGGAGTGGCGACGGGAATCTTAACCATCACCGGCCGCGGCGCCGGCTCCGCCTGCGCCGCGCATCCTGCGAGGGCTAGCGCCAGAATGTAAGTGAGCGAACGCCGCTCCTTCTGTCCCCTCTCCCTGTTAGGGAGAGGATGAAGGTGAGGGTCCTTATACAGCGCGCTATTCTGCGCGCGATTCAGGATTCTGCCTTTCCTAACGCTGCGAGAGACGCAGAACCTAACCCCTAACCCCTTCCCGCGCGGGAAGGGGAACCGGACGCGCATTATACGCAACGCTCTCATGACGGCGAGAAAAGACAGACGGAGATCGGACAGAATCTTCACCATTGGCCTAGCTCCTGGGCCTGCTCGTTGCCCCATTTGATTGCGCCTGCGCAGTCTGCCGCGATCGGCGCGCTCTCGATCGCAGTCGCGCGGCGCGACTCTGTCGAGGCCGACGCAACCGCTGCCGCCGCGACATTCGCCTGGCGCGTCTCGGCCGCCGCCGCCGCCTCGTCGGCCGCCGACTTCATCGCGGCGACGGCCTGGTTCTGCCGCGCGACGGCCGCTTCGCACGCGGCCTCGGCGCTCTTCAGGTCGGCAACTTGCGCGGTCATCGTCGCAACTTGCGCGACGGCCGAGTTGCGCTCATGCACCAGCACGGCGCGGTAAACGAGCAGTCCCGCGAGCGCGAGCGCAATCGCGATCGGCTTCCAGTAAGTGAGCAACGCAATCGCCGGCATCGCGTCAAACCTTCGGGGCGGCCGCGGCAGCCGCGGCGACAGCAGGCTGCGCCGCCGCGTGATGTCCGCTCACGGCGGCCGCCAGTTTTTCGGTCGCGGCGGCATGATGCTCGATCGCAACGACCGCGGTGCTGGTGGCGACGGAGCTTTCGACCGTCGTCAGGCGCGCTTCGATTCCATGGATCGCCGCCTCGACATCGGCGACCAGCTTCTGTCCGAACAGCGAGCCGAGGATAAAGCCGGCGAGGCCAACGATCGGATACGCACCGGCGGCCAATATTTCGAATACGCTCATCTCGATTCACCTCTTCGAATATTTCGGGCAGTTTTTGCAGAAAGACATTTTGGAATTCGTTCGTCGAGTTTTATTCGTAGGCACGGTTCAACCATCCGTCGAGAAATTCGCGGTCGCCTGGAACGAGCGCGGCAGTGACGCGATAATGGCCGGCGGCTTCGGCGCGAATCGCCGCCATCAGCGCGGCCGGGTTGGCGCGGCCCGCCTCGAGCGCGGTGCCCTCCCCTATCACGCCGTCTTCCGTCACCCGCCGGCCGCATGCTCGCAGCGCGCGCTGCAGACATTCGATCGCATGGCCGGCGCCGATATTGACGGCGAGATCGAAGGTCTTGGCCGCGGCGGCGGCGGGCAGCCGCGCGAAGCCGAATTGCAGCCACCATTCGCGCCAGTAGATTTTCACGGCAGCGTCGCGGGTGAGCGCCGCGATATTCACGCCGGGATTCGATCGCGCCGAAATCCCGAACCTGGTGGCGCCGCCGCGGTCGTCCGGATTCGACGAATAGCCGCCCTCGTCGGCGAGCACGCGCCCGACGGCGGCGAGGAATTCCGGGCTGTACGCGTCAGGAGCGCTGGCTGATGAGTCCACGTTTCAATCGCTCGTCGAGCGGCGCGGACGTTGGCGGAAATGCGGCGGCGGCCGGCTCGGGTGCGCGTTTCAATGCGAGCACCTTGTACACGTAACGCTCGGTGCATCGGAGCTCGCGCGCGATGCGCGAGATGCTGACGTTGTCAGCGCGCATCGCGACGATTCGCACGCGCCGGCGCAAATGATTGCTGGTGACGGGAACCAGGATGCGATCGCTGCCGAAGGTGTGCGCCATCGCCATCGCCCCGCGCAGCCCGATCGAGCGCGCGATTTGATCGCCGGGCGCAGGAGCCATCGGGACATACAGGCGACGGCCGCCGAAGTCCGCGATCAGCTTGTCGGCAGCGTCCTCGCCGACCGAATGAACGATCAGATCGTAGAGCGTAGTGCGCTCGGTGGACGCGAACGGATCGAAAGCCGGCGCCCGCGACGGGACGTGGTTGCTGAATGCGGACAGCCGGCTGGGGATTGCGTTCATAAGCCGTAGGCGAGTCGAAGATTGGAAGGAATCGATCCGATATGGCGGTCGCGATCGTAAACCAGCCGCCAACTGATCTCGACGTTGTCGTGCACGCACCTGTGGCATAGGCCGTGGTTGCGCATTACCTCGGCCTGGGTGGCGGCTTCGTGACACCACAGACAGGCGACGAGGCGACTAGCAACGGTGGGACGATCTTGATCGTCGAGAGGTCGCGGGTTCCATAAATCCTCCGCGCGAGTTGGGGAGCGTCGAGTGCCGGCAGGGTGATCGAACTGTAGACAAATCGTGAATGCAGCGGCGGGCGCGAGGTCGCGAACTGAGGTAATAGTATTCAGGCGAGCTCGATCGGCGGCGCGCGATGCGGGGCGAAGCGGTAACAGGCATGGATTGGTAACAGGGGGTGAGCAATCGCGATTTGGGTGGCGGGAAAATTGGGCTGGCGCCCGAGGGCGGATTGATTGTGGCGAGATCATGCGCTTTATGAATCTTATTTCACATTAGGAGATTTATGTCAACTACAGTAGTTGACGCCGCATTTCGCTCGCGGCTCACGCAAGTGATCCATTCGTTCGGCTCAGTGGTGGCGCTGGCGACGGCGGTCGGGGTTTCGGACAACGCAATCTACAAGTGGCTGTCGGGCCGTGGACAACCGAGCGTCGCGAACCTGGTGTCGTTGGCGCGAGCGGGGCGCGTGTCGGTCGAGTGGCTGGCGACGGGGGCCGAGCCGACGCAGGGGGCGCAGGCGATCAAGCGCGCGGTGGGGCACGGCGACTTCATCTTCATGCCGCGCAACCGGATGCGATTCTCGAGCGGGCGCGGCGGGACCCTTAGCAGCGAGCAGGTGGTCGATTCGATCGCGTTCCGGGCGGAGTGGGTGAAGCGGGTGCTCCACGCCGAGTCGCGCGACCTGATCCTGATCGAAGTGGTGGGCGATTCGATGGCGCCGACGATCGAGGATTCGGACTTGATCGTCGCCAACCTGGCGGAGCCGCGCTTTCGACAGGACGGAATCTACCTGCTGCGCCACGACAGCGGGCTCACGGTGAAGCGAATCCAGCGGCGGCCGGACGGCAAGTTGATGATGCGCAGCGACAATCCGAAATACGAAACGATGGTGGTGGCGACGGTGAAAGTGATCGGGCGGGTGATCTGGATTGGCGGCTGCGTGTGATAGGCGGCGCGTCAACGCGACTGCGCATCGGCGATGACGCCGAATTGAGTGATGAACAGAGCGCACGCGATCATGGCGAGGCCCTTGAGGAACATCGAGACGTTGACGCCGCGCATCACGGGATCGGAAAGCGTGACTATCGCGGTGCCGTGCACGACGATGGTGACGGGGATGAGAAAAATCACGATGAGCCAGGCGCCGAGGCGCGGGCGATAGTTGAAGAGAATCATCGCGGCGCCGACGAGCTCGACGACGGCGGAAATCGTCACCCAGAATGCGCGAAATGGAATCGGCGCGGGCATCAGGTCGATGTAACTCTGCATCGCGGTGAAGTGCGTGATGCCGGAGAGAAAGAAAATCAGCGTGAAGAGAATGCGGGCGGTGAGGCCGATGGCGGGACTGATGATCTTCAGATCGTTGTCGTGGGTTTCCATAGTCGGGGAACGATAGTGGATCGGGCGCGGCTATAGAAGAGAAGAGTTTTTGTCTTTCGGCGTTTGGGGACTATGATTCCGATGTGAGTTCGCGAAACAAAGACACCGAGATTGTGCGAGCCGACCTGGCGGAGGTGATCGAGCGGCACGAAGTCGGGCTCGACGCGGCGCGGCCGGACGCGGTCGCTCGTCGGCGCAAGACGGGGCAGCGGACGGCGCGCGAGAATATCGAGGAGTTGTGCGACGCGGGCACGTTCGTCGAGTACGGGCCAATCGTCGTCGCCGCGCAGCGCCGGCGCCGCAAGATGGACGACCTGATCAAGAACACGCCGGCCGACGGTCTCGTCACGGGGCTCGCGACGATCAATGGAAACCTGTTCGGGGCAGAGAAGGCGCGGGCCGTTGTCATGTCGTATGACTACACGGTGCTGGCCGGCACGCAGGGGCATCAGAACCATCGCAAGAAAGATCGGATGTTCCAAATCGCGCGCGAGTTGCGATTGCCGCTGGTGCTGTTCGCGGAAGGCGGCGGCGGGCGGCCGGGAGACACCGACGGCGGCTTTCACAATTCGCGATCGTTCCACGATTTTCCGAAGCTGAGCGGGCTGGTGCCGCTGGTCGGTATCACGTCGGGCAGGTGCTATGCGGGCAACGCGTCGCTGCTGGGATGCTGCGACGTCGTGATCGCGACGACGCGCTCGAACATCGGGATGGGCGGGCCCGCGATGATCGAAGGCGGCGGGCTGGGCATCTTTCGTCCCGAAGAAATCGGGCCGATGGAGGTGCAGGTGCCCAACGGCGTCGTCGATATCGCGGTCGCCGACGAATCGGAAGCGGTGCAGGTGGCGCGCAAATATCTTTCGTACTTCCAGGGCGCGGTGAGCGAGTGGGCGTGCGCGGATCAGCGGCTGCTGCGCAACATCATTCCGGAGAACCGGCTTCGCGTTTACGACGTGCGCTCGGTTATCGAGACGATGGCGGATACCGGCTCGATGCTCGAGATTCGGCGCGACTTCGGGCTGACGATGATCGCGGCGTTTATCAGAATCGAGGGGCATCCGTTCGGAGTGGTCGCGAACAACCCTAAGCATCTGGCGGGCGCGATCGACAGCGACGGCGCGGACAAGGGCGCGCGCTTCATCCAGTTGTGCGACGCGTTCGACATTCCGATTTTGTTTTTGTGCGACACGCCCGGCATCATGGTGGGCCCGGAAATCGAGAAGACGGCGCTGGTGCGGCATTCGTCGCGAATGTTCCTGACGGCGGCGAACGCGACGGTGCCGTTTTTCACGATCGTGCTGCGCAAGGCGTACGGACTGGGCGGGATCGCGATGGCCGGCGGGAGCTACGACGCTCCGCTATTCACGGTGGCGTGGCCGACGGGCGAATTCGGCCCGATGGGACTCGAGGGCGCGGTGAAGCTCGGCTACCGCAACGAACTGGCGGCGATCGCCGAACCGGCGGCGCGCAAGAAACGTTTCGACGAGATGGTCGCGACGATGTACCAGCGCGGGAAGGCGATCAACAACGCGTCGCACTTCGGAGTTGACGACGTGATCGATCCGGCTGATTCGCGGAGATGGATCGCGGCGGGGCTGCGGTCGAGCGCTTCGTGGCCGCCGGAGCCGCGCGCCGGGAAGAAGCATCGGTACATCGATAGTTGGTAGGTTTGTACTGGTGATACTCACTGAGGTATCCAAATTGCGCGTGGATGCGGAGAGCATTGGCCGAACTTTATTGTATGTGAAACCCGCGGTGGGTTTCACACTTCCTTCGGCAGGGGTGACCCCTGCACCCAATATTAGGAGAAGATGCGGGACTTCGTCCCTGTTAGGAAGTTCGTTGGGAGAGGAGACAGAGGGACCCGATTGCTTTAAGTGATTATCGAAGGAGAGACGATTTGATCACGTCGGCCGAGGAAATTGTCAGGGTTGCGGGCGCCAAGTTGGCGATGGTCAAGGGAGGCTCGGGCAAGCCGCTGCTGATTTTTCATGATGAGCTTGGTTATCCGGGGTGGATGACCTGGAACGAGACCCTCGCGCATGAGCGGACGTTGTTGATTCCGCTGCAGCCTGGGTACGGCAAGACGCCGCGGCTGGAATGGGTGCGGACTTATCGGGATCTGGCGGGCTTCTATTCGCAGGTCGTGCGCGAGTTGCGGCTCGATCCGGTCGACGTAATCGGATATTCGGCGGGTGGATTTATTGCGGCTGAGATGGTTGCGGCCGATCCGAGGATCTTTTCGAAGATGGTTTTGGTCGCGCCGATGGGGATCAAGCCCGCCGAAGGCGAGATCATGGACATCTTTCCGATCACGATGCGCACGCATCTGCGCGCGACCGTCGCGGACCCGGCGGGCACGCCCGAGTTTCTCAAGCTGTACGGCGGCGAGATGACGCCCGAGCAATTCGAGGCGTTCGAGGACGCGCGCGCGGAGTCGGCGCGAATCGGATGGGAACCTTATATGCACAATCCCGCCCTGCCGCATCTGCTGCGCGGAACCAGGACTCCGACGCTGCTGGTGTGGGGGACGCGCGACCGCGTCGTTCCCCGCGGATGTATCGACGCGTACAAGCAGGCGATTCCCGCGGCGAAGGTCGCTACGATTGAAAATGTCGGGCATCGGCCGGAAATTGAAAACTCAGACGAGTTCGATCGGGTAGTCAGTCGATTTCTCAGCGAATAGCGACATCGCAGGAGTCGCTCATGAAAATAGGATATTTCACCGAACGTCCGGTGCGCTGGATTCCCGAAGAAGTGATACTGCGCAACGGCGGACATTTCGCGGTCTCGAATAGCTACTTCGATCGCGAGCGGGCGGCCGAAGACTATAACTACTTCATCGACGAGAACCTGTACGCCGAAGAACTGGGCTTCGACATCGTCGCGCTGAATGAGCATCACGGCAATCCGTTCTGCATGGGAAGCGTGATGAACGTCGAGGCCGCAATCCTGGCGCGGCTCACGAAGAAGGCGCGGATCCTGCTGATCGGCAACCCGCTGCCGGTGATCAAGCATCCGCTGCGGATGGCCGAAGAGCTGGCGGAGATCGATTTGATCTCGCGCGGGCGCATGATCACCGGATGGGTGCGCGGCGCGGGCAGCGAGCAGTTTTTCAACAACGCCAATCCGACCTACAACCGCGAGCTGTTCGAGGAGGCGCACGATTTTATCGTGCAGGCGTGGACGCGGCCGGGGCCGTGGCGCTACGAGGGCAAGCATTTTCACTACCGGCACGTGAATCCGTGGGCGCTGCCGTATCAGAAGCCGTATCCGCCGATGTGGATACCGGGGACGCTCAGCCCGGAGACGGTGCGATGGTGCGCGGAAAAAAAATATCCATATTTCGGCTTGGGAACGTCGCTGGGGCCGACCTGCGACCTGTGGGATTACTACGCGGACGAGGCCGCCAAGCACGGATACGAGGCGGGTTCGGAAAATTTCGGCTACGTGCTGCCGACGTTCGTGGCCGAGACTGAAGAGCGGGCGCAGGAACTCGGCAAAGGTTTTCTGTTCGGCGGCGGGCAGAACTCGTTCGCGCGCGTCGAGCATACGCTGCCGCCCGGATACAACTCCAAGGAGGCGATTCGAAAGCTCGCGAAGCAGCCGCAAGGCAGCTGGCTCGGAGTGAGCGGCGACAAGATGCGCCAGCATGGCGAGGAGCAGGTAATCGATCCGGAAGCGGTTCGACAGAAGTTGATGCCGGGTTATCAGAAAGCGCAGAAGGCGATCCAACTCGTGATCGGCACGCCCAAGTCGGTGCTGCCGAAACTGAAGAGCATCCTGACCGTGCTGCGGCCGGGGTCGCTGGTGATCTTCAGCGTGCAAGGGCCGGTGCCCAACAAGGATCGCCAGACGAGCATGCGGCTGATCGCGCAGGAAATAATTCCCGCGCTGAAGGAACACGCGAAGTCGATCGACCTGGTCGACGCGCTCGAGCGCACGCCGGGGTCGATCAAGCTGACGGCGGGAACCTCGCGCGGCCCGGTTTCAGATCGAGGTCCACTCAAAGAATTGGGGCTGGCGTAGGCAGGGGTGACCCCTGCACCCAGTACCAGGAAAAGATGCGAGACTTCCTCCCTGTTAGGACGTTGACCGGGGCGGAGAATCAGATCAAATCGATTATGAAGAAGGTGCTGATGGTGTGTACCGGCAACATGGATCGCAGTCCGACGGCCGCGATGGTGCTGGCGGAAATGTGCGCGCCGATGTGGGTGACGTCGGCAGGGACGGAGTCGTGGGCGAAGAATCCGGTGAGCCTGGAGCTGGTCGAGGAAGCGGACGTGATTTGCGTGATGGAGGAGGCGCACCGGCGCCATATTCGTGACCGCTTCGGCGCAGCGCACGCGGAGAAGGTCGTGGTGCTCGACGTTCCCGACAATTACGTCTGCTGGGAGGACAAGCTAATCCATCTGCTCAAAGGCAAGCTGCGAGCGGCATTGGGGCTGACCGGATCGCGCAGGTAGCTGCTATCTGCCGACCGCGTGACGGACTGTATTGAGGATGTAGATGAAGTCGCGAGGCGATCGCACGTCGCCGAGCAGCGCCACGCGCGCCAACATTTCCATCTCGTCGCCCGAGATGTTGTGGATGCGCCTGAGCTGATCGTCCTTGCGAAAATCCTCCCACGCCGACTTCGCGTCGGTTTCAGGCTCGGGCGTGAGGAGCGCCTGCGCGCGCGGATTGGCGAGGAAAAATAGTTCGCGCCGGTCGAGTCCGAGCACTTCCGCCAGACGCGTCACGATCTTGTCGGACGGGTGGCGCTTGGCCGACTCGAGATGCCCGATGTAGGGAGTGGAAGTTTTGATGCGCCGCGCCACCTCTTCCTGCGTCAGGTCGAGCTGGCGACGACGGTCGCGAAGTACTTGCCCGAAACTGCGTTCCTTGGTCCGTGCCATTTGATGTCGCCCCTAAAGAAGTCCCGTGCGTGGGATCAGCCGTGCTCCCAACCAATTGGGTTATATTCGACGCTGTCAGTTTGTAGCATCCAGGCGACTTAAAGGCAATATTCCGCAGTGAAGCGGGCCGCGCTTGCGCTTCCTGAAGATCGCCGCCCTTCACGAGGGTTGACCACAGGTCCTTTGGATCGCTGAAAAGCAGGTCAGCCTTGGCCGGGACGACGTACCATGCGCCCGCCATTACTTCGCCGAGGAGCTGATCGCGCAGCCATTGGGCCTTGCCTAAAATGACGCGGAGGTCGGCGATGCGCGCGTCCTTGAGAACGGCGGCGATCGCGTCGCGGCCGCTTGCGACGTAAATGTCGTCGAAAACTTTGGTCGCCGATCCGATTGCCGACGGCGCGCGAAAGATCACCGACACCTCGTCAGTTTCCACCGGCCCGCCGAGGTAGAGCGGCTCATTCGCGCCGCTCAACTGGCGCGCTTGCGCGAACATGTCGCTAACCCGCTGCTTGGTCGGGCTGTTAATTATGACGCCGGCAAGCAGCGGCGGTTCCGTCGACGGCAGCATCAGGATTACCGAGCGCTGAAACAGCGGGTCCTGCAGATCGCGCGTGGCAACCAGAAAGGAAGGTCCGGTCAGGTCCGTGCTCTGCGCATTTTGCGCTGTCGCAATCGTCGCGATCAGCGCCGCCGATGCGGCCAGGAGCTTGAAGCTGAATCCCCGCATACCAAATCTACATATCGTCAACTCGGACCGGCGTTCAACGTCGAGGCGCTGACCTGAGGTTGCGGCAAATGCTATTGCTGTGATTGCTTTGCGAAATTATTTGGTGAGCGCAAATCGGAAAACGGACGTGGCTGTCGTCGGCGCGGGCATACTGGGGCTCGCGCACGCTTACTTCGCGGCGAAACGCGGGCGATCGGTGGTCGTCTTCGAGCGCACGCCGAGAGCGCAAGGCGCGTCGGTGCGCAACTTCGGGATGATCTGGCCGATCGGGCAACGAGCGGGCGCCGTACATCAGATGGCGACGCGCAGTCGTCAAATCTGGAATGAGATTCTCGACGCCGCCGGATTGCAGTATCGCCCCACCGGCTCGCTCCATGTCGTTTACCATCAGGACGAAGCCGACGTTGCGCGCGAGTTCGTCGAGCGCGGGCCGGGACTCGGCTACACCTGCACATGGCTGTCGCCCGCCGAGGTGCTGAAGAAGAGCCGGTCCGTTAATCCTGAAAAACTGCTCGGCGGCATCTGGAGTCCCGACCGAGCTGACTGTCGATCCACGCTTGATTCTCGCGCGGCTGCCGGCGTTTCTCACTGAGAAATTCGGCGTTCAGTTCCGTTTCGGAACCGCGGTGCGCTCGATTGAGCTGCCGCGCATCGAAGCCGGATCGGAAATCTGGCATGCGGAGCACGCAGTCGTTTGCGGCGGCGACGATTTCGAAACTCTCTTTTCAGAATTGTTTGCCGCTAGCGGGATAGACCGTTGCAAGCTGCAGATGATGCGCACAGCGCCGCAGAAAGACGGCTGGGAGCTGGGCCCTGCCCTCGCCGCCGGGCTCACGCTGCGCTTCTATCCCGCGTTTGAAATCTGCACGGCGACGCTGCCGAAATACAAAGAGCGAGTCGCGCGCGAGCTGGCCGACTACGATCGCTTCGCCATTCACACGCTCGTCTCGCAGACCGCGGACGGCGCGCTGACGCTGGGCGATTCGCACGAGTACGGTCGGGCAGTCGATGTCTTCAACAAAACCGAAATCGACGAGCTGGTGATGCGAAACGTGCGCGAGTTCCTGGTTGCGCCCGATCTTTCGATCGCGCAGCGATGGTACGGCGTGTACGCGAAGCATCCGGACAAGTCCTGGGTCGCGATCGACGCAGCGCCCGGAGTTCGCATCGTCACGGCGGTCGGCGGTTCCGGGATGACGCTGTCGTTCGGGCTGGCCGAACAGATGATTCGCGAGATGAATATATAATGATGCAATCGTATTCGGGGCCGGTGCGGGCCGTCATTCTCGATTGGGCGGGAACGACGGTCGATCACGGCAGCCTCGCGCCGGTCCGCGTTCTGCAACAAGTGTTCGCCGGCCGCGGCGTGCCGATCTCGGAAGAAGAAGCGCGGCGCGACATGGGCATCCTCAAGAAGGATCACATCAGAAAGATTCTGTTTGGGCCGGGCGTCGCGACCAGATGGCGCGTCGCCGCAGGGCACGAGCCGACGCGAAGCGGACGTCGAAGATCTGTTCGCGAATTTCGTGCCGCTACAGCTCGAATGCCTGGTCAGATACTCAAGCGTGATCGACGGAGTCGCGGAGACGGTCGCGCGCATCCGCAAACGCGGAATCAAAATCGGAAGCACGACAGGATACACGCGCGCGATGCTCGATATGATCCTGCGGCCTGCCGCCGAGCAGGGCTACGAGCCCGACTGCGCGATCACGCCGGATGAGGTCGGCGCGGGACGCCCGCATCCGTGGATGATCTACGCCAACGCAATTCGACTGCAGGTCGAGCCGCTCGCGGCTGTCGTGAAAGTCGGCGACACGCCCGTGGATATCGAAGAGGGACTTGCGCGCGGGGGTGTGGACGGTCGGCGTCGCGCGCACCGGCAATATGATCGGAATGTCGGCGGAGGACTTCGCCGCGCTCGCAGCCGCGGAGCAGACGACTCGACTCGAGAATGCGCGGCGTCACCTCGCGGCAGCCGGCGCGCACGAAGTGATCGACGCGGTCGCCGACTGCGAGGCGGCGCTCGACGCGATCGAGGCGCGCATCCGCCGCGGCGAGCGTCCTTAGTAGCGCGGGGCGCGGCGGGTGATTGGGCCGTCGTCGCTTAGCATGATGTGCGTCAGCGTTTGCTCGTCGTGGTTCATGCGCCACGACAGGAGCTTCTGCGCGTACTCGAGTACCAGAGGCGCGTAGTCGGCGTCGTTCGCGAGGTTCACGAACTCGCCCGGGTCCTTCTCCAGATCGAAGAACAGGGGCGGCAGGTTCGTGAAATGAACGTACTTGTATCGATCGCCGCGAACGATGTTCATCGTGCATTGATGCATCGTGAGTCCCAGCGCGCGCTCCGCCGAGTCGTCGGCCGGATCGCGAAAGTCGAACTCCCAGTGCGCTTCGCTCCGCCATCTGACGGGACGTCCGCCACTCTTGATGAAGGGCTCGAGTGAAAGTCCGTCGCATTGCAGTGGAATTTCGGCGCCGATCGCTTCGAGCATCGTCGGCATGATATCGACGTTCTCGGTGAAGTCCGAAATCACCGCGCCGCGCGCTGAATCGGCTTGCGGCCGTGGATCGCGAACGATTAGCGGAATGTGGTACGAGCCGTCGAAATAGCCGCACTTGCCGATGAGCCAGTGGTCGCCAATCTGCTCGCCGTGATCCGAAGTAAAGATGATGAGCGTCGAGTCCCAGCGCCCCGATTCCTTGAGAAACCGAAGCCAGCCTTCCAATCTCGGCATCCACGCGGCTCATCAGTCCGTAGTAAACGGCCTTCAGCCGCCGAAGTCGCTTCTCATTGTTCGTCGCTCTGAAGACCCGGCGCTGAAGCTGATGCGCGAGCCACGGATGCTGCCTTGCTTCATCTTCCGGCGTGGCCAGGCGCGTGAAACCCGGCACATCCGCGGGATCGTACATCGCATTGTACGGCTCGGGTGCGACGAACGGCGGATGAGGGCGAAGAATCGACAAGTGCGCGATGAAACGCCCAGACGCGTCGCGAATGTAGTCGATCGTCTTGCCGACCAGGAACGCGGTGTCATCGAACTCAGCCGGATACTTGAGCGGCTTGGGATGCGCCGCGCCGTTTTCATAGTCGGGACCATCTTCACGATTGCCGTAGGCGAAGCGAATATCCGCAGGCACCTCGAAACCGCGAGCGCGCAGCCAATCCGTCCACGGCGTCGGCCTGCCGATCATCAGACATACGGGCCGGATACCCGGCAGAGGACCTTCGTAACTTTTCAGCCACGGATCGCCCGCCGCCAGTCCGCGAGGATCCTGGCTCGTGTCGGTGTATCCGAACAGCACCGGATCGTAGCCATGAGCGGCGGCTTCCTTGGCCCAGTTGGTGTGACGCGCGTCGAGCGGGGTGCCGTTGGTGCCCGAGCGATGATTCTGAAGATACATCCCGGTGTGAAGCGACGCGCGGCTGGGACCGCACGGGACGGCGTTGGCGAAGTGACGACGGAAGAGCACGCCCTCGGCTGCGAGCGCGTCGAGATTCGGCGTACGAACTACAGGATGATCGAGCGCTGAGAGACAATCGCCGCGCCATTGGTCGGCGGTGATGAACAAAATATTGAGCGGCGATCCCATGTTGCGACGGCTACGTCGCGGATAGTAGCCGCCGCCCGCGCTTTGCGTCCAGCGGCTATTGCGTCGACATCAGATCGGCCTTGCCGGTCGCGAGATCCACCGGAAATGAGTTGTGCTCGTGGACGATCAGCCATTTCCCTTTGATCTTCTTCAGGCAGTCGGTGGTCCGTAAGACCATTTCGAACTTTTTGCCGCTCTTGTCAGTCGAAGTCATGTGGCTGGTGTAATGCGCGAAGGCGAGCTTGCCGTCGGTCACGATGTCGAGGTCGCTGATTTCATTGGTCACGGACCCGGCTGCGGCGGTCGAAAAGAAACCCTCGAAGTCCTTGCGGTAGGCGGCAGCGCCGACGTACTGGCGCGGAGGAATGACGTCGAACACAAACAGATCTTCACCGGGGGCATAGCACTGCATGATCTTGTCGAGATCCTTGGCTGCGATCGCCGCGGCCAACTGCTGTTCGAGCGCCTGGATTTGCGCCTTGTCGGCCGAAGCCGCTCCAGCGTTGAACGCGACGCCGAGTAAAACGACGGCAACAGCTACAACTCCCAGAGCGAACGGCTTCCTTGCGTGACGAGCATTCATGCGACTCCTCCCTCTAGCTCTTTTGGATTCGGCTTCCCGGCTACTCAGGGAGCGAATAGTTGATGCCCCACTCACCGTCGGCCATGCTCGACGGGGCGGCGCTTAAAGTCAAGCGGGCGAGCGAGCTGGACGACTTGGGAAGACCCTGAAGTGTTTGCAGACGGCTGATGTCGGTGCGAGTCTGAAGTAGGAATCAGACGGCGGAGGGAGACCGGATGAGTGCTCGTCAATCGGTGGTCGTAGTCGGCGCAGGGCTGGGCGGCCTGTGCGTCGGTGCGCATCTGAAGAAAGCCGGGATCGACGACTTCGTCATCCTGGAGAAAGCCAGCCGCGTCGGCGGAACTTGGCGCGAGAACACCTATCCCGGATGCGCCTGCGACACGCCGGTCGCGATGTACCAGTTCTCGTTCGCGCGGACGCTCAAGTGGAGCCATCTGTTTCCGCGCGCGGCGGAAGTTCAGCGCTATACCGAGGACCTGGCCGACATGTTCAACCTGCGGCCGCATCTGCGGATGAGCCAGGGTGCAGCGACGGCCGAGTGGGACGAGGCGCGCGCGCAGTGGCGGGTAAGGAGCACGAACGGCGAGACTTATGATGCGAACGCGGTGGTGATGGCGCTCGGACAACTCAACCGCCCGCAACTGCCGGAGATCATCGGCCGCGACAGCTTTGCCGCGCCGTCATGGCATTCGGCGAATTGGAACCACGATGTCGATCTCGGCGGCAAGCGCGTCGGCGTGATCGGCTCCGCAGCGAGCGCCGTGCAGCTGATCCCCGAAGTCGCGAAGGTCGCAGGCCATCTGACGGTGTTTCAGCGGTCGCCGAACTGGATCCTGCCGCGGCTCGATCGCGAAGTAACCGAGGTCGAGCGGAGGGTCCTGGCAAACTCACCCGAAGTGAGCGCCTCGGAGCGCGAGCATCTGTACCTCACTTTCGACGCGCTGTTTTGGCAGATCTTCAGCTACACTGCGGCGGGACGCGAATTTTACACCGAACAGGCGCTCAACCACATGGCGATGCAGGTGCCCGATCCCGGATTGCGCCGCAAGCTCACGCCCGATTACCCGATAGGATGCAAGCGCGTGCTGTTCGCCGACGACTACTATCCGGCGCTGACACAGCAGAACGTCGCGCTGGTCACCAAGGGAATCGACCGGATCGTGCCGAAGGGCGTCGTCACGAAAGACGGCGTCACGCATGAATTGGACGCGCTCGTCTATGCGACCGGCTTCGAGACGACCGGCTGGCATTGGTCGGTCGATGTGATCGGAAAGGACGGCCTCCGGCTTCGCGATGCTTGGAAGAATGGTCCCGAGGCTTACCTCGGAATAATGGCGGCGAAGCTTCCCAATCTCTTCATGATCTACGGCCCGAACACCAATCTGGGGCACAACACAATTACATTCATGATCGAACGGCAGACCGAGTATATCGTCCAATGCCTCGACGCGATGCGCACCCGCAACCTGGCGGCGATCGAAGTGACGCAGGCCGCGCAAGACCGCTTCAACGCCGAGCTTCAGGCGCGCCTCAGCAAATCAACCTGGGCCGATCCGAGCTGCGTGAGCTGGTACAAGAACGCCGACGGCCATATCACGCAGAACTGGGGCAGCGACACGCGCGAATACCGGCGCGCGACCAAGGAGGTGGCGTGGCTGGACTACGCCGTGCGTCGCAACGGCGCATAACGGTATGACACTCGAATACGATCTGTTCTGGTCCTTTCGGTCGCCATATTCCTATCTGGTTACGCCGCGCCTGATTGAATTCGAGCGCGAGTACGACGTGAAGGCCAATGTCAGGCCGGTCTATCCGATCGCCGTCCGGATTCCCGGTTTTTTCAAGCAGGTCAATCCGATGTGGCCGCCGTATTTGATGCGCGACTGCTCGCGGATCGCGGAGATGCTGGGGATGCCCTTCGCCTGGCCCAGCCCCGATCCCATCGTCATGAACATCGGCACCGGCGAGGTGCCGAAAGAGCAACCTTATATACACAGACTGACGAGGTTGGGCGTCGCCGCCACCGCGGCGGGCAAGGGACTGCCGTTCCTCGCGGCGGTGAGCGCCGTGATTTTCGGCGGAGTAAGAGACTGGCATCTCGGCGACCATCTCGCGGGCGCGGCGCGGCGCGCCGGGCTGGACCTCGCGAAACTCGATTCGGAAATCGAGCGCGACCGGGACCGCTACGAAGCCGCGATCGCCGAAAATGAATCCGCGCAGAAACGCGCCGGCCATTGGGGCGTCCCATTGATGGTCTTCAACGGCGAGCCGTTTTTCGGACAGGACCGCTTCGATCTGCTGCGATGGCGCATGCAGCGAAACGGGCTTTCCCGCCGCAAAGCGGCATAAGCGCGATACAAGCCCGCAGCGCCGGGAAGAATTGTGGCCGGCGCTACGGGCGCAAAACGGCCACAAGACCATACATTTAGTCAGGTAATCCTACTTACCGCTTGCTTCGCTCCGTAGTACCGTTTAGTAATAAAATATGACAATGTGGCGGGCCCCGCTTCGGGGCACGGTGGCGGTGTGGGCTGTGGTTGTCTGCGGCATGGTCCTGGCGGGACCGTCTTACGCCGCGGGGCCGTCGAAAATTCACGGAAACCATCCCGCGGATATCGCCAATCTTACTGCGATGCGGGCCGACGGCAGCGCGCCGCTCGAACTCAGCGTCGTGCTGGGCCTGCACAATCAGGCCGCGCTGGAGAAGTTGCTGGCCGCGCAGCAGGATCCAAACTCGCCCGAATACCATCACTGGCTGAGCGCGGCGGAATTTAATGCGCGCTTCGGCCCGACCGCGGCGCAAATCGACGCGGTAAAGAACTGGCTCGCGGATGCGGGTTTCGTCGTCGCCAAAGTCGATGGCCGCTCGCGAACCATCACCGTCACGGGCAGCGTCGCGACCGCCGAGGCGGCCTTTGCCACCGAGATTGTCACCGACGGATCCAATTTCGGGAACACATCCGATCCGTCGGTGCCGGCCGAGCTGGACGGCTTGATCGCGGACATCCGCGGACTGGACAACATGCGCGCGCTCGCGCCCGCAGGGCTGCATCAGACACTGTCAATTGCGCCCTCGACAGCTCATTCGCCGACCGAGCTGGTGCTCGCGCTGGCCGACGCGGCCGATCCGAACCCGTCCAACGAAAACGAAAGTGCACCGCCCGATCCGGGCGTCAAGTTTGGCGGATCGACGGCCTTCGGCCCGTTCGATATCGAGACGTTTTACGACGAGGCTCCGCTGATAACCGCGGGAGATAGCGGCACTGCGTCGCCCGATTGCGTCGCGCTGGCCGAGGACTCCGACTATCTCGATGCCGCACCGGCGTTGTTCGATTCGGATTTCGGCTTTCCCGCGATCAACCTCACTCGAGTGCTGCCCACCGGCACCTCGCCCGGCACCAATGCCAACGAGACCGAGGCGCAACTGGATATCGACTACGCGCACGCGACGGCGCCCGCGACGCCGATTCACGTTTACGTCAACTCGAACCTCGAAACCTCGATCTCTTCTGCCATTTCCGACAACATCTGCGGCGCGATAAGCATCAGCTTCATCTACTGCAGCTCGACGAATTCATTTTTTACCGGACTGGATACGTGGTTCTCGCAGGCGGCGGCGCAGGGACAATCGGTGTTCATAAGCTCGGGCGATTGGGGCGCGGCCGGACTGCAATACGATTCGACCACCAACGCCTGCGTGACCGGCACGAGCAAGAATCCAAGCGAGATGGCGTCCAGTCCACACGTCACCGCGGTCGGCGGAACGCAGTTCTCGCCGCAATATAATAGTTCCGGCAACGACATCAGCGTGATTGGAGTGGCGCCAGGCGGAATCGAAACGGCGTGGGGCTCGAGTGGCGGGGGCGTCAGCAACATATTTTCGAAGCCGTCGTGGCAGACCGGCACCTTCAACGACAACATGCGCGACATTCCCGATATTTCGATGATCGCGTCGTCGCCCGGCGTCTTCATCGGCGCCGATTCGTCCGGCACCGCGATTATTCAGTGCTGCTGGGGCGGCACCAGCTTGTCGGCTCCGTTGTGGGCCGGCTTTACGCGGGTGATCGCGCGCAAAGAAGGCACCGCGCGCCTCGGTCTCGTCAATCCCACCACTTACGCGCTGGCCAACGCGGGCGCAGCCGCCAACGGGTTGATCGATGTGACCAGCGGCAACAACACCTTCAACGGCGTGACGGGTTATCCCGCCGGCGTCGGCTTCGATCTGGTCACCGGATGGGGCAGCCCCGACATGACCAAGTTCGCCAACGCTTACGCAAGCGCGCCGCATCCCAGCCCGACACAGACACCGACCGCGACGGCGACTCCGACGCGCACGGCCACTAGCACAGCGACTGCAACTGCAACGTCCACCGGGACTGCTACAGCCAGTCCAACGCCGACCATCACGGCGACTACGACAGCAACCTCGACGCGCACGCCGACTGCGACGGCGACAGCTACGTCCACCGCGACGCCGACCGCAACCGCGACAGCCACATCAACTGCAACGCCGACCGCCACCGCAACAGCAACCTCGACGCGGACGGCGACGGCGACCGCCACATCAACTGCAACTGCGACCGCCACATCAACTGCAACGCCGACCACAACTGCCACGGCCAGCGCGACGAAGACTGCGACGGCGACGGCAACCTCGACGCGGACGGCGACCGCAACATCAACTGCAACGCCGACCACGACTGCGACCGCCACTGCGACTCAGACGGCGACGGTGACCGCTACATCAACCGCAACGCCGACTGCCACAGCGACGACAACTGCCACGGCAACCTCGACCCGCACGGCGACTGCGACAGCGACCGCCACATCAACCGCAACCCCGACCACAAGCGCAACGTTGACTGCGACGGCTACGGCAACCTCGACGCGGACTGCGACTCAGACGGCGACGGCAACTGCCACATCAACTGCAACGCCGACTGCCACAGCGACGACAACTGCCACGGCAACCTCGACCCGCACGGCGACTGCGACAGCGACCGCCACATCAACCGCAACCCCGACCACAAGCGCAACGACTGCCACGGCTACGGCAACCTCGACGCGACGGCGACTCAGACGGCGACGGCAACTGCCACATCAACTGCAACGCCGACTGCCACAGCGACGACAACTGCCACGGCAACGACAACCTCGACCCGCACGGCGACTGCGACAGCGACCGCCACAGCGACCGCAACGCCGACCACGACTGCAACCGCCACTGCGACTCAGACGGCGACGGTAACTGCCACATCAACCGCAACCCCGACCACAAGCGCAACGTTGACCGCGACGGCGACCTCGACGCTGACTGCGACGGCTACATCAACCGCAACGCAGACTGCCACGGCAACGACAACTGCCACGGCGACGACAACCTCGACGCAGACTGCGACAGCGACCGCCACATCAACTGCAACGCAGACCGTCACCGCAACGCCGACCGCAACCCCGACCACAAGCGCAACGACAACTGCCACAGCGACGACAACCTCGACGCAGACGGCGACGCAGACTGCGACAGCGACCGGAACATCAACCGCAACGCCGACCACAAGCGCAACGTTTACCGCGACCGCGACCTCGACGCAGACGGCGACCGACACATCAACCGCGACGCCGACTGCAACGCAAACTCAGACCGCCTCTGCCACGGCGACCTCTACTCCGACTGCGACCTCTACTCCGACGGCGACGCCAACCGTGACCGCAACGGCAAGTGCAACCGCAACCACAACGGCAACTCCAACCGCGACAGCCACCGCGACGGCGACTACTACACCGACCGCAGCGCCGACTACTTCGATGTCGGTTACTTCTTCGCTCGGGTTCGGCAATGTGGCCGTAGGCCAGACTTCCGCCAAGACCGTGACGGTGTCTAACAAGGGCAGGAAACATCCGCTGATGGTCTCGAGCGCGACGATGTCGGATCCGGAATATGCTTTGAGCGGGAAAGGAACCTGCGGTGCGATTCCCGTGACGGTTGCACCGCGGAAGTCCTGCTCGCTTGGCCTCACATTCACGCCCGCTTCGCTCGGGTTGCACAGCGCTACGCTTGCGCTCAGCGACAACACCATGACCAGTGCGCAGCATGTGGCGCTCTCCGGCACCGGCATTGGCGGCTTGAGTACCTCGAGCACCAGCTCGGTGTTCGGGATTGTGACGTTCGGCTCGACGGCGGCGAACAGCCTCACGGTTACCAACAATCAGGCGCAGCCGGTGACGCTGAGCGAGAGTTTCAGCGGGACCAACGCCGCCGACTTCTCGATTACCGGCGGCACCTGCCCCAACGCCCCGGCCACGCTTGCGGCCAAGACCTCGTGCAAGGTCACAGTGACCTTCAAGCCGGGTGCGCTGGGAGCAGAATCCGCGACGCTGTCGATGTCCGACACTCCCGATTCGCTGGGCCCTTACGACGTCGCACTAACTACTGGCGCGACCGTTCCGGCCGCCGTCACGCCGACGTCGATGCGCTACGGCACCGTCTCGCGCGCGTCGTCGAAGACGCTCTCCGCTACCGTCACGAACATGTCGCCATTCACGCTGTCGCTTGACAGTACTGTCGACGGCCTCAATGCGGGCGACTTCCCGATCACTGGCGGCACCTGCGGCTCGACGCTTGCGGGCAACTCGTCATGCACGGTCGCGGTAATGTTCAAACCGACCAAGAAGACGACCGAGAGCGCCACGCTGGCAGGCACGGTCAGCTCCGATCCGACCAGCCCGCATAAAGTCGCCCTCAAAGGCAAAGGCTCGTGAGCGAGGGCGGGACGTCGAAGCGGAAGTTGCAAGTTAATTCGGAGACGCGACAGTTAGCGGATTTCGTAAACTTTCGCTTCGTAGCCGTCAAACTGGTCTTCGAACGTCAGGCCATCCTTAATTTCAATTTTTTTCATTCCGCGGCGGACCGTAACCGATCGCGCGGGGGATTGCAGGACGAACCGGGCCGACGCCGTATCGATCCCTTGATTGTATGCAATCACATAACGGGTACCGTCCGCGCCGATTTTCTCGCGCGTGACGATGTCCTGAGATGGCTTGGCGCTCAGGACTTGCGCGTCGGGCCGCAGTAGCACCGGCTCGAGATCCTTGATCTCGTTGGTCACGCGGATCAGCGAACCCCAGAGCGCCGCCTTTTGCGCCGGATTCCGCACCCAGCCGAGCGCACGAATCCCATGCGACCAGTAGAAGACTCCGGTCGCGCCCTCCGCGATCGCCATCCAGCTCATATCGTGCAGTTGCTGCTCGGTTGGCCAGGAGGAGATGGCGTCCGCCTGGAAAAACTGGATGACCGTCCAGACCGGTCTGGAAGCATGGACCGCCTGCACCGCCATCCTGGTCCAATCGCCCACTTCACCAATGTAGTTGTCGGCCGGCAGCCACACCGGATAGGGATCAACGCCAAGGACATCCACCGAATCCTTCCAGAACGGCAGGTCAAGCGGATGGTCGAGCACCACCAAATTGAAACCCGAAGGATCGTTCGCTTTGATCAGCGAATATTGATGAAACGTTTGGCGGCTGCGCGGTGATCGCGGGCTCGTCCTGAACGTAGTATCCCACCACGCCGGGGTCGGACGCTGAGAGGTGGAGACGTAGTCGGAAATCAGCCGATCCGGATCGTCGGTGCCAAACTGGTCGGCGATAGGCTTTCGGGAAGCTGCGTTGCCCTTGTAGAAATCGCTGACGGCGGGCAGAAACGAAGATCCCAAATTGCTTCATCGCCGCGGTGTACGCGGTGACCGCGCTGTCGGCGCGTTGGTGATGAAAGTAGTTGATGATCATGTTGATCGGCGCTTGCGCGATCGCGCCGAGCTCCTTCTCGTATGTGAGCCGCGCAAGATAGGACCAGTCCGGTCGTGTCGTAGATTCCGAGCACGAAGTGAGGGTTGCCGTCGATGAAATGTGCGCGGTTGCGATCGTCGATCCACGCCTTCAGAAAGTCCCCAGGCTCCGAATCAACCTTCACGACCCGGTACGGCGGCTGCTCGAACAGAACCTTTCCGCCTGTGCTGAGAAGCTTTCCGCGCACCTGGTAAACGCCGGCTGGCAGTTGGCTGAAGTCCAGGGTCGCCGTGAAATCATCGGCGGGTGACTTGTAGGTGTGGTCGGTTTTTGTTCCTGAGTCGGTGCGCATCGCCTCGAACTGAAAGACGAGATCTTCGCGGCGCAGGTCGGGGCCGCGATTGAGCGTCACTGCCGCGCGCACTTCCTGAGGCGCGTCGGCAAAGAGGTATCCGCGATAGTTCGGATAGAGCATGAACGATGGTGAAGAGCGGCGCGATTTCCTCTCGCACGTACATGTTGGCGAACCACGCCGAGCCGGATGTTCTGCCGTCGACTGCGAGCCGAAATGGGGAGCGGGTGCCGGGCGCGACGACGCAGTGCCTGCTGTCGAACTTTTGCCAATCGCCGGCGCCGTTTCCGAAATCTGTCTCGCAGCGCGGTGAACAAATCCATTCCCGTTCCGGCGACCAGCTTCTCTTTCGGCAGATCCGAGAGTTTTAATTTCACCGCCAATCGAATAAACGCCGGGCGGGGCCACGAACTCGTTTACCGCCTGCTTCGTGAACGGCCCGCATGAGTCGGGGTTCTCTATCTTCAGGCTTGGATTTCCGTTGGGAGCGCGAGTTGACGAGTCCGGCCGGAAACATCGCCGCCGAAACACGCCAGCCATCCAAGCCCGCTGCGAGAAGTCGCCATTGACGAGCAGGTTCTCGCCCAAAGTCCATCCGGTTTCGGAAGCTTCAAGGCCGCCTGCCGGAATGTTCGTGCTCTTGCGCTGGCTGGGGCTCTTGGAATCAGGCGATGCTTCTTGTGCGGGATACTGTGCGCGCCGCTCGTTGGATGCTTTGAGCGCCGAGTCGGTGCCCGACGAACATCCCCCTGTCAGCAGCGATGATGCAAATATGCCGACTCCGGCGACGCGAAAGATGCCGCGCTTGCGCCAGTGCATCGGCGACTATTCCTCTGCGACCAAATGTTGGTCTCGGTTGTTTCCGAAGGTCGACGGCAGAAGGTTCTATTACTGGGGTTCCTTAGGAAATCATTATTCGTGCCGGACAAAACTGACGCACTGGCCTTGATTCTTGAAGCAAGCGAATTGTCGCCAGCCGCCATTTTTGCACTGATCGACTGAAGTCGGCGCCGAGGAGCACGTCGGCGTGGGTTGTGGGGTCGGGAATTTTCGTTTGTGGCTCTCTGGTTCCCCTTCGCCCGCCACCGTCCCTGTCGTTCCCTGCGCAACCTCGACGCCGCGGTCGGGCGCCGATGCCTGCGCCAGGTTGACAGTGCCATCGATCACGGCAACCTCGGTGTAGTGAGAGACTCCAGGAAGGTTGCCGGTTTGGGGCGAGCTTCCGCTGTAAGAGGTGTAAAAGGCCGTGCCGCGCGCGGTCACGATCGCGTTGGGCGTGCGCACCTGAAAGTTTGCCGGAGCTCCAGCGGTCTTCTTCACCGCCGATTTCAATATTCCGGAAGCGAGTCCGACCCGCGTCGGCGTGGCGCCGCCACTGGTGTACTGGTCGAGCGCGATGGTGGTCGAAGGGCTGAGTTCAAGCTGGCTCCCGTCGCTCAGGATTATTACGGCGACCCCTTCCGCGCCGGAACCAATCTTGTCGCCCCGGTAAACCGGTGCGCCCGGTGCGGCCGCCAGGACGCCGCCGCCGCGCTGTATCTGCACCCCTCCGCTTGCACTGGAGATTGTCCCGGCAGCGCTCTGCGCTCGGGCCGTACCTGCGCCGACGATCGCGCAGGCGGCAATGAGAAACACCCCCGCGCGAACTAGCCGATCATGACGGTGAGGGTTTGACCGCACAGGACAGTACTTCACTCCGGGACTTCCGTTTTGACTCTCTCAGTCTTCTCCGATCAATCGATTCACACGCCCCAGCCAAGTTACCGATAGCCCAACTCTATCCTCCGCCGCAAGGGTCAGGTCTCTTCCTTCGTCTTGCATAGAACTGGCGCACGGTACTGCTTCGCGAGTGCCTCCTATGATAGTTGGGACGGTATGGGTGACGATCCGGCCTATGCGGGGCTTCGCGGCGATTGCTGATGGGTTCCGGGCGAAATTTTCGGCGGGTTGCGATAATCGGCGGAGGTATTAGCGGACTCGCCGCCGCATACCGCTTGCGCGAACTCACGGCGGCGCGTGAATTTCCGCTCGAAGTCTCGCTGTTCGAAAAGGGACCCGACCTCGGCCGCGCGCTCGCGACCGTTCGCGAAGACGGCTTTGTCATCGAGACCGGCGCCGATTCGTTTCTCTCCGAGAAGCCGTGGGCGCTCGATCTCGCAAAACGGCTCGGCCTCGAGCACGAGCTGATCAGAACCGACGAGCGCTTCCGCAAGACCTACGTCGTGCGCGCCGGGCGGCTGGTGGAAATTCCGGAAGGGTTCAGCCTGCTCGCGCCCACCAGGTTCCTTCCGATCGTGACGAGCCCACTGTTCAGCATCCGCGGCAAGCTGCGCATGGGGCTCGAACCGCTGATGCCGGTGCGGCGCGATGCGAGCGATGAAAGCCTGGCCGCGTTCGTCACCCGCCGGCTCGGCCGCGAAGTGCTGGATCGCGTCGCGCAGCCGCTGGCCGGCGGAATCTATACCGCCGATCCCGAGTCGCTGAGCCTGATGGCCACGATGCCGCGGTTCATCGAGATGGAACGCCGCTACGGCAGCCTTTACAAAGGGCTCAGGGCGACGAGCCGCAGCATCCCCGTCCAGTCCAAAGGCACAAGCGGCGCGCGATGGAGCCTGTTTCTGAGCTTTCGCGGCGGGATTCGCGCGCTCGTGGACGCGCTCGCTGCCCGGCTCGGCGAGTGCGTTCGCATGCGCACCGCGGTCACGACGCTTGCACGTCCCGGCGGCGACAGCGACAGCGGCGGATGGCGCATCGAGATGGCCGACGGCGCGCGGTTCGATGCGGACGCGGTGATCGTCGCGACGCCGGCCTACGACGCGGCGCGCCTGCTGATGCCGCACGACGCGGAACTCGCCGGCCTGCTTGGCGAGATCCGGTATTCTTCCGCCGCGTCGGTCAACCTCGCCTATCGCGCGGCGGATATTCCACGCCTGCCCGAGAGCTTCGGCTTCGTCGTGCCGGTCAAGGAGCGCCGCAAGATCATCGCCTGCACATTCTCGAGCGTGAAGTTCGCCCATCGCGCGCCGGATGGAACCGTGCTGATGCGCACGTTTCTCGGCGGCGCATTGCAATCTGAGATGATGGCGCTGGAGGACACCGCGCTGGTTGCCGCGGCGCGCGAGGAAATCGCCGCGTTGCTAGGCGTCAGGGCCGAACCGATCCTGACTCGTGTCCAGCGATGGCCCCAGCAGATGCCGCAGTACTCGCTCGGCCATCTCGACCGCGTCGCTCGGATCGAGCGCCTCGCGTCCACACTCCCCGGCCTGGCGCTGGCCGGCGCAGCATATCGCGGCGTGGGCATCCCGGATTGCGTGCACAGTGGCGAGCAGGCGGCAGAGGCCGTGCTCGACTATCTGCAGCGCGGAACATAGTCGCGTCCAGTGACGCCGCTGGCTGGCGGCGGTCGCGGTGCGTGGCTCTGCAAGCCGCGTAGAGCGCATCGATGGCGCCGCAGCGAGCCAGCTCCTTAAGACGAACCACGTTACCTGATATAAGCACAGCTAAACTAAGCCAAATCGAGATTCCCGATCCGCGAACGATTTGGTCCTGACACGGCAGGATTGGCTGCACTAGCTTTATGCACGCCGAGGTAAGATACTCGACTGCACAGACTGCTTGCCAATTTTACGTTGATGGGTAACAATTCCCGCCCTACGTTTTGTAGCATCCGCACCGCATAGATGGAGGTAGCGCCATGAAATTCACATTGAGAGCCAAGGTCGCATCACTAACGCTGGCATTTCTATTCGCCGGTTGGGCCAGCGCACATGCGGGCGTCATACCCAATGGCACCGTGATGGTCGGAACCGGGAATGGCTTTGTCACCGAATTCGATCAGAACGGAAATATGCTGGGGCAACTGGACACGACGACCGGTTCCAATGAAGAGACCGGGGGAGCATTTGATTCGACCGGTAACTTTTTTGTCACCGACTTTCAGGCAAATATGGTGACGAAATTCGATCCGAGCGGGACATTGATCGGCGCCTTCGGCAGTGGCTACAACAATCCGGAATCCATCGTTTTCGATGCGAGCGGAAATGTTTATGTGGGTAATGCGGGTCCTGATGCCCCAGGTGGAGCCCGGCCCGTTCTCGAGTTCAATCCCTCCGGCGCCCTTCTGAATACATTTCTTCCGGCCGTGGAGAGTAGGGGTACCGATTGGGTCGATTTGGCTGCCGACAATTGTACGCTCTTCTATACCTCGGAAGGCACACTCGTGAAGCGCTACAATCTCTGCACTAACACGCAGTTGGCTGACTTCAACGCGACACCCCTTCCCGGCGACGAGGCGTTTGCGCACCGGATCCTGCTTCCATTTCAGTTTGGAGCCGGCGGCGTGCTGGTCGCGGACACTGAAACGGTGCAGCGCCTGGACGCGTCAGGCAATGTAGTCCAGACTTACACGTTCCCTGGCTTCACTGATCTCTTCGCGCTGAATCTGGATCCCGACACCACCTCCTTCTGGACGGCCGATGGAAATTCGGGTCAGGTATTCAAGGTGGACATCCAGACCGGTACGGTGTTGCAGAGTTGGAGCTCCGCCGGCGCGCCCAATTTCGTGGATGTAGGAGGACTCGTCGTCAAAGGGGAGCTCACCGCTCCCGTGCCTGGGACGACGCCGCCGGTCTGCGGCGTGGCCACTGCCAGCGCACCCCAGCTGTGGCCGCCCAATCACAAATTCGTCTCTGAAACAGTTGAGGGCGTGACCTCGGTCAATGGACCGGTCACTATCGACATCACCGGCATCTTTCAGGATCAATCGCCGACGGTCAAAGGCAGCGGACACACTTGCCCCGATGGCAAGGGCGTTGGGACTTCGACTGCGATGGTTCGCGCCGAACGAGCCGGCGGGATTGACGATGGCCGAGTTTACCATATCGACTTCACGGCCACCGACCAGACGGGCCAAACCTGTACGGGCGATGTGACGGTCTGTGTGCCTCACGATCAGGGGAAGGATAAGACCTGTGTGGATCACGGACCGCTGTTCGATTCGACAGTGTGCCCGTAACTGCATTTTGCGCGAAGCGCGGGGCCCTCAACGGGCCCTGCGTACTTCCGCGAATTGAGATTCCCAGAAATGATCGGTTCTGACACGGCCGGATTGGCTGCACCAGTTTATACACGGAGAGGTAACATACTTGAGTGCATAAACTGCTTGACTAATTTTACGTTGAGGGTAACAATCCCCGGCCCTACGTTCTGTAGCATCGGCACCGCGTACATGGAGGTAGCGCCATGAGATTCACATTGAGAGCCAAGGTCGCATCACTAACGCTGGCATTTCTATTTGCCTGTTGGGCCAGCGCACATGCGGGCGTCATAGCCAATGGCACCGTGCTGGTCGGGACCGGGAATGGCTTTGTCACCGAATTCGATCAGACTGGAGCGATGCTGGGGCAACTGAACACAATGACCGGCGCCCCAGGCGATGAGCAGACCGGAGGAGCATTTGATTCGAGCGGTAACTATTTTGTCACCGACTTTGAGGAAAATATGGTGACGAAATTCGATCCAACCGGGGCTCTGATCGGATCCTTCGGCAGTGGCTACAACAATCCGGAATCCATCGTTTTCGATGCGAGCGGAAATGCTTATGTGGGTAATGCGGGTCCTGCTGTACCAGGTGGAGCCCGCCCCGTTCTCGAGTTCAATTCCTCCGGAACCCTTCTGAATACATTTCTTCCGGCCGTGGAGAGTAGGGGTACCGATTGGGTCGATTTGGCTGCCGACAATTGTACGCTCTTCTATACCTCGGAAGGCACACACGTGAAGCGCTTCAATGTCTGCACCAACACGCAGTTGACCGACTTCAACGCGACACCCCTCCCGGGCACCAACGCATTTGCGCACCGAGTCCTGCTTCCATTTCAGTTTGGAGCCGGCGGCGTGTTGGTCGCGGACAATGCGACGGTGGAGCGCCTGGACGCGTCAGGCAATGACGTCCAGACCTACACGTTCCCTGGCTTCGTTAACCTCTTCGCGCTGAATCTGGATCCCGACGGCACCTCGTTCTGGACGGCCGATTCAGCTTCAGGTCAAGTATTCAAGGTGAACATCCAGACCGGCGCGGTGTTGCAGAATTGGAGCTCCGCCGGCGCGCCCAATTTCGTGGATGCAGCTGGACTCACCGTCAAGGGCGAGCTCACCGCTCCTCTGCCTCCGCCGGATTGCAGCATGGCCGCTGCCAGCGCACCCCGGCTGTGGCCGCCCAATCACAAATTTGTCTCTGAAAAAGTTGACGGCGTGACCGCGGTCAATGGACCGGTAACCATCGACATCACCGGCATCTTTCAGGATCAATCGCCGACGGTCAAAGGCAGCGGACACACTTGCCCCGATGGCAAGGGTGTCGGGACTTCCACGGCTATGGTTCGCGCCGAACGAGCCGGCGGGATTGACGATGGCCGAGTTTACCATATCGACTTCACGGCCACCGACCAGAAAGGCCAAACCTGTACGGGCGATGTGACGGTCTGTGTGCCTCACGATCAGGGGAAGGATAAGACCTGCGTAGATCACGGACCGCTGTTCGATTCGACAGTGTGCCCGTAACTGCATTTTGCGCGAAGCGCGGGGCCCTCAACGGGGCCCTGCGTACTTCCGCGCAGCCATTCGCGTCATAGAGGAGTTTCCCGGGCGTGGCGGGCGCCGCATATCGCGGCGTGGGCATCGCCGATTGCGTGCACAGCGGCGAGCAGGCCGCAGAGGTGTCCTCGACTACCCGCAGCGCGGAAGATAATCGCGTCGCGATCCGGACCGAACTTCTCCTGAAAGACGAGCGCCGACCTCTCTACTTCACTGCGTAAAATTTCACCCCGTTCCCGTTGTCGCAGACGAAGGAGGTCGAAAGACCCGTGCAAGTGCCGGCGGGCAGCGCCGTGGATATCGCAGAGGGGTTGCTCTGCAGGGTGGCGAGATTGATCTGCACCAGGAAGTCGTCGGCACTGTTCAACACATAGCCGAGATTGTTCGTCACATCGACGATGGTCGCGTATGGGATACCCTGCGCCGAGAACGGGCTGGCAGCGGGAGTGTTTGGAATCGAAGAATGCGCCAAGGCCGTGACGTTGGCCGAGGTCAACTGAGTAAGCGTCGAAGTCGGCAAACCCAGAAGTGCGATCGATGGACCATGGTACTCAGTTAGAAAGGCCTGATGGGTGATAGGGTTGACCGTGACTGAAGGCATATTGGTGCCGGTTCCGGTGTCGATATTCACCGAATTGGGCGGAGTGCCACCTTCGTTGAGTGTGCAAGGTGAGACCATCTCGTCGAAGGTCGCGCCGTTCAAATTGATCACGGTTGCGCTCGGCGAATTGAAATTCCCGATCACGGCGAGATGGGTCGTGGGATCGTATCCGGCAGTGTCAGGGTCAGCGGCAAGGGTGTTGACACTGCCGTCGGAGATTATGCACCCGCCGGAATTGGCGAGATCGATCGCATTCATCCCTACCCCCGTTCCAACACCCGGGTCCAACGTATCCGATGGCGCGATTATCGTCCCGCTGAATGCGTCCAGCCCAAATGCGTCCGGCAGCGCCGCCTGGATTACGGGGCTGTACAGCTGGGTCGACAGGTTAAACGACGCAAACCCGGTACAGGTACCCGCAGTCGGACAAGTGGCGGCGTCTCCAGTCGACACGATCGCAGTATTGTTCATCGCATCGTAAAGAACCTGCCCAACAGCGCCGCCGCTTGTGATCCCGGTGACCTCCGAGTCGGCTCCTGTGGGAAACGCAAAAGGTGAACCGCTCTTCAAACTGAGAGTGTTCTCATCGATGAGATCGAGAAAGCCGCCATTGCCGGACAAACCGCTGCTCACCATGACCAGATGGCCGGTCGGGTTAACGGCGACGCCCCCCGGTAGGTCGGCATGACCGAGATCGATGATCGTCACTCGGGGGTCACTCTGATCAGGATCAACGCCGACGTTGATCACTGCGACCTGACCGTGGCCGGCCGTGTTAAACGTCGGCAGGGCTACGAAGGCAAGGTGTGCTGTCGGATCGACCGCAAAAACACTCGAATTGGTCGAAATCTGAGGAACTGACGGCGTCGGGGTCGCAGTCGCGGTTGCGGTCGATGTGGCCGTCGCCGTTGCGGTCCGGGTCGCAGTTGCGGTCGCTGTCGATGTGGCCGTCGCCGTTGCAGTTGCAGTCCGGGTCGCGGTTGCGGTCGATGTGGCCGTTGCGGTCCGGGTCGCAGTTGCGCTCGCCGTCGCCGTCGTGGTTGCCGTCGCGGTTGCAGTTGCCGTCGAAGTCGCGGTCGGCGTGGCGGTCGCAGTCTTGGTTGCTGTGGCGGTCGGACTCGCGGTCGCGGTGGCCGTCTGTGTAACCGTCGCGCTCGCTGTGGCTGTAGCCGTCGCGGTCGCTGTCGCCGTCCTGGTCGCCGTCGCGGTTGGACTCGTGGTCGAGGTCGCTGTCGAAGTTGGCGTGACGGTCGCCGTTGCTGTAGGCGTCGAAGTCGCGGTGTTGGTTGTGGTCGCCGTGGCTGTAGCCGTCGCGGTCGCCGTCGCAGTCCTAGTCGCCGTCGCGGTTGAACTCGTGGTCGAGGTCGCCGTCGAAGTCGCAGTGCTGGTTGTGGTCGCCGTGGGCGTAGCCGTCGACGTCGCAGTCCTGGTCGCCGTGGCCGTTGGACTCGTGGTCGAGGTCGCGGTCGAAGTCGGGGTGGCGGTCGCAGTCCTGGTTGCGGTGGCGGTGGCCGTCTGCGTGACGGTTGCGCTCGCGGTTGCCGTAGCCGTCGACGTCGCTGTCCTGGTTGCCGTCGCAGTTGGACTCGTGGACGAAGTCGCCGTCGAGGTTGGCGTCACGGTGGCAGTCGCCGTTGGCGTCGGCGTCGCAGTGTTGGTTGTGGTCGCCGTGGGCGTTGCTGTCGACGTCGCAGTCCTGGTCGATGTCGCGGTACTGGTCGCCGTCGCTGTTGGACTCGTGGACGAGGTCGCCGTCGACGTTGGCGTGACGGTGGCAGTTGCCGTTGCGGTCGCCGTCTTGCTCGTAGTCGCGGTCGCCGTCGCGGTGGTGGTCGGCGTCGATGTCGTGGTCGCAGTTGCGCTCGACGTCGGCGTCGATGTCGCAGTCGCGGTGGGCGTCGGCGTCGCACCCACACCCGTACAGCTCAGACCGACTGTCTGCGTCTGTTGGTTGCGGGGTCCGACGGTGAAGATGAACGTGAGCGTCCCGGTTACAGTCCCGGTCGCCGTCGGCTGGCACTCGACGTTAATTTGACACGACTGCGCGCCGCCCAGTGAGCTGTCGCAAGTGTCACCAACCTTTAGGAATGGTGATGAAGCGGCGATGCTCGCAAGATCGATCGTGGCTTTTTTGGAGCTGTTAGAGACCAGCACCGTTTGCGGCGCGCTAGCCGTCCCCGCGTCCACATTACCGAAGTTAAGGCTCTTGGGACTGAACTTCAGGTGCGCGTTTCCTGCGAATTGCGCGAAGGCTGGTGCAGGTGCGGCCAATCCGATCGCAAGAAGAAATGCGACCGTCAGAACCGAAAATCCAGCGATGTACGAATCCGGACGCGACATGCACACCCCCCTGACGAACAGGGCCTGAACGAACGTCTTCTAAAGCACCCACCATCACCTTCCCGCCCAAACAAATTTGCCAATTGGTGTCAGAATGGGAACAAGCCCAGCTAGGCTCAAATCCCGATACGTAACCGTAATATGGCTTAGCATCTGGACGGGTTTGCTGCAAATGGAAAATTCGAGGCGCCCGGGTTGTGCTTTTTGAACGAATTCGCGGGTTTCGGCGGTCACACGGCACTGACTGTCACGCCGGTCCGTGCTCCCGTCCCCAGCCACAGGAAGAAAACGAAATAGTGAGAGTCGCAGCATATTGCTGAACCGATCGATCCGTCTGACGGTGGTGGTCAATGCGGCTGCCACGAGCATGATCGCAAGAATAATTCATATCCACGACGCGGCGGTCGAGGCTCCCAGGACCCGACGCATCATCGGGATCCAGGCATGACAGACAGTTGATGTGTGCCGACACTTGGTAGAGACAACAGGCACGGGGCAGGCGAGCGTTGCATGATGCGGCCGATTTATGCCTGTGGAAAATCAGCGAATTCCTTTTAGCGACCATTCCCATGCGTCAATGTACGGACCCAACTTACCATGGGACCATTTGTGTTTAATGATTTTTATTTGACTCACCGCACGTCGTTAAAAATTTGACTTAGTCTTGGACGAGGGTGATTGTGTTTGCGAACGAAAGCAAGTTTACTGGCTGCGGGAGGAACGCTGACGGTGAGCCGCGTCAGTTGCCGGCAGTCAGCGATCGTCCGTGTGGTGGTGGAGGAGATAGGGCGCGTTACGAATCCGCCCGAAGTCAAAAGCGGGCACTTGCACTAACGCTGGGAGGGGATCATGAAGCATTGTGTTTTCTTATGCAGCGGCGGTTATCTCCGTGTTGATGCGTCTCTAGTTGTAAAGTGACAGCAGTGTTGCTGCCCACACGGACACATAGAGGAAGGAGTCCATCGTGAAAATTCTGAGTTCCCGAAGTGGACGGGTTTTGTTGAGCGCCGCGACGATCTTCGCCGTGGTCGCGGTAGGCATGCAGCGGGGTCAGATTGTGCTGGCCGTGGCGTCCGCCCAGACCCCGAACGATAGCAATAGCAACCTCAATGCTCAGAAAGAGGAACAACTCCGCAAACTTCAAGAGAAGGAGTTCATCCGCGAGCATTCGGATGCTTCCGGAAAGCTGCGGCCGGACCTTTGGCGCAATGGGATAGAGCAGCAGAAGAAGATGCAGGTCGCACCCTACATCGGCTGGCATCCACCGTCCGAGAGCGCAGCAAAGTCGTCGCCCGCCGCCACCAAGTAGCGGTGAGCTAGTCACTCGTACTCTCTTCGGGGGAAGGGCGTGGTTCTGCCGATTTCTGGGAGGACAAAATAGTGCGTCGACAAATTCTTGTTGTAGTCACATTCGTAGCGGTGGTTCTGATGGCCGGGACGGCGACGTTCCTGGCAGTTTTGCACGCGGGCGGGTCTCCGGGCGTGCAATGGAATCAGATCGGACCGGCCCCGGAGCAAATCGATTCCCCAGACTGTTGCCAAGGTAGTCTGGACGTCTCGGGTGAGACCGTCGATGTCGCGATCGATCCGCGCGGATCGTCGGACCAAATCATCTTCATCGCAACGCAGGATGGCGGCATCTGGCAGTCACAGGACGGCGGAACTACCTGGCGCACGACCACGGATTTTCTGAGCTCACTCTCGATGGGGTCGGTGGCGCTGGATCCGGGCAATCCCTCCGTCGTCTACGCGGGCACTGGCGATCCGGCGCAGACCGGCTTTTTCAAAGGAATCGGAATCTACCAAGTCAACTGACGACGGCAACACCTGGACGCTGGTTCCCGCAAACGGCTTCAATTTCAACCGTCAAGGGGTCCGGCGTATCGCGATGCCAAATCCGAACACGCTGCTGGCCGCCACCGGCGCCGGACTGGCACTGTCGATAGACGGAGGTAATAACTTCACGACCGTGCTGCTCGGGGCTATCGACGATATCCACGTAGACACAGCGGCGACGACCACCTCAGCGACACCGCAGACGGTTTACGCGGCGGTTGACAGCACTGGAATCTTCCGCACCCCCGATAGCGGCGCGACCTGGACGAACTTGTGGACCGTATCCAACGGTTCACCGCTCAGCGTGGCGAATTTTACGCCCGGGTTTATTTCGTTCAGCCAATCGACCCAGCCGAACAACCAGACGATATATGCCAGCGTCCAGAACACAAACGGATTGGCTGTAAATCCCAAGTGGGGTTTGTTCGTTTCGACCGACAGCGGGGCTACCTGGACCCAGGCAGCCGCGAGCGGGAATCCGAGCAACAATTGCACCCAGTGCGGTTACGACCAAACGATCGGAGTCGAGCCGCGCGACGCTACGAAGGTTTTTCTCGGTTTTGTGGACGATTGGCAATCAACCGATAGTGGCGCGACCTTTACCGAGATCGGCCACGGCGTGGTTCACAACGACCACCATGCACTAGTCTTCAGCCCGCACGTACCGGGTTCCGGCTCGACGCCATTTTATGACGGCCAGGACGGCGGGATCGCACTATTTAACGGGAGCACCTTCAGCTCGCTCAACGGGCCGAATCCGGGTGCCGGAAAAGCGTTAGCCACCAACCTGCTTCGCAACATGGATATCGGGCGCGGCAGCTCGGCCAACAACAAGTTTACCTATGGCGGCATGCAGGACACGGGAACGGCGCAGTTCACTTCTTCGAGCACGCCGACAACCTGGCATCTGAATCTCGGCGGCGACGGCGCAGGAGTTGCGGTCGATCCGTTTAATCCGATGCACGCGGTAGGAATGGCGGACGCGTGTTTGAACGTCACCACCAACGGCGGTGGCGGTTGGTCCGGCGCGAGCATACCTGGCTTCGTGGGGGCCCTCGGTTTCAACTTCGGAAACACTCTGGCCTTCGACCAGGTTAGCAGCGCCGGTCCGACCGACAATACGGTGTATGCTTCAACCCTGGTGGCGACTTCGGCGCCGGTAGCCAGTTGCTTCGGGATTTGCTTCGGTTTTGGGAATACAGGTACATGCACCGGGCCGGAGCTGTTCAGGAGCACCGACGGTGGATCGACTTACGCGCAGTTCGGAACTCCGGTAACGTACCCGGCGCAGATCAACGCAATCGCGACGGTGAAGATCGATCCAGCCACCGTCTGGCTCGCCCTTAACGACGGCACACTTCGAGTTAGCACGAACGCGACCAGCGGATCGCCGAGCTTTGCGGCGCCGCCGACGCAGCCATCGGTAGGCGGAGCGCCGGCCACAGCGCTTGCGATCGATCCGAGCGACACCAAAACAGTGGTGGTCACGTTCGGCTCGCCGACGGTTCAGGTCGAAATGACCACCGATGGCGGGCTGACGTGGACGGATATCAGCGCCGGACTGCCTTCCCTGCCGGCGCACGCGGTGGTGATCGATCCGAGCACCAATCCGCACACGATCATTATCAGCAATGATGCTGGCGTCCTGCAGACCGCCGACAGTGGCTTGACATGGCAAGTGCTGGGCATCGGGATGCCGACCGTAGATGTGGTTTCGCTGCAGCTCGACGCGAGCGTGACGCCGGAGGTGCTGCGCGCGGGAACCTTCGGGCGCAGTGCTTTCGACTTGGGACCGCCAACGGGGCCGCTGATAGCGGTCAACAGCACTTTCAACTTCGGCACGCTTTGCCCGGGGCAGACGCCAACCGAACTGTTGCAGATATTCAATGTGGGGACTTCAGACTTGAAAATTTCGAGTATCACCCCGATTCCAGTGAATCCCGATTTCGCGCTGAGCGGGCCGGGCTTTCCGGTGACGATACCAGCGGGTGAGGAGGTCGACTTTACGATCAGCTTCACACCGACGCTGCTGCAGGAAGGAACGACCCAGACGCAGACCTACCAGATCAACAGCAACAGCGTGGTCAATCCGAGCGACTCGGTAACCTACACAGCGATGGTGGGGGAGCCTATGATTAACGTGACCGGCACTGGGATTTTTGGCTCCGCGGTCTGCACCGGAACGTCTCCCGCTCCAGAGCAAATGCTGGAAATCAACAACCTCGGCACCTGCGACCTCAACGTGAAGGGGTCGCCCATGACGATGATCATCTGTCCTGGGGGTTTCCCAGACTTCACGCTGGTGAATCCCAACGAGTTCCCGGCGACGATTAGTCCTGACTCGGGCCTCGGAGTCGGCGTCAACTTCACGCCCACGTCGACAGGACTAAAGTCGTGCAATCTCACGATCATCAGCAATGACCCGACCGGTCCCACAGTTATTCCGTTGACCGGCACCGAGGGTTCCGGAAGCATCAGCGTAACCGGCAGCGGCGATTTCGGTAACGAGGTTTGCGGCGGTAAGGCTCCGCCGCAGACGCTGCGGATCAACAACCTCGGCCCTTGCAACCTACATGTGAACGGGTTTCCGATGACGCAGATCGTCTGTCCCATTACAGTCAACAATCCAAGCGGTCTGCCCCAATTCACTCTGGTTAACCCGCTTGAGTTCCCCGCGAACATCAGTGCGGACTCGGGCCTTGACGTCGGCATCAACTTCACGCCGACACAAGCGGGAGTACAGACATGCACTCTCGAAATCTCAAGCGACGATCCGACCGTTATTGGCACACAAATATAACTCTGACTGGGGGTACGCCGCTCGGTTCGTCTGAGGTGAAGGTGACGGTGCCGCCGGGATTAACCTTCCCGCCGACCGTCATTCAGCAGAATGCGGCGTGTTCCTCGACGGTGGGTGTGCCGATCACCAACGCAGGCGCGTGTCCGGTAAACTTCCCGGCGCAGCCACCGAGCCCGGGTGGAGACGTCGACATCCTTACCCAATCCAGTACCAACCCTCCGGGCTTCGACTATATGCTGACCGGAGTCCCCGGATTGACCAGCCCGACGCTGGGGGGACCGGTCGCGCAGATACTCGAACCGGGCGGTCAACTTGGTGCGGGAGATCTGAATCTGGTCTTCGCGCCGTTCCAGATAAGGCGTCAGAGCACGGGTACAGTGACCGTCCAGTTCGAAGACGATCCGATCCTTCACACTATCGCTACCGATCTTGTGCCGGTCTGTGGCGAGGCCGTCCAGCGCGGGCTGCGCGTGCTGGTAACTCGTGGTGGAGTTGCGGTACCGGTGGTGACGAAAATCGAGCTGCAGACCACGTTCGCACCGCACCAGCCCTTTACCCATCAGACCATCCAGAACGCGCTGTTGAGGACCATATCCGGCACACCGCCCTGCGCGTCGTTCCAGTACCACGCGGAATTTGGCGGCAACACCAATTCCGCACAGCTCAAACCCGGAGTGTATCGCCTGAAGGTCTGGCTCAAGGTCGGCAAGAAAACCTTGACGTCGATCGTCCGAGTCAACCTCGACCAGTGCACCTTCAACCAGAATGTCATAGTGGCGTTCTGATCGTGTAAAAACGCCGGGGCGGCCGCGAGTTTAACCTCGCGGCCGCCCTGAAAGCTCACGCCGCAAACTCCTCTGCGGCAGGCGTTCTATCAAGGTTTCCGCGCTCGTCATTCAGGATAAGGTTTTGAGCGGCTGCGCAGCGCTGCTCGATTTGAGCGCTCACTCGTAGCGCAGCGCCTCGATGGGATCGAGCCTTGAGGCTTTGCGCGCCGGATACCATCCGAAGAACAGCCCGACCGCCGCCGCGAAGGCAAACCCGCCGAACACTGCAGTCGGCGAAATCAGGGTCGGCCAGGACGCGAGCGCGGACAGTATCTTGGACGCGACTATTCCCAGCACGACGCCCGCGAGTCCTCCCACGATGCTGAGCAGGGCGGACTCCACCAGGAACTGAAGAAGTATCTGCAAACGGCGCGCTCCGACCGCCATGCGGATTCCGATCTCTCGCGTTCGCTCAGTAACCGATACCAGCATGATGTTCATGATTCCGATTCCGCCGACCAGCAGCGAAATCGACGCAACAGCAGCCAGGAGGAGCGTCATCACTGCGCTGGCGCTTTCCGAGGCTTGTGCTATTTCGCTCAGGCTGCGGACGGTGAAGTCGTCGTCCTCACGAGGACCGATGCGATGACGCCGATGCAACAATTGCTGGACCTGCCTTTGCACCGAATCGACTTCCTGGGCGGTACGAGCCTTGATGAAGAGCAGATTCACTACGCCCGAGATCTTTGACGAACCACCGAATGGGCTGATCATCGTGATACTTGCTGCATAGATCGGACTGGTGGCGGTGGTGCTCGGCACACCGACGTACGGGTTGAGCACAGGATTGCTCGATCCGGTGGAGCTTGCGGGAACGCTCGCTGTTACTTGGGAGGTTCCCAGTACCTTTCGCTCCGCGGTGTTGAAGGGAAGGAGGACCACGTCGTCCTGATCAGTGCCGAAGCTGGACTGCCCCTTGACGCCGAGGACACCGACCACGCGCAGGGGGAAATTCTTCACCCGGACGACCATGCCGACCGGATCCTCACCCGGACCGAACAGATTGTTCACCACCGTGCGTCCAAGCAGGCACACCGGCGCGGCGCTGCGCTCTTCCTCGTCCGTAAAGTTGCGCCCATCGACCACCGGCCAGTCGCGAATCGTCAGGTAGATGGGAGTAGTGCCGGCGATGCTGGTGCTCCAGTTCTGATGCGCGTACACGACCTGCGCCACTTGGTGGTTCGCATAGCTGACCGCTGCAGCGCCGAGCACTTCTTTCTGAATTGCCTGCCCGTCTGCGACTGTCAGAGTCGAGATACTGCCGGCCCCCGCTCGGACACCGTTGGCAGTGGTCGCGCCGGGCAGCACCACCAACAAATTAGTGCCGAGACTCTGGATTTGCTGCTGCACCGAATAGCGTGCGCCGTCTCCCACCGCCACCATTGCGATCACCGCGGCGACTCCTATGAAAATGCCAAGCATCGTCAGAGCGGCGCGGGTCTTGTTGCGCCTGAGCGCTCGCGCCGCGGCACTCAGCGCCATGATGCCGAATTTTCGCGTGCGAATCAGGCCGTTGCCGGTGGCCGCCTGCTCAAGAGACCCGCTCATTGCGTCGAGGGACTCAGTCTTGACTGGAGCGCGTTCGCCAGCGCGTTTTCGAACGTCCGAAAGAATTGCGCCGTCGCGAAATGTCACCACGCGATCGGTGTAAGCGGCAACGTCCGCATCGTGGGTCACCACCAGCACCGTTATCCCGTGCTCGCGGTTAAGCCGGCTGATGATCTCCATGATCTCGGCAGAGTTCTTCGAGTCCAGATTTCCAGTTGGCTCGTCGGCCAGCAGGATCGCGGGCTGGTTAATCAGCGCGCGCGCTATTGCAACGCGTTGCTGTTGCCCGCCGGAGAGCTGGTTCGGATTGTTGTGCTCGCGCCCTTTAAGCCCGAGCATTTCGAGCAGCTCTCCGGCGCGTTGCTCGCCATGTTGGTTGTGCTCCGAGTAAAAGAGCGGCAACTCGACGTTCTCGATCGCGCTGGTTCGCGCGAGCAGGTTGAAGGTTTGGAAGATGAAGCCAATCCGACTGCTGCGGATCGCCGCCAGCTCTTCCTCTTTGAGCGAGGCGACATCGACGCCTTCGAGCTGGTAACGGCCACTGGTCGGACGATCGAGGCATCCGATGATATTCATCAGAGTCGACTTGCCCGAACCCGACGCGCCCATGATCGCAAGGAACTCGCCGCGCTCGACGCAAAGCGAGACGTTCTGCAGGGCCTGCACTTCGACCTCACCCATGCGGTAGGTCTTGTTCAAGCCTTCAATCTCGATAACCGCCGACATCGTCGATGCTCAGTGCGCGAGCCGCAGTGGAGATGATGAAGCCGCCAGCGATGCCGTGGGGCTGGTATCTTCTGATCGCAACTCCGCGGTTACGACCAGGTCGCCCTGCTTGAGCTCGCCGCTCATGACCTCGACATAGTGGCCATCGTCGAGTCCAGTCACGATCGATGCCGGCTTGATTGCACTCCCGTCCGCTATCCAGATTTGCTTCTCGCGCGGAGCTGAAGGATTCGCGGAGTTGGCCTTCGCGAACGTCGGCGAGAATTGTAACGCTTGAATTGGAATGCGAAGCACATTGTCCCTGCGTGCGGAAATGATCGTCACATTTGCGGTCATGCCGGGCTTCAGCAGGAATTCAGGATTGGGTACGTTCACGACGACGTCGTAGGTCGTGACGTTCTGGATACTGATCGGGACCTGGCGCACCTGCCCGACGGTGCCCTCGAACACGCGGTCCGGGAATGCGTCAACGCCGAAGTCCGCAGTTTGTCCGTCTCGCAGATCGCCGATATCAGATTCGCTCACGTTGGTATCGACCTGCATCTGCGTCAGGTCCTTGGCGATCAGGAACAACGTCGGCGTCTGAAAGCTTGCGGCGACGGTCTGTCCGACGTCGACATTGCGCGAGACCACGGTGCCGTCGACCGGCGAGATGATGTTCGTATAGTCGAGATTGACTTGCGCCTCTTCGAGATTGGCCGTCTGCTGCTTGACCGTCGAGCCGTCCAGCGCGACTTGAGATGCTGACTGTTGGTATGCACTGCGCGCGTTGTCGAGGGTGTCTTGCGAGATGACGTTTTCGGCCATCAGCTTGCTGTCACGATCGAACAGCAGCTTCTTGTAGGCCGAGTCCGCTTCGTCTTTGGCGAGCTGTGATTGGGCATTGCCGAGCGCGGCCTGAGCCTCATGCACTTTGACTGTGAAAGGTCGAGGGTCGATTTTCGCGATCAGCTGCCCTGCTTTAACCGGCGAGTTGAAGTCCGCGTAGATGGCGAGAATTGGACCCGAGTCGTAGGTGCCTACTTGCACTACGATCACAGGGTTGACAGTTCCTGTCGCCGTAACCGAGCGGACTACTGAACCGCGATCCACCTGCGCCGTGACGTATCGAGGCGCGCGCACGCTACCCATCATCCACCAGAACGCGACGCCGGCAACTATCAGTATCGCGGCGGCAAACGGCCATAATCTTTTGAGTTGTGACACGTGCATATGCAGTAGAGTTCTGCATTGGCTATGCCAACGAAGATCGAGGACTTGAGGGCGATTGTTCATTAAAAGCTGTATCCGATCGCACCATTCGCGAAGTGCACTCGCGGGTCGTGAGTCCGTTCGAATCAAAATTCCGCAGTTCTCTCCGTGGGGCTCTCGTAAATCAGCGGTAGCTTCGGGCGGGTATAAACTCGCCTGATCGCGCGCGGTTTGCACCAGTCAAGGACTAGGAGTAAGCGGTCCGATCGGGACACGTGACGCGATCGATTGGATGCTCAACTCAGAACCAAGAACGGGTACCGAGAGATTAACGATTTGAGCTGCTGAGCGCGGCCGACGCCTTCGGACGGCGCGGTAAAATGGGGAGGGACCACATGGCAGACGAAAAATCCGGCGACGAATTCTCCGAAGAAAGTCTCCCTCCGCCCACCGGTACGATCTTCATATTGGGAACCTACATGCTGGCGCTCGCCGTCGGATGGGCGGTGATGTTCTGGATGTTGGTGGACAGGTAAGTGGAACGGTACGAGAAAGCCTTCCTTGCGGCATGCGCCGCGGTGCTGGCGGTTTTCCTGTGCGCGCTAGGCTACGGCAGCGTCGCGATGGGCGTCCATCTTCCCTCGCACGGCGGGGCGATCTATTGCGACGTCGGCCAGAAGCTTCGCAAGGTACTGCGCAAGACGCCGCCTTTCGATCACATCGGAGTGCAGGAAACCGCGCCGGGTAAATATCAGGCGGTGGTAATCGCGCAGACCTGGTCCTTCACTCCCGACGAGATCGACGTTCCGGCCGGCGCCGAGGTGAAATTTGTCGCAACCTCGTCTGACGTAATCCACGGATTTATGATCCCCGGCACGCGCGTCAACATGATGCTCATTCCCGGGCAAGTTTCCGAATTCGACTATCGCTTCACCAAACCCGGCGAATACCTCCTGATATGTCACGAATACTGCGGCCGCCTGCATCATACGATGTCCGGAAAAGTGGTGGTCAAATGAGTACGCCGGTCGTCTCGGGGCCATCGGGCTTCGCACTGCCGCAGAGCCAGTTGAACGCTATCCGATGGAACATCTATTTCGGCTTCGCGGTGCTTGCGGTCGGCGTCATCATGGGGCTCGGCCAGGCGCTCGGCTATGCGCATGTAAATGTCGTCCAGTACTACCCGGTCGTCAAATCCTACTACCAGGGGCTGACGATTCACGGTGTGCTGAACGCGTTGGTGCTTCCGACGGCGTTCGCGAACGGCTTCCTGGCCCTGACTACCGCGCGAGGACTCGGGCGCAAGCTCAACAACGCGCTTCTGCATGCGGCGTTCTGGTCGCTTTTCGTCGGCGCAATGCTGGCCGCGTATGCGATGCTCGCCGGCAAGGCTTCCGTGCTCTACACCTTCTATCCGCCGCTCGAAGCTCACTGGACGTTCTATCTGGGCCTCGCGTTGGTGGTGGTTAGCACGTGGATCACCTCGGCCGCCCAGCTGATTGCGCTGCGTGGATGGCGCAAGGATCATCCGGCCGAGCGAGTGCCGCTGCTCGCGTTTATGTCGATCGCGACCTACGTGATGTGGGACATCGCATCGATCGGCCTGGCCGTGGAGGTGGTGGTGTTCCTGCTGCCGTGGTCGCTGGGTTTGTTGCCGGGCGTCGATCCGATGGTTGATCGCACGCTGTTCTGGTTCACCGGACATCCGATCGTGTACTTCTGGCTGTTGCCGATTTACGTTTCATGGTACGGACTGATTCCCAAACAGGCCGGCGGCGTGCTGTTCAGCGACACCCTGACGCGGGTTGCTTTTTTGCTTTTTATCCTGTTGGTGCCGGTCGGCTTTCATCATCAGTTCCTCGACCCCGGAGTATCGAGTGGACTGAAATTCACGGTCGCGGCCATAACCTTCGCGATTTTTTTCCCGAGCCTGATGACCGCATTCTCGGTGATGTACGCGCTCGAGATTGGGGGGCGCCGTCGCGGTGGGAAAGGGCTCGTCGGATGGTTCTTCAGAATCCCGTGGAGCGATCCTTCGGTGGCGGCACAGGTTCTGGCGATGGTCGCGTTCCTGCTCGGCGGCATCTCGGGCCTGATGAACGCGAGCTACACGATGAACATGGAGATTCACAACACCGCGTTCATACCGGGGCATTTTCATCTCACGATCGGCTGCGCGGTGGCCCTCTCCTACATGGGAATTGCCTACTGGCTGATACCGTATCTCGAGCGGCGCGAGCTATGGTCGTCGCGCCTCGCGCTGTTCCAGGGGTTTTTGTATTTCTTCGGCGTGATGATTTTCTCGCGCGGGCTCATGGCTGGAGGAATCGAGGGAATGCCGCGGCGCACCGATATGGTCCACGCCACCTACAACCTGCCGGCGTGGAAGATCCCGGGAATCATGACCGGCATCGGCGGCTCGCTGATGTTCACGAGCGCGATGATTTTCTTCTTCATAGTGGTGATGACGCTAGTCGCCGGCAAAAAGACCGAGCAAGGTGACGTTCCATTCACGGCGACAGTCCATGCACCGTCAATGATCGGATGGCAGCCGCGGCTCGATCGGCTTGGTTACTGGGTTCTCGCTTCGGCCATCCTCGTAGTCGCAGTCTATGGACCCTTTGTCCTCGAACACTTTCCGCCCCGCCTGACTACCGCCGGCTTGCTGTATCCCTAGACTGTCACTGATTTCTTGCAGTGCATGACTCCGTCTGCGGCAGAATGGCTCCTTTCGCTACATTCTTCATCGATCGCGGCCGCTTTTGCGGAACTCTTCGCTCAGCGCAGCAACGGCATACTATCTGCATGACAAATGTGAAACTCTCGACGAATCAACGATCCACTCAGGAGTGATCCATGGAAACCCAGGTCGCAAGCAATCGCGTCGAAAGCGCTACCGAATTCTCACTCGACACGATTGATATCATCAGCCCCGACCACTACCAGAAAAACGGCTACCCGCACGCGGAATGGACCTACTTGCGCAAGCACCACCCGGTGCTTTACGTGGACCGTCCGCGAGTCGATCCGTTCTGGGCGATCACCAAGGCGGCCGACATTAAGGAGATCAGTTGTCAGCCGCGATTATGGCTCAACGGGCCGCGGATGGCGGTTTTCATGCTGGATGAGGGCGACACTGGTCTTCCGCCCGAGGCGATGGCGCTCAAGCATCTACTCAATATGGATCCGCCGCAGCACGGCGAGTATCGGGCGATCCTGAGCCAATATTTCACGCCGCGATCGGTTCGCGCGCTCGAGCCCGAGGTCGCCAACATCACCGCGAAGCTGCTGGACGATGTGATGGATCGGGAGCAATGCGATTTCGTCACCGAGATCTCGTCAAAGGTCCCGGTAGCGGTCATTGCGGAGATGCTGGGCGTGCCGCGCCCGGACTGGCCGACGCTCTTCCGATGGACCAACGAAATCATCGGCGGCGGAGATCCTGAATTTCAGCGCGGCAAAAGTTCGAACGACACCTTCGCGCAAGCCCGCATGGAAATGTTCACGTACTTCACCAACCTGGTCGACGAACGCCGCAAGCATCCCACCAACGACGTCACCAGCATCATTGCCAATGCAGAAGTAAACGGTGCGCCACTGCCCACCGTGGAACTGCTCTCGTACTTGCTGGTGCTGGTGGTGGCGGGCAACGAGACCACGCGCAACGCGACCAGCGGCGGTTTGCTCGCGCTGATCGAAAACCCCGAACAATTCCGCCGGCTCAAGTCCGATCCGACGATGATCAAATCCGCCGTCGAGGAAATTGTGCGATGGACCTCGCCGGTCATCCAGTTCGCGCGCACAGCCACGGATGACACCGTCGTGCGCGGACAGAAGATTCGCGCCGGCGAGTCAGTATGCCTGTTTTACCCATCAGCCAACCGCGACGAGGATGTGTTCGATCAACCGTTCAAGTTCGACATCGGCCGCAATCCGAACAATCACCTCGCGTTCGGCATCGGTGAGCATTTCTGTCTCGGGTCGAATCTGGCGCGGCTGGAACTTGGGGTGATCTTCAGAGAGCTTGCCAAGCGCCTCCGATTCGCAGAATTGGCGGGACCCGTCGAGCGCTTGCGCTCAAGCTTCGTCGGCGGCATCAAGCACATGCCAATCCGTTACCAGATTAAGCCGGCGTGATAGGCGTCGCGCGTTTCGGTCGATTTCCTGGAAGCTTCTAGATCTGGAGCAGTACACCGTTGTGGATTAGAAAACTCAGCACGTTGGCCGCGAGGCGCTGCGACTCTTGGTCCTGGTTCTGTTCGCGAAATTCACGAATCTTTTGAGCATAGTGGGCGCGCCATTTCGCGCTGATTATTTGTTCGCCGTCGGACTTCCGAACGCGGAAGCATCGCGCGATGATCGCATCGGGATCCTCGCCGACGAATTCACAAAATCGCTCGAGCGCTTGCAGCTTCTCAGGCTCTTCCGCGATCGGATCGCCGCCCCACTGATCGCTCAGATCGCGCCGCCAGGTCTTTACCGAGTCATAAGCATCGATCATTTGCTCAGTCATCGTCTTCGCTCCGTTCGCGCTTCCGTTACCGCGACAAAATATGCACCGACATCGCCGCGGCATCGCGGCCCAGAAAGCCGCCGCCGTTTTCGGTGAGTCCTACCCGCGCGCCTTCGACCTGGCGCGCACCGCATCGCCCGCGCAGCTGATCGACGATTTCCACGATCTGCGCAATTCCAGTGGCGCCAATCGGATGGCCCTTCGACAGGAGTCCGCCGCTTGGATTGACGACGTGGACTCCGCCGAGATCCAGTGCTCCTCTCGCGAGGAACTCAGGACCTTCGCCCTTGGCGCAGATTCCTAGTTCTTCGCATGCGATCAGTTCGGCCGGCGCGGCGGCGTCGTGGACCTCGAGCACGTTTATATCCGACGGCCCGACGCCGGCGATTTCGTAAGCGCGCTTGGCCACCCGCTCGAGCGCGGTGGGTTCGTCGGGTGCACGATCGCGTCCTGAAAAAACTACGGACGCACGCACCTCGACCGGCGTCGCGATACCGAGCCGCTTCGCATACTTCTCCGACATGAGCACCGCCGCAGCCGCACCGTCTCCGATCGGCGAACACATCAATACGGTCAACGGCGCAGAGACCTCGCGCGCGGCGAGGACCTGCTCGCGCGTGACGCGTTCGTGGAACTGTGCCTTGGGATTCAGCGCGCCGAAGTCGTGGCTCTTCACGGCGATGTCGGCAAAGGTGCTCGCGGTCGCGCCGCTGATCTTCATGTACTCGCGGGTTGAAGCTGCGTAGATGTCCATGAAGAACGACTTCTTTTCGCCGCCCTCCTTTGCTTCCGGCTTCCGGTCGGCGGAGGCCATGCGGGCCTGGAGTTCGCGCATCTGCTCCAAATCCACGGCGGTGCCGATCGCCCGGAAAGTCAGGCCTTTATCGGGATGGGTCATCTTCTCGGCGCCGACGGCGAGCGTGACGTCGTAGAGTCCCGATTGAATGGCCATCCACGCGAGGTGGAACGCCGACGACGCTGACGCGCACGCGTTTTCCACGTTGAACAGCGGGACGCCGAGGATCCCGGTGTTCCGCAGCGCGACCTGTCCCCGGATCATTTCCTGGCCGGTGATCAATCCCGAAATAGCGTTGGAAAAGAAAACTGCCTCAATCTCTTTCGGCCCGATGCCGGCGTCCTTGAGCGCATCTGCCACCGCTTCTTCGGCCAGCGAGCGAACGCCACGATCGGAATATTTGCCGAAGCGCGTCATCCCGACGCCGGCGACTGTCACACGTTCTCTGTTGGACATAGCGATTCTCCCTGTCAGGCGCGGGCCACGGTGATTCCGGCTTTTTCCCGATCCCACGCGTTGCCGATGCCGCGTTGTTTGAGCGCGGCGTATTGAATTCGTTGGGTGCCGGTTTTGGGAAGCTCGTCGACCACCTCGACGTATCGGGGGACTGCGTAGTAGGCCATTCGGTCGCGGCAAAACCCGATCAGTTCTTCGGGAGCGAAGCGCGCACCGTCGCGCAGAACGACCGCGACTTTGACTTCATCCTCGCCAAGCTCGGAGGGAACCGCGTAAGCGGCCGATTCGAGGACTGCGGGATGCTCATTGATGACGGTTTCGATTTCCCACGCGGAAATGTTCTCACCGCGGCGCCGAATCGACGCCTTCTTGCGTCCGCTGAAATAGAAAAACCCGTCGTCGTCGGTCTTCGCGAGGTCGCCCGAATGAAACCATCCGCCTCGATACGCCTCGGCGGTTGCGTCGGGCAGTTTGTGATACTGGCTGAGCTGGCCTTTTGGATGGCGAAAGACCAGCTCACCAACTTTGCCGGCAGGGAGAGGATTGTCATTGTCATCGACGACTTTGAAATCCACTCCGCCGACTGGCTTGCCCATCGACCCGACCCGACCGACGTCGTTGAGCAGGAGTCCCGGTGAATCCACCATCCCGTAGAACTCGACGATCTTTGCGCCGAAGCGCCGCTCGAATTCCTTCCACGCGCCTGGAGGGCATGCGGCCGAGAGCACGACGCGCACGTTGTGCTTTCGATCGTCGGGGCGTGGCGGCTGTTTGAGCAGGATAGAGAGCATCCCGCCGAGCGTGTTGAATTCCACCGCGTCGAATTTGCGGCAGTCATCCCAGAACCGCGAAGCGCTGAAACGCTCGCCCAGCGCGAACTTCGCGTCGAGCGTCATCGAGCCGAACCCTGAGATCATCAGCGCGTTGCCGTGGAACAGCGGCAGCGCTGTGTACATCGTCTCGCCCGGCTTGACCCCGGTGGCGGCAAGGACGGCGGCAAGAGAGTAGCCATCTGACCCACTGGCGACGACGCCCTTCGGCGGTCCGGTGGTCCCGGACGTGTACATCATGCCGCCGCCGCCCGCGTGTTCGCCTACCTCCACATTCGGCTCGCGAGCGGAATGATCGAGCAGTCGCTCGAGGGTCCAGTCGACTCCACCTCCAGCCTTGCCGTCCGCGACCACCGCGCGCCTGAGATTCGGCACGGTGGCCTTGACCGCCATCACCGCTTCTTTGAGCGGCTCTTCAAAAATTACCGCGGTTGAATCCGAATCCGCGAGAATATGATGCAAGGTGGCGCCGCGCTGCGAAGTGTTCACCGGAACGCTGACGGCGCCGATGAATCCGATGGCGAAATGAAGCCAGATAAACTCCGGCCGGTTGCCCATCATGATCGCAACGCGATCTCCGGGCCGGATACCCAGTTCGAGCAAGCCGTTGGCGGCGCGTTGGATATTCTCGAGCACCTGTTGCCAGGTGAAACGCTGGTCCTTGAACTTGAGCCAGACCTCGCTCGGATGCTGCGCGACGCGATGCCTTATCAGTTGCTCGATCGGTCCCTGAAGACGCGCCATGTCGATCCCTCCGCGATTCCGGCGGCTGCTATGCCGCCGCGTGTGCGGTCACGCCGTTGTGACTCAGGATGTGGCGCGCACCCGCCAGGCTCAGGACATCCGTGGTGCCGTCCTCGATCAACGATGCGCGTGCGTCGCGGAAGAGTTTTTCGATTCCGTACTCCTTGCTGAGGCCGTTGCCGCCGAATACCTGGAGTGCGTCGCTGGTAACCTCGAATGCTTTCTCGGTGCAGAATGTCTTGGCCGCGATCGCATGCTCGAGTGACGGCGTCGCCGAGGTCTGGTTGTAGGTCATCACGGCGCGTGACAGCGCGCGGCATGCCTCGACCTTCGTGAACATCTCGAACAGATGCTTCTGCACCAGTTGATGCTCGCAAATGGCCTGCCCGCCCTGGACGCGTTGCTTCGAGTATTCGAGCGCCTCCTCATATGCCGCGCGTGCCACGCCCGTGAATGCGGTTGCCATCGCAGAGTTGGCAAATGTGAGAGTTCGTTCGAGCTCGAGCTCGTAGCCGTTGCTGTTCGTCAGCATCCAGCTGCGCGGAATCCTCACGTTGTCGAAATAAATCTCGCCCTGGTTGAGCGCGCGCTGTCCGAGCTTGTTGAGCGGCTTGCCCTTGGACACGCCCGGCAGGTTGAGCGGAACGAACGCGATACCGCCGCCGGCCATGCCGGCCTTGCGCTCGGTCGTCAGATAGAGCGCCGCGTGAGTTGCGATCGTGCCGTTGGAGACCCACGCCGCTTTCTGCCCGTTGATCACGAACGAGTCGCCGTCGGCGCGCGCGACGACCTGACCGGTAACGCGCGGATTGTGAAACTGCGGAGTGCCGGGCACCAGTTCATCGGAGCCGTGCTGAGGCTCGGTGATCGCCCAGCATCCGATAAGAGCGCCTTCGCGATCGGCGAGATAAGGCTTGAACGAATTTTTCGTAGAGCTCCGGATTGCCGCTCGCGGCGGCGGCGGTAAACGGGAAGCTCGCGCAGAGCAGGCTCAGCCCAAGATCCACCGCGCCCCACGACATCTCCTCGATCAGCACATGCATTCCGAGCCCATGCAGTCCCATGCCGCCGATTTCCGCGGGCAGGCCGGCGACGTGATACCCCAGTTGGTACGCCTGCTTGAAGACGCTTCTCAGCGGCGAATCGAGCGCGATTACCTCGCGCGGGTCGGTCATCCGGTCGAGCACCGCCGCAGCCGGGCGAAGGACGTCCTTTGCGAAGCGATGTACGCTTTCTTTGACGGACTCGATTTCCTTGGGGAGTTCGAGGTTCAGCTCATGATAGTTGTCCATAATCTGCTCCGCATTGCCGGCTGGGTTGCCAGATGCGTTGCATACGTCATGCCCGCAATGAACGATCGTTCAATTGGGGTTTTCATCCGTTCGGATGTATCCGATCGCTACAGTGAATCGGTTTGTGACAAATCAAATTGCGCCACGCGTCAAGGCGAAACACGCGGCGGGTCTTTCAGGAAAGTAGCGATGCGGGCGCCGTCATAGCTTGGTGAAGCCGTCGGGGCTCCACTGTTCCGAGCCGACTCCATTATGGACGAAGAACAGCCCGTCCGGATCGTATTTTCGCTTGATTGCGGCGAGGCGATTGTAGTTGCTCCCCCAGTACGCTTGCTGAAAGTTTTTCTCGAAGTAATTGCTCTCGCTCACATAGGCTCCGGTTTCGCCTGCGACGGCGCGAAGTTGATTCACGCTTTGGTCAATCCGCTTCGCAGCTTCCCGGCCTTTCACAACCGAGGGCTCATGCCCGGGAATTCCCGGATATGCGGGGCCCTCGCCGTCGGCGACAATCGCCAACGCGAAGGCGGTCAGCACGGCGGGATTCGTTGCGGTGTCTGTCGCGCCGGCGATTGCGTCGGGTGGCGCTCCTGCAAGTCCCTTGTTGAAGTGTAGTCCGACCCATGCAATACCGGGAGCTCGCAAACAACGCGTCGGCGAGACCCTGCTGCGCGTTTTCCTCGAGCAGCGACGCCGGCATCCACAGCGACTCGTACCCCCAGAGGAACTGTCCGACCTGATCCCCGTCGCCCTTCCACCAGACGTCATTGGGTCCCGCGCCAGGCCGCCGATCGACGACGAAAAGAGGCTCCCTCATCACAAATCCGAGGACATCGTCAAACAATCCGATCAGCGGGTTGCCATTCGAGGGAAAAGCGATTTCGGGTCCAATTTTCTCTCAGCCATTGCACGTCCCACATGCGTCGCGCCGGGAAGCTCGCGATTGTAACGAGTCCTTCAGTAGAACATCCGTGCGCCGAATCCTTCACCCAGTCGAGAAACGGCTGCCAGACCTGTTTCGCCTGCTCCGTGTCCAGTCCCTGAGAGACCATGTTGATGACGAGCTTGTTGTCCGGGTTCACGATGGGCCTGCTCTCCCCAATGGTCGTTGAAGAGGTGCTCGCGGTAGAAGCTCACGAACTCGCGGATCAGTCGCCGATAGGCGTCATCCGAGGCTGCTTTGATCTTGAAGCTGGCGACGCCGAAGAACTCGGGAAGATCGTGAACCCGCAGCGTCATCTTACTCACCACGCCGAAGCTGCCGCCTCCGCCGCCCTTCAGCGCCCAGAACAGATCGGGGTTGGTGCATGCATTCGCGACGCGAATCTGGCCGTCGGCGGTGACTACTTCAGCCTCGAGCAAACTGCCGGCTGCTGTGCCGTAGTGCTTCGAGAAACTTCCAAAGCCGCCGCTTTGAACCAGGCCCGCCCAGGCATACTGTTGTGCATCCGCCTCCTTGAACGTATTTCCCGCCCTGGGTCGTAACCGCCTGATAGGCCTGCATCCCGATTGTTCCAGCGCCGAGCGTCACCGCCGCCTGCGGTTGCATAGCGTGCTCGCATCCTTGCGGAACAAATTCGGGATTCATCGCGATGTCGTGCATGTGCCGGGTCCAGATCAGAAGCGAATCGGGCGCGTTGGACGTGCCTTGATAGCTGTGGCCGCCGCCCTTGACCACGAGGCGCAAGTTATTTTCGCGCGCAAAGTTCACCGCCGCCGCAATGTCTTGGGCATTTCGAGCCGCGACTGCGTAAACGCTCGGCTTGGTATCCCACGCGTCCACCCATCCCAAGGTCTGCGTGAGACCCGGCTGATCGCCGATGTAATACGGATTTCTCAGGTTCTCCGAGCAGAGCTTGGCGGCGGCGCCTGAAGGATCGGTTTTGAGTGCCGAAAGAGGAAAATCGACAGGAATCAAATTTCCGCCGACCGCATCATTGAGTTGCTTCCACGCCGACTGCGACGGCCATGCGGCATCGGAAGGGCGGCGCCGGCTGATATTCGTACTCGCCAGCAGGCGGCGCGGCAAAATCGGGATGAGCGCCGCCGTTCCGATTGCTTTCAAGAATGATCTTCGGTTCATTTACCCATACTGTCATCGCATTTTCGATCGACGATCAATGGCGCGCCTAGGCGAAAGCTCGGCGCGGGTCTATAAACAAAAAGACGCCAGGCAGTTGCTCGTGCGATGAACCCGCCCCGGAGGAGATTCACCAATGGCGAAAATAGACGGCGGTGAGATGCTGGTGCGGACGCTCGAGCGCGAGGGCGTTCGCGAGATTTTCACGCTCCACGGCGGCCATCTCGATGCGATCTATGCGGCGTGCGGTGCACATGGCTTTCGCGTGATCGATACGCGTCACGAGCAGGCAGCGGCGCACATGGCTGACGGATGGGCGCGGACGACGGGACGTCCGGGCGTCGCTATCGTGACGGCGGGACCGGGCGTCACCGACGCGGTCACGGGAGTCGCCAACGCCTTCATGGATTCGATCCCGATGATTTTGATTGGCGGACGAAGCCCGCTCGCCGACGATGACAAACTGCCGCTGCAGGCGGTCGATCAGATGGGCATCTTGCGCCCGATCACCAAGTGGGCGCGCAGTGTGACGCATACCGAGCGGATTCCGGAGTACCTGGCGGCCGCGTTCCGCCATGCCACCTCGGGCCGGCCCGGGCCGGTGTTCCTGGAGCTGCCGATTGACGTGCTGTTCGCGCGCGTCGATGAGGAGCGAGTCGAGTTTCCCAAAGACTATCGGCCCAAGGAGCCTGCCGGTCCGGGCCGGGCCGCGCTCGCACAGGCGCTCACATGGCTGCGCGAGGCGAAGCGTCCGGCGATCCTTGCCGGTGGTGGAGTATGGTTCGCGCAAGCCGCGGCGGAGCTTACGCGCTTTGCCGAAATTACCAATACGCCGGTGATGACGAATTCCAAGGCGCGCGGCTCGATCTCCGAGGAGCATCCGCTGTGCTTCGGCGGCTTCGGTGCAATTCATCCGGCGATCCATGCGAAAAGCGGGGCCGACCTGGTAATCCTGCTCGGCACGCGGATTGGGATGTTCACCGGCGGGCGCAACTCGGTGATTCCGGGTGACGCGCGCGTAATCCAAGTCGATATCGAGCCCGAGGAGATCGGGCGCAACCGGAATATTGAACTCGGAATCGTTTCCGATTGCGGCGAATTCCTGCGCCAGGCATGCGAAGCGGCGAACAGTGAAAAGGAAAAATTCGGTCGTCACGAGGAATGGCTCGAGCGGTTGAGCGCGGTCCGCAATGCGATGAGCCATCGCTTCGACGAGGCGATCAAAGACGGACCCGGCCCGATTCATCCGGCGCGGATGGTGCATGAGATCGCGAAGACTCTCAGTCCTGACGCGATCGTCGTCGCCGACGGCGGCGAGACCGCCGCGTGGATGTCGAACGCGTGGACGGCGCGCCATCCGGGGCGATTTTTGACGCACGGCTATCTCGGATGCCTGGGAACCGGCCTCCCGTTCGCGCTCGCGTGCAAGGCGGCGCATCCCGACAAACAGGTTTTCTGCATCGTGGGCGATGGATCTGCGGGCCTCAACTTCTCGGAATTCCATACCGCCGCGAAGAACAACCTGCCCATCACCGTGGTAATCAACAACGACCAGCAATGGGGGATGTCCGAAGCATGGGCAAGAGCTGATGTGGGGCAAAGGCCGCAGCATGGCCACCGAACTCGGCATGGTTCATTACGAGCGCGCGGCTGAGGGCCTCGGCGCGCAGGGTGAACTCATCGAGCGCGCGGCGGATATCGCGCCGGCGCTGAAGCGGGCGCTCGCCTCAGGACGGCCCGCGTGCCTCAACGTCGTCACGGACCGCGACGTGATCGAGCCGGGCACGCTGGCGATGTATAGCGCCGGCCTTGCCGGGCCGTCGAAGGAAAAACCGAAGCCGGATGCAGGCGGTGAAACTACCCTGCCCTACTACGGCAAGCGCAAACTTGATTGATCAGGCAAAACCTTTGCCGGCCTGAGAAAGAAAGAGAGCGGCGCCACCAAATCCGAAATGTGAGCCGGAAGGCAGTTGACTCAAAAGAACAGCGGCCCTTTTGGAGTTGAACAGTTGTATCGAAAAGAACTCAGCTCTGGTCCCATCCGATACATATTCTCGAGGCGCGATGAGACGTTTACCGATTTCACGAGCAGTTCGGAGCCGAAACTTCGCAAACAATTCATTTCGCAGCCCGGGACGATTGGTATGGTCCTTGCGTTAGATTCGATAGGCGTTTTTAGGCATAAAAAAAGGAAAGGAAAATGGACCGACAGAAAAACGCGACTCCCACCGACTTCGATCTTTTAACTCAGTTGAAACCCCTGTCGTTTCTGTCGCGAGTCGCATTGCACGAGCTCGCGATCGGACTCAATTCTGCAAACTTCAAAAGGGGCGCGCTTATCCTTCCTGAGGACGAGCTCGCGGACGGAGTCCATATCCTGCTAAGGGGTGTCGCGAAGATCACTTGCCTGAACCCGGCTGGCGAGCACGTAACCATAGCCTTGCTAGCGCCAGGTCCAATCCCCCAGTTTGTTTCTCTGCCAGGCGACCGACGGAATTTTCGATGCGAGGCTCAAAGCGATTGCAGGGTCGGCAGTGTGAGCTGGGACCAATTCGATGTCATCACCAGGGAAGCATCCAGATCCGATTTAAGAAAATTTCACGAAAACAATCTGACGCAATGGCATCGGTTCTTCGGCGGTAGCCTCGACCTTCGCGAGCGCCTTTTGTTTACCCTTCTTCAGTTGTGTTCAATCTTCGGCGTCAAAGACTCCCGCGGTACGCTCCTGCGAATCGTCCTAAGCCACAAGGACTTGGCTGGCCTGGTGGGCGCGACAAGGCCAAGAGTCACCGAGCATATCGCCGAGCTCGAGCGTGAGCATCTGCTAATTCGTCAAGGTCGGCAGATAATTGTCCGCCTGGATAAGCTCGAGAGTTCTATCGGTATCGCACCGCGTGAGACGAACGCTTCCCGCGCAAGAGCTGTGGTGCAACCGCGTTTGCCGAATGTAGGACACCTCTATGCTCCAAGTTTTTTCGCAGCGGCAGCCGTTGAAGGCCGCTAGGGCGTTATCCACCGGATCAATGCTAAAACGAACACGACTATCAGAGGAACCTTATGAGCGGAACAAGTGACAAAATCAAAGGCCGTGTGAAAGAAGCAGTTGGCGTCTTGACAGACGACACTCGTCTAAAGAAAGAGGGCAAGCTGGACCAAGCCACCGGCAAGATCAAAGAGGTCGTGGAGCGCGGGATCGACAAGGCCAAGACTGTTGTAAACAGGCGCGCGAAAAAATAGCGCGTGCTCAGTTACCGCAGTAACTAGAGAATCGGCAAGGCGATGCATGGGCGAACAGCAAGTTGGAGTCTTCGCCTAGTGGAGCAATACGGATGAAATCGATCACATTGTTCGGAACACTGCTCGTGTTGTTGGGGATTTTGGGACTCGCGATTCCGGTATTCACGACCTCACAGACTAAGGACGTGGTAAAACTGGGCGACCTTAAAATCCAGAATACTGAGCAATCTACTCACGTGATTCCCCCGGCTGTGAGCGCTGGAGCGCTCTTACTGGGTGTGGTTTTTATCGGCGCAGGGCTTTACCAGAGATCGGGCAGTTAGACCGCTTGTTGGTAGCAGACGAACTGAAATCAGAGGGCAAAATGAAAATCCTGGCCAAAATGAAAAGAGGATCGATCAGTGATCGGACAGTCAGGATCTTTGGAGTGTTGCTCTTCGCAACTTTGGCGACTGGTTGTTACGACTCAGGCTACTACGGAAGTCCGGGCTACTACGGAAGTCCAGGCTACTACGGAAATTCGGGCTACTATGCGAGTCCGGGTTACGGAGGGAATACCTACTACTCGAAAAACGTCTACCGGGGCTACGGCAGTTATCCGCAACCCGGCCTATTCGGCGGCTACGCACCTGCTCACGAGGCTTGGGACGATAGCAGCCGGGGCAGGACCAGCTACAGCAGCGGAGGACACGGTGGCGCCGAAAGCAGCGAACATGGCGGCGCCAAGAGCAGTGGACACGGTGCCACGGGAGTCGGCGCGAGACATGACGGAGGCAGCGGTCATGGCCACTAATCTTCGACGTCGGGGAAAAGCAATGCGTCACACAATAGATGGCAATCGAAAAATCATGACGGGTTGGCAAGCTTTCTGGGTCTTGTCTGTATGTCTCATACTTGGCCTTGGCAGCAGCAACGCGGCCTTGGCACAACAGCCGGGCCAGAAGACTTTCAGTTCGGCGGCAGAGGCGACCGACGCCTTCGCTGGAGCCATACAGAATCACGACGAGGCAGCGATGCTGGCGATCCTGGGCCCATCCGGCCAGGACCTGATTTCGTCCGGCGATCCGGTCGCCGACAGGAACAAACAGGATTCCTTTACCGCCCAGTATCATGCGTCGCATCAGTTTGCTGCTGCCGGCGACGGACGAACCTTCCTCTACATAGGCAGCGAGAATTGGCCGACTCCGATACCGCTGCGGCAAAACGGATCTCAGTGGTACTTTGACACCGACTACGGTAAGCAGGAAATTTTATATCGACGGATCGGCGCCAACGAGTTGGACGTGATCAAAGTCTGTGGTGCAATCGCCGATGCGCAGCGGGACTATTACTCAACGCTGCACGACGGCGCGTCGGAGCATCAATACGCGCAGAAGTTCCATAGCACGGCAGGGACGCAGGACGGCTTATACTGGGACGTCAAGGCAGGCGCGCAGCCGGAAAGTCCTTTGGGTCCCCTGGTCGCTGAAGCGGCTTACGAAGGCTATCAACACCACACCAACGGCCAGCCGCATCCCTTTCACGGCTACGTTTACCGCATACTAACCAGTCAAGGAGCCAACGCGCCCGGTGGCGCGCGAAACTATATCGTCAATGGCAAGATGACCGGAGGATTTGCGCTGGTTGCCTATCCTGTTAGCTATCGCGCGTCAGGAGTGATGACCTTCGTTGTCAATCAGGACGGTCAGGTCTATCAAAAGGACCTAGGGTGTTAATACCGACCAGATAGCCAGCGCGATGATGTCGTACGATCCGGATGCGACGTGGCAAGCAGCGACCAAAGCGACCGTCGCGGCGCAAAAGTAGGACGAGGATCGCATCCGCGCATCTGAGAGCAGTAATCCGGTCAAGGAGGCAGATAATTCATGCCTTGCGATACACGTCTCTTGACCTTTAACGAAATGCTGAGGCTTGCGACGCAACGACAGGCAGCAAGCTGCGAGCATTTGACAAAACGCCGAGCGCAGATTGAAAGAGCAAAGGCTGACGTTCAGGCAGCGCAAAAGCGCCTGGACCGAGCCATCTTTCACGAAACTCAAGCTCGTAAGGCATATATCGATTGGCTGAATTATCTGAATGCTCTTGCAGGCAATGGCTCTCCGCTGATGCGGGAAAAATTGACCGGCCTCCATAGCGCGAATGCGCAAGCAGTTCTGGAAACGCTGTCATCGCGCGAGACTGTCAGCCGGTTTCAAAAAGCAGTGAATGAAGCAATCGCCGACTTTACCTTTGCTCAGAATGAGCAAAGGAAGATCGCAGAAGAGAGGAACCTCATCACAAGTGAAATCGCAAAATTGAGCGTCCTGAGCCGGTGAATCACGCCGCGTTGACCAGGCGCGCCAAATCAATCCGGCTGAGCAAAGCATCGCGGGCGCGCTGTCAATCCCTAGCCTCTAGTGGCACATCCGATGCTTTGTGATCCACAATGTCGGGTAGCTTCACGGTCATGCTGGAGGGCCGCAGGGGCGGCAGTGGACTTACTGAAAACGGCGGCGGTTTTCTCGGAACGGATGCGGCCGCGATGTCGATCGATAATTTCTCGGTTTGAGGAGGGACAATGGAATATCAGGAACTGATCGGCAGTCGGCGTTCAATTCGCTTCTTCGATCCCAAGCGACCGGTCGAGCAAGAGAAGATTCAAAAAATCCTCGAGGCTTGCCTCATCGCCTCGTGCGCGGTCAACGCGCATTGGCTCCGCGCGATCGTCGTAAAGCGCGACGATATACCGAAGGAAGCACTCGAAAAACTGAAGACTCCGGTGCAGGCAACGGTCATCCAGCTCGCGCCGGTGCACATTTACTTTTACGCCGACCTCGGCGTCGTCAACCGCGTCAAGGGCACGCGTCTGCGACAATTGCTCGACGTGAACATCATGTCGTCGTCGCACGGCTGGAGCGCCAAGTTCGTCGACGAGGTGGTCTATCCGCAAATCCTCAAGCCCATGACCGAGTCGCCGTACTATCCCGTGATGGCGGCCTTCGATTGTGGCGTCGCGGCATGCCAGGGCCTGCTGATGGCATTCGAGCAGGGTCTTGGCGCATGCCTGACGGCGTTCACCGCACCGGTTATCGGCGAGATCACCAAGCCGCCGGCGGAGTGGTTCCCGCTCTATCAACTGAACGTCGGCTATTCGCTCGAGTCGCGCGAAGCCGGCGGACAGCGGCCGCGGCCCGCATTCGCAGAGCAATACTTTCTTGGCAAATACGGAAATCCGTTCCCGCGCGATCCCAAAGTCGTTGAAGAACTCAAGAAGTCCAGGTTACTGCAAGCACCTGCTCCGCTCCCGGGCCGCAAGGAGGAACTCCGTCGCCTCGCGCGGGAACTGAATTTGCCGGAGTGATCGTGATAAGAAGTCCAGAGATGCGACAGCCAGTAACAATCTGGAGCGAAGGAACCCGGCTCTCGGCTGACCTGTGGATGCCGGACGGCCTGGCAGATGGCGCCAAGGTTCCTGCGATTCTGTTGTGTCACGGATGGGGTGGACTGAAAGAGCATCTCACTCAGACCTATGCGCCGTGGTTCTCGAAAGCCGGCTTTGCCGCTTTGACCTTCGACTACCGCGGATGGGGCGATAGCGAAGCCAGACTGGTTCCGGTCGGCGATGTACCCAAACCGGCGGCGGATGGCGAGGTCACGATTCGCGCGCGCGCTGTGCGCCAGGTAGTGGACCCTTACGATCAGATTCGCGACATCGCGAACTGTCTCGACTACCTGCAAGGCGTCGGGCAGATCGATGCGGACCGGATCGGTTTGTGGGGTTCGAGCTACGGCGGCGGACACGTCGCGTACATGGCCGCACACGACCCGCGCGATAAAGGCGATTGTCGCGCAGGTCGGTGCGCAGCAGCCGTTTTCAGGGACGCTCGCTCATGCGCGTGCACGTGCGGTGGCGGAAGCGCGCGGCGAGATCGGTCCGATCCCGCCAGCCGAAGACGCCGTTGCGGGCCTGACCGGTATACCGCATCTCGCCAGGATGGCGTATTACAGCCCGCTCGCGACGGCGGCCGAGATTCGAGTGCCGACGCTGGTAATCGACGCGGAGCACGAGGAGCTATTCGATCGCATGCAGAACGGTCGCGCACTCTATGAGATCGTCGCGAAGAACGCACCGGCGCGCTACGTGACCTTTCCGTGCAAGCACTACGCGATCTACGACCAGTACTATCGCGACGCGTCCAGCCTTGCCCGCGACTGGTTCATCACGCACCTGGCTTGATCAGTCGTCGGCGAGATGTTCGTCATAGCCGGCGCGAGCGAGCGCGTGCCGGAGCGCTTCATAGACCTTGGGCGTATCGAGATGAGGCTTCACCGGGACTTGCGGCGTCGCCTTGAGCGAAGCGAGCAATTGCGCAGCCGCGGCGCCGGCCAACTCTTCGCAAACGTCGTACACTCCGCCGTCGCATTCTTCGAGCGGATTGTGCCGCGCCAAAACCACGCGGATCGCGCTGACGATACGTGGCCGCGGCGCAGGTATCATCAGCGCCGCAAGAACGCCGTGGTCGAGCCGGAGCCGCGCCGCCTCGGGAAGCGGCGTTCCGCGCGCCCGCTCCGCCGCCGGCAACAAGACTTTTTCCTCCATCGAGATGTGTCGCAGCAATGCGCGGCGGAACTCATCGTATGCCGCCAGTTCTTCGCCGCTGCGGCACGACCCGGCCCGCTCCAGAAGGGAGCCGAGCAGTGCATGATCGTGCGCGAGGAACTGCCAAATCGCCCCATGAGGTATCGCACCGGCCTTATCCATTGTTCACCGCCCCTGACTCGAAGATCACTCCGTCGGCGAGCACAGCGCTGAATGTTTGCGATGGCGAGCTCATGAACGAATCAGCTTCGGTCCGAAAAAGATCAGCCAGACTGCCGACCCCAGGATCCACATCGCGGATGCCCATCCGAGGTGGACGAAGTACGTGTTGCTCGCATCGGCGGCAAGCCTCGCGAGTAGCGCAATCATGAATGCTGCGCCGAGTATGATAACCGCCGGCGGCCTCCCGAGCGCAAGTTGCTCCATGTTGAGATGACCCAGCGCGACGTGGGTGGCTACTCCGAAAGCCATCAGGCTGAAGCCGCCGATGAAGAGAATGTGCAGGGCCGGTACGCGATAGTCAGGCCAGAGTGCCGATACGATCAAGCCCACCGGCATTAACCAGGTCGCCATCCAGACGAGCTTGCGATGCACACCTGGCTTGCCGGGCGGGCGCCATGCTCCGCCGCCCAGCCCCAGGCCGATCGCGACGACAATCGCGCGCAGCATCGGGCCGATCCGTTCAAAGCCGACCTGCTCCATCACCAGGCTTGCGAAGATCGCGGCCCCGGCGACGCCATATGCGATCGCCTTCCACCGTTCGCGCGGCGAGGAACCGAGATCGGGAGGAGGAGATGCGCCGCTCATCAGCGGCAGAACCAGGCCGCCGATACCGATCGCGAGGCAGAGGAACACGCCCTGCTCGACCATCAGCCGACCCAAGCGGCCCGTCCATGGGGCTGCGTTGTCGGAACTCAGCCGCGGCGATCAAGACTGCACCCGCGAAACCCTGGATCGCCGCGATAGGCACCAGCACAAAGGCGGCGGGCGGGCGGCGGCCCGCAGCGCGGCCAATGAAGCGACGAATCGCAAACTGCCCGAGCAACACAAATAGCGCGGCGTAGGCGATCTCGCTGATCACCCAGCTCTCCCCAATTGCCCCAACCGTGGTGACGACCAGCGCCGCGGCCAACGCCCACATCTCGATCGGGGTCAACCGGCGGCGTTTGCGTGCGGCGCGGCAACGCGGTGAGGAGGAAGCCGATGGCGAACGCCATCATGAATGCCTGCATCTGCACCAACCCGTGAAACTTGCACGAATAAGTCGACGTGACGCCCATCGCGTAGGTCAGCCAATGGCCCACGCCAATCCAGGCGAGAAAGAACGCCGAGGGGAAAGAAGATTCGGAACGGCTCGCTACGCCAACGTGAGACGCCCGGGCTTGCCGGGTACAGCTCGTGCTCAGTGTTCGCCATGTGCGTCACACATGGTCAGTTCCGATTCAGAGATTCAAGTCCGACATTACGGGACCAATCTGCTCCCTTACCCAGCCCAATCGTGCTGGAAAACTGCGACCGACCGAGCCCGGTTCCTGTTGCGGTGTAGCAACTGGCAGTTGCATTACTGTACATATTGTAACATCGCCTAAACGAAAAGTATGAATAATACGCATCAATTACGGTGGCATAAATGATGCTGGGTAACGCAAGAGCGCGAAGTAGTGCGTTCAGCCAGCGTGAAGCACAGGAGCCTGACAGCAGCGACAGTCCTGCTCGGGGTGGCGATGGCCATTTCGGTGTGGGGCGATCCGACCACGCTTAATATATCGGACGCCAGCGTTACAGTTACCGGCAACTCGTCGACCACGCTTAATTTTCCGATCTCGCGCGGCGGCGATACCAGCTACGACGCCTTCGTTCAGTACCAGACTCAGGACGGCACCGCTGTCGCCGGGACCGACTACACGGCGGCCACGGGCTCGCTTCTGATTCCGGCCGGCACGACCAGCGCGACGATTCCGGTGACAGTAGCCGGCAGCATCATCAGTCAACCCGACAAAACCTTCCAGATGCTTCTGCTCGGTGGCGGGGGCGCGGCAAGAACCTTCACGCCCAGCTTTGCCACGCAACAAACCTTCGACACGGGCGGCGCCCCGGACTGGGTGACGGCGGCGGACCTCAACGGCGACGGCTTGCCCGATCTGATCGTCGCGAATTTCAACAGCAATACGGTGTCGGTGCTGCTCAACACCACCGCCCCGGGCGCCGCCACCCCCAGCTTCGCCACCCAGAAAACTTTCGCCACGGGCAGAGGCCCCGCCTTCGTGACGGTAGCCGACGTCAACGGCGACGGTAAGCCCGACCTGATAGTGGCAAATCGTCAACGGCAATACGGTCTCGGTGCTGCTCAACACCACCGCCCCGGGCGCGACCACGCCCAGCTTCGCCGCCCAGAAAACTTTTGCCGTCGGCGGCGGGCCGCTCTCGGTGGCGGCGGCCGACGTCAACGGCGACGGCAAGCCCGACCTGATAGTCGCGAATGGGAACGACAACACGGTCTCGGTGCTGCTCAACACCACCGCCCCGGGCGCAGCCACGCCCAGCTTCGCGGCCCAGCAGACCTTCGCCGTCGGCAACGGCCCGGTCTCGGTGGCGGCGGCCGACGTCAATGGCGACGGCAAGTCCGACCTGATCGTGGCGAATGGAAACGACAACACGGTCTCGGTGCTGCTCAACACCACCGCCCCGGGCGCAACCACTCCCAGCTTCGCCACCCAGCAGACATTCGCCGTCGGCATCTTCCCGCAGTCGGTGACGGCGGCCGACGTCAACGGCGACGGCAAGCCCGACCTGATCGTCGCGAATGAGGGCGGCAACACCGTCTCGGTGTTGCTCAACACGACCGCCCCGGGCGCCGACCACTGCCGAGCTTCGCTGCCCAGCAGACCTTCGCTACGGGCACCGAGCCCGATCGCGGTGACGGCGGCCGACGTCAATGGCGACGGCAAGCCTGACCTTATAGTGGCGAATTTCAACGACGACACCGCATCGGTGCTGCTCAACACCACTGCTCCGGGCGCCGCGACCCCCAGCTTCGCCGGCCAGCAGACCTTCGCTACGGGCACCGAGCCGGTCTCGGTGATAGCGACCTCCGTCAACGGCGACGGCAAGCCCGACCTGGTCGTCGCAAATGTGGGCGACGACACGGTCTCGGTGCTGCTCAACACCACTGCGACGCCGGCGACGACGTTTGACGCCAACAGCTTCGCGACCCAGCAGTCCTTTGCCGTCGGCAACAACCCGCGCTCGGAGACGACGACCGACGTCAACGGCGACGGCCAATCGGACCTGATCGTGACGAACGAGAACGACAACACGGTCTCGGTGCTGCTCAACACCACCGCTCCAGGCGCCGCCACGCCCAGCTTCGCCACCCAGCAGACCTTCGCCACGGGCAACGAACCGCACTCGGTGACCACCGCCGATATCAACGGCGACGGCAAGCCCGACTTGATCGTGGCGAATTATGGCGACGACACGGTCTCGGTGCTGCTCAACACTACCGCCCCCGGCGCGACCACGCTCACCTTCGCCACCCAGCAGACTTTCGGCGTGGGCAGCGGGCCGTACTCGGTGACGACGGCCGACGTTAACGGCGACGGCTTGCCCGACCTGATTGTGGCGAACTACAACGACAACACGGTCTCGGTGCTGCTCAACACCACCGCCCCGGGCGCCGCCACGCCCAGCTTCGCCACCCAGCAGACATTCGCAACAGGCATCGAACCGGCCTCGGTTACGGCTGCCGACGTAAACGGCGACGGCAAGCCTGATCTGATCGTCGCGAACTTCAACAGCAACACGGTGTCGGTGCTGCTCAACACCACCGCCCCGGGGGCAGCCACGCCCAGCTTCACCACTCAGCAGACCTTCGCTACAGGCGTCGAACCGGTTTCAGTGACGGCGGCCGACCTAAACGGCGACGGCAGGCCCGACCTGATCGTGGCGAATGAGAGCGACCACACGGTTTCGGTGCTACTCAACACCACGGCCCCCGGAGCCGCCACCCCCAGCTTCGCTACTCAGCAGACCTTCGACACAGGTATCGGACCGGCCTCGGTGACGACTGCGGACATCGACTGCGACGGCAGGCTCGACCTGATCGTGGCAAATATGAACGACAGCACCGTCTCGGTGCTGCTCAACACGACAACGCCGGGTGCCGCCGTCGCCAGCTTCGCTCCCCAGCAGGCCTTCGCGACGGGCGGCGGACCGGTCGCGGCGGCGGCGGTCGACGTCAATGGCGACGGCAAGCCCGATCTGATCGTGGCGAATTCGGCCAACACGGTCTCGGTGTTGCTCAACGCGCTGTATGCGACCACTCTGTCCGGCAGCCCAGCAACCGGGACAATTCACTATAGCGCGCCGACGGGGACGCCGACGCAGACCGCTACCGCAACCGCGACACCCACAGCGACTGCGACGGCTACCGCCACCGCGACGGACACATCGACGGCCACATCAACGGCGACCGCAACTGCGACTGCGACGGACACAGCCACATCAACAGCGACTGCTACCGACACTCCGACCGCAACTGCAACGGCGACCGAGACGGCCACGTCAACAGCGACTGCAACCGCGACGGCCACGTCGACTCCGACTGCAACTGCCACCGCGACCGAGACGGCCACGTCAACAGCGACTGCAACCGCGACGGCCACCGCGACTCCGACCGCAACCGCCACGGCGACCGACACAGCCACCTCAACAGCGACTGCAACTGCTACCGCGACTCCGACTGCCACGTCGACTGCCACGGCAACCGCAACGGCCACTTCGACCGCAACCGCAACTGCGACACCGACTGCAACTTCCACAGCGACGCTGACCGCAACGCCGACTGCGACCGCCACTGCCACAGCAACGGCCACATCAACCGCGACTGCTACCGTGACTCCGACTGTAACTGCCACGGCGACGCCGACGGCAACCCAGACCTCGACGCCAACGGCGACACCTACGCCGAGTGCGCCTACTTCAAAAGCTCAGTGCCAGAATGGTGGATGGAAGCAGTGGGAAGGCCCACCGCTCAATTTCGGGAATCAGGGCAACTGCATCAGCTATGTGAATTCGCACCCGGCTCCGACGGGCGCGTCTAAAAAGTAAAACGGCTTCGGCCGTACAGTCCGAGCAGGCCGTCGCTATGCTGGTCGCCGGCGAGTGCGGCCGCCGCTCATGTGGGTGGCTTCCTGCCTCGGAGCTTCTTGGTCACGAGTTACGGCCAACCGATTGTGTTTCAGATCGCGTCACGGGTCTCCCTTCATCGCATCAATTCGATAACAATTCTCGCGGCCGCTGAAATTCCGGTTCAGATGTGAATTTCTGGCAGGACAAGAGTCAATCGGATTCGCGTTTCGTCCTGATGAACTAAAAACGCTTCGCTTATCGCGCCACTTTCGTGCCACCGGTGCCATTCCATTGTCGGCATTCCGCCGCTCGATTGAGTTGCCGTGGGCCCAATCTATCCACCTCGCGCGGCATGGATCTTGTGATCTCCCATTCAGAGGCCGCTGCTACGGCGGCGAAGCGAAAAGGCGCACCCCGTAAGCGAAGACATGCGTCCGAAAGGGAACCTCATAGACAGGTTACTTTGGCTCGGCTTTGCCGTGGCCATCGTTGCTGCGGTGGCAATCGGCTGGAGTGCCGACAAAGACGCGAACGAGTCGTACGCATGGAACGTCTGGATAACTCACACGCAGAATGTTCTCGGTGTTTTGGACGACGCTCAAGGAAATACACTCTCCACGCTCGCGGCGATTCGAACTTACTACCAGAACGGCGATCTGACGAGCCTGGACAGCGTTATTAGCCTTGTCTCCAAACTCGAGCGCCAGTCTGCGGTACTCCGATCGCTGACCGTGGATAACGCGTCCCAGCAGAATCGAGTCGATCAATTGGATCGTACTGCGCAACGAATGACCGCGCTCTCTCAGAACCTCATTCATTCGGCTCCGGCCTATAGCCAGCAACAGTCCACTAAAACGACGGTGGCCGCCGAGCTGAATACCGACGTTGACCAACTGCTCGAGCAATTGCGCCAAATGAACGCGGCGGAAGGGCGGCTGCTTGCGGAACGCACTGCAAGGGCTCGCGTGACTTCGCGGGACAGCATGACTGTCCTGGGATTCGGCGGCAGCTTCATCATCGTGTGGCTGCTGATAATCGGCGGCTACGCAGTCGTGACCAGGAAGCGGCTGACGGACGCGGCCAAAGCTCTCGCCGTCAGCCAGGCGGAATTGACTCGCGTCACCGAGCGCAAGCAAGCCGAGGAAAAAGTCCGGGCGCTTAACGAGTCGGAGCGGCGACATGTGGCGCAACTCGAAGTCGTCAACAAGGAACTGGAAGCGTTCTCGTACTCGGTGTCGCACGATCTGCGCGCGCCGCTGCGCAGTATCGACGGCTTCAGCCTGGCGCTGATTGAGGATTACGCCGACAAGCTCGACGAGCAGGGGAATAGCCACCTAAGACGCATCCGGGCCGCCACTCAGCGGATGGCTCAACTGATCGACGACTTGCTGAAGCTGGCGCGCGTGACGCGCAGCGAGATGCGCCTTGAAGCGGTGGACCTGAGCGCATTGGCGAACGCAGTCCTGGCCGAGTGCCACAAGAGCGAGCCGAAGCGCCAGGTCGAGTGCGTGGTGCAGGAGCATGTCGCGGCACACGGAGATCCACGGTTGCTTCATCTGGTTTTTGAAAATCTGCTTGGCAACGCGTGGAAGTTCACCAGCAAGACACCGCACGCAAAGATTGAGTTCGCAACGGCGGATCAAGACGGACAGCCGGTCTATTTCGTGCGCGACAACGGGGCCGGCTTCGACATGGCGTATTGCGAAAAGCTCTTCGGCGCCTTCCAGCGGCTTCATGCCGCGACCGATTTTCCCGGAATTGGGGTCGGACTCGCAACCGTTCAGCGGATCATTCACCGTCATCGCGGGCGAGTCTCGGCTGAGGGAGCAGAGGGTAAGGGAGCTACGTTTTCGTTTACGCTTGCAGCTAACCAAGGAGACAAGGATGAAAGAACGGGCGATCCTGCTAGTGGAAGATAACCCTGACGACGAAGCGCTGACGCTGCGCGCGCTCAAGAAGAACAATATCACCAACAAAATCGTGGTCGCGCGCGACGGGGCCGAGGCGCTCGACTACCTCTTCGGTACCGGACCGTTTGCAGGCCGCGACACCAGCGTGCAGCCGGAACTGGTTCTGCTGGACCTGATGCTCCCCAAAGTGGACGGTTTCGAGGTGCTGAAGAGGCTGCGGGCCGACCAGCGGACGAGATTCCTCGCCGTGGTTATTCTGACTTCCTCCAAGGAGCAGCAGGACATCGTAAACGGCTACGGGCTGGGCGCCAATAGCTACGTGCGCAAACCGGTTGACTTTCAGCACTTCGTCGATGCCGTCCGGCAGCTCGGGCTGTACTGGCTGGTCCTTAATGAAGGGCCTCCTTCCGATCTCAGGAACGGCCCTTGACCCGGGCGCGACGGATACTGATCGTCGACGACTCGCCGGACGATACCGAGCTTGCGGTGCGGACCCTCAAGCGCGGCGGCTGTGACCTGACCTATCAGCGAGTAGATACGCCGGAGGCAATGCGGGCGGCGCTCGAAGAAGACAACTGGGACCTGGTCATCTCGGACTACTCGATGCCGCGCTTCAACGGGCTGGACGCATTGAAGGTGCTACGCGACTCGAAACTCGATCTGCCGTTCATCCTGATCTCAGGCACCGTGGGCGAGGACGTAGCGGTGGAGGCGATGAAGTGCGGCGCGGCTGACTACGTCCTGAAAAGCAATCTGGCGCGGCTGCCGCTCGCCGTCGAGCGCGAGCTACTTGACTATGAGGTGCGTGCCGAGCGCAACCGAGCGGAGGCCCGCTATCGCAGCCTGGTCGATCGCGTGCCGGTCGGACTGTTCAGAACATTACCGGGAGGACCAATCGTCGAGTGCAATCCCGCGCTGATCGAGATGCTCGGATTCAGCGATGCCGACGCTCTCAAACGAGCCAGCATCGCGGAGCTGTGGTTGCGGCCGGAGGAGCTGGCTCGCCTCGTGGCTATCATCGAAAGAGAGGGGGTTGTCCAGAACTTCGAGGCGGAGATGCGGCGGCCCGACGGCAGTGTCATCTGGTGCGAGCAGAGTGCGCGCGCCGTTTATGACGCAGCGGGCAAGGTCGGACACTACGAGGGAGTACTGGTAAATATCGACAGTCGCAAACGGGCCCAGGAAGAGTCCAATCGAGCGCGCGATCGAGTGCGGGATCTTGCGCTTGAGACGGCCCGTCTGCGCTCGGAATTTCTGGCCACCATGAGCCACGAGATTCGCACGCCACTGGTCGGAATCATCGGGACGGGAGAGCTGTTGTCGCGTTCTGATTTGACCCACGAGCAGCGCCGCCTGACTGAGATTATTCGATCGAGCGGCGAGCTGCTGCTGACGGTCGTCAACGACATCCTCGACTTCTCGAAGCTGGCGGCCGGCCGGATGGTGCTGGAAAAGATCGACTTCGACCTGGTCGAGCTGACGGAGAACCTGATCGACACTTTTGCGGTGGCTGCTCGCGCCAAGGGGATCGAACTCGCGTTGCAGGTCGACGCAAAGGTAATGACCGGCTTGCGTGGCGATCCGAGCAGGCTGCGCCAGGTTCTTAACAACCTGGTGGCAAACGCGATCAAGTTCACGGCGCAAGGCGACGTGGTCGTCCGCGCAAAGCTGGTGGAAGACACGGGCAACGAAGCGGTTGTGGGGTTCGAAGTCGTCGACACGGGCATCGGAATTCCATTGGAGATTCAGAATCGCCTGTTTCAGCCATTCGTCCAGGCGGAAGGATCGACCAGCCGGCGCTTCGGCGGCACCGGCCTCGGCCTCGTGATTGCGGCCAAATTGATCGAGCAGATGGGCGGCGAAATCGGATTTGAAAGCGAGCCCGGCAACGGTTCGAACTTTCATTTCACCGCGCGAATCGAGAAGGGCCCGAAGCTTGTTCGTCCATGGATGGCTGCGACCGCCGTCTCCTGCTTCAAAGGAGTTCGGGCGATCATCGTCACCGACAGTCCAGCCAGTCGCGAGGTCATTTCCGAATACCTGTCGTCGTGGGGATTTGAAAACGTGGCGGTCGGCACCGGGGCCGAGGCGCTGGAGATACTGAAGCTGGAACCGGCCGGCCACGAAAAGCAAATCGTCGCGCTGATCGATGAGCAAACACCCGACATGGGTGCGCTCAGACTGGCGCGCGCAGTCAAGGATCAATGCGGCGCGAAGCGCAGCAAGGTGATCATGTTCAGCGCGGAGACCTTTGGACGAAGTGCAAGCGACGCGGTGGATGCGTGGATTACAAAGCCGTTGCGTCCGTCGAACCTGTTCAGCTGCCTGCTGGAGCTGTTTGGAAGCGGCGATCGCGCCGGTATCGAGACGGTCGCGACCGCCCCGCGCAACCCGGATGCCATTGAACAGCCACATTGGCGCAAGGCTGTGCGCGTGCTGCTGGTGGACGACAATCTCGTGAATCGAACGGTTGGGGCGAAGCAGCTTTCCGCCCTGGGCTACGCAGTGGAAACCGCCGAGGGCGCGCGACAGGGGTTGGAGATCGTCGCGAAGGGTTCATCCGATCTGGTCCTGATGGATTGCGAGATGCCGGAAATGGACGGTTACGAAGCGGTGGCCGAGATCAGACGGCGCGAAGGATGCACTCGCCACACCGTTGTGATCGCGCTCACTGCGCACGCGACGGCAGACGATCGCGTCCGATGTCTCGACGCCGGGATGGATGACTACCTGAGCAAGCCGGTAAAACTTCGGGCGCTGGCAGCGATGCTCGACACGTGGGTACGCGACAAGTTCGACCGCACAGCCACCGCGCAGCAGTAGTAGATGTCCGCATAGACTCGCAAGCGCCTCGAATCCTTACTTCCGCCATGCCCGCCAACTTGTCATAGTCCCTTGCTGTGTAGACTTGCCCCTCGACCGACACCTCTTCTGTGTTGGCTTAGGAGCCTTGGTCAATTGGCACGTCCGTTCGGCGGTTCGAACTTCGCCAGGTATCGGTACGTGAATGAGACCGGGATCCAAAATAGAGAGCGAACGAGATTTCTTTGAATTCGACCGCAGCACCCTCATAGGTCAACTGAACGCTCTTCGGCTCACGGTCCGCAATGCCATGACCGAGATCGCGTTGGTCGCGGCCGAGAACGTGTTCGATCCGCCCCTGTCGGCCAAACTCAAACGGAAGGCGCGCGCCCTGGAGCGCGTGGCCCAACGGTTGGATGACTTGGGCAAGGTGCTGGCCCGCGCGAGATTTCCCCGTGTGAGAAAATAGCGGGCCGCCCAAGCAACCTAACCCACAGTTCGAGATTTGCCACTGGTCTGATTGATCGCCCGCCACGCCGAAACACTGCGCCCGAAGCGTCTCTTGTACCAGCGCGAAAAGGCGCTCAAGTCGGAGAATCCGAGCATCTCGGCGACGACGCCCAGGGGGCGCTCGCGGCTGTCGATGTAGCGATTAGCCACTCGGTTCGGACCGCGTCCACGATTGCGGTGAAACTCGTTCCTTCGTCCGCGAGGCGTCGATGCACCGTCTTGCGATCGACACCGAGGTGTTCCGCGATCCGTTCCATCCGGCAATCTCCCGAGGAGAGCATCAGGTTGACGAGCTCCCGCACGTTCTCGGCGAAGGTCGCGTTCGTGCGCGCGATCGAATCAACGTATTGCTTCACGTAACGCGCCATGGCCGGATCGGCCGCCGCGATAGGAGAGTCGAGATCGCTCGAGCGGCAGACTATTCCGTTGAAATCGCGGTTGAACTCGGAACTTCCGCCGAACACTCGCCGGTGAACATCGCAATTGCGTGGAGGGCTGTGCGCAAAGCAGACTCGCGGCCTCCACCCGTCTCCGAGAAATAAACGCATCGTTCGATAAACTACACCGACCGTCATCTCGACAACTTGACGCGTGGGCGCAGGCGTTTCGACAAACAGCACCAGGCTTATGACCGCGTTGCCGTCGCGCTCTTCAATTCGCAGTGACACGGAGTCGGTATGCACCTTTCTATTTTGAATCCAGGCTTCGAGCCCCTGGCGAACGGTGGGTTGATCGCGAACGAGTAACCCCAGCGGGCCGAGATTTGCGAGCTTGCGTTTCTCTGCCAGCCGCAAGCCGAAGTCGTCTATCCCCGCTGCTGCTGCCGACACTTCCAAAAGCTCGCGCACCGCAGCCTCCGGAACTTTGAAGTCCGGGTTCTGCAAACAACGCCGGGACAGGCCGACGCCGGCAAGCATCCGCGTTGGATCGAGACCCACTGAACGAGCGACTTCGAGATAGTCGGTCAGGCTGGCGCTACGGACCAGCTTCGGCATTCTCAATTCTTACGGCCAGTGTCCCCATAAGTCAAAAAAATGTCCCCCACTGTCAGACGCCGGACCGCGCACTCGGATAGCTTCGAGTCAAGCGTATTCGTTAAAGGGGGGCCGCTTGTGCCTGTTCCGCTTTCGAAAAACGCACCTACCAAAACTAGAGTGGGATCCAGGTTGCAGAGCGAACGAACCTGCTTTCAAGCGGACCAAACCGCTCTGGTGCAGGAACTGAAGTTGGTGGAAACCGCGATCGAAGATGGCGCAACCGAAATGGCGATGATCGCGGCCGAGAGCGTATTCGACGAGCAGGTGTCAAAGATTCTCATTGACGAGGCCCGCGCCTTGCACCGGATGGGGCAGGGGCTCAAGAGCCTGCGACTTGAAGTCGCGCGTGCGCGGCTCGACAAGCATGGAAAATAGCGCAGCGTCGCACGCAAGCGCTGCCTGACTGGTCATCCCCGCTTCGAACGCCGACCTCAGTTGTGATTGTAGCCGCCAGCCTCGGTTTCGGTGAGTGGCCGTGAGAATGGATGCTTTTCGAGAAGCGCAAGCGAACGGCGAATGTCTTCCAGCAGAAGGTCGCCAAGGTCACGGCTAACACCGTGGCGAACCAGGATCCGCTGGACTACGAGATCCTCCCGGTTCGGCGGCATCGAGTAGGCCGGAACCTGCCATCCGCGCGCACGGAGCCGATCGGAAAGATCGTAAAGAGTGAAGCCGTAGTCGTTGCCCTCTCTGAGTGTCCAGCAGACCGCGGGAAGTCCCGCCGTGCCCGTCGTGGATGACGCGGAATGGCCCCATCTTGCCGATCTCGGCCGGCAAGTGTTGAGCGGTGTGGTAGCAGGCGTTCTGGACTTTCCGGTAGCCTTCGAACCCGAGCCGCAAGAAAATTGTAGTACTGGCAGACGATTTGACCGGCCGGGCGCGAAAAGTTCAACGCGAAGGTCGGCATATCGCCGCCCAGGTAGTTGACGTGGAAAATCAGATCTTCCGGCAGGTCCGCATGGTCGCGCCATACCACCCATCCGACGCCAAGCGGAGCCAGGCCAAACTTGTGCCCCGAAGTATTGATGGACTTGACTCTTGGCAGGCGGAAATCCCACGCAAGGTCGGGCTCGCAGAACGGAGCGAGAAACCCGCCACTGGCCGCATCGACATGTATTGGAATGTCGAGTCCGCCGGTCTTCTCAAGATTGTCCAGAGCTTGCGCGATTGCCTGTACCGGCTCGTACTGACAGCACATCGTCACGCCGAGCGTCGGTACGACCATGATGGTATTTTCGTCGCAACGAGCCAGCGCCTGTTCCGGGCCCATCAGAAAACGGTCACCTTCGACCGGAACTTCACGGACCTCGACATCGAAGTAGCGGCCGAACTTGTGCCAGCAGACTTGCACCGGCCCGCAAACCAGATTCGGCCTGTCAGCAGGCTTGCCCTGCGCTCGCCTCTTTTCCTTCCAGCGCCATTTCGCCGCAAGACCACCGAGCATCGCCGCCTCGCTGGAGCCGGTGGTGGAACAGCCGATGGTGTTTGAACCGGCGGGAGAATTCCAGAGGTCGGCCAGGATATGAACGCATCGCGCTCTCGATCTCGGCGGTCTGCGGATACTCGTCCTTGTCGCACATATTCTTGTCGATGCACTCGGCCATCAGCGTCTGCGCTTCGGGTTCGATCCAGGTGGTGCAGAAGGTCGCGAGGTTTTGCCGCGAGTTCCCATCGAGCAACAGCTCGTCGTGAATAAGTGCGTAAGCGGTATCGCGGCGAACTGCTCGTCGCGCGGAATTCGATACTTTGGAACCGACAGAGAAAGATCGCTGGAAGCATAGATGACCGTCCGAGATTTTCTTGCCGAGCGTCATGTTTTCTGTGAAGTGACATCTTCTGTTCCTCCAATGCCCGTCCAAAACTGATCCCGCGTAACGAGCGCTGCTGAAGCGCACTGACGAGTCCGCCAATATCCTGCAACGCGGAGGGCGCTATAACCATTCCAAATAATTTCGATGCCGATGCAGAGCAGGATGAAGGCCGACAGGCGCACGACCACATTGGTGCCCTGCTCGCCCAGCGCTCCGACGGTACCTTCGGCAAATCGGTAGCACACATATATGGTTGCCGCGATCGCGACGAGACCGGCGACGGCCCCGCCGCCGAGGACCGCCAGTTGTGCGAACGGCTCCCGCGGCCGCTGGCTGCCGAGCGTAATCGCTACGGCAATCGATCCCGGGCCTACTGTGATCGGCATGGTGAGGGGATAAAACGCGTCGGTCGGCGATCCCGGCTTATGCGCGGTCCGGTCGTCGTACAAAATCATCTCCCGCCTGGAGAAGGCTCCAGCCGGTTGCGGCCACGACGAGTCCGCCGGCGACACGCACGATGGGCAAAGTGATGCCGAAAAACTCAAGCACATACGAGCCGAACAGCAGCGAGCCCAGCAGCAGGAAGAAGCTGTTGATCGTCACCCGAAGCGCGAGTGCGTTACGTTCGTCGTCGGTACAGTGTCGCGTCAGGCCGAGAAAAATCGGCGCGCCGCCGATAGGGTTTACGATCGGAAACAACCCGACGTAAACGAGAAGAAAGGCATTAGCAATATCGCTGACCGAGGTCATGCCACCAGTTCTTGCGCGCGGGACGCAGTAGAACCGACACCGGGCGGAAACGCAACCATCGGATTGAACCGCCGGAGCGAAAATTCGCTCCGACGGTTTCGTCATCGAGAAATGTTTCGAGAAGAAAGATAACGAGTTAACCGATTGAAGCAAGCCCCTACAGAGAATTTTATTTTTCTACTAATTGACATCGATTTGCAGAATCGAGGTCGATAAAACTGTCTCGTCGCCGGAAGGGGTTCTCGATCAAATGATGGTCCTCGATCGGTACTGGTCCCGCCGGACCCGCCGTGCGGGAATTCTGATTGTCGGCGAACGCCGCTCCGCTATCGGTGGTCAGAATCTTCCTGGAACCCATCATTTTTCTCCCCTGCTTCAGTGACACCTGACAAGGCGTGAAAAATGAGCGCACAATCGAGTGGTGGGCTGTAGATGGCGCGGATGGTAGGATTCGTCGAGACGCGGTCCACCAGAAGTCGGCTCGAATGGCCTAGGGAATTCAGATGCCACGTGAGACGCGGAGCGCTCGATCCACGGCGGTTGGAACCGGCGAGGCAGTGTCCAGCGTCCGCTCTGCCCAAAGCGGAGCGTTCCGGAAAGAGGGCGAGTACTGGACCGTCGGCTACGGCGGGAAATCCTTTCGTCTCAAGGACACCAAGGGGCTCGGCTACCTCGCGCATTTGCTGCGGCATCCTGCGGCCGAATTCCACGTGCTCGATCTGGTCGGCGGGATTGCAGGCAAGCATGAGGACGACGAAAACGAGAGCAGTGGGTCGGCGCACGGCTTGCCGCGAGGCGAGGAGGAGCTTGAAAAGGCCGGAATCCATATCGGCAGCCTGGGCGACGCTGGCGAGATGCTCGACGATCAAGCCAAGGCCGCGTACAAGCGGCGGCTGTCCGACTTGCGCGAAGACCTCGATGAAGCCAAGGAAGTGGGAAACGTCGCGCGCGCCGAGCGGGCGGAAGAGGAGATCGACGCGCTGACGAGAGAACTGTCGCGCGCGGTGGGACTCGGCGGGCGCAATCGCAAGGCAGCGTCAGCCTCGGAACGGGCGCGGCAGAGCATCACCAAGACCATCAAGGCGGTACTGGAAAGAATCGCGGAGAGCGACGCAACGCTCGGCGAGATCCTGTCGCGGGGTATCAAGACCGGCGCCTTCTGCTCCTACCAGCCTGACCCGGATTTTCCGATTGAGTGGCAATTCGGTGAATCGACTATCGAGCCAGAGCAGCGCCCGGCTTCGAGTGGCGATGCCGCGCCGGCACGAGCCGATCATCGGCCGGACTCGCGGGTGGTGCTGGAGGTTTCGCCGTTCTCGCTCGCGCAACGGACCTCCTTTGTGGGGCGGGAATCTGAACTAGGGGCGATTCGTGCGGCGATCGATCGCGCGCTGAGCGGCCACGGCTCGCTGTTCATGCTCGGCGGCGGACCCGGCGTCGGCAAGAGCCGTTTGGCGAAGGAGATGGCGGATTACGCGTCGCGCGTTGGCTTCCGATGCACCGTAGGCCACTGCTACGAGAGAGACGAACCGTTTCCGTATCTCCCCTTCGTCGAGATCATCGAAAGCATGCTGGCGCAGGCGGCCCGTCAGGATGATTTCCGTCGCGCGTTGGGCGAAAATGCCGCCGAACTGGCCCAGATGGCGCCCAGCCTGCGGCGGGTTTTTCCGGATATTCCGCAACCACTGGAACTGCCGCCGGCGCAAAAGCGCCGTTATCTTTTCCAGAGCTTTTCTGAGGGGCTGGGGCGCGCGGCACAAAGCCGCTCGCAGTTGGGCATCCTCGAGGACCTTCAGTGGGCGGACGAATCGACGCTCGCGCTTTTGATTCATCTGGCCAATCGGGTCGCTCAGCTCCCGGTAGTGATCATCGGCACCTATCGCGACGGATATTCGGAGCATAATCCGGCGCTGGTCAGAACCCTGGAAGAGCTGATTCGGATGGATATTCGTCCGCTGAAGCTGGGCGGTCTATCAAAAGACGCGGTCGCGCAAATGTTGCATTGGCTCAGCCAAAGGCAAGCTCCGGAAAGCCTGGTGAACCTCATCTTTGAGGAGAGCCAGGGATATCCATTCTTCGTCGAAGAGGTTTACCGGCATCTGGTCGAAGAGGGGAAAATCTTCGACGAGGCGGGGCAGTTCCGCACTGACATCGAGATCGACGAGATCGACGTTCCCGAAAACGTACGCTTGATCATCGGGCGACGCCTGGAGCGGTTCAACGAGAATGAAAAGCGCGTGCTGGCAGCCGCCGCGATGATCGGACGCAGTTTCAGCTTTCGGCTGCTGACCGAGGTCAGCCAAGTCGACGTTGACGAACTCTTCACCGTCATCGAGAAAGCGCAGCAGATGGGAATAATCGTCCCCAGCTCCGAGGGACCCGAGAAGCCGTTCACCTTCGCCCATGAACTCGTGCGTCAGACGCTACTCGCCGAGCATGTCGGCTCCGCGCAAACAACAAATGCACGCGGCGGTCGCCGAACGCGATCGAGCTGGTCTATCCCCGTTTCGTCAACGAGCGCGCCGGGGAGATCGCTGAGCATCTCCTCAAGGCAGGATCGTTCGCGGACGGCCGGAAAGTGGTCCGTTACCTGATGCTTGCGGGTAAGAATGCACTCGATGCCGCCGCATTCGAGGAAGCGCGGCGCAGCTTTCGGTCTGCCTTGTCGTATCAAGGCGCACTTGACCTGAGAGAAAAAGCTGAGCTGCTGGCGAGCCTCGCGATGGCCGAGCTGGGTCTCGAGCAATGGGACGCAGCAGTCGCCAATCTCCGCGAGGCGCTCGAAATTTACACCAATCTCGGCGACCGGGAGATGATCGGCAGCAGCTTTGCCGAATTAGCCGATGCCTTCATCTGGGTTGGCCGCTTCCGGGACGCGATCGAAACTGCTCGTCGTGGACTCGACTACCTTGGGGCGGACGTCAGCGCTAACCGGGTACGCCTTCTCGCTGCCCTCGGGCAGGCCAGCGCGGCCTCTGCAGGCCGCGAGTCGGCATGTGAGGCGCTGAAGGACGCACTGGATATAGCATCCAAACTTTCCGATCCAAAGCTTGAGGCCAGGGTGCTCGGCGCTCGGTCGATTGTAAATCTGCATTTCTTTCGTTTGAGAGAATCTGCGGAAGATGGACTTCGCAGCGAACAAGCTGGGCGGATCGGATGCGCCTCCCTGGCAGCGCGCCCTGCAGCTACGAGTTCTGCATCAGACATTGCTGACTCTAGGGAGGTTGGAAGAGGCTGTCAGAATAGCGGACGAGCTTGAGCCCTTGGCGACCAGGATAGGACAAGCTTATTCCATCGCGATTTGCCTGAGCACCCGAACCTGGCTCGAATTCGTCAGAGAGCCCAACCTGGCCAAACTCGATGCCGGCTTTCAGGAAGTGTCGAAGTCCGACGCGAAAGCGAGGTTTCCCTTCTGGGAAGTTCTCTCCGAGGTACAACTAAGTGTGTTGGATTTCATTCGCGGCGACTGGGCGGGCGCTTTATCGCATGCGCAGGCCTCCTGCCGCCGCGACCCGGAAATGAGCTCGATCGAGGGCTTCGGTGAGGGAGCACTTTTTCGACAGATGGCATACTCCGGCGATCGCGCCGGCGCATTGGCATTGCTTGAAAAGAATCGCGCGTCGTTGCCGGTTAGCGGCCGGGAAACCATAAGAGGTTCGTGGTGGATGCTCGGCGTTGGTGGTCGAGGGCCTTTTCATGCTCGGCGAGCAGAGAGCAAGCCGGAAAGCTTTACCCACTTGTCCGCGAGTTGATCGACACTGGAGCAGTAGTGGTTTGGCCGATCCCACGCTACACGCAGACTATCGCGGGACTCGCTGCGGCTGGGGCACATCAGTGGGAAACCGCCGAGAAATCATTTTCAGGTCGCAAGGCGGCAAGCTGAATTCTTTCCGGATCTCCTCGAACAAGCCGAGATACGCCGCTTCCACGCGATGATGCTGAGGGACCGCGCCGGCGCAGGCGATCGCGAAAAAGCGCGAACACTACTTAGTGAGGCGCTGGAGACCTACACGCATATCGGGATGCCTCGTCACATCGAGATGACTCAGGCTCTCGCCAAGGATCTGCACCGACTGATCGCGAGCTCCAGACTTGCTCTGACCTTGAAGAGTCGACTGGCTGCGCGCCGGCGGCGCCATGAATTCCGGTCCTATCGGATCCTTGACGGTGGCGCGAATGATCCGATCGATCTCACGTAGCGCGCTGTCGTCGAGCTTCCATCCCATCACGTCGCCAACCGGGTCGAGTTGGCCGGGATGTCGTGCGCCCCAAAGCGCGCTCGTCACGCCCGGCTGATCGAGCACCCATCTGAGCGCCAGGTGGATGACTCGTTTGCCGTAATTTTCCTGGGCGAAATCATCCAGCCGCCTTACGGCCTCGAGGTACTGTTGGAATCGCGGTGGTTGGAATTTAGGATCGGTTCTGCGCAGGTCGTCGCCTTCGAATTTGGTGTCGGGGTTCATCCGGCCGCTCAGCAATCCGCGGCAGATCGCGCCGTAGGCAAGTACCGCGATGCCTTGCGATGCGCAGTACGGCAGGACATCTTTTTCGATCTCGCGCTCGAAGAGATTGTAGGGCGGCTGCGCGGTATGAATCGGCGCGACCTGGCCGGAACTCATTCATCTGCGCCGGCGAAAAGTTACTCACGCCAATCGCGCGAATTTTGCCCTGCTTGAAGAGCGTCGCCATCGCGTCGGCGGTCTCGCCGATCGGGGTCATCGGATCCGGCCAGTGCACCTGGTAGATGTCGATCACGTCGGTCCTGAGCCTCTTCAGCGACGCCTCGACTTCGGCGAAGATTCGCGCGCGGGTCGCGTTGCGAAACGGCTCGCCGTTGCTCCAGTCGAGCCCGACCTTGGTGGCGATCGCCACTCGCTGTCTCAGACCGTCTGACGCGAGCGCTTTGCCGACGATCTCTTCCGACCTGCCGAAGCCATACACCGGCGCGGTGTCGATCAGCGTGATCCCGCGATCGATTGCGGAATGGATCGTGCGGATCGATTCCTCTTCATCGGTGCCGCCCCACATCCATCCACCCATCGCCCACGTGCCCAGACCGATCCGCGAAAACTGAAGATCTCGCACTTCGGATTCTCGTGGTTTCCATATCGTCTTCTCCTTTCACGATTTGCTTGGGTTGCTCTCGACTGGTTGAACCGGTTCGCCGTCGCGCGCCGCCTCTCCGACGTTCACTGCGATCTGCTCGCCCGCGCGAAGGTCCCCGTTGACTTCGACCTTGTATCCGTCGTCGTGGCCGACCGTCACTTCGACCAGTTTGAGATGGTTGTCACGCACGACCGGCAAATAAATTTTGTCGTTGCGGAATATGAGCGCGTCGTCGGGCGCTGTCAGGCTGGTGGACGTCACGTGCGCGGTCATCTTCATGTTCGCGTACATTCCAGGAAGCAGCGACCGATCCTGATTTGGCAAATCGACCTCGACCAGCATCGTGCGGGTGGTTTGATCGAGAGCCTCGGGATGGCGCGTGATCGTGCCGGTGAAATTGCGGTTGGGAAAATCGGTGACGGTTATCGTTGCTGGATCGCCGTCCTTGATAAACGACGAGATGCTTTGCGGGACGTATGCATAGACCCTGAGCGGGGACAGCGTGGCCAGCGCGACGATGGGTATGCTGGGTGTCGATGATGGCGTCGTTGCTTGCGGAATCAAGGTACCGGGATCGACATAGCGCGCAGTTACGATGCCGTCGAAGGACGACCGCACTACCTCATACTGTTGCATCGCGAGTTGTTGCTGGTAGAGCCGCCTTTGCCTGCAACATCGCGGAGTGCGTCTGGTCGGCCGTCTGTTGCGGAACGACCTGCTGGCGAACGAGATCCTGGTAGCGGACGTCGGTAACGTTTTGAATCCAATAGAAAGAACGGGCATCAGCCACCTGCTTGTCCGTCTCCGGCGATTCGATCAGCGCGATAACCTCTCCCGCCTTGACGTGGTCGCCCTTGTCCACGTTGATGGTCTTCATGTAGCCGGCGACCTTCGCGTAGACCGGAGTTTCGATGTAGCCGTGAATGCTGGCCGGAAGCTCGATCGTCCGCGACGCACTGCCGCCTGAAATCTGCGTCACCAGCACATGCGGTCCGATCGCGGCGGTTTGAGCAAGCTCCGTCGTCTGACGCTGGAGGAGATCCTGCCGCGCGAGCACGAATCCGCCGGAAACGACTGAAGGCTACAAATACTGCCGCAAACAGGGCGATCAGTGAGCAAGCGGCCGGATTTGCGTTGATTGCGGTTCTCTTCTGGCTGCTTATCGATGGAACTCATTGTTCAGGCTCCTGGTATCGAGATCGCTTCGACGCGTTCGTCGCGCTGCTTCTTGGTGATCAGCGTGCGACTGAAGATTGAATAGACCGCGGGCACCACGAACAGCGTCATCATGGTTGCCGCGAAAAGTCCGCCGATGACGGCGCGCCCCAGCGGCGCGTTCTGCTCCGAGCCCTCGCCCAGCGCGAGCGCCATCGGCAGCATCCCGAGAATCATCGCGAGCGCCGTCATGATGATCGGCCGGAAACGGACGTGGCCCGCCTCGATCGCAGCCTCGACCGGTCCCATCCCTTCCTCACGCATCTCGTTGGCGAAAGTGATGAGCAGGTTGCCGTTGGCGACGCCGACGCCGACGGCCATGATCGCGCCCATCAGCGACTCGACGTTGATCGTCGTGCCCGTCAGCACCAGCATCCAGAGCACGCCGGCCAGCGCGCCCGGAACCGCCATTATGATGATGAACGGCTCGAGCCATGACTGAAAATTCGCGACCATCAGCAGATAGACCAGGACGATCGCGAGGATCAGGCCCAAGCCCATCGTCTTGAACGACTGGTTCATCGCCTGGCTCTGCCCGCGAATGACGACGTGGGTGCCGGCCGGCAGTTGGCCGAGACTGTCTATCGCCTTTTGAACCGCGCTGGTCGTGCTGCCGAGGTCGCGTCCATCGACGCCGCAATCCACGTCGATAACTCGCTGCACCGTGTAGTGCGCGACCACCGCAGGGTCGTTGCTGTGGCTAATCGACGCGACGTTGCCGAGAAATTGTGCCTTCGGTCCAACGGTGCCGTTGGTGAGCGGCGTATTGTTGGTCCCGTTGATGTACGGCGTATTGGTGGTGCCGTCGCTGAGCGGCGCATTGGTGCTGCCGTTGGTGAGCGGAGTGTTGGCGATTTGATCGATAGACGCAGTCGTCTGAATAGGCGCCTGGGTCACGACGTTGTAATTGACGCCGTTGACCGGATCGAGCCAGTAGTTCGGCGAGATCAGGCTGTTGCCGCTCAGCGACGAGAGCAGCCCCGACGCGACCTGCTGCTCGGTTACGCCGAGCTCGAGCGCTTTGGCGCGATCGACCTTGACCTTGAACGACGGGTAGTCCAGCGGCTCCGCGATCCGCATATCGGTGACGCCCGGAATCATCGCCATCTTCGCGGCGAGGCGCGCGGCGATTTTGTAATCGGAGTGGAGATCGTTGCCGTTGATTTGAGCGTCGATCGCCGCCGGCAGCCCGAAGTTCAGCACCTGGTTCACGATGTCGGCGGCCATGAAGTAGCCTTCGACATTCGGGAACTTCGTGCTCATCATTTCGCGGATGCGCTGCTGGTAAACGGCCGTCGGATGATGCTTCGGCTTGAGCTGGATCAGGATTTCGCCGTCCTGGGGGCCGATGTTGTCGCTCGGGAAAAACGCGATCGCGTATGGCTGCGGCAGATCGATGTCGTCGCTTATCTGCTGCAGCTCATCGGCGGGAATTATCTGCCGGATCGAGCGCTCGATTTCGTCGACCATGACGGTGGTCCGCTCGATCCGCGTTCCGCTCGGCGCGCGCACGTGAAACTTCATGAGTCCGGCGTCGACCGTCGGAAAGAAATCCTCGCCCGTGACGTACAGCAGCGGCAGCGTGCCGACGATCATCAGCGCGGCGCAGGTCAGTGAGAGGCCGCGATGCGCAATGAACGTAGTCACCGCCGACACGTAATGCTGGCGGAGGCGCTCGAAGCCTGCTTCGAACCCGCGCAGGAACCGTCCCCAGAGTCCTGTGCCGTGGACCTCCTGGTGTCTCTCGGGCAGCAGGTAGGAGGCCATCGTCGGCACCAGCGTGCGCGACAACAGGTACGAGGTCAGCATCGCGAACACGACGGCCAGCGCGAGCGGCGTGAAAAGAAAACGCGCGACGCCGGTCAGCAGCACCACCGGAAAAAACACGATGCAGATGGAAAGCGTGCCGATGAACGTCGGCGTGGCGATCTGGTGCGCGCCATCGAGAATCGCGACCAGCAGCGGCTTGTTCATCGCGTGATTGCGATGGATGTTCTCGATCTCGACCGTCGCATCATCGACCAGCATCCCGACTGCAAGCGCAATTCCGCCCAGCGTCATCGTGTTGATCGTCTGGCCGGCAAGATGCAGGCATGCGATGGAGGTAAGGATCGAGAGCGGGATCGACGCGATCACGATCAGCATGCTGCGCGGGCGAACCGATGAATACCAGCACCATCAACGCCACCAGCGCCGCCGCGATCGCCGCCTCGCGCACGACCTCCCATAGCGACGCGCGAACGAAGGCGGACTGGTCGAAGGTGAGCGCGACCTTCAGGCCCTTGGGCGCGACCGCGAGAATGTCCGGGATGCGCGCCGGACGGCGTCGACGACCGACAACGTCGACGCGGCCGCGTGCTTGATCACCAGCAGAAAGGTCGCAGGACGCCCGTCGATACGCACGACGTTGGTCTGCGGCTGATGCGTATCGCTGACCGGTGCGACATCGCCGAGAAAAACCGGGATGCCGTTGGTTACTTTGATCGGCAGCCGGTTGAACTCGGACACCTTGGTCGGATTCATGTTCAGGTCAACGTCGTACTCGTAGTTGCCCATGCGAGCCGTGCCCGACGGGATGACGACGTTGGTGGTCGAGAGCGCGTTGCCGATATCCACCGGCGACAGGCCGTTGGCGTACAGCTGCTTGGGATCGAGGTTGACGACGACCGCGCGCTGAACGCCGCCGATCGGCGCGGGCGACGAAAATCCAGGTATCGTGAAAAGCTGCAGGCGAATGAAATTCAGACCGTAGTCAAAGAGCTGCTGTTGCGAGAGCGTGTCGCTGTAGATGTTGAGCTGAGCGACCGGAACGTTCGCGGCGTTGTAGGAAATGATATTCGGGGCCGTAGTGCCCGTGGGCGCCTGGCGCAGGATTGTCTCCGAAACCGAGTCGATTTGCGCGATCGCGGCGCCGATGTCCGTGCCCGGTTGGAAATAAACTTTGAGCATGCCGATTCCGAGCATCGACTCCGACTCGATATGCTCGATTCCATCGACGGTCGTCGAATAGGCGCGCTCGCTGATGATCACGAGCCGGCGCTCCATATCGATCGCGTTGAGCCCGGGGTAGCTCCAGACCACCATCACGACCGGCAGATTGATGGCTGGAAAAATATCGACGTTCATCAGGGTGAACGAGAGCACGCCCATCACCAGCATCAGCAGCGCCATGACCGCCACTGAGAGCGGACGCCGAAGCGCCAGTCGAACGATCCACATCATGGCTGATAACCCTCCCGCAGACGCCTCAGTCGGTCATCGCGCCGCCTGAATCTTCAGTCTTGAGATGAAGCTGGTAGTCGCTGCGGAATTTACCGTGGACCCGCGCCAGGCGTTCCATCTCGCTGATCACGCTCGAGAAATCCTCGTCGCCATTGACCGCCGTACGGGCGGCGTTGACCTGATGCGCGGCTGCGGTTGCCGGCATCGGCACGCCGAGTTCGGCTCGCTTTGTCGAGAATCAATCTGAAGTCCTTGTTCATGAGTTTCAGCGGGAATTGCGGCGAGTAGTCATCGTGCTCGGCGCGAAGCAGCTTGTTCTGGTGTGCGCGCGATACCACTGCGGTCTTCGCAAGTACTTCCAGCAGGAGTTCGCGATTGAGTCCCGCTTTTTCTCCAAAGGCGACTGCCTCCGCGATCGCCTGCATGTTCACACCGAGCAAAGCGTTGACCACGAGCTTCATCGAGGTCCCGGAGCCGCTCGGCCCCAGGTGGAAATACTGCTTCGCGATTGCGGAAAAGATTGGTTGGCAGGCTTCGAACACGTTCGCGTCCCCGCCGCAGAGGAGAGTCAAGATGCCCTGCTCTGCCGCAGGCGTACTGCCGGAAATTGCGACATCCAGGACTTCGATCTTGCGCTCTAACCCCATCCGATGCAGCAATCGCGACGTATCCGGCGAGACGGTGCTCATCTCGATCACGACGGTTCCGGGGTTCGCGCAGGCAAGAACTCCTTCCGGACCCTGATAAACGCTCAGAACCGCTTCGTCATTGGGCAGGCACGAGATGATAACATCCGATTTCCTGGCGAGCTGGCGAACACTGGGCGCGGGCACCGCGCCGCGCAACGAGCGCTGCCGTTTTACGACTCGTGTGGTCGTACGCCAGGAGTTTGAAGCCATTATTAAGAAGTCTGCGCGCCATGCGCTGTCCCATCGCGCCAAGCCCGATGAATCCAATCGTGGAATTTTGCGAAATCATTGTCCTGATGCCCCCTAGAGGATTCCGAAAGCGACCAACATCGAAATAGTTGTCGCGCTCATAAGGGCCAGCCCAATCAACGCCAGAGCGAGAGCGGCCGTGTCCTCGTCGTAGGAGCCATACGGAATCGCCCGCGGGTGAACTACTTTCGTCTCGTGAGGCGTAACCTTGGTGAAATGCCTGTAAATTTCGGCTTATTTCGGTTCCATTTTCTTCAACCTCTCAACTAAAGGGCGTGAAAAGTCATCGCACGATTCGCGTGCTGCTCGATCTCACTTGCGTTCAACGAACTGGTTTCTCGAATCCACCAAGGCCGGCGGGCGGCAGTTCCCAGCACCGCCAGCGCGAACTTTGGCGAAAGACCTGCGCAAAGCGGAGCAGCACGGCGCAGAGCTTGGGTTGTCGGAGGATGAGCGCGCCTTTTACGATGCGCTCGAAGTGAACGACACCGCCGTCCAGGTGCTCGGCGACGATACGCTCAAAACGATCGCGCGGGAGCTGGTTGATACGGTGCGGCGCAACGCCAGCATCGATTGGACGATCCGCGAAAACCTTCGCGCAAAGCTGCGCGTGGCCGTAAAGCGGATCCTGCGCCAATACGGATATCCGCCGGATATGCAAGAGAAGGCAACGCGGACGGTGATCGAGCAGGCGGAATTAATCTGCGCCGACGCGGCATAGCCATCCTTTCGTTCCGTACACGGTCGCTTCGCGCTCTGGCTGTCGCCTAGTGTTCCGATCAGTCGCAACACCAAAGTCCCCTCCGAAAAATCGAAACAGAGGGAATTGGGCCAAATGCCCACCGTACATCTCGATTCGACCTTTCTCTGCGGGACTTCGCGCTCAGAGAACGCCGTGCACGCAGCCTTTTCACGACCGAGGGCCCGGTTTTCTCTGCATCGGCGACTCGGGTGCGGAGGGGGTGGGATTCGAACCCACGAGGGACTTTCATCCCTGCCGGTTTTCAAGACCGGTGCCTTCAACCACTCGGCCACCCCTCCAAGCCTTCGATTCTATTAGTTTTTCGACCACTCTCCTATTACAACTTGAGCCTCTACTGCTGCGCAATTGCTACCGCTATGGCAACGGGTTTGGTGGTCGTCCATTCGCCGGTCGTAGAGGATTTGGCGGTGATCATGAGTTTGGTGGCGGCGGCGGATTCACACAGTATGCGTTTGCCGGGCGAAGGCGCGACACTCCCAACCAGGTCCAAGTAGTGACTCGACGTTTCCGTGCCTGCGCGAAACTGGTCACTGCAACATTTCTCGAATCTGTCGGCACCTATTGCACGCGTCGCACTCTCGGCACGTCGCCGAGATTTGGATGTTACTCACAATTCCGGCTCGCGCTATTAACGAAACAGCCCCTCGCTAGCGATGCCGGTTGCATGAAGTGACGTTACCTCCTGGGGGACAATCAGTCACAAGTCATAACACGCGATCTCAACATAGGGCGATGCGGTTGGGGCGACTCGATACGACCGCTTGACTTCATCCGAGGGCAGTGGTTGGCTTCCGTTTGTGCTCCAGAACTGGTCAGTTGGAGCAGGTATTACGGATGCGCACAGAGAGAAGTCACATGCGCCGCTTCCTGCCCTTAGTGCTGGCGGCGTTGTTCTGTACTATTACAGTTTCGCAACTCACCAGACCGCTCTCGGCCCTGACGCTAAGCAGCGCCCCGCGACTGGCAAATGGTTACCAGAGGTTTACGCGCTACCCGGTCAAAGAGGTCGGCAACAAGCCTATCGACATTGCCGCAACGAGCGGCTACTTGACCTCTTCTCTATTGGTCGTGGCGCTCAAACGAGACCTTGCGGCCACGAGCGTGCCCGACAAGGCCGATGTGACCGAATGGCCCTCTAAGTTTCTCTTTCATCGACGAACACCACCGCGATCGTCCGACGACACCAACTAGCTTCTTCAACATATTCCCTGGAATTCGCGCTCACGTCGCGATTGAACATCTTTCGCCGATGAAAGAGTTGGCGACGGGTGCGCACGAGCGATTTCGAGCGGGAAGGCGGACGTCTCGTGCAAACGTCCTGATAGGCGAGCACGGCCTGCCCGATATGGACGTTTCGACGGCATAAATCGGTTGCATAACGTGACAATCTCGCCGACTCAGAGCATAGGTCACGCGGTGAGGTTGACGAGCCTGTGGAGAAATCAAGATCGGGTGAGTCTGCATCCTACATCGCTTCGGGACGCGGAAGGGAACGATCGACGCTTCCAGGAAGGAGAATCGCTATGAAATGCGTTCTATGCGCCAAGACATCGATCGAGGTTGATATTGATCCCCTTCCTCTGAGCCCCGAGGCCCGAGAGATGCTCCAGGAGCAATCCGGGCTCAACCCCGATGAAGCTTTAGCCAATCATGCCATCTGCCGTGAGTGCTTGGCTCTTCCGTTTGCTGAGCGAAACAAGCTGGCTGAAAAGGCGATTGAAAGAGGACGGGGCGAAGATTTGTGCGATCTGATTACAGATGCTCTCAGAAATAGGCAGAATTGAAACCAGCACACTTCCCGAAACAGCTATCCGCCGGTACTGATGCGCGAGGACAACGCTTGGCACATAGTTGCTTCACTCTTGACAAAATTCGAAAGGGAGCGCCTCCTATCGCTCACGTCTGTGTGCATGCGCAAAACCCACCGCAACCCGCGAAATAATCGTACGTCTCAGTGCCAATTTCTACTGCTTTACCCCTGACGAGGCGGGAAGCGTCGTCAAGCCGACCCCGTCGTCGAAATCGTCGAAGCCGTGTGGTGTAACACGAGCACGGGACAATGAGCTTCGCGAATGACATGCTCTGTGACGCTGCCCAGAACGAAATGCTCAAAGCCGGTGCGTCCGTGGGTAACCATTACGATCAAATCTACTCCGAGTCTCGTGAGCGGCCCGCACGATATCGGTATCAGGCACACCTGTTCTGACATCGATAACATATTGCCCTTCAGCCTTGAGGGTGTTGGGACTATCAGTTCCAGCTTGGCTCTAGCTTCAATCTACTTATGAAGAGAAGTTCAGAAGCCGCGGAAGAGGGATAGAATCGCGGCCTTAACGCTGTCGCGCGCTAGAATTCCAGTAGCGATCTACCCGTCGCTCTGTCAGCGGCTGCCTTGGTGACGGAGAACCCGTACCTTTGATGCCGAGCCGCGCTGGGAGATACAAAGTGCCAAGCGGTTCTGTCGAATTATGGATGACGAGTCGTTAATCGAGCGGACGAGACAACGGGTCGAGCCGGCGATTCCGAAGGATCGAATTTTCTACACGCTCAGCCGAAGCCATGAAGGTTATTACGTATCGTTGATATTTGCTCCTGCCCGTTGCGACGCTGGCCGCGCACCCGGTGCTGGTGAGATAGTTAGATTGATCATCTAATTGACTTGGCATCGATTAATCCGGCTGATTCATGTCCGATCCAACTTCGAAGCCTCCTTTGACGGTCGAGTCCAAGTCTGGAGCAGCGTCATCGGCGGAAGTCGGTTCGCCTGATAAGACAGCCGGCAATTTGACCGATGGCTCTCTGAGCGGCCTTACCAGCGGCGCGGCCGCCGTCCGGCTTAAGAAGTTCGGCCCCAACGCGGTGCCCGACACCTCGGCGCATCCGTTGCGTTCGGCCTTGAGTAAATTCTGGACGCCCGTTCCATGGATGCTAGAGGCTGCGATCGTGCTCGAGCTGGCGCTGGGCAAGTACGTCGAGGCGTCGGTCATTGCGGGCCTGCTGGTGTTCAACGCCGCGCTCGGGTTCTTCCAGGAGTCGCGCGCGCAGGCGACTCTTGCCGCGCTGAAGTCGCGCCTCGCGCTGAACGCGTCGGTCAAGCGCGACGGCGTCTGGAAGATTGTGCCTGCGGTCGGCTTGGCGCCGGGCGACATCGTGAAGCTTTCTCTTGGCGCCGTGGTGGCTGCCGACGTTCGCGTACTCGAGGGTTCAGTTTTGCTCGACCAGTCCATGCTTACCGGCGAATCCATACCCATAGAAGGTGGTCCGGGCACGCAGACCTATGCCGGCGCGCTAGTGCGGCGCGGTGAGGCGGTTGCGGAGGTCACGGCGACCGGAACGCGCACCAAGTTCGGACGCACCGCCGAGCTGGTCCGCACCGCTCACGTCACTAGTTCGGAGCAGAACGCTGTTCTTACCGTCGTGCGCAATCTCGCGTTCTTTAACAGCGGGGTCATTGTCTTACTGGTAGCGTACGCCTACCGGCTGGCGATGCCGCTTGCTGAGATCATCCCGCTGGTGCTGACCGCGATCCTCGCCTCGATCCCCGTCGCGTTGCCTGCAACCTTTACCGTCGCGGCCGCGCTGGGCGCACGCGCACTGGCGCGCCTGGGCGTGCTTCCGACTCGGCTCTCGGCCGTGGATGAGGCCGCAACTATCGACGTCCTGTGCGCCGACAAGACCGGCACGCTGACGCGCAACGAACTGCAGGTCACCGCGGTCCGTCCCGCGCCGGGCTTTGACGAAGCCGGCTTGCTGGGACTCGCGTCGGTAGCGAGTGCGGACGGCGGGCAGGACCCGGTCGATGCGGCCATTCGCGCCGCGGCCTTGAACAAGGTTGCCGCCAAGCTGCCGAAGCTGATCAAGTTCGTCCCCTTCGATCCCGCGAAGAAAACCTCCGAGGCAGCTGCCATGGATCCGGACGGGGGTGGCACAGTGCGGATCGTAAAGGGTGCGTATGCCGCAGTGGTTGGCCTCGCCGCAGCGTTACCGGAGTTGTCGGAGGCGGCCAACGAGTTGCAGCAGAAGGGTTTCAGGCTGCTCGCCGTCGCAACCGGTACTGCGGCGTCGATGCGCTTGGCGGGACTCATCGCGCTGAGCGATCCGCCGCGCGCTGACTCTGCCGCATTGGTTGCGGAGATGCGCACCTTGGGTGTGCGCACCGTGATGGTGACCGGCGACGCGCCTGCGACGGCTGCAATCGTAGCGCGTGCAGTGGGACTCGACGGAGCCGTCTGCCCGCCGGGGCCGATTGGGGACGCGGTGACGCCCGAACAATTCGCCGTCTTTGCCGGCGTGCTGCCTGAGGACAAGTACAAACTCGTGAAAGCGTTCCAGAAGGGCGGCCACAATGTCGCGATGTGCGGCGACGGCGCCAACGACGCGCCCGCCTTGCGCCAGGCGCAAATGGGAGTCGCCGTGTCGACTGCAACCGACGTTGCCAAGTCCGCGGCCGGCATAGTGCTTACCGAGCCGGGACTCAGCGGGATCGTGGCCTCGGTCAAGGAAGGCCGCATGACCTTTCAGCGCATCCTGACCTACACGCTAAGCTCGGTTACCAAAAAAATCGTACAGGTAATGTTCGTGGCGGTTGGCCTTGTCATCACGGGACACGCGATCCTGACCCCGATGCTGATGGTGCTCATTATGATCACCGGCGACTTCCTCGGCATGTCGTTGACGACCGACAACGTCAGTCCCTCGGCGCTGTCCAATGTGTGGCGCATCGGCCACGTGACAATCTTGGGAATCTTCATGGGAGTCAGCGAGCTGGCCTTTTGCACGGCGGTTTTGATGGTCGGCAAATTCAGGCTGGGGCTTGGGATCGGCGAGCTGCAAACTCTGTCTTTGCTTGCCGTGGTGTTCGGCAATGAAGCCTCGCTCTACGCCCTCCGCGCCCGCCAAAGCCTGTGGTCCACGCCCAGCGGCTGGCTCGTTCTTTCTTCCGTGGCGGATGTTCTTATCGCTTCGACGTTGGCTGTGCGTGGGATCGCAATGACGCCTTCGCCCGTAATCCTTGTGGTCGGAACGCTGCTCGGGGCAGTTGCCTTCGCATTTGTCGCAGATATCGCAAAATTCCCGATATTGAATCGCCTCAAGATTGCTTAGAAACGTGGCCAAGCATCGGCGGTACAAGCTCTCAATGCCGTCATGCAGTCCTTCCAATCGAGACGCGGCGGCTTAGTCGAACGACATTGCGGCCGTCGCGCCGGCTGTAGTGCGCTTCGTCTGCAAGTTCGCGGATCATGTGCAGGCCCAGTCCCCCGACCGGCCTGCTATCGAGCCGCTCACTGAGATCGGGCGCCACCCTGTCCAAAGGATTGAACGCCTGGCCGTCGTCGCCGAACTCGATCGTCAGCCTGTCTCCCTCCAACTCGAGCATAACTTCGGCGATGCCCTTCGGCCTGGGTTGGTTGGGATATCCGTACCGTGACAGATTTGTAAGCAGCTCCTCGAGCACGATAAGCATCCGCGCCCGGTCGTCCTCCGCGAGACCTTGTTCGGCCGCAAAGGTATTCACGAAGCTTTCCAGCTCGCGCATCGCGCCGTTGTGGACGCGGACAGTCAGATGAGCGCGCATCGGCAGATTCTAGCGCGCCGAGTCACGTTTGTCGCGCTGGCTTCCACGCCGGTGGCGCGCTAGGTTGCTCGGCAGAATATGGTGATTGATCGGGGGCATAACATGAAAGCCATCGCTCACAGTTGTCGCTCGACTGCAAGTGCGTGTCTCGGCATCCTCTTGATGCTGAGTTTCGCTTCCGTGGCGACCGCGCAGAGTCCACAGATTGCGCAAGTCAAGACGGTCTCCGGACAAGTGTCTATCCAGCGCGGCGGCGCAATCGTGCCGGTCAAGGTTGGAGACCCTCTGTTCGAGAAAGACGTGATCGACACCGGCGCTGACGGCGCGATCGGGGTCACCTTCATCGACAACACCGTGATGTCTGCCGGCCCGAACAGCGAGATGGCGCTCGAACAATACCGGTTCGATTCGAATAATTTTAAGGGCTCGATGCTGACCGACATGCGCAAGGGCACGCTCGACATGGTATCGGGCGATATCGCGAAGAGTTCGCCGACGGCGATGAAAGTCAGGACGCCGGCGGCGATCCTTGGCGTGCGCGGCACACATTTCGCCGTCGAAGTGCCCGACTAGTCATCGTGCGACGCTCCTATCCATTGCTGCTGATGTTCTTTGCGCTTGGGTGCGCGCAACGCCAGGCGCTCTTTGTCGTCCTGCCGAATGCGGACGGCACTGCGGGCGCGATCACGGTGAGCGATAATCAGAAATCCGTGGTGCTGGATAAGCCTTACGCCCAGAGCGAGGAAAAAAGCGGCAGCGTGTCGGCAGCCACCGCGACCGATGCGCAGCACGTGCAGCAGGTTTTCGGCAACGCTCTCGCAGCCGAGCCCATTCTGCCGGCGCATTTTCGGCTCTACTTCCTGAAGGACACTGACTCACTGACGGCGGAGTCCGAGCAGCAGTATCGCGCGGTGTTCGATGACATCAAGCGGCGTCCGGTGTACCAGGTCGAAGTTATAGGATACACCGACACGCTCGGCACGCCCGCACACAATCAGCAACTCTCGATGAAGCGCGCGGAGGCGATTCGCGACCGGCTGGTCCGTGACGGACTCAGCGCCAATTCGATTTCCGTCGCCGGTCGCGGCGAACTGGACCCTGCTGTGCCGACTGCTCCGCAGGTTGCCGAGCCGCGCAATCGCAGAGTCGAGATCACTGTCCGCTGACTAGCTCGACGCAGGCTCCGCGCCCGTCCAACGCACGGCAAGCAAGGTGATGTCGTCGGCCTGCTCGGCGTCGGCGGCAAATCGACGGACATCTTCATGCACGAGTTCTACCAACGCTTTGGCGCTGGCGGTTGGCGCCGACTGGAGCAGAAGCCCGAGCCGCGCTTCCGTATAAAACGCGTCGTTGCGATCTTCGGCCTCGGTCACGCCGTCGGTATAGAGCAGAATCAAATCGCCCGGCGTGAGCTGATGGCGTTCGACAGCGTACGGAAAGTCGTCGACCGTACCGAGCGGCGGCCCGCCTTCGCCGGCGAGTTCGTTCGCCTTCGCACCCGTGCGGATGAGGAAAGGCGAGTCGTGGCCCGCGTTCACGCAGGCGAGCATCCCCGAGGCGAGATTCAGGATTCCGGCGAAGACGGTCACGAACATCATGTCCCCTCCGGCGGCGGCCATGTCGCCGCTCGAGGCGGAAATCCTGGCGTTGGCCTCAGTGAACGCTTTTGCGAGGTCTTCGTCATTCCGCGCGAGCGCGTCACGCAGGACTTCCTTGGTCATCGCCATGAATAGCGCCGCCGGAACGCCCTTGCCCGACACGTCGGCGATCGCGAAGAAGAGCCGCCCGGAGTCGAGGAGGATGAAATCATAGAGGTCGCCACCGACCATTCGCGCCGGTTCGATGAGCGCGTAGACATCGACGTCGCGGTTTTCAGGGGGGCCGGGAAATCGATGCGGCAGCAGTCCCATCTGGATCGATCGCGCCGCACCGAGTTCGCCTTCGAAGCGAGCTTCAACCTCGCGCTCACGCTGCAAGTCAAGCTCGGCAGCGCGCAAAGTCGCGGCAAGCATCACGCCAAATGTCGCCAGCGACGCGATGCTCGGACAGAGCGCATCGACGAGCAGGTTGAAGAAGAGAAAACATCCGAAGGCGGCGCCGACGAGCAGCACAATCAGGATGACCAACTCCGCGGTGGCGAGTGGAGGCCGACTGTAGGGCAGCGCGAAAATGGCAATCAGGCCGGCCGCGAGGACCATCACGATCTCTATCCAGTCCAGTTTCGCAGGCCGCCGCAGAAAGTTTCCGTCGATGATGCATTCAATCAACTGCGCGTGGATCTCAACGCCGGCCATGAGTCCGAGCGGCGTTTGTCGCATGTCGATCAACCCTTGGCCGATTACGCCCAGCAATATGATCCCTCCTCGCAACGTGGCCGGGTCGTGGGAACCGTCCAGCAGATCCGCCGCGGAGACATAGCGAATCTCATAGGAAGGTGTGAAGTACGGATATACGCGGCCGCGCGCGTCGGTCGGGATGAAGACACCGTCCACGCTCCCCCCCTGACACCGTCGTGGGCCGTCAGGATTCCGAGCGCGCCCGCGCCTGTCGTAACGCGGAGCATTTCGAGTGAGAGCGCCGGCAGCAACTGGCCGTGGCCAACAACGAACAGCGGCAGACGTCGCGTCATGCCGTCCGGGTCCGGACTGTCGAGCACCGCGGCTTGTCCGCGCGCGGCGGCGGTCAGTTCGGGCAAGCTCCGCAGTAAGTAGGGGTATGTAATCAGGAACGGACGCGGGTCGCCGCCGGACTCGCGAATGATAGTGACGCGTGACGGTCCGCGCGCGGCAGGCTCTGGTTCATCCGAGGAGCCGATTCCGAGCACCGTCGGCACTTGTGAGAATGCTTCGGCGAGCGCGGCCTCATTCGATGGCAAAAGCGAAAGCTCGTGGGCAAGTGGCGCCGGGAGGTCCGGCCTCGCCTCGACCAACTTCCCGGGTGACACACGATCTGATTCGGCGAAGATGATGTCGACGCCGAGCACGTGCGGACGGCCTGCGGCGATCTGCTGGACCAGCTTTGCGACCAGCGTTCGCGGCCACGGCCACTGGCCGTACTTCGACAGGCTCTTCTCGTCGATTGCCACGATGCGAACCGGCAGCGGATGGTAGGTGCGCGGCGCGATCTGTTGTTCCAGGTCGAAGCCGTGCATGACGAAGGTCTCGAGGAAAGCCGGATTGCGCGCACGCATCAGAACGAGCAGCCCGAGAATGATCAGAGCCGTCGCACGTCCCGGGGCCCTGAAGATCTCACGCCAGTGTGCGGACGGTCGTCGAGTGGGCAACTCAGGCCAGTCCTCAGAGAACGATCTCGAGTCCGTCGTAGGCGGAGGAGACCTTTAGCTGTTGCTTTTGCTCGGGACGGCTTAGCTCTTCAAAGCGGCGCGTCTCGGCCAAGATTTTTTCGAGCGTTTGATCGTCGTTGACGGGCTCATGATGGTACATCACAAGGTGCTTGACGCCGGCGAGCTGGGCGAGCTCGACGCCGATCATATTGCTCGAATGTCCCCAGTCCTCCTTCACAGAAATCTGATCGGCGAGTGAGTACTGAGCGTCGAAAATCAGCAGGTCGGCGTCGCGGAAGAACTCGATGAAAGGATAGCTCTCATCGAGCGCTTCGTACTTGTGCTCGGAATCTGTGGAATACACCACCGTCTTTCCGTCTTTCGAAAAACGATAACCGTAGGAATCGCCGCCATGCCTCTGCGCGATCGCCCGCACCGAGAGTCCGTCAATTTCGTAGGTGCGGCTGGGCTCCAGCACGACGAACTCGATGGTCGCTCCCAGCGTTCGGAAATCAACCGGGAACGATGGATTGGACTGCTGGCGCTCGAAGGCTTCGCGCATATTCTTGTGACAGCCGTGAATGCGAATGATATTGCCGGGAATGTAGGACGGGGTGAAGAAGGGAAATCCCATGACGTGATCCCAATGAAGATGGGACATGAAAATGTTGAAGCGATTTTTTTTGGCGAAACCAAACTTCGCCAGCACGCTGTTGCCGAACTCGCGCGCACCAGATCCCATATCGCACAGCACGTACTCGTCGCCGCCGGTGATGATTTCGGTGCAGCTGGTATTGCCGCCGTAGGTGCCGCGAACTGAAAACGGCAGCGTGGCGTCGATGAACTTGTCGATAGCTTCGGCGCTGTCGAGGTTCCGATTACGGGCCGCCAGCAACGCCTCGCGAACTTTCGTCCGCACTGCGCGATAGTTAAGCGGCGATGGCAGCGAGCCTCGGCTTCCCCAAAAACGGATTAACATCGCGGTAGGTGTCCTATGCGACCGCTTGCGGCAATCCGGTCGGTTAGCTCAACGCCTTGATAGCTTCAGCCGTGGTATCGAAGACCTGCACTACGAATGAGAAGCGGCTGATAGCGAAAATTTCCTTGACCATCGGGGTAAGACCGGCGACCGCGAGACGGCCGTTGGTCGCTTTCGCCTGTTTGGAGGCCATCATAAGCGCACGCAGGCCCGCGCTCGAGATGTACTCGACGCGAGAGAAGTCGATAAGAACTTTGCTTCCGGCGGATGCGACGCTGTCGAGCAACTTGGGTTGAAACATCGTGCTCGTATCATTGTTGATGCGCCCCACCGGGATGAGGACTGTGATGTCGCCTTGGCGCTGCTCGTTGATTTCCATAACTCTCCCCCAAATTGCAGCAAAAGGCCCAAGCAGTGGTTCGATTCCGAGCTATTTTCGGCGTTTATCCGATTTTGCGCAAGCTCGCGGTCAATGCAAGCTGAAGTTCGCTGTTGCATTTGCGCGACCCGTTGCTAGTTTGAGGCCGGGCGACGCGGAGCGAAGATGCAATACGACGACATTATTGTAGGCGCGGGTTCCTCGGGCGCAGTCCTGGCCGCGCGCCTGAGCGAAAATCCGAACCGCACAAGAACGAGGTGATCGGAGTGTCGTTTTTGACAATCAAGCGAGAGACGGACGTCGTTGCGCTGGCAGCCTTTGTTCTGGCAGTCGCCGCGGTGATCTACCAGGTCAGCGCGTATTTTCGCGGCGCGCAGGTAACGTTATTCGGACCTGAGCAGATGCTGATCCACGGCGATAAATATCCCGACGGCCAAACATACGTTCGATTCGCGACGCGGATGTCTTATCTGAATTCCGGCGACATAGGCTACAACGCGGTGATCGGTCGTGAGCTGCTACGGGTCGAGATCAACAACACCGTTTACACCCAGACATGGGCGTATTTTATCCAATCCAGCTCCGCCGACGGTAAGACGCTGAGTTTGGGAGAGCAGGTGGAAGCGGTTCCTACACCGATAAACGGTGGCGACAGCAAGACTCATGAGACCTACTTCGCTCCGTGGCCAATCGACTGCAAGGGCGCCGCTTCCGACTGCAAGCCGGAGGCGAATTTCATGCTGTGGGACACGTTCCTGAATTCCATAAAGTCGGGCGACGTTCTCAAATTTCAAATGACGGCGGAAATTTATGGGGAGAAAGCGCAGACGACTTCATGCACTGTCGATGTAACCGCGGAATTGCTCGACCAGTTGAAGACTACACCGAACAAGTGGAGCGCTCCCGCATGCCGCGAAGCCTTGTCGTTGCACTAGGCGGGCGAGGCCAATTTCGCGTTTGCAAAACATCAAGTTTTGGTGAAACGATCGGGGTTCCAAATGAAATCTTTGTTTGACGAGTCATAACCGATGACTTCACAGCGCTGGAACGATGAGATGCTGGACGCGATGCGCCTGGTGGGCGACCCGCCCGCGGACGCCGCAATCGAGGCTATTTTCGCCGCCGACCAGCAAAAGGCTGTGCAATCCTTCATGACGCGGACGATGACCAACGATGCTCCTCTGCCGTCGTCGCTTCCACCCGAGCTGCGAGACTTTCTCGAAAAGAACGCGGAGTCACCGTTTGCCGATCCGGCGCGCGTCGAGGCAGCGCAGGATCTTTTCGTTGATCACGGCCCCGAAATTCTGATTACTCTCGGATGCTATGCGCTGCCCGACGCTTATGCGGCGCGCAAGGGCGTCAAGGTTCTCCATCAGACTGCCTACCTCGCCAATCGCCCCAATCGACGCTTGTTCAGAACCATGCAAATGGTGGTCGATGTGATGGAGCCGGGAGGGCTCGGTCCCCACGGACGGGGAATCCGCACCGTGCAGAAAGTACGGTTGATGCACGCGGCGATTCGTTACCAGCTGCATCACGATAGAACCGCGAAGTGGAACGACCTCGCTTACGGGGTTCCAATCAATCAGGAGGATCTCGCCGGCACGCTTGCTGACCTTTTCCTTCCTGGCCATCGATGGACTGCGGAAGCTTGGTGCGAACATCTCGGACAAAGCCACCCAGGCTTACTTCGATACATGGTGCGGGGTAGGCAGGCTGCTCGGTGTGCTGCCGGAAATGATTCCGGACAGTCTCGAAGCGGCAGCCGAGTTGAAGGAGATAATCAGCCGGCGTCAGTTCGCTCCCTCGGACGAAGGGCGGGAAATGACTCGGGCGCTGATCGTGATGCTGGAAAAGAATTCGCCGCCGATGCTGGAAAGCATACCGACCGGCCTGATGCGGCTCTTCATCCGGGCGGAGGTCGCCGACTATCTCGGGATACCTGATGGCCAAATGCAGAAATGTCTGGCCGGCATTACCGTGGAGTTCGCCAAATTCGTCGATCGCGACCTCGAGGATTCCCAATGGCAGGCGATGATGTTTCGCCATCATATCCTGAGCGTCATCGAGGGCATGATAAAGGTGGAGGCAGGAGACCAGCGCGACTTTTTCCGACTGCCGACCAACCTGCACCAGAAATGGCGGGGAGCGAATCCCGAATCTGAAGAGGGTCTCTGGGGGCATCTCGCGAATTGGATCGAGTCGCGGGTATAGGTGACGGACACCGCCAGTTGATGTTCATCGAGCCCTACAATCCGACTACAACGGCGCCGGCAGTCTGAAATGCAGTGTCCAACTTGTGGTAAGGAGAATTCCGGGTCCAACAAATATTGCTCCGAATGCGGAGCGTCGCTGACGCGCACTTGTTCCAAGTGCGGCTCGCAAAATCCTGCGCCTTCGAAATTCTGCCACGAATGCGGCAACAGCCTTGCGCTGGAAAGCGCACTATCAGCCAAAGCCACCGCAGCGGCTCCGTCGCCTCAGGATCCGGGTATTGGCGATGGCGAACGCAAAACTATCACGGTGCTATTCGCCGATATCCAGGATTCGATGGATCTCCTCGAGTCGCTGGATCCCGAAGATGCTCGCGGGCTGGTCGATCCTGCACTGGAGATCATGGTCGACGTGGTCCGCCGTTTCAGATGGACGTGTGGTGCAATCCACCGGTGACGGAATTTTCGCCCTGTTTGGCGCTCCGATCGCGCACGAAGACCATCCTCAACGTGCAATCTACGCGGCGCTCGAACTCCAGGAAAGAATCCGGCGCTACTCTGACTCTTTGCGCGAGTCGGGCCGTCTGCCGATCTTCGTGCGGGTTGGCGTGAATACCGGAGAGGTGGTGGTCCGCAGTGTGCGGACCGATGACGCGCGCGTCGAATATACGCCGATCGGACATCCGACCAGTCTCGCTTCGCGGTTGCAGTCGTTAGCGACGCCGGGAGCGGTGGTCGTCGGCGATCAGACTCGAAAGTTGTCGTGAAGGGTTTTTCCAGTTCAGGGAGCTCGGCCCGCGCAAAATCAAGGGCGTCAGCCAGCCGGTCATCGCCTACGAAGTCGTCGAACTTGGTCCGCTGCGAACCCGGCTGGAAGCCGCAGCGCGGCGGGGACTGGCCAAGTTCGTCGGCCGCGAGCCGGAGCTCAACGAGATGAAACGCGCGGTCGAGCAAGCCCGGTCTGGGCGCGGCCAAATCGTCGGAGTCGTCGGCGACGCGGGCGTCGGGAAGTCGCGCCTGTTTCATCAGTTCAAGACGACTTCAGGCGGCGGGTTCAAGCTGCTCGAAACGTCGGGGATCGCTCACGCAAAGGAATGGGTGTATCTGCCGTTCGTCGAACTGCTGCAGAAGTATTTCGACATTCAGCCCGATGACGACGGCGAAAAGCGCCGCCATAAAATTCAAAGCCGGCTGACCGACCTCGATGCCGGCCTGCTCGATACGGTCCCATATCTGAACGCGCTGCTCGGAGTTCCCGAGGCTGACGATCCAATAGCGGGTATGGATCGGCAGCTTCGAAAACAGCGGACTCTCGACGCGATCAAACGCGTGCTGGTGCGCGAAAGTCTTGCGCAACCGCTGCTGGTCATCTTCGAGGATTTGCACTGGTTCGATACCGAAAGCCTGGAATTTCATGACGCTGCTCGCGGATTCTCTCGCCACCCTGCGGATACTGATGCTGGTAAACCACCGGCCCGAGTTTGCGCATCCGTCGCACGCAAAGTCGTACTATGAGCAGTTGCGGCTCGACCCGCTGGAAGCCAACAACGCCGAGGAGCTGTTGTCCGTACTGCTGACCGATGCGGTCGAGTTGCGCCCGTTCAAGGAGCTGATCATCGAGAAGTCCGAGGGCAACCCGCTCTTCATTGAAGAGATCGTGCGGGCCCTGTTTGAGAACGGAACGATTGTGCGCGAGGGCGATCAGGTGCGAGTCACCCTGCCTCGCGCCGATATTTCCATTCCTGCGACGGTCGAAGGGATCGTCTCCGCGCGCATCGATCGGCTGCCGCCGGAGGAGAAAAGCCTGCTGCAGGCGCTGGCCGTGATCGGCGAGGAGTTTGCATTGCCTGTCGTCCGACATGCGCTCGGAAGGCCGGAGGACGAGCTGCTTGCAGGTCTGGCGTCCCTGCAAAGCGCTGAGTTTATTTACGAGCGACCGACCATCGCCCAGACCGAATACATCTTCAAGCACGCATTGATCCACGACGTCGCGTACAAATCGGTGTTGCAGGAACGCCGCAAAGCGATCCACGGCAAAACCGCCGAGACCATCGAGACTCTGTACGCCAACCGGCTCGACGATCATCTCGACAAGCTGGTCCATCACTATCGCCTCAGCGGCAACGGGCTGAAGACCGTGCACTACCTGCATCAAGCGGGACAACACGCCTATGAGCGATCGGCGGTGACTGAAGCGCTCACGCACTTCAACGCGGCGCTTGAAACAGTCAGCAAGTTGCCCTCTGACACCGCGATCAAGGAGCTGGAACTTGCGCTACAGATAAGCCTCGGCAACTCGCTGATGTCGACCGGCGGTTACGCGGCCGAAGGTACGGCCAAAGCCTTCGAGCGCGCGAGAGAGTTATGCGGATTGGTGGGTGATAGCTCGCAGTTGGTCCCGGCGCTGTTTGGACTGTGGGCCTTCCATAACTTCGGCGGCAATCTGAAGGTTGCGCAGGAGCTCGGCGAAGAGTTGCTGTCGATAGCCGAGCGCAGGCAGGACCCGGCGACCAGGCTGATGGCGCATACTTCGTTAGGCGTAACGTTTACCTATTTGGGCGAGTTGCGCCGCGCGCTCGAACACTGCACGCAGGGCGTTTCGGTCTTCAGTCCGGCGGAGCGGTTGCCTGCATTTTTGGCGCAGGCTCGTTCCTCGTGCCGCACCTGGCTGGCTCAGCTGCTCGCGCTAACTGGGCGTCCCGAACCGGCACTAAGACTCATCAACGAGGCGGTCAAGGCGGCCCGTGAGTCCAGGCAAACCGTTGCGCTCTCGAACACGCTAATCGGAGCCGGCGTTGTGGCGCTGATCCTTGCCGATTCGGCGGCAGGGAAAGCTTGGTCGGAGGAACTGATCGGCCTCGCGAAGCAAGAGAGATTCGCGCTGCCTCTGTCATGGGCGCAAATTCAGCACGGTTACGCACTGGCGCTCGAAGGCAAACCGGAGGCGGGCATCGCAGAGATGCTCGAGGGTCTCGCGTCGGTGCGCGCCGTTCACGTTCAGATCGCACTCGCGCTAAGCCTCTGCTGGCTATCGGAGGGCTATGTGGCTGCAGGCCAGGCGAATCACGCGCGCAAGGCTCTGGGGGACGCTTTCGCAACCATGGAGAACACTGGCGAGCGCCTGTATGAATCCGAGTTGCACCGGGTGCGAGGTGAAATCGCGCTGATATCCGAGCCACCAGATACCACCGAGGCAGAGCGATGCTTTCGAATCGCAATCGACACTGCGCGCAGCTCCGGAGCGAAGTTGTGGGAGCTCCGCGCCGCCACCAGCCTGTCCGCGCTCCTCTCGAAGCAGGGCAAGCGAGACGAGGCAGCCGGAGCGTTGGCGCCCGTCTGTGCGTCGCTCCCGGAGGCAGACATCGCGGATCTACGCCGCGCAAAATCAATCCTCGACCGACTCGGTGCCTAGAACCGCTCGTGGCCCAAAACACATTAACGATAGTCACGCGCATCAAGCCGGGCGATCTCGACGCACTCGATCAGCTGCTCAGTAAGATCGGTCACGAGGAAGAGAAAAATGAGCAGCTTCGATTTGCGGAGATCGCGTCGCTTCACATGGCCGGGATCGCAATCGCCGCCCAGGATTCGAGATTTCCGCCGATTCTGATCTTCGATTCGAACTTCGACGGAACTGCGGACGAATATCTTCGCGCGCTGGTCGTCCACGGCCGCGCCGGAATCGACGCGATTTACAGCAAGTGCGAGGGCTATCCAGAAGAGTCCACGCGCACCGACGCCGCGATCGTGGCCTACCTTCGCGAGCATAGCATCCCGGCGGCGGCGTTCTTCGTAGGTCTGCCCGGTCAGACAGTGGCAAGCATTCGAAATGCGATCGCGGTGCGCGAGGAGATCAATCGCTTCCTGGACGCCGAAATTGCGAAGAATTCAATTCAGGGCCTTAGCGCGTTTGCGATCCGCGATCGGATAGTGGCTCATCTGGAGCACGACTCCCGAGTAAAGCCAGAGATTCCTCCGGCTACTTTTTCGAGTTACCGGAGGATCGCTCAACGCAACACCGCGATAGCCTCGCTCGTAGGACTTGTAGTCGGGGTAATTCTATCGCCGCTGCTCGTGGTCTGGATTCTTGCCGTGCGCTACCTGGAAGTGCATGAGCAGAGGACGCCGCAACCGCTGGATCCACAGGTCGATGAGCGCACTTACGCGATCGAAGATGCCTTCATACAAAATCATCTCGCCACGATAGGTGTAGTCAAGGACAATCCGATTCGGCGTTTCTCAATACGCACCGCGGTCGCGATGACGGGAATCCTGTTTCAACGGATTCTGTTGCGCGGCGGCTTCGGCGGCGTCTTCACCCTGCACTTCGCGCACGTGGTCTGGCTAGATGAGGGTCGGCGAATCCTGCTGTTGACCGGCTATGACGGCAGCGCACTGGAGTATCTCGGCAACTTCACCGACACAGCCGGTTACTATCTCAACGGCGCTTACGGCAACGTCAACAACTATCCTGCGTGCAAGTGGCTGATTGGCCGAGGCGCGGCAAGCGCCAATGGGTTTGCGAATTGGGCCAGGCAGCACATGCAATACACTCCCGTGTTCTACAGCGCTTACCCGAATGAGACCGTGCTCAACCTTATGCGCGACCTGGACATTCGCGACCATCTGGCCACCGCCAGGAGCGAGTCCGAAGTTGAGCGGCTACTCAGATTGTTATGAGTGTGAAACCTACCGGCCGCTTCGATTTTCACGATATCCAGGGACTCGTGCTCAACGCATATGGGCATCTCGACTATTCGCGATTTCTGTTCTTCAAGATTGTCGATCGCGATGCCGCAAAGCGATGGCTCATCGACATCGCGAACCGGGTCAGCTCAGCCAGGCGGCGCCGCAGCGAGGACGAGCTTCCCGGATCTCAAACGAACATAGCATTTACCCTGAGCGGCATGGAGAAACTCGGCCTGCCGCATGACGCGTTAGCAGCCTTTCCGCGGGAGTTTCAGATGGGAATGGCCGCGCCTGAGCGATCTCGCAAACTCGGCGACCTCGGGCCTAGCGCCCCGGAGGGTTGGCAATTCGGCGGGCCGAACACACCCAGTATAGATGTCCTGGTCATGCTCTATGGGCGAGACGAAACGGTCCTCGATCAAGCGACTAGCCAGGAGTTCGAGCCCACGCCCGCATCCAACGGGCTCGAAGAAGTCTTCGGCCAAACCTCGATACGTCATGGCTCGAACGAGCCGTTCGGTTTTCGCGACGGGATTTCGCAACCGGCCATCGAAGGCGCCGGGCAAAGGGTGCTGCCCGGTCAATCGATAGTAAAGGCCGGAGAATTCCTGCTCGGCCATGTAGATGAATACGGCGACGTAGTACCGGTGCCGACGGTTTCGCGCGAGCTTGATCCTGATCGCATTCTCGCGGCGGACTCGTCGCAACCGACGCAAGGCAGCTTCGGTCTTAACGGCAGCTTTCTCGTATTGCGCAAGCTTGCACAGGATGTAGCGGGATTTCGGAGCTTTCTCGATCGCACGACGCGTAACGCCGACGGGTCATCGAATCCCGATCGAGCGAAACTCCTGTCAGCAAAAATGATTGGGAGATGGCCCAGCGGCGCGCCGCTGACACTGGCTCCTGAAAATGACGATACCGAGCTGGGAAAAAACAAAAGTCGCAACAACGATTTCGGCTTCGCCGCTTCCGATCGCGATGGCTTTGCTTGTCCGATTGGTTCTCACATCCGCAGGGCCAATCCACGCGATGCGCTGGCTTTCCCACCCGAGCCCAAGCAGTCGCTCAAAATCGCAAATCGCCATCGAATAATGCGGCGCGGAAGACCGTACTACGAATTGTCGACCGCCACCGGCGAACTTGTCGAGCAAGGGCTTCTGTTCATCGCGATAAATGCCACGCTGCACCGGCAGTTCGAGTTCATCCAGCAGTCGTGGCTCAACAACCCGAAATTCAACGGACTCTATGACGAAAGAGATCCGCTATGCAGCGCCAACACGGGCGATGCGATGATGACGATACAAGCCAGGCCGGTGCGCGAGCGCATCCACGGACTCCCGCGCTTCGTCACGGTGCGCGGCGGCGCTTACTTCTTCCTGCCCTCGATTCGCGCGCTCAAATTTCTTGCGCAAATTCATTGACTATGAACACGCCGCGATCCGAACACAGCGATAAGCGACAGAAACAGAAGCGTCGACGCGAACCCACCATACCGCCCGAGCTACGCATCAGGAAGCTGGAGCATCTGCGGAGTCATCTCCAGACAGCAATTGAAGTGGAGCATTCAACCATATGCTCCGGCGGCGCTGTAGCCTTGGCCGGCCGCTCAATGCTGAGAAACGTCTCGATCGAGTGCTTCGATAACTTTTCCAGGTTCGCCCGAAAGGCATCGTCGCTGTGCGGCAGCAAGGTCGGATACTTCGGAATGAACTGCGAGTTGTTGAGTTGCGGGCTGCCCCCAATTGCATTGAGCACATTGGCCGCCAGGATCAGATGGAGCATCTCCTCCACGACGACACTCTTGATGATCTCCGCCGCCTCCGGGTTGGAACAGTCCTTGATCGAGTAGAGGGCGCAGATGTTTTCTGTCGATAGCTCGCGCACCCCAGACTCGATCGCCTCATAAAACTGTAACAGACTGTGATAGCGATTCGACCGCCGGGTCGGAGTGCTAATCTAAGTAAGCCTCACTTCGTCGCGACGCCTTGATCCTGCCATAGCTTGATACCGCCGAGCAGCCCCTCCGTGTTGCTTACCACCCTGACGTTCGACGGCAGCTTGAAGTTGATCGTCGCCGCGTTGCCGCCACCTATGTATAGCCGGTCGTAGTTGAAGGTCTTTGCCAATTCGTCAATCGCTTCGCGCAGGTGCTTGTTCCACTTCATCTTGCCCTTTTTGAGGAACGCCCGGTTGCCCAGCTCGTCTTCATAGGTCTTGCCGTTGCGAAACGGATGGTGCCCCAGCTCGAGATGAATCCGGTGCCCGTCCACGAACAGCACCGATCCGAAACCGGTGCCGAGCGTGATCACCAGCTCGTCGCCGTGGCCGGTGACGCATCCCAGGCCCTGCACGTCGGCGTCATTGGCGATTCGCACGGGTCGCTTGAGCTTCTTCTTCAGCGCCGCCTCGAGCGGGAAGTTATTCCATCCTTTGCCCAGATTCGGCGCCGTGTAGACGACGCCATTCTTGATCACACCCGGAAACCCAACCGACACGCGATCGAACGCGCCCGCCATCTTCGCAAGCTCCTGTATGATCGAGATCACCTTCTTGGGCGTCGCGTTATGCGGCGTCTTGATCTTCTGCCGCTCCGTGATCATCCTGCCTTTTTCGTCGAGCGCGGCCGCCTTGATTCCGGTTCCTCCAACGTCCACTGCGAGCGTGGTTGTCGACTTAGTCGCCGTTTGCTTCGCCGGTAGTTCTTCTCTCATCTGCTCACTCTTTGATCGATGCGTGCGGGAATCTTCGCTCGTGATTGGTTCCTTATATATCAAACAGCGGCTACACGCATTCTTGTGGCATCCGCTCGTCGCGGCGTGATAATTCACGCGTCGCGGGGATGCCGGGAACGCGTTGCAATCGCGAATAGCAAATTACTTCGGGCTGGAGGCTGCCGGCACCACGTTTCGACGCGAGCTGCTCGCCGGCGTCACCACGTTCGTCACGATGTCCTACATAATCGCGGTCAATCCCGCAATTTTGAAAGTCGCCGGAATCCCCGAAGGACCTTCTATGGTCGCGACCGTGATGACCGCGGTGCTTGGCACGCTCGTGATGGGCCTGTACGCCAATCGACCGTTCGCGATCGCGCCGTACATGGGCGAAAACGCTTTCGTCGCGTACACGGTCGTGAAGGTGCTCGGTTACAGTTGGCAAACCGCGATGGGGGCCGTGTTCATTGCGGGCGTGATGTTCACGCTGTTGACAGTCGCGCGCGTGCGGGCGTGGATGGTCGAGGCGATCCCGTCGGGACTCTCCTACAGCTTCGGCGTCGGCATCGGACTGTTTCTCACTTTCATCGGACTGAATGAATCCGGAATCGTGGCAATGGGGGTGCCCGGCGCGCCGGTGAGGCTCGGCAACCTCGCAATGCCATCGGTCGAGATCGCGATTCTCAGCTTCATGCTGATCGCGATCCTGATTGTCCGCCGCGTGCCGGGCGCGATCCTGCTCGGCATCCTGATCTCGGCTGCGCTTGCGTTTATCACCGGCGTCGCAAAGCCACCGACGCAGTGGATCAGCATGCCGCCGAATCCCGCGCCGATCATGCTGCAGCTCGATCTGCGCGGCGCGCTGAGCGTCGGATTTTTCGGCGTTCTGCTGACGATATTCGTGATGGCGTTGATCGACACGATGGGTTCGCTGATAGGAGTCTCGGCGCGCGCCGGATTTCTCGACGCCGACGGCACGTTGCCGCAAATAGAGCGCCCGATGCTCGCCGACGCGATCGCGACGATGTTCGCGGGCCTCGTCGGCACCACCACCGCCGGCGCGTACATCGAGTCCGCCGCCGGCGTCCACGTCGGCGGCCGCACGGGACTGACCGCCGTGGTCGTCTCCGCGCTGTTCGCGATGTCGCTGTTCTTTGCGCCGCTGGTCGCCGCGATCCCGGCGGCAGCCTACGCGCCGGCGCTGATCATAGTCGGCGCAATGATGGTCGCGCCGGTCGTCAAAATCGACTTCGACGACTACACCGAACTGATTCCGGCGTTCACGGTGATCGCGTTGATGAGCTTCACCTACAACATCGGCGTCGGCATCACCGCCGGCCTGGTGCTCTACCCTCTTTTCAAGCTCGCCGCCGGACGCCATCGCGAGGTCCACGCCGGATTGTGGATTTTATGCATCCTGTCGGTCCTGTTTTATGTTTTCTTTCCCTACAGATAGTAGAGACAGTTGATTAGTGGATTAGCATCAGTTGACCTAATGCCCTTTTCGGTCTATTTTCGTCTTACTTAGCTTGTAGGCATCATTGAGAGGCAAAATGGCTATTTTCACCAAGCAGTTCGCCGACGCCGACGAGTATGAGAAATGGCTGGAGAAGGCCAGTGGGCGGATCAACGTACTGAAGATTCAGAATTCACCGACAATCTTTGGTTCGACAGATCAACCTTCAGCCGGACCGGTCATCGTAAGGTACCATACGAGCGATAAGTCGTTCGTTCCCCCGAAGAGCGCGAGTTACAAAAACGTCGAGGCCGCGATCGTCGCGGCCGGCTTCCTGGCACTGTCCCTTTACCTGATGTCGTGATGCTCGGACGATAGCCGTCCCGACGATCACGCTGTTCTCTCTCGATCTCTCGGCGCCGGCGCAGGACTGAGCGAGCCGGGCACGCGCGCAATATGCTCGGGCGTCAGGCGCAGCTTGCGCGTCTGCTCGTTGAAGAGTTGCGAATAGACGCCGCCACGCTTCACCAGCTCCGAATGCGCCCCGACCTCGACTATTTTCCCGCGATCGAGCACCACGATCACGTCCGCATCGACGGCGCTGGCAAGCCGATGCGCAATCAGGAACGAGGTTCGCCCCTTCATCAGGCGGCGCACCGCGTCGTGAATCAGGTTTTCGACTTCCGAATCGAGTCCCGACGTCGCTTCGTCGAGAATCAGAATCGGCGGGTCTTTCAGAAACACGCGCGCGAGCGCCAGCCGCTGCCGCTGACCGGTCGACGGCCGCACCCCGCCCTCGCCTATCATCGTGTCGAGCTTGTCGGGCATCGACTCGACGAAGTCGCGGATGTTGGCCTGCTCGAGCGCGCGCCAGATGTTCGCGTCGGTGGCGCCGGGCCGTCCATATAGCACGTTCTCGCGGATCGACGCGCTGAACAGGATTGCGTCCTGCGGAACGATCCCGATCGAATCGCGCAGCGACTTGAGCGTGACGCTCGAGATGTCGGTGCCGTCGATCAGGATTCGGCCCGAGGCGAGTTCATAGAAGCGCGGAATCAGGCTCGCGAGTGTGGTCTTGCCCGCGCCCGAGCGTCCAACCAGCGCGACGGTCGTCCCGGCGGGCACGGCAAGGTTCACGTCGTCCAGCGTGATGCGGATCGGTCCGCCGTCGAGCGGCTTGTAGCCAAAGCGCAGATGCTCGATCTCGACCAGGCCGCTTTTCACTTTCAGCGCCGGCGCACCGGGAAGGTCGCGCACCTCGGGCGTCTCGTCGAAGAACGCGAAGATCCGCTCGATCGCCGCGAGAGCCGTCGCCACGATTACCGACAACTCCGAGAAGCGCTGCAGCGGCAGGTAGAGCGCGGGGAGAAGGCCGAAGAACGCGACCACGGTTCCGATGGTCATTTTGCCGTGCATGATCATCAGCGCGCCCGCCCAGATCACAATCAGCGGCGCGCCGCGCGAGATGAACTCGGTGAGCATCTGATGTGTGGACGAGAGCTTCACGCTCTCGATCGTCAAGTCGTACATTTCAGTCGTGCGCTTATGGAACCGGCGCGCCTCGTCAGCCTCGCGCGCGAACGATTTGACCGTCGAAACGCCGGCGACGCGCTCCTGCAACTCGCCGGAAAATTCTTCGACAACTTCCTGCAGGTCGTGGCTGGTCTCCTTGATTTTTGGCGACAGAATCCTGATCACCGCGACGTAAAATGGAACAATGATCAGCGAAATCCACGCCAGCCGCACGTTCAGAGAGAACAGCAGCCAAATCACGAAGCCCAGCGATACGCCATCCATCCAGATGTTGATCATCGCGGAGCCGACGAAGTTCTGCGCCATCGAGATGTCCGAGATAAATCGCGAAACCACGGCGCCCGAGGTCGTGCGATCGAAAAACGAATGCGACAGGCGCTGCATGTGCTTGTACAACGCGTAACGCAGATCGAAGATCAGACGATGACCCGCCATGCTCGCCCAGTAGTTGCGGAAGTACGTGGCAATCGCCTGAACGAGAAACAGCGCGAACAACGCCGCGGTCAAGCGCTTCGAGCTTGGCGGCAGAGCCCACGCCGAGACGAAGCGTCGCGGCAATCGCGATGCACCACCTGTCGATCGTCGAGTTCAGATGCTCGAGATGCGGCTGCGGAACCAGCAGAACGTCGAAGACGTATTTGAAGGCGAGCGGAAACGCCAGCGGCAGCGTGAACTTCAGGATGCCCATGACCGAACCGCCTGCCACCAGCCACAGATGCGGCCGCACGTAGCCGAGAAACCGCACCAGGGCAGTCCTCGGAACGACACGGTCAAAGATGCGTTCGAAAAAACCGCGGCTACGTTGGTCGGGGTCGTCTGGGGCGCCAGTCGGCTCCTCAGGAGAACAACCCACCGTCTCCGGCGCGCCGGCAATCACTGCGGAACGACGATTTGGCATGCGCAACAGATTAGCAGTCGCGCGAGAGCCAGAAAATATGTGTCGGGCGAGAGCGAAACCGCTCTTACGCGGCGGCTGAGATGCGATCGATCATCGCTGGAATCTTGCTGCGCTTGGCGTGGCCGGCGAGGCCGGCCGCCGCGATCCTTTCCATGTACTCACTGACAGCCAGCTTGATGAACTTCGCCGTCGCGACGCGGCCCTTGTCGACCTGCGGCTTTTCGAGTCCGCCGCCGCAGATGATGATCATCGGCTCGAGCAGCTCGGGACTGCCGATAAGTCCGATCAGAGCGTGCTCGGTATGTTCGAGATAGCCCTCGATCGCATTTGCTTCGAGCGGGCGATGCTTCAAATGGTACCGAAGCTGGCCGAGTCCGTAGGCTGCCTGGCGCGCCGCGTCCTGCATCGCGTAGCGCATGATCTTTCGATCAACATTGGTCGGCGCGAACGCGGCCACTTGGCGATATAGCGTCAGCAGGAATCCGGCGAGCGACAGATTGATCGACACCGAACCCTGCGGAAACTGATCGGCCCACAGCCATTCTTTGAGTCCCTGCTCGGCCGTGGCACTGGCGCGCCCGAGTCCGGCGCCGCCGAAGAGCGCACGCTTGCGAAAGACCTCGAACAGCCGCGACGCGTCGAGCATTTGCGCGCACATCCAGCTTTTCAGCTCCAAAAAATCCTGGTTGATCAGCGCCACCCACTTCGACGGAAAATCCATCGAGACGATCTGGCACTCCTGCAGAAAGGTGTAGAGCTGCGCGCAGGCCATCTCGAGCTCGGGCGCGAGCGGTTTGGTGTGAAGCTCAGTCCAAGGGATGTCGGTCGCGGGGACCCATCGCCGCGCCTTTACCTCTTCGTAAAGTTCCGCGACGTTGTCCGACCATACGTCTGACTTGCGATTCACGACGTAGCCCATGTCGGGCAGCTTGCCGACCTTCTCGCTTCCGCGCGACACCATCGACTGACTGGTGCGCACGTCCTCGGGAATATTGGTGTAGCCGTAGCTGCCGACGTCCAGATCCTGATAGGTGAGTCCGCGCTTCGGATCGGACGCGCGACCTGCTATGCGCTCAGTCTTGGCCTCGTACCAGTGCAGGCCCAAGTGTCCTTCCATCACCTTCTGCGCGGCCTGGAGGACAGTCTCGTCGACCGTGTAGTCCTTGTCTGCGTAAAATGCCACTTAGGAACCTAACCCCTAACCCCTTTTTTCGGGCCCGCACGGGAACGGGGGACCGGATTAAAGAAGACTTAGTTCAGCTTGATGCCTGCGTTCTCGGCTGCTGCGCGTCCCATCTCATACATCTTATAGAGCTTCGAGCGTTCGCGACGCTCCGGCATCCCGCACTTGTCCAACCGCTCGAAATGCTCCTGCATCTGCTTCAGGTTGAACTGGGTCGTGACCTTAATTCCTTGCTCGACATTTTCCTTCTTGAGTCCGCCGCCGGCCAGAATGATGAACGCTTCGGTCAGCTCGGTCGCCGCCGCGCCGGCAAACGAGATGTTCTCGGCTTCGTCGAGATGCGCGTGCAGCACTTCGCGCTTCTCGGGAAAATGCTCGAGCACGTACTTGAAATGCTGCATGCCGTAGCCGACGTGACGCGCTTCGTCCTGCATCACGAGCCGGAAAATCTTTTTATCCACATCGGTCGGCGACAGGTACTCGCTGAAGCGGAACAGCGTGAGCACGTTGCCCTCCGCAACCAGGTGCAGCGCGACTGACATCTCGCTGAACGAATCGGCGTCGCGCAGATGCTTCAGCGCCATCTCGTTGATCGGGCTCGCCTGCATCAAGCCCCAGCCCGTCGTCAGCGCGCGCTTGCGGAAGACCTCCGCGTGGCGCGCCTCGTCCATCGCCTGAGCGGCGATAAACGCGCGTACCTCGATGAAGTCCGGATTGAGGCGCGGCAGCCACATCGCAGGCGTGTCGGTCGCGATCATTTCCACTTCAGTGAGGAAAGTCATCAACTGCGAGAGCGCCTTGCCTGTCACCTCGGGCAGCTCGACGCCGTCGAGGCGGTCCCACGGGATGTCGGTGGTGGCGTTCCACTGGCGCGACACCGCTTCCTCGTAATAGCTCTCGGTGTTGAAGGCCCATAGCTCGCTCTTGCGCGAGACCCACGGCTGCGCGTCAGGCACGCCTGCCGGAATCTCGGCGCCGCGCGGCGCATAGGAGCGGTTGTTGCGCACCTTCTCGGGGATGTCAGTGTAGCCGTAGGTCCCGACGTTGAGGTCGCGATAGGTCAGCCCGCGGCGCGGGTTGGCTTCCTCGGGGTTGATCTTCTCAGTGGCAGATTTCATCCACGACAGGTCCATCTCGCCGGTCCTGATCGTGTACAGCCACTTGTCGATGAAGTCCTTGTCCTCGGTGAAGTCGGTGGTCGAAAGGTATGCCATAGTCAGCCGCGCCTCCGCGCCTTAATTGAAGCTCACTTCGAGCTTGCTCGACAGATCGAAAAATTCCTGGATCGATTCCATGAACCGGTAGAGTTTGTCGTGACCGTCGGGATCGTCGTAGACGATCTTCAAACGCTCGCCGAAATGCGCGAGCGTGTTGATGTCGTGCGATGAATCGGCCTCGCCGTTGCGCCGGATGTTCTCGATCATCTCGCGCCACACGCGGGAGTCGCCCTCGATCTTGAAATCGACTTTCTTGAGATCGATGGCTGGCACTTCGCTGATGTTCTTGAGGTCGAAAACCTCGAACTCGAGCACGAAGTTGCGCGCCTTGCCATTGACGCCGACGCTGACGGCGAAGGTGGTGTCGATGAAGCCGAGGCGGCGGAATTTTTCCTCGTTCGCGGCCATCTGGGCCTTGAGCGCCTCGAAATATTCAGTCGAAGGAAAGCTAATCGCCATAAAATCGATGTACCGTGCCGGTCTCCCAATAAATTGATCAATTCTGAATGAATTTAAGGGTAGCGCATTAAAGAAGGCAAGGGAACGAGGCGGGGCCGGCACCGTCGATGAGCGAAAAAATCCGGCGCCAGCTCGAAGCCGGCGCCGGAATCAAAGTGCTCAGGACTGGAAACGTCTAGCGCGCTGACGCCTGCTTGGTGTTGCCGCCGTTGGCCAGCTCGTCGTCGACGAGCTCCTCGAATTTCGGCAGCGGCTGGGCGCCGGTCAGCGGCCGGCCGTTCACAAAAAATGCCGGCGTCCCATCGACGCCGACTTTCTCGCCGGCGGCCTGATCGGCTTTGATCTGGGAATCGTATTTCGCCTTGTCGAAACACGCGTCGAATTCGGTGGTGTTCAACTTGAGCGTCTTGGCGGTCTCCTTCAGATCGGCCGGCGTCAGCTTGGCCTGATTGGCGAACAACGAGTCACGGTATTGCCAGAACTTGCCCTGATCGTTGGCGCATCGCGCGGCCCTGGCGGAGTCCATCGCATGCGGGTGGAACGGCAGCGGGAAGTCCATGTGCACGAGGCGAATCTTGTCGCCATATTTCTCGCGCAACTGCTTGATGGTGGCTTCGGTCGCCTTGCAGAACGGACACTGAAAGTCGGTGAACTCGACGATCGTAACCGGCGCATCCTTGCCGCCAATGGCAGGATGGCCGCTGCTGTCGACCACTACCCGCTTGGGCTCGAGCAAAATCTTCACCGGCTCTTCCTTGCGCAGGCGCTCGAGCAGCGCCTGTTTGTTCATCATCGCCATCAGCTGCGGCTTGATCTTGTCGTACGGCGCGGTGGTTTGTCCCTTGTTATCGTCGTAAAACTTCTTGGCGGCGGCGTCGGTCACGGCATCTTTGCCGCTGTATTCTTTCTTTAGGTAGTCGTCGACGCTGAGTTTGTCGCGCTGGGCGGCCTGCTCGATTAGATAGTCGTTGGTCATCGATTCGAGCGTCTGGCGCCTGAGATCGAAAGTCTTGTCCGCGATCAGCTGATCGACGCGCTTCTCTAGCATCGCGCGCATCTGATCGAGCTGCGGCTTGACCTTAGCGTCGAGATCCTTGTTGGTGATCTTGTGATCGCCGACAACCGCCACCGCGGCGTTGGGGTCGTCCGCCGCCCACGCGCGAGGCGTCACGAGGACCGAGCACACGATTGTGACGGCGGCAACAGCGGAAATGGTGCGCCACATTGACTCGAGGCAATTTCGCCTCGACAGCTTCATGTTCATCAGCATCGGATAAAGTTCGAGCTCCCTAATTAAAGATAACCTGCAGATACTAGCATGCGACGGGGCCGTTGTCGCGAGGCAAAAACGAGCGCGTTTGCCCGAACCGGCGGGACTCGGCTACCCTGCCTTCTACTGTGAAAACGAATCTCGCAGCCGCAATCAGAACGCTGACCCTGGCCCTGCTGATCATTTCCGCACCGGCCACGGCGGCGGGCAACGACAACCGGCTAAGCGTCCTGGTGGATTGTCATTGCTCCGACGCGGTCGGAGGAGACTTTTGCTCCGCTTTGAAGGACAAGGTCAAGGACTCGGCCGCATATCGGCTCGTCGATCATGCCGACACGTACGGCATCGGAGTGCATCTGTGGTGCGTGGACTTGTTCGCGGGAATCCCGGGAGTGGCGACCAAGCTTTCCGGCACGATGTCGGCGGTATCGGTCGCGTTCACAATCTATTCGGATCGGCTGCCGGGCGAAGTCTACGAGGATTCGTCCGTGTTTCGAGTCGGCAAAGACGCGGCTGACGAGATGTCGGACAAAATCCTGGCGGCAGTCGGTCAGCTTGCGACCGCCAACAAAGCGGTATTCGAGCACATGCGGACGCCGCCGAAGCCGGCGGCGACGCCGACCCAGCAAATAATCCAGTAACCGGGTAGCGTCGCGAAAGCCCTTGCGGAGCGAATGACAGACGCGCGGGATTTGGGATTCATCCACGTCAGGCGCGGATTGGAAGTGCGGCGCTCGTTGAAGTGTTTCCTCCAGTCGCGGCCGATACTTCCGAAAAGTTACGCCAAAGTCGGGGGCCGCTCGCGCTGGCTTTTGGGTTCCGCCCTGACGATACTTCGCACCTATGTTGGACGCCCTGCTCAGTCAGGCTTCGGCGGTTGTGGCCGCGTGGGTCGTGGCGATCGCGGCGGTCGCGGCGGCTGTCATCTATTGGCTGACGTTCAAAAGCGTAAACGAGCAGACCAAAATCTCGCGGGAGCAACTCGAAGCATCGCGGGCGCAGCTCCAGGCGTCACGTGCGCAGTTCGAAGAGAGATACGAGCCTCGGCTCAAAGTCGAAGTCGTTGCCTACATTCCTGCCGAAGCCGCGATGAAGGACACGGTCGGGAAACTGAAGATTTCACTGACCAACCTTGGGGGCGCGACTCTGCAAGAATTGAAAGCGACCGCCACGTCTCGCGGCAACGAGTACTCACTGTTGCCAACGGGAAGCAGTCTATTTGTTTTTCCGGGCTCTCCGCTTGAAGTGCTCGGGCCATTCTACATTCCTTCACTCGCACGAGATTGGGCCATTGAGACGACTTGCACATTTGAGACCGGAAACGGCAAAAGGTGGAAGAAGCGGGACAGTTGGCAAGTCGACCTCAGCAACGAGCGTATTCTTGAGCGACGGCTTTTGAACAGCCAACTCACGCCGCTTTGAAAAAACACCGCCGCGCCCTGTTTTTCATTTCATCTTCGCGTGACGCGCGGCATAGGCATCGACGCAGACGGGCCACTCTTTTTCAATTTGACCCCCGTCGCACATCTCGGCCACGTCCTCGAGAGCAATCGAAGCGTCCTTGGGCCCGCGGTCCAGGTCTTTGCCCAGAGCGTGGCGAGCCAGATAAACACCGACGCACTCTGATGAGAGTTTCCCACCGCCTTCAGAAAGGCTTCCACCTAACTTCTTTAGTCCTTCCTCTATATCGATCCTGTTCGCGCACATCGCGGCGACAGTGTCCGATTTGGAGACCCACGTCGGTTCGCCTGAATGTTTTTCGTCCGTCAGGACGATCGATTTGCCGACGATCCAGCGCCGGAACTCTGCCATCAGTAACGACCGGGTCGGGAGGCGAGTCTCGGGAGGCCTTCCAGGGCGCGTTTATGGAGATCGCCGAGAGCAAGTGACTCGCGCCGTAACCGATTAAGATTCCTGCTAGAACGAATACAATTCCAAGCATCGACATCGCGCGGAAGGCCGCTGGCGCGCGCCTCCACCGGACTCGCACATATACGGTCGCCGCGGCCAGCGCCGCGAGAGCAGACGCGATCATCCACATCCAGATGTTCACAGAGTCGGCGCTCCCTGATTAAATATGGAGATACTACTTTCGCCTGATCGAAGAATAGAAGCTCGGCGCGCTAGTTCCTCAAAGCAGATGGGCAATGGTGAGGTCTCCGGATGCGGTTGCACGAAGCTGCAAAACTCTTATGCTTGACCCATACGCGAGAGTGGCGGAATGGCAGACGCGCTGGACTTAGGATCCAGTGCCGCAAGGCGTGGGGGTTCAAGTCCCCCCCTCGCATTCCGATATGAGTTTGTCAGTGCGGGGCGCTCGCGCGATTGCGAGCGCCCCGTCGCAGGTATGCGTTGTTACTGCTCGGGCACCAGCTCGACGCGACGATTCTGCGCGCGTCCTTCGGCAGTGTCGTTGGTCGCTACGAAATCGGTCTTGCCGTAGCCGTGCGGATGCAGCCGCGCTTCGGGGATTCCGACTTTTTCCAGGTAATCCTCGACCGCATCGGCGCGCCGGTCGGACAACCTCAAGTTGTACTCCTCGCCGCCGATCGCATCGCAATATCCGTTCACGTCGATATCGACGTTGGGATTGGCCTTGAGAGTTGAGGCGGCCTCGTCAAGCACGGCGGCGTCGCCCGGACGGATGTTCGATTTGTTGAAATCAAAATGCACGCCGCGCAGCACGAGCTTTTCCTTCACCGGCGGAGGCGGAGGTGGCGGCGGCGGGGGCGGAGGTGGTGGAGGAGGTGGCGGCGCTTCAATGATCGGATCGCAATAGTAGTGGCCTGCGACTCCGCCGACTAAGGCGCCGATTCCCGCGCCTGCCACGCCACCGGCGATAACTCGCGAGCTGGAGCCGTCTGAGCCCTTGCTGGCGTAGCCGATTCCGGTGCCTGCCCCGGCGCCAATTACCGCGCCTGCTGCGGCGCCCCAAACCGTGCACCAACTCACTTCGCGTTGCTGCGCGCATCCGCTCAAGAGCAGCGCGATACCGGCGACGGCCGGCAACAGGTACGACGATATACGCGATCGAATGTTCATGTCCCCTCCCACCTGCGATTTATGGCCTGGCTGAGCGGCATCCGCGCGCGCGGACATCCGGCTCAAACGAACGGCGTCACCCTAATTGAGGGATGTGTCGGAACAATTAGTCGGGGATTAAGAAAATGTGACGTGAAGCGCTAAATCACGGGCGGCCGCGACAGTTGTCAACAGCGCGTGCGGTCCGACTAGGCCGTAAGACTCTGCGCTTCCCATAGCGCGCTATCACGCGATGTCCGCGCGCGGCGAAATGGGATCAGCCGGGCGTTTAGACGCTGGCTTCTCCTTCATAAGCGGTTTCACCGTTCCACCGCCCGCCGCCGCGATGGCGCGCAGCGTTTCGTGCGTCGCCTTCTGGGACTGTGGCTCTGACTGCGACTGCGCCAGAGCATCTACGGCATTGAGGGTTCCACCGGTTGCGCGGAATTTCCGTGCGACCTCGACCAAGCCCGTAGCCTCTTTCGTTCCAATCGCCCTGTCCACGACCAGAACGATGATCCGCTTTGAATTCGGGTTCCAGCTCATTGTGCCGACTGCGGCGCGCGCTGCTGCGTGAATATCGTCGTTCTCCAACGTCGAGCGCTGAGCCGTGATTGCGGTAATAGACTGGATCGACGTTGGCGCTGAGTCGGTCAGAGGCACAGTCGCGATTCTTTCCAGCTTCGCATCATAAATCACAATTCCTACGCGGGCGACGGGAACCAATCGATGGATGCTCTCGACCGAGCTGAGTCAACTTACCTTTAATTTCGTTGACTGTGGCGGGGGACTCGCCTGATCGTGGGATGACCAGAACAACATCAAGACCTTTGGTGTTTAGCTCGGCAAGTCGCCCGATTGGAGCCTGGACTTCAGGCATCGGCTGCTCAGATTCTGCCATGAATTCCGGTCCCGAGCCCGGAGCCGGGCCGCCAGCAATGAGTCGTACTTGTTTGTGCGAGCAGGCAGCGCCGACCAGGGCGATGGCGACCATCGGAACCAGAATCCTGCTGAAGACTCGGAATTCCTTCATCGACATCCTCGTTCGCATCATTAGACGGTGAGACTCTGCGCTTCCCAGAGGGCGCGGAAACGGCCGTCGCGCAGCGCGCTGAGCGACGACCAATCGCCCGACTCGACGACGGTGCCGCCTTCGACGACGTAAATCAGATCGGCCCATCGGATGGTCGACAGACGATGCGCGATCAGCACGACGGTGAGTTCGCCGCGGCGGCTTTCGATCGCGTCGAGCACCCGCGCTTCGTTCTCGGAGTCGAGGCTGTTGGTCGCCTCGTCGAGAATCAGCATCGAAGGACGGCGCAGGAATCCGCGCGCCAGTGCGAGGCGTTGACGCTCGCCATTCGACAGCAGGATGCCGCGGTCGCCAACGACAGTGTCGAGACCGTCTTTCAGTCCCGCGACGAAATCGAAGGCCGATGCCTGGCGCAGCGCGGCGAGCATTTCGTCCTCGCCGGCGTCGGCGCGCGCCCACTTGAGGTTGGCGCGAATCGTGTCGTGAAAAAGAAAGGTGTCGGGCGCCACGTAGCCGATTTGATCGCGCCATCCGCGCACGTCGTCGCGTCCGAGCGTCCTGCCGTCGAGTTTGAGCGTTCCGGAATCGGGTGCGACCAGCCCCATCAGAATGTCGGCGATGGTGCTCTTGCCGGAGCCGGACGGCCCGACCAACGCGACGACCTTGCCGGCAGGAATCACCAGGCTCAGATCTCGAACCGCGGGAAGGCGCCCCTCGGCGTAGGTAAACGATACGCCTTCAGCGGCAAGTTCACGCGTGAGCGCGAGCCTTTGATGCGGACGCGCTGCAGGCTCGGCCGCCGCAGCACATCGCGCTTCGATATCGAGCAGGTTGGCAAATGACGGCATCGAGTTGACGAAGCCGCGGTATTCGTGCTGGCCGGCCATGATTCGCGGCATCACGCGCGCAAACAGCAGCAGCAGGATCAGAATTGACGCGGGCGGCACCGCCAGCACTCGAATCGACACGAACAGCACAACCGCGAGGATCACGACCGAGCCGAGCTCGAACCAGGTTGCAGCGATGGCCTGCTGGCGAATGCCGTCAACGTTGGTGCGGGCGACGTCGGCGCTGAGCGCGGAGAAGATCGAGAAATTGCTCGCCTCGGCGCCATAAGCCTTGGCCGCTTTGAGGCTCTGCAGATGCTCGATCGTCGCGGCGTAGAGCGATTTGTTGGTGGTGGAGACTTCCTCGCCCTGAATTTCGATCGCATGCGTGCGTCCGCGAAAAACGAAGGTCAGAAGCGCGCCCGAGACCAGCACCAGTATGGTCATCCCGGCCGACAGCGCGAATGCGATCGTCATGTACAGAACGCCGAGCGCTACCTCGCCGGCCAACATGAGCGCGAGCATCGTGCCGTTGCCGATCCGGTAAATTTCATGAGTCAGCGCGTGGGTGAAATCCGAAGCGCGGCTGCGGCATACGAACAGCCAGTTCGCATCCGCGATCGCACGGTAGAGGCGACGGCGCAGATGATGCTCGACGTCCTGCTGAACGGCGTACGACCACACGCTCAGGATCTGGCCGAGCACGGTTCGCGCGCCAACCAGCATCACGAATACGCAGAGCAGAAGAGTCAGCGACGGGCGCATCCCAATAGCCACGAACGCGTGCGAAACGATCGCCGCATAACGTCCCGCCTCGCCTTGTCCTGCGAGATTCAATCCGGCCACCTGCAGAGTTGGTAGCAGGAGCGCGAAGCCGATGCCCTCGGTTAGCGAGAACAGGACCGTCGCGACGACGACGCCGATTAAGTGCCAGCGCGAAACGCGCACCAGCATCGCCAGGTAGGCGCGCAAAGTGCTTTTCGGCGCGATTGTACTTTTCACGAATTGTGACTGTAAGAACGGCACAGGGACGACGCGATGATTGCTCTAAACGTCAGAACCCTTTACATCGCTAGTGAAAGCGACACGAGTCTACAGAGCGTTCGCACGCCGGGCAAGGCGCGCCTACCGGCTGGACTAACCAGACTTCGAAGGCTTGAAACAGCGCTGGTGAAAGCCGGGCGGCCGTTTGATAAAGCATGCTCGGTACTAGCGGTTGGTGTCCAGGAGGTTCTGCTGGCGATGCCCACAGGAATGCCGCCCCTCATCCCGCGCGAGGTGCTGCTTGGCAATCCCAAGCGATGGCAGCCCACGCTTTCGCCGGAGGGCACGCGTATCGCTTACCTCGCGCCGAACGAAAGCGATGCTCTGCAGATCTGGGTGCGCACGCTTGGCAAGAGCGATGATCGATGCGTCAGTGCGGAGCGACGGTCGATTCAAAACTACGAATGGGCTTGGGACTCGAAAACGATCTTCTACCGACAGGACAACGAAGGTGACGAGAACTTCCACATCTATGTCATCGATCTTGAGACTGGGAACGCCCGCGACCTGACCCCATGGCGGGGCGTCCGATGCCAAAACACGATGACCAGCGCGAAGCGGCCTGGCGAGATTCTAGCCGTGCTCAACGTCCGCGATCGCAAGCTGATGGACGTGTGGCGGATCGACCTGCGAACCGGCGCGGCAACGCTCGAAGTGGAAAATCCCGGCAACGTGGAGAGGTGGGTCGCAGACGATGACCTCGTGGTGTGTGCCGCTCGGGTCCGCACGCCCGATGACGGTTTCGAAGTGCGTGTGCGCACCGATTCCGCATCGCCGTGGCGGACGCTCTTGAGCACCGCGCCCGACGAATGGGTATTGCCGCTGGGCTTCAACCAGGATGGGCGCGACCTTGTCCTCCTTTCATCGCTCGGAAGCGACACCATCCGAGTGGTCGCACGCGAGATCGAGTCGGGTGATGAGAGTGTAATCGCCGCGATGGACGGCTTCGATGCTGAGTCGGTGATGATCCATCCGATTCGCGGCGTCGTCGACGCGGTATCGTTCCCACCCGCGCGACGGCAATGGCGCGTGATCGATCGCGGCGTCGCGGCGGACTTCGACGCGATCCGCAGCCTAGATGACGGCGACTTCCGCATCGTGAGCCGCGACTTTGATGACCGCAAGTGGATCGTCGAGTTCCAGAGCGCTCACCGTTCAACCCGGTACTTTCTGTGGGACCGCGCCGCGAAGAAGGCGGACTTTCTGTTCAGCGATCGACCCAAGCTCGACCAGCTTCAACTCGCCGAGGTGCGTCCGATCAAATATCGCGCGCGCGATGGGATGGAAGTGCATGGCTACCTGGCGATACCCGCCGGACTCGAGCCGCGAAATCTACCGCTCGTACTCAATGTCCACGGCGGGCCGTGGCTGCGAGACTACTGGACGCTCAACTTGTGGACGCAGCTTCTCGCCAATCGCGGCTACGCGGTGCTTCAGCCAAACTTTCGCGGTTCGATGGGCTACGGGATGAAGCATCTCCACGCAGGAGATCGGCAGTGGGGCCTCTCGATGCAGGACGACCTGACCGATGCCGTGGGGTGGGCGGGTGACGAGGGCATCGCCGACCGCGAGCGGATCGCGATCATCGGACTTTCGTACGGCGGCTATGCGGCGGTTGCGGGTGCGGCCTTCACGCCCGACCTCTACAAGTGCGCCATCGACCTGTGCGGCAATTGCAATCTGTTCACGATGATCAGATCGTTTCCGCCCCATATTGCAATGCGCTCCCTGTGGAATGCGCGGGTGGGAAATCCCGACGACCCGGCAGACAACGAGTTGTTGACGAATGCGTCACCCATATTCGCGGCGGACAGAATCCGGATTCCGCTTCTGATCGCGCTAGGCGCCAACGACTCGCGCGTCAAGCAGTCCGAAGCCGAACAGATCGTGGCAGCGATCGAGAAGAGCGGCGGCACGGCGACGTATGTGCTCTATCCCGACGAGGGCCACGGCCTCGTCCGTCCGGCCAATCAGATGGACTTTCTCGCGCGCGTGGAAACGTTCCTCGCCGAGCAGCTGGGCGGTCGCTACCAGCCGATGAACGGCGAGCGGATCGAGGGTTCCTCGGCGATCGTAAAGATAATCAGCGCGGGGCAATAGCGGCCAAATTGCCGTTTTGCTCACGCGAGCCGGGGGCGGCCGATCGCACTTCGCACGCGTCGCCTCGGCGCGCTACTGTTTCCTGCGACTAGCTCATTAGCGGCGAGCTCCCGAGGATGTTCTTCCGTCATGTCTGCAGAAACTCTCGCAGCGCCGCAAGCGCATCTGGCTCTGACAACCACGGAGTGTGACCGACTCCGGGAATCTCAGTGGCGCGGATATCTGGCCTGCGTGAGACCATCTTCGCGACTGTGCTCGCGAGCAATGTCTCGCTCTCGGCACCGCGAATCACAAGGATTGGAGCTTTGATCGCGTCGAACAGCGGCCACATCCCCGGAGAAGAACCTGAAGTGCTGGACGTCGGAGCGACCGCCTGAACGCGTGGATCTGCCTTCCAGCGTAGAAACCCGCCTCCGACGACTTGTAGTGAGTTGCGTACGAATTCGATCGCGACGGTATCTGGAAGGACTCGGGCTGGAGGGTAGCATCGCTTGTAGTAGTCGAGCGCCTCGGTCACATTCGGAAAGTGCTGTTCGAGAAGGTTTAGAGCCTCAGCGGCCTCTTTTGGCTCGGGCAGGTTGATTTCAGGACCGATGTCGTTGAGAACGATCCGTTCGACGAGGTCCGACTTTATCGCACCCAAGACCATCGCTACAGCGCCGCCAAGAGAGCTTCCGATCAAACAGACCTTCGAGACTCCCAAAGCTTCGAGAAACGCAATTGTGTCACTCACCTGACGCTGAAAAGCGTATTCTCCGTCGCGGTGCCACTCGCTGTCTCCGTGGCCACGAAAATCCAGCGTGAGCACGTGGTGCGGGCCGACAAACTCCGGCGCGACGTGATCGAAACAGTGTGCGTTACCTGTCAGGCCGTGCATGAACAGCAGGACAGGCCTTCCTTCGCTACCGAAGTCCCGGTAATGAAGCCGCAGACCATTCACCTGAACAAACTTGTCTTCCGGCATTTGCTGTCTCCCCACGTCCGAATCAGTTGCGCTCCGACCAATCAGCATAGGTGGGACGAGTATCGGGTTGGCCGGGATGATACCAGGTAGTCGTGTGCGCTCGCTCAATATCGAACTGAAACAGCTGATGCATTACATCTCCCGGATCGTCAGGCACTTTGTACGGCGCCGCCAGAGCGACCAGGGCACGCAGCGCGCGATCATCGTTAACGTCGACGGCGCGACCGGCGACCAGAAACTCTGTGTCGTCTCGATCGATGAGCGCGTGCAAGACGTAGCGCCCGTCACGGTGCAGGTCGTATATCTTCGGACCGCCGCAGAACACGAAAAGTCTCCCTTCAGTGATGATCGGGACCACTGGATGCAATCGCGGCGAACCGTCTTTTCGGACCGTAGACAGGAATGCGGCACCGTAGTGATTGAGCAGCGTTAACCCTACCGCCGCTAACTCTGGGGCGGCGCCGGCAAATCGTTCCCACGTGGCCATCAGCGTGTGCCTATCACGGACGTCTTACGCGAGTTTGGGGCGGACTTCGGCGTCGAAGCGATCGAGAAATTTTGCGAGCGGCTCTGCGGTGAGCGGACTTACCAGGATCTCATCGACGCCGATCGCAGCGAACCGATTGAGGTAGTCGGCGATTTCGGCAGGGGGCGCGAGGACGCCTTCGACGTAGCCTCCGGTGTCGGTCCATTTCGGCGCGAAGCCGAGGTACACGCGATGACTTATCGAAAAGCCGTCCAGGCTGCGGCCGCGGCGGTCGGCGAGCTCGCGAATCCATCCGATACGCTCGGCGACCTGGTCGGGGTTCATCCGCGTCCCATGCCATCCGTCGCCCAGTTCGACGGCGCGGCGAATGGCACGGCGACTCGTGCCTCCCACCCAAATCGGGATGTTGCCAGCGGCGGGTCGCGGGCCGAAGCGCATGCCGGTTAGATCGAAAAACTCGCCGTGAAATTCGGGCACGGCGGACGGACCACACCGCGCGCATCAGCGCGATAGCCTCATCGGTATAGGCGCCGCGCTTTTCGAACGATACGCCAAGCGCGCGAAATTCCACTTCGAGCCATCCGCTGGCGACTCCCGCGACGACGCGGCCCGACGACAGCCGGTCGAGCGTAGCGAGTTCCTTGGCGAGATGAATCGCGTTGCGATATGGAACCACGATCACGCTCGTCGCGAGTTTAATCCTGCTGGTGAGCGCCGCGACGTAGGCGAGCGTCGAGATAGGTTCCATTATTTCGATCGGAGGCAACCGTCCGCCGGACTCGGGCACTAACAAGTGATCGCTGACCCAGATTGATTCGTAGCCGGCCTGCTCTGCCCGCCTGGCGGCGTGGGCGATCTCGTCAGGAGCAGCGCCTATCTGCGGCAGATGAAGTCCGATTTTCGTGGCCGTTCTCCCGCGGCTTCAATCAGGCTCCTGACCCGCGAGCATCGCAACGATTCCCTGGCAGGTTGGAAAGTCCTTCTTCGTGGAACTCACGCACAGCTTCCACGCACTGACGTTGTCGTGCTTGGCGATGAGCTCATTCAGCTGCGACTTGAGCGGGTCCGGGACTTCCGCCAAGGCCGCCTGGATCCGTGCACGACCTTGGCCCTTCTCATTCTGCTGCGCGGCAAACCGTTTCAACCCCAGTTCGGTCGGGCACGGCTGCGCCTCGTACCACTTTCCATCCTCCTGGCCGATGGTTTCGGTGACTGTAGCGGTGCCGCCGTCCGGAGTCGCAAATTCCATTCCCATCAGATGAGTCGCCGGCATCGGGTAAGTGACGAGCTTCGACGGATTGAGCGCATCCGGCGTCATCTTCGTAATCGTCAAGTGATAGTCCTTGCTGATCGGAAGCTCGAATTGCTTCTTGATCCGATAGTGAAGAAAATCCTCGTGCTCGCCGATGCACTTGAGCGTGGACGGCGCGATCAACTGCTTCATCGCGTCGAAATTCTTGTTGGACATCGCGTCAACCACCTTGCGCGCCAGTTCCTGTTGTTCCGGCGTACCCTGATCGGCCGGAGCCCCGGTCCGGCAGGCGGCTGTGGCAAGCATCAGCAACGCAATTGTCATTCGCCAAGACTTCAGCATCTCACTCCCTCAACGCAGGCACGCGCCGGTGCCTCTCGAAAGTCAAAATCGTGAATCAATTTCGCTGAATCGCGACATGTCTGCAAGACGGTCAGTGAAAAAGTGAATAGCGAAAAACGAAGGCGAGATTAGTCTTTGTCGGGGACCAACTTCAATTGCTCCAGCCATGCGGTCGCCTCGCTGTCCGAGGGCGCGCGCCAGTCTCCCCGCGGCGAAAGCGATCCGCCCGAACCGACCTTGGGTGCGTTGGGAATGGCGCTGCGCTTGAACTGGCTCACCTGGAAGAAGCGATACAGGAACGTATGCAGATGTCCCTTGATGGTCGCGATGTCGTACTGGTTGCGGCGATCGCGCGGAATATCGGGCCACTCGCCGGCGTCTTTGTCGCGCCACGCATTGTAAGCGAGGAACGCGACCTTGGGCGGCGGGTATCCGAAGCGGATCGTGTAGTAGAGAAAAAAATCGTGCAGCTCGTAGGGACCGATGGTCGCCTCGGTGTCGTGGCTGGGATGCCCGTCGTCGGACGTGCCCGGAATCAGCTCGGGGCTGATCGGAGTCGCGAGAATCTCGAGCAGCGTCGCGCTGGTCTCGCGGCCGAGGCTCTCAGTCTGCGCGAGCCATCGAATGACGTGCTGGATGAGCGTTTTCGGCACGCTCGCATTGACGCTGTAGTGCGACATCTGATCGCCGACGCCATACGTACACCATCCCAGCGCCAACTCGCTCAGGTCGCCGGTGCCGACCACCAGCCCGCCGCGCAGGTTCGCCAAGCGGAAAAGATGGCTGGTGCGCTCGCCCGCCTGCACGTTCTCGAAGGTGACGTCGTAAACTTCCTTGCCTTCTGCGTAGGGATGGCCGATGTCCTTGAGCATCTGCATGCAGCTCGGCCGGATGTCTATTTCGTCGCTCGTGCAGCCCAGCGACTTCATCAGGCGGCGCGCCTGCTCGAGCGTGCGCGCGCTGGTGGCAAAGCCCGGCATCGTGACCGCAAGAATGTTCTTGCGCGGCGAGCCGAGGCGATCCATCGCGCGCGCGCATACCAGCAGCGCGTGCGTCGAATCTATTCCACCGGATATTCCAATCACGACGCGCTCGAGGCCGGTCGAGCGGATGCGCGTGGCGAGGCCCTGGACCTGGATGTCGAAAACTTCGGCGCATCGCTCGTCGCGCGTCGCGGGATCCGAAGGCACGTACGGAAATCGCTCGTAGTGGCGGGTCGGGAGCATTTTTCCGCGCCGCGGCAATTCCGCCGAAAATGAAATCCGCCGAAAACGCCGTACCCGCTCGAGCTCGCGCTCGGCCGTGTCGCCGAACGTGTTCTGGCGCATCCGCTCCTGTGACAGCCGTTCGAGATCGATTTCCGCGCAGACTACCTGCGGCTGATCCTTGAAGCGCTCCGACTCGGCGACGATATTGCCGTTCTCCGCGATCAACGCGTGACCGTCCCACGCAAGATCGGTCGTCGATTCGCCAACGCCCGCCGCGGAGTACGCGTACGCCGCGATGCATCGCGCGGACTGGCTCGCGACGAGAGCGCGGCGGTAGTCGGCCTTGCCGATCGTGATGTTCGACGCCGACAGATTCAGCAGCAGCGTCGCGCCGGCGAGCGCCGCGTACGACGACGGCGAAATCGGCACCCACAGGTCTTCGCAAATCTCGGCGTGAATCGCGAGCAGCGGCTGCTCCTCGTGCTGGAAGATCAGGTTGTTGCCGAACGGCACGGCGCGACTCCCGGCAAGATCGATTTCGTCGCGAGTGGCGGCGTCCGCCGAGGTGAACTGCCGCGGCTCGTAGAACTCGCGGTAGTTCGGGAGATTGGTCTTGGGCACGACGCCGAGAATCTTCCCGCGATGAATCACGAGCGCGCAGTTGTATAGGTGATGCTCGATTTGGAGCGGCGCGCCGACCACGCTCACTATCGAGAGCTTCGCGGTCGCCTCGACCACGGCTGCGATTGCGTCGAGGCACGCGTCGAGGAGCGCGCGCTGCTGAAACAGGTCGTCGCACGAGTAGGCGGTCAGCCCCAATTCCGGGAACAACGCGAGCACGGCCTTGCGTTCGGCGGCGTCGCGAATCAGTGCGATGGTGTGTTCGGCGTTGTAGGTGGGATCGGCGACGCGAACAGACGGCACCCCAACCGCGATTCGAATGAAATCGTGATTGTAGAGATTGAAAAAGTTGCTATTGCCGTTCCTGCTCACGTCGCTCTTAACAAGACTGTGCCGATTGTGGGCGACCGGTACAAGGTTGCCGGATCGTGCTCGCCGATGCGAAAACTGCTGTTCGCCGTGTGGAGCGTGGCTACTGACCGCCGACCCTTAGTGTCGATAGTGCAGTGACTCGAACTTTGTGAGGGCGTAAGATCGGGCATTCGAGGGGGTACAGGGCGATGGCGGGGGAATCCGGCAGCTTCTGGCAACTTGAGCGCGTCAATCGGCGCCGTACGCGGCGCTGGTGATTAAGCTGATCCTGGTGCTCGCCGGGCTTGGCCTCGGATTCGATTTCCTGTTTCACAACTTGCGCTTCATCGACGGACGGCTTTCGGGCATCCCATGGATCACGGAGGCCGCCTTGCTTCTGGCCGTCGTGCAAGCCTTGCGAGCGAATTTTGGCGGCGCAGACCTGGTGCTGGACGCGTTGGGTGCGCACCCGATCTCTTCCGACGAGCCGAAGAATCAAGCGGTCATCGACGTGGTGCACGAGATGGCGCTGGCGGCGCGCATACCCGAGCCGCGCGTCGAGGTGATCGACGATCCCTCGCCTAACGCGTTCGCGGTCGGGCGCGATCCCGAACACTCGGCGATCTGTGTCACCCAGGGGCTGCTGGACCAGATGGATCGCGAGGAACTACAGGGTGTAATCGCCCATGAGACGGCGCATATACGCGATTACGATACCCAGTTGACAACGATGGTCACGGCAATGTTCGGCGGGTTCGGCGTGTTCCGCTTCGTCTTGGGTGTACCCACCATCTGGAAAGCGTCAAGCGGAGGCGGCATCCTTGCGCGCATCATTTCAAGAATGCTCTCCCGTGAGCGCGAGTACCTGGCCGATGCGTCCGCGGTCGAGTTCACGCGCAATCCGGCCGCGATGATCCGCGCGCTGGAACATATCGCGAAGACCGAATCGCCGCTAAGATGTGCCACCCCAGGTACGGCCCAGCTTTTCATCGTCGACCCCTTCGAGCGCGCGGCCCGCGCGGCCGGAGCCACGAGCTACGAGCAATACATCAATGAGATAACCCGGATCCGGTTGCAGCCTGGCAAGACACAAGAGGATCGCGACGAGGAGGCCAGGAAATTTGCGGTAAACGAATACCCGCGCAACATGATCGTGGAAAAGGTATCGAGCCATCCGCCGCTTGGCGAACGCATCGAGCGCCTGCAGGCATTGATTGGCGCGGCGCCCGGCGCGGCCGAAGCTTCCGGGCTAACCGAGGATCAGCTACGAGCGAATTTTTCGGAGAGCGTCACGTTCGTCCGGAACATCGCAAGCGCCGATCCGGAGGTGATGGCCAAGATAATGGCATCGACGCTGTTCGCCCTGCCGGCAGGAAGAATGTTGCTCCACGGAATGATCGCCGGAACTCAAATTCACCCGGAATCGACTTCGTCCGACGCGATCGAGCAAAAGCTTTACGAAGCAAACCTGGCGTCCACCGGCGATTTGCCGTCTCCGCGCAGCTCCGCGCAAAATGAGGCCTTGGATTTATTTGCCGATCTGGCGAGCGGCAAAGGGATCGGCCTGCCAGATTCGGCAGCCGAGGAAGCGCAGCAGGTCGAGGCCCTCGCCAAGGTGCTTGCTCCGGTTGCGGCATCGATGCGCCCGAAAGCGGCCGCGCCCAAGCCCGCACCCGCAATGCGACCGACCGGGTCCGGCGGTGCCTTGCTGTTCTGGATAGTGATCGCACTGTCGGCCGGCGCGATCGTCGCGTCCTTCGCAATAAAGTAAGAATCACCAATCGGACATAGCGAACCGCCGACTCTGCGTTCCACACTTCACTCCAATCGCCCGACTGCCAGCGCAGTGGCAAATGCTTGAGGGACTCCGCGGCGTGTAGGGCATGGTTGAAGGCCGCGCCGGGCCCGTCCTGAAATCCGCCGAGATTCAAAATCCGGTTATTTTTCAGCTACTTAAGCCCCGAACGGCCGCTCTTCGCCGGATTGAACAAATTGTTCAATCGAATGTAACGCCTATTTGGTGAAGGGGCCAAAGAACAGGAGGAAGTGCGATGCATTCGATATTCGATCATGAACAGTTCTCCCCGGAGAACAGCGAGCAAAACGAGTCTAAGGGTCTCGAATCGCGGCTCGGTGACCAGCTCGACGAAATCGCCGTCTTCGCACTGGTAGCTGTCGCCGTCTTTTACATCGCAGCCGCGAGTTGCTGGTTCGTTTTCTAAAGGCGTCAATCCCCCGAGCGCGCCCTGGCGGGGTGTCCCCGTGATGAACGGAGCCCCCGCCAGGAAAATCAAGCGAAGAGCTCGGGGAATAACAGTTCCAGGGATGTTTCGATGAACGACGAGCGAGCAATATCGGCAGTCAGATCGACCACGCGCCGCCGCGTGGCGGTGGCAGCTGTGCTCGCGGCCGCGACGATGCTCGCAGTCCCGCACCTGTCCGCAGTGGCAAGTCGTGACGCGGTTGCCTCGATGCACACGGCATGGATTCGCGTCGCGGCTCCCGGAATGCAATTTCCCGCAGGCAGGCTGAGTCCGCGCGCGCTTAAAATCTGGGTCGGCAGCCTCGTTTTCTGCTACCTGGCGCGACTCAACTACCGGCTCATCCAAATTCTCTAGTCCGAACGACAGAGTCCCCCACCCGTCGGCGCGTTCCCAAAGGGGGGCACGCGCCGCGGGTGTTTCCATTTGCTTGCGGCAGGGCGCCCTCGCCCGCCATTGTCCGGCGGGTCGATCATTGCAATAAGAGGATAGCGACTCGCGCGTACGCATCGAGTCGAACGCCGTCGAAGGAGGAATCGCGATGCAATCAAAGTCAGCAGGTGACCGCAACGGGAATCGGCGCGTCGTGCCCGCGAAATTCGCGCACGCGGTGCTCGCCACCAAGCAGTTCCAGGCGATGGTCGATTGGTACACCACGGTGCTGCAGGCCGAGGTCGTTCACAGCAACGGCATGCTCGCGTTCATGACCTACGACGACGAGCATCACCGGATTGCGATCGCGGCAGTGCCCGGGCTCGAGGACAAACCCTGCCACTCGGTCGGGCTGGACCATCTCGCGTACACCTACGCGAATCTCGGCGACCTGGTTTTCACTTACGAGCGCCTCAAGCAGGCCGGCATCACTCCGGTCGTGACGATCAATCACGGGCCAACGACTTCGATGTACTATCGCGACCCCGACGGCAATCGAGTCGAGCTGCAAATCGACAATTTCGATTCGGTCGAAGAGCTGAAGGGATTCTTCCAGAGCGACGCGATGCAGAAAAATCCGATCGGCGTGAGCTTCAACCCCGACGAGCTCGCGTGCGACTTTCACGCCGGCGTGCCCGAGTCTGAGCTCAAGAAGTACGACGCCACGAGGGGACTCGACCCGGCAACGATGCGCCGCCTGATGGGCGCCTCTCAGTAACTCGAAAATATCCAGCGAACGACCGGAGCGGCTGAAGTCGAATGAAACTCGCGACCTTCTCCCATGGCGGCGCGACGCGGATCGGCGTCGTCGTCGAGGACTCTATCGTTGATCTTGCGGTGGCGGAGCCCGAGTTGCCGCGCGAGATGATCGCGTTCCTTATGCGAGGGCCGTCACGCGCTCGACCGCGCGACGGGCGCGGCGAAGAAATGCGCTCACCGAATTGCGCTGACGAGCATCAAGCTCGAGGCGCCGATCGCGCGTCCGCCGGAGTTTCTCGCCATCGGGCTCAACTACGCGGACCACGTCGAAGAAACGAAGATGAAGCGTCCCGAGTTTCCGATGTTCTTTAACAAGCAGACGAGCTGCGTGACCGGACCGGGCGACCCGATTCATCTGCCGCGCGCGTCATCGGCGCTGGACTACGAAGGCGAGCTCGGATTCGTGATCGGCAGGCAATGCCGTCACGTGCCGCGCGCTCGCGCCCACGAGGTAATCGCGGGCTACGTGATCGTAAACGACGTAAGCGTGCGCGACTGGCAGCGGCGCTCGCCGACGATGACGCTGGGCAAATCGTTCGACACGCATGGGCCAATCGGCCCGTGGATCGTAACGCCAGACGAGGTTGGCGATCCGCACAAGCTGGATCTGAAGACCTTCGTCAACGGCGAGCAACGCCAGCATTCGAACACGAAGAATCTGATCTTCGATTGCTTTGCGCAGATCGAGACACTCTCGACGGTTTTCACCCTGATGCCGGGGACGATAGTTTCGACCGGCACGCCCGGTGGCGTGGCGGCGGCGATGAACCCGCCCAAATGGCTCAAGGCGGGCGACGTGGTTCGAATCGAGATCGAGAAAATCGGCACGCTCGAAAACAAGGTAATCGACGAACCGGCCGGCACCGATTTAATCTGAGTCAGAGCGGGGACGCTGTTTAATCGCTGGCGAAGTGAAAATTCACAGCGACTTGGGCCGGATTAAACTTTTTTCAAACTGACCACCACCGACTTTTGGCGGCGCGGCAAAATCCTGTCGCTCGCGTGACGTTGTCTGCGAGCGAATGCGCCGTCAGCACAAGCAATATTGACACACGGCAAAGCACACTTCCTGGAGTCTTGATGAGGTTTGACAGCTCAATCAGAATTCCAAGCGTGCCCGTCAATGATAGCGGAGGACGGGAATAAGTAGCGTCAGCGACAAAGATGTAGCAATGATTCTACAATTTGTAGCTTTTAGTTGACTGGGTGGCGCAGGCCTGTCTGCTATTTCGGACTCTATTGATCGATCGCTCGTGGCACATGGATTGCTCTCTTTCCCGCAGCAGGGGAAGAGGCGGTTCGGATGGGCGGGCGGTACGGTATCAACGCACTGGGAGGGCGCGAAGATGCTGCCAATAACGTCGAATGCGATCCGCTACACGGAACATGAGACCGGACAGGTAAGATCTTCGCACCCTGGAATGCTGGGCCGTCTCTTCCTCAAATTTCGCCCACCTTGGCATGCAGATTATTTCTTCCAGAAACCGCGACGGTCGATCGACCGCGACCTGCAAGAGCGCTGGCCGATAGATTTGCTGTAGCGACGGCCGCAACTTACCGCATAATTCGGGGCACGCCGGCGTCCGGGGGAGACGGGCGTGACTCCGCTTGCCTATTGTCCGGCTTTGACGGCCAATGCCGGCGCGCCGGTGGTCTCATCGGTCGTCGATGCCGACGCCCTGACTTGGGCGGCGGCCGCTGCCAGCTGTTCGCGATCGAACTCGATTACCATCAGGCCGTGCATATCCTCGAGCCGAGCATCGGCGCCGGCGACGCCCAGGCTTGCAGGATATGGAAAGTAGACGCGTACTGCCTTTTGACGATATCGGCTGAAGATCGATTCCAAGGCAGCATAGGAACCGTAGACGCCTACGCTCACATGTCCGTCGGCCATCGGGCCGAGCCATGCGCCGAGATAGTAGCGCCGCTTCGGATCGGTGACGCCATTCTCTTCTATCGACCAGCCCGCGGCGGTCGGCCCGGTACGCCACGAAGCAGGGAGCAGGCCTTTTTGCTGCGCTTCACGCGGGGTCAGGCGGGCGAGGCTGTTGCCGTCGGATAGCCATCGATCGGCGGCGAGTACGAGCGTGTCGAACAGGACTGAATCGGCGCGTCGTCTCATCTCAGCCGCGGTTGCCTGCGCGTAGGGCTTCAACGCGTCTGGCGCGACGCGATACACCGTCACTCCGCCGACGCTTTGCTGCGTCGCACAACACTCTGACGCGAGTGAATGCCAGGCCGGCGCGTCGGGATCGTCATCCGCGACCACTATCGCGCTGACTGCGTGCCGGGCCATGAAGGCGCTTAGTTGCGCGCCCGCGTCGGGCAGGTACGCCGCGTTGAAGAACGCATCGACGATTGGCCAATCCCGAAACTCCGGGGGCAGTCGTCGCTGTGTAACCGCCAACCATCCGAAAGTACATCGCAGTCTCGGCCTGCCACAGCATACTGGCGCCGCGAATCCCGAATGGCAGAATCAGTACATTTTCTCCCGGCGCAAGGTATTGCCGATGGAGACCGGTGGTAAAGAACGCGGGTGAGTCGTCTGGTCTCGTCCAGTAATCTCCGGACAGGTTCGGTAGGGTGGAGACGACAACTGTCGCGGCCAGTACGACTTTCACCGCGGAGCGCAAACTGGTTCGCCGCAAACCACAGGGACACGATGATCGCGAGCAAGAGGAAGGAGTACATCATGAGGCGCGCCGGAAGTGCTTTGTTGAGCAGCGGCATCATCGCAAGGATCTTGCCGGGTAACGCGCACACCACGGCGCCGCGAAAATGCAGCAGCGGCCCCATCGCCAGCACGCACATGATTATGAGCGAGTCGACCAGCAGCTTGCCGGTCGGTTCATGCCAGTGACGCCAGGCATAAGCTGCGGCAAGGACAATAAGCGGTAGCCCCACGTAGGCGTCCACTTCGGCAATGCCACATGGTGGAGAACGGCGCTGCAAGGCGGCCATACGAGGTATCGTGCCAAGCGCGTTGGTTGGCGCAGGTAGTACGAAGTTCAGAAGGTCTGCCGAGTAGTCATGGAGCGGGCAAATCTGCCCGCCGGGCGAGCCAAAGGCGAAAAGATAGTAGAGATATGGAGACACGACGACGACCATCAGTCGCGTAAGCCACCGCAATCGGCAGCAGTCTTCTTACGATGCGCTTGCCTGTGTCTGCCGGCGCGAACGACCATCCGAGCAACAGCGCCATTGCGCCCACGCGGTCATCGTCGCGAAAATTTCAATCGAGATCAGGAACTGTGCGACTAGCAGTGCCGCCAGAAGTGCGAGTCAGCCTTCCCGGCGCGAGTTCCCCCGCAATTGCGCGAACCACCAGCAGGGCCGCGAGCGGCACCAGAAAAACCATCGTCAGGCTCAGCGCGCCGCCGCCGAACTCTGCTGACCCAACATATAGGCCGAGAAGCCGAAAATATAACCGCCCAATAGCGAGGGCCACCAGGCGCGACAGATGTAGCGACAGAGGATGAAGGCGGCCCATCGCGTCGAGCGGCAGGCTCGCCAAGGAAAAACGTTGAAGCCGCGATCGGTCCGAGGCTGGAGGTCAGGGGCCAGGCAACGAAACTCGGCAGCGGGATCGCGGTCGTCCAGGCGAGATTGATGCCGTTCGGCGCCCAGATAAGGTTGGTGAAAAATGGGTTCAAGCGGTGGACCAGCGCATGCGGCCACCATGTAAAGAACCACATCGAGATCGAAGGATCGGGACCTATCCCGATGTACGCTGTCGCGAAAATGACCGAGCAGCGGGCGCCCGAAGACGACGAGCGAGAACGTCAGGTAGATCGCAAGCGCAAGCAGGCCGTGCCGATCGGGCGTATCACGCGTCTCCGCGGCGTCGGGCGTGTGCTCGGATTGCATTCAGGTGGCGATTGTCCCAGCCCATGAGCGACCCCGCAAGGTTCGACTGTCGGTGCTCGCGGGGCGCTGGTCTGGCTCGCTGCCAGCGTAGGTTCATTGGCAGTTCCTAACCGTGCGTCGCAGGCGCATCGGCTGTACTTCGCCAACTACTGCGACTCCGCGCTGGGGCTGCCATTCTCGCACGGCGAATGATCAGTGCCAGCAACAGAAAACACACCACTGGCGTAAGAGGGATGCGTGTGGACGATGCGACGGGTTCGCATATGAGCGGAAGCAGCCACGCGACAACCAAAAGCGATTTTTCAAACGGAAGAAATCCTGAGCGCCGACCTTCAAGGGCAAGCCATGCAATCGGAAGACCGAGCACGACGAGGTCGTAATACAGCATATACGGCGCCGCCAGTGCGATCGCGGCTGCCAAGGCTGCGGCCTTTAGCTCGAATTGAATGTCTTGTCGCCAGATCCACACCAGTATCGCAGCCGCGACGGCGGCGGCTACGATCTGTGCAAGGTACGCGGCCGCGATCCCCGCTCCCAGCAATCGCGCGCCCGCAAATACGGTTTGCATCGAATAAAATTGTATCTCGCCGTTTTCGATCAGCACGTGTCGGGTAAAGGCGAGCGCGTCGAAAAACGCCCGCCAGGTTTCGGCGCCGAACAGCACAAGTGAAAGTCCGGCAAAGGCGATTGCCGTAACCGCAGCCGCGAAAAAAGTCCGCCACCTACCGCTAGCGACCAACACGATTGGCACCAATACCCCCATCGGCGGCTTGTACGACAAAAGGCCAAATAACACACCGGCCAACAGCGGTCTGCTTTCGAGCGATATCAGCGCGCCGCCAAGCAATGAAAATGCGAGGAATCCGTTTTGTCCGTTCATGAAGTTTGCGAACGCGCCAGGGAAAGCCAGTGCCGGCCAGAACGTCTCTGCGCGCGGAATGATTTTCCGAAGTACCAGCAGATAGCCGGCGAACGTTAGCGTCATCCAGATAGCGAGCGACCACAAATAGGGCAGAAGCGCCTGCGGTAGAACAATTACGAGGAACGTTGGCGGATAATTCCATGGCGCCACGTAGGTCCCCTGCCCAACCGTTTCTCTTTCCAAGGCGTGGAACTGCTTGACGTCATAGATTGCGGACGGCTCCCCTCGAAGCGCCATTTCGGAACCCGCCCAGTTGACCTGGAAGTCCGCGCCAATGGGTTTCCCCTGGCGGCTTACTATCCCGTGTAACGTCATCACCCATACGGTGAACGTCAAAACATATCCCACGAGAAAAATTTTCGGATAAACCCGCAGGCGCTGCCGGTTCAGCCACGGCGCTTCAGCAACCCAGACGGTTACAGATTTGAGACTCTGGCGTATAGGCCCCAACCACCCTTCCTCCCCGATTGAGATTCGCAGCAATTTTACGTGCTCTGCAAATGCTGCGTTCGATCTGCTGTCCGGCGCTCATGCGACGCGATAACGATCGCCAGCAGTTTCCTTGCCGACCCTCGGCGCCTCCTGCCACCTTCCTTGGCAAGCGCTTTCGCGGCGTATACTCTGCCGATCGTGTCTTCAGCGCAACCGACTCTCCATCCAGCTGGTAGCGACCTCTGCGCGGAATTTCTCTCTCTGCTTCCACTAACGATTCTGGTGCCGGTTTTCAACGATTGGACAGCGGCTCGGTTTCTTGTCGAGCAGCTCGATTCCGTCTTCGGCCAGCACGCGTTGACGGCTCAGATCGTCTTCATCGATGACGGCTCGCTGGAGCCAATGCCCGAGCAATTTCCCGCTACTCCACCCCAAAACATAAAACGGATCGAGAGTCTGAAATTGAGAACCAACCTTGGGCACCAGCGCGCCATATGTGTAGGTCTGGTTCACTTGCAGCAAAGTGGCGTCGCCACCCCAGTGGTCATTATGGATTCTGACGGCGAAGATGCGCCCTCCGACATACCCCGCCTGCTGGAAAAGTTCGTTGCCGAAGGCAGCGACAAAGTGATCTTCGCTGCGAGGCGACTCCGCGCCGAAGGCTTCGTCTTCAAGTTTTTCTACAAGCTCTACCGGACCATCCATCATCTGGTTGTAGGGTTCGATCCGCGGTTTGGCAACTTCAGCGTTTTGCCTGCCGCGGTCCTGGAACGTCTGGTTGTCACGTCTGATCTCTGGAATCACTACGCCGCCACTGTTGTTAAAATAAAATTGCCCTACTCCACCATTAGGATAGACCGCTCCAGACGTTTCGCCGGCGAATCCAGGATGGGATTCGTGGGACTGGTGATTCATGGCCTAAGCGCGATGTCTGTCTTCGGCGAGACGGTAGGAGTTCGCCTGCTGATTTCGTGCGGCGTTTTCGGCGTTCTGACGACGATTCTTGTACTAGCCACCTTCATAGTCAAAGTGGCCACCAACCTAAGCATACCGGGATGGGCGACCTACGCAACCGTATTGCTGCTATTACTCCTCTCACAATTGGCAGTGCTGTCCCTAATCTTCATCTTTGTAGCTCTGTACAGCCGCGGGCAATCCAGCTTCGCGCCCATTAGAGACTGCCCAATCTACATAAGCCAAGTGCGAACCGTTTTCATCCGACATGACTGACTTCGCCTGTGTCGGCAATGAGTTGGACCTGTTTGCCGGCGCGACAACCTGGAAGTCTTATGTGCACTTTTATCTAAGGTCATATTTGTCGGGTGACATCCTGGAGGTTGGTGCAGGGATAGGCGCGACAACGGCGACATTCTATGACGGCACGCAGCGGCGATGGGTATGCCTGGAACCGGATCGAGATCTGGCGGGTCGGATCAAGTCGAATTTACCCCCGGAACTGACCAACTACGAAGTAGTAGTGGGCACCTTGTCCGATCTAGGTCCTGGAGAGCAGTTCGATAGCATCCTGTACATGGATGTCCTCGAACATATCGAAGCGGACGCAGCCGAGCTCGCCCGCGCCGCGTCGCATCTCAAGCCGAATGGTACTCTGGCGATATTGGCCCCCGCACTCCCATGGCTGTTTACGCCCTTCGACGCGGCCGTAGGACACTATCGTCGGTATACAAAAGCGTCTCTGCGTTCGATCGTCCCCGCTGGTCTGCGTGAAAGAAAATGTATCTATTTAGACTCGGCAGGCCTGCTGGCGTCGCTAGCAAACAAACTCTTCCTACGCTCGCCCATCCCGAGCAAAGCCCAGATCGAATTTTGGGACCGCGCGATGGTCCCGATATCACGGTACACAGACCGCGCACTGAATCACGCGATCGGCAGATCAATCCTGGGAGTTTGGCAAAAAGCCCCCTAGATTACGCGCTCAGCGTGACCTTTGCCTGCGATCCAGGTTAGATATCACGGCACAATCGCAGCCAGAAGGAGAATCGAATGAAAATTTACGACTTCAAACTCGCGCCCAATCCGCGCCGCGTGCGCGTCTTCCTGGCGGAAAAAGGTCTTAGCGTCCCGCTCGAGGAAGTAGACATCTTCAAGGGCATCAATCGACAGCCGGAGTTTCTGAAAAAGAATTCACTGGGCGGAATTCCGGTGCTCGAGCTCGACGACGGCCGGTATCTCGCCGAGAGCGTCGCGATCTGCCGCTACTTCGAGCTGCTCCACCCGGAGCCGGCGCTGTTTGGCAAGGGCGCATTCGAGCAGGCCAACGTCGAGATGTGGAATCGGCGGATGGAGCTGGCGCTGTTCGTGCCGGTCGGGATGGTCTGGGGACATTCGCACGAGCTGAGTCGCACGCGAATCAAGCAAATTCCCGAAATGGGCGAGCAGAGCCGCAAGGTCGTCGAGCAGCGCTACCAATGGCTCGATCGCGAGCTCGCGGGCAAGCAGTTCATCGCCGGCGACAAATATTCAATCGCGGACATCACCGCCATGGTCGTCGTCGACTTCGCCAAGTTCAACAACATTTCGATTCAGCCCGAGCAGAAGAACCTCGCGCGATGGCATCAGGCGGTTTCGTCGCGACCGAGCGCGGCCGCCTAGCCATGCCGCGCCCAAGTCCAATCGACAGGCTGCGAAAGATCTGTCTCGCCCTCCCCGACTCCACCGAGAAGGAAGCGTGGGGCGAGCCGACGTTTCGTGTGCGCGGCCGAATGTTCGCGATGTTCGCGAACAATCACCACCACGACGGGCGTATCGCGGTCTGGTGCAAGGCGCCGCTGGGTTTCCAGAGCATGATGGTCGCCGAAGCGCCGGTGCGCTTCTTCGTGCCGCCGTATGTCGGCGTCAACGGATGGGTCGGCGTGCGCCTCGACGTCGACGTGGACTGGAAGGAAGTCGCGGGCGTCGTCGAGCAAGCCTACCGGATGGCGGCCGAGAAGCCGGCCGCGCGATCGCGCTCGAAGAAGTCGAGGGTCGCGCGCAGCTGAGCCTTAATCGATTCGTCCGTGAATTCCGCAGGTCGGCGCGATACCCATCCGCTCATAATAGCGCTGGTGATACTCCTCCGCGCGGTAGAACTCCGCCACCGGCACGATTTGCGTGACGACCCGCCGCCCGAGCTTGCCGGATTCATCAAGCCGCCGCTTCGAATCCTCGGCCGCCTGGTGCTCGTGTTCATCGGAATAAAAAATTATCGAGCGGTACTGAGTGCCGACGTCGGGCCCTTGGCGGTTGAGCGTGGTCGGGTCGTGAATCTGCCAGAAAACTTCCAGCAGTCGCTCGAACGAAACTCGCGCCGGATCGTACTCGACCTGCACAACTTCGGCGTGTCCCGTCTTGCCGCCGCAAACCGTTCGATAGCTGGGCTTCGGAACAGTGCCGCCCGCGTATCCAACCGCGACGTCGACGACGCCCTCGACCGCGCGGAACGCCGATTCGACACCCCAAAAGCATCCAGCGCCAAATACCGCGAATTTATTCCTGTTGGCCATGTGCCTACTTAACGATGACTATCCGCGCGAATCAATCCTCGCCTGACCCCGCCGAAGCAATCGTCGCTCTGTGCGACCATCCAAACCTGTGCCATTATTCTAGCGGAGTGACAAGTATCATGGCATCGGCCGTTTTGCGGGCATTTTTCGCGCTCGCAACTTTTGTTTGCGTATGGCTGCCGGGCGAGGCCGGCGCCGCGGAACTCAAGGTCGCTGCGGCATCGGATCTGACGTTCGCGTTCAAGGATGTCGCCGCACGATTCCAGAATCAAACCGGGAACAGCGTCAGGCTCACTTACGGTTCGTCCGGAAATTTTTTTGCGCAAATTCAAAATGGCGCGCCATTCGATCTGTTCTTTTCCGCCGACGTTAACTATCCGAGAAGACTCGAGACCGCAGGGTTGATTGAGCCCGGCGCCATCTACGAATATGCGAGCGGAAAACTCGTGATGTGGGTCCCCAACTCGTCGAAGCTCGACCTCAGGCGCGGTCTTACGGCGCTGCTCGATTCAAGCATCAGGAAGATAGCGATCGCCAATCCGCAACACGCGCCTTACGGAATCGCTGCGGTCGCGGCGATGCGCCACGCGGGAGTTTACGGCGACGTCAAAGGCAAGCTCGTGCTCGGCGAAAATATCTCGCAGACGGCGCAGTTCGTTCAATCTGGCAACGCCGACGTCGGCATCCTCGCGTTGTCACTCGCGCTCGCGCCCGCGATGAAGGACAGCGGACGATACGTCGAAATCCCCGCGACGGACTATCCGCCGCTCATCCAGGCTGCGGTGATCCTGAAATCATCGCTCAACAAGGAGGCGGCGAAACAGTTGCTGAAATTTCTCAGGGAGCCGGGAACCGTAGCGGTGATGGAGCGTTATGGTTTCTCGATTCCGAAGGACGTCGCCGCGGCGCACAACGTTCGCGATACGTCGGCGCCGCACTGACCGCCGATGGATTGGAGCGCGATTTTCCTGACTATCCGGCTCGCGCTGGTCGTGTGCGCGACTTTGCTGATGGTCGGGACGCCGATCGCGTTGTGGCTCAGCTTTACGCGCTGGCGATGGAAATTTTTCGTCGAGTCCGTCGTCGCAATGCCGCTGGTGCTGCCGCCGACCGTGCTCGGCTTCTACGTGTTGGTCGCGATGGGTTCGAACAGCCCGATTGGCCGCTGGTATCAATCGTTCACCGGCCATGGGTTGCCGTTCACGTTCGCAGGTCTGGCGATCGCGTCGGTCATATACAGCCTGCCGTTCGCGGTCCAGCCGATGGCGGCGGCGTTCTCGCAGGTCGATCGCAACCTGATCAACGCATCGTCGATACTTGGCGCCTCGCGGATTCGCACGTTCGTTCGCGTCGTGCTGCCGCTTTCATTTGGCGGCGTCATCACCGGGCTCGTGCTGAGCTTTGCGCACACGCTCGGCGAGTTCGGCGTGGTGTTGATGGTGGGCGGCAACATTCCGGGTGTGACGCGAACGGTCTCGATAGCGATTTACGATCAGACGCAGGCGCTCGACTACCCCGGCGCCAATCGAATGGCGCTGGTGCTGCTGGCGTTTTCGTTCGTCACGCTGTCGATCACCTATTCGCTCAACCGCCGAGTGCGGGCGGTCTGGCCGATGCATCGTTAGCGGTGCGCGCGATGGCAGCCGACCAGCGCTTATCCGTGCGCATCGCGCATCGATTCTCGAACGGCTTCGCGCTCGATGCCGGGTTCGATGCGTCGGCGGGATTTACGATGGTGCTGGGGCCGTCGGGCAGCGGCAAGACGACTCTGCTGAATTGCATCGCGGGATTCATCCGTCCCGACGCCGGGCGGATCGCTCTAGGCGCGCGAGCGCTGTTCGATTCGGACGAGCGCATCGAGATGCCGGTGGCCGAGCGCCGATTGGGCTATGTGTTTCAGAACCTCGCGCTGTTTCCCCATCTGACGGTCGCGCAGAACGTTCAATTCGGGATCGCGAAGGCGCCGGGTGCGCAACGTCGCGCGCGAATGATGGCGATGCTCGAGTCGTTTCGAATTGCGCATCTCGTCGCGCGCAAGCCCGGCGAGATTTCGGGCGGCGAGCGGCAGCGTGCGGCGCTCGCGCGTTCGCTGGTGACGAATCCGGCGGCATTACTACTGGACGAGCCGCTGACCGCGCTCGACAACGCGACCAAGTCGAAAATTCTCGATGACCTGCGCGCGTGGAATACGACCCACGAAATCCCGATCCTGTACGTCACGCATTCGGCCGAGGAGGCGTTCGCGCTCGGCGAACGGGTGGTAGTGCTTGAAGAGGGACGCATCCTGGCGCAGGGCATGCCGCAATACGTGCTGACGACGCCGCGCCACGAAACGATCGCGCAGGTAGTGGGCTTCGAAAATGTTTTCGATGCGACGGTGAGATCGATAGCCGAGACCCAAGGCACGATGCTGTGCGAGTTGGACGGAAGCCCAACGCAACTGGAAGTCCCGCTAGGCCACGCGGAGGCAGGAAAGCGGGTACGAATAGCAATCCGCGCCGGCGACATCATCGTAGCGTCGAACAAGCCGCAAGGCCTAAGCGCCCGCAACGCCTTGCCAGGCCGAGTCCTATCGATACGCCGCCAAGGTGTAAAGGTAGTAGTAATGGTAGAAGCGGGCGCAACGTTCGAAGTGCACTTGACGCCCGTCGCAATCGATTCGCTGAGATTGGAAGCCGAAAAGCCGGTGTGGCTCGTGATCAAGACCTACTCATGCAATCTGGTCGAACCTACGGCGCGGTGACTGACGAGAACGCTATGAACTCATTGCTTCCGCATCTTAAGGGTTGACCAGCGCGACTGTCATCGCCAGTTCCTCTCAGGCCTACGCTGCGCTGCGCCCTCTAGCGGAATCCTGTAGAGCGGTTTGAAGGCTACCAAGTCTGCGACCCAATCCGTCGGGCTGCCGGACACGATTGCGACCTTGTTTCCGGTCGGCGCTGGTGGATAGGCCCATGCTTGCGTTGCCAGGTTCGCGAAGTTCGCGGGGCCGTATAGTCCGAAGTCGTTCCTGACGGCTATCCCCATGTTCGAAGGTTGTGCCCAGGTTCCCGATCCAAGGATCGCATAGAAGGCCATCAAGTAGTCGCCCGTCTCAGTCGTCGTAACTCCTCTCGCTGTCAGCGCATTGCCGTTGCCGCTGTTCTTCGACGCCACGTCCGGCTCAGATATATTGGAGATCACATAGGTCCGGAGGTCGTAGGTTAATGGTTCGAACCAACGGAACCTGTATGGCGGACGTTCGTCTTTTTCGAAGGTGCGGTAATACAGCACCTGGCATAGGCCGTCTGCATGGACCTCGGTATTCGGGATAAGAGTCCAGCGGTAGTCAGGCATGACCCATCCACATGCGGTCGAACTCTTAAGGATAACCTGGACGACACCGCCTAGGTGCTCCAAGGCGGGAGGATTCACGTATTGGTTGGTTCCGTCATTTGCGAGCGCAGCAAATTTTATCGACGCAGCACTTCCTCTGGCGGACCAGGTCGCCACGAGAGAATCTGTCCCATTGAAGTGATCCCCACCGATAAATTGTGAAAATATTGATGTCGGACGCAACACCAGCACTAGAACGATACCCGCCAATATCCGTGATTTCATTATCTGAAAGGAATTTCCTCATTGTAGACACTGTTCCATGTTGCGTAAGCGGCGGCAGAGTTACCCGGATTTATGTAGCAAACGTGGCTAGTGAAAACGTGCGACGCAGGGTTGCTCGCAGCTATCATCTGCGCCTGAAATTCAGTGCATCCTCCGGCTGGAACTCGGACGGGAGCGGTCTGCGCAATTGCCGAGGGCCAGTTCCCGGTCGTGTTACAGCGAAAGGCCGCCAGCGTAGTGATCGAATCGAAATTGCAGAACTGGATGGCACCCGACTGGATCTGGTAGTAGCTGACGACGCCGTTGCCTTCGTCCCTTTCGAAACCTCCGTTGTCGCCGAAGACTGCTGTTTCGGTATTGGCTGGGAGATACAAGGCCTGTGCTGAACCCCCATTACCCGGATGACCGCCTACGGTGGTGCCGGAACCTTGAATCGTAGGAGCAATCTGCTGGACGCCGGAGCGAGACAGATATACCCACTTCGCCAGCACGCTATCGTACTGAAATAGAATGTTTTCAGCCGTGTCGCGAAAAGAGATAGGCACCAAGGTATTCGCAGGGTTGGTGACCGGGTTCTGGAACTGAAACATGCTACCCCAGGTCGGAACGCGGCCTCCCTTCGAATCCTGTGCCAGCCGGACCGTAAAGAATTGTCCGTCTGAAGCACCTGGGCCTATCTCTATCTGCTGGGCGCCGGTCAGCGTAACTCTTCCGAGACTGAATCCGATCGGACTGCAGGTCCAGACATTCTCTTTCAGTGTGCAAGCATCAGGTTGTCGCGCGACACCCGCCGTCACCGGGATAGTTCGGTCGGGATGACCAGGCGGCTGCGACGCGCAAGCATCGAGCAACACGATCAACAGCGCTAGCAAGGGCGAGAGACGGACGCGGTCCATCACCATGGCGTCTTCTCGTTTTCGTGCATAGCAAGCCATGTAACACGAAGCGTCAGCGGCCTGAAACCCGCTGCGCCTCATCGAACCAATTGAGCCATTTGCCGACGGTGGTGCGGAGTTTTTTGAGATCGAGATGGTAGACTCTTTCGCGGCCTCGCTTCTTCACGCGCACGAGCCCTGCCTGCTCGAGAATTCGGAGATGACGCGTGGTCGTCGGCCATGAGCATGAGAATCGGTCGGCGATCTCGCCCGCCGTCATCGCGCCGCCGCGGAAGCGCAGCACCAGCAGAATCTGCCGGCGCTGGGCGTGCGCGAGCGCATTGAAGATCGTCTCAGTCCGCAGGATTTCGGAAGCAGCGTGCGAAGTCACAGCGCGAGGGCGGCATAGTGCGGGAATTCAGTAGCCGGGTGTCCGTCGCGCGGCTCGCACATTTGCTCAATCGGCTCCCAGATCGCGAGCACTTCAGGATGCTTTTGCGCCACCTCGAAGCCGCGGTCCTTCCATGCGAACACCTCGACGAAGCATGAGGTCTTGTCGGTGTCGCGCCCCTGCAGCGCCATCCGAGGTTGATCGTGGACCAGACCGAGTTTTCGAAGCGTGGTCCAGTGACGCTTGAGCAACCCGATGAAATCCTTCTCGAGTCCGGGTTTCACGCGATAGGTGCAGACGACAACCTGATCGTTTGTTTTCCCCATGCGCGATACTTAGTATCTATGCTAAGTGATGATCAAGCGCTTGGCGGATTTGGGCCGCGACGCGAGCGTTGAAGGAGAACGGGATTCCAGCTTTTCGCCGACGAGCCGACTGATCAGGGCGTTAACGGTCCCTAGCCACTCGGCTCGGCTGGGGGGCGATCCTGCTCGCGCCCAGCTCTCCGCGCATCCATTTCTTCGCGTGACGTTGCTCGCTTCGTCGATCGATGTAGGTTTTGAGCCCCTTCAAGATTTTCTGGACGGTCTTCATCCTTCCCTCCGCAAATGGGTTAGACTTAGGGCAGTCAGGTCATTGCGCTCCCCCGTTTAGTCCGCAATGGGGGCGGGCGTCAAGCAAATGCGCATTGGTTTCAGTTTGAAAAGAGCGCGCGGAGAACGCCACCCGAATCCGACTGGCAAAAGCTAAACACCAAACAGCGCTCCATGTATCAAATTGCCGCGTGAAGCGACGTGCGTCCGGGGCCGGGTCAAACAGAAAAAATTTTTTGGTCAGGTGATGCGGTGCGCGGGTCCTTAGAAAAGTGGTGCCCCCTGCGGGATTCGAACCCACGGCCCCAGGATTAGGAACCCCGCGATGACGCGGGGCGATGCAGCCTGATCAGACACAATCGAGCATTTTCAAGCGATTTTCGACGACTGATCACCGGTCATCAAACCCCTTCAGACCGATAGCGTCCGATAAGTCTGCCATAGTCGAGCCAAAGTCAGGGACGATCCAAGCGTCCTCGATCGCATCAATTCAGACATCGAAATTCGCGTCAACTCCGAGCTGCAATCGCCGCAGAGAGAGGATGACTGCCGCCCCGCAATCGCCGGGGGTGCGGCGAAGATCGTCGCACGGATCTCGGGACGTTCAGTGAGGTGAGCATGGCCGCAAATCCTTACATCGAAGCGCGCCGGGAATGGGATGAGCGATATGCCGATCTCGTTCTCGGCAAACGCAACTGGCAGATAGCGGCCGGCGGGCTGCTTCTGCTCGCGCTGATTCTCGCGAGCGGCATGGTCTGGCTCATCAGCCGAAGCCGCTACATTCCGTATGTCGTCGAGGTCGACAAGCTCGGATACGCGCTCACGGTCCCCCAGCCGCTGACTCCCGCGTCCGTTCCCGACGTAACCGCGCGAATGCAACGCTACGAAGTCGCGGCATTCATCCGCAATGCGCGCTCGGTCACCAGCGACACGCAGGTCGAACATCAGATGCTCAATTCGCTGCTCGCGCATGCGCGCGGAGCCGCGGACAGATTCCTCGACGCCTACTACCACTCCGACGGTTTCACTCACAACCCTTTCAAGCTTGCAGAGAAGCAAACCGTCTCGATCCAGATCGATTCGATTCTTCAGCTCTCGCCCAGCAGCTACCAGGTTCGTTGGTCAGAGCAACAACGCGATTTGAATGGAGTTGTGACTGGAGCACCCACGCATTGGGAGGCAGTACTCCAGACACAGATCGTCCCGCCAAACTCGGACGACGCGATCATCAGCAATCCGCTCGGCTTTTACGTGACGCAGATCAGCTGGACCGAACAGCAGGGATAGCCGGGCCAGAAGGGAGGAAGCGCGAATGAAGAAATTAGCCGCAGCAAGTCTGACACTCGCACTCTTGTTGAGTGCATGCGCGAGTCAGCAGCAACCGCCCACGCCACCGCCACTGAAACTCGTAACAGAGTCTCCCAGCCAGCCGAGCGCGGCGCCGCCACAGCTCACAGGAGCGCAATTGCTCGCGCAGCAGCCTTCCGAGGTGCAGGCCGCAATTAAAGAGCATGAGCAGGACGGCAAATGGCTGGTTTATCGAACGGCTGAGTACACACTTTATCCCTACAATCAGGAACCCGAGCCAACCGTCGATTGTGCGCCGTTGCGCACCACCGACATTCAGCTGCAGCCGGGCGAGACGATCACCGACGTTGCGCTCGGAGATACCGAGCGCTGGATGGCGACGCCGGCTGCCTCCGGCGACCCGCGCAATGCCGTTCCTCACCTCGCGGTGAAACCGCAGGTTCCGGGAATCGAAACCAACCTGACAATCTACACGACAAAGCACATCTATCACCTGCTGCTGCGCTCGCGCGGGCGCGCGATGCAGGAGGTCGAGTTCTACTACCCAGACGAGCTGATCGCGGCGATGAAAGATGCCGACGCAGCCGCAGCGAACGCCAAGCAGGAAGCGGTCGATCCGCCGGGTGACTCCAACGACAGCGTGAAGGTCGCAGCCGTCGATCCGGCGCAGATCAATTTCGCTTACACGGTCGCAGGACCAAACGTTCCGTGGAAGCCGGTTCGAGCCTTCGACGACGGTTCTCACGTCTATGTCCAGATGCCTGCCGGAATGAAGTCGAGCGAAGCTCCCGCTCTGCTCATCAACGCCGGCAGCGGAACCCAGATGGTGAACTACCGGGTCAAAGGCAACTACTACGTCGTCGATCGGCTCTTCAGCGACGCCATCCTGGTCGCCGGCGTGGGCCGCGATCAGGATCGCGTGACCATCTCCTACGCAGGCGGAACGAGGTAACGGTCATGGCAACTGCAGATCTGATTCACGAGCAGGATGAGCAGGAACAGGAGCATCTCGGCGGTGGCCGTTTCAATCGCCTTCTCGGCGTGGTTTTCGTGGCGGTTGCGATGCTCGGCGGAGTGGCGCTTGCACTCGGCGTCCAGTCCTCGGGGATAGGTCAAACTTCCTCTTCCCAGAAATCAACCGACGACCCAGGCTCAGCAGCCCGAGACCGGGGAGAAATCGAAGACCTCGCCGCTCATGGCGTGGTGCCTCACGCGGCGCCGACTGTCATGCCGACTGAACCAGTCATGCCGATCTCTCAGCAACCCGTTCAACCCAGCGTGCCGAAGCCTCCGAGCCGGTACGCGCAATGGGCAGAAGAGAAGTACATGAAGGCGCTCGAATCGCCCGAGATGGTGCAGGCGTTTCATAGTGGCGGAACGCTGGAGATCGCGAGCGCCAACAGACAGCAGAGTGACTCGTATACTTCCGGTGATCAGACCAACCCGACGATAAGTGTTCACCCCGTTGCTTCGCCGTACACCGTGATGGCGGGCAGCATCCTCCCTGCCGTTCTGATCAGTGGCATTAACTCAGATCTGCCCGGACCGATCCTCGCGCAGGTCAGCCAGAACGTCCTGGACAGCGCGACCGGAAGATCGGTTCTCATTCCGCAGGGCAGCCGCCTCATAGGCGCCTACCAGAACGCATCTTCATACGGTCAGCAGCGCGTTCAGATCGCGTGGCAGCGGCTCATCTTCCCGAACACCTCGAGCATGAATCTGCCGATGATGCCGGGCGCCGATCAGAGTGGCTACGCCGGCTTCTCTGATCAGATTGACCACCACTATCTCGCAACGTTCGGAACCGCCGCTGTCATGAGCCTTATCAGCGCAGGCCAGACCATCGGACAGATGGCGACTTTCGGGGGCGGCGCCTCATACGGACCGTACGGTTACTACCAGCCGAATCAATGGGCGATGGCGAGTCAGACCGCCGGTTCAGCCGCCTCGGGACAATTCGGGGCGCTGGGTCAGCAGATGATGGGACAGGGATTAAATCGTCCACCGACGATTGAAATCCGGCCGGGCTACCAGTTCGACGTGATGATCACCCAGGACCTCGTATTCCCCGGACCGTATGGGAAGTGAGTCTGCAATCCAATCTTTGAAGGAGAAATGCGATGGGAGTTCTCAAACGCAAACAGGAAAGCGAAGCGATCACATTCAAGCTGCCTGCGGCACTCAAGCGTGAGATCGAGCAACTGCGCAGTCGGGCTGAAGACGCAGGCTTCGATCTTGGCGAGACGATTACGGCGGCGATGTGGCGGCTCTGCAAACAGATTAAGGCCGAGCTCGAAGGTGCCCCCCGTCCGGGCCGGAAACTGAATGGCCGCATAACCGAACCTTCGACGGAGAAACTGCAGTGAGGATTTTCAGGAATTTCTCAGCCGCTTTGCGGCGCGCGGAAGGAGTGGATTGGAAGGGTGCATTGGAGAGGGGGGAAGGCCGGTCGTTCGTAGAGCAAGATAAAGGACCTGCGGTACGGTGCGGCATTTTCGGCGGATTGCTCAACGAACTCGCGGCCTTTCCCCCTCGGAGGCAGTCATGATCAGCACACTGTACAGCACGGCAGAAAACCCCGCCGGATCGCTTGCCCAGCGCATTCATTTTCAACAATTGGAAGGCGCTCGTGGACCCATTGGAGCGATGGCCGGAATTGCGATCGTCGCAGCGATCTTAATCGCAGTCGGCAACGCACTCGGCGTACTGATCTCGAACACGGACAGCGCCGCACCGGCAGGCGTCTATCGTGTCGTCGCTCACGAGATTGAGCGTGGCGAACTGGTTGCGGCCTGCCTGCCGATCCCGATCGCCCAGGAAGGTCTCGCGCGTGGCTATCTGCGCACTGGCGCGTGCGCTGGCAACGCGGAGCCGGTGGGCAAGATCGTGGGCGCTCTTCCCGGCGACATCGTCGAGATCGAACCGGGTTGGGTTGCGGTGAATAACGTGCGGTTCAAGTGGAGCGCCGTCGCGGCGCATGACAGCGCACACCGTCCGCTCCCGCATGTCGCGTGGGGCAGCCATCGAGTCGGAGCCGGCCAGGTGTGGCTGTTCGGCTTCAACGATCGCCGGAGTTGGGACTCGCGTTACTTCGGTCCGATTCCGCTCGCGAACGTTCGCGGAGAAATCAGACCGGTCGTGACGTGGTGAATGCCATGAACAGCAACGGAAATGGAAATGGCAACAGTCACAGCCCTGAGCAGGGGCTGCGCGTGCATCATCTCGCCAACCTCGGCGGATTGATTGCACTGGCAGGCCTCGATCTGGAGCCGCCCGACTTTCTGCTGGGCGCCCTGCTGAGCGTCGCACAGGAGGCTGGAGACCTTACGCCCGCGCAGCGGGCGCACGTTGCGACGATCGGGCGGAAGAAGCTCGACGAACGGGCGACCGGCAAGCGCGCGTGGAAGTCATGGCGGCGCGCGCAGGATCTGCACGCGATCACGCTCAGCAGCGGGCAGTTGCGCGAGATCATCGAAGCGCTCGGCGGGCGGGCGCCGGAGAGTCCGACCAAACTGGTACTCGCCCTCAGCGAGGCGTTGACCGAGGTGTGCGATGAAACGGCCTAGGTTCCTCCGCCAGAAAGAGGTCGATATCAAGCTTCGCCACGAGCATGCGGAGCGTCCGCGCAAACTCGTTCCGTGGTGGGCGCGCGCGTTGCGGCGGATAGGCATGCGGCAGGGGCTGCGACGACAGCAGCCGAGCGGAAGTCTAAGCGGCGCGCGCGCGGCGCGAGTGCGGATCGCGGAACCACCCGCATATGCGCGGCGCAGCGTGGTCAAGGCATCTTTCTCGCGCAACCGCCGGAGCGGCGCATGGGCAGCCCATGCGCGCTACTTGTCCCGGCCGGGCGCGCAGCAGGAAATGGCGAAGGGATTGGGCTTCGATGCCGACCGTGAAGACATCGACATGCTGGCCACAGTCAGAGCTTGGGAGAAGAGCGACGAACTGATGTGGCGATTCATCGTATCGCCCGAGGATGCCGATCGCCTCAATCTTCGCGACCACGTTCGCGAGCTGGTCGGCCAGATGGAACGCGACCTCGGCACGAAGCTCGATTGGGTCGCGATCGATCACCACAACACCGACGATGCGCATGTTCATCTCCTCGTTCGTGGAGTGCGCGAAAACGGTAGACCACTGGAGATCAACCGCGAGTATTTGCGTTCAGGGCTGCGTATCCGGAGCCAGGAGATCGCGACGCGGGAGTTAGGTCCGCGGCTGGAGCCGGAGATGCTGCGGTCGCGTGAGCGGGCTGTCCTGCGCGAGCAGTGGACCGAGATCGACCGCGCGCTGCAGAGAAAGGCTGATGGAAATGGCGTCGTCACGTATGACCAGTTCCAACTGCGCAGCGAGGGAACGCGGATTCGTGCGGAGCAAGAGATCGATCGCCTGCAGTTTCTTTCAGGACTCGGACTCGCACAGCGGGTAGATGAACGAAGCTGGCAGCTCTCAGAGGATCATGAGCGAGATCTGCGCGAGCGCCAGGTCTCCAAAGACGTGATCAAGAGTCGTGCGCATAGCCGCCAGCGCACGATCGACTCCGGCATGGATCGCGTCCGCGAGCGCGGGAGGGAGCGCAATGGCTGAACAGCGTCCCTATCGGCTTCCCGGATTTTCAGTGGATGCGAGGCTTGCACGTGCGAAGCGGCTCGCGGTGCTTTCACTGGCGGGAGCGTTCATCGCGATCAACTGGGTGACTACGCAGCATGCCGCGAACGTGCTGCGCAATGCGTCGTGGCTGGGGCACCCACTCTTTCACTTTAAGGGCGCTGCGTTCTACGCGCCTTGGTCGTGGATCGTCTGGTGGATCCGATGGTACTGGGCGCCGCAACTGGAACCGCTCTGGCGACAGTCCGCTCGCGAGGCGCTTTACCCTATGTCCGTCGTCACGGCGGTTTGTTGCGCTGCGATCGCGATGGTGCGGCATGGCTGGTTCGCGAACATCTCCGATCTTCACGGTTCCGCGCGCTGGGCGGCGACGCGAGATCTCAGAGCCGCACGATTGATCGAGGCGCGCAGGTCGGTGCGCGAACTGACGCGAGGAATCGGCGTTTGGTTACGGATTCTGAAGCCAGCGGCGCGCCGCGCCGGAATCTATCTCGGCGTTTGGAGGGAATGGGGACGAGCTTCATACATACGCGATTGTGGTCCGGCACATGTCCTGGTGTTCGCGCCAACGCGGAGCGGCAAGGGCGTCGGCATCGTGATTCCCACACTGCTCAGCTGGCCGTACTCGGTCCTGATTCACGACCTGAAAGGAGAGAACTGGGCGCTTACCGCCGGAGCGCGCAAACGGATGGGTCAGCTCTGTCTCAAATTCGCACCCGCCTCAGCCGACACCGACGGCGCTCGTTACAATCCGCTCGCGGAGGTCAGGCTCCGCTCGCCCAACGAGATTCGCGACGTTCGCAACATCGTGCAGATGATCATCGACCCGGACGGAAAGGGGCTGCCCGATCATTGGTCACGCGAGGGTTCGGCGTTCCTCACCGGAATGATTCTGGATCAGCTGTATAGCGGCGCGGACAAGACTCTCGCCGGACTCGAAGCGCGCCTCTGCGATCCGGGGCAGCCGATCGACGACACGATGCAGCAGATCATGCGGTCCAAACACGATCCATCCGGCTCGCTGGGTTGGACCGATTCGCGCGGAATCCCGACCACGACGCATCCGATCATCGCGCGTGCGATGCGCAGCATGCTCGACAAGAGCCCGAACGAACGCTCGGGCGTGATCTCCGAGGTGAAGGGATTTCTCGAGCTTTATCGCGATCCGGTTATTGCGGCGAATACCGCAGTCTCCGACTTTCGAATCACCGATCTGATGAATCATGAACGGCCCGTGTCGCTCTACATTGTTGTTCCGCTTGCCCACAAGAACAGCCTCAAGCCGGTGATTCGGCTAATGCTCGGTCAAATCCTTCATCGCCTGACCGAACACCTGGAATTTCTAAACGGCCGAGCGGTGACCGGATATCGCCGTCGCTTGCTGCTCATGATCGACGAGTTCCCGAGTCTCGGGCGGCTCGACGTGTTCGCTGAGTCGCTGTCATTGGTCGCCGGCTACGGAATCAAAGCGTGCCTGATCGCACAGGACCTGAGTCAGATCCACGCCGCATACGGGCACGATGAGGCGATAACCTCCAACTGCCATACGCGCGTCGCATTCGCTCCGAATCGGATCGAAACGGCGCGGCTGTCTCGCAGATGACCGGGGAAACAACGGTGCGCCATGCGCATCGGACCGTATCGAGCTCGGGTGCGAGTGTCTCGGAGCCGGAAGTGGCGCGGCCTCTGATCACGCCCGACGAAGCGATGCGGCTGGGTTCAACGAGGCGTTGATTTTCACTAGTGGCCGGCCAGCGATTCGAGCAACGAAGCTTCGCTACTACTCCGATCCATCTTTCAACGGCTTGCTCAGATCGCTCCGCCACCGAAGAGCGATCGCATCGAATACGCTCCGCCTCTTGTCGACAGTATGGAGCAACCGAAGGACGGCGCGGCGAGCGGCATACCGGCGCAGATGACGCCCGACCAGGTTGCCACCGCGAAAGTTCACCGTCATAAGCCAGCACCCGCGGAGCAACTCTCGTTTCTGAAATTCGCCGTCGAGAACAGTGACGGCACGCCTGACAAGTCGAAAGAGGAAACGTAAAGGAGAGACTACTGTAAGGCGACAATCCACCGCATACCTTAGCGAAGAGGAGTTCCATCGCCTACGCGACGAAGCCGACGAGCGCGGTATCACACTGTCGCGATACGTGAAGGAACGTCTGTTTCAATCTGAGGGTGGCTCCGGGCTGACCTTCTCCGACGCGACATTGGCCGCGGCTGAAAAGCGAATCATTCAGGCCAGCCGAACATCCACTGCGGAAACTGTGAAACCGCTGGCCCATCAGCTCACCACGCTGCTCGCGATGATCGATCAGTTCGCTCTCGAGATGCTGAGCCATTTGCCGGAGATTCCAGAAGCGCAGCGTAAGCAGGCGCTCGCTTCTGGCCAGCGGCGCCATCGCGGATTGCGAGCTGAAGTGGAGGAAACGCTGAAACGGATGGAAGAGC
>CAWDTQ010000011.1:0-322000 GCA_963805315.1 uncultured delta proteobacterium
TTGCATTTTCAGGCTCAGGCAGACGCCGGCCCAATCCGTCCAGAGCGATGACGGAGCCGCGCGAATCGTTGATGCGAAAGATCCATTTGCATCGGACGCAGGTGTACAGATATGGCTGCGGCCGAAAGGGCCCGGACTTGTCCAATGCTTCGATCGCGAAATGGTGCCGAGTTTCTTCAGCGGTGAAGGCCGGCTTTTGCCGGATTCGGCGCGAATTTCGCCGAATTGCGGATGAAGGAGTCCTTGCGGGCTTCGGCTCCGCGACAGGCGGATCCGACGGCTCCATATTGATAAGGGTATATGGGTCAAGCGGATGCATTTGCATGAGTGAAATCCCATCTACCTTGGCGCCAAGAAAGCTGCCCAGGAAAAGGGACTGAACTATCGGGTTCGGCTTCATCGTCTTGCCGGGCGTCTCCTTGTCCTAGTGATGAGAATATAGCATTTGGAAAATAGGTCAGTGCGGTGGACCCACTACGTTTGAGTGGTACACCTGCTTCCGTTCGTCGTGTTTCTGGCTATGTGTCTCTCCGCGATCGAAGTAGAGAGCGACCGCGATCAAAACCACCAAAATTATGAGAACCGCTGGCATCTACCGAGGCCTCGCGACCAACCAAATGCTTGCCGGAACAGAGAACGAACCGCCGTTGAGAAGACCGCTGATCGATTGGAGAGACACACATCGTTTCTCAGGCTGTTATGCTGCAACGTCTGCCTCGCGCGACGCGGCAGTCACTCTGACGGGCTCAGAATTTTCGAATAGAGTTGCCTGGTCGAGCCCAAGAATCGAGACGCTTTCGGGATTGACTCTCGCAATCAACGCGTGCGCAATTCTGCTCGCAGCTTCGTCAGCTACGTTGATATCTACTTTGATCCGCTCTTCCAGATCGATGACGAACGTCTGACCTCGGTATAGTCGCTGGCGTTCTCGCCGACCGTGCGAAGGAGAGCGGCGAACTTCAGTCACGTCGAAGTCGGACAAGTTCATCGCTCGCGCTGCCTCTATGAAACGGTCAAGCGCGGAAGGATCTATTACTAATTCAATTCGCTTCATCACTTCTCTCCACATCAGCCGCGGCATTTCCAAAGCGGCATCGGTATTTCTGTGGTTTATGTGCACAGCCCGTGCCGACCGAAAAAGCCCCCAATTTGCTTGAATCATGGCCGGACTATGTGTTCAGACGATTTCCTTTTGAATAGCGGCTATCTTTCATTTTGAAATGACCGGTCGGATCGAGCGGGCAACGCGGCCAGTACCAGGTCTGTGTTTTTGTGCCGGCAGTGTCGGAAGTGTGGCCTCGGCGATTATTTTCGTAGTCAATCTGCGATGAACCGAAGGTGCGCTGGAAATTCTTCGCGTTGATTTCACAGTGAAATGTCTGGATTTCATGCGCGAGGTCGGGCATCGGCCCAACTGACAAAAGCACTTGAGATTGGCTGAATCATTCCTGGGGCATAATTCGTGCTGTGGTTAGATCGAGGAGCTCGCAAACCGAGCAGGCTTTTATGAAGAGAATAGAAGCAATTATCGCGCGGTCGGCTCTCGACGACTTCCAACGATGCGCGAGAGACCTGGGAATCTTCGGATTTGATTTATCTGTGCAAAAGACCAGGCTATGCGATCACCAACGACTCTCGATAAATGGAGAGCGCAGATCCGTTACCGCGTCGAAGATCAAAGTAGATTTCGCGGTCCTCGACGAGCAAACCAAACCCACCGTTCACGCCGTTCTGGAAACAGTCCATCCTGAAAGCATCGGAATCTTCAAGTTCGACGACGATGCCGCCTCTGCCGGGACAGTGCGTCCTCGTACGAAGCCGGGTTGATCCAGCACAACGAACGAGAACGATTGCCTGTTCCGAACACCTAGACCTTGATCAAGGCGTGGTGGAATAAGATTTTCATTTTGAAACTCAACGCGCCTGAAGAGTGATCCGTGCTTCAGCATCTGCTCGACGTACGCTAAGCATCCGGTTCTTTTCACTTTTTAAAGGTGGGCGTCGCAACTCACTTTTTCAGTAAGCACCGAAGTTGCTAGTTCCATTCCGTGCTTAGGCTGCATCGCTTTGTTGGTTGTCATTCGGGCAGCCAACCGCGAGGTGGTCGATTTCCTAATTGGAGGGCGTTATGAACCTTTGGATTTGGCTGCCAGCGACGTTTGCGCTCGGGCTCGTGGGTCTCGGGCTCTGCTATCTGTTCTTGATCGGTTGCGAAAACATCTAGGGGGCTGGTCATGATTTACGTCACGGCTGTCGTTGCAGTTTTTCTGTTCGGGTATTTGGTCGCCGCGATGGTTCGGCCCGAATGGTTTTAGCGATCTTCACTTTTCGAAAACTCACAAAATAGGACGGAATGCGAATGTGGTCTTTGCCTATCTCAGTTCTTATAGTTAGTGTTTTGATCTCCTATCCACTGGGCAAGTATCTGGCCTGGATCATGGACGGGCGTTACCGTCCTCCACTGCTGTTCAAATGGTGTGAGGACCGGGTAAGCAGCGGACCGCAAAAGTGGAAGCAGTATGCGGTGTCTCTGCTCGTATTCAATACGATTCTCTACGCATTCGGATACTTGATACTAGTGCTTCAGCCATGGGCGCCGCTGAACCCACGCGGGCTCGGGGCTCTTTCACCGACCACCATCTTCAACACCGTTGTATCATTCAGTACCAACACCGACATTCAGCATTATTCGGGCGATCAGTCGTTCTCGAATTTCAGTCAGATATTCTTCTGTCTCCCGATGTTCTTTCTTTCGGCGGCGATAGGGTTTTGCGCTCTGACTGCAATCATTCGAGCCTTTCGCAGCGATGAACATGTCGGCAACTTTTTCCAGGATATGTGGCGCGTTGTGTTCTATACGTTCCTGCCTGCGGTGTTCATCCTCAGCATAGTCTTTTTGGTTCAAGGCATGCCGATGACTTACCAGAGTGACTATCAGGTCAATACGCTCGAGCCTGCCGCGATGGGTACGGACAACAACAACCAGCCCAAACAGCAGACAATAGTCATCGGACCGTTGGCCGCCTTTGTCCCGATGAAAATGTTGGGAACGAACGGGGGCGGCTTCTTCGGAATGAATTCGGCGCATCCGTTTGAAAACCCGGATGCGGCGTCGAATTTCATCACCACCTCATCGATGATGTGGTTTCCAATGGCACTCGTGTGGATGTACGGCATAATGCTGCGTCGACGGCGCCATTCCCTCGTCATATTTTCGGTGATGTTTGTTCTGCTCGCGGGCACGATTCTCTGGTCAATCTACTTTGACACTCTGAAGCCCAATCCCGGCCTTACAGCGCACCCGCAAAGCAGAACATTTTCGATCGCAAGCGCTAATGCGCCCGGCGGCAAGCGAGATATTACTCTACCAGCGGTGGCGGGCCTGCCCGTCGATCAGCATCTCGGTAACCTGGAGGGTAAAGAACTGCGCTTCGGAACCTCCGCGGGTTCGACGTTTGCGGCTGCTACGGTGGATTTTACATGCGGCGCAATTATTTGTGAGCATGACAGCCTCAATCCTATGGCTGCCTTGTCGCCTTTCTTTGGAATGTGGGTGAACTGCATTTACGGCGGCAAAGGCGTCGGCATGATCAACATGCTGCTCTTTCTGATCATCGGCGTCTTCGTAGTAGGGCAGATGGTTGGCAGGACGCCCGAGTATCTTGGAAAGAAGATCGGAGCGCGCGAGGTAAAACTCGCGTTGATTGCTCTGCTGGTGCATCCGCTGGTCATACTTTTCCCTGCGGGATTATTTTCGGCGACAAACTGGGGAATAAAGGCGGAGAGCAATCCAGGGTCGCACGGATTCTCGCAGATCGTTTATCAATTCTCGTCAGATTCGGCTAACAACGGCTCCGCGTTCGACGGTTTGGGCGTAACCAATGGCCTGAACAATAACCCAAGCGCGGCGCCTGAAGCGGTTCCCTGGGATATAGCGGCTGGAATCGTCATAATGCTCGGCCGGTTTTTGCCGATTTTGGCGCCGATAGCGATGGCGGGTTTCCTTGGAATGAAAAAGACCACGCCATTCGGCTTAGGCACTCTGCGCGACGATTCTTTCACATTCGGATGTTTGCTGGTTGGAACTATCGCTATTGTCGGCGCCTTGTTGTTCCTGCCGGTGGCTGCGTTAGGCCCAGTCGCGGAACATCTTGGACCCCTACCGTTCGGAGGCTAGCCAGCGAATTCCCGCGACTTTTTGTCAAGGAAACCAAAAATGGAAGCTTTAAAAAAATATCCTGCACAACCCGAAATTCACATCACGCCGGAGATGCCTGTACCGCCCCGGCGATCGCGCGCACAGGCGCTGCTCGCACCCGAGCTAGTTTGGCCGGCTATTAAGGAAGCGTTCCTGATGCTGCGGCCGGACGTACAGTGGAGCAACCCTGTTATGTTCGTGGTGGAAATCGGTTCGGTGTTGACGCTGCTGTTCATAGTACAAGCCCTTGTCAGCCAGTCTGTGAGCCAGGTTCCTATCAGCTACTTCATAGCTCTCGACTTCTGGCTGTGGCTGACCGTGCTATTCGCGAACTTCGCGACCGCCCTGGCCGAAGCGCGTGGGCGCTCACAGGCAGAATCGCTGCGAAAGGCCCGCAAGGATACCCCAGCGTATCGGCTTAAGGGCAAGAATATGATCGAAGAAGTGTCGTCCGCCGACCTGAGACCCGGAGACCGTGTGGTGGTCGAAGCCGGGCAAATTATTCCGGGCGACGGCGAAGTCATCGAAGGGATCGCCTCGGTCGATGAATCAGCTATCACCGGCGAGTCGGCCCCTGTGATCCGCGAGGCGGGCGGCGATCGTTCGGGAGTGACTGGCGGAACTCGGGTGGTCTCGGACCGCATCGTGGCGAAGATCACTGCGGCCACCGGGGAATCATTTCTCGATCGCATGATCGCGCTGGTTGAAGGTGCCGTCCGCCAGAAGACCCCGAATGAGATCGCGCTGACATTGGCGTTGGCCGGTCTGAGCCTGGCGTTTCTGATCGTGGTAATTCCGCTCTGGCCGATGGCGCTGAATGCCGAAATCTATATGTCTGGCTACCTCGGTCTTTCTGAGCCGCTGAAGAGCCTCGGCACCGATGTGCCGACTCTCGTTGCGTTGCTCGTGTGTCTGATCCCGACGACGATCGGGGCGTTGCTCGCAGCCATCGGCATTGCCGGAATGGATCGCGCGCTGCAAGCGAACATTATGGCCAAGAGCGGCAAGGCCGTCGAAACCGCAGGCGACATCGATACGGTCCTGCTCGACAAGACCGGCACGATCACGATGGGCAATCGTCATGCGACGGATTTCCTGCCGGTCGGCAGATACACGGCGCAGCAAGTTGGACGGTTGGCCGCGCTGGCTTCGATCGCGGATGAGACTCCTGAAGGAAAAACCATAGTCAAACTCCACTTCGACCGCGGCGGAACTCCGACCGATGTCACGGCTCCCAATGGCACGAGCTTTGTCGCCTTCTCGGCGCAGACGCGCATGAGCGGTGTCGATCTTCCCGATGGCAAACAGATTCGGAAAGGAGCGCCGGACGCCGTGATCAAGTTTGTCCAGCGCCAATCAGGCACGGTTCCATCGGATCTTGATTCTGCGGTGGACGCTATCGGGTCGCAGGGGGCGACGCCGCTGGTGGTTGCCGAGGGCGCAAACATTGTCGGCGTCATAGTGCTGTCCGACGTGCTCAAGACCGGCATCAGCGAACGTCTGGAGCGTCTGCGCGCGATGGGTGTTCGCAGCGTGATGATTACAGGCGACAATCCGCTCACCGCGGCAACGATTGCAAAGCACGCAGGCGTCGACGACTTTGTCGCGGAATGCACTCCGGAATCGAAGCTGGCTTACATCCGTAAAGAGCAGGCTGAGGGCAAGCTGGTTGCGATGGTCGGCGACGGCACCAACGATGCTCCGGCGCTGGCGCAGGCAGACGTTGGGCTGGCCATGAACTCCGGCACGCAGGCGGCCAAGGAAGCCGGTAACATGGTCGATCTCGATTCCGACCCGACCAAGCTGATCGAGGTCGTCGAAATCGGCAAGCAGTTGCTGATGACGCGCGGCGCCCTGACGACCTTTTCGGTCGCCAACGACGTCGCCAAGTATTTCGCGATCATCCCCGCGCTATTTGCCGGTACGCTGCCGTGGCTCAAGGCAATGGACATTATGAATCTTCATTCGACGACGTCCGCGATCCTGTCAGCGGTCATCTTCAACGCCGTTATCATTCCAATCTTGATCCCGGTAGCGCTAAGAGGCGTGAAGTATCAGCCGCTCGGCGCTGATGCTTTGTTGCGCAAAAATCTGATGGTCTGGGGAGTCGGCGGCGTCTTTCTACCTTTCATCGGGATAAAGCTAATCGATCTGCTGCTTACAGCGACACACCTGGTGGCCTGACGGCCAATCTCCTTCGAGGATAACCAGATCATGCGAAACATAATAAAAAGCCTGTTGCTTTTAACTGCGACGGTCGTTGTCTGCGCGGTAGCCTATCCACTGGCAGTGTGGGCTATTGGTCAGACCTTCTTTGCCTCAACCGCCAACGGCAGCATGGTCACTGGGCCTGATGGTAAACAGGTTGGATCGCTGCTGATTGCTCAACCGTTTACCAAGGATGAGTACTTCTGGCCGCGGCCCTCGGCTGCGTCGTACGATGCCTCCGCAAGTACCTCATCGGCGCTGGCGGCCTCTAACTACGCGCTGCGCGACAGGGTCGCCCGGATGCTCGGACCCATCGTGAAATACAAAAGCGGTCCCGAAGCTGGCCAGCTAGTTGCTCCCGACGTCGAGGCGTGGTTTCAGAAAGATCAGTATCAGGGGCAGCCGCATCTCGTCGCGCAATGGGCCGACAATCACAATGAGCTCGCGCAAGGATGGGTAAGCGCCGATCCTACGCACGCCCAGTCCGTAACGGACTGGGCCAAGAGTCATAAGAGCGCGGTGGACGACTGGGTCAAGCAGAATCCGGGCACACCGCAGCCGCAGGCGTCGGACCTTGCCGTCCTGTTCTTTGAGAATTTCTCCAAAGACAATCCTGGCAAGTTTCCGTCTGCCGTGACCAAGCAGTTGCCGGGTGGCAAAACGCAAACCGACATTGAGCCGGTCGCCAGCGGATCGGATGTACAATCGATTTTCTTCGACATGTGGCGACAGGACCATCCGGACGCCGCGCTTCAAGAGGTCCCCTCGGATATGGTTACAACGTCGGCGTCGGGACTCGACCCGCATATCACGTTGGACAATGCGGAATATCAGTTGGATCGCGTAGCTCAGAAATGGGCTGCCGATAAGAAACTGGACCCCAAACAGGTGCACGACCAAATCGAGCAAATACTTCAGGAGAACGCCTCAGCTCCTTTGGGTGGTTTGTTTGGGGGAAAATTTATCAATGTTCTTCAAGTCAATTTGCAATTGGCAAGTCGTTACGGACAGCCTCAATAGTCACTCCGGCTTTCTCCTTTCCAACTGAAGCTTTGCGGGGTTCGCTGTCGGACCCCGCATAACAATTGTCTCCGATCGCTACATCTTAGATGGCCGATCGCTACGTCAAGGGAGACTTCGCTAGTATAGGACCTCTCGATTCTCGCTCCCGTTTCGATTCGCAGTATCGCTTATCATTTTGAAAACCTCGCCCGTTCGCACCTGACGAAAAGATTAGCGTTCGCATACAGCGTCCACAGGCACGCTTTATGCTGCTTCCTTACGCAGGTCAAAAACTATGCTCGACACGATTTTTTTTGTTGGGACAGCGGTGTTCTTTCTAGTCGCGGTCACTTACGTATGGGGATGCGAAAAACTATGAGCCCTTGGGAAATAGCGATGGGTTCGATAATGGCCGTGGGCCTGACTGTGTACTTGGTCTATGCGCTGTTGCGCCCGGAAAAGTTCTAGAAGGCAGGAAACAAAGTGTTTAGTAACGCTTTCATTCAAATCGGCTTCTATTCACTGATCCTTACCGCGATCAGCGTGCCGCTCGGGCTCTACATGGCGCGTGTCTTCGCAGGCGAGCGCACGTTTCTGGATCCGGTCCTGACGCCGGTCGAGCGTTTGATCTATCGGCTGTGCGGTGTCCATCCAGCAACTGAGCAGACTTGGGTCGAATACACGATCTCGGTGCTGCTGTTCAGTTTCGTCGGGATGGTAGTCTTATACGCGCTGGAACGTTTGCAGTATTTTCTGCCGCTGAATCCGCAGGGATTTGCCGGGGTCGAACCCGGGCTGGCGTTCAACACGGCGGCAAGCTTCACGACCAATACCAACTGGCAGGCTTACTCAGGCGAATCCACCATGAGTTACCTGACTCAGATGGCGGGGCTCGCCTTCCACAACTTCGTCTCGGCTGCGGCAGGTCTGGCGATCGCTATTGCCGTCATTCGCGGTTTTGCTCGACACGGCATTCGTACCATCGGAAACTTCTGGTACGATCTGGTGCGCGCGACCCTGTGGATCCTCATTCCAATCTGCATTGTCTTTACCCTGGTCCTGATATGGCAAGGACTGCCCGATAACTTCAGCGCTTACACTCAGGTGAAGACAGTAGAGGGAGCTGCACAGACTATCGCGCAAGGACCGGTAGCATCGCAGCTCGCGATCAAGCAGCTCGGCACCAATGGAGGTGGTTTTTTCAACGCCAACTCCGCTCATCCATTCGAGAATCCAACACCACTAACTAATTTTCTCGAGCTACTTGCGATCTTTATCCTGGGTGCCGCCTTGCCTCATACCTTCGGCAAGATGGTCGGGGACAAGCGGCAGGGATGGGCGCTCTACGCAACGATGGGTCTGCTGTTTCTCGGCGCGGTGGTCGTGTGCACCTGGGCCGAACAGCGCGGCAATCCGCAATTCGCTTCAATCGGTCTCAATCAAGCCGCGACCGCTCAGCAGAGTGGCGGCAATATGGAAGGCAAGGAGGTTCGCTTCGGCATCGTCAACTCGGCGCTGTGGGCCACCGCTACCACCGATGCGTCCAACGGGTCTGTCAACGCCATGCATGACAGCTTCACTCCCCTGGGTGGCTTGGTTCCGCTCTTCAATCTGCACCTTGGCGAAGTGGTGTACGGCGGCGTAGGCACCGGACTCGCAGGAATGATCGTAATGGCGATTCTGACGGTCTTCATCGCGGGGCTGATGGTGGGACGCACGCCGGAGTACCTCGGCAAGAAAATACAGGCTAAAGAGATGAAATTGGCGATGCTCTACATCCTGGTTTTCGCGGCAGTAATACTGCTTCCAACTGCCGCAGCGGTGATCAACAAAGGCGCACTTTCCTCAATAGCCAACGCGGGACCACACGGCTTCAGCGAGATTCTTTACGCGTTTTCGTCATCCGCCGCTAACAACGGGTCGGCGTTTGCCGGCCTCAACGCCAATACCATGTTCTACAACGTCATTCTCGGTGTCGTGATGTTGTTCGGGCGCTTCGGCACCATGATCCCTGTCTTGGCGATCGCAGGTTCGGTGGTCGAGAAGAAAGCGGTGCCGGTGAGTGCGGGGACCTTTCCAACTAACGGTGGGCTGTTTGTAATTCTGCTCGCCGCGGTGGTTCTCATCGTCGGTGCTTTGACCTTCTTTGCCAGCTGGTCGCTAGGTCCGATTGTAGAACACCTGGCGATGATGAGCGGCAAGCTCTACTAATGAGGCTCAACTGAAATGGCGAATACTACTGAACGTAAAGCAACGCCTTTGTGGCAGCCGCAAATTGTAAAGCGTGCTGCGATCGAATCGCTTGGCAAACTGGATCCACGCCTCCAGGCACGCAACCCTGTAATGTTCGTGGTGGAAGTTACTGCTTTGGCAGTGACGATAATCATCTTCCGCGATCTGTTTACAGGTAAGGCCGGACTTATCGGATTCGAACTACAGATTGCGATATGGCTGTGGTTCACTGTGCTCTTTGCGAACTTTGCGGAGGCGATGGCAGAAGGACGTGGAAAGGCACAGGCCGACAACTTGCGTAAAACTCGCATCGAAATGCAGGCCACTATTATTCGCGGCGGCAAGGAAGAAGGCGTATCGGCCACCTCATTGCGCCGGGGCGATATAGTGATAGTGCGTGCTGGTCAATCGATCCCTGGCGATGGCGAGGTAATTGAAGGGATGGCGGCGGTTAATGAAGCTGCCATCACCGGTGAATCGGCGCCAGTGATTCGCGAGAGCGGCGGCGATCGCAGCGCAGTTACGGGCGGTACGACTGTCATTTCCGACTGGATCAAGGTGCGAATCACTGCAAATCCGGGCGAGACCTTCCTCGATCGCATGATCGCTTTGGTTGAAGGCGCGGCGCGCCAGAAAACGCCGAATGAGATCGCACTGAGCATATTACTCTCGGGCCTGACCCTCGTGTTCATGCTGGTTTGCGTGAGCCTCTACCCATTCGGTCTTTACGGCAACGCATCGCTGACGCTACCCGTACTGGTTGCCCTGCTGGTCTGCCTGATTCCGACGACAATCGGAGGACTCTTGTCCGCGATAGGTATTGCCGGAATGGATCGCCTGGTCCAGCACAATGTGCTGGCGATGTCAGGACGAGCTGTGGAAGCTGCAGGCGACGTCGATACGCTCCTCCTCGACAAGACCGGGACCATCACGCTCGGCAACCGAATGGCGGTTGAGTTCATCCCCGTACTCGACGTGCGGGTCGAACAGTTGGCCGATGCTGCGCAGCTTGCGTCGCTCGCGGATGAAACCCCTGAAGGGCGGTCGATCGTGGTTCTCGCCAAGCGAGAATTCAACATCCGCGGCCGCGAACTGGAGGAAAAGGATACCGAGTTCATCGCATTTTCGGCGCAGACGCGGATGAGTGGCGTCGACATGCCGGGACGAAAAATCCGTAAGGGTGCTGCGGATCGAGTGGTCAAGTTCGTTCGCGACGCGGCCGGCAGCATTCCACAAGAACTCGACGGGATAGTGGAGCGGATCTCCAAGAGCGGAGGCACTCCACTCGTAGTAGCGGAAAACAATCGTGTTCTCGGAGTCATCCACCTCAAGGACGTTATAAAGGAAGGCATCAAGGAACGCTTCGCACGACTGCGGGCTATGGGACTGCGGACCGTGATGATAACCGGTGACAATCCTCTGACGGCATCCGCCATCGCTTTTGAGGCCGGAGTCGATGACTTTCGAGCTGAGGCGACTCCCGAGACCAAGCTGCGCTTGATTCGAGATGAGCAGGCGCAAGGCAAGCTGGTAGCGATGATTGGCGACGGCACTAACGATGCCCCGGCCCTGGCGCAGGCAGATGTGGGAATCGCGATGAACGCGGGGACGCAAGCCGCGCGCGAAGCCGGAAACATGGTCGACCTTGATTCCAACCCGACCAAGATCATGGAAGTCGTCGAGATTGGAAAGCAGCTGCTGATTACGCGTGGCGCACTGACCACTTTTTCCGTAGCGAACGACGTTGCGAAGTACTTCGCGATCATTCCTGCGATGTTCCTGCTCGCCTATCCCGAACTGCAGTCGCTCAACATTATGCATCTCGCGACGCCTGAGAGCGCCATCTTGTCAGCGGTCATCTTCAATGCCTTGATCATCATTGCCTTGATCCCGCTCGCTCTGCGTGGTGTGCAGTATCGCCCGGTCGGAGCGGCCGGAATACTCGCCCGCAACCTGCTCATCTATGGGGCTGGCGGTATTGTCGCACCATTCGTTGGTATCAAAGCCATCGACCTACTGATCACAGCTGTCCATTTGGCTTAAAGGAGAGTTCGAATGCGTTCTCTGGTAGTTGCAATCAAGATGACCGTCGTTCTGACACTTCTGACAGGGATCGTGTATCCAATCGCGATGGCTGGCCTGGGTCACGTTTTGTTCCCCGCACAAGCTGACGGCAGCTTGATCTACAAGAACGGATCTCCGGTAGGATCGTCGCTGATAGCTCAGAATTTTAAGGCGACTCGTTACTTTCATCCTCGCCCTTCTGCTGCGGGAACCAACGGCTATGATCCGACCAGCTCAGGCGGTTCTAACCTTGGCCCGACCAACAAAAGCTTTATCGATTCCGTCAAGCAGCGGACCAAAGATGTTGTGGAAGCAAATGGTGTTTCGGCGTCGCAGGTTCCAATCGACATGGTCACTGCGTCCGGCAGCGGCCTTGACCCTCAGATCAGCCCCGCTGCGGCCGAGATTCAAGTCGAACGCGTTGCCAAAGCTCGCGGCCTTAGTGCGGATACAGTGCGTGCCCTCATCAACGCCAACACGCAGCCGCGATGGGCTGGGTTTCTCGGCGAACCCGGCGTGAACGTCCTGGAATTGAACCTGGCGCTCGATGCTATGGGCAATAGTCAGCCGACCGCGATGAAGTAGTTGGAGCGCAGCGTTAGGATGCTAGGAAAGCGCACTGCGCGAGTGACGTACTAGAGGCGACCTGAAGGTAATTGCATCGGCGGGATTTTCCGCTATGAGGACCGAAACTGCCGTCAGCGAAAAGGATGATCGGGCCGCGGCAATAATCGACAATCTTGACGAACCGGCGTTCGTTCTCGATGAGGCCGATACTATCATCCACTTGAATCGGGGTGCCGCCGAGATCCTGGATATCGATCAGGATCGAATCATCGGTCATCGATTCAGCGATGACATTGAAAATCATTGCGCCAGTTGCTTACGCGTTCGAGCAGCGATCGAAAGCGCCGGTAGCTTTCCTTCAGGCGAACAGCAGGTCGAACTTAGTCTGACGGTGCAGGGCCGCGATCACGAATATCTTCTGAAGTCTGCCCCACTGCGCGAGAGCGGTGGCAAGGCCCTTGGTACGTTGGTCGTTCTTCACGATGTTTCGCTACGTCGCGAAAGAAGCAGGGCTCACGATACCGCTGTCGCGGCTGTTGCCCAGCAGCTCAATACTCCTTTGACGTCCCTATCGCTGGCGGCGGGACTACTGCAACGCAGAAGAGAGGAGCAGAACGAACTGATCCGTGAGATCATTGAGGATGTGGACCGGCTCAATCATGCATCCGCTGATTTCTTGAAAGTTGTGCGCGAGCAACCAGGATCGATAGCACTTCAGAACATAAATTTCGATCTCAGGACTGTTTTCAACTTCGTTTGCAGAAAGTTTGAAGACCAGATCGAGCGTCGGAAGGTCCAATTCGCGGTGCACGTCGAAAAGATCCTGGGAGTCTCAGGTGACCCGCTGAAGCTGTGTTGGGTGGTAGCTACTCTCGTCGGCAATGCGGTGCGCTACACGCCCGAAATGGGAGAGATCGCCTTAACCGCAGAGAAGGAAGACGATCAGATCAGGATATCTGTTTGGGACAGCGGACCTGGAATTCCACCACAGACGCTGGAGCTGGTCTTTGGAACTCCGTATCCGGCTAGTGCCGATTTACTAAGCGCTGGGACCGGAATCAGCCTCGCCATCGCGAAGGAAATCGTGGAGGCGCATGGCGGCAGAATATTCGCGGAAACGTTGGAGAGCGGCGGCAGGGTTACGTTGATGCTGCCTTTTTCAAGGACAGTCTGATGGCTAAGCTGCTTATCGTCGATGACGAAAAGAACATCAGGCAGGGAGTCGCCAGATTCCTTGAGTCATGCAACTACAAGGTGGCCACGGCGGACAGCGGTCGTCAGGCGCTGGATCTGATGTCGAAGTGTGGAGACTTCGACTTGGTATTGAGCGATTGGCGAATGGCCGAGATGAATGGCCTCGAGCTACTCAAGACCATCAAACAGAAGTTTCTCGACACGGTTGTGATTCTCATGACTGCCTACGGTACCATCGACAACGCTGTCGCGGCGATGAAGGCGGGCGCGCACGACTATTTCACTAAACCTTTTTCTCTTGATCAGGTTCAGCACGCCGTTGAACGCGCCCTCGAGGTCAAGGAATTACGCTTACAGAATCGTGCGTTGCGCAATTCGATCGACGGTGTTCCTTTGCTGGCTTCGGCAAGCCCTCGATTTCGAGAGCTAATCGAAGTCGCGTTCACAGCGGCCGGCAGCGAGGCGAGCATTCTGCTCACCGGCGAGAGCGGTACCGGCAAGAATGTACTCGCTCGTCAGATCCATGAGTGGAGCCCGCGACACGACCATCCTTTCGTCACAGTGAATTGCACCACGCTTTCGGAGCATCTGCTCGAAAGCGAACTCTTCGGCCATATGAAAGGGTCCTTTACGGGCGCGATCAAGGACAAGCCGGGTCGGCTCGAAGCAGCGGATCACGGTACGCTGTTTCTTGACGAGATCGCGGAACTGTCACTATCTCTTCAGACAAAATTTCTCCGTTTCTTGCAGGACGGATGCTTCGAAAGGATTGGCGGGCAAGAGACGATTTCGGTCGACACGCGCGTCATCGCTGCCACTAATCGCGATCTGCAACAGGAAATCGCAGCCGGACGCTTCCGAGCCGACCTGTATTACCGGCTCAACGTGATCAGCCTCCGAGTACCCGCACTACGCGAGCACCCTGAAGACATCCTGCCATTAGCCGAGAAGCTATTGTCCGAGGCGGCTGCGCGAAATCGCCGCCCAGATCTCCGGTTCTCAGATGAGGCCAAGAAGGCTCTGATTCCATATTCGTGGCCGGGGAACATAAGAGAGCTTCGCAACGTGGTGGAACGCGCGGTCGTTCTGAGTCGCGGCACGGTCATACGCAAGGAAGATCTCTCTGACGTGCTCTTTGCGCCGAGCACACAGCGGCCGATTCAGGTATCAGCTGATTCAAGCCTGGAAGAACTGGAGGAAGAGCACATCAAACGAGTCTTGGCAGTTGCTCCGACGCTGGAGGATGCCGCCGCCACCCTCGGCATAAGCATTCCTACGCTTTGGCGTAAGAGAAAGCGATACCACATTGAATGACGCCTCGTTCAGCGGGTGCCGGTGTTCAGTTCTCGACAAGCCTTCATTTGAACCGCCTTCATTCGGCCGAAACCGCGAATGGTAGGTCTTGCGGGATAGTCGCGAATTTTTCCAACCGGCACCAGACGACTGAGGGGAGCGAGCCGAATCTCGTAAGCGCCTGATTCGACTGGTGGAAGGTGCAGGGCTTCGAACCCGCGACCCCAGCTTGCAAGAATGTGTTGCGGCGGGCTCGCGCCGTCACAATGTAGTTTGCCAAGAGGCGGAACATCATCACAAAGGCGAGCGCACTTCGGGCGGCGGCGAGACCGAGCGAACAGGCTAAAGTTTGCCGGCGAGTTTGGCTGGTTAAAGGAGAAGACCGGTTTTTGGTATCGACAGGGTATCGCTTCTAGTTCCTAATTTCAGGTTCTCGGACCACAACTGCCACCAGAACTGCCATCAGCGAAACGAGCCCAACCGATTGCGCTTGATCTTGCCGCTCAAATATCCAGGAAAATTGAGGATTCGTGGTTGCGGGGGAAGGATTTGAACCTTCGACCTCCGGGTTATGAGCCCGGCGAGCTACCAGACTGCTCCACCCCGCCTCGGCAGTGTATCTGCCGGTTGGTCAGCCGGTCAACATCGAACGCGTAAAATGCGCGTGGGCGTGTGGATGCGACGATCGCGGTGCCGAGCCGGCGAGCGCGTCGCGAACTCGAATCCAGTCTGAAATTAGCCGGCGAGAATCCGGATGTTGCAGTTGCGATGCTTGATTCCGAACTCGATGATTTCTTTTTCGATCGCGGTCGCGCCCGGTTTGGAGTCCGTGAGCATCAACTGCTTTGCGACGGCGTTGTCAACTCCGTCGGCTTCGACATCAAGGTTGTGGTCGTCACAGATAATAAATGCCATTTGCTTGAAAGCACCTCGAACGAACAAAGCTATAAGATTCTTTCACCGAATTGAACCGCACGGGCGCGCGCTCGCGAGACGCGATTTGTGGTAGTCGTGATCGGGACGAGCTCGGACGAGAGGCGGGAAAACGCAAACGCGGGAGTCGATGCGATGAGCCTGAAGGGAAAAGCCGCGGCGATTGGAATCGGCGAACTCAAACCGGTCAAGGAACCCGGCGATCTGACCGCGCTCGGGCTGATGGCGCGCGTCGCGGCCGAGGCGATCGCGCGACGCCGCGCTGGAGAAAAAAGATATCGACGGTTTCCTGGTCGGCGTGCCGTTCTCGGATCCGGGGATGATTTACCCGGCGGCAGCCGCGGAGGTGCTCGGCCTGAATCTGAGGATGCTGAACCAGGTCGATATCGGCGGCGCGAGTCCGGCCGGGATGATCTGGCGCGCGGCGGCGGCGATCGACGCCGGCATGTGCAGCGCAGTGCTATGCATCGTCGCTGATCTGAACAAGGCCGGCGACCAGCGCCCGCCGGTGATATCGGTACAGCGGGAATTCGAGGCGCCGTACGGAAATATCGGCGCGAACTGCGGCTACGCGATGATCGCGCATCGCCATATGCATGAGTACGGCACCACCGCGCGCCAGATGGCGAAGGTCGCCGTCGATCAGCGGACCAGCGCGCTCAAGAATCCGCTGGCGACGTTCAATGACAAGCCGCTCACCATCGACGACGTGCTGAACTCGCGGATGATTGTCGATCCGCTGCATCTATATGAAATCGTGAGCCCAGTGAGCGGCGCCGCCGCGATAATTGTCGCGTCGCCCGAGGTGGCGAAGCGTGCCAAGCATCCGCCGATATGGCTGCTCGGCGCCGGCGAGTACGCAAATCATTCGACGATCACGTATGCGCCGTCGATCACCGAGTCGCCGATCAAGCCGGCCGCCGCGGCCGCGTTCAAGATGGCGGGCCTGCAACCGAAGGACATGGACCTTGTCTGTCCGTACGACTGCTACACGATCACCGTGATTGTCACGCTCGAGGACGCGGGCTTTTGCAAGAAGGGGCAGGGCGGGCCGTTCGTCGCGGAGCACGACCTGACGTATGCGGGCGACTTTCCGTGCAACACGCACGGCGGCCAATTGTCGTTCGGCCAGCCGGGGCTGGCGGGCGGCATGAGCCACGTCACCGAAGCGATCAGACAGTTGATGGGTCGCGGCGGCGAACGGCAAGTCAAGCGCGCGGCGCTCGGCTACGTCAACGGCAACGGCGGAATCATGAGCGAGCAGGCAAGTCTCGTGCTGGAGCGCAGATCATGAGCGAGTACTACAAACCGCTTCCAAAGCCATCGCCAACCAGCCGTCCGTTCTGGGAGGCCGCGCGTCGTCACGAATTGACGATTCAACGCTGCGGCGCGTGCCACGAATACGTCTACTATCCGCGCGATCGATGCCCAAAGTGTTTCTCGGACAAGCTTGCGTGGGAGCGCGTGAGCGGGCGCGGCAAAGTGTACAGCTATACCGTCGTGCGGCGAGCGTCGAGCCGGGCCTTTGCCGACGCGCCGTACGTGCTGGCGATCGTCGAGCTGGCCGAGGGGCCGCGCATGACCAGCAATATCGTGGCGCCGCCCGATAATGTGCGGGTCGAGATGCCGGTCCAGGTTTTCTTCGACGACGTGACACCGGACTGCACGCTGGTGAAGTTCAAACCCGCGTGATGCGGCGCGCGTGGCGATCGAGTTTCGCGTCGAATGTCAGAAGCGGGCATTCGAGTCGGCGCGCGGTTTGAAGATAGGCAGCATCATAGACTGTCAGCTCGGTCTCGAGAGCAAGCTTGAGCACCTCGAGCGGAGCGATCGGCACGAGCACGACTCCAAGCGACAGCGCGGCGCGGAGCCTTATCGCGATGTCGAATCGAAGCGCCGGCGAACTCCGAGTCTTCTTCAGGGCCACACTGGCCAGTTCGTATGGGAGTATGTCCGGCGCGAAGAGAGTCGCGTCACGAATCAGATCCCGGGCTTCTTCAGCTCGCGACTCCACGAATACCAGCGCCGAGATAACTGAAGCATCGACGACCTTATCGGGCATCGCGATCTTCACGAATCATCGTCACGCTGTCCCCCGGCACTGGCGGTCCGATCCGCTGGACTGCATTCCAAAGTTCATCGACCGTCAGCCGGGTCGGCGAAGCAGCCTCTTCCAGGACGGCGAGCAACTCGCCCTGGAGCGATCGCTTGTGCATCGCGGCCTTGCGCTTAAGTCGTTTGACCAGCTTTTCAGGGACTTTCTTAATCGAAAGCGTTACAGTCATCTCTGCTCACTCCGATGGTTCCATTTTGGAACCATTATAGCTTCCTGTCATCGCCGTGCACAGCCGCCCGCTTACGCCAGCAGGACGGCGACGATTCCGGTCAGGAAGATTCCGTCGAAGGTGCCGGCGCCGCCAATCGAGGCTACCGGCGCGCCCAGATCCCGCAACCTGCGCAGATTGAGCAAATCGGCGCCGATGAGCGTGCCTAGCACGCCGCTGATGTATGCGACGGCGTCGCGATGATGCTGCGAGGAGCCGAGGAAGTAGCCGCAAGCGGCGGCGACGATCGGCGGAATCAGCATCGGGGTTGCGATTCCCAGCCCGGGCACCGGCATCGCGAAACGATGGACGATAGCCGTGACAATCGCGACTCCGATCAAGGCGGGCACGACTATCGTGGGCATTTGCATCAGCAGATACAGCGAGATCAGCACCGGAACGATCGCTCCGCCGACATTCACCGCGACGATCGTCGAGTCGGTGGCGTAGCGAGTCGGCACTCGGTAACGAATCCCGAAGCTGCGGACCACGGCGTCGGGGTGCGGCTGACCGATCGCTACGCGCGTGATGGGAATGTTGATGTAACTGCCCACGAGGCTTACGAGCAGCGCCGTGAACGCCAGCTCGGGTGGCAGGCCGAGGGTCACGAATGCGTAGCTGATGACGTGGACTTCGAGCAGGACGAAAAAGAACGCGAGGGCAATGAAGAAGACGATCGCGTAGAAAGCAAGGAACGGTGCGAAAAACACCGAACTACTCTACCCCTGGCGCAAGTTGGGGAAGAAACGGCAGCGGGAGCCGAGCGCGTCGGCGTAGTTCGCGCCCATCGCGCGTTCCTCGGCCGGAATCCGCACGGCGAGTATCAGGGCGTTGCCGATCGAGAACGCGATCGCAGTGAAAATCGCGCTGCCGATCATCGGCACGGCCGCGATCTCGATCACGACCGCGAGATAGTTGGGATGGCGCATGAAGCGATACGGGCCGTCGGTCGCGGGCGCGCGATCGGGGCTCACGATGATTCGCGTATTCCATCGATCGCCAAGTGTCGCGACCGCCCAGTAGCGAAGCGCTTGCGCGACGATTTCGGCGCATAGCGCGAGCCATGCGACCGCGGGCGGAAGTGTGCGCGGGAAAAACGTGGCCTCGACCGCGCATGACACGATGAACAGGGCGTGGAACGCGACCATAACGCGATAGTGCGCCTGGCCGACTTCGACCGCGCCGTGTTGGAAAGCACGGCGCGCGTTGCGGCGCGCGCGATCGAGCTCGAAGATACGCTCCACGACCAGCAGCGCCAGTATGAGCAGAAAGCTGCGGAGCGAGATCACCACTTCAGCGAGGTCACCACTTGAGCAGGACCAGCTCGACGGAAAACCCGGGGCCCATCCCGATGATCATGCCGTAATCGCCGGGCGCGGCTTCGTGGTCCTCTAGCAATTCGTCGAGGATGAACATGATGGACGCAGACGAGAGATTTCCGACCGATTGCAGCGAGCGCCACGAACGCGCCAGCGCCGCCTCGGGCAATGCGAGCGCGCCCTCGAGAGTCTCGAGCACCTTGGGGCCGCCGGCATGCGCGATCCAGTGCTTGATATGCGAGCGGTCAATTTTTTGCGTCGCGAGAAACGAATCAACTTCGTCGAGAATGTTGGCGCGGACGAGGTCGGTGAGCTTCGATGACAAAACGATCTTGAACCCGCTGTCCACGATTTCCCAGCCGAGAATCTCTTCGGTGTTCGGGAAAACGAGCGAACGCGTCGCCATTACCTGCGGGCCGCTCGACGACGTTTGCGCATTGCCGCCTATCAGCATCGCGGCGGCGCCGTCGCCGAATAGCCCCGACGCGATGATGTTGGCGATCGAGAGATCTTCGCGCTGCAGCGTGAGCGAGCACAACTCGACCGAGAGCAGCATCGCGACTTCCGTCGGAAACGCGCGGATGTAATCGGCGGCGCGCGCCGTCCCCGCCGCCCCCGCGACGCATCCGAGCCCGAAGATTGGAGTGCGCTTGATTTCCTTGCGCATGCCGAGCGCGCTGATGACGCGAGTGTCGATGCTCGGAACGGCGATGCCGGTGACGGTGACGAAGAACAGATGATCGACGTCGCGAGCCTTCAGGCCGGCGCGCTCGAGCGCAATTTCAGCAGCCGCGGTCCCGACCTCGGGCGCAACGCGCAGCCACGCGTCGTTGGTCTTGGCGAAGGTGTCGAGCGGGATGTACTCCTCGATTGGCAGGGCAAGATGGCGCCCGGTGATTCCGAGCGCGCCCTGGATTTTGTCGAAGCGGCGCAGATCCGACCAACGCCGCTCCCATAACTCGCGCAGGCGCGCGGTCAATTGTTCCTGATCGACGTAGTTGTCGGGTAACGCAGTGCCGGTTGCGATCACACGGGGTGAATCGTTGCTAATCACTGATTGTCGCGTGCGCTCGAGTTACGCAACTCGTAGCGACATCGCTGCCTCTCCTTTTCCGCCTGCGAACCTTAACCTATACATCGAGCGAGAGATATACGGTGATCGGTTCGGACGCAGTCCGTATTATACCGCTCTTGTACCCTGCGCTGCATCCGTTAAGATCACCCTTCAATTATGAAATCCGAAGAACGCCGCGAACTGCTGGCGATGCTCGCCCGGGAGTCGTATTTCGAGCGGCAACTCACGCTCTCGTCCGGGCGCGCGTCCAATTACTACGTCGATTGCAAACGCACGCTGTACCTGCCACGTGGCGCGTACCTTGCCGGAGAACTGGTGCTTGAACTCGTCAAGGCGAGTGGGGTCGAGCAAATCGGCGGCATGGCCGTGGGAGCGTTGCCGGTGACTGACGCGGTGATGGCCGCGGCGCATCGCGGGGGCGTCGATGTTCGTGGTTTTTTCGTCCGCAAGGAAACCAAGCAGCACGGCCTTCAGCAGATCGTCGAGGGCGCGTTCAAGCCCGGACTAAGAACCGCCGTGATCGACGACACGATCACGACCGGCGGCTCGAGCCTGCAAGCGGTGGCTGCGATGCGCGAGGCGGGCGCGAACGTCGTCGCGGCAATCGCGTTGGTGGAACGCGGCGAGGGCGCGGTCGAAGCGTTCGCGCGCGCGGGGCTGAAGTACAGCTGGGTGTTCACCGCGGAAGAAGTGCGCGCCGAGCGCGCCGCCAATCCCGTCGCGAGCCAGGTTTGATTGGCGACTAATCGCGACACCGCGGTTGCGGCGATTTTTGGCGATCCCGTCGGACACTCCAAGTCGCCCGCGATGCACAACGCTGCCTACGCGGCGCTCGGCATGAACCGAACCTACGTGGCGTTTCGCGTCACCTCGGAGAATCTCGCGCCGGCACTTCGCGCTATTCATCCGCTCGGGATCGTCGGCGTGAATCTGACGGTGCCGCACAAGGAAGCCGCGGCGCGGCTGCTCAAAGATCTCAGTGGCGAGGCGCGCATGCTCGGCGCCGTCAACTGCGTCGTGAATCGGCGCGGCACACTTCGCGGCGACAATACGGACGCGCGCGGCCTTGAGCGCGACTTGCGCGACCTCCGATGCGATCTGCACGGGCGGCTCGCGGTTGTGATCGGCGCGGGCGGCGGCGCGGCGTCGTCGGTGCTCGCGTGCATGCGGCTGGGTGCGAGCCGCGTCGTGATCGTGAATCGCACACCGGCGCGCGCAGCAGCACTCGCGCGCCGGCTCGCAGCCAGGGGCATGACGCGCGCGGCGGGAGAACCTCGCGGCCTCGACGCGCTCATGGACTCGACCCTGCTGGCTGACGCCGGATTGATCGTCAACGCGACCTCGATGGGTCTGACGACCGGGCGCTTCGCGCGTCTCGCCTACGATGCAACCGCCGCCGATTGTCTGTTTTACGATCTGATTTATTCGCGAGAGCCGACCGAATTCCTGAAGCCCGCATTAGCCGCCGGCCGGCGTGCCACCGACGGCGCCGGAATGCTGGTGAACCAGGGCGAGCTCGCGTTCAAGCTGTTCAATCGCGTGGCGCCGCCGGCCGGCGTGATGTGCGCGGCTTTGTTCAACGAGCTGGGCCGGCTGGAGAGTTAATTGCAGGAGCAGGCTGCGGCGCTAGGCCAGAAACGAAATCGCGCGCTTGGCCAATCCGCCGCCGCCAATCGCGACGATGGGCGCGATTAATTCCGGCTGCAGGATCGCGACGCCGACTATCACCGCCGCCGCGGCGAGCACGCCGGCCGCGATCACCACGTGATGCTTGCGCGCGCGAAACGTCCATCGCTCGCAATCGTCGCAATAGCTCGCGCTGAATGACTCGCCCGGGTCGCATGAATTGCACGCCATATTCAAATTCCTCCGGCGCAGCTCCGCGCGGTGCGCGTCAGCCGAACATCTCCTTGAGCTTGTCCACGAAGCCTTTGGACAGCGGATGGTTGACGGCTTTGCCGTCGAGCTTGGCGAATTCCTCGAGCAGCTCGCGCTGGCGCGCGGTCAGGCTGCGCGGCGTTTCGACGACTATCTTGATTAGCTGATCGCCGCGTCCGTAGCCGTGAAGATCGACGATGCCCTTGCCCTTGAGCCGCAGAATTTTTCCCGATTGCGTGGCCGGCGGAATCTTGAGCTTCACTTTGCCTTCGAGCGTCGGCACTTCGATCTCGGTGCCGACCGCCGCCTGCGGAAAGCTGATCGGCGCCTCGATTATCACGTCGTTGTCCTGGCGCACGAACATCTCGTGCTCCTTGACGTGGATGACGACGTAGAGATCGCCCTGCGGTCCGCCGCCGTAGCCGGCCTCGCCCTCGCTGCGCAGCTTCAGCCGCGAGCCATTGTCCACGCCCGGCGGAATTTTCACCGCGAGCGATTCCTGCTTGCGGATTCGTCCCTGTCCCTGGCACTTCGGGCACGGGTCGGAAATGATCATCCCCTCGCCGCGGCATTGCCCGCAGGTCGTCGAGATCGAAAAGAATCCCTGCTGCGTGCGCACCTGGCCGCTGCCGCGGCAATTGGGGCACTGGCGGGCGCCGCTGGAGCCGCCGCGCGCGCGCGTGCCGTTGCAGGCCTCGCATTGGGTGAGGCGCTGGAACTTTACGACTTTCTCGATCCCGCGCGCCGCTTCTTCGAATTCGATTTCGAGATCGTAGCGCAGGTCGTCGCCGCGACGCGTGCGCGATCGCGAGCGTCCGCGGCCGGTGCCGAAGAAATCGCCGAAAATGTCCGAGAAAACTTCCTCAAAACCCTGGCTGAAGTCGAAGCCGCCGAATCCGCCCGGACCTTGCGGACCCTGGAAGGCGGCATGCCCAAAGCGGTCGTACTGTGCCCGCCGCTCGGGGTCGGAAAGGACCTGGTAGGCCTCGTTGAGTTCCTTGAATCGCTCCTCGGCTTCCTTGTTGCCGGGATTGCGATCGGGATGAAACTGGATGGCGAGACTGCGGTAGGCTTTCTTCAGTTCGAGTTCGCCGGCGCCGCGATTGACGCCGAGAATTTCGTAGTAATCGCGCTTGTGTGCTGGCGGCATCGCGCACAGATTCTATGCGAACGTCCGTGGGGATGCCATTGACGGGTTCATAAGAAAGGGGCCGCTCGCGCGGCCCCTTTGGTGATTACTGATCTTTCACTTCTTTGTAGTCCGCATCGACTACGTCTTCTTTCGCTCCGCTTTCGCCGTCGCCCGCTCTGGGAGCCGCCCTGCCCCCCGGCGCCATCCTGAGGGCCTGCGCCCGCCTGCGGCCCCGCACCGGCCTTGGTCTTGCTGTACATCGCCTCGGCCAGCTTGTGCGATGCGTTCTGTAGCGCCTCGGCCGCGCGATTGATCTCGTCGGCATCCTTGGACTCGAGCTTGGTCCTCGCTTCCGCGAGCGCGTCCTCGACCTGCTTGCGCCCGGCCTCGTCAACTTCGGCGCCGTGATCCTTGAGCGTCTTCTCGGTCGTATAGATCAGGTTGTCGAGCTTGTTGCGCGCCTCGGCCTGCTGACGTCGAGCGTGGTCCTCGGCGGCATGCGCCTCGGCCTCGCGCACCATCTTCTTGATCTCTTCCTCGTTGAGTCCCGACGACGCGGTGATCTTGATCGACTGCTCCTTGTTGGTGCCGAGGTCCTTGGCGTGCACGTTCACGATTCCGTTCGCATCGATGTCGAACGTGACCTCGACCTGCGGCATGCCGCGCGGAGCCGGTGGAATCCCAATCAAGTCGAACTGGCCGAGCAGCTTGTTGTCCGACGCCATCTCGCGCTCGCCCTGGAAGACGCGAATCGTGACCGCCGTCTGATTGTCCTGCGCGGTCGAGAACACCTGGCTCTTGCGCGTCGGGATGGTCGTGTTCTTCTCGATAAGCTTGGTGAACACGCCGCCGAGCGTTTCGATTCCGAGCGACAGCGGAGTCACGTCGAGCAGCAGAACGTCCTTGACTTCGCCCTTGAGCACGCCCGCCTGGATTGCCGCGCCGATCGCGACGACCTCGTCGGGGTTGACGCCCTTGTGCCCTTCCTTGCCGAACAGCTTCTTCACGCGCTCCTGCACCGCAGGCATGCGGGTCATGCCGCCGACCAGCACGATCTCGTTGATCTCGCTCGCCTTGAGGCCCGCATCGCGCAGCGCGGTCACGCATGGCGCGTCGAGCCTGTCGAGCAGGTCGGCGCACAGCGCTTCGAGCTTGGCGCGCGTCAGCTTGATATTGAGATGCTTGGGCCCCGACTGATCCGCGGTGATGAACGGCAGGTTGATGTCGGTCTCGGTGACGGTGGACAGTTCGGTCTTGGCCTTCTCGGCGGCTTCCTTCAGCCGCTGCAGCGCCATGCGATCCTTGCGCAGATCGATCGCCTGGTCCTTGCGGAACTCGTCGGCCAGGTAGTCGATGACGCGCTGATCGAAATCTTCGCCGCCCAGGAAGGTGTCGCCGTTGGTCGCCTTGACCTCGAAGACGCCTTCGCCCAGTTCGAGAATCGAGATGTCGAATGTGCCGCCGCCGAGATCGAACACCGCGATCTTTTCGTCTTTCTTCTTGTCGAGGCCGTAGGCCAGCGACGCGGCCGTCGGCTCGTTGATGATGCGCAGCACGTTGAGGCCCGCGATACGGCCGGCGTCCTTGGTCGCCTGGCGCTGGCTGTCGTTGAAGTACGCGGGCACGGTGATAACAGCCTCGGTGACTTTCTCGCCAAGATAGTCTTCGGCCGTCTGCTTCATCTTCTGCAGGATGAACGCCGAAATTTCGGGCGGGCTGTATTTCTTGCCGCGGATTTCGACCCACGCCGCGCCGTCGTCGGCCTTCACGACTTTGTACGGCAGCACCTTGGTCGCCTTCTGAACTTCCGCGTCGTCGAATCGCCGGCCCATCAGGCGCTTGATCGCAAAAACCGTGTTGGTTGGATTGGTGATCGACTGGCGCTTGGCGATCTGGCCAACCAGCCGCTCGCCCGCTTCCGTAAATGCGACGACCGACGGCGTCGTGCGACTGCCTTCGGAGTTGGCGATAACTACGGGGTCGCCACCCTCCATGATCGCGACGCAGCTATTGGTCGTGCCCAAGTCGATACCGATTACTTTTGCCATTTTCCTAAAGATCCTCTGATAGAGAGCTTAAGATAGAGATAATCACGCTTCAGTTATTTTCAACGTCGGAGGCATCGCTTTCGCCTCCGTTTCGCTTCCCCGAATCGGCCGTCCCGGCCCCCTTCGCAACCGACACGCGCGCCGGGCGCAAAGTTCGATCGCCGATGAGATAGCCGCGATGGAATTCGTCAACGACCGTGTTCGGCGGATGCGCATCCGACGCCACGTGATCGACCGCTTCATGCCGATTGGGGTCGAACGCCTGGCCCACCGACTGCACGGGAGTCACGCCCTGCGCCCGCAGGAAATCGATCAGCGCGCGCACCGTCATCTCGACGCCGTCGACGATCGTTTTCGTATCGGTACCCTCGCGGGCAGCCGCGAGCGCGCGCTCGAGGTTGTCGATGATCGGCAGCAGGTCGCGGAGAATGGCCTCGCGCTGGATACGTACGGACTCCTCGCTCTGCTGGCGGATTCGCTTGCGCGCATTTTCAGCGTCGGCGAGCGTACGCAGATACTTGTCCTTCAGTTCGGCAATTTCCTTGTCTTTTTCGGCGATCTGCGCCCGCAGAGCATCGAGCTCGCTACCCTCGCCGTGCTCCGCGCCGGCAGCGGCGTTCGCGGGGTCTAACTCTCCATCCATACCCGGATTTCCGTCCTGAGGATGCTTGTGTCGTCTCGTCATTTTTATGGGACCAAACCGGACTTAAACTTAAGCACGATCTACGGTCGCGCCAGTGCGGAATCGTGAGATTTTTCGCAGAGTTCGGGGTCGAAAAACACTGGGTGCAGGGGTCACCCCTGCCGAAGGAAGTTTGAAACCCACCGCGGGTTTCATTTCAATTGAGTTCTTCGCTACTCCATCAATCGCGACAATGCGCGCGCAGTGTACTCGACCAGCGGTATCACGCGGTCGTAGTCCATCCGCACCGGGCCGACGATCGCAAGGCTGCCCAGCGCGCTCGAGCCGCTGGCGTACGACGCCGCCACCACGCTCAACGACGACAGGCGCGGGTCGTAGTTCTCCGAACCGATCGACACCGTCAGCCCGGCGTGCGCCAGGCTGCGCTCGAGCAATTCGAGCAGGGCGGTCTTGTCGTCGAGCGCGCGCAACAGCTCGCGCATCTTGGCGCGATCCGAAAACTCAGGCTGCTCGAGCGCCTGCAGGCTGCCCTCGACGTACAGCTCGGGACGCCCGACGTAGTCGGCGATCGCCTCGCCGAGTGCCAGCGCGTCGTGCATGAAGCGATCGTAGTTGGCGCGCTCCTCGTGCAGCTGCGACTCGATCCATCGCCGCGCCTCGTCGAGCGTGCGTCCTTCGAGCGATTCGTTGAGGTAGCGCGCCATGCGATCCAGCTCGTCCTGCGAATGGTCGCGCTCGGTATCGACAATCCGGTTCTGCATCGCGCCCTTCGCGGCGACGAAAACGGCCAGCACCTGGTTGTCGCGGATGCGCACGAAGTTGACGCGCTCGAGTACCGAGGCCTCCAGCCGCGGCGCCATCACCAACGCGGCCTGACCTGTCAGGAGTGAGAGCAGGCGCGGCGTGTCGCGCAGGACTTCGCCAAGGTTGCGCACGGCGGTCGAGTAATGAAGCTCGATTTGCGCGCGATCCTCGAAGCCGATTCGCGTGGCCGCCGCGAGATGATCGACGTAGTAGCGAAACGCCTTCTCGGTCGGCACTCTGCCCGCCGACGTATGCGGCTGACGCAGGTAACCGCCGTCTTCCAGCTCGGCCATCATGTTGCGCACCATCGCGGCGCGCACGCCCAGCTGATGGCGCGCGGCGATCTGCGCAGAACCGACAGGCTCGGCAGTCGCGACGAACTCCTGCACGGCCGCGAGGATCAGCGCGTGCTGCCGGTTCGAAAGCGGGTTGCCTGAAGATTCCTGCGTCATCTCGTTTGCGTGCGCGCGAAGCCTGCGCGCGCGGCCTTGTTTCAATTCTGTTACGCATTCCGCGATACATTCAAGGACCATCGTAACGCAACGGCAGGAACCTTGGACATGGCGGGCCGGTTTTCCGTGACGTAGGATCGATTGCCGATGCCGCGCAAAGCCAAAATCATCAAGCCGCGACGCCTGTATATGCCGGTCGTGCCCGCCAATGCGTCGTGGTTCGAGAGCGACAGCTACGACCGGCGCACGTGGAACGAAATCGTCGCCGACGCGCCGTCGATCGCCGATCTCGCGGAATCCGGCGAGCGGCTCGTCCCTCATTTCGGCGCACTCGTGCAGGATCTCTTTTTCGCGCTGTTCAAGATGAACCCGGTGCTCCGCAAAGCCGGCGACGTGCGCCTCGCCGCCGCGCTCAACCGCACTATCCTCGAACAAATCGTGCCGTCGGCGCCGTTCCAGGCGCTGCGTTCGCGCACCGCCCTCGAAGAAGACAAGGCCGCGATCGCCGCGATCGTGATGAGCGAGCATGCGCTCGAGATGGTGAAATCCGAGAAGCTCATCAACCGCGGCGAGATGCTCGATCTGTGGGATCTCGCGCGCCAGGAGCAGGACCTCGAAGCGCGCGCCGAGGCGGTGAAGGCGGTCAACGAAATCCAGGAATCGCAAGAAGGCGAACCGGCCTCCGGCGAACAGAAAAAAGATCAAGCGACGAAGAAAGAGCTCGCGGAGATGGCCGATGCGGCCGAACGCGCGGCCAAGGTTTCCGAGGCGCGGCTCAATCAGAAGTCGCGGCAGTTCGAGAATCAACTCAAGGGCGCGGATCAAAGCGCACTCAAGCGCATGCAGCTCAAGACCGCGGAGCTGGCGGGTGAAATCGATCGAGCCGCCGAGGACAGTCACGACTTCAGCCGCGAATTCGGGCAGGGCGGACGCGTCGCTGCCGGCGCGCGGCTCGAGCTTGGGCGGCGCCTCGCGCGCAACAAGAAACTCGGCGAGCTGGCGCGGATGGTCGGGCGATTCAAGCAGGACGCGCGCGCGCTCAAGCGCAAAACGCTCGAGCGCGGCGTTGCCGAGGCTTACGATATCGAGCTCGGCTCCGAGCTCGGCCGCCTGATTCCCGCCGAGCTGCTCGCGATGCATCATCCCGTGCTCAAGCGCGATTTCCATCGCCGCGTGCTCGAAGGCGCCGTCCTTCAGTACCGGCTGCGCGACGACGAGCAGAAGGGCAAGGGCCCGATGGTCGTGTGTATCGACGTCAGCTCCTCGATGCAGGGCGACAAGGAGATGTGGTCGAAGGCGGTCGCGCTGACGCTGATGGATATTGCGCGGCGCCAGCGCCGTCTGTTCCGCGCCGTCATGTTTTCGTCGGGCGACGTGAGCTTGAAAGTGCTCGACCTCAATCGCGAGCGGCGCTATCAGCCCGACCTGAGCAAGGTCGTCGAGATGGCCGAGTACTTCCCCGGCGGCGGCACCGACTTCGAGACTCCAATCGACGCGGCCGTCGAGTTGCTCGGCGAAAAGAAACTCAAGCGCGGCGACATCGTGATAATCACCGACGGCGAATCCCAGGTCAGTCCGGATTGGCTGGCGCGGCTGAATGAACGCAAAGTCGAGCTGGATTTTTCGATCTTTGCTGTGCTGGTCGACGTGGGATCGGCGGAGACGTCGTCGCTGGCGCAGTTCGCCGATCGAATCACGTCGGTCAAGCGCATCAGCGACGAGCACGCCCGCGACATTTTCCTGCACGTGCAATCATGAAGAAGACCGATCACGAAATAGTTCTCGAGCCGATCGACCGGAGAAATTTCCTCAAGCTGTTTCATATGCAGCTGCGGCCCGAGCAGAGCACGTTCGTCACGCCGCCGCGATGGACGCTAGCGCGATGCTACGTGCGTTTCTTCGGCAACAATTTCGAGCATCTGCCGCATCTGATTCGCGCTGGCGACGAGGTGGTCGGCTACGCGACCACCGCCTGCGACCCGAACAGCGCCGACAATTACTGGATCGACGACATAATGATCGCCGCGGAGCACCAAGGCAAAGGCTACGGCCGCGCCGCGATGGTCGAGGTGCTCAAGATGATCGTCGCGCGCTATCCGCGATGCGGGGCCGTGCAGCTAACCTGCTTCCGCACTAACCTGAGCGCCGCCGCGTTGTACGTAAGCTTGGGTTTCAGGCCGACCGGCGGCGTCGATGAAGAATTCGGCGAGCCCAACTACAAGCTAGTGGCGCGGACTCGCGAAGTTTCGTCCGTGTCATCCTGACGAAGCGAGCAACGCGAGCGGCAGGAGGATTCGGACAGCGGCGCGCAAGCGCCGCCGGTTCCGGTTTCTGAGTTGCCGCCTTCCAATGAGACCTCAAAGGAGCGCTGCGCGATTTTCAGAGACCGGAACCGGCTTCGCGTGCGCGAAGCTGTCCGAGGTCCTTCCTCCCTCGCGTTGCTCAGGTCGTCAGGATGACACAGGAGGCTCGCGTTGCTCGCTTTCTCGGAATGACAGACGCGCGCTCGCGATGCTCGCTCGAAGAAAAAGGGCCGGTCGTTGACGACCGGCCCTTCATCATTCTGACCTGTGCTGGATGCGAGCTATGCCGCCGACGCCATCTGCATCACGCCTAGCTGCTGGTACCACGACTCGGTGCGGTCGTTGATCAGGTCGATTTGCCGCAGGCATGGGATGATCGTGTCGACGAACAGGAACGAGTTGAACTGCTTTTCCATGTCGTTCTCCGCCGCCGCCCACGCCGGGTTGCGATGCATCTCTTCCTCGATGTCCTTCATCGAGATGCCCACTTCCTCGAACACCATCGCGCCCGACAGGAAGCCGTCCTTGGGCACGCCGTCGACGACCTTCGTCACCATCATGTCGCATGCCGCGAACGCGAAGTCCTCGAGGTCCTTCTTGTCCTTGCCCTTGAGCTTGGTGACGGCGTCGCGCAGCGCCAGCATCCCGAAGCCGACGTGGCGCGCTTCATCCTTCATGATGTACTCGAGCAGCTCCTTGAGCAGCTCGTCCTTGGTCTCGCGCTGCATGAAGCGGAACGCCGCAATCGCGAGCCCCTCGGCGACGACTTGCATCCCGACGTACTTGGGCTCCCAGCGATCGTGCTCCATGACGGTGGTCAGCAGCCGCTCGAGCGTCGGATCGATCGGGTAGATGCGATCGAGCTTGGTGATGTACTTGCGGAAGCCTTCGACGTGACGCGCCTCGTCGAACACCTGCGCCGCCGCGTTCATCTTGGCGTCGAGGTCGGGCACCGCGTCGACCAGCTGTCCGCAGACCATCAGCGCGCCCTGCTCGCCGTGCAGGAATTGCGAAAGACGCCACGCCGCGAACTTGCGGCCGAGCTGGTACTTGTTCTCCTCGCTCAGCGATTTGTAGAGCTCGGTCTGGAACATCGGCATCATCGTCATGTCCAGGACTTCCTTCTCGATCGGGCGGTCCCAGTTGATGGTGGTGGAGACGTTCCACTGATCGCGCTTGGCGTTCTCGTACAGGCGGTCCATCTGCGGGAACTTGACGCTGTAGTCCCAGTGGAAAACGCTTTCGAGGTCGGTGTTAACGATGGTGTGGTCGTGGGCCATTGTGAGAATCCTCCAGATTCACTTTTTCACTTTTTACGGGGCGCCGAGCCGTGCTGCGCGCTCGAGTCCGCCGAGGGCAAAATTTACGGTGATGTTTTTCAATTCCGCGTGAGAAAGATCGCTGCTCGCGAGCAGCCACGAGATAGCCTGCGACAACATCCCGATGGTGAGATGCGCGATCGCATCCGCGCGATCGCCGACCGCCGGCGCAAGGTCGTCGCGCAGATCGTCGATGAACACCTCGTGGACGCGGACCATCAGATCGAGAAATGCGGGGCTGTGGCCGAACACGATTCGGAACAGTTCCGGCGCCTCGGCCGCCGCGTCGAGAATCGTGTCGATCGTGATTTTGAGTTTCTCGGCCGGCGTGTGGACGCCCGCCTTCGCCTCGCCGAGGACGCGCCGCAATTCAGCCGCGCCGTGCTCGATCAGCTCGATGAAGATTTCGTTCTTGGTCTTGAAGTGCAGGTAGAAGGTGCCGAGGCCAACGTCGGCTTCGGTCGCGATGTCGGCGATGCGCGTCTGATGGTAGCCCTTGCTCGAGATGACGCGTTCGGCCGCCTGGATCAGATCGTCGCGCGTTTTTTCGCGCCGCCGATCGAACCGATTCGGAACCTCGCCCGCCTGTCGCGCAAGTTGTGCCATGAGCGAGGAAAGCTTAGCCAAGAATGAATCGTGTGTCAATCCCGATTCTGGATTCAGTACTGAATGTAGATTCATAAATGAGTACCGCGTCACGGTAGCCAATACACTGGATCAATTGCGTAATTTCTGATTTCAGGCGAAAGTCTGGTCGGCCGAAAAAGGAGCGATTTCAGTGGCTACGGAGCGACTCCCAAGCCAGTTGGATCAAGCGACGGCGCGACGGGTGGTTCCTCCGGAGCAGGGGCAGACTCGTCTGGAGTTGGCGCAGATTGGTCGGGTGATCCAGCGTCGGTCGGCGACCCGTTCTCGGTGCCCGCTTCCTGAGTCGTGTCCGGAAGAATCACCGGCTCGGGAAAATCCGAGGTGACGTTGCAGCAGAGCATGTAACTGCTGCCCGCTCGCGGCTGTGCGTTGTAAGCCTGGAACGAGCCGTCGGCCAGCACCTTGACGGTCTGGTAACTGGTCGAGCCCGACACCCGCTCGATCTGAAAGACATAGTATGCGCCGCGATCGAGCGGCTCCGGCGGCCCTTCCTCGGGAAGCACCTGGACGAAGTGCGCCGGTACTTTTCCGTACTCGACACTCTTGAGCGAATACTTCGCCGCCCCGACGCCGGTGAGCGATCCAAACGTGCCTTCGTCGGCCTTGAATTCCCAAATCGGAACGCCGCCATCGAATCGCACCACCGACTCGGTATGCGACGCGTCGCGCTGATGGTTCGCGATCACCTCGGCGCCGAAGAACTTGATCACCGTGGCGCGCGCGAGTGCGTCGCCAGGCCGGTGGTAACTGATCGCGACGTTGGCGACGGGCGGAGGCAGCGGCTCGCCTTCGTTGGCGTTGGCCGCGTCATCGAGGTCGGTCGAGTCGTCGTCAGAAGAACTCCACATCGACTTGACCTTCGAGGTGACCGACGAGCATCCCTGCGTCGCCAGCGCGAGCGCCGCAAGAATCGCGACCGACCACAGCAGCCATCCGCGATGCGTCCGAGTGCTTTCAGAAGATCTCATCGCCGCTCCGCAGTTCGCATTGCCGTAACGAAATCGCTCTGTATGTCGGCATCTTCATCGAGTAGTCTTGGCGGACTGTGGCAAACCGGGATTCGAGCGAGAAGATTGGCCTTCGTCCCCTGTTAATCTACGCGCAGGCGCAGACCGGCCTCAACCTGTGCGCGACCCTGCTCGGGCTTCATCTGCTCTATTTCTATACCGATCGCAAAGGGCTCTCTCCATCGCTGGCCGGGCTTGCATTCTTCCTGGCGCTGGTGCTCGACGCGATGACCGACCCGCTGGTCGGCAACATTTCCGATCGCGCGCGCTTCAAGTCGGGTCGTCGCCGGCCATTTTTCTTTGCGGCGATTCCGATGGCGCGTCTGCTACTTCCTGCTGCTCTCGCCGCCGCCGCTGAAAGCCGGTCTGTTCGCATGGTTCTTCGGCTTCTACTTCCTGATGCTCACGTCGCGGAAGTTTTACGAGACTGCATTCGGCGCGCTGATGCCGGAACTGACGCTCGACTACGACGAACGCACCAAGCTCTCGACCTTTCGCCAGCTCCTGGGCACGGTCGGCGACATCAGCGGAGCGCTGCTGCCGTTCGCGGCGTCGTACCTGTTCGCGCGCGGCACCGATTTCAAAGTGACGGGCGCGATCTGCGCGCTGGTCGTCGCCGGCGGCGCGATGGTCGCGTACGCGGGACTTCGCGAGCGCACGGAATTCTCCACGCGCGAGCGCTCGAGGCTGTTCGCGTCGATCAAATCGATGGCGGGCAATCGGCCGTTCGTGATTTTGCTGATCGCGACCACGCTGGCCGTCATGGCGATCAACATCCCGACCGTGCTGATGCGCTTTCTGGCCAAGTACTGGTATCACGACGAGAATGCGGCGGCGCGATGGCTGATGGCGTACTTCGCCGGCTCGATGGTCTCGTATCCGTTCTGGTTCAGGATCACGGTGCGGATTGAAAAGAAGCCGGCGTTCGTCGTTGCGATGATCTGCAACGCAATCGGCTCGCTGCTGTTCTTGTTGCTGACGCGCCAGAGCACGGTGGCGATTTATCTTCTGTTCGCGTTCACCGGATTCTCTGCGATCGGAATCTGGGTCACGCAAATTTCGGCGGCGGCCGACGTGATCGAATGGGACGAGGAGCGCACCGGCCAGCGCCAGGAGGGCGCGTACGGCGGAATCACCTCGATGTCGATCAAGATGGCGATCGCGGTGACGCTGCTGCTGGTCGGCCCCGTCCTGAGCTGGGTCGGCTACAAGCCGGGCGGCGGCGGGATTACGCCGGATGCGGGCGACAATCTGCGCGCGCTGTTCGCTATTGGCCCGGCGGCGATCTATTCGATGAGCGCGCTGGTCTTCTCGCGCTACCCGATAACGCGCGACAGCCACCGCGCAATGCGCGATCGCCTAGCGGCGCGAAGCACCGCATCCGAACAAGAAAAAGCAAAATCCATCGCGTAGGATCTTCGCGATAGTTCATCAACGATCCTGGACCTCCGAGGCGCTACAGCGCAGTGCTGGTCTTCGGCCTCGGCGCAACGATCATGTGCAAATGCCACCAGTAGTCAGGAGCTGGCGGAATCGGAAAGACGTCGTTCTTCATGGTGTCGACCAGACATTCGGCGATGTTATTCTTTGGCTGCGTGAGTATCTTTTCCGGTCTCCCGCTTGCCGCGACTCTGACCAGCACGTCAAATGGTGACCCGTCGGGATTTGGCACGGAACCGAAACAGGCTTGCATGCTCTTTGCGTGCCGCTGTGCGAAGTAGATTCCGCACGCGTCGTCGTATTTTTTTCCAAGAGGTGTATGCGACTGGTCGTCTGCGATCAGTTGTATGAGATCGAAATGGCCGATCTCGTCTTTAGGATCGTCTGAAATGAAGGAATAGTTCCGGACCAATTCCTCGAACGACTGCAGAGAGCTTTGATACGCATCCTGAGTTCGCGCTGAAAGGGCCAAAACGATAATCGCTCTCTTCTCCGCGATATACGCCACCGCTTCATGGTTTCCCGACTGGTCCCCTGAGAAATACCTGACCAGAGCCACTCGGCCATCCTTCGTCTTGATCGAGGATCCTTCCTTGACCTGAATTTGGGGCGACCGACCCCGGAATGTTTGAATGTCGTCGGCTATGAAGGAGTCCAGGGTCTCTCCCGACGAACGGGTTACCCCGTTTGCGTACATGACGGCGGCGGAGTCTTTCCAGCTGGAACCCTGCGGATAAAACGCTGCGTGGACCCTGTTTCCCAATCCACTTCGATTGTCCAACACCCATCCTGGGGGTGCGGTGACGAAGAATGCGTGACTATCACCATAGACCATTCCAGTCTGACCTTCGGCCGCGCTTGCCGTCGCTACCGCGAGCAAGAAAATCAGCAGAGTTAGCTTCAAAGTCACCCTGACCGGAATTTCCATTTGATTAGAGAATCCGGTTTTCAGGCTCTTCTTGCAACGCCCATACAAAAAAGGCCGCGGGTTCATCACCCGCGGCCCTATCAAATCAATCTTCGCTTGTCGCGATCAGCCGAGCAGGGACTTTGCCACTGTCTCGCGGTGTACCGGGGCGTTGCCGAAGTTTGCTTCGCCTGCCAGCGCGCGGCGATGGAACAGGTGCATGTCGTGCTCCCAGGTGAAGCCGATGCCGCCATGAACCTGGATTGCCTCTGACGTGACGTTCTTCGCCATGTCGGACGCGTACGCCTTCGCCATCGGCACGGCAGTCGCCGCTTCCGCGCCCTTGGTATCGACGGTCCAGCACGCGTAATAGGTCAGCGAGCGTGCGTTCTCGACCGCGACCATCATGTCGACGCACTTATGCTTGACAGCCTGGAACGATCCGATCGGCTTGCCGAATTGCACGCGCGTCTTGGCGTACTCGACCGACATGTCGAGCGCCCGCTGCGCGGTCCCGACCATCTCGGCCGCCAGCCCCGCGGTTGCGATGTCGAGGGTGCGGCGCAGAATCGGCCATCCCTCGCCTTCCTTGCCGATCATGTCGGCCGCTGGAACTTTCACATTGTCGAACTTTACGTGGCAGAGTCGCCGCGTCATATCGACCGTCTTGAGCTGAGTGATCGTCAGACCCTTCGCGCTTTTGGGCACCGTCAGAATCGTGATTCCCTTCTCACCGCTGCCGCCGGTGCGGACCGCGACCGCGATGCCGTCGGCGACGTGCGCGTCGGGCACGAAGAACTTCTCGCCGGTGACGGTGTATTCGTTGCCGCTCTTGGTCGCCTTGAGCTGGATTCCTTCGGCGTCGAAGCGCCCCGCGGCTTCCGCAATCGCGACCGTGCCGATGAACTCGCCCTTGGCCATCCGCGGCAGGATATTTTTCTTCAGCCCTTCGGAACCGCCTTCGATAACCAGCGGCGCCGCCAGCAGCGCGGAGGTGAAGAAGGGTCCCGGCACGAGAGCCTTGCCCGCCTCTTCGACGATCACCGTCATGTCGAGGAAGCTTCCGCCCTGGCCGCCGTAACTTTCCGGGATCAGCAGCCCCGGCCATCCGAGGTCGACCAGCTTTTTCCAGAATGCGGGGTCGTGTGCGGTCGCGTCCGCCATCATCTGGCGGACAAACTTGGTCGGGCAGTTGTCGGCCAGAAAGCGCTTGGCCGCGTCCCGAAGCATCTCTTGTTCTTCAGAAAATCCGAAATCCAACTTGCGTTCCTCCGTTTTGTCGATGGGGAATCCTGCGGCTTGAAACCACTCGGATCCATGTTCTAGGTACCATTAAGGCTTTCGGGCGTGCAAACGCCAGGAGTCCAGCGACGGCGCCGATTGCACGCTTGATTCGCTTGCAGGAACCGCGACAATGGTCACCGGTTCACTGAAAAATGGAACACAAAGATCTCGTCCGCGAAGAATTCACCCGGCAGGCGAACGACTATGCGAGTGCGCCCGTGATTCGCGACGCCGAGCATCTGCGCAAGCTGGTCGAGATTGTCGCGCCGCCGCCCGATGCGCGCGTGCTGGAAGTCGCGACCGGGCCGGGACATGTCGCGCTGGCGTTCGCGCCGGTCTGCCGCGAAGTCGTCGGCAACGACCTGACTGACGCCCCGCTGAAAATCGCCGAGAAGATGCGTGCGGAGCGCGGACTCGCCAACGTCAGCTTCCGCAAGGGCGACGTCGAGTCGCGCTTGCCGTTCGGGGACGGCGAATTCGATGTCGTCGTTTGCCGCTTCGCGATTCATCATTTCGCGGAGCCGGAAAAGGTCATCGCCGAGATGGCGCGAGTGTGCCGCGTCGACGGCTTGGTCGCGGTCGAGGACTTGATTGCCAGCGAGCAGCCCGAGCGCGCCGCATACTACAACCAATTCGAGCGGCTGCGCGACACGTCGCATACGAGTGCGCTCGCGATGAGCGAACTTGTCCGCATGATGGGCGCGGCCGGCCTCGAGATCGTGCGATTCACGTCGCACGGCTACCGCATCGCGGTATCGCAATGGATCAAGGCGGCGCATACGTCGCCGGAGCGCGCGGCGAAGGCGATTGCGATGGTCGAGCGGGACGCGGAAGAAGATCTAAGCGGTGCGCGTCCGGTTCGAATCGACGGCGAACTGTATTTCACCTATCGAATCGCGATGCTGGTGACGCGCAAGCTCCGCTGATACTGTCTCCCACGTTCGTCGGGGGGTGTCACAGACACGCGGCCGACGCTCGTCTCCGAGCGGCGGGTGGGGGACCAAATTTTCCCAGATTCAAACTGTGCGGCGCGACAGACAATCGCCGCACAGTTGCCCCCCCTCCCTAACCCTCCCCCGACGAACGTGGGAGGGAATCAGAAGACGCGCGAGCAGCGTTAGCTGTGCAATTTTTTCCCCGAGATCAGCGCGAGGACGCCTGAGTATTGCAGCAGCGAGGTCTGCTCTGCGAGCCGGCCGATTTCGAATCCGGTGAAAAATCCCGCTATCGGAACGGGGCCAAGCGCTCGCCTGATGTAGGCGGAATCGTGGCCGGGGATGTTGTACAGGCCGGCGCCGCGCGAGACGCAATCGAAGTACAGGCCGAAGGCGGGAGGCGTTTTGTTGTCAAGGCGGTCGCTCAACTCATCCAGCGTCGCCTTCAAGTCCGCGCGGGAGCGCTCGGCGTCGCGCAGCACGAAGCCGACGGCGTCGCCGACTTTGGGCTGAAACGCGACTGCGATTACGCCGTGCTCCTCGCTGGCGCCGACGATATTGCGCACGACAAATTGTCCGCGCTCGATTGTCTGCGCGTTTTCGTACACTGGAATCGCGATGAAGACGTAGGCGAGTGCGCGGCGCAGATCGGCGGCGAGGGGACCGGCTGCTTCGGCGAATACTTCGTAAGCGGGCCGGCCGTCGAGTTCGATAAGAATGTTGTCGCGCGCGGCGGTCACGCGATGCGCCGTGCCGATCAAGCCGCATGCGATCGAGTTTGCCATCGTCAGCTCGAAGTCTCCGGAAAGCAGCATCCCGGCGACTGCGTTCGAGCTGATCGTGTCGCCGCAAAACACGAACGTCTCGCCGATCGAGCCGTCCTCGCTCGCGCCGCCGCCGGCAATCGCCACGCCTGGCAATTCGGCCGCGAGCGCATCGAGCGTCGCTTCGGCCTCGAAGTTGTAAGTATCGGCGAAGAGAATCAGCAGGTTCGTTTTGCCAAGCTGTGGGCGCACTGCAGAGGCCACGTCAGCCGCCACGCCAGCGGCGCGGCCGCGAAGCGTCGGCACGAAGAATCGGGTGGCGCGGATCTCGTCTTCGTCGCCGCCGAAAACCAGCACGGCGAGCGCGTGGCCGGATTCGATTTCGGTCTCACCGGCGATGACGCCCATGCTCGAGCATCCCGCGACTTCGCGCGTGTGCGCTTCGGAAGCCACCGTCCGCAGGATCATCGGATACGCGGCGCCGTACGCCGTCGTCGCGAAACAGAGCGCTCCGGTCGCGCGGCTAAGCCCCGCCTGCGCAAGCGCGGCGGCTGTCGCCTCCGCGGCGGCGCTCCGCGGATTGCGCGCGGTCGAGAAACCGACGCCGGCGCGAATCATCGCAACACCTACTGCCGGCCTCCGAAAATCTTGAGCAACTCGACCATCCGCTGAATTCCGTCGGCGAGTTCTTTGACGCCGATGCGCTCGTTGATCCCGTGAACGCCTTTTCCTTCGGCGGGAAGAACTTCGACCGGGATGAAACCGTAGGAGACGACCTTCTTCTGGCGGAAGTAGTGGCTGTCGGTGAATCCGATAATCATCGACGGCACAACGGTGGCATCGTCGTGCGCTTTGGCGAGAGTCTCGATCGCCGACATCAGGGGCGAACGCGACGGCGACGAGATTGGCGGGAAGTTCAGGATCGTATCGATCTTGATAGTGTCGTCGCCGATCACTTTTTTGATGTCGCTCAAGACCGTCTTGGGATCGGTGCCGGGCAGCAGCCGGCAATCGACCTCGGCGTACGCTGTCTCGGAGATCACGTTGGTCTTCTGGCTCGCGGACAGCACGGTGGGCGTGATCGTGTCGCGCACCCGCGCGTTCTGACCGGGATCGGAAAGAAACTTCCTGAGGTACTCGGGATCCTTGAGCGCGGCGGCGAGGTCGAGCTGCTGCTTGGGGCCGTGATCGAGCTCGGCCATCGTGTGGTAGTAATCATTCACCGGTCCGATGACATGGATCGGCGTTTTGTAGTCGCTCAATTTATCCAACGCGCGGACCAGCCGCGTGACCGCGGTTTCCGCCGGCGGATCGGCCGCGTGTCCTGCCGGTCCGCTGGCGGTAAGCTTGAGCCACAGCGGAGTCTTTTCAGTGACCGACACCACATAGACTTTGCGCTTGTTGTCAGACAGCGCGCGGATTCCGCCGCCTTCGTTGATCAAATAGCCGGCGTCCGCGAAAACGCTGCTCGCGTGATCGACGAACCATCCCGCGCCGTTCTTGCCGCCTTCTTCCTCATCGCCGGTGGCGACGAACAGCACGTCGCGGTTGAGCAGGATGCCCGCGCGCTTGATCGCGAGCATCGCCATCAGCTCGATCACGCCGGGGCCCTTGTCGTCGATCGAGCCGCGCCCCCAGATTTTCCCGTCCTTGACGGTGCCCGAGAACGGCGGCACTTCCCATTCCTTGGGATTGGCCGGCACCACGTCCATGTGGCTCAGCAGGATGATCGATTTGTTATGCTTACCGATCCCGCGCAGGCGTGCGGCGACAATTCCGCGGCCGTGTTGCGGCTCCCAGGTGGTGGCGGGAATTCCGTCGGTCAGAAATTTTTCCTTGAGCATCCGCGCCGCGCCGAGTTCGTTGCCGGGCGGATTGGTCGTGTTGATCTGGATGTACTTCGACAGCAGGTCGGTCGCTTCCTGCGTGACCCGATCCCAATTGATCGGCTGCGGCGGCGGCGCCGGCGACACGCCCATAGACCCAGCGGGCAGGACATTGGGCGTGGCCGACGGCGAGGCGGCGAAAGCCGGGCCGCAAATCGTCGAGCAGGCCAGGATGCATGCCGCAGCAATCGCGATCGGTCTGGCGAGGCGATTAAGGATTTCGATCACGACTAGAAGGAACTACGCCACGCGCGCGCCGTCAACCACTCGAAAAGGCGGCTGGTCGCAGCGGCGGACGCATGCGTGATAGATCGCTCGATGGATCGACGGATGCCATCACTCAAGAAAGCTTCGGCGGCGCGGCGGGCGGCGCCGCTCGATGCGCGCGGCGTCAGTCATGTGCTGAAGGTGCTGAGGCGCGAGGCACCGTCGTGGAATGCGCCGATTGTGAGCTTAATCGCGGTGCAACATCGCGATCCGTTCCGGACTCTGATCTCGTGCATCCTGAGTCTGCGCACCAAGGACGCGACGACGGCGGCGGCGTCGAGTCGATTGTTCGCGCGAGCGCATACGGCCGAGGCGATTCTCAGGTTGTCGCCGAAAACGCTCGAGCGGCTAATCTTTCCGGTGGGGTTCTATCGCACCAAGGCGCGCGTCATTCGCGGGATTTGCCGCGACCTGATCGACAAATTCGACGGACGCGTGCCCGACGAGATCGACGCGCTGCTGACGCTCAAGGGAGTCGGGCGCAAGACCGCGAACCTGGTCGTGACCGAGGCGTACGCGAAGCCGGCCATCTGCGTCGACACTCACGTGCATCGCATCTCGAATCGATGGGGCCTGGTGAGCACGAAGACTCCCGACAAGACGGAGATTGCGTTGCGCGCGGTGCTGCCCGCGAAGCATTGGATTGAGTACAACGGAATCCTGGTCGCGTTCGGCCAGACGATTTGCCATCCGACGTCACCGTGGTGCTCGCGATGCAAAATCGCGTCGCTATGCCCGCGGATAGGAGTCGTGCACTCGCGCTGAGCGCCGAGTCATCGCGCCGTCGAATTCATTGCGACAGACGGGCCGAGTGATAGCTTGAATTCATGACACAGAAAATCGGATTCGTAGGACTGGGTGCGATGGGTCTGCCGATGGCGACGAACCTGCTCGCCGCGGGGTTCCATCTGACGGTTTATAACCGAACCGGGTCGAAGGCTGAGCCTCTCGTTGCCAGGGGAGCGCATCGCGCGGCCCGCGCCGGCAACGTCGCGCATCCGGGCGGCATCGTCGTGTCGATGCTTGCGGACGACGCCTCGGTCAAGGCGCTGGTGACCGGGGAGGATGCGCTCGCCGAGCATCTTGCGCCGGACGGAATTCACATCTCGATGAGTACGGTGTCGCCGGCGACGACGCGCGAACTCGCCGCGTATCACGAGTCGCGCGGAAGCGTGATGGTCGCCGCGCCCGTGTTCGGGCGGCCGAACGCGGCACAAGCGAAGCAGTTGCGGATCTGCGTTTCGGGGCAGGCCGACGCGAAGGCAAAGGTCAAACCGATTCTAGAGGCGATGGGGCAGGAGGTATTCGACTTCGGCGACAACCCCGGTGCGGCGAACGTGGTGAAGCTCGCGGGCAACTTCATGATCGCGGCGGCGCTCGAAGCGATGGGCGAGGCGGTCGCGATGATGCGCAAGAGCGGCGTTGACCCGGCGGCCGCACTCGAGATGCTGGCGAAGACGATCTTTGCGGCTCCGGTCTACCAGGGCTACGGCCCCATAATCGCGCACGGGCGGTTTACGCCGGCGGGATTCCGGTTGCCACTCGGACTGAAGGACATCGACCTCGTGCTTGAAACCGCGCGTGCGGCGAACGCGCCGATGCCGACGGCGAGCCTGCTGCGCGACAGGTTTGTCTCAGCGATTGCCAAGGGGCGCTCCGATCTGGACTGGTCCGCGATTGCTTTGGGAGCGGCTGACGACGCCGGCCTCAAGGAATCGCGCTAGAGAATTTCCTGCGAGACGCGCGTGACGAAGTACGTCCGCTATATTTTCGCGCTCTCATTGAGCATGGCCGCGATGCTCGCCGCCGCAAGTCCGTCGCATGCGATCGACTTCTACGAAATCCAGATTTACGACACGGACACGGCTCCGGTCGATCATTTGACGCTCGAATTGCATTCCAACACGACCTCGACCGCGACCGGGCAGTTGGCGAAAAGCCAGATGGACGTACACCAGATACGCGAGACCCTCGAGGGCACGTACGGAGTGATCCGCTGGCTCGAGGTCGGGCAGTACTTCTGTACCGCGAAGCTCTCGAACGGCGACTACGAATACTCGGGTTCGCGCACGAAGGTGCATTTCGGAATTCCGCAGACCTTCGAGTGGCCGGTGCAGTTCGGTGGCAATATCGAGCTTGACTACATGCGGCACGCGGCCGAGGAAAATCCGACGACGCTGGAACTTCGCCCGATCGTCGGCACCAGCTTCAAGGGATTTCGGCTGGTGGGGAACTTTGCGTTCGAGGATCCATTCAGCGGTCCGGGGGCACATCGAGGTTTTCAATTCGATCCGTCGGGCGAACTGGTCTACAAGCTCAATCGCTGGCTTTCGCCGGCGGTCGAATACTACGGCGACATGGGATCGATTCAGCCGCTCGCAAAGGTGCAGGAGCAGCAGCACTTCATCGTGCCGGCGCTGAATTTCGATTTCCTCCCGCAGCTCGAGCTCAACCTCGGCGTGGGAATCGGAGTGACGCAGGCGAGCAACGGAATATTCCTGAAATCGATTGTCGGCTGGACGTTTTAGTCTTTTTGACTGCGGCAAACGCGCCGGTGATTCGTCGTTGCGTGACTGGCGGGGCTAAACTATCCTCGATCCACGCGCTTGGCGCCTTCGATGTCGTTTCCCTCACAAGACAGGCGGGCTGACGAGAAACTCGGGTACATCCTGGGCCGGGTCGGCTCCGTTCGGCTGCGACTGAACTCACTGGCATTGCAGCACGCGATTTTCTACACGCTCGCGATCGTAATCGCGGCGGCCGCCGCCATTTTTGCCGGTGCGTACCTGGTGTCGCCGCTCGTCTTCCTGATTGGCGCGGTGGCGTTGATGATCGTCGCAGCCGCCGGCGTCGCAGGCGCGATGGCCGCCGGGTGGCGGATGCGTGCGAGCGCGGTGCATGCCGCCGCGGTAGCCGACGATCGCGCCGAGCTGAAGGGACGCCTTTCGACGATCGTCGCGCTCGCGCATCGCGATGGGCGCGGACCGCTCTGGTCGTACCTGGTCGAAGATACGCTCGCTTACCAGGACGAATTCGCGCCGTCTAAGGTCGAACGGCGGCGCGTGTCGCGCGCGATCTATCCGCTGGCAGGCGCGCTGCTGCTGGCGGCGCTCGCGTTTCCGATTTCAAAAATCAAGCATGCGCCGCAGATCATTCCCGGGGTCGGCGACGACGACCTGACGGTCGATCTCGACGATTTGCATTTGCGGCCTGCCGAGCCGGGCGATGAATCTGGGATGCCGGTCACCGCCGATCCCGCGACCATGCGGCGACTCGAAGACAAACTGGCGCGGGAGAACGCCGCGGGCGGCGACGTCGCCAGCAATTCGCTCAACCAGCTGGTAAATCGCGCGCGCGACATGGCCGGGAAACTACAGAGCAAGCTTACAGGGCAGCAGACGGCGTCGAATCGGCGGCTCAACCTGCGGCTGGCGGACGCGGGCCGCGACCGGGATCAAAATGAAATTCATCGCGCGCCCGATGCGCAGAAGAATCGGCATGGCGAGGTAGCCGGACAGTTCAAACCTGACCAGCCGAAGTCCAGCGGCGAGGTAAATTTGCCGCCGGAAGACGATTCGCGTCAGCCCAATGCGCAACCCTCGCCCGGCGGAACAGGTGAGGCGAGCGTGGAATCGAACTCGGGTCAGGACAACCCCAATAAGGACGACAGCGCGGCCGATCGCAGCATCCAGCAAAGCGGCGAGAACAGCAGCAACGGCGGTGAGGCGCACGGGGTTGGCGCCGATCCCGACAGCCTGTTCGGCGCGCCCGCGCCGTCGAAGCTCGGCACCGAGGGATTTGAGATCGCAATCGAAGCGCGGCCCCTCGATCACGGCGCGAAGGGCGCTGGCCACGCTTACGTTCCGCCCAAAGTGCGCACTCCGCTCAACCTGAACCAGGAGCCGGACGAGCCGGTCGCGCGCGCCGCGGTACCGGCCGACGATCGCAGTACAATCAAGCGGGTATTCGAAAGATGAGCGAGGTGCTGGCGGAAACGCCAACGGTGGCGGATTTCGCCCGGACGTTTCGGCGTATCCAGGCCGAGATCCACAAGCTGATCATTGGGCACGAGCAGGCCGTCGAGGAGTTGCTGTCGGCTTTGTTCGCGGGCGGCCACGTGCTGATCGAAGGCGTGCCCGGCACCGGCAAAACGACGCTGGTAAAAACGCTGGGGCTGGCGCTCAATCTCAGCTTCAACCGAATTCAGTTCACCGTCGATCTGATGCCCGCCGACATCACCGGCACGCGCGTGATCCTGTCGAGCGAAGACGGGCGTCGCGAGTTCACCTTTCAGCCGGGGCCTGCGTTTTGCCATATCCTGCTGGGCGACGAAATCAATCGCGCGACGCCCAAGACGCAGTCTGCGCTGCTTGAGGCGATGGCCGAGTTGCAGGTCACGGTCTCGGGCACGACCTATCGCCTCAAGCCGCCGTACTTCGTGATGGCGACGCTGAACCCGATCGAGATGGAGGGCACTTATCCGCTGCCCGAGGCGCAACTCGATCGCTTCCTGTTCAAAGTGCGGTTGAACTATCCCGACGAAGGCGAGCTGACGCGAATAATCTCGTCGACGACCGGCCCCGAAGAAGCCGGGATCGAGGCGGTGTTCCATCACGCCGAAGCGCCCGAGCGAATCGAGGCGCTGAAAAGACTGGTGCGCGAAGTGATGGCCGCCCCCGCTATGGAGACTTACGCCGCGCGGCTGGTGCGAGCGACGCAGCCGCAGAACTCGCGCTTCGTGACTGACGAGGCAAGGGCCGTGCACGACGAGATGGTCAATCGCTACGTGATGTTCGGCTCCAGCCCGCGCGGCGCGCAGGCGCTGATCCTGGGCGCCAAGGTGCGTGCGCTGCTCGACGGGCGCGCCAATATCGCGCGTGAAGATATCGAGCGCGTTGCGGTCGCGGCGCTCGCCCATCGCATCATGCTCAACTACGCCGCGCTGTCCGACGGAATCGACGCCGCGCACATTGTCGAGCGCGTCATCAAGTCGGTTCGCGCCGCGAAAGTATAGGCCATCGACGATGCTCGAGGCACGCGCGTTCGAGCCGGAGTATCTGCGCAAACTCGATCGCCTGGTGCTTGGTATCCAGCGGGCCCGCACCGTGCGCACGGGCCAGCGCACGCTGGGCAGAATCCAAGGGCTCGGAATCGAGCCGGAAAATTTCAAGGAGTACGCGGCCGGCGACGATTTGCGATTCCTCGATTGGAATGCGTTCGCGCGGCTCGACGAATTGATGCTGCGAACGTATCGCGCCGATCGCCAGGTCGAGGTCACCGCGCTGGTCGATGCGAGCGCGTCGATGGGATTGCCCGAACGCGACGACAAGCTAGGGCTCGCGCTGGCGATTGGCGCATCGCTCGCATACATCGGCATGGCCGACAACGACGCGGTGCGGATCGGCTCGTTCTCGATGCATCGCGGGACCATGAAGCTCGAAGCAACGCCGTTCCATCGCCGTCGCGAGTCGTACTTGAATTTCAAGCCGTTCGTGACTTCGGTGAGAGCGGGCGGCGACACCCGCCTTGGCGCGGCAGTCGATGAATTGCTGCTGCAGCGCCGGCCCGCGGGTACGGTGATCCTCATCTCGGACTTTCTCGTCAATGAAATCGACGTCGAGGACGCGCTCGCGCGGCTGGTGGCAGCCCGCCACGATGTGAAAGTTGTCCACGTCATGGGCGAACAGGAGACTACCGCCGCGTATCCAGCGGGACTGTTTCGCGTGCGTGACGCGGAGACCGGCGAAGTCCGCGAGACTGTCATTGGCCCGACGACGTTAGCCGCGCTGCGGCGCAAGGTCGAAAAGATAGCCGCGCGCGTCCGTGAGATCTGCACGGCGCACGCGATTACATACGCGCGGGCGTTCGGCGCGGGCAATCTTGAAAGCTTCATGGAACGCGAACTCCCGCTGCTCGGAATTGTGAGATAGCCGTGGGCATCCTCAGTCCGGACAACTTCGTTTACGGCCTCAGCCTGGCGCTGCTGGTGCTGATTTATCTGCGCTCGCGATCGCGCCCGACGATCGAAGTGTCGAGCCTGATGCTGTTCGACGAAGTTCCCGCGCCGGTTGCGAGCGTCCGTCACGTGCGGATCGACCCGTTGTTCTGGCTCGAGATGGCGACGCTCACTGCGCTGACGCTCGCGATCGCGGGATTGTACGTGATGAGGGCGCCGTCGCCCGGCCACGGCCGCAGCCATGCGCTGGTGTTCGATCTCGGCGCCGGAATGAGCGCGCGCGAAGGCTCCGGCACGCGACTCGACCTGGCGCGCACGCAGGCGATGCAGATTATCGACCAAGCTCCGGTCGGCGACGAGTTCAGCGTTATCGCGTACGCACTCGAGGCGCAGGTGCAGCATCCGCAGACGGCGAACCTGGCTGATTTGCGCAAGGCGATCGGCGATCTGGTTCCGATGGCGGTGCCTGCTCGCACCGCGGCTCTCAGAGCGGCATTGATTCGGGCACGCGGCGCGTCGGAAATCGATTTGTTCGCCGATCGCCCGCCCGCGCCTGCGATTCTCGCCGACGCGGGCTCGACGGCGCGCATAAACTTCCACCTTGTCGGCTCCGACGACTCCAACCTGGCGATCGTGTCGCTCGATCCCGGCATCCCGGGCTCGACCCGCGGCCGTGTGGTGATTCGCAATTTCTCGTCGAAGCCTCATCTCGCGGAAGTGGCGATCGATCTCGACGGCAACGAGCAATCTCATCAGACTCTGATGCTTGCGCCGCGTGAACAAGTCGTGGTGTTCTTCAAACCGCTCAAGACCGCCGGCCTGGTGCACGCGCGAATACTGACTTCGGATTCGATTGACGCCGACAACAGCCGCTACGCCTACGCACCGTCCGATCGCGCGGCGCGCGTACTGGTCCTCTCGCCGGACGCCGCAGTGCGCGACGATATCGCGCGCGTGCTGCTCGCCGTCAACGCGAATTTCCAGATCGAGACCGCCGATCCCGCCAGGTACGTAGCGCCCACGAACGCATCCGGCGCCGACGCCAAGCCGCTCGACCTCGTCGTCATGCACGATTGCTATCTGCCTGCCGTCAAGGCCGAGTCCACGCTCCTCATATATCCGCCGCCAGCGGCGAAGAATGCGCAGTACGCGGCCGGAATCGGAATCTCGGTCAGTGGAACGCTGGCGAGCGCCAACATTCGCGCCGACGCGATGGACGAATCGCCGGCGGTCGAATCGATGCCTTTGGGCGCGACCCGAGTCGTCGCGATTCCCGAATGGATGGATTTGCTTGCGACCGCCGCGGGTCCCGCGCATTCGTCGATACCGCTGGCCGCAGCCGGACGCGCTGCAAACGGTCCCGTCGGCGTGCTCGCTTTCGACGTGCGCGACCATCTTCTGCTCGCGCCCGATCATCTCGATGCGCTGGTGCTGACCGTCGATCTCGTCAAACAGATGACCGCGCCGCGCGACATCTTGATCGTATCCACCGGCGCAGATGTGAGCGTTCCTGCGACCGGAACCGCGCGCGTCAATCAGCCCGACGCGAGCGTTCGCACAGTCACCGCCGACAAGTGGGGCCGCGTGCGAATTCGTCCGCTGCAGGCCGGGCGCTACACCGTTGAGTCTGGCCGCCAGACGACGCAGGTCCTCGCGAATTATTACGACGCCGCAGAGTCCGACGTGGGTACGAAACCGCAGGCCGAGGCGAGCGCTCCGGTGGAAAAGGCTGCGGCCGCGTCGAATGCGCAACCTCCCAGGCAAGTGCAGCCGCTCGTTTTCATTTTGATCGCGCTGGCGCTGCTGGCGCTGACGATTGAATCCGCGATGCTGATCCGCCACGCCGGCCGCTGGGGGATGCGCCATGTTTGATCGGCCGCATCTGCTCTGGCTGCTGGTCCTCGTGCCGCTCGCCGCGACGCCGGGAATTCTCGCGATGCGCGGCGGCTACCGGCTGGCGGGCGCGATGGCTGCGACTCTTCGCGCGTTGTGCGTCGTGGCTCTGGTCGCGATGCTCGCGGGACTTCGCATTCCGGGCCGGATCGCTGCGCAGAGCGTCGCAATAGTCGCGGCGCTGGACGAGTCGCGCTCGGTGTCGCCCGACCAGCAGGACTGGATGCGCCGCCAGGTCGAACAATTGAAGTCCGCGATGAGTCCGAGCGATCAGCTTGGAATTATCGGCTTTGGCCGCGACGCGCGGCTGCTCGCGCCTCTGACCGATCCTCGGCTGCTCGGACATTTCGGCGACGGCGCCGATGCGGGCGCCACCAATATCGCCGGCGCATTGACCGCGGCCGAGAGCCTGTTCTCGCCGGAAGCGGACAAGCGAATCGTGCTGCTGAGCGACGGCAACGAAACCGAGGATTCCGCGATGACCGAGGTTCCCGCGATGCTCGAGGACGGCGTGCGAATCTTCGCCGCCGCGCCTCCGCCGTCGGCCACCGAGAGAATCGCGGTCACCAATTTTTTCTCGCCGGACGCGGTGCGCGCCGATCAACGCTTTGCGTTCAGAATCGACGTCGAAAGTGAATCGCAGTATCCCGTCGCCGCGACGCTCAAGCTCTACCGCGACGACGCGGCCGTCGGCGGCGAATCGATCACGCTGAAGCCGGGATTGAACCGTTTCGAGCTGCCGTATCGGCTCGACCGCGCCGGCGCCTACTTGATGAGCGCGGTGGTCTCGATTGCTCCTCCGCGGATTGCGCTGAATTCCAGGGTCGAGGCGGCGATTACCGTCACCGGTGCGCCGCGGATTCTGATCGTTTCGACTACGCCGCCGGAAAGTCTCGTCACCGCGCTCAAGATGCGCAAGTACCAGATTGATTTCGTATCGCCGCGCAGCCTCAGCGAACATCCTGCCGACTACCTGCCGTATCAGCTCGTGCTCCTGGACGATGTGCCCGAAGGATCGCTGACGCCCGCCGCGCAGCACGCGCTCAATCGCTACGTCGCCGACTACGGCGGCGGGCTGGTCGCGACGGGAGACACGCTGCGCGAAGAAAAGCTGGCGGGGGGAGAGCTGGAAAAGGCGTTGCCAGTGAAGTTCATGCCGCAGCCGCCGCCGCCGTCGCGCGAGCCGATCGCCGTTTATCTATGCATCGACCGCTCGAACTCCATGAGCTACGACTCGCGCTATCCCGCCGTGCGCGACGGCGAGCGGATTCGCTACGCCAAGGAAGCCGCGATCGCGTTGCTGCGGCAGCTCGACGACACTGACTTCGCCGGCGTGATCGCTTTCGATTCGCAGCCGTACGTGCTCGCGCATCTGCAGCAGCTCGGCGACGATCGCGGCGAGCTGGAAAGCCGCATCGATCGCCTGCAACCCGGCGGTGGGACCGACTTCAAGGACGCGCTCGAAATCGCGGAGCGCGAGATCCTGCAAAGCGCCATTCCCGTGCGCCAGGTGATTCTCCTCACCGACGGCGACACCAACCGCCAGTATCACGACCACGACGATCTCATCGCCGAGTTCGCCCGCCAGCACATTCCCGTCTCGACCATCCGCATCGGCCCCGACCTCGCCAATCTCGAGCTGCTGCAGGACTTCGCGCACGCGACCGGCGGCATCTTCTATCGCGTGCAGGATATCGAGAAGCTGCCGCTCCTGCTGGTCGGGTTGACGCGCCAGGCGATGAACCGGCGCAAATCCGATCGCACCACCGTTGAAGCGGGCGAGGCGAGCACGATGCTCTCCGGCATCGGCATCAATGAGATCCCGCCGATAGATTTTTTCGCCGCGACAGAAGCCAAGGACGGCGCGCAAGTCGCGCTCAAGGTCGCCCGCGCCGACAAAACTTCGCCGCTGCTCGCGTCGTGGCAATATGGACTCGGCCGCGCCGCGATTTTCGCCGCCGATCCCGATTCACTCGCCACGCTCAGCTGGATTCGATGGAACCGTTACGTGGAATTCTGGTCGCAGCTCGCGGGCTGGACGATGCGCCAGGGCGACTCCGGGATGTTCACGATGCGCGTGCACGGCGCGCCCGACGGCTCGATTACGGTCGAGGCTGAAAAGGCCGATCCCGATCCGGCGAGCAACCTGGTCTGCCGGATCACCGGCCCCGGCCGCGCGGTCGACGTTGCCATGACCGAGGCCGACGCCTCGATCTATCGCGGCGAAGTCGGCCCGCTGCCGCGCGGCAAGTACGTCGCGACGCTGATGTTCAAGGCGGGCGACTCCGAGAAAATCCTCGAGCAGCGCGAATTCGCAACCGCCGGCTCGATTCCCGCCGACAGCGCCGAACTGCGCATCAAGCCGCCAAATCTCGAGCTGCTGCGCCGGCTCGCGACCGCGACGCACGGTGCGCTCGACGCAACGCCTGCGACCATCGCGCGCCACAGCGGGCAGACCGTGGCATTTCGCCGCAGCGCCGATCCGTGGCTGATTCCCCTTGCAATCATGTTATTCCTGGGAGAGGTTTTCGTGCGTCGCCGTTATCTCGGAGATTGACGATGGAGCATTTCATGAAAACTTCCGCTGCCAATCTTCCGCATTTGTTGACCGCCGGCGCTCTCTTGTTGGCCCTCGCCACTTCCGCCGCAACTGCCACTACATCTCGCGACGCCGACGCGCTCGCCAAGGCCACCTACATCTATATTGCGACGGTTCGCAAAGACGGCAACCAGAGCAAAGCTGCGCCGGTGTGGTTCATCACGACCGCCGACAACCAGGTCCTGATTGAAACCTCGCCGACCAGTTGGAAAGCCAAACGAATCAAGCGCGGCAGTCCCGCGCTCATCTGGATCGGCACGCGCACGGGCCCGGCGTTCATCGGCAAAGCGGAAATCGTCGCGGACAAGACGCTGCAGGACCAGGTCATCGCCGAGTATCCAAAAAAATATCTGCTCGCACGAATCGGCTTTGCTCGTCCGTCCCGCGCGAAGCTCGATCGAGGCCAGATAGTTGTGATTCGTATCTCGCCGACGCGCGATTTGCCCGACGGATTTCAGTCCGCGCCCGGAACTCCGGCGCCTCTGCTCGACGAGAAGCCAAAGCCGCCGGCCACCAAAGGCGTGTCTTGAAAAAAATTGATCGCTGGCCTCACGAGCGTCACGTCGTTATACCAGAATTGTGGCGAATGATTCCGCATCCGCGCTCATCAAGTGCGCGCTCAACTGCCGATGCCCGGTGTGTCGAAACGGCGCGATCTTCCGATCGCACTTCAAGATGAATCGCGAATGCCCGCGATGCCACGTCGTGTTCTGGAAAGATCCGGGCGAGACTCTCGGCGCGATGTACCTCGACTTCGCGGTGGCCGCCGGCTCGTTCCTGGTCTGCTGGGCGATTCTCGCCTTGACCACGCACCTGTCTGACGCCGTCGAGATTTTTATTCTCAGCGCTATCGCCTGCGGCAGCGTGCTGCTCTGTTACCCGCTCACGCGCAGCGCATGGACCGTGCTGGTCTATCTGTCGGGTGGAATCGAGCGCCCGCGCCTGCGCACCATCCAGGGCGGCAAGAAGTCCGCCTGACTGGATTTCAGGCTCGTCGCGCCGCCACGCTTCTCCTGCAGATGGCTCAGCCGCTCGGCGGCTGCCGCGATCGTCTCGTCGCTTTTCGAAAACGTGAATCGAATCTTGCGATGCCCCAATTCCGGCCGATGGTAAAAGCTTGAACCCGGCACCGCGGCGACTCCGACTTCGTCGAGCAGAAAATCCGCCGCCGCGAAGTCGTCCTTGAATCCGAGCCCGCCAATCTCCGCCACGATGTAGTACGCGCCGTCGGGCTTGCTGCATTCCAGCCCCGCCCGCGTGAGCGCCGCGTGCAGCGCGCCGCGCTTGCGCTCGTACATCGCGGTCAGCTCCGCATAAAACGATTCCGGCATCCGCAGTGCGACGGCCCCGGCTTCCTGCAGCGGATGCGGCGCGCCGACCGTCAGAAAATCGTGAACCTTGCGAATCGCCGCGGTGATTCTCTCGCTCGCGATCGCGTACGCCAGCCGCCAGCCCGTGATCGAGTAAGTCTTCGACAGACCGCTGATCGTGACCGTCCGCTCGGCCATCCCGGGCAGGCTCGCGATCGAGATATGCCGCGCGCCGCCATAGATGATGTGCTCGTATATCTCATCGGTGATCGCCAGCGTGTCATGCCGTTGGCATAGCTCTGCGATCGCTTCGAGCTCGGCGCGCGTGAAGACCTTGCCGCTCGGATTGTGCGGGGTGTTGATCACGATCGCCTTGGTGCGCGGACCGAACGCCGCCTCGAGCTCGGCGCGATCGATCGAAAAATCCGGATCGCGCAGCGCCACATAGCGCGGCGTCGCGCCGGCCAGGATCACGTCGGGGCCGTAGTTCTCGTAGAACGGCTCGAAGATGATCACCTCGTCGCCCGGGTTGATCACCGCCAGCATCGTCGCGATCATCGCTTCGGTCGCGCCGCAGGTCACCGTGATGTTGCGGTCGGGGTCGCACGCGATGCTGTTGTAACTGCGCACCTTGTCCGCGATTGCGCGCCGGAAATTCGGCGAGCCGTGGGTGATCGCGTACTGATTGTATTCCTCGTCGATCGCGCGCTTCGCTGCTTGCTTGATTTCGGCCGGCGCCGCGAAGTCGGGAAATCCTTGCGCCAGGTTCACCGCGCCGCAGTTGAGCGCGCGCCGCGTCATCTCGCGGATTACGGATTCGGTGAACAGCCGCGTCTTGGCGGAAATTTCGGTCGGCATGATTCTGCGCGATTATCCTGCGCGGCGCACGACAACTCTACGAGCGCCGAAACCCTTGGTTGCTCGCAGTCTAACCGCGCGCGACTGGGCGCGACAACTTATTCGATTTGAACGTCAGCTTGAAATGAAAAATTTTCAGGGCAGAGCGGAACGAGTAGCGGATTTTGCGCGCTGGCCGACTGTCGCTATTCCACGGTTTCCTCTTCCAGCACGCCGGGACCCTGGCGCAGCCGCCACTGGTCGATTACCTCGACGTTGAAGCGCCAGTCGCTCCCGATCTTGAAGCCGGGCAGTTGCCCTTTCTTGAGCAGCCGGTAAATTGTCGAGCGATGCACGCGCAGGTATTCGGCCAGCTCGTTGACAGTCAGCACTTTTGTTGAGGACGGCATTCGTTCTTGACCTCTTTAATTAGCCTATCCGGTCTTAGGCTGGCAAACAGACTATCACAAAAGGCGAACTACGCTATAGACCCCCTTATTGGCCTATTTCTGGCTTAGGGTCAAGCTCGGTAGAATACACCAATCCCCACTTGCGCTATTTCAGCACTGAATTGGCGCTGTTTTTGGTGCTTTGGAACAATCTGACGCGAATCAGCGGGTGCCCGCTTCCCGCAACTCGGACGAGCGTCCTCTCGATTCGCTCCTCAGTGATCACCCGCGCGGCTCGCGGATAAACCCCCAACCGCGCACACCGCTGTTCGGCTCTACTTCCTCGATCGTGATTTCGAAACCGTGCTTTTGATAGAGCGGGACGTTCCGCGGCTGAAACGTGTCGAGGTAGCATGGAATGCGTTCAGCGTCTGCCCGCTGCAACATCGCTCGGACAAGCGCGCTGCCCAGGCCCTGACCCTGGCGCGCAGGCTCCACGCCCAGGAATTGCAGGTACAGATGCTTCCCGGGCGCGGCCTGCAGATGGAAACGCTCGGAGATTTTTGCGATGTGCATCATCCGCCTGAATGCCTCGGCGCCGAATATCGCGGGAATCTGATCGATGCCGGCCTGATGATCGCGCTCCGGAGTATCGCGGAGATCATCGAGCGGCAGCCACAGCGCCACAGCCTCGGGCTTTTCAGCGGTCGTGAGCGGCTTGCCGAACATCGAGGCGTAAGTAACGAACGTCTTCATGAAGGAGGGGAGCAGACGCGCGCGCTCCGCCGCGTCGGGCACGGTGTAGATCATCGGCGGATCGAGCTGAAACGCGCGCGCCAGGATGCTGGCAGCGACATCGATCTGATCTTCACGGACGCGAGCGACGTTGGGTGTTGGCATCTCCGCCTCCTGCTTCTACTGACGAATCAACCGAACAGCCGGTTTGCGGCTTCCCGCAACTCGGCGCGATGGTCCGGGTGGGCAATCGCGATCAATTCGGCGGCGCGCTCGCGATGGTTCTTGCCCAGTAGCCGCGCGATTCCGAATTCGGTCACGACCGTGTCGGCGAAATAACGCGGCACCGTTACCAGTGCGCCAACTTCGAGTTGCGGCACGATGCGCGAAATCGCGCCGCCCACCGCGGTCGATTGCAGCAGCGTGATCGCGCGTCCGCCCGGACATAGAAACGCGCCGATATGAGTCTCCGGCTGCCCGCCCGTCCCGTTCATCATCCGCGCGCCGAGCACGCTCTCCGAGTTGATCTGCCCGGTCAGATCGACGCTGATGGCATTGTTGATCGACGTCTGCCGATAATTCGCGGCAACCGTCGCAAGCTTGAGCACGTACTCGGGATCGTAAAGCTCGAAGGCCGGGTTGTCGTCGATTATCCGCAAGTCGTCCGGATCCGAGCCCGACCACGCGACCGCGACCGCCTTACCGCGATGGATTGTCTTGCGCCGCCCGTTGATTATTCCCGCGTCGACCAGCCGCGCGATTCCCGGCGCGACCATCTCGGTATGCAGCCCAAGGTCGTGTTTGCCGTCGAAGGCGCCCAGGCGCGGCATCTGCGAACTGGGATCGCCGACTCCAATCTGGATCGTCGCGCCGTCTTCGACGAGTTCGCTCAAGTATCCCGCCACCGCTTTGAACTCCGCGGGCGGCGGAGTCAGGCCAAGCAGCACGCGCAAATCCGCAACTTGAGTGCGTTGCAGGTACTGGACGATCGGCCAGATGCGTTCGACGCCGACTTCCGCGATGATCGCGCGGATGCCCTCGCGCTTTTCGCGGTCCATCGCTGCGAGCGCACTCTCGATCACCTTCAAATCGGGCGGCGGCGGCGTCCCCTCGACGAAGTAGTCGAACTCCGAGACGTGCATGTAAACGTCGCCGTAGGTGCGCGTCATGCTCGCATCAACTTCCGCGATCGCGTGCCGCGCGCGCCGCGCGTACATCCGCTTGTTCCACTGATGCGGCCCGAAACTAACGAAGCCCTTCGCGTTGGGCGTGGTCACGTTGACGAACGCGAAATCTATCGGCTTGTCTTCGGCCGGCCGCTCGTCATGCGGCTTGAAGGCGGTCGAAAATAAATTCGGCAGGTACGTGGCCGCCTGCCGGTCATGCACCGGACGTCCAAGGTTGCCGATGAACAACTCGAACTCGATCCTGAAATGAGACGCGACGTCGCCATTCAGCCATCCCGGGTCGATTAAAGGCGACGACATCCGCACATCGACGACGCCGTCGATCTGCTTGCCCCGCGCCGCCAACGCGCGCTGCATCACGGTGCCCGCCGCCAGCGGAAAATCCACCCGCATCCCCGGCTTCACCATTGCGGCCGCTTCGTCGGGCGAAATCGTGCGCGATCGGTAATGCTCCTGCCAGTTCATCGGATCCTGCGTCCTCTTCGATATGCGAGCCCGGCAACACCGGACTTCGAGCCGCCACAATGGCCCAACTTGCCAACGCTGGCAAACTTGTTCGCTTTCATCCGAGCGGTTAGCTTTCGAGCATGCTCATTGCCGACGGTGACTTCCGCTACGAGCTCCGGCGCGCCCGCGAGTTGATAGCCGTCGAGACTGAAACTCTCGCCTGGGGGATGATTCGCGGCATCCGGCGTCCCGCGAGCGGCTCCAACGTTTACGAAGTCGAAGCCGAACTCGACGACGCCGGCCTCGTCCGTCGCGTTGCGGTCAGCTACAGCCGCGGCCCTTTCACCCGCAACGCAACTTACGAATCTGCCGACAACTTTCTCCGCGGCAGCGTCGGCGCGGGTGGCAGTCATAACGATCTGACCACCAAGCTCGGCCGCTACGGCGAAGTGGACGCCGACCTCGTCATCTTCCGCGCGCTCACGATCGCGCATATTCGCGAACGCAAGCAGACGCGATGGACCGGGCGGGTCGCCGCAATCGATCCGAATACTCTCGTCGCCGCCACCAGCAAGCAGTCATGCCGCCAGCGTGGCAACGATCCGCATCTGTGGATTTACGAGCCGCGGATGGGCGACGCCGAAGAAATTGAGATCGATGACGCGGGCGTCGTGCGACGTCGGCGCGATTCGCGCGGCGTCGAAACCGTCCTGGTCTCGAAGGCGAGCCACGATGAACGGGAACCTAACCCCTAACCCCTCCTAACAGGGACGAAGTCCCGCATCTTCTCCTGGTACCGGGTGCAGGGGTCACCCCTGCCGAAGGAAGTGTGAAACCCACCGCGGGTTTCACATTAAATTAAGTGGATTGCTGCTTACGCAGCGAGCTTCTTCGCCGGCATCTTGCAGTCGCCGTCGAACTGCGCGCCCTCGTTGAGCACCAGGCTCGGCGTGCTGATCGTGCATTGCGCTCGCGCCGTCGGCATCAGTTCCACGCGTTCGCGCGCCGTCACTTCGCCGCTGAACGCGCCGGCAATCGTCACCTTGCTAGCGGAAATTCGCGCGCTCACCACCGCGCCGGTTGCGATTACGACTTCTTCTCCGGTGATCTCGCCTTCCGCTTCGCCCTCGATTTTTACCGGGCCGCGAAAGTGGAGTTTGCCCGAAGCCTTGGTGCCTTTTCCGATTCGTGATTCGAATTCTTCGTTGAGCGCCATATACCGATTGCCTTTCCCCGTTGGGGGTTTCACTATTGCGGGAATATGCGCGCACGCGCAATCCTCGCCGGCGGGCCTCCGAATGTGAATGAAACATTATTCAGTGCGCCGTAGCTGGCTTGCGCGCGTTATGTCGCGCGGCGCAATGTTCTCAGCAGGGAGACTCCGCGAAATATGAATCGAAAATCCGACCAACGGCGTGAATACGGACCCGAGCGTCGCGGCGGACAGGGACTCGATCCGCATCAGTACGATTCCGGCGACGCGACGATCCTCGCGCTGCTCGCCGAGACTCCCGCCGCCGACTACGTCGATCTCGCAATCACGTGGCGCGCCGACGCGTACGAAGTGTGGTCGCGGCGCGGGATGCTTCGCTTCAAGCGCTTCGCCGACCAACGCGGTGCGCTGTCATTCGAAGTCGTCGAGCAAATCGGCGAGAACCCGGTCGCAAATCAGGATCCGTTTATCGTCTCCACCATCGACGAGGAACTCGACGCCGCCGCCCGCAGCGGCAATCGCACCGACGATCCCAATCGCGCGTGGTTTGAGCCCCAAGTGATGAGCCATCCTTACGCCTACGAGCGAATCGCGCAGCTCTTCGACAGTCCGCGCGCGCCCGACTTGATTGTCAGCCCCAAAGCCTACGCCTACGGAATCCAGCCGGGGCAGCACGGCGCGCTTGACGTCGTGCAATGCCGCGCGCCGCTGGTGTTCAGCGGTCCCGGAGTCCGCCGCGGCCTGTTCAAGCTGAACGCCCGCCAGGTCGACGTCGCCCCGACGATTGCGCGCATCGCGGGACTCCCCAAAATCGCGGGCCTCGACGCGTCGGGATCGCCCGCCGAGGTTTATCTCAAGCGCCAGGACGGCAATCCGCTCGACGAAATTATCGACATCGCGGCGACGCCCCCCGCGCGCGTCTATATGTTCCTGCTCGACGGCCTGTCGCATTCGGAACTGCGCCATCAGCTCGACCACAATCCCGGCGCGATTCCAAATCTCGCCGGCCTCGTCGAGCGCGGCGCGATGCTCTCGCACGGCTCGATCGTTAACTTCCCGAGCATCACGTGGCCCAGCCACTCGACGATTCTGACAGGTGCATGGTGCGGGCATCACGATGTCGTCAATCCAACTTTCCACCTGCGCGAGCATCGCGAGACCGTGCCGATCCAGGGCAACGTCTTCGAGACCGAGCGCTACCTGAATCACGACGTCGAGACGCTCTACGAGGCGTTCAAGCGCGCCGGCGGTCCGCACACGATCACCGCCTCGATCCATGAACCGCAAGGACGCGGCGCCGATCATGCGGTGTTCGAGCGTCGAATCGTCGGCGACAAGACGCGCCTCAAGGCGCTCACAGCCGAGATGATCGGTGACGTGAGTCCTCGATGGGCCGCGGACAACCTGCCCGGGATGACGCGCGAAGAGGTCGTCGATATCCGCGGCATGGCGCAGGTGATCAATCTGTTCGAACATTGCGGCAACAACGGCAACGCGCCGGTGTTCGTCGCGCACGAGTTCGTGCTGACCGACGGCGCCGGCCACGACTACGGCCCGCATCACGACGGCCTGCGCGAGGCGCTCTATCGCACCGACAAACGGATCGGCGCGGTGCTCGAGATGCTCCGCGCGCGCGGCCTGCTCGAATCGACGCTTTTCGTCGTCACCTCCGACCACGGGATGGCGGCGCAGCGCGTCGAGTTGAAGGCCAACCCGGCGCGCGAGCCGGAGCGCGCGGGAATTCAGGGCGTGTTCGCCGAGCCGATGATTTATCTGCGCGATCTACGGGTCGAGATCGAGCGCGCGCGCGACCTGCGCAGCATCCGCGTCACCGTGCTGGACAATGACTTCCTGCCCGACGGCGAGCATCCGCCGCTCGCCGGCGCGCGCGTCACGATTCACGGGCGCGGCGGCGCCGTCATCGCGGAAACGCGGACGCCGGAGAGCGGCCGCGTCGCATTCGCGACGGCCGCCGACCTGGCAGACGCCGAGCTGACGCTAAGCGTCGAGTTGAAGGGCTTCAACTCCCGCAAGCTACGCGCAGACGGCGCCTCGCTCGCAGAAGACATTCGAAAAATCCTCTACGCCAATCTGAATTCGTAACTCTGATGAGCAACCACGACCTCAACGGCAAGATTGCGATCGTGACCGGCGGCACTCGCGGCCTTGGCCGCGCCATCGCGCTCGGCCTCGCGCGCCTCGGCGCGACCGTCGCGATGAACTATCGCCGCGACGAAGCGAGCGCCGCGAAGACGCTCGACGAAGTCCGCGCGATCGCGCCGCGCTCGATCCTCGTCAAGGCCGACCTCGAAGACGAGGCGCAGGTGCGCGCGATGGTCACGCGCGCCGCCTCTGAGCTGGGCGGTCTCGACATCCTGGTCGCGAACGCGGCCGCAACCGCGTTCAAACCGCTGCTCGAAACCAAGCCGCACAATCTCGCGCGAACCTTTGCACTGAGCGTCAACGGTTTCGTCGCCGCCGTCCAGGAAGCAAGCCACGTGATGAGCGACGGCGGGCGCGTGCTGATGATTTCCGGGATCGATTCGATTCGTAATCTGCCCGGCCACGGCGTGCTCGGCGCCGCGAAGGCCGCGCTCGAGAGCATGGTGCGCGACTTCGCCTTCGAGCTCGGCCCGCGCGGCATCACGGTCAACGGCCTCAACGTCGGCTACATCGACACCGACTCCGCCCGCTTCTACGCGAACTACCTCGGCGACAATTACGAAGACTTCCAGCGCCGATGCGCCGAACGCTCCGCCCTGAAACGCCTCCCAACCCTCGACGAGATAGCCGCGATTCGCCTGCCTGATCTGCCTGCCAGCCGCCAGCTACCTGACCGCGCAAACAATAATGGTAGACGGCGGCTTCACCCTAAGTTTCCCCGGCGTGAAGTGATCTGCCACCCCAATGTATTTCCTCTCCCTGCGAGGGAGAGGATGAAGGTGAGGGTCCTTATACAGCGCGCACTTTTTCCGCGCGCGATTCAAGATTCTCCATCCGCGTCCGCCCGATGCGCCTCGAGGCCAGGCGAACTGCAAGCGCGGCGACGAACAGGCCGGTCATCACGTAGTAGATCGGCGCATGCCGCCTCGGATCCATCAAACGACCCAGATACGTGAGTTCAAAAATTAGCCAGATGTAGTAGATGCCGAGCGTGTGCAGGCGTTTCCAGTTTCGGCCAAGCGCACGCACCGCCCGATCATTCGAGGTGACTGCCATAAGTGCGATCAGGAGGTAACCGAAGCCGCCCAAGATAGGGACGAAGATCGGCGGCCTGATTCCGCCCTTGGCGAAGTAGGTGAGGATGGCCGCCAAATGAACAAAGTGTGCACCGGCAAACCCGAGACCGATGCCCCGTCGCTCACGCAGAAGCGCGCGCGTCGTCGCGGACGCCGAGATGCGCGCCAATGGTCCGGCGAGAAACGCGCTCAAGAATACAAAGGCGGAAAAACGCGCCGTGAGTTGCGTCGCACGATGCCAGCCCTCGACTCCGGTTCCGCCCGCGATTAGCGACGCAGCAACGAGCAGAGCAGCCGTCGCAGTCCCCAGTGTCAGTAGCAAGCCGCTATGCCTCCTGGACGCCGAACCCCCGCTGTGCTTCCGATTATTCGTATTTCCTTCTCCTGAAACTAAAAACGTTTCACGTGAAACATTCGTTACGGGTTCCTGGGAAATAACGCGATTTTTGAGAAATTCGCCGTAATTTGCGACGGCGAGGATCGTTCACGGCGCAGTCGTTGTGATCCTGATGTTGCCCCATTTGCCGATCGCGCCCTGGCCGTGGCATGAGACGCTGCCTTTGCCGGGCACGATATCTTTTTCGCTCATCAGGCCGAGCGCGAGAGTGCAAGGTCCGAGCTTGAACGGGACGTTGGAATATTGGCGCAACTGCTTGCCGTCAACCGAGAATGTCACGCGGTCGGCGGCGGAGTCGTACGCGATTTCAAAGTGATGCAGCTGGCCGGGCGCGGTCGCGTCGCGAATTTCCTCGAACAGGCAGAAGTGGCGCGGGCCGTGCGCGGACTCGACGATCGGCACGCCGGGGAATGGCAGTTTGCCGTACACCGTCGCGATCGTTTCGTTGCCGACGAAGAAGTCGAGCGCGGCGCCAGTGGAGAAATCGAGCACGTTGAACGAAACGAAGCCGTCGTAGAGATCGCCCGGCGCGCCGGACACGATCGTGGCCGCGAGATCGATCGAAAATGTGATCGTGCCGCCTTCCGGGCACGCGAAGGTGCGCGTGCTGAAGTACATGTGCTTGGCGTTGTCGAGGAACTGGATGCTGTCGTGGCTGCGCGTGTACGGCACCGCGGCGACGCGCAGAAAGCCGTCCTGCACGATGACGACGGCGTCCGGCTCGCGATATTGCCAGAAGCCGCCGTCGGGCAGCGGAAACCCCGCGGGCATCCAGTCGCCCTCGCCAGTGACGACCGATGCGAAGTTCGAGTATTCGATAACCTGGTTGGCGGACGGCGCTGCGGGCTTGCTCATGCGAGCTACGATACTGAAATTTTGCGGATGAGGAATCACCTGCGCGGTGAGCGGCAAGGGGTGACCCCTTGCAACCCAGTGTCTACGCGAAGGATGCGGGGCTTCGCCCCTGTTAGAACTCTTCGAAAAGACCTGTCCTTAGGGCATTTTCGGTATGGACACTGGGTGCAGGGCTCAGCCCTGCCGCCCACCGCGCAGGTGATTGCGCAAATTTGTGACGGGCGAAAGAATAGCCGGTGTTCGGTGCGTGCTAACGATCACGGCGGAGGTCTTCGATGGCGCAGAAAGTTACAGATTCCGATCGAGAGCGGCAGGCCGATCAGGCGAAACATCACGCCCGGCATCCGCATAACGAAAATTTCCTGGCGCAGGGCGGATTGGTCGCCGTGGACATTCGGGCGGAGATCGCGCGGCTCAAGGGCGAGCCTGCTTGGGCCAGCGGCGATCGTCACGGCAGCTCGCTGGTCAAGGGCGACGGAATCAACGTTGCGCTGATGATGCTGAAGAAGGGCGCGAAGCTGCAGCAGCATCATACGCGCGCGCCGATCACGGTGCAGGTGATAGAAGGGCGGATCAATTTCATCGCGAAGGGCAAGACGCAGCTCGTGACGGCGGGGACGATGGTCGCGCTGGATCGCGCAATCGAGCATTCGGTCGAGGCGGTCGAGGAAAGCGCGCTCGTGCTGACGGTCGGCGGAGAGCAGATGTAGCTCGATGGCGCTGTACGACCGGATCGGAATTGGATACGACGCGACGCGGCAGGCCGATCCGTATCTGCTCACGCGATTGATCCATCACCTGCGCCCGCGTGCGGATGGACGTTACCTCGACATCGGATCGGGAACCGGGAATTACACGATCGCGATGCATCAGGCGGGCGTGCCGATCAGCGGGCTCGAAATCTCGGCGACCATGCTCGATCGGGCGAAGGAGAAAGGGCCCGCGATCGCGTGGAGCAACGGTCGCGCCGAGGCGATGCCGTTTGCGTCGGGCAGTTTCGACGGCGCGACGTGCACGTTCGTGCATCATCATATGGCGGACCCGGTCGCCGCGTTCAAAGAAGTTCGTCGCGTGCTGAAGCCGCACGCGCGGTTCGTGATTCTCAACGGCACGGCCGAGCAGATGCGGCATTACTGGTTGAACGAATATTTTCCGCGCATGATGGAAAAGGCGACGGCGCCATACCTGCGATTCGTCACGCTCGACTTGCTCGAGTCGGCGGGCTTACGAATCGTGTCCGAAGAAAAATACGACGTCACTCCCGACCTGAAAGATTTTTTTCTCTGCTGCGGGAAGTTGCAGCCTGAGCGATACCTCGACCCGCGCATCCGAAGCGGCATCTCGAGTTTCGCGGACGCACCCGACGTGGATGAAATCGCGCGGGGATTGCAGCGCCTCGCCGACGACATCGAGTCGGGGCGCATCAAGGATGTTACGCGCAAGTTCGCGTACGACGGCGGCGACTACATGTTCACCGTCGCGGACCGGTAGCGCGCAGCGAGCGTGAATCCGTTCGACCAACTCGGGAGGCGAAACTTCGTGCGATGAGACTGGATTCATAGGTAGCAACGTTCTTTTTCGATTCCATCGGAGATCCTTTTATCCGTTCGGTTTCTTGTTCAAGGGCAAGCCCGGCACTTCTTGTTTGAACTCGTCGATTTCTTGCTCACCGAGATTTACGAATGCGAACCGCTCATGTGAACAGGATCCTAATAGCGGGCTACCGTCCGGCCAATAGAAGGCGAGGTCCTCGGGTAAGTCGGGAGTCGCCCACTCGTAAAGGCTCCTGACATTCCCTTTGAGGGCAGCAATCAACTCAGGGGTCACACGATACCAATACACAGGGGCGGTATGGCCCATCAGTCTTGTGCCAGGCCACTCCATCTGATCAGCGACCTCTATTAGATGATTTTTTTGACTAGCCAGGAACTGGTGGCAATTTTTTCCAAATTGCAGTGATCGCTGCACAACGAATGTGCAGTTGGGGCATCGCTTTGCACAAAACTCGATGAGCTGCGCGTAGTCGTTTTCGGCCGGTTCCAGCCAAATCCAATATTGAGTTCGAGTCATATCTGCTATGAGCGAATCCTACACGCGGGCGCGGAGGGCGCCATCCACTGCGATCGATTCTCCTGTTACGAAGCCGGCTGCCGGCGAACACAAATAGAGTAGGGCGCCGCCGAGTTCCTCGGGCTTAACCAGACGATTGTCGGGCAAATACTTGAGCAGGGTCTTGCTGAACTCGTCGTCCTTGTTGGCGGGACTCGACTCGTCGTCGAGCCATCCGGCCTGAATCGCGTTGACGCGGATGCCTTTGCGCGCCCATTCGAGCGCGAGCGCACGCGTCAGGTTCAGCACCGCAGCTTTCGCCGCGCAGTAGAGCGCCGCGTTCGGGACGCCACGTTCGGCCAGCACCGACGTGATGTTGACGATGACGCCGCCGCCCTGCCGGAGCATCACGCGCGCGCCTTCCTGGCACGATATCCAGACGGTCTTGAGATTGTTTTCCATGATTTTGTCGAAGGCGGTATCGTCGCTGGCTTCGGCGGGTCCGTAGGCCGGGGTGTCGAGTGCGTTGACCAGGATGTCGAGGCGGCCGATCTGCTTGGCGGTGAAGTCGGCGGTAGCGGACATGTCGGCGCGCATCGCCGCGCTCTGCACGCGAATCACCGGCTTGGCTCCTGCGGCGGTCACGAGCTTGGCGACTTCCTTGAGCTGCTTGTCGGTGCCGGGCTCCTGCGAGGCCAGCAGAATTTTGGCGCCGGCCTCGGCGAGAGTGACGGCGGCGGCGCGGCCGACGGCATGCTCGGCGCCGACGACCAGCGCGCTTTTGCCTTCGAGCGAGAAATCATTCGACGCGTTGGACGTTGCCATTACTGCTCCGCGGAATATTCCGTTTCGGTTTCATCTAGTTGGAATTCTCCGGCGATACCCCGGTCGGCGTGATGCCGCCGGCGAGTCCGCCGCCGTCGATGCAAATTAGTTCGCCATTGACGTGATTGGACGCGTCGGAGGCGAGGAACACGGCCAGCGGACCGAGCTCGCTGTCGTCGCCGACCCGGCCGATCGGAATAAATTTGCCGCCCTTGAAAAACACCATCATCTCTTCGTTGTGCGGGAAGATGCCCGGGACGATGCAGTTGGTCTGGATGTTGAACTGCGCGTAGGTCAGCGCCATCGAGCGCGTCAACTGGACAGTGCCGCCCTTCGAGCACGCGTACATGAAGTTGTGCTTGCCGCCGCGCAGGCCGTAGCCGGACGCGATGTTGATAATTTTGCCGCGCTTTTGTTTCACCATCTGCGGTATCACCGCGCGACATCCGTAGAACTGGCTGCTCAAGTTGGTGTCGATGCCGCGGCGCCAATCTTCGTCGGTGATTTCCGGGAGTTGCTTGCCGAGCGTGCCGTCGCCGCCGCCGGCATTGTTGATGAGAATGTCGATTTTGCCGAACTCTTTGAGCGTTGCTTCTGCGAGCGCATTCACCTGCGCGGAGACGGTTACGTCGGTCGTCACGATCAGGCACTTGCGCCCGGTTTGTTTGACGGCCTCGGCGGTCTCGTCGAGCTGCGACTGCGTACGCGCCGCAGCGACGATGTCGGCGCCGGACTCGGCAAACTTCACCGCCATAGCGCGGCCGAGACCGCGGCCGGCGCCGGTGATGATGGCCGCTTTGCCGTCGAGCTTGAGAGAATCGAGAATCATTGCGTCACCTCAGTTGAAATCGCGCGCGATGGCTCTGCCAGCTAATTAACATAGCTGCGACGTTGCGGAAAATGACGTTCATAACAGCAGGGCGTTTTGACGGCGCTTAAGGTCAGGTCATATATTGTTCGAGAAGGAGTCGTGCGATGGCGCTGAAGATCGTTATGTTCTCAGACTACATCTGTCCGTTCTGCTACGTCGGCTTCGAAACGATGCGAAGGCTGAAGCCGGAATTCGATTTCGAGCTCGAATGGCGCGGCTTTCAGATTCATCCTGATTGGCCGGCCGAAGGAATCCCGGCAGAAAAGGTGCGCGGCGCGGGTGACAGCGCGTCGCGAGTCGCGCTCTGGGAGCGGATCAGCGCGATGGCGGACGCCGTGGGATTTTCGATTAAGCCGCCGGCCGTGCTCACCAACTCGCGCGCTGCCCTGGCGGCTACAGAGTTTGCGCGCGAGTCGGGCCGCGATGAAGCGCTCGAAGAGCGCATCTACCGCGCGTACTTCAACGACGGTGAGAACATCGGCGACGCAGGCGTCGTCGCGCGGCTGGCGGCCGAGGCTGGACTGGACGCCGGCGAAGTTGCGGCCGCGATAAAATCGCCGAACTACGAAATGCGGCTGAAGAACAATGCGCTGGCGGCGCATCAGCGCGGAGTCAGCGGCGTGCCGACATTTTTCATCGGCGAATTTCCGCTGGTGGGTGCGCAGAGCCTCGACGCAATGCGCGCGATTCTGAAACGCGCGACGGAGAGATTCGCGAGCTGACGGGCCGCACTTGTCTTTATTGAATGTGAAACCCGCGGTGGGTTTCACGCTTCCTTCGGCAGGGGTGACCCCTGCACCCAGTACTTAAGAGAAGATGCGGGACTTCGTCCCTGTTAGAAGGGTTAAGGGTGCGGCGGATCAAGCGCGCGCGTGCGCGATATAAAGTCCGCGGCCCATCAAGCCCTCGCTGTCGTACCGCACATCCATGTTCGCGGACTCGAACGCGTGGGTCATTTCGTCGCGCGTGAACAAGCCGAGCTCCAGCCGCTCGCTGAAGTGCTCGATGCCGGTGGAAGTGCTCCTGAGATAGTGCAAAAGGATGAATGACAGATTGCCCTCCCGGCCGCTCAGGCTCATTCGGCAGACTTTGTCAGGGCCGATTTCGCCGGCATGAATGAAAGAATGGGCGGGTTTCCACGCATCCGGAGTAATCCAGGGATCGACGATTAGAACGCCGCCGGGTTTTACGTGACGGGCCATGCATGCGACCGCGCGATTCATGCGATCAACGGTGCGGACGTAGCCGATTGCGCCGAAGAGGCATGTGACGGCGTCGTAGGTCGTGCCCAAATCGAAGCCGGTCATGTCGGCCCGCGTATAGCGGCCGGCGGGATTCTTAACGCGCGCGGCGCGCAGATAATTTTCGTTGAGATCCACGCCGTCGACCGCGAATTTGTCTTTCAGAAATTTATCGTGCTCGCCGGTGCCGCACGCCACGTCCAGAATCGTGCGCGCTCCCGGCGCGGCTACCGCGATCACGGCGCGCAAAATCTCGCACTCGTGCGCGTAATTTTTGAAATGATAGATGGCGTCGTACAGTTCGGAGCTTTCGAGGAACATCACGCCAGCTTAGCGATTTCGCGCGACGGATTCACCGGCGCGGCCAGTGTGGTAAGAATCATGGAGGCATGGATGCGCGCGACAAGAGTTTCGTTGATTAGCCTCGACCTGCGAGGCGTCAAGTGTCCGCTCAACTGGGCGCGCGCGAAAGTGCGGCTCGAGCAGATGGCGCGTGGCGAGGTGATCGAACTGACGCTCGACGATCCGCGCGGCGCTCGCGACATTCCCGGTGCGGCCGAGGCGGAGGGCTACGTGATGCTCGAATCGACGGCGCGCGACGGCAATTTCCATCTGCGCATCCAGCGATAACCGCTCGTTTGCGCAACGCGGGCTGTTCGCGTTAGTGATCCGCGGATGCGTGTAAAAGTTGGCGACGTTCACTTGTTCTTCGACGTTGAAGGCGCGAAGCTGCGGCCCGACGGCGCGAAGATGCGCGAAGTGCCGACGGTAGTGCTGTTGCATGGCGGGCCGGGCTTCGATCATTCGGGCTTCAAGCCCGCCTTCTCGCGGCTGACGGAGATAGCGCAAGTCGTTTATCTCGACCATCGCGGCAACGGGCGCAGCGATCGTGGTGACCCGGCCAAATGGAAGCTCGCGCAATGGGGCGACGACGTGCGCGCGTTTTGCGAGGCGCTCGAGATCGAGCTGCCGATCGTGATCGGCCTGTCGTTCGGCGGTATGGTCGCGATATCGTACGCGACGCGCCATCCCGAGCATCCGGGAAAGCTGGTGTTGAGCAGCACGGCGGCGACCGGTCGGCAGGATCGATCGCTCGAGATGTTCGAGAAGCTGGGCGGCGCGGAAGCGCGCGAAACAGCGCGGAGATTTTTTGAGAATCCGGGTCCGGAACATATGGCCGACTATCAGAAAAAGTGCCTCCCGCTGTACAACCGGACGCCGTCGCCGCCCGAGGTGCTCCAGCGCAACGTGATGAATCCGAAGTTGATGGCCGATTTTTTTCTGAACGAGGAGCGCACCTTCAATTTTCTGCCCGACCTCGGAAAGATAAAATGTCCGACGCTGATTGCCGCGGGCGAACTCGATCCGATCACGCCGGTGGCCGACTCGAAGGACATCGCCGCGGCGATGACGCCCGGAGTGGCGCGGCTCGAGATTTTCGATTCCGGCCACGGGGCACATCGCGACCAGCCTGAGCGTTTCTTCAAAATTTTGAGCGAATTCATTCTGGCTTGATACGAAGGCGATGGCACGGCGCTATTTCACTCCGCGATTTTTCGAATTTTTCGAAGAGCTGAGCCGCAACAACAATCGCGACTGGTTCCAGCCGAACAAGCCGCGCTACGAGCGCGACGTGCGGGAGCCGATGCTCGCGTTCATCGCGGATTTCGCGCCGCGGCTGCGAAAGATTAGCCCTCAATACGTCGCCGATCCGCGACCGAGCGGCGGCTCGATGATGCGCATTTATCGCAATCTGCGGTTCTCGCGCGACAAGACGCCGTACCACACCAATGCGTCCGCGGCGTTCAGCCATCGCGACGGCGCGCACTTCAACTCGCCATCGTTTTACCTGTCGCTCTCACCGGCGGAAGCTTTCGCCGGCGTTGGAGTGTGGCATCCGCAGGCGGACACGGTGGCAAAGATTCGCGGCGCTATTGTCGCGCGGCCTGCGAAATGGAAGGCGGCCATCAACGATCGCAAATTCAAAGCCCGCTTTGAAATGATGGGCGACATGTTGTCGCGTCCGCCGAAGGGCTTCAGTCCCACGCATCCTTTGATCGAGGATCTCAAGCGCAAGGATTTTGTCGGCGGCACGGAGTTCACGCGCAAGGAAGTCTGCTCGGCGGGTTTCATGGATTTGTTTACGAGCGCGTGCGCGTCGTCGGCGCCGTTCATGAAGTTTCTAACCGAGGCGATGGGCCTCAAGTGGTAAATCACTTCATCTAATCTGGCATTCACCGCAGTTAGGCCAAACCGGGGCGCGCGGGATAAAATTGATCGCGATGCGATGTTCGAGTTGCAGCGCCGATAATCCGGCCGGGATGAAGTTCTGCGGCAATTGCGGAGCCGCATTGCAGAGCCGATGCTCGCGCTGCGGGTTGGAAAATCCGCCGGAGTTCAAATTTTGCGGCGAATGCGGCGCAGCGCTTGCGTCGGCTCGGGAAGCCTCCACGAGCGCGAGGACGCCTTCATCTGTCAGCGAACCTTCCGTACGCGTGCGGCTGGAACAGGCCGCCGAGGACGCGGCGGGCGGCGAGCGCAAAACCGTGACGGCGCTGTTCGCCGATATCAAGGGATCGATGGACCTGATGGAGCGTCTCGATCCCGAAGAGGCGCGGGCGATTGTCGATCCCGCGCTGAAACTGATGATCGACGCGATGCATCGCTACGACGGTTACATCGTGCAATCCACCGGCGATGGAATCTTCGCGCTGTTCGGCGCGCCGGTCGCGCATGAGGATCATGCCCAGCGCGGACTCTTTGCGGCGCTGCGCGTGCAGGAGGACATGGCGAAGTATTCCGCCGGCCTGCGCGCGGCGGGAAATCCGCCGGTCGAAATCCGCGTGGGACTCAACACCGGCGAGGTGGTCGTGCGATCGATTCGAACCGACGATGCGCACACCGAATACACGCCGATCGGGCACTCGATGAGCCTGGCGGCGCGGATGCAGACCCTTGCGCCGACGGGATCGATCGTAATCACCGAGCAGACGCAGAAACTCACGGCCGGCTACTTCGATTTGAAACCGCTCGGCGCGACGCGAATCAAGGGTGTCACCGATCCGATCAACGTGTACGAGGTGATGGGGATCGGTCCGCTGAGGACGAGGCTGCAGATGTCGGCGTCGCGCGGGCTGTCGAAGTTCGTCGGCCGGCGCGCGGAGCTGGATCAGATGGACCGGGCGCTCGAGCTGGCGCGCGGCGGACGCGGGCAGATCGTCGCGGCGATGGCCGAGGCGGGAGTCGGCAAATCGCGCCTGTTTCACGAGTTCAAGATGCGCCGGCAGAGCGAATGCCTGGTGCTCGAGGCGTTTTCGTTCTCGCACGGCAAGGCGTCGGCGTATCTGCCGGTGGTCGATTTGCTCAAGACCTATTTCCGGATTGCCGATCGCGACGACGAGCGGACGCGGCGCGAGAAGGTCACCGGCAAGGTGCTCGCGCTTGACCGCGCGCTGGAAGATACGCTGCCGCATCTGTTCGCGCTGCTCGGAATTCCGTCGGGCGACACGCGGCTGGACGAGATGGATCCCACGATTCGCCGCCGCCGCACGCGCGAGGCGGTCAAGAGTCTGATCGTGCGCGAGAGTATCAATCAGCCGCTGATTCTCATCTTCGAGGACCTTCACTGGATCGACGCCGAGTCCGAAGCGCTGTTGAACCTGATCGCCGACTCGATTGGCACCGCGCAAATTCTGATGATGGTCAACTATCGGCCCGAGTATCGCCACAACTGGGGCAGCAAGACCTACTACACGCAGTTGCGGCTCGATCCGCTCGGACCCGACAACGCTGCCGAGTTGCTGTCGGCGATGCTGGGCGACGAGATCGCGCTCGCTCAGCTGAAGGCCACGATCATCGAGCGCACGCAGGGCAATCCGTTTTTCATGGAGGAGATGGTGCAGGTGCTGTTCGACCAGGGCGTGCTGGTGCGCGACGGTGCGGTGTCGCTCGCCAAGCCGTTCACGTCGATCCAGATACCGTCAACGGTCAAGGGGATCCTGGCCGCGCGCATCGACAAGCTCGCGCCCGCGGACAAGGACCTGCTGCAATCGCTCGCGGTGATCGGCAAGGAATTTCCACTCGGCCTGGTGCGGCGCGTGGTTGGCAAGTCGAACGACGAGCTGGCGCCGCTGCTTTCGAACCTGCAGCTCGCCGAGTTCATCTACGAACAACCGGCGTTTCCCGAAAACGAATACACCTTCAAGCACGCGCTGACCCAGGAAGTCGCTTACGACTCCGTGCTGATGGAGCGGCGCAAACTCATTCACGAGCGAACGGCGTCGGCGCTTGAAGAGATGTTCGCGGCGACGCCGGACGATCACCTGGCCGACCTGGCGCATCACTACAGCCGCAGCGCCAATGCGTCCAAAGCGATCGAATATTTGCGCCGCGCGTCCGAGCAGGCGGGCGCCGCGGTCGGCATACAACGACGCTATCGGCTATGCGCGCGAGGCCTTGCGCTTGATCGCGACGATGCCGGAATCGCGCGAGCGCGATCAAAAGGAGCTGAAGCTCCAGATGATGCTAGGGCCGCTGATCGTCGCGGTCCAGGGATTTTCGTCGCCGGAGCTTGCGATCAGCGTCGGCCGTGCGCAGGAACTCTGCCGCGTCGCCGGCGAGAGTCCCGAGATTTTCGGCGTGCTGGCAGGGTTGTGGAGTTTCGATCATGCCAACGGACAACTGCGCGCAAGCCGCGTCCTCGCGGACCAATTGCTGTCGCTGGCCGGGCGCATGGACAGCGATCTCGCGCGGGGGGTGGCGCACAACGCGATGGCGGCGACGCAGCTTTGGATGGGCGAGTTTATCGCAGCGCGAGAAAACTTCGAGATAACCGCCAAAATCTTCGACCGCGATTTGCCACGTTACTTGCCGATGATGCAAACGCCGGTGACGCCGTCACGCTGCCATTTTGCGTGGGCGCTTCATATCGGCGGATTTCCGGAGCAGGCGAAACGCAGGATGGACGAGGGCAACGAGCTGGCGCTGCGGCTGCGCCGTCCCTTTAGCGTCGCCTTTTCGAGCCTGTACGCGATCGTGCTGATGCATTTTCGGCGCGAATACACCGAGGTGAGGCCCCGCTGTGAGGCCTTGATCGAACTGTCGCGAGAAAACGGACTTCCCTTCTGGCTGGCGGCGGGAAAGATGTGTTTGGGGCGCACGATTATCGGAGAAGGCCAGTTTGCGGGCGACGAAGCCGCGATGACATCCGGCCTCGCGATGCTGAAGGAGTCTGTCGAGAGCCTGGCGGCGGCCGGCGCCGACCTGATCTATTCGTTCTCATTCGTGCTGCTCGCGGAAGTGTACATTGCGATGAAGCGCGCCGAAGAAAGTCTGCGCGCGCTCGACCAACTCGCGCAACGCGTCGAGCAAAAGGATCATCGCTTGCTGGAAGTCGAAGTTCACAGGCTGCGCGGCGAAACGATGCTGCTGTATCCGGACGGCGCCGTCGAAGCCGAGCGCTGTTTTCGGACTGCGATCGAGATAGGGGTGCGCCAACAGGCGAACTCGTGGAGACTGCGCGCCGCGACCAGCCTCGCGCGGCTGTTGGCGCGCACCGGCAGGCGCGACGAAGCTCGCACAACACTGGCGCCGGCGTTCGCGCAATTCACCGAGGGGTTCGATACGACGCGATCTAATCGAAGCGAAAGCGCTGCTTGCGGAATTGGGAGCGTGACGCGTCGCGGCTAGAGCATGCGCCCGATCTTCTGACTCAGACGGCCGAAGAATCCAGCGCGATCCACGCCCGCCTTGGCTACGATCGGAATCGTCGCCTGCGGCTTGCCGTCGAGCAGAACAGTCAGAGCGCCCACCGAATCGCCGGGATGAACGGGAGCTTCCAGATATCGCACCGACGGTTCGAACTGCACGGTGACCTTAGTTTCCTCGCCGCGCCCGAGCGTGAACACCGGCGCGCCGTCAGGCCCGATGGCGACGGTCTCTTCGACGCCGTCGCGCACCGCTATCGCTGGGGGCAACGACTTCTTCAAATCGGGCCGGTAGCTGACGAAGGTGCGAAACGCCCACTCGATTAATTTTTCGGATTCGGTCATCCGCCGCGTCTCGCTCGGCGCGCCGATCACGGCTGACAGCAGATTCATGCCGTTCGACGACGCCGATGCGACCAGATGATATCCCGCCTCTTCGACGTGCCCGGTCTTGATTCCGTTCACGCGCGGGTCGTGGAGCAGCAGCCTGTTGAAGTTGGGCTGCGAGATTTTGTCGAACGTGAACTCCTTCGCTGACGTATATGTGAGCGCCTCCGGATGATGCCGCACCAGCGAGTGCGCGAGCGCGACCATGTCCGCCGCGGTGGTGAACTCACCTTCCTCGGGCAATCCATCGGGGTTGTCGAAGTGCGTCTCCTTGAGCCCGATTTCCTTCGCCTTGTCGTTCATCATCTGCGTGAACGCCTCGGTGCTGCCGCCGAGCTGCTCTGCGAGCGCCACGGCGGCGTCGTTGCCCGACGACACCATCAGACCGTACAGCAGATCGTTCACGGCGACTTTCTGCCCGACGCTGAGAAACATCCGCGAGACGGTGTCGTCCATCGAGAGCCGCCAGGCCTTCTCGCTGATCGTGACGTCGGTCGCCGGAGTGATCTTGCCGGCCTTCAACGCGTCGAGCGACAGGTAAAATGTCATGATCTTGGCGAGGCTGGCGGGCTGCATCTTCTGATGCTCGTTGTACGCGTACAGCACCGCGCCGGTATCGGCGTCGATCATCATGGCGGCCTTGGCGTCGAGCGCAAACGGCGCCGGGCGATTCCCGAGCACGCGAATCTCGCTCAGCGCGATCGCAGGCGCCTCTTCAGGTGCGGCCTTCGCCACCGGATGACGGTGGATCACCCTTGCAGAAGATGGAGTAGAGCTCGCAGCCAGAATCGCGATCGCCGCGACCACAATGATTTTCGATTTGGATTTTTCCCGCACGCCCGTCCTCATCCGCCAGAAAAGATTACTACGCGAGCGTCCGCCGCGCGACGTTTGCGAGCAAGCTGGTCGCCGGGGACGGCAGTCAGCATAAATTTGACGTATTTCCCTTTTCTGCCGATCAAGCATAATGGACGCCTGAAACTTGAGCGCGAATCATGACGATGACGAAGCCATGCATATCAAGACTTGCTGGGGGTTGGGCGCTGATTGCACTGGCGTCGATCACGACTTGCGCCGCGTCGTGCTCGAGTAACAATGCGCAATCGCCCGGGATGGATCTGGCGAACATGAAGATGTCGCCCGCTGCACTCGGCAGTTGTCAGATCGATGCGGTCAAGATGTGCCAGGCCGAAGGATCATCTTCGGCGGCGCCGCCGTCGCAGCCGTCGGCGATGACTGCATACGGGCCGGCCAACCTTCCCGAGTCCATCGACTTTCAGATTCCCGCGGGCCAGCTTATCAAGCTGATGTGCTATTACGAACCGCAGCACGGCTCGGTCTATCGGGCCGACGCGACGCCGGAATCCGCGCTGACCGGGAACTCCGTCGAGTACATGAAGAAACAGGGATTCTGCACTAACAAATAGAACGGCTGCCGGCGCGGCGCGGAAAAGGAAAATCGAGATGCCAAAGATTCAAGTCGGCGATGTGAACCTCCACTACGACATTGCCGGGAAAGGCGAGCCGATCCTGATGATCATGGGTCTCGGCGCCAGCTCAGCGCAGTGGGAGCCCGAGCTGGTGACCGAACTCGCGCGCACGTTTCGGGTGATCACATTCGACAATCGCGGCACCGGCCAGAGCGACAAGCCCGACGCGCCGTATTCGATCGAGATGTTCGCCGACGACGCGGCGGGCGTGCTCGGCAAGCTCGACGTCTCGCGCGCGCACATCTTCGGTGTCTCGATGGGCGGGATGATCGCGCAGGAGTTCGCGCTGCGGCATCCGAGTCGCACGGCGACGCTCACGCTCGGATGCACGACGGCGGGAGGCACGCATTCGGTGCCGCCGCCGCCCGAATCGTTGAAAATTCTGACTGCGCCGCGCGAAGGTGTTTCACCAGAAGACGTGATTCGCCGCGGATGGCCGCTGGGGCACACGCCAAAATACATCGCTGAGCATCGCGATGTGCTCGAGGCCGCGATTCCGCGCATCCTCAAACATCCGACGCCGCCGTTTGCGTTCCAGCGCCAGCTCGAAGCGACTTATACGCTGAAGACATTCGACAGGCTGCCGCAAATCAAGGCGCCGACCCTGGTCGTGACCGGCGCGCTAGACGTGCTGATCCCGGCAAAGAACTCCGAGATAATCGCGGCGCAGATTCCCGGCGCGAAATTGCAGATTATCCCGGGCGTTGGACACGCGTTCATGTCCGACGACCGCGCCTCATTCCTGAAAGTATTTGTCCCGTTCGTGAAGTCGCACCCGATGACCGCGTAGGCACGCCGATCCTGGCCGTGCTTGCGCGATGCGTCGCGGGCGGCCTTAATCTCATACGTGCCTTCGTTTTACGACTTCGCGATCGTATGCCAGTCTCTCAGTCAGACTCAGAGCCGGCTGCAGATGGCCGAGACGGTCGGCACGTTCCTCGCGTCGCTCGACCTCGATGAAGCCGAAATCGCGGCGCGATTCATGGTCGGCCGCGCGGTTGAGCAGGGCGAGGAGAAGCGCCTCCAGATTAGCGGCCGCGCGATTTGGAAAATCGTCGCCGAAATGACGGACAGCGCGGACCAGGGCGAGGACATCTTCACCGCCGCCGAGGATTTTGGCGAGGCGGTCGAGATGACGCTCAAGTTGCGCGCCGAGAATCCCGAGCCCACGCTGACGATTCGCGAGCTCAACGAAAAATTCGCCGCGATTGCCGCGATCGAGGGGCGTCACGCGCGCAACCGCAAGCTCGACGCGTTGCGCGAGCTGTTCGCGCGCGCGTCGGCGTTCGAGGGCAAGTACATCGCGAAGATTCTTATCGGCGAGATGCGCCACGGAGTCAGCGAAGGGCTGATGCTCGAGGCGATTGCCCGGATGGGCGCGCGGCCGGTCAGCGAGGTTCGCCGGATTCACATGCTGGAGGCCGACCTCGGCCGCGTAGTGCGAATGATTCGCACGCCCGGTGCTGAGAAGTCAGTCGTGGACCAGTCTTCGGTGGACGCGCGCGCCGTGAAGCCGCTCAAGCCGATGCTTGCGGTCCCGGTCGCTGACGTTGCGGAGGCGTTCGCCACGCTCGGCCCGGAATTGTCGTTCGAGCACAAGCTCGACGGCGCGCGCGTGCAGATTCATCATGCGGGCGGCGAAAGCGGGAGCGTGCGGATATTCTCGCGCCGGCTGAACGAAATCACCGAGAGCATTCCCGACGTGGTCGAGATTGTGAATCGAATCGGCGCGCGCCACGCTATCCTGGACGGCGAAGTGATCGGCGTCGACGCGTCGGGGCGGCCGGCGGCGTTTCAGGATCTCATGCGCCGGTTCGGACGCACGCGCGACGTCGACCATGCGCGCGCCGAGCAGCCGTTGAAACTGTACGTGTTCGACGTGCTCGCGCTCGACGGGGAGCTGACGATCGATCGCCCGTGGGCGGACAGAATTTCCGCGCTCGAAGAGCTGCGGTCGTCAGCCGGGCTGGAAATAGTCGAGCGAGTGATCAGGCCGAACCTCGCCGACGCCGAGAAATTTTACGCCGACGCGGTCGCCGCCGGATATGAAGGCGTGATGGCGAAGTCGCTCGCGAGCGCATACACACCGGGCGCGCGAGGGCGCGGATGGCTCAAGATAAAGCATACGCACACGCTCGACCTGGTAATCGTCGCGGCGGAGTGGGGCTACGGCCGCCGTCACGGCTGGCTTTCCAACTACCATCTGGCCGCGCGCGACACGAACCGGGGAGGGTTCGCGATGCTCGGCAAGACCTTCAAGGGTCTCAGCGACGAGCAATTCCGCGCGATGACCGAGCGGCTGCTCGCGCTCAAGACGGCAGAGGCGCACGGCGTCGTGACGGTTCGCCCCGAGGTCGTGGTCGAGGTTGCGTATAATGATATCCAGCGCAGCCCGAACTACGACGCCGGCATGGCGTTGCGATTCGCGCGAATCGTGCGCGTCCGCGACGACAAGTCGCCCAAGCAGGCCGATTCAATCGATGCGGTGAAGGCGGACTACGAGCGGCAGGCTATAAAGCCGCAAGCCGACAAAGTTTGATTTTTACTGATCCGTGCGCCGCAATCAGTGGTGATGATGCTGGATGTGGTTGGGCTCGTGTGCGTCGCTGAGCGCCATCCCGATTGCTTCGATTTCCGATTGGCCGAAATCCTCGAGCACGAAAGCCTCGACGCCGTCTTGCGTTTCGACTCGCTCGTAAAGGTCGCAGCACCACCAATCGGGACTCAACTGGCGCGTCCGGACCACGAAAACATTACCGCCCACTACTTCAACCCGTTCCATAAAAGCCACCTTCCTGACTTGGAATGGCCGCAGGTGCCGGGAGTTCTCAGATAAATTATTTAGCACAAACGCGTCAGTAGTGCTAATGCTCAAAACGTGGAAGTTAGCGCTATTGGCCCGGTTTTCGACTCAAAGCCACCCATGCCGTCAGGGCGTCGGTTGTCGTGGGGAAGGCTACGTCGTGCCAGGGAATGTCGTCGGGACCGAAGTAGCGGACTTCGGTCGCCTCGTCCGAGAGCGACGGCGGCTCTTTGCCAGGTGTCGCAAGATAGACGACGACCGTGATTGCCGAATCGTTGAACACGCCGAGCAGTGGGCCGAGCGCGACGCGCATGCCGACTTCCTCGAGCGTCTCACGCATCGCGGCGTCAGCGGAGTTCTCGCCGAAATCGACGTAGCCGCCCGGGAACGTCCACATCCCGACTGCGGGCTCGATGCCGCGGCGGAGCAACAGCACGCGGCCGGCGTCGACGACGAAGCATCCGGCGACCAGCTTGGGTCCCGGGAAGAGCACGAAGCCGCATCGCGGGCAGACTTTGCGCTCGACGTTCTCGGGCATGAGGACGCGCGACGCCGTCGCGGCGCCGCACAGCGGACAGAATTTTACCTTGGCGGGGTAGTCGCGCTGCACGCGATGATTGGCGTGAACCGGTTTGTCTTTCATCGAGTTGTTGAACACTCACGCGGTGAGGCGGCGGACTAGTGCTTCGCCAATCAAGAGAATCATCGCGGCTACTAGCAGGTACGGATTCATCGAGGCGCGGCGCTCGAGCGTGGCGCGTTCGGTTGAGACTTCCGCCGGCGACGGATTGAGTCGCCCGCCGGTCGCGGAGGCGAGACGTTCGAGCAGGCCGTAGTTCGGCTCGGGGCGCGGCAGTTCGGCGTTGACGGACGGGCTGACGGTGAACGCGAGCGGCGGGAACTTCTTGTCCTTGCCGGACGGCGAGCGCACCTCGAAGTAGTAGTTGCCGGGCGCAGGCGCGTCGATCGATCCCGACAGCTCGCCCACGACCTCCTCGGTCAGCGCGGTTTCAGTCCTGCTCCCGTCGGGCCGCGTCACCAGCACCGTGACGAGGCGCGCGGCGTTGCCGGGCTCGGCGCTGTAGTCGGTAAGCTTGATATTGATGCGCCCCGCATTGTAGCCGAGTGCGACATCGATCTTCGGCTCGGTCGGCATCTCCGGCGTCATCCACGCAAGCAGTCGATCCCAAAGCGGCGCAAAAATATTCGCGCTGACCCACGTCCCGGACCAGCGCCCGCTCGCGTCGGTCGTCACCGCCATCACCTTGCCCGCGCCGTATTTCCAGCTCGCGATGACGGGCTCGCGAGTGCCGCTGCGATCGACGTACATGTCCATGGTGGCGCGCGGTTTGATCTCGGTCGAGACGTAGCCGAGGATCGGCGGCATCCGGCGCGCCGCGAGATCTTTCAGTACCGCGTCAGGGCTTTCGGTGCGCGGCGTGAATTCCTTTTCGAGCATCGTGATCTCGCCGCCGTGCGCCTTGAAGTCTTCGACGAACAACTGCGGCAGATTGCTCGGGCTGTCGGTCTGATAGTACGAACCGCCGCCGTACTTCGCGATCGCCTGCAGCAGATCGACGTTGGCTTCCTGGCCGACCGCGATCGTCGAGATAGTCGCGCCCTCATCATGATGCATCCGCGAGACGAGGTCGTAGTACATCTCGGCCGTGCCTCCCGTCTCGCCGTCGGTGAGGATTACGACGTGCTTGACCTGCGTGCCGCTGTTGCCGAGCGTGCGTTCGGCTTCGCGCAGCGCGGGAATCAGGAAAGTCTGGCCGTGCGCGGAGAGCCGGTCGATCATCTGATTGAAATACGGGCGGCTCTGCCCGACAGTCTGCAGCGGGATGACGACGAACGGCTGCGAATCGAATCCGATGACGCCGATCAGATCGTTGTCCTTGAGCGATTTGGTTACGGTCTCGGCGGCGGCCTTGGCGTAAGTGAGTTTGTCGTTGCGGCCCATCGACCCCGACTTGTCGATGATCAGGATCAGCGCGCGTTTCTTTTCCTTGTGCTGCGGCGGCTTCATGGTGACCGGCATCACCGGCGCGAGCGGACTGTCGGCATAGCCGCCAAGCCCGAAACTCGAATCGCCGCCGACCATCGCGAGCGAACCGCCGCGACTCACGTACGCCGCCATCGCGTTCTGCGCGGCCGGCGCGATACGTTCGCTCGGCACGTTGTTAATCAACACCGCGTCGTAACCCGCGACGGCGCCGTCCCACGTCCCTCCGGTGACGGGCACGACGGTCGGCTCGAATCCCATGCGATTGACGACGGTGCCGAGATAGTTCGCGTCCTTCGCGCTGTCGGTGAGAATCAGAACTTTGCGGCGCGTGCCCACCCCGACCCATCCTTTGAGCGAGTCGTCCTCGAGGTACGCGTCGAACGCGGGATTGTCAGGCTTGTAGGTGGCGGAGTACGAAGCCAGGCCGGCGGTTTCGGTGCGCACCGGAAAGTCGAAGCGCTGCGAGCCGCGCGCGAGAGTCACTTTGCGCTGATCGATCAGAGCGCCGTTGCGCTCAATTGCGATTGTCCCGGTCACCGGCGCGTCGTTGAGATTTTCCATCGTGACGCCGAGTGCGAACGGCGCGGCCTTCTCGAGCGCGGGCGGCAACGACAGCGCCGTCATCGCGACATTGGGAATCGAGCGCGCGCCGGGCGGCGTGAAGATGTCGAGGCGAATCTCGGCGTTGACGATCGCGCTTAGCGCTCGCTCGGCATCGCCGCGATTCTGCCAGCCGTCAGTCACCATCACGGCCGGGCCGCCGTGCGCGTCAGGATCCGCCGCGATGCGATAGAGCGCGGCTTCGAGATTGGTTGCGCCTGGCCCGCACTCCGCGCATCCGGCTCCGTTGGCGAACGCCGACTCGACCGCGCCGATCGATTGGGGCGCCGCGTCGCTCGCGAACATGTACGCGGGATCTCCAGCGCGCAGTCCAAGGTCGTCGCGCAGCAGCTTGAGCGTCCACGCACGCATCGCAGGTGTGATACTGGCGCTCGCATCGACGATTGCGGGCCGCGCAGCGCCCTCCGAATGCATTACCTGCTGCGGATTTGCGAGCGCGATGACGAACAGCGCCAGCACCATCGCGCGCATCAGCGGCGCAAACACGCGGCGCAGCTCGCGCGCGTTGATAACACCCCAGAGCAGAACGATCGCGGGGATCGCGAGCAGGTAAAGCAGCTCGCGATGAGCGAACGTCAGATTGTGCGGCACGCCGGCGGGAATCACGGCGCGGCCTCGGCGACGCGGCGGCGCCGATAGACGATGAGCGCTTCCAGAGCCGTCAGCGCGATGATCGCAAGGAGCAGGTAGTCGCTAAGCGAGGATTTTTCCAGCACCGGCTCGGCTGCGGAACCCGAATTTGCCGCTTCGACTTTGAGCAGCGGCGAGCTGGAGAGATCCGACTCGCTCAAGTCGGCAAGATTCACCGCGCGCGGCGTCTGCGCACCGTCGGCGTTGACCAGTTCATACACTCCCTGCTCCGACACGTCGGTGAACAGCGTGCCGGGGCGGGCGGTCTTCTTTTCTCCCGACGGGAGGATCACGCGCTCGATACCGGCCGGCGCCAGCCACGGCTGTCCGGTCCGGTAGCCCGTGCTGCTGCCGCCAAGTCCGGCGAGATAACTGATCGCGTTGAGAGTCAGCACCGACATCGGCAGGTTGCGCCGCCCGAGGTACGGGAACGGGTTGAAGCCGGTCGCGACAAAACGATGCGCCCCGCGCTCGCCCTTCAGGATCAGTGCGCCGCCGTCGCCACCGACCACCTGGCTCATCCACGGATGCGTTCCGAAATACTCACCCCCGTGCAAACTGAGCAGCCGGAAATTCACCGAGTCGGTGAGCGTGTCAGTCGTGCGCCATCCGGCAATCTCGACCTTCGCGGTCGGCGTCACCGTCAATCCGAAAACGGGATCGCCCGGCGGCGGCATCACGAGCATCGTGTTCACGCCGGGGATTTCCTTGGGCGTGGCGTATTCAAAGATGGCGAGATCGAAGTTGGCGAGCTCGTCGGGCAAGTAGGCGTCGGGGCTCTTTGCGGTCACCGCGACGCCGGGAATCGAATTCAGTCCTGCGGCGTCGGCAGGCGTCGGGCTGATGAAAAGAATCGAGACACTCTTGACGGAGCCGGCGGTCGCGTAAGCCACGTTGTCGAGCGCGAGCGCGTCGTCGGGCGCGAGCTTTGCCTCGTAGATACGCGCGGGCGGAATCGCCGGGAACTCGAGTGTCGCGGTCTCGCGCGCCCCGAGAGCTTCCTTGGCCCGGGCCACTTCTTTTCCGTCCCCCGTCACAATGACTTCGAGCGTGCGGGTTTGCGGGCTGAAGTTGGCGATCGTGAGACTTGCATGAAGCGCCTCTGCGCCAAGGACTTCGCGCCGGAGCGAGAACGAGCCGATGGCGGCGTTGGCAACCGCGTCGCCGACTGCGATCGGATGTATTCGCGCGGGGACAGGCGCGGCGAGCGCATTGGCGCCGGCGAAAATCACCTTCGCGACGCGCGCTTCCGACGCCAGGTTGCTCAGAAAGTTCTCGAGCGTCGTTTGATCGTTGGGCGCGTCCGTCGGCTTGATTCGCGACAGCGCGAGGCGCGCCTCGGTCAGCGTAGTGAACGCGGGAGCGACGCGGCGTGGCTGCGGCGCGGTGACGTAAACGGAAATTTCTCCGCCACCGTCTTCGACCGACAAGGCCGCATCGAGCTTTTCGCGCGCGATATCGAAACGGCTCTTGCCCGCCGGCGTCAGCGCCTGCATCGCGGCCGAATTGTCGATCACGACAGCCAAAGGTGCGGTTCGTTTCCAGATGAACGGACCAGCGAGCGCGAGCACCGCCAGGCTCAGGATCAAAACCTCGGCGAAGAACATCCAGTCCAGCCGCGGCCATCCACCGAAACGCTCGCGACGAAAACCGCGCAGCGCGCGAAACGCCAGAACGCTCGAGACCGTCACACGCGACGGCCGCTCCTTGGCCAGGTACGCCAGCACGAGCACCGGGATGAGTGCGAAAAATGCGAGCGCGCCGGGATAAAGGAGTCCCATCGGATGACTCTTCAGTGCGCCAGGCCGAGGTCGCGCACCGCGCGCACGAAGAACTGCTGGAAGTCCAGGTCGGTGGTGTAGAGCGCGTAATGCAGGCCGCGCTTGAGGCAAAACGATTTTATTTCGCGCGTGAGCCGGTTCATCGTGTCGCGATACTGCGTGCGCTCGCGTTCGCCGATCGAGACGCGCAGGCGCTCGCCCGTTTCCGAATCGACTACCTCCACGTCGCCGTCGAGGCCCTGGCCGTTGAGCTCGCGCCCGCCAAGAATCTGCACGGCGGTGAGATCCATCGACGCGGCAGTGAACATCCCAAGCCCGCGCGTGACCGAGTTGAGCAGCATCAGGAAGTCGGAAACGATGAAAACTTTGCCGGTGCGGCGAATAGCGAGCAGCTCGGTCGCCAGCGAAGTCGCAAAATCAAACTGACCGTCCGGCCTGAGATCGTGAAGGCGGCGCGCAAGCTCGACGATTCGATGGCGGCCGTTGACGAACGAGGGATTGACGGCCCCGCCCTTTCCGCCGAGCACGCGCAGCATCACGCGATCGCCGCTTGCCAGCGCGACGTAGGCGAGCGCGAGCGCGGTCAACATCGCGGACTCGAATTTGCGGTCGCCGGCCGGATAGCCCATCGACGCGCTCGCATCGACGAAGATGTACGTGAGCAGGTCTTCCTCTTCCTGGAAAAGCTTGATGTAGAGCTTGTCGCTGCGCCCGTAGAGTCCCCAATCGATGTAGCGGAAGTCGTCACCGGGCGAGTAGTGGCGATAGTCGTTGAACTCGAGCGACGAGCCGCGCTTGGGCGACAGGTGCATGCCCCGGCCCAGCCCGGCGTATCGCTGGCGGGTCCTGATCCTGAGCTTTTCGAGCCGGGCGAGAAAACCCGGCGTAAACTCATCGGGCAGTCCGAACATCGGCTACGTGCGCGGCTTCTTGAGCCGCTTTATCACCTGCTCGAGGATCGATTCCGAAGAAACACTTTCAGCCTCGGCCTGGAAGTTGAGCAGCAAGCGATGGCGCAGGCAGGGGACGATGGCGTCGTCGATGTCGTCGTAGGCGACGCTGACGCGGCCCGCGAGCAACGCGTTAACCTTCGCGCACAGAATCAGCGCCTGCGCACCGCGCGGGCTCGGCCCGAAGCGCAGATATTGCGAGACTTCGGGAATCGCGCCGGGACCGCCGGGAGTACATCCGCCGATCACGCTGATGATGTAACGCTCGAGCGGTTCGGCCACCATCACCTCGCGCACCAGCGCCTTGAGATTCTCGATCGCCTGCGGCGCCCGCGCCGGCTCGAACAGCGGCTGAATTTTGTTATGCGCCGTGCCCGTGGTGCGGTTCAGGATTTCGCGCAGCTCATCGGGCTTCGGCGAGCCCATCACGACTTTGAAGATGAACCGATCCATCTGCGCTTCGGGCAGCGGATAGGTTCCTTCGAGCTCGATCGGATTCTGCGTGGCGAGCACGATGTACGGCGGATCGAGGACGTAGGTAGTGCCGAATACCGTGACCTGATGCTCCTCCATCGCCTCGAGCACGGCCGACTGGGTCTTGGGCGTGGCTCGATTGATCTCGTCGCCCAATACCATGTGCGCGAAGATCGGGCCGGGCTTGAACTGGAACTCGCGATGGCCGTCGGCCTCGGTCAGCACCTGCGTGCCGATGATGTCCGAGGGCATCAGATCGGGCGTGAACTGGATTCGTTTGAAGCTGAGCCCGAGCGTTTCGCTGGCGGCCTTGACCATCAGCGTCTTGCCGAGTCCGGGAACGCCCTCGATCAAAATATGGCCGCCGCAAAACAGCGCGGTCAGCATTTTTCTGACGACCTCGCGATGGCCGACGATCACGCGCGCTACTTCGCTTTCGGCGCGCGAGAATATCTTGCGAAAATCCGCAATCCGCTGGTCGGGTGAAACCTGTTGAGGAGCCGCTCCCATCCGATGTCCTTCCTTTGTCGTGAATCTAGTGAATCATGTCGCGATAACGCGGCGGCACAAGTTGTCGTTCGTCGGGCGGCGCGTCGTCGCTGGTCGGCGCAAGCGGAGCATTGACGTAAGCCGTAGTCGCCTTGGGCCGATCGGCATCGAGCACCGTTTTCCCGTCGCTACCGGAAGAGGGCGCGCCCGGCAGCCGGAACATCACGTAGCGCGCGTCCTTGATATCGAGCGCGGCGCCCTTCTCGCCGGGTTTCAGGAAGCGCTGTGCATTGGTGGACGTCGGCATCTCGCCGAGATGCGTATCGCCGAGGTTCGAGCCCATGTCCCGGTTATTTTTGGGATTTCCGCCCGCCGCGGGAATGTTGCGATCGCCGTTGGCGCCCGGCTTCGGAATGGCGCCGGGCCGATTGGGATTGGGCTGGCTGCCGCTCTTCTGATCGGGCTTCTCGCCCGGCTTGTTGGCGCCGCCCTGGTTCTTGTCATCGCCGGGCTTGCTCTCGGGGCCGGGATTTTTTGCGTTGGCGGTCTCGACCTGCGCGTCGGCTTTGGCGAGTTCGTTGTGGAGTTCGATGTTGGTCTGGTCGCTCTTGTTCTTGTCGTTCTTCGCCGACCCCTTGCCGCCGTCGTTCTTCCCCGAATTGTTGCCGCTGCCACCCTTGCCCGAACCCGGGTTGTTGCCGCCCGCATTCTGGCCGGCCCCCGTCCCGGCCTTGCCTTCGCCGGTGCCTGAGCCGGCGGACGTACCCTGGCCCTGGCTCTTGCCGTTGCCTTTTCCGTTCTGGGCGTTGCCGGTGCCCTGATCTTTTCCGGACTGGCTGTTGTTGCGCTTTTGAGCGGCCTGGTCGGCCTGCCGCATCGCTTCCTCGATGCGCTTCTTTTTCTCTTCGGGCGGCAGCTTGGAATTTTGCAGTGCTTCGGCTGCGCGGCGAATACTGTCCGCCAGCGCTTTGTCATCCGCACTCGTGGCGGTCTTCGCGATCTCCTGCGCGATCGCGCGCAGCTTGACGGCCTCGAGACTCTCCGGCGTCGGCGGACTCATTAGTCCCAGCGTCGCAAACACCATCGCAATCGCAACAACGCCCGCCAAAATCGAGGAGCGCTTGAGCGGCTCGCCGGCCTTGAGTCTGAACTCCCGGCGAACATCGACGTTGACGAACAGCGCGATCGCGCGCCGCCACAGAATCGGGAACAGCGGCGTGCGCCGCGCCCGGCCGCTCTCCGGCGCGGAAGGATTGGCTAGATTGGCGAAGGTTACAATCTCCTGATCGCACTCCAGAATGTCGTCGAGCTCGGCGGCGGCAGCAACAAAGTCGTGAGCGCGCCGATATGCGCGATAAGCGATCACTAATCCCACTGCAAACACCACGAGGCCCGCGCCGATCAATGCGAGGCTCAGCACGGTGGCGCGATCGGGGTCCAGCGTGTAGCCGAGAGGCGCCCAGGTCGCGTCACCGATCGGCTCGAGCAGCACTCCCAGCGCGATCGCCGTGAGCGCGGGCGCAACCGCGCACAGCATCACGCGCATTGCGGCTAGCCGCGCGATTCGCGCGCTGGCAGCGCCGATGGTCTCGACCGGATTGTCCACAGGATGAAATTATAGCGTACTCGACGCAGATGCGACCGTCCAATCGACGGTCCGGGCCACCCTATTTTGCCTATTTGGCTGGCGTTGCGGCCGGTTTGCCCGCCGGCCGCTTGCGTTCGAGCGCGATCGCGCGCCGATGCTCGTCATACGATTTCGAAAAGACATGGGTGCCGCCTTCGTTGGGCGACAAAATAGAGAAATTCGGTCTGGGTGGGATACAGCGCAGCTTCAATTGATTTGAGCCCGGGATTCGCAATCGGTCCCGGCGGCAAGCCGGTGAAGTCGTAGGTGTTGAAGGCCGACGTGGTGTGAACCGCGCTCGTGGCCGACTCCTTCGCGTCGTCAAGTTCGTACTCGGCCGTCGGATCGGATTGCAGCGGCATCCCAAGCCGCAGCCGATTGTAGAACACGCCCGCGATCAGAGGGCGCTCGGCGGGCGCCTTTGCTTCCTTCTCGACGATCGAGGCCATCGTGACCAGCCGACGCGGGTCGAGGCCGACCGCGAACATGCGCTCTTCCACCTCGGGCGTCAGTACCTGGTAGAACCGCGCGAGCATCGCGGCGAGCACGTCGTTGGTCTTCGCGTGCGGCGAAAATTTGTAGGTCGCCGGGAACAGATAGCCCTCCGCGCCGAGCGGCATCAGGCCGAGCGCGCGCACCATCGCGCCGTCGCGCGCGGCATTCTCGAATTCGTCCTCGCAGACCAGGCCCGTCTGCGCGACTCGCTCCGCAATCTCATGGACCGACAGACCCTCGGGAATCGTGACGGTCACGACGATGAAGTCGCCCCTGACCAGATGGCGCATCACGTCGGTAATTCGCTCGCCGCCCTTGAACGCGTAATCGCCCGGCTTGATCTGGCTTGCGGTGCGGCTCATTCGGCCGTACATGCGCAGCGCGAGCGCGCTTCGAACGACGCCGGCGTCGGCGAGCGCCCGCGCGATCTGGCGAAACGACTCGCCCTTTTCAATCGTAAGCTCGCGCGGCGGCGCGAACTTTTCGGTGGGACTAAGCCAGTAGTACGAGTAGGCGGCGTACGCACCGCCCACAACGATCGCGATCACGAGAATTGCGGCGCCAAGCTTCATCCAATCCGAGGATATATTTCGCGCCGCGATCTTTCATCATCCGCTCGAACTCAATCTCGCCAAATCTCAGCCTCCGTCCATCCAAGTTCCTTGAACTCGGCCGCGCGCAACGGGGCTTCGGCGGCGGCGAAGAACTCGTCGAGTTGCGGCGGTGGCACCCGCGTGGCGGAGAGCATTGCGTGTGCCTGGCCACGGTGATGGACCTGGTGCTGGAAGAGGTGCAGCAACAAACGATCGGCGCGTTCGCTCTGCACGTGGGTCTCGCGATGCACGCGGATAGTCCTGTTCGGCCCGTTCTCGTCGAGCGCGCAGCACCAGGCGATCAGCCGTCGGTCAACCGCACCTTGCGCAGGATGCAACTCGGACAACGTTGGGCACGGCACGGGATTCGCCCATGTGGCAGGACCGAGAGTGCCGCCTTCGAGCGCGTCGACATAGAACCGATCGACAATCAGTATGTGGTTCAGCGTCGCCTGGATGGAGGGGAAAAACCCGGTTCGCGGCGCCTCGAATTCCGACTGCGACAGGGCTGCGCAGGCCGAGAGCAGACGATGATTCGCCCAGGCGTTGTTGTACGCCATGACACGCAGCGTCAGCAGATTCGAAGCTGGCATGTGATCCTCCAGTGTCGCGGGAGCGCGTGGCGCTTCGAGATGGCTCGTTCGGCGTCACGCTGTTACCTTCGGAACCACTCGTCTAGCCGCGGCGCACGACAGGTTTAACGCGTCATCCTCTGAAGGTCCAATTAATACCCGCTTATTTTCTGCTTGATTTCGATCGAGCTCGCCGAGGCGCTTGGCGTGGCTCTTGCGTCTATGCATTCGAAGCAAACCAACATCTAAATCGCAGCTCGCGGACCAGTCGCGAGAGGCGGCGCGGGCTCGCCGCCAAGGAAGACATCCATGGCGCCATCCAAAGAACCTTTGCGGCTGAGCACTCAGGACGCGACGTTCCTGTACGGCGAAGCGGCCAACGGGCCGTTGACCATGGCGATGCTGGGCACGTTCCGCAGCCACATCGACTTCAAGAACCTGTTTGCGCACATGGACGCGCGGATGCACCTGCTGCCGCGCTATCGTCAGCGCGTTGTATTCGCGCCGTTCAATCTTGCCCATCCGAGCCTCGAGGACGACCCCGCCTTCGACCTCGCCAATCACATGTTCTGCCACGAGCTGCCGCGCGACTCGACCGAGGCGGCGCTGCTGAAGGCGGTGATGAAGGTCAATGAAAATCCGCTCGATCGCAACAAACCGTTGTGGGAAGTCCACTTGTTCAACGGCCTGACGGGCGGCCACAGCGCGATCTTCACCAGGATCCATCATTGCCTTGCCGACGGTATTTCGGGAATGGAACTGCTCGCCGCCACGACGAGCACCCGGCCCGACGCTCCCGCGCCGCCGCCGCCCGAGGAACCATGGAAGCCGGCGCGCAATCGGGGCCGTGCGGAGCTGTTTGGCGCTGCGGTCTCCGACTTCGCGCGCTCGCAAATCGAGTTGGCGCGTAGTGCTGCCGACACGATCGCGCACCTGGATGAGTTCGATGTGAACGTATCCGCGCCGGCTGCCGCCGTGCAGACGATCCGGCGAATCGGCCGTCCAATCGTGGCAGCCCCGTGGAACGCCGCGACCGTGACTGCTGCGCGCGAGGTGGCATGGCTGCGGGTCCCGCTTGGCGACGTCGCGCGAATTCGCGCCGCCTTCGGCGGCACCGTCAACGACGTGGTGCTGGCGATGCTGAGCGAAGGGGCCGCGCGCTACCTTGAACATCACCTGGTCCCAACGGCAGGGCGACCGCTCCGAATCGGGTGTCCGGTGAACGTCCGCGCGAAGGACGAATACGGAAAGCTCGGCAACCGCGTTTCGATGATGTTCCCCGAGTTCGATTCCCGGACGATGCCGGCGGTCACTCGACTCAAGGCCGTCATCGAGGAGACCTCGCGGATCAAAGCCGCCGGAGAGGCGATGGCGTTCGAGCATCTGCTCGCCGCATTCGACTACGTTCCGCCGGCTACGCTCGGGCTGGCCTCACGATTGCTGACCTCGGCGATCGAAGGTGCGGGACGGCTGGCAGGCGCTGCGCCGCGGCTCGCGCGTCTGGCGCCGATGCTCGGCGCGGGCATCAGCTTCGTCGCGACTAACGTCCCCGGTTCGAAGGTGCCGGTCTATCTCGCGGGTCATCAGTTGATCGATACCGTCGGCATCATCCCGCTCACCGCAACGCTCGGCTACGGCGTCGCGATCCTGAGCTACAACAGCAATCTCTACATCGGGCTGACCGCGGAGCCCAATCTGATGCCGGACGTGGGCTTCATGAAGTCGCGGATAAAGGAGACGCTCCGCGAGTTGATCGCGCGAGTGCCGAAGGAGATCGAGCCGGCCGCGCCGCACGCGCCCACCGCTCCCGCGACTCAACAGGTCGCCTGAGTCTTGGACCGTCGTATTGGCCGCACGATCGGGTGCTAACCCCGATCGTGCGGTATTTTATCCGGATGCGCCTGCATCCAGCCTTCGAGAATTACCACCGCCGCGAGTGCGTCGAGGCCGGTCTTGCGCGCGCCCTTCCTGGCCGGCATGCCGTGCAGGCGCTCGCGGGCTTCGAAGCTCGTCAGGCGCTCGTCGAAGAGCTCGACGGTGACGCCGAGCGCCGCGGCCAGGGCGGCGGCAAATTTGCGCGCCGACAGCGCGGCGGGGCCTTCGCTGCCATCCATGTTGAGCGGCAGGCCGACGACGATGATACTCACGCGGCGATCGCGCAGCATCGCGGCGATTGCGTCGAGGTCCCGCTTGAGCGCGTGCCGCTCGACGATTCCCACCGGATGCGCCCCCATCGAAGCAGCATCGGTGATGGCGACGCCAATCCGGCGCCTGCCGAGATCAAGCGCAGCTATTGGCATGGGTTACCAGTCTAGTCGCCAGAGATTCTTGTTCTCTCACCCTGGGGACGAATCAGGTGGTCGGATCCTCGGCCACTCCTTGCGCCCATGGTTTGTCACACAGAGCTGCGTCGAAAGTCGCCAGCTTCAAGCGATAGCGCCGTGCCAGATAGACCAGCTGGGCGTCCGTAACATCCTTGCTGGTCGTGACCATGGGCAACGACCCCGCACGAGTATCGTCCCGCACGAACCGATGCCCGCGCGTCCGCACGATCGCCTCGAGCGCCGCGATCGCGTCTTCGAAGCGTGCGCCAAAAGCTGGACTAAGGCTGACCCTGAGAAAGCCCATCTCGCTGACCGGGGTGGTCGCAAACGACTTTGCGCGGCTGAGCCATCGGCTTGCTCTCACATGGTTGGCATGCGACTGCCATCCACACGCGATCAGAAAGTTCACGTCGAGCAGATGACTCACGGGAGTTCGTCGAGCAGTGCGTTGACGGTCTCGGTCGTTATCGCCGGGGCTCCCGGAGCCGACACCAGGACCGGGCGCCCGAATCTTCCGCGCGTCAGCTTCGCTGCGCGGGGAGATCTGCGCTCCAATATCAGTCTCCGACCTTCAAGCGTCACCTCGACCTTGTCTCCCGGCCGCAGGTTCAATGCTCTTCGAAATCGAGTTGGGATGACGAGTTGCCCCTTTGTCGAAAGAGTCGACGAGCTCATAAGCTTGTCTTACACGTCTTACCATGAGAAGGAAAGGAGCGCCTTTATCGAACGAGCTACTTTTATTGTATGGTACCCGATGCCATAATGCTTCCATGCCGCCGGTGATTCTTGAGGCGCGGGATGTAATTGGAGGTGGGCGTTATCTTCAGGAAGTTCGAATTTCAAGTTTCTCGCCCACCCGCGAGCTACCGGAAGGAATCCGGTATTCCCTTTGCCTCGTTGATCTCAAGAGCGGCCACGTGGTTCTGCTCTACGATGTGCATCGGGGCAAGTCGCATCACCGACACTTGCGCGGTAAGGAGAGCCGTTACAAGTTCGTCTCCGAAGACACGTTGCTCGACGATTTCATCCGTGACGTGAAGCTGATTCTGGAGGGCAAATTATGAGTGCACGGCGCCTTTACATTGGTATCCGCGCGAGTGCTGAGCGATCCAAAGCGCTTCGCGAAGCGATCCGTCGAGTCGCGCGCGGCGACCGCATGGCGCACGAGGCGGGCCTCTATTTCGAAACCGCCGAGGAGCTTCGAAAGATTCTGACCGGGAAGCGGCTCGAACTGCTGGTGGCGATCGCGCGGCATCGGCCCGCTTCCGTTCACGAACTCGCCGGACTGCTCGAGCGCGATTACAAGAACGTCAGCACCGACATCACGCTGCTCGAACGGCTGGGACTGGTAAAGCTGGGCGCCAGCGGCGGTAAGGGAAGAGCGCAGGCGCCGACTGTGCCATACGACGAGATTCAGATCACCATCGATCTGCGGCAGTCACGGGCGGCACATGCCGCTTGAGAGTGCAGTGCCGCGGCGATCGCGTTCTGCGGTGGTTTGCGTTGCGAGTGTCTTGTTGGCAGTCCTGTTCTGCCCGGTTCATGCGTGGACTTGGGGATTTGATGGGCACAAAATCATCGCCGTCATTGCGGCCGACAACCTCACCCCCGCGGCCGCGAGCCACGTGGCGGATATCCTCGGCGCGCCAGCCGACAAGAGAGCAATTGTATCTGCGATGGAGACGGCTTCGGTTCGTCCGGATACCGAGTTCCGCGATGAAGATAGCCGGACGGCGCCCTGGCATTTTATCGACATTTGTCTGCAAGACCGGCGTGCCGACGTTTCCGCGCGATGCCCCGGCGGCAACTGCGTAACCCGAAAAATCGACGAATATTCGAAGCGCCTGGAAAACCGGAACTACGACCGCTGGCGCGCCGCCGGCGATTTGGCGTTCCTCATACACTTCGTCGGCGACATCCATCAACCCCTGCACGCCGCGAACGACGATGACCGTGGCGGCAATTGCGTGACCGTCGAGTCGAATACTCGCGCAAAAAATCTTCACGAGGTTTGGGACACGACTCTCGTGCGTCGTCTCGAATACGACATCGATTCCGGCAGGCCTTTAACGACGGCCCACAAGCTCGAACGAACCTATGCCGACGAGAAAGCCGCCGATTCATGGATCGCCGCGGACGATATCGCGTGGGAGTCGAATCAAGTGGCGCGTGCCGACATCTACGCCGCGCTGCGAATTCCTGTCGAACCCTGCCAACCGACAGCAAATCTCTGTCTAAATCCTCTCGGTCATGCCGTCGAATTGGACGCTTCTTACCTGGACCGTGCTGACGCAATCGCGGGTCATCAGCTGGCGAAGGCAGGATTTCGGCTGGCAAGCCTGTTGAATGAGATCTGGACAGCAGCCCGTTGCCAGGAGCGATCCGACGCACGCGAGTCCCGCCGCAGCTCCAATTCCTTCATCGAACACCGTCGCCGGCCAGATCGTTTTCGTTGGTAACCGACGCAGCAAGATTTACGCGTGGCCGGGGTGCGGAACCTACGACAGGATGGCGCCCGCGAATCGAGTCGTATTCGCGAGCCGCGAAGCTGCGGAGCAAGAGGGCTATCGAGCTGCTCGAAACTGCCCTTGATGTTTTTTTCTCATTCGATCTTCGCGGTGCTTATGACGGCGATTCATATGTCACCGCGACGCTCGTTTATCTGTGCTTATCGTAACCGCCGGTGCGTGAATTTGTGTCGCTGCTGTAACCAGAACTGCGAACTGGTGACATACTGGGGTTGCGTTGGCTGACCGAATCCCTTAATTTCGCAAACGATGCTGGCTCGGGGGAGACGGTTCTTGGGATATCCACGCGCGCTGACCGGTTTGGTCGTCGCTATAGTTGCGACCACTGCGGCGCTGTTTCTTTTTTTCCAAGCAAATCCGCAGACTTTTTCCTCACCGCTCGATACGCTCAGCTCCGAACTGGACGCCGGCAAGGACGCCCCCGACGTAGTCGAACAGCCTGAATCTGCCGAACCCGCGCCTCCTTCGATAACGATCAGCACGATGCTCGACCGCACCGCGCCCATCGAAAGCTACCTCCGCGAAGCCGGTATGGAACCGAGCGACGCGCATCAGTGGGCTTCGTACATCCAGCAAATCACCGCCAACCGATATTTCCACAGCGGGCATCCGCTGACGCTATACAAGGATCCGGAAAACGGCGAGATGCGCGGCATCAGGTACGATCTTGACGACAAGACCTCGATGACTGCGGCGAGCCTCGGCGCAGGCGTGCTGAAAGCCGGGCTGCGGCCGATCGAGTACTTCATTCGCCCGGTCAAGCTCACATTCGCCGTCAAGGACAACTTCCAGAGCGCGGCAGCCGAGCACGGCATTCCAAAGCCGATCGTCGAATCGCTGCAGGACGCGTTCTCGGACCGCCACGATCTCAACCGTCTCGCGCCGGGTTCGGCGGTCAAGCTGATCTACGATGAAAAGGTCAGCCGCGACGGCTCGTACACGCTCGTCGGTGACGTGCAGGCGGCGCAAATCCGCTTTGGAGACCGCACGCTGACTGCCATCTCGTTCAGCGACGAACACGGCCGCCCTCATCTATATGACGAACAGGGCCACGCGCTCGGTCCGCAGTCACTGAAATTCCCGCTGAACTTCCAGTACATATCGTCGGGCTTCACGTTCCATCGCTACCATCCGATTCTGCACGAGTACCGCCCGCATGTCGGCGTCGATCTGGTCGCCAAGTACGGCGAGCCGGTCAAGGCCGTCGCCGATGGCAAAGTCATCAGCGCGGGATGGCAGGGCGAGCTTGGCAACTGTATCCGCATTCAGCATCAGCACGAGATGGTCAGCATCTACGGTCATCTGTCGAAGATCAGTCGCGACGTGAAGCCGGGCGCCTACGTTCATGTCGGGCAGCTGATCGGGAATGTCGGTTCGACCGGGCTTTCGACCGGGCCGCATCTGCACTTCGCGATGGAAAAAAACGGCGCCTGGGTCAATCCTCTGACCGAGAAACTCGGCGAGAATCATCAGGTGTCGCCCCGGATGAGGGCGATCTTCGACGACATCAAGGACCAGTATCAGACCGCGCTGGCCGAGCTGCCCGACCTTGGCAGCCACTTCGTCGCGGCGGGAGAGCGCAAACCCGCGATCTCGAAGTTCGGCGACATGTACCACGTGACGGTCAGTCACAGCCCGGGAAAGAGTGCGCATCTGCGAGGGCTTTCGAGCAGCCGCAACGACCATACACTCGAAGGTTCCGGTTCGGACAGCGCGCTTTGATCTGAACCTCTCGCTTTTCACCAACCGCCTTTCGCTCATTGCCATTGCCTATTCGCCGCTTCCCGGTTACAGGTGAGAGTCGCGCCGCTTCGCAGGCGGAACACTGAAATGCGCGAGCACCTCGACACCGATTTCTTCAAGCCCCCGACGCCGCGCGTCTTTGGGCATCGCGGATCGGCCGGGACGCATCCGGAGAATACGCTCGAATCATTTCGCGCCGCCGCTGCGCTCGGCGTTCAGTATCTCGAATTAGACATCCACATGACGCGTGACGGCGAAGTCGTTGTCAGTCATGACGATCACCTCGAGCGGATTTGCGCGCGCGCCGGCGTTATCCGCGACATGACATACGCGGAGCTTGCGGCGGCGGACGCGGGCAGGATGTTTACGCTCGACGGCGCGACGTTTCCATTCAGGGACAAGGGCGTGCGCGTTCCCCGCCTGGCCGAAGTGCTCGCGGCGTTTCCGAAGCTGCGGATGATAGTCGAGATCAAACAAATCGCGCCAAGCGTCGTCGCGCCGATGCTCGACGTGATCGATCGCGCCGGGATGCGCCGGAGCGTGCTCGTCGCCAGCGAGCATCAGGACCCGCTCGATGAAGTGCGAAATCTGGCGCCGAAAATTCCGACTAATTTTTCCTACCTTGAATCCGGATTATTTATTCAGGCTATGGGTACTCGCGACGCCACCTATCGTCCGTCCGGCGACGCCGTCCAAATCCCGCGCAGCTATGAATCGTGGCAACTCGTCACGCCGGAAAGCGTCGCCTTCGCGCATCGCCTCGGACTCGAAGTGCACGTCTGGACAGTGAACGACGAAGCCCAGATGTCGGAACTACTCGACATGGGCGTTGACGGACTGATTAGCGACTACCCGCAACGGGCGCTCGACGTGGTTCGCAGACGCGCGGCCGCGCGCCGCTGACGCTCTTTTCTCAATGCGGCTGGCTTTGCCAGTTTGGCGCGGGCTTTGTTACGATTTCGCCCGCTCGTCGAAAACTTTAAAGCGGGAGCGAAAAAATTATGAAGCTCGACACCGGTCTCTCGACCCGCAACTTGCGCGATGTTCCCGCCGCGGCCCGCGCCGCAGAGGCTGTCGGATTCGATGCGATCTGGATTCCCGAAGCCGGCAACGACGGCTTTCTTCCAGCCGCGTTGATCGCGGAGCACACCAAACGGATAAAAATGGGCACGTCGGTCGCGATTGCGTTTCCGCGCAGCCCCATGATCACAGCGGCGACCGCGTGGGATCTCGCGGGACTCTCCGAGGGCCGTTTCATCCTCGGGCTCGGCACGCAGGTGAAAGGGCACATCGAGCGCCGCTACAGCACGAAGTGGGAAGCGCCGGTGCCGCGCCTGCGTGAGTACCTGATGTCGATCCGCGCAATCTTCAAATGCTGGTCGGAGGGCGGCGCGAAGCTTTCGTTCCAGGGCAAGTTCTACAACTTCTCGCTGATGACGCCGTTCTTCACGCCCGCGCGCCACAATTTCCCGAACGTGCCGATCCACATCGCGGGCGTGAACGAACACATCCTCCGGCTCGCCGGCGAACTGTGCGAGGGCTTGCACGCGCATCCGTTCAACTCGCCGAAGTACCTGCGCGAATTCGTGTTGCCGAACGTCGAGAAGGGTCTGAAAAAAGCGGGCCGCTCGCGCAAGGACTTTGAGATCCAGTCGACGGCGTTCGTCATCGTAGGCCGCAACCAGGACGAAATTAAAAAAGCGCGCGAAGCGGTCCGCCAACAGATCTCGTTCTACGCCTCGACGCGAACCTACAAGATCGTGCTCGACATGCACGGATGGGGCGACGTCGCGCAGCGGCTCAACGAAAAGGCGGCCAAGGGCGAGTGGGTCGCGATGGCGAAAGAAATCACCGACGAGATGCTCGACGTGTACACGGTCGCGGGCACGTACGACGAAATCGCCGACAAGGTGAAGCAGCGCTACGACGGGCTGCTCGACCGGGTCGCGTTTTACATTCCGTATCGCGCGGGCACCGACGACGCCGAGTGGGCAAAACTCGCAAAGCAATTCAATGGCTGAGTTCCCCGTTCTCGTGATAGATTCTCATGAACCTGCTTAACAAGGAGAAAGCCTCGATGAACAAAACAATGCTGAAAACGATGGCCACGATTGCGGCGGTGGCGGCGTTCCTGCTTCCAAGCGCGAGCCGGATCGCGATGGCCCAGGGCGCAGCACCCGCGCCGGCGCCAGCGATGGAGGAGCCGGGCACTCGGAGCTTCACGATGGTTTCGATCGAAGCCGATGGCGCAAAGATCTGGTTGCCCAGCGTTATCGCGGTCGAGCAGGGCGACAAGGTAAAGCTCACATTGAAGAACCTGGTGCCGGGCGCGGACAATAAACACGGCTTTACGATTCCCGCGTACAACATCACGGAGGTCGTGACGCGCGACGAGCCCAAGACGATTACGTTCGTCGCCGACAAGGCCGGAGTTTTCCCGTTCTTCTGTCAGTTGCATCCGGCGCATATCGGCGGGTCGCTAATCGTTGAACCCAAGAAGGGCCCGATGCAGCCACTGTAGAGGCTGTCTCAGTCGATGCGATAGGCGTGCGAAAGGGCTAGGCTTGATCGCGCATGCGCACGGTAGTCCTCTTTGCGCGCTCGCCGGATTGGCGCGCAGTCGTCGAGCGCGCTGACGAACTGATGGCGTCGCCGGATTTTCGCTTGCTCAAATCTGAAGCGCGCACGCGCGCGGGATTCATCGATCTCCCCGGCGCAGGGACGGCGTTCATCAAGCGCGTGGAGGTTTCCTCATGGAGCCGCGGCCTTTACGCGCGTCTTCGTGGATCGAGCGCGAGACGATCGCTTGCCGGCGCCGCCATGCTGGAAGAATACGGCTTCGCGCATCCGGAGCCGCTGGCCGCCATGGATTCGTATCGAGCGGGCGCGATCCGCGCCTCTTATCTCGTCAGCCGCGCGTTGACTGAGGCCGACTCGCTGAGCCGCTTCATGCTGGGCCCCGGAGAAATCAAGGGGCGCGACGTGCGTCGCCGCAAACAAATCTCGGACGCAGTGGCCGCGCAAATCCGCCGATTGCACGAGTCCGGGCTTTACACGCGCGATCTGCAAGAGACCAACATCATGGTCGAGCAAAACGAATCCGGCGGCTTCAAAGTGTACTTTATCGACCTCGAGGATTTCCGGCGCGTCACGACCGTATCGTGGGATCGACGAATTCTGAACCTGGTGCATCTCGATCGCAGCATCGGTCGCTTTCTTTGTCGCGCGGCGCGGCTCGATTTTCTCTACTCCTACCTCGGGCGTCGGCCGGACCGCGCGACCGCGCGCAAGATGATTGCGGAAGTCAGGGCGACCCGCGAATCGATCGATCGCCACAAGCGCAGCAGCATACGGGCAACGGAGCAGATCGCGGCACCGCTCGTCGGAGGAACCCGGTAGTGGCCTTTTCGATCCTCAGCCGTGAGTACGACCATCACACCGAGCAGGTTCATGCCGCCGGCGGAAGCTGGGTGCGCGACGTGATGCTCGGGCTGAACGACGGACTGGTCGCGTCGTTCGCCGTTACCTCGGGCGTCGCGGGCGCGTTCGTCACGGGCAACGCGGCGATGATGGCGGGACTCTCGGAAATGCTCGGCGGCGCGGTCGCGATGGGGCTCGCGGCGTTCATCTCGGCGCGCTCGCAAATCGAGTTTTATCAAAGCGAGGTGCAACGCGAGCGCGAAGAAATCCGCCGGTGGCCCGAACGCGAGCGCGAAGAGATCAGCACCATCTATCGAAAAAAGGGATTCGTCGGGACCGTTGCTCGATCAGATCGTCGCGCACATCACGTCGGACCCCGAGCGATGGAGCAACGTGATGATGCGCGAGGAGCTGGGCTTCAACGAAGAGTCGTTCGACAGCCCCGTCCGCTCGGCGTTCGCCGTCGGCTTGTCGTATCTGTCAGGCGCGGCGGTGCCGGTGTGGGCGTACATCTTTTTCGAGCCGGGCCAGGCCCTCAAAGTCTCGGCCATCTCGACTGTCGCTGTGCTGTTCGCAGTCGGCGCGCTGAAGACGATCATCACCAGCCGTTCGTGGTGGCGCAGCGGACTCGAGAGCATGTTGGTCGGAGTAGCAGCCGCGGGTGCGACCTACGTCGCGGGCCGCATGTTTGCCTCGCGCTGAATCTTCGCGCAGCGTCACGCTTCGACGAGTATGTCGTCGCCGTCGGCCTTCACAGTGTAGCATCCGAGCTTGACGCTCGCGTCATCGAGATTCGCGCCCGTCGTAATGTCGTATTCCCAGCCGTGCCACGGGCAGACGATGGTGGTGCCGTCGAGCTCGCCCTCGGCGAGCGGGCCGCCGCGATGCTTGCAGGTGTTGTCGATCGCGTAGAATTTCCCGCCCGCGTTGAACAGCGCGATTTGTTTGCCGCCGGCCTCGATCAGTTTGCCGCTGCCCTCGGGCACCTCTGCTACTTTTGCAACTTTGATGAAGCTTGCCATCCGGGTTTGCCTCCGCTCAGGTCGTGTATTCCGCGTTGATTCGCACGTAGTCGTAACTCAGGTCGCAAGTTAGAATCCTGGCGCTTGACTTTCCCAGCCGCAAATCGAGTCGCACTTCAAATTCGCGTGCTTTCATCGCAACGCCCGCATCCGCCAGCGCGTCGGTCAGCAGGCGGCCGTGCGCTGCCACTTTCACTCCGCCGATCCACAGCACCAGCTTGTCGGACTCGAGGTACGCGCCCGACGAGCCTGCCGCCATCAGAATTCGGCCTACGTTCGGGTCACATCCGAAAAACGCCGTCTTGACCAGCGGCGAGTTCGCGATTTGCCGGGCCGCGCGCTCAGCGTCCGCCGGATTGCGAGCGCCGCGCACCTCGACGGTGACCAGCTTGGTGGCGCCCTCGCCGTCGCGCACGAGTTCGCGGGCGAGCGCCGCCGAAATTTGAGCGACCGCGCGATCGAATTCCGCCTGGTCGCGCGCGCTGAATGCGCGATTTTCAGCGGCGCCGCTCGCCATGATTATCACCGTGTCGTTGGTCGACATATCGCCGTCCACGGTGATCGCATTGAAGCTGGTCGGCAGCGCCGCCTTGAGCGATCGCTTGAGCGCGGCCGGTCCGATCGCGGCGTCGGTGACGAGGTAACCGAGCATCGTCGCCATCTTCGGCGAGATCATCCCAACGCCCTTTACCGCGCCGGCGAGTGTGATGGTCGAGCCTCCCGCCTTGAAGATCGTGGAGGCGGTCTTGGCGCGTGTGTCGGTCGTCATGATTGCATGCGCGAAGTCGGCGAGCCCGTCTTCACGCAGAGATCGTACGGCGTCGACGGCGCCGCTTTTGAATTTCGCGAAGTCGTAAAGATGGCCAATCACGCCGGTCGAAGATGGTACGACGAGCTCCGGCGCGCATCCGAGGAGTCGCGCGACTTCCGCGCACGAATCGCGCGCAAGCCGCATCCCTGCTTCGCCGGTGAAGCTGTTGGCGCATCCGGAATTCGCGACGACCGCCTGCAAACGGCCCGACTTGACGCGATCTGCCGTCACGTAAACCGGCGCGGCCTTCACCCGATTCGCGCTGAACACCGCGGCGGCGGCGCACGGGCGATCGGCGGCGATGATACCCAGGTCAAGCGCGCCTGCCTTGGTTTTCAGGCCCGCGCTGACGCCAGCGAATCGAAATCCGCGCACGGCGGCGGGCTCGAGATCGACTTTCATCTGAATGCGAATCGCCGCGTCACTTGCCGTGGCAGCGTTTGTATTTCTTGCCCGAGCCGCACGGGCACGGATCGTTGCGCCCAACTTTATCGGCTTCGCGCTTGGCCGGCGCCGCCGCCTGCGTCTCGGTCTCATCGCCGTGGCTCATCACGACGCGCTGCGGCTTGGCCTGCTGAATCTGTTCGACGTCCTGCTGGCGCTGCACCTGCACGGAGAAAACTTTCTCGACGACGTCCTGTTGCATCACGGCCATCAGCGCCTCGAACATCGTGAATCCTTCTTTCTGGTATTCGACCAGCGGATTCACCTGGGCGTAGCCGCGCAGCCCGATTCCTTCCTTCAGATGGTCCATCGCGAGCAGATGGTCTTTCCAGAGCATGTCGAGCGTCTGCAGCATCACGATCTTTTCGATTTGGCGCATCACCGGTTCGGTGAATTCCGTCTCGCGCTGATCGTAGAGCTGATGCACGCGCTCGGAACCGACCTCGATCAGATCGTCGGCGCCGTGGATCGGATTTCCGCCGACTTCGGTCTGCGCGTTGAAGCCGGGGCGGAACTTGAACTGCTTGAAGAACGCGTCGTCGATTGCCTTCCAGTCCCATTCCGCGGGATCGACTTCATTGTTGCCGTGCGCGCCCGCGATTTCCTCGATCAGCGCGTCGCACATGTCGAGCACGTCATCCTTGAGCGACGCGCCGCTCAGCAGTTCGCGCCGGCGATGGTACACGACCTCGCGCTGCTTGTTCATGACGTCGTCGTATTCGAGCAGATGCTTGCGGATGTCGAAGTTGTGCGCCTCGACCTTCTTTTGTGCGTTTTCGATCGCCTTCGAAATCCACCGATGCTCGATGGGCTCGTTGTCCTCCATCCCGATTTTGCTCATCAGGCCCTTGAGCCGGTCGGCGCCGAAGATGCGGAGCAGGTCGTCCTCGAGCGACATGTAAAATCGCGACGAGCCGGGGTCGCCCTGGCGTCCCGATCGGCCGCGCAGCTGGTTGTCGATTCGCCGCGACTCGTGCCGCTCGGTGCCGAGGATGTGCAGGCCGCCGGCCTCGAGCACTTTCTCGCGCTCGCCCTTGCACTGCGCGACGTACTTCGCCAGCGCGGCCTGGAAAGTTCGGATCGGCGGGATCCTTGGTGCCGGCTTCCGCCGCCGCCATGAACTCCGGATTTCCGCCGAGCACGATGTCCGTGCCGCGTCCGGCCATGTTGGTCGAAATCGTGACGGCGCCGAAGCGGCCGGCTTGCGCGACGAATTCCGCTTCGCGTTCATGATTCTTGGCGTTCAGAACGTAATGCTTGACGCTGGTTTTTTTGAGCTTTTCGGCGACGCGCTCGGATTTTTCGATCGAGACCGTGCCGACCAGCACCGGCTGACCGCGTTCGTGGCAGTCGCTGATTTCCTCGATCACGGCGTCGAACTTCTCGTCTTCGGTTTTGTAAACGACGTCGTGATTGTCGATGCGGATCATCGGCATGATTGGTCGGAATCACGACCACGTCGAGTCCGTAAATTTCCTTGAACTCGACCGACTCCGTGTCAGCGGTGCCGGTCATGCCCGACAGCTTCTTGTACATGCGGAAGTAGTTCTGAAACGTGATGGTCGCGAGGGTCTGGTTCTCCGATTCGATCTTGACGTTCTCTTTCGCCTCGACCGCCTGATGCAGCCCGTCGCTCCATCGCCGTCCCGGCATCAGCCGCCCGGTGAATTCATCGACGATGATCACCTCGCCTTCCTTGACGACGTAATCGACGTCGCGCTTGAACAGCGTGTGCGCGCGAAGTCCCTGGTTGGCGTGATGCAGCAGCAGGATGTTGCGCGGGTCGTACAGGTTCTCGACGCCCAGCAGCTGCTCGACGCGCGTCACGCCGTCCTCGGTCAGCGCGACGGTGCGCATCTTCTCGTCGATAGTGTAGTGCTCTTCGGCCTTCAGACGCGGGATGACGCGGTCGACGACATAGTAGGTGTCGGTCGACTCTTCCGACGCTCCCGAAATAATCAGCGGCGTGCGCGCCTCGTCGATCAGAATCGAGTCCACTTCGTCCACGATCGCGAAGTTGTGCTCGCGCTGGACGTAGTCCTCGATGTTGAACTTCATGTTGTCGCGCAGGTAGTCGAAGCCGAACTCGTTGTTCTGCCCGTGAGTGATATCGGCGCGATAGGCGACCTTGCGGTCATGATCGGTCACGCCGTGGACGACGACGCCGACGGTCAGGCCGAGGAAATTGTAAATTCGCCCCATCCATTCGGAGTCGCGCCGCGCCAGGTAGTCGTTGACGGTGACGACATGCACACCGCGTCCCGACAGCGCGTTCAGCACCGCCGGCAAAGTCGCGGCCAGCGTCTTGCCCTCGCCGGTTTTCATTTCGGCGATGCGTCCCTGGTGCAGCATCATGCCGCCGATGAGCTGCACGTCGAAGTGGCGCTGGCCGATAGACCGCTTGGCGGCCTCGCGCACGACGGCAAAGACCGGCGGCAGGATTTCGAGCATCGCTTCTTCGCGCTGCTCGCGGTCTTCGATCGCGCTGATATTCGCCTTCCATTCGGCGATTTTGGCGCGCAGTTCGTCGTCGCTCAGTGCGGAGATCTCGGGCTCGAGCCGGTTGATCTCGTCCAGGTCAGGACGGACCCGCTTGATTTCGCGTTCGTTCTTCGAGCCGAAGATTTTTCGCGCTACGAGGGAAAAAGCTGAAGCCATCTTATATGAGTGATTTATGGGGCAAGTTTGAAGTTAGGTTCCGGCGCGATCCGCAAGTTTAGCTGGAAATCATCTTATCGTGAAATCACGCGATTGGAGAGAGGCGTTGCTAGCGTTCGATGCGGACCGCGGAATCGACTTGCGGGCCGAGAAATCTGCGGCCGACGCGGACGAAACGATCCGGCGTCTCGGTGACGAAAAAACTCTGGCTGCCGTCGCTGCCGCGACGGGCGAGCTTGAGATTCCGCAGGCGGTCGCGCACGTCGGCAGCGGTCGCCGTCGCGGAGTCCACGATCCTCACGCGCGGCCCGAGAATTCGCGCGAACATCTCGCGCAGCAGCGGGTAATGCGTGCATCCGAGCAGTAACGTGTCGATGCCGCTCTGCTTGAGACTTTCGAGATAGTGCGCGACGGTCAGTTCCGCGACCTCGTTGTCGGTCCATCCTTCCTCGGCCAGCGGCACCAGCAGCGGGCATGCGCGCGTGTAGATTTCCGCGCGCGGGCTGAGCCGCTGGATCGCGCGCGTGTACGCGCCGGACGCGATCGTTGCCTCGGTGCCGATCACGCCGATTTTTCCGTTGCGCGAGGCCTTGGCTGCCGCGCGCGCGCCCGGCTCGATCACGCCGATGACGGGCACCATCGTGTCCGACGCGATCGCGTCGAGCGCGACGGCGCTGGAAGTGTTGCACGCGACTACCAGCATTTTGATTCCCTTGGCGAGCAGGAAGCCGGTGTTCTCCTTCGAGTAGCGGACGATGACCTCGTTGGATTTCGTGCCGTAGGGAAGGCGCGCGGTGTCGCCGAGGTAGATGAAGTCTTCGCCGGGCAGAGCCGCAGTCAGCGCTTTCAGCACAGTGAGTCCGCCGATGCCGGAATCGAAGACGCCGATGGGCCGGTCGATCGCCGCGCGCGCGCCGCGAAGATTTCCGTTCGATGCGGCGATCGAATTATTGCGTGCTGCGGATTTTTTTCGCGTCGGCATTTTGTTTCAACTGCGCGCGAGGCGCTCACCGATTGTAGCTGGTCGCACCGGCGCCGCGCCAAAGACGGTTTCATGGACGCTGGACGGTTCCATGCACAGATAGGCGGGGATCTCCGCGCCCGCCTTTCGAAAACGATCTGCCAGCGCGCGGTAAAGACTCAGCCGCAGCGGAGTGAAAGTGCGAAAACGGCCGTCTGCCGCGAGCACGTCCTCGCCGCACAGCATCGGATCGCCGGGAAACCGGCTGCGCGCGGCGCTGCGCAGATTCGGCGTCATCCGAAGACCGCCCATACTGATGAACGAAATTTTTTTGGGCGGAACGACGTCGAGCAGCTGGTCGATCAACTGCACGTAGTCGCGCTCGGCACCGGGATAAGCGATCAGCGGATCGAAATGAAATGCCACGCGGTAGCCGGCGTCGAGCACGGCGCCGCGCGGCCGCGATTCGCGCGGCGGGAGACGCGGTCAGATGCTCCGAGCTTCGATAGACGGCATCGGGAGACAAAGTCCATGAAACCAGCACGCGGCCGCGCGGATCGACGTCAAGCAGATTTTCAATCTCGTCGGTCTTGGTCTTGAGTTCGAGCGTGAGATTCTCGCGCGTCGAAAAAAAATCGATCAGGTCGCGGCTGATTCCTGTGAGCGAGTCGAACGCCAGCGAATCCGCCAGCTCTCCCGTGCCGACGCGGAAGCTGCGGCCGCGAGCGTTGGCGGCGAGCCGGTCGAGCTCGTCGAATGAATCGGCGAAATTCGCATACACCTGGAATGCGGGATTGTCTGCGAGATACTCCTGCAGAAAACAGTACGAGCAATCCATCGGGCAGTTCGACGCCAGCGTGAGAACGAGATATCCGCAGCAGGCGAACTTCGACGAACCGGCGGGACACGGCATCAGGAACGGAGTCTTACGGCGCGCGATCACCAGCCGACGCTTGCCGGCGCCGAACGGATCGCGCGCACCAGTGACGGGCCGCGTTGCCGCGCGAATTTCGTCGTCGGCGATATGCGTCACGGGCACATCGCGGGGGAGCGAGTCGAGGATGCGGGTGGCCAGCGCGGAGTTGGCGCATCCGTGCTCGACAAACACGGCGTCAAGATCAAACTGTTTTTCACCTTCCACGCTTACCACCTAGCATTTCGATAATCCGCGTCAGTCCCGGCCGCTGTCGATCGAGCGCTCCGAGCAGATGCGCCAGTTCGGCGGCGCTGCGCACCCGAAGTGAAACCGTGACCTCATCAGAGCCCAGGTCTTTGGGCAAGTCTATCGAAATGCCGCGCGGCAGCTTCAGCGCCGAGACCTCGGAGCGAAGCTGCTCCTGCATTTTTTTCAGGAGAGGGTAGCGAAGAGCGCGCAGCGCCTCCAGGAGCGCACTGGCGCGCGATGGCGCGGAGCCGGGAGCGTTCGCGATTCGCCGAATTTCGGGGCAATCGAGAACGGCGGCGACACTGACCTGCTCGCGCACCGCGATTTCCTCGAGCGTGTCGAGCGCGGTCACCAATTGGCCGGTGCGCAGACGCAGCGCGCCTGAGATATCGAGGAACGCGGCGCGCGACGGTGGATCCATCGCAAGCCATCGCGCGAGATGACTCGCCGACAGCCGTCGTTCGGCCGCGAGCGCGCGAATTCGCGCGTCGATCTCGTCAGCGTTCATGTGGAGATTTCGCCAAGCGCCAGCCGCATCGACTTGATAGCGCATCCGATTTCAGAAACGGCGCTCGTTTGCCAGTTTCGAGATTGGTCGGCGACCCATTCATACAGTCGCGCCGCATCGATTCTGCCGCGACGCCTAAGGCCGCTCGCGTAGATGCTGCATTTCTCGGCGAGTACTTCGATCACCGAGGTTCTTCGCATCGGAGATAGCCGATCGTCCGCGAGCAATTTCGTCAGCGCGAGAATGCGGAAGCGATCGAGCGCGGGAGTCGTCGCCGAGGTTTGATCGGGATGCCCGCCGCGGCGCGTCACCAGCGGCTCGTCGAGCAGGCCGGCTTCGTGGTCGATTAGAATTCGCAGCCACAGATCGTAGTCTTCGGCGGCCGCCATGATCTCGTCGAAGCCGCCGAGTGAGCGGAAGAGGTCGGTGCGCATTATCGTCGCGGACATACTGATCAGGCAGGTGCGGAGCGAGTCGACAAAAATATCGCCGGCGCGCTTGCGATGGCGCAATCCGGGATTCACGCGGCGCCCGTTGCGGATCCAGATTTCGTCGGTTTGCGAAATGGCGCAGCCGGGATTCGCGCGCATGAAAGCGAGCTGGCGTTCGAGCTTGGTCGGCGACCATAGATCGTCGGAATCGAGAAACGCGATCAGCGGCGCGCGCGCAATCGCGACGCCGCGGTTTCGCGCCGCCGCTGGACCGCGATGATCGATGCGGTCGATTTCAATTCGGATCGTTTTGGCGAGCCGCGCCAGATGTTCGGCAGTACCATCGGTCGAGCCGTCGTCGATGACGATCAACTCGAACGCGGTGGCCGACTGCGCGACCACGGAATCGACCGCTTCGAGCAGCATCGCGCGTCGGTTGTAGGTCGGGATGATTACGGAGGCTTCGGGAGTCATCGCGCCTCCGCGCGTTTGACGTGGTCGGAGCGATCGACGGCGAGGATTCGGCGGCGCAGATCGTCGATTCCCTCGCCCGAGGTTGCCGAGCAGAAAATCGGCGGCACGCGCATCGAGTCGAAGCGTTTGAGCGCGGCGGCGCGCTCCGAGCGGCGCAGCTTGTCGCATTTGGTCGCGACGGGAATCACTTCGATGCCGCGTTCTGTGGCCATCGCCGCGAGATCGAGTTCGTCGGGCTGAGGACCGCGGCGGCAATCGATGAGAATTGCGATGGCGGCGAGATTGGCGCGGCCGTGGATGTATTCGTGCATCATCGATGCGATTTTGGCGGCGTCCTCATGGCTCATCTTCGCGTAACCGAAGCCCGGCAAGTCGCACAGCGCCAGCGTTTCGCCGACCGCGAAGAAATTCAGGCATCGCGTGCGACCGGGAGTTTTGCTGGTGCGCGCCAGGCCCTTGGCTCCGGCGAGCGCGTTGAGCAACGAACTCTTGCCGACGTTGGAGCGGCCGGCGAGGGCGACTTCCGCACGTTTCCATCGCGGACATCCGTCGAGAGCGAATGCGGACGTAACGAACTCTGCGGTGAAGCGGATCATGTTGAGCGGCGGTTCAGCCGGCAAGCTCGATGCGCGGCGGGATGACCGTGGCTGCTTCCGAATCGAGGCGCGCCAGTTGCGCGGTGAGTGCGCTGCGAAACTCGCGGAGCTTGATGCCGCGATGGCGGTCGGGATACGGCGCGAGAAATTTCAGCGCGGCGCGCAGATGCAATCGAGCGCTGGACAGTTCGCCGTCGCCGAGCTTGTGATTCGCGACCGAGGCACGCAGCAGCCCGAGGTAGAACTCCCAATCACCGGTGTCGTCATCGAGCAGGTTCATCGCATCTTCCATCGCTTCATGCGCTTCGAAAAATTCTCCGCGATTGAACAGCTCGACGCCGAGCGCGAGCTGTGCGTCGATTTCGTTCATCGTGATAACTCGCGCGCGAACGCCGGCCGCGGCTCAAGGGTCTTCGTCGTCGTCGGTATCGTCGGCGGTCTTGATGTTGAGAGTGCGCTTCAAAGTCTCGAGCTGCGCGACGAAGATGCCGCGAATGACCTGCTTGATGACGCCGTCGGGAACGGGAACCGACTGCAGCATATGGGTATTCTGGTGGTAGTCGATAAACGTGCTCGCGCCTTCATCGCTGAGCTGGTACACGGCTTGAGTGTCGAGCAACGGATTGTTGACCGTGTGATAGATGATCTTTTTCTCGTCGGGCAGGTACTCGAAATCTAGCTCGGTGGTAATCATTTGTCCGCCCGGCCCGGCGATATCCATGTCGACGGTTTTCTTGTTTCCGTTCTGCGACACGACGCGCACCGCCTTGACCTGGTCGCTGTGAGTGTTTTCGACATTGCGAATCGCGTCGAAGACGGTCTGCTCGGGAGCGGGAATGCGCGCGGTGAAATCGGCCTTCCAGACGTCGCCGTCATGCGTGATGTCCTCGGTGAGCAGGCCGGCCTGCCGCGCGCGACGCAATTGATAGTAGTGCCATCCGACGATCGCGACGACCGCGAGCACAATCACTCCACCCAGGATTTTGAATACCGTCTTCATCTTCGAATCGCTTTACCTCATCGTTCGAATGTGCCAACCAATTCTGTGGTCGCGACGACGTGACCTTTCATCGCGGACTCAAGCGCGGTCGCGTCCGCCTTGTCACCGGGAGTCAACGTCGAGTCCACGGCGAAGAGACGAAAATGATAGTGATGCATTTTCCCCGGCGGCGGACACGGTCCATTGTAGCCGATATGATCGAAGCCGTTGATTCCATTCGTTCCGCCGCCGGCAATTTCCGCGGATTGCGGAACGCCTGCCGGCAGCGAAGTTACGCTAACCGGGATATTGTACGCCACCCAATGAATAAACGTTCCACCGGGAGCGTCGGGATCCTCGACGACGAGCGCAAACGTTTTGGTCGATTGCGGCGCGTTGCTCCATGCGAGAGCGGGAGAACGATCGGCGCCGGTACAACTAAAGTATGAGGCAATCGCGGCTCCGGGAGAGATTACGGGGCTGGTCAGCGTTAGCTGTGCCTGTGCTGGACGGGAATAGACGAAAAAAGTAGAAGTCAGTAGAATTAGTGTTCGAGTGAGGTTTGGCCAGCTTATGATCATTTCAAGGCTCGCAGGCGCTGTTTGTGGCTGTGATGTGCATTTTGTATCAAAATTTCTGCGAGAACTGGTGACTTCACGTACAGAAAGAGTAAAAAATAGCAGAAAGTATCGGAAATCCCCTTAGGTTGCTCTTGACCGCCAGCGACCATTTTGCGACTCTCAAAGAGACTCATGGTGGGCGTAAGGGGCGCATGAATCATACGACCGATGCGAAAAAGAGCATCAAATCCAAGCGGAAGGCGGCAGACGAGACTTACGTTACCGGGAGAAATCATGGCTAGTGAAACAAAGTATAGCTTGCCTCGCGTCATGACGGTCAAGGAATTGTCCGATTATCTACGCGTGCATCCATCAACGATTTACAAGCTGCTTCGTCGCGGAGAGCTGCCGGGCTTCAGGATCGGCACCGACTGGCGTTTCAACGCCGAGGTGATCGATCGCTGGTGCCTGGAGCGCAACATGAAAGCTCCCGACGGCAGCACGTCCAGCAACAACTGAATCGCGCGATCGTCTCGCAGCGTTCAATCTGACGCGGCCTGTCCGCGAACGCCGAGTAGTTCCGTAGCGTAGAGTTGCGCGACTGAGTAGACGCTCGGCTCCTCACCGCTGCGCCTCGCCCTTGACCTCGGCACCCGCGGTGCCTCACCATACCGATCGTTCAGATGATATCTCCAGCTCGCAAAAGTGCGGCGCCGGCTGCGCCGCCGGTGCGTCGGCGCGGCTCGCTTGACCAGGTGTTGATCGACGCGGCGATGGATCTGTTCGCGTCGTACGGATATCGCGGCACCTCGCTGGCGCGAATCGCGCGCGCGGCGGGCGTCACCAAGGGCGCGCTGTACTGGCACTTTGCCGACAAGGAAGAATTCTTTATCGCGGTCGTGGCCAAGGTGCTTGGCGAATGGGAACTCGTATTTGAAAAATCCGCGCACGCTGCGAACGCGGTCGAGTTCCGCGCCGAGTTCGGGCGGATGTTCGACACGATGGCGGCGCTCAACGAAAAGAATCCGTGGGTCAGCCGCCTCCTGCTGATCATCGCGCTCGAGTCGCACAAGATCGGGCCGCGCGTACTGCGCTCGATGCGCAAGGCGAACCTGCACGGAATCGCGAGCTTTCGCGAACTGGTCGAGCGTGGGCAACGCTTGGGAATTTTTCACGCCGATCTCGATCCGGATTGGGCGGCGACGCAGATCTTTTCGAGTTACCTCGGTCTTGCGATGCTCTGGTATCTGCACGGACCGCGATTCGATTTGCGCCGTTCGCTGCGGCGCCAGGCCCGCGAGTTCATGCGCCAATGGAGCATCGCCAAATGAAGGCGGGACTCATCTACGAAATCGAGTCGGTCAAGCCGCACGCCGCCGATCACGAATATCGCGTGTTCTGGGAGACGATGGAGCAGATCGAGCTGGCGGATCGGCTCGGCTTCGACTCGGTGTGGACCGTCGAGCATCACTTCCTGAACGAATTTTCGTACTGCTCCGCGCCCGAGGTTTTCCTGGCGTGCGTTACGCAGCGCACCCGGAATATTCGCGTCGGGCACGGCGTCGTCGTGCTGCCGTTCAATCATCCGGTGCACGTGGCGGAACGGATCGCGGTGCTCGACATCATGTCCAACGGACGCGTCGAATTCGGCACCGGGCGCGCAACCACGATGGATGAGCTGCTCGGCTTCGGCGTGCGTCCGGAAGAGACGCGGCCGCGATGGGCCGAGGCGGTCGAAGCGATCCCGCGGATGTGGCGCGAGGATCCGTTCACGATGCATGGCAAGTACTGGACCGTCGAGCCGCCGGTCTCGGTGATTCCCAAGCCGATTCAGAAACCGCATCCGCCGATGTGGGTGGCTGCTACCAATCCGACCACGTTCGGGCTGGCCGCGGAGCGCGGGCTGGGCGTGCTTTGCTTCACGCTCGGCGTGGAGCTGGCGCAAGTGGCGGAGCGAATCAACATCTATCGCGAGGGAATCAAGCACGCGCGGCCGGTGGGGCAGACGATAAACAACCAGGTCTCGATGAACATCATGGGGCTCTTCCTTGACGATCCGTACGAGGCCGAGCATCTCGCGCGCGAGGCCGTGCTTTGGTACGTGCGCAGGGGCTTCGAGCTGGTTTCGAGCATCGCGGCGGCCAGCCAGACCGACGATTCGTACAAATATCTGAAGACCGCGGCGAAGTTCGATCCGGCCAAGTTTACGCTCGACTACTACGACTTCCTGAAGGACGGCGACCTGATCGCGGTCGGTGGCGCGGACGAGGCCGTGCGCGTCGCGCGCCGCTACCGCGAGCTCGGGGCAGACCAGGTTTTGTTTTTTCTGCAGTACGGCGGTATTCCGCACGATCGCGTCATGAAGTCGATCGAGCTCATCGGCCGTCACGCGCTCGGCGAGATTCACTCGTGGAAAACGCCGGGCGGAATATCGGCCGCACAACCCGCCGCGCGCCTAGGCGCAGCGCCCGCCTGACAATTGTGATCACTAAGCGAGCAGTGAAAGATGTGGAGCGAAGGCCGACCCATCCCGGCGCTATTCTGCGCGAGGACGTCCTTCCTGCGCTCGGTCTCTCGGTTAGCGAGGCAGCAAGGCAGCTTGGCGTAACGCGGCAGACGCTTCATCGGATTATTGCCGAGAAGGTATCGATTACGCCCCAGATGGCTGCGCGGCTCGGCCGGTTCTGCGGCAACGGACCTGGACTGTGGCTGCGGATGCAGCAAGCCTGTGACCTCTGGCGCGCCGAGCGCGAACTCCGCTCCGAATTAGAACAAATTCCGGTTCACAGAACCTCCTCTGCAGCCTGAGCGCATGCAAAACGATCGATCTAATCGGCAAGCACGTAACGCCAAAGCTGAGCCCAAGCTCAAAAGCGTACCAGGCGGAATCAGCAGCGGCGGCAGGCCCACGCTGAGCTGATAACGAGAGAATCATCAGTGGAGCAGGGAGGCCGACTCTCACCTCGCCCGTTATTTCACAGGAGAGGTGGCCGGCCGCCACGCGGCCGGTAGGTGAGGTAGGCGTGTCACGGATTGCGGAGTACTTGTTCGGACGGTTCCCAGAGACCTACGCGCATCATCTCGTAGAGCTGTTGTCCGCCTATCTGGATTCCGGGCTGGCACCGCCGAACCTAGTTCCAGAAGTTGCATCCGGCGATGATGACAAGCTTTGGGCGCATGTTTGGGAGGCCATGCTTTATCGGTATCTCTCGAATCTTGGATTTGATCCTCAAACCGCAGGAATGACAAAGGCGGGGCAGCGCGGACCGGATTTTGGCATTGTGCACCAAGGGCTTAGAATCTGGATTGAAGCGGTTACCCCGACGGCGAAGGGTATACCGCTCGACTATCTCGAACCGCCAAAAAAGGGCGTGGTCGAATTTAGGCGTGTGCCCCAAGAAGAGAGGCTTCTTCGGTGGACCTCGGTATTGAGCGACAAGCGCAAGAAGCTGGAATACTACAGAACGCAGAACATCATTGACGCGACGGATTGCACCCTCATCGCTGTGAACTCGTGCCGCCTTCAAGATTATGCGATGAACGATTTGGGAAGCAGCGGATTACCATTCGCCGTCGAGGCGGTGTTTCCAATCGGACCTATTGCTTTCCCGATCACTCCAGAAGGTAAGCCTGTCGGTGGTCCGGTAAACCTTCGACGAGATACAATTCAAAAACCCAACAACTCTCCTGTTCTGACCGCAAATTTTCTTGATCCGAACTACGCCAACGTGAGCGCAATCATCGGATACTGGCGAAAAGACATGCTGGATGAGGGTATTCTGTTGACCGTTGTGCACAATCCACTTGCGACTATTTCCCTCCCCAAGGCTATCTTGGGTGCGAAGAAGGAGTACGTCGCCGCCCAGGAAGGCGACCGCTACGTTCTGCGCCTATTGAGCGAAACGTCATGCCAAAGGTGAGTCAAAGCTCAGAAGCATACTAGGCAGAATCAGCAGCAGCCGGCGCGCTATAGCGAAGCGGAGTATTTTGCGTCCAGTTCGTCAAGCCGAGTCACGATTTCGGGAAATGCTTCGGTGAGCGTCCAGCCGAGTTGCTCGCCGCAAAATCGTGCCCAATACTCCCAAACCACCATTGTTGTTCGGACTACGGTCGCCACGTCGGTAAGGACCACTCTAGGATTGTAACCTCGCCTGCTATACGACGCTTGCCGCCGCAGAGACCACGCTGATCCATGAACGTAGGCACTGAGTTGCGAGTAAACGATTTCGTACAGCCGGACAAAAGCTTCTCCACACTCTTGCGCCTGTTGCGCGATTGAACTTCTGCACCAGCTCGAGAAGGGTCGTCGTCGTCCATTGCGATCAACGAACGTATAGAGAGGTTTCGCGCGCTCATAGTCCGGTCGATGGTCTTCTAAGACCTGCTTCAGTTGATCAACGTGGATTGGCTTTGCTCGTTTGGTCTCTTGGTCGAGCACAGATTTCGTGATTTCGTAAGCTTCCACATAAGCATAGCCAAGGAATTGCGGAACCCTCGTCTCGAGATCGTTCGCGATGTGGCGAAGTGTGATTACACTCTCGCACAAGAGCCGAGTATGTGCTGCGGCTTGGTAAATCCATTCACAACGTAAGAGCGTATAGATCGCACTGAGGCTTGAAATGTCCCGATTAATGGAATCAACGAGAAGCCGCTTGTACGGTGTGTCCGCGACGAACGTGTCGCGGGCCATAGCTTCTTTCTGTGTAGCGATTACAACATCACCCAGAAGGTCCAGCCATTCCCAAACCTCAGAGGGGAAATCCACTCGCTCAACGGTCTTGGCGATATCGATTCTCACTCGACTTTAACCCAGCTACTTCCGAGCGAACCCAACGGCACAAATCGATCTTACCTGCGCGCGCCGGGGGCTGGTCTTGGATCTACTATCTGGCGGCCTGTGGGGCGCACCTCTAGCGAGCAGCCGAATAGTGAGTCGTCGCGGACTAGGCTTACTACTGCGTCGGCGATTTCTTCTGGCTGGATTATTTTTGACGGCATCCAGCTCTTGATGCCGTGTTGCGCCGCCAGCTCGAGTCCCCTGCGCACCAGCGGCGTATCGACGATTCCCGGGCAGATGCAGTTGACGCGGATTTTCCGTTCCGCTTCCCAGAACGCCAGCGAATGCGTGAAGTTCACGACTCCGCCCTTGGCCGCGCCGTAAACCGCGTCCTGGCGATGCGGATACAAGCCGGCCATCGAGGCCGTGTTGATGATGACGCCGCCGCCGTTCTTTTGCATCAGCGGAGCCGCGAGGCCGGTGCCGAGAATCACAGCCTGAAGATCGATCTCGATCACCAGGTGCCATCGCTCTGGCGGTGCGTCGGGAAAGCCGGGCGCGCCGACGCCGATGCCGGCGTTGTTGTGCAGGATGTCGAGGCGGCCGAACTTCGTGACCGCGGTGTCGAGCATCCGGCGCGCGTCGGCGAGATTGGTGACGTCGGCCTTGACGAAGACGGCGCGGCCGCCCGCGCTCTCGATTCGTTTGACGGTCTCGGCGCCGCCGGCTTCGTCGAGATCGGCGACCACGATTGCGGCGCCTTCCTTCGCCAGTCGCTCCGCCGTTGCTCGCCCGATTCCCGATGAGCCGCCAGTGATGACGCCGACTTTTCCCTTGATTTCCATTGCGCGAACCTCCGTCCGAATACTAATCGAGCGCTAGCCGACACTCCCTACCAGCACGCCAACGATCAATCCCGCGAGCACATAAGCCGTGAAAGCAACATAAATGTAGTCGCGTTCGCGGATGAAGAGGACGAAGCAGAACGCGACGCGCGCGAGCGGGACGAGCGTCAGCACGAACAGCCCGAGCGTCAGAGCGGCGTGCGGATTGCCTTCGCGAATCCTTTCAAGCAGCACGCCGTGGCCGAACTTCTCCTTGCCGAGCAGCTGACCGTGTTCGACTGCGTGGTAGCGATCGACGTAGTAGTCGGGCGCGAAGGTGTAGGTCATGACGAGTCCGGAGACGAGGAGGATCATCGCGGCGATCAGAATCGTCCGCAGCAGAATCGGCGTCCACTCTCTGAGTATTCGATCTTCTTCCTGTTTTGGCATCGCTTAGATCCCCGACAACGCGCGCCATCCCATCTCGGCCGCGATCAGCACAAGAATTATCACGAAAACCATCCTGAGAGACTCGACCTTGAGATGCGGCAGGACGCGGCTGCCGGCGAGCGCGCCGGCCGTGACTCCGATCGCAACCGGCGCGGCTATCGTAGTGGCGACGTCGCCGCGCGCGAGGAAGACCAGCGCGCCGGCGCCGGCAGTGACGCCGATCATGAAGTTGCTGGTCGCGCTCGAAACCTTGAGCGGCAGGTGCATTATGTAGTCCATCGCCATCACCTTGAGCGCGCCCGAACCGATCCCGAGCAAACCCGACATCAGACCCGCGACGACCATCAGCGCGCCGCCCTGCGGAACTTTCACGACTTCGTAGTGGACCGGGTTGCCGCTGAGGTCGGGCACTTCGCCGGCCAGTTCGAGCCGCACGGCGAGCGGGTCGCCCTTGGTGAGTATATCGTCGCCGCGCTTGCTGATCGTGAAATATGCGGACTGCAGCATCATCGCGGCGAATAGCAATTCGAGCACGACGGTCGGCACGACGCCGGCGAGATAGGCGCCGATCACGGCGCCGGTGACGGTCGCGCATTCGAGCACCATCGCGACTTTCAGGTTGGTCCATCCGTCGCGCACGAATGCGACGCTGGCGCCGGCGCTGGTCGCGACGACCGAGATGAGGCTCGCGCCGACGGCGACCTTCATCGGCATGTGCGCGAAGATGACCAGCGCGGGCACGATAAAGACCCCGCCGCCGAGGCCCGAGATGGCGCCGATGAATCCGGCGCCGATTGCAAGCGCGAGCAGGTTAGTCAGGATTTCAAGCAAGAACAGGCTCCGGATGCGGGCATTTCGCGCAATGGTAGTTTGGTTCGAACGAGAAAGACAGATGCGGCGAAAATTGAAGACGGCTATACGGGGCGCGGGTTGAGAATTTCGAACGCGCGCCGCGGATTGTTGCGCAGCCCGCGTTCGATGTCGTCGGTGATCTCACGCACGGCGCGGATCGGCTCGGCGGCGCGCCAGATTGGACTGCCGACAACGACGTAGTCGGCGCCCGCGCGGATCGCGTCGGCAGCGGTGATCGCATGCGAGGCGGGATCGCCGGCTTCGCGCATCTGCACGCCCGATGTCACGATAATGAATCGGCGCCCACAGGTATTGCGCACGCGCGGAACCTCGTGAGGCCAGGTGACGACACCGTCGAGCGAAGCGTCGGCGGCGAAGCGCGCGATCTCGACGACGCGGTCGGGCGAGCCGGGCGTGCGCGGGCGCGAATTCGCGGATTTCATTTCGGCCAGCGTCGCAACCGCCAGAATACTCGGGCGCCGCAGACCCTCGGTCCGGCAAATGCGCGCGACCTCGGCGCGCGTGCGCGTCATCATCTCGGTCGAGCCGCAGGTCGAGCCGTACGGGTGAATGTCGAACATCTTGACGCCGAGCCGCGTCGCCTCGACGGCGGCGCGCAGCACCTTCTGCGGGCTGTCGTGGAATTTGAGATCGAGAAAAACTTCGGCGCCGCGCCGGCGAATCTCGCGAATGAAATCAGGACCGCCGCCGATGAACAGCGCGCGCCCGACTTTGAACATCCCGACCACTCGCGCAAGGCGGTCCACCAGCCGGAGCGCGTCGTCGCGATCGCGCAGGTCCAGCGAAACGATCAACCGCTCGCGCAGTGCGTTTTGTCGCATCAGACCCGAAAATGGCCAGTACTGAGTCATCGAGTACTCAATCGCCAGAGATTCGCCAGCCTGACTCATGAAAATAGGCCGATTGCGGTCCGTGTCAAGGAAGCAAGTTCGATGCAGTCCAGAGGCTGCATTGCCGCGACTGCGGTGGGCGGTCGCGCGTGGGCTAGCGATTGATGGAATCCGCACGAATGCTGGCGTTTTCGCGCACTCGCGCGTCGGCATCCGCCTTGCACATAGAGGTCAGGACGAGAAAATGAAAGGCGATTGTCTTAGTTCCTGCGACTCGATAGGTCAATTACACGGACCGGCATTTCCGGCCCCAGGTGAGGCAGGATGTTCGGCATCTTTTTAATAGCACTGATCATTTACGCGGTCGTGCAACATCGAAAACGAAAGCGCATCCGCTGGCTGAAATACGGCGGCGGCGACTGGTCGAAGTACAGCGGCCGCGATTGGTCGAAGTACGGCTCGAACTTGTCGCGCGACTGGTCAAAGTGGACGGAGCACGCGAAGGCGTCGACGACGGCGTCGGCAGAGCGGTTCGCGAGTGACCTGCACGCAAAGATAAAGCGCGACTTCGATTCCAAGATGGCGCGCAAGTTCGAGGCCAAGGCCGAGCGATTCGAGCGCAGGATGAAGTCGCGGTTCGATCGACAGACGCAGAAGTACGGCGGCGTCAGCACGGATCCCGCGCAGGATTTGCCGCCGCCACCGCAGTTCAAGAACGACGCCGAGCGCCAGACCTACGAGCGCGCGCGCAAACGCGCACAGGCCGAGGCGGGATTCTTCGTGCATCTGATGTGGTACGGCATCATCATCGGCTTCCTGTTCATCATCAATCTGATGACGGGCGGGTTCGGCGGATATCCGTGGTTTATCTGGCCGGCGCTCGGCTGGGGATTTGGAATCGCGAGCCACTTTTCGGCGGTGTACGGCTGGCGATGGGTTCACGATCGCGTTTTCCAGCCCGCGGTCGCGCGCGAAGTTCAGCGCGAAGTCTTGCAGGAGAAGGAGCAACTGCGGACCGAGAAGCAGGCGTCGCTCGACGAGCTGACTGCGACCTTCGCGCACGAAATCCGCAATCCGATCGCGGCGGCGAAGAGCCTGGTGCAGCAGATGGGCGAGGATCCTACTTCGCACGAGAACGTCGAATACGCGAAGGTCGCGCTCGACGAGCTCGCGCGCGTCGAGCGCAGCGTGTCGCATCTGCTGAAATACGCGAAGGAAGAAGACTACAAGTTCGAGAATGTGAATCTGGCGTGGGTCGTCGACGGCGCGCTGACGCAGATGCGCAGCAAGCTCGAAGCGAACTCGGTGATGGTGTCGCGCGCATACCTGAGCGGCCCGACCGTTCGCGCCGACGCCGACAAGCTGCGGCAGGTTTTCTCGAACATCATCGACAATGCGATCGACGCGATGGAATCGACCAAGGGCGAGCGCCGGCTCGAATTCGCGATACAGAACAACGGCGCTGGCATGGCGGCGGTCAGGATTCGCGACAACGGTTGCGGAATCCCCGACGACAAGATCGCGAAGATTTTCAATCCGTTCTACACGTCGAAGACCAACGGCACCGGGCTCGGCCTGGGCGTCGCGAAAAAAGTGATCGACTCGCATCGCGGCACGATCGAAGTCCACAGCAAAGCCGGGCAGGGCACCGAGTTCGTGCTGGCGATTCCGCTCAGCGACGCGATCCGCGACAACGACGACGTGGTCCTGTCGTCGGCCGAATCGCCGGACATCGTAGGAGAAGCGGCCGAGGAACCTGCCCCGCAAAACAACGCGCAAAATAATGGTGCGACCACGACGCCGATCGTCCCGCTGGCAGCGGGCTCGCCATCGGCCCAGACCACGAGGCTACGAAATTGAAAGGCCGACTGCTGGTAGTTGACGACGAGCGCGGGATCGTCATCGCGCTCAAAGGGCTCTTCACCAAGGAGGGCTACGAAGTCGAGACCGCGGAGTCGGGCGAGGAAGCGCTCGAGAAGGTCAAGGCGGGACTGTTCCACGTCATCATCACTGATCTACAGCATGAAGGGAATGAGCGGGCTCGAATTGCTCAAGCACGTGCGCGAACTCGATCCTGCGTGCGCCGTGCTGATGATCACCGCGTTCGGCACGCAGCGGATCGCCGTCGAAGCGATGAAGGCGGGCGCCGAGGATTACCTGCCCAAGCCGTTCGACAACGACGAGCTGCGCCTGAAGGTGCGCAAGGTGATGGAGACGCAGCTGCTCAAGCGCGAGCATAGCCAGCTGCTCGAACAGGTGCGTCTCGAGACCGGAGTTTTCGAGAACATGGTCGGGAAATCGCGCGCGATGATGCGTGTGTTCGAGACGATCGACAAGGTCGCGCCGACCGACGTCACGGTCTTGATTCGCGGCGAGTCGGGCACCGGCAAGGAGCTGGTGGCGCGCGCGACGCATTTTCGAAGTCCGCGCGCGCGCAAGCCGTTCATCGCGGTGAATTGCGCGGCGTTCTCGCGCGAGCTGGTCGAGAGCGAGCTGTTCGGCCACGAGAAGGGCGCGTTCACGGGCGCCGTCGCGCGCCGCGAGGGCAAATTCGAAGCGGCTAATGGCGGAACATTGTTCCTCGACGAGATCGGCGACATGGCGCTCGAGACCCAGGCCAAATTGCTGCGCGTGCTGCAGGAGCAGCATCTTCGAGCGCGTCGGCGGGAATCAGCCGCTGAGCGTCGACGTGCGCATTATCGCGGCGACCAACCAGGATCTCGAAGCGATGATCGAGCAGGGGAAGTTTCGCGAGGATCTCTACTACCGCCTGAAGGTGGTCGAGATTCGGGTGCCTCCGATTCGCGAGCGTCGCGAAGACATGCCGCTGATGGTTCAGCACTTTATCGCGGAGGCATGCCAGCGTTTCTCCGCACCGTAGAAACAGCTCACTGCCCGAGGCGATGCGCGCCTGTGTCGAGGCGCCGTGGAAAGGCAACGCGCGTTCGCTCAAGGCGGCAATCGAGCAGGCGGTGATTCTTGTCGTCGGGCGCCGAGATTACCGCGGAAGATCTTTTCGCCGGCTCGGAGCCGGACGGCGATCATGCGAGTTCGTCAGCGCCGGGTGCGTCGAATCACGCGCCCACGGCCAATGACAGCGGCGAATCGGCGATGACGTTTCGCGAGGCGAAGGAGAAATTCCTCGGCGACTGGGAGCGCGATTACTTTCTTCAAGCGCTACGCGCGACGGGCGGAAATATCTCGCGCGCGGCCGAACGGACCGGGATGTACCGGCAGAGTTTTCAACAAAAGATGCGCGAGTTGGGAATCACGGTTGCGGATATAGGGCTCGCGCCCAAGAGTGACGCGAACTGAATTCGCGCAGATGCGGAGACGATAAGCGATGAACTCCACCGAACCTCAGGCGTCGAGCACCACGCTCACTACCATGAAGATCCATCCGCCCCTCTTGGCGGGAGCACTGCTGCTGGTCACGCTGCTACTCCACTTCATGCTGCCGGAAGAGCGCGTGGTGGGATGGTATCAAGTGATCGGTCTGCTGGTCGTCGCGGTCGGCGCGATACTGTCGTCTTTCGCCGCTGCGATTTTCCAGGCGCGCGAGACGACCAAGAAACCCTGGGGTGAGCCGACTGCGTTCGTCGCACAGTCGCCGTATACCTGGACGCGCAACCCGATGTACCTGGGAATGACGACCGCGTTGTTCGGCCTGGCGATTTTCTTCAGTTCGATCGCGATGCTTCTGGCACCGGCCGTATTCTTTGCAGTGATCGATCGAATGGTTATTCCGCGCGAGGAGGAGACGATGGAGCGGCTCTTCGGCCAGGACTATGTCGCCTACAAGGATCGCGTCAGGCGGTGGATCTAGGAATCAAATAAGAGGCGGCTGCGCCGGCGTTCGTACCGGCGGCCAAAAAGGAGAACGAAAGTGTTGTCAAGATTTTTCAAATTGCTCGGAGGCAAGTTCAGCCGCTGGATTAAGGCGCGCGAGGCGCGTGACCCGGAGGCGGTGTACGAGTCCGCAATCTCGGATCGCATCCGGCGGTATCATCAGCTCAAGACCGCGGCGGCCGGCGTCATCTACATGCGCAACAAGCTCGAGCGCGAGCTGCGCGAAAAGCTGGCCGAGATGAAGGAAGTCGACGAAGAGGCGGGGCAGGCCGCGGACATGAACGAAGATCAGTGCGCGCTGATCCTGATTCAGCGCAAACACGTCCTCGACGGCGATTGCACTCGCCTGCGCGAAGAACTGGGCGAGCTGACGACGGAAGCCGAAGACGCGAAGAAGAACCTGATCTCGTTCAAGGGTGAAATCGAGAAGCTCAAGATCGAAAAGGTGCGGATGATCGCGCGGATGAGAAACGCGCAGGCTCGCGTGCGAATCCAGCGCGCGCTCGAAGAGATTTCGTACGACGACGACGTGCGGGCGCTCGAAGAAGTGCGCGAGTCGATTCAGCGGATGCTCGCGCAGGCGGGCGTCAATCACGAACTCGCCGGCTCCGAGCTCGGCGACAAGCTCGAGGCTATCCGACAGCGCAACGTCGAGGCCAAAGCCCAGGCCGAGCTCGCGGACTTGAAGCGCAAGCGCCGTCCACCGCTGGCGCCGATGGATATTTTCACCGCGGCCGCCAACGCTGCCGCCAACGGCGACATCAAGCACGCGAACTGAAATGGAGAAGAAGCGATGCGGCCCTTGATTCTAGCGTTCGCAGTGAGTGCGTTGATCGCCGGCGCGGGATGCGGTCCCGGGCCGCATCCCAATGGTTCGCCGGGGCCGGGCGATTCCGGCGGCGGGCCGCACGATGTGCACGGCGTATGGGCGAACAGTGTTTTTGGCTCCGTCGATATAAAGCAGACGGCTGATCTGTGTGCCGGGCGCGTGAAACTCGAGCAAGGCGCCGCGACCGTGAACGACAACTGCTTCACTGGCGACACCAACGTCGTGCTATGCACCGACGCGTCATCGGCGAACGCGGTCCAGTGCGCCGCCGCGAACGGGAAACTCGCGCTCGCAGGAAACGGGAGCGACCTGATCAACTACGCGCGCGTCAGGTGACCGGCGTGCCGCGCTAGCGGCGGAACAGCGTCGAGTCCGCGATCGGCAGACCGAGCGCGTAGCGCCGCAACCAGTCGAGCGCGACCTGCGACGTGATCAGCTTCACCCAGTCGCGAGTGCCGCGGAACTGGTAGCGGCGCGAGAAGCTCTGATCGTCGGCGGACAGCGCGATACACACGGTGCCGACCGGTTTGTCCGGCGTGCCGCCGTCGGGGCCCGCGATGCCCGAGGTCGCGACCGACACGCTCGCGCCGGTGCGCTTGCGAACCCCGGTCGCCATCTCGCGCACGCATTCCTCGCTCACGGCGCCGTGCGCTTTCAGCGTCTCAGCTGAAACACCAAGCACTCCTTCCTTCACATCGTATGTGTATGTGACGAGATCGCCCTTGAAGTATTGCGAGCAGCCGGGAACGTTGGTGATGCGATGCCCGATCAGCCCGCCGGTGCACGACTCGGCGACCGCGAGCGTGAATTTCCTTTCGATGAACAGGCGGCCGACGACTTCCTCCATCGAGGTGTCGCCTTCGGCGTAAACGTACTGCGAAATTTTTTCGCGCACGCGCTTCGACAGCTCTTCGACCTTGCGCTCGACTTCGCCAGGTTGTCCCTCGACTCTGATCTTCAGCGAGATTTGGGGGAAGCTCGCGCGGAATGAAACCTTGGCCTCTTCCGGTCTGATCAATCCAGCCACCGCTTCGTCGAGCGCCGACTCGCTCATCCCGAAAGTCTGGAAGACGCGCACCGCGTAAACCTTGTCGCTGCCGCGATTCGCCAATATCCACGGGATCACCGTATTCTCCATCATCGGTTTCATCTCGCGCGGCACACCGGGCAGCACGATCAGATGTGCGGTGTGGCCGCCGCGCGTCACCGGCATCCTGAAGCCAGGCGCGGTGCCTAGAGGATTCTGGATGACCGTCGCGCCTTCGGGAAACAGCGCCTGCTTGAGATTGTTCTCCGGCATCGGGCGGCCAATGCTCGCGAACAATCGCTTTATGTGCTCGACGGTCGCCTCGTCGCGCCACAATTTCACGCCCGCAACGCGCGCGATCGTCTCGGTGGTCAAGTCGTCGGCAGTCGGTCCGATGCCGCCGGTTGAAAGCACCACGTCACCCTTCTCGATCGCCGTGCGCCACGCCCACTCCAAACGCTCGGGAACGTCACCGACCGTGATCACCGCGACGAGATCGATTCCAATTTCCGCGAGCTTGTCGGAAAGGTAGTTGGCGTTGGTATCGACGACCTTGCCGGTGGTGATTTCGTCGCCGGTCGAAAGAATCACAGCGTTCTGAATCATCCGGAACTCCTTGCGGACGTGCAGGTTCAGAGCACGCGCACGATCACCTGCAGCACGATATTCGCATAGATCGCCGCAGCCAAATCATCCAGCATCACGCCCGCGCCATTGCGCATGCGTCGGTCGATCAGGCTCGCCGGCCAGGGTTTAATCACGTCGGCGATTCGAAACAGCAGAAATCCCAGCATCAGCCAGCCGAACGTGATCGGATTGCCGAACATCGTCGCGGCCATGCCGAGCACCTCATCTATAACGATGTGCGAATCGTCGTGATTGTCGAAAATTTTCTCGGCGCGATCGGAAATCCAGCACGCGATTGCGAACGCGACCGCAAACACGGTCAGACATAGCGCGTGCGAATGCATCCATAGCGGGCCGAACACGAACCAGACGACGACCAGTCCGACGACCGAACCGGCCGTCCCCGGCGCGATCGGAGAGTAACCGGAATAAATTCCAGTGGCGAAGAAGATGATGATCGCGCGCATCGACGGGCGGTCAGCTGGTAGTCAAGGTTATGGGATCTTCTTCGGCGCCGACCTCGACCGACGCGACGCCTTCGATCGTTCGCGCGACGCCGATCACGAGATCGTCCCACGGCGGCACGAGTCCGGGACCGCTCACGCGCACGCATCCCGCCGAACAGTTAACCGACATCTGCGCGTCGCCGATTTTCGGATGCGCCACCAACGCCGCATGCACCTGCGCTCCGATCGCGGCGTCGCGCATGCACTTCTTCCGCTCGGCGCTGTGCTCGCTGTCGACTTGATTCGCGAGCGCGGCAAGGGTGTTCGCATTCGATGACAGCGGAAGTCGTGCGGTGTTGATAACCAGGTCGTAAATCGCGGGGTCATCTATGTCGTGGCCGAACAGACTCAGCGTGCGCGCTTTCACTTCCGTGTCGAAGTCGCGGACACGCTTCTCTGCAGCGACCGCCGCCAGGTTCTCGTCTTTCGCCACCTGCCTGATGCGGTCGGCTACCGGAGCCATCGCGCGCACCCTGATGCCGAATCCGCCCGAAGGAAGAAAATGCGCCGACCCGCGTCCGGCGAAGACGATCCGGTCTTGCGCAGCCTCTTCCAGAAATATGGCGCGATAGTAGGCGACGAAACGGCCGCTCTCGGTCTTGCGCTCCCAGAAATGCGGATTGTGCACGTCGAACCATCTCACCTGCTCGGGGCTTACGTTGAAGCGCTTCGCGGCCTCGGCGATTACCTGTTCTCCGGTTTGGAACCGGTAACCGAGTTCTCGCGCCGTGAGCTCGCCGAGCTCGATGCCTCTACTGCCTATCTGCTGCGTGATCGCGATAACCGCCATCGATGCCTTCCCCAAGCAGGCGAGTTTGTCTCAGTCAGTCCCCGCAATCATCTTAGGTTTGTGATCGCAAAAAGGGCAAACCACTCTGCGATGGAATCGCCGCCGGGGTGAAGATAGGATTTGCCGCGGCTGGAAGGAACGATGGAAGAAAGTGATTTGACGCGAGAGCTGGCGCTCGCCAAGAAGGCTGCGCGAGCGGCCGGCGAGATCTTGCGCGGTTATTGGAAGCGTGAGGGACTCAAAGTTGGATCGAAGGGGCATGACAATCCCGTCACACAGGCCGACCTCGAGGCTGATGGCGCAATCAAGAAGCTGCTGCGCGATCCGTTTCCCGCATATGGATGGCTCTCGGAGGAGACCGTTGACAACGACGACCGCCTAAAATGCCGGCGGGTGTGGATCGTCGATCCGCTCGACGGCACAAAGGAGTTCATCAACGGCATTCCCGAGTTCGCGGTCGCGATCGCGCTGATCGAGGACGGAGTGCCGGTGCTCGGCGTCACCTACAATCCCATCATGCGCGAGATGTACTGGTCGGCGCGCGGCGTCGGATGCCACCTGAACACGCGGCGAGTGCGCGTCACACGGACGCGAACGCTCAAGCGCGCGACCGTCCTTGCCAGCCGCAGCGAAACGGCGCGCGGCGAATGGCAGGTGTTCCACGGGATGCTGAAAGTGAGCCCGACCGGCAGCGTCGCCTACAAGCTGGCGATGGTCGCGGCGGGCAAGGGCGACGCGACGTTCACACGCTCGCCGAAGAGCGAATGGGACATTGCATCCGGCGCGGCGCTGGTTGTCCAGGCCGGCGGCACGATCACCGATATCAGGGGACGCGAGATTCGCTTCAATCAGCGCAACGTGAAGCTCGAGGGGCTGATCGCGGACAACACGATCCTGCACGCGGCGTTGATGAAAGTCGCGCCCAAGCCGACGCTCAAATCATAGCCGGGGAAAGACGGCCGCTTCAGAGCCGCTGCTCGCCGCTGGCCCATCGCAGGTAGAAGAACATCCCGAGGACGTAGACCGCCGCGATCAGATAAAAGACGGCGCTGAACGATTTGGTCGCTTGCACGATCAGGCCCGTCAGCGCGACGCCGATGATTCCGGGAAGGGTCGCAAAGGTATTCGAGATTCCCATCAGGATCCCGCCATAGGTCGGCGCAACGTCAAGATGATTCACGCCGAACGCCGCGGAGCCGATGCCGTTGCATGAGGCCGCGACCGTGAGGAGAGCGACGGCAGTCACCGGCGAATGCGCCGCGGGCACGGCCATCAGCGAGAATGCTCCGATCGCGAACGCCGCGCTCTGCATCGACTTTCGCACCGCACCCACGCTGAGGCCGCGCGCAATGAGGGCATCCGCCAGCCAGCCCGAGAACGTTATCGCGAAGAACGTCACGATCCACGGAACAATCGAATACACGCCGACGCGCTCGAGCGGCACGGCAAAAGTGTGATGCAGGTAGGTCGGCATCCAGAGCAGCAGAATGTTGAATCCGAAGTTGCTGCAAAAGTGCGCGACGACGATCGCCCATACCGCTTTCTCGCGCGCGATTGCCGCCCACGGCACCCGGATGGCGCGCGGCTCGGCGGTGCGCAATGACGTGATCAATTCGAGTTCGGCGGCGCCGATGCGCGTCGAGGTCTCGGGCCTGTCCGCCGCCAGGTACATCCAGACCGCGACCCACACGACGCCGAGTGCCCCCGAGATGTAGAACAACGCGGGCCATCCCAATGCCTTGATGATCAACGGACTCGCGCTCAGCGCCGCAATTGTGCCGACGTACATCCCGCTGTAATTGATCGACAGCACGCGCGCGCGCTCGGACGGCAGCGTCCAGCGTGCAGTCAGGCTGTGAATCGATGGAAAGTTGACGCCCTCGCCCAGGCCGAGCAACACGCGCGCCGCCAGCAGCGCGGAAAACGTCGCGGCCGCCGCCAACGGAGTGACGAAAGTTGCGAGCGACCAGATTGCAACGCCGGCGGCCAGCACGCGATGGCCACCGAATCGATCGGCCATCCATCCGCCTACAATCTGCGTCCAAATGTATCCCCAGAACACCGCCGAGAGCACGAGCCCTTGCGCGGCCGAGTCGTAGCCGAACTGGCGGGCGAGCGGGATTATCGCGACCGAGATGCTGATGCGATCGATGTAGCAAAGCGCGGTGCCGAGAAAGAACAGCGCGACGACCGTATAGCGTTGCGGCCATCGCGAAATTCCGGCCGCAGTATCGCGCGCGCGTGCAGGCTCGCCCATGATGCAGTCGAGCTTAGGCTGTGCGATGTAATCTTGACCAGACCGGCGCCATTGGTGCGCCGGCGAACAGTAAAAAATTAAAAAAGACGCGAGAGGCAATCCTCTCGCGTCTTTGGAGAAATCGGCCGCGCTTAAGGTCCAATCAGCTGATGCCGATGCTCCTACTTTCCGACTGCGTGGCGGACGGTATTCAGGATATAAATGAAATCGCGCTGCGAACGCACGTCGCCGAGCAAAGCCACTCGCGCAAGCATTTCCATTTCGTCATTGGTAACGTTGTGAATGCGCCGCAGTTGCTCGTTCTTGCTGAAATCATCCCAGGCCGAATCATCCTGGGACGGAACCTGGGGAGTCAGCATCGCCTGCGCGCGAGGATTGGCGAGGAAAAACAGCTCGCGTCGATCGAGTCCCAGCACTTCCGCTACTCGTGTCAAAATCTTGTCCGAGGGATGACGTTTGCCCGATTCCAGGTGGCCGACGTACGGCGTTGAGGTCTTGATGCGACGGGCTACCTCTTCCTGCGTGAGGTCGAGTTGCCGCCGGCGGTCACGAATGACCATTCCGAATGTGCGTTCCTTGATGCGTGCCATTGCCCCAAACTCCCCTTGTTAGTTGCCGATTCGGCGCGGTCGATATGACTCCGCCCAATTGGTGTTATTCAACACTTACAGTTAGTACCATCAAAATAACTCAAAGGCAAGCGTATCGTCAGCAGATTTGTCGCGATTCCGTCAATAGTCCCGCGCGTTTACCGGCCTCGTCCTACAAACTGTTAGACTTTCTCGACTTTCAATATATTCGATGAAAAATTGTTAATTGGGGGAATTAGCGCAATTCATGCGGCTAAGAGGTGTCGTTTATTAATTTCCGTAGGGATTCCGTCCGTGATTGAGATAGATCGAGAAATCAGCCACACCGTCGTCAGCGCGCGGTGAACTTTTGAAATGGGCCGCGGCGCCCTGGCGGAGGCTGTCCATCGACACTGTATCCTTGCCGACCGGCCGTCCGTTGCGATCGAAATAGCGAACTTCGAGCTGGAGCGGGCCCGTGTCGCCGCCTGTATTGCGGACCTCGCCCTCGACCGACACCTGGCCGCCGCTTCGCACCATTCGAGTCCCGGCAACTTTGACCGGTTCCGAGCCGACCAGGGCGTAGAAGACGAACGCCACGAAGCATACCGCTCCGAGCAGAACGACGATCGCGCCCCTACGCATGCGCCGGTCCGAGCGTCGATGGTACGGGGCCAGCGTGGAGTGCGCCTGTGGATAAGTAGCCAACACCCATATTCACAAGGTGTTGCGGAAACTGATTAACTGCGCGGCAAATGCTTCATATACGGGCATCACCAATCACTGACCGATAGTCGAAAATCCTTGTGGATACAACGGATTTTCGTCGTCGCTCAATTATTACACCGGTATGAATCTTGTAACCATGCCAGCCGGTTTAACACCGCAGCCCGCTACGTGTGGGCGCAGAAAGCCGCGGCTTTAAGGTCGCGCATCTCGGAGGGAGGAGATAGTGAACAGAACGAGAACGACCCGGGGCGTTGCCTGGATTCGCCTGGTTGCCGGCGTCGCATTGATTGGATTGCTGTGCAACGCGAGTGCCTGGGCGGCAGATCCAACGACGACAACCACGACGCACAGGCGTCACCACCACGTGGTCAGCACGACCACAACCACCACCTCCAGTGGCCCCAACGAGGAGCAGCGGCTCAACGCGTTGGCTGGCCAGGTGGGCAACCTGCAGAAGCAGTCCGATGACACCACCAGCGAGGTCAAGAAGATCGAGCAGCAGATGACAGTCGCGGTGCCTGCGCAGGCCGACGCGAAGCCCGCCACGATCGGCGAGCACGTGGGCGTGGCCGAGACGAACATCACCGCCATCCAGAAGAACCTGTCGGACAACCTTGGTATCAGCGTCCATGCGCTGGTCGATGCGGGCTACGAGCACAACTTCAACCAGCCGATCAACAACGTAAACAACATTCGCGTCTTCGGCACCAACGATGCATTTCAGCTCACGCAGGGCAACCTGCATATCGAGCGCGATGGAACGGTCGGATTCGTGACCGACCTCAACGTCGGCCAGGTTGCAAACACGATTTCAGCTGCCACTCGCTACTCGAACAACGCCAAAGTCGGGCCTCAATGGTTTGATCCCACGCAGTACTACCTGACCTACACTGCGCCGATCGGATCGGGCATAAGTTTTCAAGCTGGCCGTTTCGTGACGTTGTTGGGTGCGGAGACAATCAACAGCCTACAACAATCTGAACTTCAACGAATCCAAGGGCATGCATCTTCGGTTTCGGGATCCCGTTCACGCATACCGGAATCCGCGGCTGCTTACACCTTCAATGACTACGTCTCGGTCACTGCTGGTCTCAACAACGGATGGGACGATCCCGCGACAGCCGACAATAACGGTCCCAACTACGAAGGTGAGTTGACGCTTAACAACAAAGACAAGTCGCTCAGCCTCGTGATCAACGGCATTTGGGGGCCGAATCTGGTGAATCCGGCGCTGAATATGCCCCAAGGGGCGGGTAAGTCCAATTCGAATCTCGGCGCGATCGATCCTATCGGACCTGGAAGCCGTGGTTCATCCAGAACGTCACGCTGCAGGGTGAATACATTTACGGGAGCCAAGGCGGGCCGGTAACCGCAAACAATCATAGCGGTTCGTGGAGCGGCTATGGGCAGTATCTGGTGTACGATTGGACGCCTGCGGTCGAGTTGGCGACGCGCGGCGAAGTCTTCGATGACAAGGACGGAGACGCGTACCGGAACTACCCAGACGCTCTGGGAAATCACCCAGACTCTCATCCTACAAGGTGCCCAACGTGACCGGCCTCATTGCAAGGCTGGAGTACCGACATGACAATTCCAGCCAGAACTTTTTCACCAACAACCATAGTCAGTTCAATAGTGCCGGCGCGTTCACCGGGCAGCATCTGTGGCACGGCCAGGACACTTTGGCGGCCAACATCATTTTTGCCTTCTAGGGGAGGGGTCTAGAGAATCAGTCGCGCAGCGATGCGCCGAGCGGCGGGTCCGAAGTGAGCGGACCCGCCGCTTTCTTTTTGGCAACGTGCGATGGATGCACGCGATCGATGCGTGATAGTTGTTTCGCGCATGGGCTTTTACAATCGATTCATCCTGCCGCAAGTGCTCGAACTGGCGATGCGCCAGGAGAATTTTGTCCCGTTCCGGCAACGCACGGCAGGCGCCGCGCACGGACGAGTACTCGAGATTGGCATCGGCTCGGGTCTCAACCTCTCATCATTTCGCCCGGATATAGAAGGCGTGTGCGGAGTTGATCCGTCGCCGGAACTGCTGGCCAAGGCCGGACGGCGCGTCGCAAATGTCCGATTTCCGGTGCGTTTGCTGGAAGCCTCCAGCGAGAAATTGCCGCTCGAAGATCGGAGCTTTGATACCGCCGTGATGACCTTCACGCTGTGTTCCATCCCTGACGTTGGCGCGGCGCTCCTCGAGATCCGGCGAGTTCTCAAACCCGAAGGCGAGCTGCTGTTTGCGGAGCACGGGCGCGCGCCCGATCTCGACGTGATTCGCTGGCAGGATCGGATCACGCCGGTCTGGAAACGGATCGGCGGTGGCTGTCATCTGAACCGAAAGGTTGATGATCTCATTCAAGCCGCTGGATTTCGTATCGATCGACTAAACGCCGGATATCAGAAGTTTGCTCCGCGCCCGTTCTCTTTCTTTTACGAAGGCAGCGCCCGCCCGGCTTAATGTTGAGGTCGGACACGGCGTCGTCAGCAGCAAGCCGGTTCCCCTGATTGTGGACAGGGGCGGTCAATATCGCTTGCCGTTCGCAAAAAGAATTGTAAGGAATCATTCATCATGACGGATGTTGCGACCATCACGGCGGGCCTTCAATCGCTCAAGGCGGCATTTGATATCGGCAAAGCGCTGCTCAATCTCAGCATCAGCGCTGAGGTCCAAGACCGAATCCGAGAAATGAACGAAAAGATACTGGCCGCTCAAGAGAGCGCGATTGCGAGTCGTGACTATCAATCGGCGTTGCTGAAGCAAATAGGCGAACTCGAAAAACAGATCGCTGATTTTAAAGCATGGGAAGCTGAGGCAGAGACATACAAACTCGCGAATGTTCGAACATCAAATCATCCCATGGGAATGGCGTTTGCTTTTGCGCCGAAAGAAGGAACCAATGCCGGCGAACCGCCGCATTTCATTTGTGCAAACTGTTATCAAGAGAGACACAAATCAATTCTTCAAGAACAGACACTCCAGCCAGGTCTTGCAGACGCGCTGATTTGCCTCGCTGCAATGTGATCATCTACAAGCACGGGCACCCATATCGGGAGCACTTCGGGCTGCGGTCGCCGAAACGAAAATGACATGCCAAAAGCAACCCATTTCACTCCATTCGCTGACGTTCCATGAAGCGCTCAAAGCGATCGTGAGCGCTGATCCTGATAAAGTGGGTATTACTTCTAAGCATCGGCAAAAGCGTAAAACGCACACAAAAAACTACGCAAGACCGCCGGCTAGTTTGTTTTCTCTGAAATCTCTGAAGCGTTTGCTTTGCGGTAACTTTCAACGTGAGCGAGTTTATGTTCTATCGACAAAAGATGTTCACGAAGAGCAGCGATTGGACGATGGGTAGATGAAGCAAACTGCTCTCTGATTGGCTTCATGGCTTTTCCATATGCTTCACGGCTTGCAGGATCGTTGATGAACTAGTGTGCGGCACCGTCCAACAACTTTCGTTGTTGCCTCGGTCTTCCCGATCGATGCAGTCGTTCCACGAGGTGACCAAGACCGAATAGAAACGTTCGGCCTCAATCCATTCGTGCTCGATTTTGACGAGCATATCTTCTATCTCACCCCTTACGACGTTTCCCCTGCCAGATGAGCGCGCTACCACAGGGAGCGGTGATTTCGTACCAACGACGGCGTTCGGCGTGACCTCGGAATCGGGTTCACGAAAAACTACGAAACGGAGCCATCCCAAACCAGCCGCAAACGTCACCAGATTGCCCGCTGGCGAAATGATAAAGTGCCAAATTTGGAGAAGTTGATTCATGTGGCCTTCGATAGTGTCGAAACTGGACACATACTCGATGATTCCTCTGACGAGGCTCCAAGCCACCAACACTCCAGCGAAAAGAGCATTGCGACTCTTCAGGCGATCAAACCTGCTTTCCTTGGCCACTGGACAAACCTCCGGTTAACTGCAATTTTCTAATCTAGTGAGCAGCGTGTTGCCCAACCTACGGACGGGTCAAGCCGATATAATCCCCTTGAGTTTGGGGATGAACTTTTCAGCCTGACGCCGGCGAATCTGCCGTGCTACACATACGGTATGCGAGCAGGATGCCTCATACTCGCCCGGCACACCCGAAAACGGGCGACCCTCCGCTTCTCGCAAAAACAAATTCTGACGGAACGAAACTACGCCTGGTGGTGGAGCAAGTCCCAAAACCACCACATATGGTATGAAGTTGCCGCGTTCTCTCGCTCGCATGAGCGATTAGTTTGCGCGATATGAGACGTTGGCTCAGCTTGTCAGCTTGCAAACTGAACCAGCCCCATGAATCACGCAGCCGCCGTCGTAATCCTCGCCCTGCTCCTGTTCGGACCGCTCGCCGTCACGACGATCGAGCACAATCTCGAGCTCTACTGCCTCGCGCTGGGCGTGCTGGTGACGATGCTCGGCGCCGGCTTCACGCGGGAATTGATTCTCGACGCGCTGCACGAGCCGGTCGCTATCAGCATCGCCGTGATGGTCGCGGCATTGGTCTTCGGATGGTCGCGGCCGGGGCTCGACCGCGGCTTCAGGCATTTGCGCAGGCGAGTTTCGCGACCGATGCTGACGGCGGCATCGATTTTCGTGATCGCATCCATTTCCAGCATCATTACGGCAATAGTCGGCGCGCTGGTGCTGATCGAGGTGATCGGCCTGCTGCATTTCCCGAGCGACAAGCGGGTGCAAGTGACAGTTGCAGGATGCTTCGCGATCGGCATGGGCGCGTCGCTGACTCCACTCGGCGAGCCGCTCTCGACGCTGGCCGCGAGGGCGCTCGACTTGCACTTCCTGGGTCTGTTCGACTTGCTGGCGCCGTGGGTGTTCCCCGGCGTGCTCGCGAGTTCGATAGTGGCAGGCGTCTTTGCGCGCGGCGACTACGCCGAGGCGCCGGCGGGCGCGCACATGCGCCAATCGTACATGACGATTTTCGTTCAGGCCGCCAAGGTCTTCGCGTTCATCGCGGGGCTGGTGCTGATCAGCCGCGCCTACGGTCCGATCGCCGACGAGTACGTCAGCAAATTGAGCAACGATCTTCTGTTCTGGGCCAACACCGTGTCCGCCGCGCTCGACAATGCGACCCTGGTTGCGCTCGAAGTCCACAGCATGACGCTGCCGCGCGCGCGCGAGGCGATTCTGTCGCTGCTGATTTCCGGCGGGATGCTGATACCGGGCAACATCCCGAACATCGTGAGCGCGGGCGCGCTCAGAATCGGGAGCGGATCGTGGGCGAAGATCGGCGTGCCGATGGGGCTGGTCATGCTAGGCATTTATTTTGCTGTAATCAAATTGCTGGGTTGATTGGGAAGAAATAGATGCAGAATGCTCTGGATCCTGCGCGAAGACGCGAGCGGTTCTGCATGCGAAGCTGCTTGAGTATGCGTCAACTGCTCATTTGATGGGCGTTGCGTTAACGGAGCGTTCGTGACAGAAAACGAATTTCATAGATCGGTCGATCAACGAGTACAAATAAGCCGCCCCGTTAAGCGGCCAGGAGGGTTACGGGTTCGATGACGCCTAAACAAGTATTGGCAATGATCAAGGAAAAGGGCGTGGTGATGGTCGATGTTAAATTCATCGACCTGCTCGGCACGTGGCAGCATTTCACTGCCCCGATTTCCGAGTTCAAGGATGAAGCGCCCTTCGATGAAGGGCTCGGCTTCGACGGATCGTCGATTCGCGGCTGGCAGGCGATCGACAACAGCGACATGCTGGTGATTCCCGATCCGGATACGGCGGTGATGGATCCTTTCACCAAGGATCCGACGCTGAGCATAATCGCCAACATCTCGGATCCAATCACCCGCGCCGACTACACGCGCGACCCGCGCAACATCTCGCGCAAGGCCGAGGCGTACCTGAAGACCACCGGCATCGGCGATTCGGCGTACTTCGGGCCCGAGCCGGAGTTTTTCATCTTCGACTCGCTGCGCTACGACACCACGCAGAATTCGAGCTACTACTACATCGATTCGAACGAGGGTAACTGGAACAGCGGGCGCGAGGGCGGCGTCAAGGAAGGCGCGAACCTCGGCTTCAAGGTGAAGAACAAGGCCGGCTACTTCCCGGTCCCGCCGGTGGACACCCTGCAGGACATCCGCACCGAAATGGTGCTCGAGATGGAGCGCGTCGGCATCCGCGTCGAGAAACAGCATCACGAAGTCGCGACCGCGGGCCAGGCCGAAATCGACATGCGGTTCCAGACGCTGACCAAGATGGCCGACTGGCTGACCTGGTATAAATACATCGTCAAGAACGTCGCCGTGCGCCACGGGATGACGGCGACCTTCATGCCCAAGCCGATTTTCGGCGACAACGGCACCGGGATGCACACGCATCAGAGCATCTGGAAGGGCGACACGCCGCTGTTCGCGGGCAACGGCTACGCCGGGATGTCGGAAACTGCGATGCACTACATCGCGGGCATCCTGCATCACGCGCCGACGATCGCGGCCTTCACCAATCCGGGAACGAACTCGTATCGCCGGCTGGTGCCGGGCTTCGAGGCGCCGATCAACCTGGCGTACTCGTCGCGCAACCGCTCGGCCTCGGTGCGAATCCCGATGTATTCGCCGTCGCCCAAGGCCAAGCGAATCGAAGTGCGCTTCCCCGACCCGACCTGCAATCCGTATATCGCGTTCTCGGCCATGCTGATGGCGGGCATCGACGGGATTCAGCGCCGGCTCGATCCGGGCCAGCCGCTCGACAAGGACATCTACGCACTTACGCCGGCCGAGCTGGCCGAGGTGCCGAGCATGCCCGCGTCGCTCGAGGAATCGCTGGGCAACCTGAAGAAGGATCACGAGTTCCTGCTCAAGGGCGACGTGTTCACCGAGGATCTGATCGAGACCTGGATCGACTACAAGATGGCGAACGAAGTCAGCGCGATTCGGCTGCGGCCTCATCCGTACGAATTCGCGCTCTACTACGACGCGTAAGCACACCACTGCGCGTCGACCAAAACGAAGCGGCGGGCCATCGGCCCGCCGCTTTTTTTCCTGTCTCCTCGCCCTGCAAGGAGTATATGCGAAGCGAGCCATCTCTCTGCGATTGTCCCCCTTCCACAATGGGAAGGGAAGTATAAGAATTGACAGTGGTAGAGTGGATGATAGAGAAATGCTGCGGCGATTATGGGCTAGATGCTTCTTTCAAACGAAAAAACAGAAGGCGGATGGCTTGTATTCTCGCGATGGAAGGCTGAACTCTGGGAATGGTTTCAAAGCGATGATAGACGGTGTGAGCGTGCTGATTTATCTACGAGATTTGGGGAATAGTGCGACGCATCTGAGCGGCTTGGTAGCGATGCTCACGTTGGGATTGGCGATTGTGCGTATGCTGATGGCTTAGCTTAATTTGGTTGGGCGGAAGGAAACACGAAGGCTGGAACTGTGCTCTCAACTTCAGAAGTAGTAGATGGCTTAAACGGCAACGCGGCGGGCTGAAGCTATGTAGTAAGAAACTTTCGTCTACTTATCGAACGATGGAGACGACATGCACTTACGCTGCGCGTGGATTAAGGACTAAGTCGGACTACAAAACGGTAAATGCGGAGAATGTGTTGTGCTCAGAATGATAGAGTGGTAGTTTGCGTGGTGTTGGAATGGACGACAAAATTGTATCTTGGCAGATGGGTAATGATGTGGATAGGTCTGGATTACTGTGTCAGCAAGGATGTAACGCAATTGGCTGAGGAGGGGGACGGTATGGCGTGTTGAAATGTCTGTGAAGTATGGCAGGTGCTGTGTAGAGCTGGATATCGGTTGAGGACTGACATTAGCGGGCATTTGGTGTAAAGTCGTTTATGATTAGCCTGCAACAAATTCACGAGCAGTTAGACGCTCAAGACAAGTGTATGGCGCTGCTGGTGAATCTTGGTGGCTTGATGGCGTGCGATGCGTGCGATGCGGCAATGAGAAGGTATTTGTGGTAAACATGCGCGTGGAATTGGGTCTGCAAGAGCAGCGCGGAGAAGTGGATAAGCAGATGGCGAAGTGAAAATCTGCAAGAAATCAGGGCTACGCTTTTCTGCGCTGGTCGGCACGGTGTTAGAGAACACTAACTATCTTTGTCTGTGTGGTTTGAGGTGATCTATCTCATCTGTGAGAGCAAGAAGGGTATGAGCGCGATGCAGGTGCAACGGATGCTCAGAGAATGGACGCTGACGCATACAAGACGCTTTTATATCTGTTATAGTGTGAGCGCGATGCTGGACAATAGAGAGTTGGCGCTCATGGGGCAAGTTGAAGTTGATGAAACTATATCGGCGGAAAAGAAAAGGATAGGCACTTCAACAAGAAAGCAGGGTGGACGCGGCACGGCTGGGAAAATTCAGTATCGGTGCGATTGGAAGGGCAACGTATCTGCAAAATGATAGAGAACGCGGACACTGAGACGCTGACAAAGTTAGTGCAAGACTGTGAGTGACAAAGTTGAATTGGTGCGACGATGAGCACAGCGGCTATCGCTACTTGCAATACGCATGATATGGCATTACAACAGTCTCGCATTCGGAAGGCGAGTATGTTCGCGGTGATGATTCACACTTAGAGAATGATCTTTTGGGCGATTGCTCAAACGGATATAGGGAAGTATCACAAAGTAGTAAGAAATATCTGTGCTGTATCTGAAAGAGTTTAGTGGCGATTCAATATCGGAAAGACTGACATTTTATCACGGCTCTAAGAGGATGCTGAGGCGTGAACTGGCGGACGCTTTGTATCATGTTCCAGTAGAAACAATTTGAGTTTTTTTATGAGAAGTGAACGGTGGTTGAATGTTAAAAGAAGAAGATGACAAAAAGGTAGTACGCATCTCTGAGTTTAGAGGAAGTGCAGGCGGATGCTGAAAACTCCGCCTGTGAATATAGCGAAGAGCAAATCAAGCGCAAAAAGAAGAGTACAAAACGCGCGGCGCGATGAGCGGGTGATGACTGATCACAGTTTATATTCTGGGTGTAGTGGCAGTGTGTGGCTTGGTAATTCTGTATTTTCTGTTTATCGGAATTTGGTTGGTATGGCTGTTTGCGCTGGTTCTGGTGATTGCGGGCTACTTAGTGTACGGAGCGATAAGTGTTGGCATTAGAGGTTTACTTGTCGCAGGTCTGTTTGGTTTGTCGTAGTGCTAGTCAGTTAAACTTGATCAGTAACAGAACTCAATCTTTTTGTGGAGGTGTAGCGCTCGTTGCGACGGCCTTTAGTTGATCGCGCAGCCGTGCACGCGATCTCGGGTGGCTTTCATCAAGTCGCGTGTTTTTGAGATGTGACTAGAATATAGTTTAATATATTAGACGTTTAACTCTTCGGTTTTAAACTGTTATAGTGCTTAGCAGTTAGCGCAATTTGTTGCTTTTCGTTATAGTCTCAACGATATTTAGTTTGGCTTTCTTTACTATATGAGTTAATAGTTAGTTTTTGCTAGAAGCGCGGTTTGCTCTAGTTTTTTATATAAACTTTTAATTTAGATGATGTATAAGAAAGTTTTTAAATAAGAGGATTTAATCTATGGTATGATGTTTTGGATGTGAGTTTATAGAGTAAGTTTGCTATTTGGTTGTATTAAATATTAGTTTGTCTTTTTTGTTTTTTTTGGTGTTAAGTTAGTTATATTTTTCAATGGGAAGGGGTTAGGGGTTAGGTGGCTTGTCGCGTGCGAGCGCTTCGACCTTTTCGAGCCGCTCCTGCAGCTTCTTGTTGTCGTCGCGCAGCTTGTCGATATCTTCGCGCAAGCGATGGCCTTCCTCGACGCGGCTGCGGCCCTCGCTGATCGACGTGATCGCGTCGTTCGCATGACGCTGCACGCGGCCGTCGAGATCGCGATCGGCCAGCCGTCGCAGCGCAGGGAGCGCACGCGCGTCGCCGATCTCGGCGAACGCGGACGGGATACGCATCCGCACCATGAACTCGCGATCGTCGACCAGCGGCGTCATGAAATCGAGAATCTCGACGCGCCGGTTGTCTTTGAGCGCCGCAAAGCGCGCGAGCGCGCCCACCGCGGCCACGCGCGCCCGCGGCGGCCGGCCGTACGCCGAGAAGTCGCGCGCCACGTCGATCGCGCGCTCGTCGCGCAGCTCGGCCATCCCGGCAATAGCGTGCGTTCGTATCACTTCGAGATACGAGTCGCGCTTCAGCGCCTCCGTCAGATGCGCGAACGCGCGTTCGTCGCGCGTCTTGCCGAGCGAGAGAACTGCCTCGGCCTCGACGAAGTAGCTTTCGTCGCCTTTCGCGACGACCTCCGCCAGCGCCGACGCCGCGCGCGCGTCGCCGCGAAAATTGCCGAGCGCGCGCACCACTGCGCGCCGCGCCTTCGGATGCGGCAGCTTGAGTCCTTCGAGCAGCGCGTCGAGCGCCGCGGTCGTGCGAATCGTGCCGAGCGCGGTCGCCGCGTCGGCCTGCACGCCCCAGAACTTGTCGGTGAGCATCGCGTCGCGCAGCGCCGCAGTGGCCTGCGGGCTGCCCTCGGTGCCGAGTTCGCGAGCTGCGTTCGCGCGGCCGATCGCTTCGGGAGCGTGGCGCAGCGCGGCTTCGAGCGCCTCGCGTCCGCGCTTGTGCTTGAGCGTCTTCAGGATGTCGTGTTCGGGATCGAAGCGCACCGCCTTGGGCGCCTTGTCCATGACAAAAGTGAAACCCTGCTCGCGCTCCTTTATTTCGACGCGATGGCGGGTCTCGTGGCCGTCCGCATCCATCAGCGCAATCGTGACGGGAAAGCTGAACGCGGAAGCAATCGTGTCGCCGGTCTTGTGCGTCTGCTTGACGGTGACGCTGAGCAGTTTTTTCTTGTCGTCGAAGGAACTGGAGACTTCGATTTCGGGATGCCCTTCCTTGTACACCCACTGGTCGAAGAAAAAATCGAGGTTGCGGCCGGTGGTGTCCTCGAACGCGCGCTGCAGGTCCTGCGTGATGACGTTGGCGCCGCGATGCCGCGTGCAATACAGGTTGAGCGATTTGAAGAACAGATCGTCGCCGGTGACACGCCGCAGCATGTGCAGCACCAGGCTGCCCTTTTCGTAGAGATGGCGATCGAACAGTTCGATCGGCGTGCGATACCGGTTGCAAACGATCGGGCGGCGGTAGTGATTGGCGTCTTCGTCGAGATAGGCCTCGCGATCCTGGCGGACATTCCACGCGAACTCGTCGGCGCCGAGATTTTCCTCGCACCAGAGCGCCTCGAAGTAAGTCGCGAAGCCCTCGTTGAGCCACGCGTGCGCCCAATCGCGGCAAGTCAGCAGATCGCCCCACCATTGATGAGCGAGTTCGTGCGCGACCAGCGGATCGCTCTTGAAGTCGAGATGCGCGCGTGCGTCGTGCAGCGTGCTGTCGGTTTGCGTCGTCGCCGACGTGTTTTCCATCCCGCCGAAAATGAAATCGCTGACCGCCACCTGCGCATACTTCGCGTAAGGATAAGGCACGCCGATCGCGCGCTCGAAAAACTGGATCATCTTCGGCGTGTTGCCGAACGCGCGGCGCGCGTCGTCCTCGCGCCCGGGCGCAACGTAGTAGGTGACCGGAGTGTTGCCGGCGCGTTCTTCGATCATCGCGAACTCGCCGGCCGCCAGCGTGATCAGATACGCCGAGTGCGGCACGTCATGACGCCAATGAAAGGTGCGGGTCTTCGCCGCGGCGTTGGAGGACGTGCCGATCAGCGCGCCGTTGGAAATCGCCGTGAATTTTTCCGGCACGGTCGCGATAACCTCGCTGGTGGTCCGATTGTTGGGGTAGTCGTAGCATGGAAACCAGTAGCGCGAGTCCTCGTCTTCGCCCTGCGTCCACGCCTGCCGCGGCTTGTTCGGATAGCCGGCGTCGGGGCCGACAAAATACAGTCCGCGGCGCGGTTGCCCCGCGTAGTCGATCGCGATCTCGATTTCTTCGCCGGCTGCCGAGCGCGCGCGGCATCGCGATCCGCAGCTTGCCGTCGGCGGTCTCGAAGGTCGCCGGCTCGCCGCCGGCGCGCACGGCGCGAATCTCGAGTTCGGCGGCGTCGAATTCGAGGCGCTCGAGCGGGCCGGTAATCGCGGACAGTCGATGCGTCGCGGTGCCGGAGATTTTTTTCGCGTCGAAGTCGAGCGCGACTTCGAGCTTGATATGATTGATGTTGGCGGCGCGGTCGCGCGCCCATTTTGCCTCGACGTGTTGAGGTTGAAACGCGCGGCGTCCACGGGCGAACGCGACGGTGAAGGCCTCGCGATCGCCAAGGTCCATCGCCAACTGATCGAGAAATCGCGGCTTGTGCATGGCGGTGATGTTATGAACCGCGGCAGCCGCGCGCAAACGGGAAAGGAGGCACGAAAGATTGAATGCGGGGCTCCGCGCCCCGCGCCCCCGGCAGGGGTGACCCCTGCACCCGGTATCAGGAGGAGAAAAGATGCGGGCTTACGCTCTGTTAGAAGTGAGGGGGGAAGAAAGCCGTGTCACGCATCGAGCATCACGATGATGGCTTCGTTCGGCGCGAGCGTCAGCGGCGATTTCGTTAAATTCGCGCCGCCGGAAACCGTGCTCAGCAGGATCTTGCCGGCGGGCAGATCGATCTCGCGCGGCTCGGCGGTGAAATTCAGCGCGACGACAATGTGCTGCGCGGGCGTGTCGCGATGGAACACCAGACAATCTTCGGGCGCGCTCGTCGAACGCGCGATAGCTGCCTTCGACCATCGCCGGCGTTGATTTGCGGAGTTCGATCAGCCGGCGATAGAGCGAGAGCATCGAGTGCGGATCGTTCAACTGGCGCGCGACGTTGACCGCCTTGAAGTCTCCGCACGGCAGCCACGTCTGTGGCGCTCGTGGAGAATCCGCCGTTGCGCGCGTCGGACCATTGCATCGGCGAGCGGCAGCCGTCGCGTCCGACCGGATCGCGTTTGCTGATCGGCGGGAATTGCCGCATCGCGCATCCCGATTTCTTCGCCGTAGTAGATGAACGGCGTGCCGCGCAATGTGAGCAGCATCACGGCTGCGACGCGGGCGCGCGCCTCAGCGTCGCCGCCGCGCGAGTAGCGCGAGATATGGCGCGGGAAGTCGTGATTCGAGAGCGTCCAGGTCGGCCACGCGCCGGGGCCGAAGGATTTTTCAGTCAGCTCGATCGCGGCGCGGAAGCGGCGCGCGTCGTAGCGCGCGAGCAGAAAGCGGAAGTTGAAGCCGAGCTGAAGCTCGTCGGGCCGCAGATAGTCGGCCAGCCGTTCCTGCTCGCGCGGCCAGGTCTCGCCGACGAGCATCCTGTCTTTGTAACTGTCCGTGACGCGGCGGAACCCGCGAATGATTTCGTGAATCTCGGGCCGGTCCGAACTGTAGAGCGGATCCTGCGAGCCCTCCGCGTACCACGGGATGTCGGGGTCGCGCGCGGCGCGGACGGGATTGTCGCGGAGCTGGTCGTCCTTGATCAGTCCCTGGACCACGTCGATGCGAAAACCGTCGGCGCCGCGATCGAGCCAGAAGCGGATGACGCCGTGAATCGCCTCGACCACTTCGGGATTTCGAAAATTCAGGTCGGGCTGCTGCTCGAGGAACATGTGCAAGTACCACGACGCCGTCGCGGAGTCGTACTTCCACGCACTGCCGCCGAAGTAGCTCTGCCAGTTGCTCGGCGGACGATCGGCGAGTGCCGGGAATCCAGATGTACCAGTCGCGTTTGGGATTGGTGCGCGACGAGCGCGACTCGACGAACCATGGATGCTGATTCGAGGTATGGTTCGGCACCAGGTCGACGATCACGCGGATGCCGCGGCGATGCGCCTCCGCGACCAGCCGATCGAACGCGGCGAGATCGCCAAGGTCCGGATGGATGCCGCAGTAGTCGCTGATGTCGTAGCCCCAGTCGTCGAGCGGCGACGGATTAATGGGGTTCAGCCAGATGGCGTCGATGCCGAGCGAGTCGAGATAGTCGAGATGCGCGGTGACGCCGTCGAGATCGCCGATGCCGTCGCCGTTCGAGTCGGCAAACGAGCGCGGATAGATCTGGTAGAAGACGGCGCGCTGCCACCATTGAAGAGCCATCGCACGGTTCGCGTCGGCGCTTTCAGCCGACGCGCGAGCCCATCATGTCGGCGAAGTTGGTGGCGTAGAATTTTTCCTTTGCGCGCCTCCGAAAGATTCGGCGTTGACAGCTCGAAGCGCTTGAGCGGATTGCGCCCGCCCTCGATATGCGGGTAGTCCGACGAGAACATGCACAGGTCCGGGCCGGCCTGCTCGACGATCCATCCCACGGGCTCGTGCGGATAGGGCGTGAAGCGCAGATTGCGGCGCACGTAGTCGGACGCCTTCATCGGCAGGCGCAGATATTTTTCCGATTTCACGAACGTCTCCTGCGAGATGTCGAGGCGGCGCAGCCACGGCACGATCCACATCGCGCCCTGCTCGATGCATCCGCCGCGCAGCCGCGGGAACTGCTCGAACGATGCCGTCGAGGACCATCGTCGAAAGAAAAATCTCCGGCATCATGTGGATCGCCATGAAATCCTTCGAGCGGATGTTCTCGCCGCCGCCGAGGAAGTCGGTCACCGGGCGATCGTTGTTGTGAAATGCGCGCGGGATCGCGCGCCCGCCGCCGCCGACGTGCAGCATGAAGGGAACGTCGGCGTCCTGCAGGCGCGCCCATACGCCGTTGTAATCGGGATGTGTCGGAGATTTTTTGCCGGGTGGCAGCGAGGGAATGTGAATCGCGGCGCATCCCAGACGAATCGCTTCGTCGATTTCCTTTTCGGCGAGTTCGGGGATGTCGAGCGGCACGAAGCCGACGCCGAGCAGCCGCTTGTCCCCGTGGCAGAAGTCGGCGATGGCGCGGTTGTGCGCGCGAGTGCCGCCGTACAGCACCTCGGGCGTCGTGCGAACCTGCTCGAACTCGCCCCAGAAATGCGTGATCGCGAAAGTCGTGAAGACCAACTGCGAGTTGAAGCCGAGCAGATCGAGCGCGCGCCGGCGTTCGTCGGGATCGAAGGCGCCGAGCGCTTCCCATCCCTTGCGCAGCATCAGGTTTTGTTCCGCGTCGGCGACGGCGGCGGGATTTTTCTGGCGTTCGTCGGCGTGCGCGATTGCCTTCTCAACGAGCTTGCCGGCCGAGCCGATCGCGAGCGGATGCAGCTTGGTGCGGATGTCGGGGTCGGCGTGGGAAATCAGCCAGTCCCGAGTCTCCATGATGTGGCTGTCGGCGTCGTTGAAGATTCGGCCTTCGGCGTATGGCATCGCGATAACCTCGAAGCGATAGAATTCGCGCGGCGCACGATCGCCTGCGCGTTTCGGCTTCAAGATAGTGGAGGGCGGGTGTGGCGTACAGAGGCGGGACTGAAACGACTTATTTAGAGATTGGCCGCCAGCTCAGATCGGCTGACCTACGTCGATTCGGTTGCCGTCCGGATCCTCGAACACAAACGCGCGCAGACCGTAATCCTTGTTCTGAAGGCTCTTGACGATGCGCAGTCCGTGGCGCTGGCAGATTGCATGGAGCGCATCGACGTCGTGCACCATCAAGTGCGCGACGTTGAAAGGTGCGGCCTTGTGATTCGGCTGTAGCGTGAGATGGAGCTCGGCCTGATCGCGCTTCAGGATCATGAAGCCGACAGGAGTGCCGTTCTCGAAAACCTTGGTGAAGCCGAGGACCTTCGAATAGAAGTCGAATGATCGCTCGATGTCCTTGACCGGGAGCATCGCGGCGATTCGTCCAAAGCGAATGCCGTGGTCGGTGTTGCCGCTCATCGAGTGACCTCCCCGATTACTTGTCGGTGAAGCCGAGATCGTTCAGGCGGTCGCGGGCGTCCTTGGCGGCGTCGCGATGGACCATCAGGCGGGTCGGGACCGCGGCCGTTGTGCCGAGCAGCCGCGACGAGCCAGCGTCGAAGACGAACGACTCGATGCCGGCTTCGTTGAGGTAGTCCTTCGCCATCCGGACCGGCGTCGGATCGATGCTGGCGAAAATTTCCTCGAGTTCGGATGGGTCGGGCGTTTCCTTGTCGGGCATGGATTCCTTACCTGATTGCGACGCGTCAATTGGCGGAGGTCGATGCGGACGTCATCCCCTTCACCCGATTATAGATGAGGGCGGCGACGCCCACTACCAACAGTATCCCGATCAGCGCGTCGAAGCGATGAAAATACGGCGCGAGGTCCTTCCAGTGCTGCCCGAGTTTCATCCCGCCGTATGCGAGCGCAAGGCACCAGATGTATGACCCGATCAGCGTGTAGATGGTGAACGGGACGAGTTTCATCCGCGACACTCCCGCGGGAAACGCGATGAACGTGCGGACCACGGGCAGCATCCGGCTCCAGAAGACGGCGTGCGAACCCCATCGCTCGAAAAAGCGGTCAGCTATTTCGAGTTCGTGCGGCGCGATTAAGATGTAGCGGCCGTAGCGCTCGATGAACGGACGGCCGCCCCAGGAGCCGACGGCATACGCGACGTACGAGCCGAGCAGGCATCCGACGGCGCCTGCTATCGCGACCATATTCAAACCGAAGCGCCCGGTGGCGACCAGGTAGCCGGAGAACGGCATGATGATTTCCGACGGCAGCGGGATGCATGCGCTTTCGATCGCCATCATCAGGACGACACCGCCGTAGCCGAGCGCGGAAATCGTCGCGATAACGAAGGCGGAGAGTCCGCTGATAAGTTTGTCGATCATTTCGGACAGAGTGGCATGCCGCGGCGACGGTTGCAAGATGCAAACGTCGTTTTAAAACGATGAACAACAACTAACTTTGGTTGACATTTTTCTTTCTCCTCCAATTCCTCGCTCGGGTGTGCGCGAGCGATTGAGCATGGCGACGCGCTCTGACGAGGAGCGGGATTGAAGTTAACGACGAATGATGAGTGGGGACTGGTTGGAACGTCTTGATGCGGGAGGAGTACGTTGCGAGGAGCAGTTGAGAGATGCACGCTGCGTATTATGGCAGATCAGGGATGACAACGGTTGTCAGATGCCAGAAAATGGGGCGGGCCTCTTCCGTCATCCTGACGATGCGAGCATCGCGAGTTGAGGAACGGTTATTGTCTGGAAATCGGCGTAGCTGTGCTCAGATGCACTCGAGGGACAGATCGATTACACGGTCCTTGCTCGAAGCTAGCCACCCCTGAATCAGGCCTTGCTGTTCGGCATACACAAACCAGCTGGGAGAAGCTTGGAAGTGCCTCCATGCAAGGGCAGCGAACCGATCCGAGACCGACTGTTCTTCATTGGCAGCTAGGAAAACCGGCTTAAACAGGCTTTCGAAAATCGTCCAGTCTACAGAGGAAAGTGCTCAGTTGCGGCTAGGACACCAATGGCTAAGTCTTTTAGGTGAATGCGTACTTGTTTGTCGATCAACAAGGCCGCGAGCTCCTCGCGATACCGTTTCCTATCCGCGTCCCTCAGATACGTGAGGACTTGCCTGACCTGAGCTCGCCGAAAGAGGTGCTGTTCGGAGTCTTTTAGAAACGCAACGAGACTCTTATCCTGGCGGACGAAGGAGCGTGCAAAAGCATAGTCGAAGAAGCTTTCGTGGCCAAATCCGTAACGTTTCCCATCAAACGCGAGAACGCCTTCGGACACCATCTGGTCGATGTACCCTTTGGCAATTTTGTCGAGCTTTTCCTTCGGGACGTACAACAGCTGCGTTCGAGTCATTTCTTGGGTCATGGTGTCTAGTGCTTCAGCCCACTGGTCCGTCATGCCCTTGGATCTCACGAGCAATTGCGTCGCGCTTCGTATCCCAGTATCTGTCAAAGAGTTGCTTGCCACTGTTGAATGTCGGAGGCTCTCCTGGATCGAAACGCGCGTCTAGAAACAAAGACAGGTTTTGTGGGAGTCGTAGCACCTCAAGCTGAGACTTGCTAAAGACTGACGATTTGAACCCGGCGTCATTGAGCACCTCGTTCGTTTCACCTAGGGAGAGTTCTGAAACCTCCACCTTTGCCTGTTTGCTTGGCATGAGTCGGTTTAGCTGAGGATCGTTGCTCCAATCGAATTCTCTGCAAATCAGGAGCACATGGAGACGACATTTAGTGCGATGTCCTCGAACTCGCTGAGAAGAGCCCAATCACGTCAAAAAGCCCCGACGTTCGACCAGACATTGCGCTGATGGCGTCAAGCTGATCGATGATCAAGACAGCCTCATTTTCTTTGGCAGCTTGCGTGAGCACAGCAGCAGGTGACTCTTCGAGGCCGAGGCGTTCCCCAAGCGCACGCGTTGTTGGCATGGGTTCGATACGGTCCAAGCGAAACGCAAGCATCGGAGTGTGACGCGACTGCAGCACTTCAATGAATTCGATCACGCAGCCGGTCTTGCCGGCTCCAGCTTTGCCAGTAAGGAGCGAGTCTGGCATTCCGCAGTCATACCTTTCAAGAAGTACTCGGGTAGCTGCCCTTGGAATAACCTTGTGACCGATCAGCTTCCTTCGCGCGCCGTCGAGATACATCGTTGTAACTTCCGCGATCGCGTCGGCCGCAAGCGCCGGGTTAACCCGGCGAAGGGGAAAACCGCGGTGAAGGAGTCGCTTTAGAAGCTCTTCTCGCGCGATTGTCTTGTGGACCGAATCTAGAGCGATGGTTCGAAGTTCAGCGATCACATCGGACGGATCTGCAAAAAACGAGGCCTGAATCCCCGATCTAACCAATTGTTCTATACCCTCCTCATCAATTGTGCGTACATGAAGTCGCCGTAACCTCTCGAATGCGACAGCAGCGTCACAGCCCCATGCTTTTCCGACGATCTCCAAGTGTTTTGCATGGTCTTTGGCCGAAACGAATATGCGTCGAACTCCTCTGAGGATTCCGCTTGCCGTGCGCGTTCCGAGAGCTCTGAGATTTCAGCTCCGCTGTTCGACACGAAGATAAATTCTGCATTGGTGGTTTCGAGATGTTTGCCGACAGCCTGGAGCAGTCCGTCTCCGGCCATTCTCGAATAGTCCATTTCTCTCCGGTCTTGGTTTGATGCATCTCGCGGAGAGAGCCACGCTGTACGACAAACTCGGCCTTGTCTGCTCCGGGATCCTCAATTGGTATTGCGTCAGACCGGCCCTGGATCATCTCGACGAATTGGGAGACGGTCCACCACAGTTCGTATCGGTTGCCGAGCTTGTCGGCAGCTCCTCCAGGAATCGGCATAATCTATCGATCATATAGGTGGCGATCAGACAATCAAGCAGCTCTCGGGTGGAGTGTATTATGTGATGTCTTTGGGGACCGCAGCAGAAGTGTCGCGACGCCGGGGGGAATGCACGGCGAGACAGAGATTTGCGCTGCTCACTGGTCATCCACCCTGGCCTCCTCCGATTTTAGGAGGAGGGAAATCGGAGATGGGGATGGGATTCGGGCTTGGACATGAATTGTTGTATACTGTATTTATGTTGAACGCGGACGTCACGAACCAGTCGAGGTTACTTCGATGGCCAACAATTCGCTGACTATCACCGACAATCGGACCGGCAAGAAATACGAGCTACCGATCGAGGAGGGCGAAGTTATTCGCGCGGCGGATCTGCGTCAAATCAAGGTCGGCAAGGACGACTTCGGCCTGATGTCATACGATCCGGCGTTCACCAATACCGCGTCATGCCGCAGCCGCATCACGTTTATCGACGGCGACAAGGGGATTCTGCGCTATCGCGGATATCCGATCGAAGAGCTGGCGGAGAAGAGCAACTATCTCGAGGTGGCGTACCTGATCGTCAAGGGCGAGCTGCCGGATCGGGAGCACTACGGGCGCTGGGAGCACAACATCAAGATTCACACGATGGTTCATGAGAATATCAAGAAGTTCATGGAGGGCTTCCGCTACGACGCGCATCCGATGGGAATGCTGCTCGGAACGGTCGGCGCGCTCTCGACGTTTTATCCCGACGCCAACGATATCCACGACCTCGAATCCCGCCGGCTGCAGACGCGCCGGCTTATAGGCAAGATACCGACGCTGGCGGCGTTCGCGTACCGGCATACGAAGGGGCTTCCGTACGTCTATCCCGACAACGAGCTCAGCTACACCGGCAATCTGCTCTCGATGCTGCTCAAGATGACCGAGCTCAAGTACAAGCCGAACCCGGTGCTCGAGCGTGCGCTCGACGTGCTGTTCATCCTGCACGCGGATCACGAGCAGAACTGCTCGGCCAACGCGATGCGCGCGGTGGGAAGCTCGCAGCCCGACCCGTACGCGTGCGCGGCGGCGGCAATCGCGGCGCTCTACGGACCGCTGCATGGGGGCGCGAACGAAGCCGCAATCCGGATGCTGATGGAAATCGGGTCGGTGTCGAATATTCCGGCGATGATCAGGAAGGTGAAGGAGGGCGAGCGGCGGCTGATGGGCTTTGGCCATCGGGTGTACAAGAACTACGATCCGCGCGCGAAAATTCTCAAGGAGATGGCGTCGCAGGTCTTCGAGGTGACGGGGCGCAATCCGCTGATCGACATCGCAGTCGAGCTGGAACGAATCGCGCTGCAGGACGACTATTTCATTTCGCACAAATTGTATCCGAACGTGGACTTCTATTCGGGGATAATCTACCAGGCGATGGGCTTCCCGATGACGATGTTCCCGGTGCTGTTCGCGATTCCGCGGACCTCGGGCTGGATGGCGCAGTGGGCGGAGATGGTGCGCGATCCCGAGCAGAAGATCGCGCGGCCGCGCCAGGTCTACGTCGGCGAACCGCTCCGGCACTATGTTGCGCTGGAATCGCGGCCGAAACCGACGCAGCGCGAAGACGCGGTCAGCGAGGCAATCTAACAGGAGTTAGACGGTTTCAAAGGTGCGGAGCGACGGCTGTTGGTAATTGTTTGATTCATGGTTGGCTTATGGCGCAAATTACTGCTATCTGTAGTATGGGCATCCGATTGAGTGCGGAAAGGCCTAATTCAGATGGATGGGCGGTGCAGCTATGGGTAAGAATGGCGGTACGTCAGCTGACACCATCTTGACGCTCGAAGAAGCGCTGATGCGCTTCAAGCGCAAGAGGGAGGCTGGCTCGGAGGCGAAGGGCGAGAGCGGATCGGAGTCCAACGTTCACCACGCTGACTTTTCGGCCACGGCCGAACGAGCGAGCGAGGGGACGACCGAGGGCGGACTCCAGACGGCAACGGAAGGCGACCTCAAGACGGCAGAAGACAGCGCGAGTGTTTCCGCTCAGCGCGACGATGCGAGCGCCGGGACGCCGGCGACTGAAGACATCGTCGTGGTGATCGACGGCATTCCGCGCACGCTCGAGCAGCTCGAGCACCTCGCGGCCGCGGAGGAAGCGTACGAGCACGATTTCCCCGAGCATGATGTTGCGGATGCCGAAGCCGACGATTTGGACGTCGACGAGATGGAGGTCGCATCGCGCGCGAGTCGTCATGCGCTCATCCGCAACTACGCATTCACCGCGATGGGCGCCGCGATGATGGTGTTGGTCGCGTTCCTGATGACGCGGGTGCCAATCGTCACTGGCCGCCCAAGCCTGGTGGCGCAGAGCATTGCCACGCCGGCGTTGAAGGCGTCCTCGCAGATGAGTGTCGAGGACCTGATCGCGAGTTGGATGACAATCCCGGAAACCAATGAACAGCTGGCGGCGGGTCCCAAAGTCAAAGCCGACGAGCTCGAGGCGCGGATCAAGGACACGCTCAAGACGCGCGCGTTCACCGATATCGGCGTATCGGTCTCATCGATGGGCGACGCATACCTGGCCGGCGAAGTTTATAGCCTGGATGAAGCGCACCGGATTAAACAAATCGTGCACCGGGTGAACGGCGTGAACGGGGTCCATTTTATGCACCCCGACGTTCTACCGGCGAATGGGCCCGCGTATTTTGGCGTGACGACTGCCTTTGCGCCCGACGTTTGGGGAGCGAAGGTTCGCGCCGTTTTCATCGGATCGCCGGCAGACAAGGCGGGCATCCAGCCGGGCGACGTGATCAGCGAGTTCGACGGCGAGACGATTCCCGATGCGAAGACATTCGACGATCTGATCGCGCAATATTCTCCCGGACAGCGAGTGCAATTCCGCGTATGGCATGACGGCCAGCCCGAGTACCTGCTCGCTCGCCTGGGCGAGATGACTCCGGTGGCGAGCAGCGAGACGCCGCCGCCGGCTGCAAGCCACGAGCCGAAGGCGACAAGCCGCGCGACGACGCCGGTCACAAGCCCCGAGACGGCACCGGCAACAAGTCCCCAGACTACGCCGGTAACCAGCCCCCAAGTGACGACGGTGGCCAGCCGGTAATCGGCAGCTCTTTTTTGGAGTGGATGGCTCAGGGGCGGTTCATCGAACCGCCCCTTTTCTTTTTCGCTTTTTCACTCTTTCACGTTCCGTCAGGCGCGTGGAGTGAAGCGCGGCTTGCGCTTCTCGAGGAACGCGCGCGCGCCTTCCTCGATGTAACCGGCGCGAACGCACAGCACCTGGTTACGGTCCTCGATTGCGACTGCCTGCTCGAGGCTGCCGGCGTCGATGTTTATCGAGAGACATTCCTTGGTAAGGCGCAGACCCAGCGGCGAGGTCTCCGTCATCTCGAGCGCGAGCTTCGCCGCAGCCGCATCGAGGTCCGCGTCGGGCATCAGCTCTGACACGAGACCGGTGGCGAATGCACGCTGAGCGTTGATGAACCGTCCCGTCAGCATCAGCTCGGACGCGACCGAGCTGCCGACGGCGCGCGGAAGAAAATAGCTCACCCCCATATCGCACGCACTCAGCCCTATTCGAATGAAGGCGGCGTTGAAGCGCGCCGACTCGCCTGCGATGCGCACGTCGCACGCGAGCGCGAGGGCGAAGCCGCCTCCGGCCGCAGGTCCGCGGATGGCGGCGATGAAGGGCTGCGGCGCGCGACGAATCGCGACGACCAGGTCGCTCATCCGGCGTTGGCTCTCGACGGTGTCAGTCGTGGAGGCGCCGAGTCCCGTGCCGCCGCGGTTTTGTTCCTTGAGGTCGAGCCCGGCGCAAAAGGCGCGGCCCGCACCTTTCATCACGACGACCCGCGTCGCGGTCTGTGTCGGCAGCCGATGCAGGAAATCTTCGAGCTCGGCGACCATTTGCGCGCTGAGTGCGTTGAGATTGTGCGGACGGTTGAGGGTCAGCCATGCCACCGCGCCGTCATTCTTGATTTCAATAGCCTGGTATTCCATGGCAAGTAGCCTCCTTCGCGCGCGGCATTGATTTCTTCTGCCGGTCTTTCACAAACCATAACGCAACATGACGCGGATTCGCCAAGATTTTCGACCCCTGATTGGCGGCGATAGTCAGTATTGACTTAAGCGTGGCACGGTTAGAGGCTGATTATTGAGCTTTTGTGCGGCATCGGGCGATACGGCCTGCTCAACTGGGAGTCAATAGTGCTCCCCGTTGCGGAGGCTTGGCGTTACCGATGGCATCCGCGGAAGATATTCTGACCATTTCGGAGTTGTCGCAGCATCTTCGCGTCCACCCGACGACGATTTATCGGCTACTGCGAGAAGGACGAATACCGGGTTTCCGCGTCGGCAGCGCATGGCGATTCAGCCGCGCGGCGATCGAAGTATGGGAGCGCGGTCAGGTCGGCCCAATCGACGGCGACTCGGCGCCGACGCGCAAAGCCAAAGGCCGCAAGCCCCGCAAGTAGCACCCGCAACTATTCTCCGACCGCTCGCTCTTCTGTCATCCTCTCTGATGTGGATTCCGGCGACGCATCGAAGCATCGCACGCCTTCGCTGATAGCAACGTATTTCGGGCGTCTCGCCGACACCTACGGCGACGGTGAGTACTATGGGAATCGGCGACGCGCCGTGCTCGAGGCGATCGCGCCGGAAATCGCGCAGGCGCGCGATGTGCTCGACGTCGGATGCGGCAACGGCGCCTATCTCGTGAACTTTGCGGCCGCGCCGGGAATTCGCACGGTAACGGGAGTCGATCTGACATTTGACATGCTGCTGTCGGCGCGCAATCGAGTCGGCGCGAAATGCCGGCTGCTTCGTGCGGATGCGTTGGAACTGCCGTTTCGGCCGGCGTCGTTCGATTTCATTTTCGCGAGCCATGTTCTGCAGTTCGCCGCCGACGTCGAGGGAGTTGTGGCGGAGTTCGCGCGATGCCTTGGACGCGGCGGCGTGCTGATAGCAACCGGGCAGCGCGACGACGGTGTTCGACAGACGCTCAGCGCGATCGTCGGTCCGGAACGCTGGCGCGAATTTCGCGAGGTAATCTTTCAGCGCGCGCAACGCCGCGAAGCCGATGCGGGTCCAAGAGATCGCTACCAGCGCGCGTTCGTTACGGCGGGTCTGCGCGTCGAGGAACGCGCTGCGCCGTTCACGGTCACGTGGCCGGATATCGACGAGTGGATCAGAATCCGATGGATGCCGTTGATTCCCGCGGACCGGCGTGAACGCGCCGACGCGATGCTGGCGGAACTCGCCACGTTAGGCGCGTCGCAAAGCCTGAAGCAGCACGAACCGCTAATCATCGGACGGCGCGATGACTGAGTGCCGCGGCGTTTGACAAGCGCGCGGATAACCTAATAGCTAACCACAAAAGTACATGGCGGAGAGTTTTGCGCCGATGCCAACGCAGACGAAATACACTGACGTAAAAGGATACGCGACTTACTACTACTATAGCGGCGTCACAACGCTGCCCGACGTGGTGCCGGATTTCTCGCGCGGGCGCAAGATTCTGTTCGTGCACGGCGCGGGCTCCAACGGCCACACCTGGCATCGGCAGATCGAGGCGTTCGGCGGCAAGCACAGCCCGATTGCGCTCGACCTGCCCGGGCATGGCCGTTCGGCGGGTGTCGAGGGGCTGCGGACGATCGGCGATTACGCCGACTTCATCGCGGCTTTTCTCGACAGATTGAAAATCAACTCGGCGGTGATACTGGGGCATTCGATGGGCGGCGCGATCGCGATGGACCTCGCGCTCCGGCATCGCGCGCGCGTGGAGGCGCTGATCCTGAGTTGCACGGCGGCGAAGTTCAACTTGCCGCCGGGTCACGTCGAGGGATTGCGGGCGATCACGATGGGCCGTGCGCCGCAGGCCTTCAACACCGACGGCTACTCGCCGAAGACGGTGAAGGAAAACTTCGACGTCGTCCGCGAAGGCTGGATGGAACAAATCAAGACCGACCCGCGCGTGCGCTACACCGATATTCTCGCGTGCACGCAGGTCGATTTGCGCGAAGCGATCGCAAAGATCGACAAGCCGACGCTGGTGATCGCGGGCGCCGACGACAAAGGCACCACGCCCGCGGACGCGGAGTTTATCGCGGGCAAAATTCGCGGCGCGACCGCCAGGATTGTCGCGGACGCCGGTCACTACATCCCGCGCGAGCGTCCCGCCGAGTACAACGCCGCAATTGAGCAGTTCGTTTCGTCGTTGCCGAACTGAAGCAGGAATCGAGATGAGTATAAACCGCAAGACCGCAGTGGCCGGAGTGTTCGAGCATCCGACCCGATTCGCGCCGGACAAAAGCCTGTTTCAGATAATGGCGGAGAGCGTGCGAGGCGCGCTGGACGATGCCGGGCTGACGATCAAGGACGTGAACGGGTTGTGCACGACCGGAATGGGGATGAGCGGGATGGGGATCGTCGGCTTCTGCGACTACCTGAACCTGACGCCGAACTTTGTCGACTCGACCTCGATCGGCGGGTCGTCGTTCGTGGCGCATACCGCGCACGCTGCGGCCGCTATCCATGCCGGGATGTGCGACGTGTGCGTCGTGGTCTACGGCTCGACGGCGGCGTCGTCGCGGTTTGCGATCGGCACCGGGCGGCGGTGGCGGCGGCGGCGGGCGATCCGTGCGACCAGTACGAGATTCCGTTCGGGCCGACCACGGTCGGGGCGTACGCGATGGTCGCGCAGCGCCATATGCACGACTACGGCACTACGTCGGAGCAACTCGCCGAGATTGCGGTCACGATGCGGCTGCATGCGTCGATGAATCCTGTCGCGAAGTACCGCGATCCGATCACGGTGGAAGACGTGCTCGCCTCGCGCATCATCTCGTCGCCGCTGCATCTGCTGGATTGCTGCATCATCAGCGACGGCGGCGGCGCACTGGTGATCACGTCGGCCGAGCGCGCGCGCGATTTGAAGAAGAAGCCGGTCTACATCCTGGGCACGGGCGAGACGGTGCGCCACGCGGCGCGCGGGCAGCGCGACTTTCTGGAAATCGCGGCGGCGCAATCGGGGCGGCTGGCGTTCGAGCGCGCCGGCGTCGCGCACAAAGACATCGACATGGCGATGATCTACGACTCGTTCACGATCACCGTGCTGTCCACGCTGGAGAATCTCGGCTTCTGCAAGCGCGGCGAGGGGGGCGCGTTCGTGACGGGCGGGCGGCTGCGCTTCGACGGCGAATTTCCAATCAACACCGACGGCGGCGGCCTGTCGTCGAACCATCCGGGGATGCGCGGAATTTTTTTAGTGATTGAAGCCACGAAACAGCTGCGCGGCGAATGCGGTCCGCGGCAGGTCAAGGATTGCAAAATCGCGCTCGCGCACGGCACCGGCGGCGCGCTCGGCACGCGGCATTCGGGCGCAACGCTTATTCTCAGCAATCAGTAACCCGGGGCGGACGAAAAATCATGGCGGAACAGACGCAAGCGAAAAAATACTCGAAGCCACTCCCGCATCTCGACGAAGAGAATCGTCCGTGGTGGGAGGCGCTGCAACGGCACGAGCTGTACATCCAGAAATGCGGGAAGTGCGGCGACATCCGCTACTATCCGCGCGCGCTGTGCACGAATTGCATGTCGTCGGAGACGCAATGGATCAAGTGCAGCGGGCGCGGCAAGGTCTACACCTTCACCACGACCTATCAGAACCAGGCGCCGGGGTTTCGCGAGTCGATCCCGTACATCATGGCGTATGTCGAATTGGACGAGGGCGTGAAAATGCTCACCAACCTTGTCGACTGCCAGCCGGAACAGGCTAAAATAGGGATGCCCGTCGAGGTCGTATACGAGGACGTCACGCCCACCGTGACGCTCGCGAAATTTCGCCCGGCGAGGTGAGGGCTCAATCCTGGTGAGTACAATCCTTGATCTGCACACGCATAGCGAAGCATCGGAAGACAGCCGCGCACCGGTAGAGGCGTACCTCAACTGGATCAAGCTGCGTGCGGCAGAGCGCCCGGTCGACGGAATCGTGTTGACCGAGCATCGCCAGTTCAATCGCGACGCGGACTACCGCGCGCTCGAGGACAAATTCGGAACGCTGGTGCTGCGCGCGTCGGAAGTCGAGACCAATTACGGGCACATGCTGGTGTTCGGCGTGAACGACGACATGGTCGCTCGATTCGATTTCGCCGACGTGCGGCTCGACGCCCAGACTTTGATCGATGAAGTGGCGCGGATGGGCGGAATCGTCGTGCCGTGTCATCCGGGGCGCCCGAATATCGGCCTCTACGAGCACTACCAGAGCAAGGGGCCGCTGGAGAATGTGGTCGCGGTCGAGGCGCTGAACGGCGGATCGCGCAAGGGCGAGGACGAGCGCAGCGCGGAGTTAATTGCGAAGTACGGTTTCGCGGCGACCGGCGGATCGGACAGTCACCTGGTGAGTCTGATCGGGCTGTGCGCGACCAAGTTCAACGCTTACATCAAAACGATCGACGACCTGGTGCGGGAATTGAAAGCCGGCAACTACGAGCCGGTGGATTTTCGGCCGCGGCGCAAAGCGGTGCCGCATGCGGTCGCGATGGAAACCCGGTAACGAGGCGACGAGAGAATCACGATGGCAGTCGAGTACGATCCGGCGCTCATCAACAAGGTCTTCGAAGTCACTGAGCCGGTCGAGGTCAAGGCGGAGAAGATCAAGCGCTACTGCGCGGCGCTGGGCGAAACCAATCCGATCTACACGGACGAGACGGCGGCGAAGAAAGGACCGTACGGAGGAATCGTCGCGCCGCCGTCGTTCGCGGTGACGTTCCGCAACGGACGGCATTTTTTCGAGAACGTGCCGCGCTTCGGACGCCGCGGTTTCGACGCCGGCAAGGACGTCGAGTTCGTCTCGCCGATACGGCCCGGTGACCGGGTGACGCTGAGCTCGCACGTGAAGGAAATTTACGAGAAGACGGGCCGGACGGGCACCATGGTCTTCGTCGTAATACGCTCGACGCTGAAGAACCAGAAGGACGAAGTGCTGGCTCATATTGACCATCGCTTCATGAATCGCACGTGACCGGTTTTGACGAGATCAATATCGGCGACACGCTCGGACCGCTCGAGCTGTTCGTCAGCAAAGATCAGTGCCGCGCCTACGCCAAGACGATGGGCATGGGCGAGGGCGCGGGCCGCTTCACCGACGATGAAGCCGCGAAAAAGGAAGGGCTGCCCGGCATGATCCTGCCCGGCAACATGAGCCTCGGACTGCTGTCGAAGCTGGTGACGGACTGGATCGGCGCGGGCAACGCGTGGCTGAGCCGGATGAGCACGACCTATCGCGTGCCGGTGCAACCCGATCGCACGATTACGATTCACGGATTTATCACGAACAAGAATCCCGCAGATCGCACGGCCGAGATCGACGTCTGGATGGAGAACGAGGAGGCGGAGCGCCTCGTCACCGGGACGGCGACGGTCGAATTCAGAAAGTAGCGGACCGAATCGCAGCGGCTAGCGGATGACTCCGACGCCCCACGGCATCGGTGCGATGCCGGGCGAGATGAGCTGCACGGGCGGGTTTATCGGCTGCGGCGTGTCGTAGTCACGCATATCCGGATTGGTCGGCCACGTCGTCGATTGCAATCCGTAGGGAGCCGCTCCGGGCGTTTTGGTCTGCGCCATTTGCTCACACCACGGATGCTGATCGCCGGGGGCGCATGCCTGACGCTGTTGCGCGGCCTGATTGTCGGGCGCGCATCCGGCAAGGACCAGCAGGATCGATAACGCGATTGCGGTGGAAAAGTACTGTCGCATCAGTTCACCTCCCTCGACTTGAAATGCATGTCGAGGAGCACCTGAGATCAGAACTATTCGCGGACCAGCGCGGACGCAAGAATCAAAACTTCGCGAATCAGTAACTCGTTCACACGGCGCGAAGTTCGGTGGAAATGTCGCCGCGGGTGGCAAGGGTTGCGGGGACGAAGCCGCTGATCGCTCCGATCGCGGCGGCAATCAGAAAGCTGTACGCGATGATTCGCGGCTGCAGCGTCATCGCGAGGGCGAGCGGACCGAGCGCCGCGGAAACATGCGGCAACAGTTCAAAGCCGGCGTATGCCAGCACGCATCCGAAAACACCGCCGGTCACGCCGATTATCAGCCCCTCGACCAGGATTCGCCCGATGATCGAGTTGCGCGTGAATCCAATCGCGCGCATCACCGCCATTTCGTGACGCCGCTCGCGCACCGCCATCGCGGCGGTGTTGGCGGCGACCAGCGAGATGGTGAACATCACGATCGCGGCGAGAAATTTCGCGCCGTCGAGCATCAGGCCCATCTGGCCGCCGACTTGATTCTTGATGGCCGCGACTTCGGTTTCGGTGGCGGTCTCGTTCGGCGAATTGGCGAACATTTCGTCGATGGCGGCGATCACTTCCGGCGCCGATCGACTGCTGTCCATCTTCACCCAGAACAGGTTGGCGGTGCCGGGCCGGCCGAGCAGTTCTTCCATGTAGTCGCGCCGGAAGATAATGCGGGGGCCCGACGCTTCCTCGTTCAGCACGCCGACGATCGTGAGTTGCAGATCGACCGGGTACATGGTGCCTTTGAGCATGATCGTCTGGCCGACTTTCCATTCATAGACCTTCATCAGGTTGGTTGCGACCAGGGCCGCGGTGCGCAGGCTGGTGAATTCGTGTTCGGTCTGCGCGCTGATATCCCAATCCGGAAAAATTTCGCGGATGTGATCGTCGTCAACCGCGAGGACGCCGAGCTGCTCGTTCGGATTTCGGTAAGTCGCCATGAAGACGCTGTAGGACGCGACCGCTTCGACGTGCGGCACCGTTTCGATGCGCCGGCGGTAGGACTCGGGCAGCATATAGAGATAGCTGGCCTTGCTGTGGCAGATGAGGCGCAGCGAGTTGGCGCGGTCGCGCAGGACCATGTTGAGCAGTCCCGGCAGGCTGATCAGCGACGCGAAGATGAAGATCGAGACGGAAATCGACAGCGTGGTGAGAATGGTACGGCGCTTGTTGCGGGTGAGGTTTCGGAGCACGAGCGACAGATAGTTCATGGCGGGGAGTTAATTCTAGTGAAACCAACGCAGGTTTACAGGGTAACCACCCAGTACCCAAAGTTAGTCCAGTCAGACTAGGAGCAGTCTGGATCGCCTAGACCAGCAGGGAGCCGCGGAAGGGTTCGTCGCGTGGGGGAGGGAATTGCAGCAGGTTGATGGCCCATTTGCGGGCCTGGCGCAGTGCGTCCTCGGCGCGGCGGAAGATTCGCTCGCGATACATCACGGACCATACGTACGCGTCGACGGACGGCTCGTCGCCGAGCGTGATGTCGAGCATCCAGTCCTCGAGCTGCGGCCCGCAAATCAGCAGGCGCACGACGCGTCCGTGATCGATTACGATTCCGCGCGCCTCGCGCGGAATGCGGAACTCGTCCTTGACGCGCTTGATGACATTGGGCGGCGCGTGCTGCTCGGTCATCGCGACATACGCCCAATCGCCCTGCGGAGGATTAGCCTCGCGCGCGATGCGCAGGTTGTTGTCGGTGAGATCTTCCTTGGCGCGATCCTGATCGTAGTCGCGCGCGACCTGGTAAAAGGCCATCGCGACCGGCAACTGCGGCATCTCGGTTTCGGACTTGGCCCGTTTGGGTTTCTTGAAGTTGGTTTCGACCCACCAACGATTTTCGACGGTTGGTTTTTGCGGCATCAGGCGACCCGGCGGGATTTGCGGGCGACGCCGCGTGCGGAGCGTCTCGATTTTCGAGCGATCGAGATGCGCGGGCGCCGCTTGCGGAGGCGATTTGCCGAGCGACGCGTGCTCGCGATCCCGGACCGCGTGCGCGAGCGCGCGGCGCCGCGCATCCCGGAGACTTTGAGGCCGTTAACCATCCGCCGCGAGAATATCTCAGCCTTGCGCTCGGGGTCGGTCCAGAACAGGAAATGACCCATCTCGTGGTAGATCATCTGGATCCACTTGCGCTCGCTGAAATAGATGCGCCCGCGTTTCCAGTTTTCGGGATGGACGAGATGGATGCGGCCGTCTTCATAAGTGCGGCCGGCCGTCTTGCCCCAATCGATGTACTCGAACCATTCGACGCGCGGGCGTCGCACGTTGAAGTACCGGCACATCGAGGAGATGGCGCGGTTGAAATGCGCGGCGCGATGGCCGCGGAAAAATTCGGCGAGGTTGCGATCAATTTCGCGGCGATGGGCGACAGGAGGAACAATCATTCGCACGAGCAGGCGACCTCCGGAGACTGGTAACAAAGATCATACGGAGGGGGGTTCGTCAGAGTCAAACAAGATCGGGAAAATGCGAGCTTTATACCGACGTTTGACAGCGAGAAAAGTTAAAAATCCTCTCTCGGCCAAGGGTTTCGGGGCATTGCCGGAAAAAATGCTAACCGAGCGTGCCCGAGGCTTTCAGGCGCGCGATCTCGTCCCAGGTGAGCCCCATTTCGAGCGCTACTTCCTCGGTATGCTGGCCGAGTTCGGGGGCGGCCCGATGCGGTTGCGCGGGGACATCGCCAAACTCGACAGGGCTGTTCACGACGCGGCATCCGGGAATGTTCGGATGGTCGACGGCGGCGAAAGCGCCGATCGCTTCGGCCTGCGGATCGTCGAGCACCTCGGCGTCGGTGCGGACGGGCGCCCAGACGAGATTGTGGCGGTCGAAGATGGGCGCCCACTCGTCGGCGCTGCGCGCGGCGACGGCTCGATCGATTTCTCCAGTGAGCGCGGCGCAGTTTTGCGCGCGAGCAGTGGCCTCCTTGAAGCGCGGATCGTTTTGCCAATCCGGTTGGCCCAGCGCGCGGCAGAAATCCGGCCAATGGCGATCGCTCTGGATCATCACGAAGTAAATCCATCGCGCGTCGGCGCATCGATAGGAACTCCACAGCGGATTCACGCGCTGGGTGCGCGACTCGGACGCAGGAGAGCGGCCGGTCATGAGGCCGACGGTGAGATCGGAGGCATTCATCCAGAGGCCCATCGAGAAGAGCGAGATATTGACCTCGCGGCCGCGGCCGGTGCGCTCGCGCGCCAGCAGCGCCGCGGAGATGGCGCCCGCAAGGCCGAGGCCGACGGCGTGATCGATCATCGCGGGACGTTGCGCCGGCGGCGACTGCCCGGGCTCTGCGATCGTCGCCATCAGTCCCGAGCGCGCCCACGCAGCAGCGTAATCGTAGGCGGGACGATTGCGGTCGGGCCCGCGATGGCCGTAGCCGTTGATCGATCCGTAGATGAGGCGCGGGTTTTTCGCGGAGAGGGTTGCGTAGTCGAGTTTCATGCGCTCGATGGCGTCGAGGCGCAGGCTGGTGACGAACACGTCGGCGTGCTCGATCAGTCTCAGCGCGAACGCGTGGCCGTCTGCCGTGCGCAGGTCAACGGCGACCGAGCGTTTGTTGCGATTGTCGAGCTCGAACGGCGGCCGGATGCGAGCGTTGGGATCGCCCATCGTGCGCGTGACGAAGCCGCGAATCGGGTCGCCGCCAGAAGGGTCTTCGAGCTTGATGACGTCGGCGCCCCAATCGCCGAGCACGGCGGTGGTGGACGGGCCGGCGACCCACATCGCAACTTCGACGACTCTGACACCCTGCAGCGGACGGTCCATCGCGCTGATTGTAGTGAAACCCGGCGTGGGTTTCACGCTACCCAAAGGGAGAAACCGCGCGCGGATTTTCTTGATCCGCGCGCGGCTTGGAATCGATCGATTGAGTCGAAGTGCTAGCGGGCGCGAGTGGCGCGGTGCATCCTGCGCGGATCGCGCCGGCGAACTCGATTCACGGTAAGGCGTTGCATCCGGCTCGCTTCCTTGAGACGCAGGCGCAGCGGACTGCCGCCCCGGCCGGCGACGAGTTCCGACAGGCGCCAGCGCAGGCCTTTGGCGTCGATGCCGAGCGCGTCGCATACGTTGTCAAACGACAACGGAGAAGTAACGCCCTTGGTGAAGAACCAATTCCAGGCCTCATTGAATGAGTTGCGCTTGCGCGGGCTGGCGGAGCCGCTGAATTCCTGCACGACGTTGATCGCGTCGGCCAGCACCGCGAGCATCAGGCGCTGCTCGCTGGAAAGCGATCGAACGCCGACCATCTCGAAGAACTGGCTGCGAAGAATGACGTCCGGAAACGGGCGCGGATCGGCGACCGCGATTGTGGAGACGACGGTACTCATGTTCAGCTTCCTCCCTCCCCCGAGCGAAGAGCTTGAACTCGAAATTCTGGCCGCGAGAGATCGGTGATGAGTGACATCTCTTCTGCGAAGCCCCTTTCCGCCTAATGCAATTCCTGACGGAGAAAGAAACTTAGTCAGAACGCTGACTCATTGCAAGGGAATGGTCAGAGCGTAAATTTGCCGTCGCTAGCCTTGGATAAGCAAAGTTTGTCTGGCGATAATGCCAGAATTAGCGTAAGCGAAGTGGTTAAGTGACGAGAAAAGCAGTTGTTATCGAAACGAGCAGGCGGTTTGCTATAGTTGAGTAATCGGTCAGAAAACAGCGGCTCGAGGAGAATTACGATGGCAGATTTCTACGGCAAGGAAACCTCGAAGTATCTCCGAAACCTGCGCCAGAATGCGCCCGACGCGTTCAAGGGCTTCCTGGATTTCGACAAGGAAGTTTTCAAGGACGGGGCGATTCCCAGCAAGACGAAGGAGTTGATGGCGATTACGGCGGCGCATGTGACGCAATGCCCGTGGTGTATCGAGGCGCACGTCACGCGGGCCAAAGAGAAGGGATGCACGGACCAGGAAATCGCGGAGGCGGTATGGGTTGCGGCGGCGATGCGCGCGGGTGCGGCGTTCAGTCACGGCGCGATCGCGATGGCGGTGGCGGATGAGCACAAGCACTAGCAAGCGCGGCGCGCATTGGGCAGCATAGGTGAAATGGATCAGGCGCTGAAAGATCGGAAGACACGGCAGATAACGATTGGCGGCACCAAGGTCGGCGGCGATGCGCCGGTGGTGGTGCAGTCGATGTGCGCGACGCGGACGATCGATATTGACGAGACGGTCGCGCAGGCCCATCAGCTGGCGAACGCGGGCGCGGGTATCGTGCGGATCGCGATCGACAGCGAGAAGGAAATCCCGGCGGTCAAGGAAATCCGCAAGCAGACGAAGGGCGTCGTGCTGTCGGTCGATCTGCAGGAGAACTACAAAATCGCGGATCGGGTCGCGCCGCATGTCGACAAGATTCGCTACAACCCGGGGCATCTGCACCATATCGAGAAGTCGAAGACGATCGAGCAGAAGGTGAAGTGGCTGGTCGACGTGGCGCGGGAGCATGACGTCGCGATCCGGATCGGCGTCAACTGCGGCTCGGTGGCGCCGGCGTTCATCGACAAGTACCCGGGCGATCAGCTTGCGGCGATTGTCGAGTCGGCCGCGTACCATTGCGACCTGATGGACGAGCTCGGCTTCACGCGCTTCGTCGTGTCGCTGAAAGACTCCGATCCGGTCAAGGTGATGGATGCGAATCGGCGGTTCTCGAAGCGGCGACCCGACGTGCCGCTGCATCTTGGCGTCACCGAGGCGGGGTTGCCGCCCGACGGAATCATCAAGACGCGCATCGCGTTCGAAAAACTGCTCGCGCAGAGTATCGGCGATACGATTCGCGTCTCGCTGACGCTGCCAAACGAGCGCAAGCATGAAGAAGTGCTCGTCGGGCACAAAATTATCGACGACGTCGCGGCGGGCCGGTTCATCTCGGTGCCCGACTTCGGCGCGGGGCTGAATATAATCTCGTGCCCGTCGTGCTCGCGCGTCGAGAACATGAAATTCGTCGAGCTGGCGCAGCAGGTCAAGGAGCTCACGGTTTACGCCGAGAAGTACAAGATCACGATCGCGATCATGGGATGCAGGGTGAACGGGCCGGGCGAGACCGACGACGCCGACCTCGGACTCTGGTGCGGTCCGACGACCGTGAATCTCAAGAAGAAGGATCGCAAGCTGGGATATTTCGGCTACGAAGAAGTGCTGCCCAAGCTGCGCGCCGAGCTGGATCGGCTGATTGCGGAGCGCACCGCGGCGGCGAACTGACGGTTAGCCGTCATGTCCCAAAAACAGGGGCCGCCCCCGCTGGCGGGAATCAAAGTTGTCGATCTCACGCGCTACCTCGCCGGTCCGTTCTGCACCCAAATCCTTGGCGACTACGGCGCGGAGATTCTCAAGATCGAGCCGGTCGAGAATCCGCGCGGAGAGCTGGGTGACAGCGGAGACGGCAAGCGTCGCGACAGTTACTTCTTCCTTTCTGCGAATCGATCCAAGAAAAGTATCCGGCTCGCGATCAAGAAACCCGAAGGCCGCGAAATTCTGACGCGCCTGATCGACGCCGCCGACGTGGTCGTGGACAACTTCCGCCCCGGCGTGATGAAGGCGCTCGGGCTGGACTACGAAACGCTCGCGACGCGCAATCCGCGCATCATCACCTGTTCCATCTCGGGCTTCGGCTCGACCGGCCCGCTGCGCGATTTTCCTGGCTTCGATCAAATCGCCCAAGGAATGTCGGGTCTGATGAGCGTGACGGGCACCGTCGAGAGCGGGCCGACGCGGGTCGGTATCGCGATTTGCGATCTGCTCGGCGGAATCTTCGCGGCGCAGGGTATCCTGCTCGCGCTCGAAGCGCGTCATCGCGACGGCCGCGGCCAGCGAGTCGAGACTTCGCTGCTCGAGTCGATCGTCAGCATCCTGACCTGGTCGGCGGGAATTTATTTCGAGACCGGCAAGACGCCCGCGCCTGCCGGTAATCATCATCCGCTGTCGTCGCCGCACGGCGTCTTTCAGGCGTCCGATCGGCCGTTCAACATCGCGTGCGGCAACGAAGCGATGTGGAAAAAATTCGTCCGCGTGATCGATCGGCCCGAACTCGCTGACGACGAACGATTCAGCAGCAGCGGCCGGCGCCTGAAAAATCGCGCCGCGCTCACTGAAGAGATAAATCGCGCACTCGCCCCGCATCCCGCCGAGCATTGGATCCAATCGCTCAATCGCGAGGGCATCCCTTCGGGCCCGATTCTCAGCATCGAGGAAATGTTCAAGCATCCGCAGACCGCCGCGCGCGAGATGCTCCTGAAGATGCCGCATCCGGAACTCGGCGAGTACCTGACGACGGGACTGGCGGCCAAACTGTACTCGACGCCGGGCAAGGTCACGCGTCCGCCACTGGTGGGCGAGCACACCGACGAAGTGCTGACGGCGCACGGATACCCGGCGGACGATCTAAAGCGCCTGCGCAGCGCAGGCGTGATCGCGTAACTGTCTTACCTTGCCTCGAAGGCGTCGAGTAGTTCACCGAAGTTCAATTTTTTGGTGCCCCTTCCCTCGCGCGGGAAGGGGAACCGTCTCGCGTTGCTCGCTTCGGTCAGAGAGTACGCGCGTCAGCGATGGATCCGCAGGATGCGGGCGGAGTGCGGGGGGAGATCGATCGAATCGAAAATTTCGATTTTCTCGTCTAAGGCCAAATCTAGTGCGACGATTTCGGTTGCGTTTAGCTTGAGATCGGATGCTTGCACGCGGGCGGGTGCGTCGCCGCGATTTAGCAGCATCGCGATCGCGCCGCCGCCGTCGGCATTTTCGGCGATCAGGCCGCGGACGTCGCCGGCGCTCATCAGATCGAGCGCGAGAACCGGCTCACGAACCGCGTTGGAATCGATCTCCTCGGCGATTTGGGTTACTGCGCGGAACAATTTTCCCGCCTCGGCGTCGAGCAGGCTCATGTCGTCGGAGATGAGGAGCATCCCGCCGCTGGCGACGATGGTTGCGGCCAGGGCGGCGCGCTCGTCGGCGGTGAGTCGGGTTTTGCGCGCGCGCAGCATCAGGCAGTCGGGATCGTTCAGCCATAGACGCCGATGCATGAAGCTGCGCGCGATGATCGCGTCGAGCGCGTAGACCGTCGAGGGGTCGCCCGCTCTTGAAGCGGTCGAGCCCCAGAACGGCGAAACGTCTGGTCCAATGCGCATGCCGTCCACCACGCCGACCGCCTGGCCAATCGGGCAGCCGCATCCGAGTATGAAGGCGTCGTCGCCCGCGCCGACGCGAATCGCCTCGAGTCCGTGGCGCAGCGTTTCGCCGCGGGTGAGATTTTGATCGTGACGCCGGCCGGGCGCAGCGGCGGCGTACAGAAAATCGAGTTTCAGATACGAATAGCCGAAGTCGCGGGTGAGTTTCGCGAACAGGTGGCGGAGATGCGCGAGGAAGGCCGGGTTGCTCGGGTCGAGCGCGTACGCAAACTTGTCGTCGCTCGAGGTCCAGTTCGGGTTGTAGCCGGCGCGCACGGGTTCGCTTGCGTTAGTCTCGGCGCGCGCGATGAACCAATCGGGATGATCGTTCATCAGGCGCGAGTCGCGGGCGGCGAGGAACGGCGCAGTCCAGATGCCAGCCTTGAAGCCGGCCGCGCGAATTTCGCCGGCGATTTTTTTCAAACCGCCAGGAAACTTGGCGTTGGTCGTATCCCAGTCGCCAAGCGCCGACTGAAAGCCGTCGTCGAGCTGGACGACGTCGAGCGGAAACTCCGAGCGCATCGCCTCGAGCGACTTGAGATTGGCGCGGAGCGCGTCCTCGGTGATTGCATGAAAGTAGTGGTACCAGGAGCACCATCCGCGCTGAAACGGCGCGCTCACGCGCGCGTTCATCCATCGGCCGGCCGCGTCAGCCCATCGCGCGGCAAGGCGCGCGGCGGATTCGTCGGCGGCCGCGATGAACAGCGGATCGAATTCGCGATGCGCACCCGGCGCGAGGGTTACGTCGTCGAGGACCGCGCGTGCGATTATTTTTTCAGGACTCGGGACGGTGAGGGCTGAAAGCGAAGTGGCGGCGCCGATGAATCCGGCCATGACGCGCCCGGCGGGATCGCCAGCCTCGACGATCGTGAAGAGTTCAGAGGTCCACGCTTCGGGGAATTCCGGCGGGCGAGTCGTTTCGCTCTGATGATTGACTCGCGTGATGAAGTGGGCGGCGTCGCGCGGGTGAGTGCGCGATGCGCTTACGTCGCGGCCACCCGAGGCGCTCCATGACTGGTAGCCGTGCTTGAAGAATCGTGCGGGTGCGGACGGCGCGAAGCCGGTCGCGACTTCGAAGATCGCGGACGTGAGTCGAACTGCGTCGGGGCCGCGATTGGCGACGGTCGCGCGCACGACGGCGCCGCCGAGTGCGCGTTCGATATGCGCAGAGATGGTGAGACCGTCGTGGACGGCGCTCGATTCGTGGGTGCCGGAGGGCGCATCGAGATCGAGTGCACGCGGAGTGCCCGCGGCGTCGATGAAGCGGAGCTCGATTCGCGAGAGGAGTGCGTTGGTCACGCCGGTGAGGGTTGCAAAGCAGCGCGAGCGCGGCAAGCGGGGAGGAAGAAAACTAATCTTTATGTGAAACCCCTCCTGGGTTTCACGCTTCCCTGGGCAGGGGCAACCCCTGCACCTTAGTATCTTGAGATCAGATCTTCTGGTTCGTTTTGCGCCAGTCGGCGAGGAAGCGCTCTAGTCCCAGGTCAGTCAGCGGGTGATGGAGAGTCTGCTTGAGGACTGCGAACGGAACTGTCGCTATGTCGGCGCCGACTTCGGCCGCGCGCAGGAGATGCGTCGTGCTGCGGACCGACGCTACCAGCACCTCGGCGGGGTAGTCGTAGTTCTCGAGGATTTGCACCATATCCTCGACGATCTCGAATCCGTCCTGGCCGATATCGTCGAGGCGTCCGATGAACGGCGACAGGAACGACGCGCCAACCTTGGCGGCTGCTAGCGCTTGGAGCGGAGTGAAGATCAACGTGACGTTGACGCGGATGCCGCGCTTGGCAAGCGCGTGAGTCGCCTTCAGGCCTTCGATTATCATCGGACACTTGACGACGATGTTCTTGTGGACCTTGGCGAGCTTCTCGCCCTCCTCGATCATCGCAGACGCTTCCGTTGCGACGACCTCGGCGCTGATCGGTCCGTCGACGATTTCGCAAATCTCGCGCAGCACGTCGTGATACGGACGCCCCGTTTTCGCCATCAGGGAGGGATTGGTGGTGACGCCGTCGATGAGTCCCCAGCTGGCGGCCTCGCGAATCTCGGCGACGTCGGCCGTATCGATAAAATACTTCATCGGGATGCCTCTTTTTTTGTTTTCGCTGGTTGCGGCCTCAGCAGGTCCGCTCTCGCAAGGGTAACACGAAACGGCGACTTGAGTCCCGCAAGCATTTCGGAGATCGACGCGTTGAGCTTGGGATGAATCAGCGCGGGCGCCAGTTCGCTCATCGGGGCGAGCACGAAGCGGCGCTCGTGCAGGCGCGGATGCGGAACTTTGAGGACGCGAGTGTCGATCGTCTCTTTGTTAAAGAAGAGCAAATCGAGGTCGATGATTCGTGGCCGGTATTTGCCGCGAGTCTGCTTGCGGCCCTTGACGCGCTTGCGGCCCATGATGCGCTCGAGCGCGAGCAGCCGGCGCATCAGGACTTCAGCGGGAATCTCGGTCTCGACTTCGATGACGCCGTTTAGGAACGCACCCTTGAGATCGCCCATCGGTTCGGTCTCGTAGATCGAGGATTGGCGCACGACCCTGGTGTCCGGGATCGCCGCGATCCGTTGAATCGCCTCGCGATAATTGGCGGCTCGATCGCCTAGATTACTGCCTATTCCGATGAAAGCCCGATTGGGCATCCTTGCCGTTACAACCGCAGCGCTTTTAGTCGGTCCACCGCCTCGACCAACCGTTCGCTCGTAAGAGAAAAGCGAACGTATCCCTCACCACCCTTGCCGAATCCGGAGCCGGGCGTAATTGCGACGCCGGCTTCCTTCAACACGCGCTCGGTAAACGAAACCGAGGTGTAACCGTGTGGAACTTTGGTCCAGACATAGAACGTCGCGCGCGGCATTTCGCATTCGAGCCCGAGCGCGCGCATCGAGCCGACGAGCAGGTCGCGGCGTTGTTTGTAGATTGCGCAATATTCGGCGAGCTTGTCGCCGTCTCCCCCTTCGAGCCCGGTAATCGCGGCTTCCTGCACGGCCTGGAAGACGCCGGAATCCATGTTGGTTTTGACCTTGCCGAGCGCGCCGATCAACTGCGCGTTGCCGATGGCGAAGCCGACCCGCCATCCGGTCATCGAGAAGGTTTTGGACAAAGAGTGGAACTCGATGGCGCAGTCGCGCGAGCCTTCGGCCTGGAAAACGCTCGGCGAGCGGTAGCCGTCGTAGGCAATTTCGGAGTAGGCGCTGTCGTGCGCGAGGATGACGTCGTGCTTGAGGCAGAATTTGACGGCGGCCTGGAAAAACGAAAGGTCAACGGTCGCGGCGGTCGGATTGTTGGGATAGTTGAGCCACAGCATCTTTGCGCGGCGCGCGATTTCGGCGGGAATCGACGCAAGGTTGGGAACGAAGCCGTTTTCTTTTCTAAGCGGCAGGAAGTAGGGCTCGCCGCCATTGAAGACGCATCCCGAGTAGTACACGGGGTAGCCGGGATCGGGGATCAGCACGATGTCGCCCGGCTCGACGACGGCGGTCGAGAAGTTTGCGATGCCTTCCTTGGAGCCGATCAGGGCGCAGACCTCGCGCTGATGGTCGAAGCTGACGCCGAAACGGCGGCGATACCAATCGGCCGAGGCCTGGCGGAATTGCGGCAGGCCTTCGTAGTCGGGATAGCGGTGATTCTTGGGGTCGTCGGCGGCGCGCTTGAGCGACTCGACGATATGCCGCGGCGTGGGCAAGTCGGGGTCGCCGATTGAGAGGCTGATAACGTCAACGCCCTTGCTTGCGACCTCCTTCTTCAGGCGGTCAAGTTCGGCAAAAAGGTAGGGCGGTAAAAGAGCGAGTCGAGAGGCGGTCTTGATTTGCACCTGTTTGAAAAGCCCTAGATCACGGCAATGCCAGTCATGAGTAACACACTTTCCAGAGCGTCGAAACTACCTGCCGCAATAAATCGACGTTCTCGCACAATGGAAATCCACAGGTGGATGCTTCGATCCGAGGAACGCGCGCAGTGAGTAATATTAACGTTGCTTGATTAAGAATGATCGTATTGTTAGAAATTTTAACGCCCGAGCGATGGCCACACGCGCTCTTTGGGATTATTGACAAGCCTGATCGTGAGCATGAACCGGATAGTGCTGCTGCTTGCCATCTCGATGCTCATCCTTGGAGCGTCCGCGATCGCCGTGTCGCAGCGGCCGTGGGCGCCGAGGGCGGATGTAGTCCAGCCGATACCGTTCAGCCATCGCGTACACGCCGGGGTGAACAAGATTCCATGTCAGTACTGCCATGCGTATGCGGGCCGGTCGTCGGAGCCGGGGATTCCCGCGGTGGCGCGGTGCGTCGGATGTCACGGCAACGGGATCGCGGGCGGCGGAATCCAGCCGGTGACGCGGCCGTGGACGGACGACACGCCGGCGGCGTTCGAGATCCAGTGGAATCGCGTGTACACGCTGCCCGACTTCGTGCGCTTCACGCATCGACCGCATATTCACGCGGGAGTGCAATGCCAGATCTGTCACGGTCCGGTGCAGACGATGGATCGGGTGGTCCCGGTGCATGAAATCAACATGGGATTCTGCGTGAACTGTCACACGGAGAAAAAAGCGACGCTCGACTGCGTGGGCTGTCATCACTGAGTGAGGAAGCGGATGCGCGAAAGACCGTCGACGCCGATATCGAGGCGATCATTCATCAAGCTGGCCGCGACTGCGGGCGCGGCGGCGGCGATTCCCGGCTGCGAGCCGGCAGCGCGCAAGCTGATTCCGTACGTCGTGCCCGACGAGAACGTGGTCCCGGGCGTCCCGAGTTTTTTCGCGACGACGTGCGCGGAGTGCCCCGCCGGATGCCGCGTGGTGGCGCGAATCCGCGAAGGTCGGGTCATCAAGCTCGAGGGCAGTCACATCGATCCGATCGGGCACGGGGCATTGTGCGCGCGGGGACAGGCCGCGCTGCAGGGGCTGTACAATCCGGACCGGCTGGCGCATCCGCAAATTCGCAGCGGCGACGGCGCGCTGCGAACAGTGTCGTGGGACGAAGCGAGGAAAATCCTCGGTGACAAGCTGGCGGCGGCGTCGAAGTCGGGCAAGGATCGGGTCGCATTCTTCGGATCGCCGAACGGACCGACCTTTAAGAAAATCGCGCAGGCGTTCGTCGGCGCGCACAATTCGTCGCGCGCGATATTTTACGAAGCAATCAACAATGAACCGGCACGGGTCGCCGCCAAGACGCTCTTTGGACGGCGCGATCTGCCGGTGTATCGAATCGATCAGGCCGAGGTGCTGATTTCTTTTGGCGCCGACTTTCTCGAGACGTGGCAGTCGCCGGTGGAACTCGCGTACCAATATTCCATCTTCCGGACGCCGCAGAAGCGGCGCGGCGCGCTGACTATCGGCCGCGCGACCTACGTCGGCCCGCGGCTCAGTATGACCGCGGCGAAGTGCGACGACTGGATCGCGACGGCTCCCGGTGCGCAAGCCGATGTCGCATGGAGCGTGCTCAACGTCCTGGTCAAGAATGGCAAGGTCTCGCCGAACGCGGGCTTCGACCTCGAGGCGCTCACCAAGGCGGTCGCGAATTTCGATCCGGCGGCGACGAGTGCGCGCACCGGCGTGCCGGCCGCGACGATTACCGCGCTCGGCGAAGCATTCGGCAAAGCGGACGGCGCGCTGGCGATTGCGGGCACCGACGATTCGTCGGCGCATCTTGCGGCGATGATTCTGAATGCGGTCACGGGAAATTTCGGCAAGACGACAATGTTCTTCGAAGGAGCACCGGAGGAAGAGACCAGCACGCCGGACGAGGTGGACGCGGCGGTTGACGCGATGCGCGGCGGCGAGGTCGACGCGGTCTTCGTCGCGGGCGCAAATCCGGTCTTCACGATGTCTGCTGCGGCGCGAATTGCCGAGGCGTTGCAGAAAGTTCCGTTCGTCGTGTGGGCGGGAGGCGTGCCGGACGAGACCGCCGCGACGGCGAGCCTGCTGCTGCCGGCGCATCATCCGCTCGAATCATGGCGTGACACCGCGCCGCGCGCGGGAATCCGCGGACTGGGGCAGCCGGTGATGCAGCCGGTTTTCGACAGCGAGCCGCTCGGCGACATCCTGCTAGCGGCCGCCGCGAAGTCCTCGAGTGCGAAACTTCCGTGGGCGACAACTGCGGATGCCGTCAAGACTGAATGGCTCGCGCTGGCTCCCAAAGGGGATGGCGCAGATGCCGAGGAATTCTGGACAAAGGTCAGGCGCGAAGGCGGGTTCTACGACCAACAGTACCTTTCCGCGCTCAAGCTCGACACCTCCGCATTCAAAGCTCCGGTTACGACCGCCGCGCAGATGGAACTTTCCGTGTACGCCTATCCGCACATTTTTCTTTACGATGGTCGCGGCGCGGACAAGCCGTGGCTGCAGGAGCTGCCCGAACCGGTCACGCAACTCGTGTGGGACAGCTGGGCCGAGATAAATCCCGAGACGGCGCGCAAACTCGGCGTCGCCAGGGACGACATCATCGAGATCAAAACGGAACACGGCGTGATCGAGGCGCCCGCTCTGGTCGAGAATACTGTGCGTCCCGGTGTGATCGCGGTGCCGATTGGGCAGGGGCATCGCGCGTACGGCCGCTACGCAAAAGACGTCGGCGCGAATGCGTGGGCGATTCTGGCCGCAGGCGCGACCTACGCCGCCGCGACCGCACGCGCGACCGGCGCGAAGCGCAAGCTGGTTTCGCCGCTGGGCAAGAGCGACATGATGGGCCGATCGATCGTCGAGGCGATGAGTATCGAGCAGCTCGCGAGCGGCGTGGTCCCGGAGAGCAGTGCGGAAGAAGTCACCGGGCCGTTCGAAATGTACCCGCCATGGAAGTACCCGGGACACAAATGGGGCATGACGATCGACGTCAATGCGTGCACCGGATGCAGCGCGTGCGTGACGGCCTGCTACGCGGAGAACAATGTGCCGACGGTCGGCAGGGACGGCGTCGATCGCGGGCGAATCATGTCGTGGATACGCATCGAGCGCTATTTCCCGAATGAAAAGGAAGCAGCGGCAGCGCCGCAACTCTACCTTGCGCCGATGCTGTGCCAGCAATGCGATCACGCGCCGTGCGAGCCGGTGTGCCCGGTGTTTGCGTCGTATCACACCCAGGAAGGGCTCAACGGCCAGGTCTACAATCGATGCGTCGGCACGCGCTATTGCGAGAACAACTGTCCGTACAAGGTGCGCCGATTCAACTGGTTCGTGCCGGAGTGGCCTGCGCCGCTGAACCTGCAGCTCAATCCCGACGTGACGGTGCGCGGCGCCGGCGTGATGGAGAAGTGCACGTTCTGCGTGCAGCGGATCCAGTTCGCCGAGCTCAACGCCAAAACCGAAGATCGGCAGCTGCGCGACGGCGAGATCGTTACGGCCTGCCAGCAGGCTTGTCCGACGAAAGCAATAACGTTCGGCGACAGCAACGATCCGGCGAGCACGATGATGCGTCGGCGCGACGACAACAAGCTGCGCAACTATCGCGCGCTCGAGGAACTCAATACCAAACCCGCCATCACGTATCTGCGCGATCTCTATAGCGAGAAAGGAAAGGCCTGAGTGGCAGCGGCGCCGAAGATAAACACGGAGCCGAGCTTCCGCGATATCGATCGCAGCGTGCTGCGGGTGATGGAACCGGCGGGCGCCGCATACTGGGCGTGGATTGGATTCTGTTTCACGCTGGTGGCGATCGCAGCCGGGTTCTGGCTGCGACAGATCTACTCGGGGCTGGGCGTGACGGGACTTCGTCAGCCCGTGATGTGGGCAATCTACATTACTAACTTCGTCTTCTGGGTGGGTATAGCGCATTCGGGGACATTGATTTCCGCAATACTATTTCTGTTCCGCACCAAGTGGCGCACAGCGGTTTATCGCGCCGCGGAGACAATGACTATATTCGCAGTAGCTACTGCCGGACTGTTCCCGCTAATCCATCTTGGCCGCGTGTGGTTTTTCTACTGGCTACTGCCATACCCCAATCAGCGATACCTACAACCTGACTTCCGCTCGCCATTGGTATGGGACGCATTCGCAGTCAGTACCTATCTGACTATCAGCGCATTGTTCTGGACGATGGGACTGATTCCCGACATCGCGAACGCGCGCGAAGCCGCGACCGGCTGGCGCAAGAAGTTCTACACGGTGCTTGCGATGGGATGGCAGGGCACCGATCGCCAGTGGCGGCATTACTCGATGGCTTACCTGCTGATGGCGGGACTGGCGACTCCGCTGGTGCTGTCAGTGCATTCGGTGGTGTCGTGGGATTTTGCGATGGCGATAAATCCGGGCTGGCACAGCACGATCTTCGCACCATACTTCGTGGCCGGGGCGATTTTTTCCGGGGTCGCGATGGTTATCACGCTGCTAATCCCGATGCGCAGGCTGCTCGGCATCGAGGACCTGCTGACGGAGTGGCACTTCGACAATCTCGCGAAAGTCATCCTGCTCACGTCGCTGGTCGTCTCCTATGCGTACATCACGGAAGCTTTCATGTCCTGGTACTCCGGCGATCCGATCGAGCAGACGATGTTCCACATGCGGTACTTCGGACCGTGGGGATGGATGTACTGGGTAATGGTGCTGTGCAACTGTGTAATCCCATTGTTGCTATTCTCGCCGCGCATCCGGGTTAACATGCGAGCGCTCTGGGTAATCACAATTTTCGTTAACATAGGAATGTGGTTCGAGCGTTTTGTGATTATCGCGGGTTCATTGACGGCGAACTTCGAGCCTTCGCAATGGGGCCCCTACCGTCCGTCGATCACAGAAATCATGATCACCGTCGGAAGTTTCGCATGGTTCGTGGGGCTCTTCTCGCTGTTTTCCAGGTTCCTGCCGATTATTTCGATGACAGAACTGAAAGAGGGGATCGTCTGGCTGCGGAAGGCGCTCAAGATGGATCGAGCCAAAGCTGCATGAGCACGATTGCGATCATAAGTTCGTTTGCCGATGACGCCCAATGCGCGCAGGCGATCGAAGAGCTGCGCTTGGCAAAGGTCGCCGACTTCAATACCTTCTCGCCGATTCCGAGCCACAGAATCGAGCATGCGATCGGACGGAAAAAGAGCCCGGTGCGATGGATTGTGCTCGCCGGCGGAATCCTGGGCGTTCTGACCGGGCTCGCGATTACGATCGGAACGACTTATGAATGGCGGCTCAACACGGGCGGCAAACCGCTGGTGTCGTGGCCGCCGTTCATCATCATCTGCTTCGAGTTGATGGTCCTGCTGGGTGGAATCTTCGGATTCTTCGGAGTGCTTGGCCTTTCGAGAATTCCCACGACCGAGACCGCACCGGGATACGATGGGCGCTTCGGCGAGGATCGATTTGGGATCGTCGTTCGATGTGACGAGGCGGAAGCGGCGCAGGTGGAGTCGATGCTGAAGGAGTCGGGAGCGGAAGAGGTCGTCCGCGAGGGTGTCGAGTAAGCGGCGATGAGCACCAATCCTCAGCGGGCGCATCGCGAGCGCGTTGCGACAAAGCCGCAACCGGTGGAGTCGGTGGCCGGCGCGACGTTGTGCGCTGTCGCAGGCGCGATGATCGCGATCGGCGCGATCGCATTCGTGCTCGCGCTGCTCCGAGGTTCCGCCGCGGTCGCATGGGAAGCCTACCTCGTCAATCTGTTGTTCTTCCTCGGAGTGGCACAAGGCGCGGTGGTGGCGTCCGCGTCATTTTACCTGACGCAGGCAAAGTGGGGCGGCTCTACGCCGTATCGCCTCGGCGAGGCGTTCGCGCCATTTCTGTGGGTGGGATTTTTTCTATTCTTCGGACTGTACTTCGGCCGGAGCCTGATTTTCCCGTGGGTGACGCATCCAATTGCGCAGAAAGCCGCCTGGCTGAACGTGCCGTTTCTTTTCGCGCGGGATGGAATCGCGCTCGGAGTGATGGCAGCGGCGAGCTTCGCATTTATCCGCGTCTCGCGCGGCGAGGACGCGCGAGCATGGACGGTCGCGACGGACGATATCGAGTTGCCGCCGCATTCCATACGAGTGCTGGCTCCCCTGGTCGCAGTTCTGTTCGCGGTCGTCTATACGCTGATCTCGTTCGATTTGGTCATGTCGCTCGCGCCGGTTTGGCGCAGCACGCTTTTTGGCTGGTATTTTTTCGCCGGGGCTTTCTGGAGCGGATTGACCGCGATGGCTCTGACAGCGACCGTGCTGCGCGGCCGCTTGGGCGAGAACAACCTGTTCACGAACCCCACCGTGATGCACGATTTTGGCAAGATGGTATTCGCGTTCTCGGTCTTCTGGGTTTATCTCTTGTTCGCGCAGTACATCGTGATCTGGTACGGCGATCTGCCGGTGGAGACTTTCTTTATAGTTCAGCGAGTACATCACATGCCGTGGTCGCCGCTGTCGGTGGCGTGCGTGGTATTGATCTGGCTAATCCCGTTCACCGTGCTGATGAGCGTACGAACCAAGAAGACGCCGATGATTCTAGGTACGGTCTCTCTGCTCGGACTGGTCGGGATGTGGCTCGAGCGCTATGTGCTGGTAGTTCCTTCGCTGTCGCTCGACGCGATTCCGTTTGGTCCGACGCAGTTCCTGATCTCGATTGGATTCCTGGGCGCATTTATGATTTCGGCGGTGCCGGGGCTTAACCGCGTCGCGCAGGCTGCGACCTCGGGAGAGCCGGTTGGAGACGAAGCCGAATGAGCCGGCGTAGTTCAAATAGCTATTCAATCGTCTCAATAGCTATTCGAGTAGCTATTGCACTGGCTATTGCGGGATGTTCGGCCAAGGACCGTCCGATGACGACGCTGGCGCCGAAGTCGGATCTGGCGCAGTGGATTCACAGCCTTTTTATCGCGGTGACGATTTGGGACGGGATTATCCTGGCGATCGTGGTCGTCGCGTTCATTCTCGCAGTGTTCGTGTTCTCGTCGAGAGTAGGCGAGGCGGCTCCCGCCGCGGCCGCGTCTTCGGACCTGGGCTTGGAGATTGCGTGGACGCTGGGGCCGGCGCTCGTGCTGCTGATGATCTCGGTGCCGACAATACGCACGATCTTTCGCTCGCAACCGGCGGTCGCACCGGCGGGCGCGCTCGAGATCAAAGTAGTCGCGCATCAGTGGTGGTGGGAGTTTGATTATCCGGACGGCGCCAAGACCGGCAACGAACTGCACATTCCGGTCAACCGGCCGATTCGACTGTCGCTGGAGTCCGCCGACATCATACACAGCTTCTGGGTCCCGCAACTCGGCGGCAAACGCGACGTGGTGCCCGGCCAAATCAACGAGCTGACGTTCGTCGCGACGGTGCCGGGAATGTATCCCGGACAATGCGCGGAGTTCTGCGGCCTGTCGCATGCGAACATGCGCTTTCGAACTTTCGTCGATTCACCGGATGACTTTGCGAAATGGGACAAGGCGCAACTGGCGGGCCCGGTCGCGATTCCGGCGAGCGATCAGTTGGCGTCAAACGGCGCGAAGGTCTTCGCCGACAGTCCGTGCACGACCTGCCACATGATCCAGGGAATCTCGAAGGGTTATATCGGACCTGATCTGACGCATTTCGGCAGCCGCACGACGCTGGCGGCCGGAGTGCTGCAGAACACGCCAGAGAACGTCGCGAAGTGGATCGAGGATCCGCAAGAAATCAAGCCGGGCGCGAACATGCCGCCGTTGCTGCTGCCGGGACCAAAGCTGAACGCGTTGGTCGCGTATCTCGAGAGCCTGAAATAGGGAGCGTCGAATGGCTGCGCAGCCAAAACCATTACCAGTGCATCAGCCGAGCTACCTCGAAGGCGGCGGAATCGTCGGATGGCTGACGACGATCGATCACAAGCGCGTCGCCGTGATGTACCTGGTCAGCGCGCTGACGTTCATGGCGTTCGGCGGACTCGAGGCGATGGCGATACGCGTACAGTTGTGGCGTCCCGACAATCACGCGCTGTCGGCGGCGACCTACAACGCGTTTTTCACGATGCATGGAACGACAATGGTTTTCCTGGTCGTCATGCCGCTGCTGCTGGGATTTTTGGGCAACTTCCTGATCCCTTTGCAGATTGGCGCGCGCGACGTCGCGTTTCCGCGGCTCAATGCGCTGAGCTTCTGGATGGCTCTGGTGGCGGGAGTCCTGCTGCACCTCGGCTGGATTCGTGGCGGACTTCCCGATGCGGGCTGGTTCGGTTACGCGAACCTGACCGAGCGGTACTTCACGCCAGGCCTCGCGATCGATTGGTGGGTGATCGGGTTGCTCGTATCGGGGACGTCGACCGTGCTCACCGGCCTGAACTTCCTGACGACGATCATCGCGATGCGCGCGCCGGGCATGACGTACATGCGCATGCCGATGTTCATCTGGTCGCAACTGGTGACGTCCATCCTGATTCTGATCGCGTTCCCGCCGCTCACGATCGGACTGATCTTTCTGCTCTTCGATCGTTTCTTCGACACGCACTTTTACATCGTGTCCGCCGGCGCCACACCGATTCTGTGGCAGCACCTGTTCTGGCTGTTCGGCCATCCCGAAGTGTACATCATGGCGCTGCCGGCCTTCGGCATCATCTCGGAAGTTATTCCGACGTTCTCGCGCAAGCCGCTGTTCGGCTATCCGATGATGGCGTATTCGATCTGCCTGATCGCATTCCTGTCGTACGGCGTGTGGGGACATCATATGTTCGCGACGGGAATGGGGCCGGTGGCGGACTCGGCGTTCGCGATCACGTCGATGTTGATCGCGATTCCGACGGGCGTGAAAATTTTCAGCTGGATCGCGACCGTCTGGGGCGGCTCGCTGCGGATGACGACCGCGTTCTATTTCGCGCTCGGAATGGTGCTCGAGTTCACGATCGGCGGACTCAGCGGAATCATGCACGCGTCAGCGCCGATCGATCTTCAGCAGACCGACTCGTACTTCGTCGTCGCGCATTTTCACTACGTGCTGTTCGGCGGCGTGATGTTCGCGATCATGGCGGGGCTATATTACTGGTGGCCGAAAATCACGGGCCGCATGCTGGGCGAGCGGCTTGGCAAGTGGCAGTTCTGGCTGACGGTCGTCGGCTTCAACCTCACATTTTTCCCGATGCATTTTCTCGGGATGTGGGGGATGCCGCGCCGCACCTACACCTACGGCGCGGACATGGGTTGGACGCATCTCAACCAGCTCGAAACGGTGGGCGCGTTCATTCTCGGCATCGCGTTCCTGTTTTTCTACGTCAACATTTTCAAAAGTCTCGTCAGCGGCGAGCGTGCGCCCGCGGACCCGTGGGACGGACGCAGCCTCGAATGGTCAACGTCGTCGCCGCCGCCGGTGTACAACTTCGCGACGATTCCACAAATCCGCGGCCGCGACGCATGGTGGATTCTGAAGTACGGCCGCGCCGGCTCGCGCGGTGTCGCGGCCTACATGTCGGGCCAGGCGCCTTCGCTACCGCAGGCCGGCGAGCCGGTATCCGTCGAGCACATCCACATGCCGGCGCCGTCGATCTACCCGCTGGTGTTGAGTCTTGGCGTCGGCATGATGGGACTCGGTCTCATCATCGACTGGTATCGCATCGCGATCATCGGCGCGGCGGGCGTAGTCTTGTCGGTTATCGGGATGGGATTCGAGTACGCGGACTTCGGCGAGGAGTCGCACGATCCGGAGCACGCGCCGTCGTCGGGTGGAATCGACGTGCGCAAAATCGGGTTGTGGTCGTTCATCGGCTCGGAGTGCGTGTTCTTCGCGAGCCTGATCTCGACCTTCATCGTTTATAAATCGCGCAGCGTCACCGGACCGGGTCCCGAAATTCTCAACATCCCACTGACCTCGTTCAGCACCTTCATCCTGCTGATGAGTTCGTTGCTGATGGTGCTGGCGCTGGCGGCCACGCAGCGCGGCGACAAGCGATGGGAGCGAATCTGGCTCGGCGGCACGGTCTCGTTCGGGTTGATTTTTCTCGGCGGCCAGGTTTACGAGTTCACGAGCTTCATGCACGAGGGCATGGGGCTTACGACCAATCTCTTCTCGCAGTCGTTCTTCGTGCTGGTCGGATTTCACGGCGCGCACGTTGCGATCGGCGTGATCTGGCTGTCGGTGCTGTTGGTCGCCGCGATTACAGGCAACCTCGGCAAGTCGCGCGCGCTGTCGGTCGAGCTGGCGGGACTCTACTGGCATTTCGTCGACATCGTGTGGATCATCATCTTTACTCTCGTCTATCTGATGCAGGCGGTGCCTGGAGCATGAGCGACATTGCAGACGCCCACAGCGGGCAGGTTCATCATCCGGGCGCGGCGACTTACCTGATCATCGCCGCGTTCCTGGTCGTGCTGACCGCCATGGAGATCACGGTCTTCTACGTGCACGCGCTTCGTCCCGTGCTGGTGCCGGTGCTGATCGTGCTGGGCGCGGCCAAGTTCGCGCTGGTCGCGATGTTCTACATGCACCTGAAGTACGACGGATGGCTGTTGACGGGAGTGTTCGTATTCCCGCTGATGATCGCGACTGTCCTGCTGGTATCGCTGATCCTGTTGTTCGCGTATCTGTCGGGTCACATGGCGCCGATCGGATAGGTCGCGCTTTTTGAGATGGACATCTTCGGAGAACATCCAAGCATACCGATAGGCGTCGCGATCCTTATCGCGATTTACCTGGGCGCGTGCCGCGCGGCCGGCCGCAGACCGACGCGGCACCAGGCGATGTGGTTCGCGATTGCGATGGGCGTCATTCTGTACGCGCACACCGAGCTCGACGAACTCGCGGATGCGCGAATCTTCTCGATGCACATGCTGCAGCATCTGGTCGAGACTCTCGCGATTCCGCCGCTGCTCCTGCTGGGCACGCCGGGATGGATGCTGAGGCCGTGGGTCCTCAGTAGGCCGATCAAGCCGGTCGCGCGCCTGCTCACTAAACCGGTAATCGCGTTCCTGATTTTTTCGGCGGTCTTCGTCACCGCGCACTTTCCGCCGATCTTCGATCGGATGTGCCGCGACGAGGACTTTCACATCTTCCTGCACCTGCTGTTCATGGCGTCGGGCGTGATCCTGTGGTGGCCGATCCTGAGCCCGCTCCCGGAGCTGCCGCGGCTGTCGTACCCGGCGCAGATCCTCTACCTGTTCCTGCTGATGATCCCGATGACCGCCGTCGCCGCGCCGATAACGCTCGCGACCAGCGTGATTTATCCGTGGTACACCGAGGGCGCGCACGGATGGGGTCTCAGGCCGATGGACGACCAGGTGCTCGGCGGGCTGATCATGTGGATCGGGCAGGGCACCTACCTGATGATCATCTTCACGTTCATTTTTTACAGGTGGCAGCAGCGCGAAGACCGCGACATTCCGGTTCTGCCCGCATCGACGACGCCGTCGCTGCGCGTGCTGCGGGCGCGATCGTAACGCTTGCCGGGTGCTGATCTTGTGCGTTACTAGTTGAGCAGCCGCGATACTGTTGCGGCCCGCGCGGGCCGGTCGCGTGACACCGAAGATGGAACACTCGAGGACGCGGATCATAATCGACGGAGCGATCGCCGGCCTTCTCGGCGCCGTCGTGGTCGCGGCCTGGTTTCTAATCTTCGATCTGATTCGCGGCCACGCACTTGAAACGCCGGCTCTCCTGGCCGCCACGATTCTGCACGGCTCGCACAGTCACGAGGTCAATCACGGACTGGCGCTGCTAGCGCTGGAGTATTCGCTGATTCATTTCGGCGCGTTCATCACATTCGGGATCGCCGGCGGCTTGCTGCTCGAAGCCTGCGAGACCGAGTCGTCGCTGCTTTTCTCGCTGGTGATTTTTTTCGTCGCCTTCGAGGTTTTCTTCATCGCGGTCGTGCTGTTTCTCGGACCGAACGTGATGGTGGAGCTGACCTGGTGGGGCATCATCGTCGGCAACCTGCTCGCCACCGCTGCGATGCTTTCGTATTTTTTCTGGCGGCATCCAGCGCTCGCGTTCAATCTGCTGGGCGGATGGATCAGCGTCGCGCGCGAAGGGATCACGGCCGGACTGGTCGGTGGGATCGTGGTCGCCATCTGGTTCATGGGCTACGACCTGGCCTCCGGCAATTCATTTCACACGCCGGCGATGCTTGGCGCGATGGTATTCGGCAGCGCGACCGTGAACGAAAGTATCCGCGCGACTTTGCCGCTCGTGCTCGGCTACTCGATTCTGCATTTCTCCGCATTCGTGGCGTTCGGGATGATGCTCGCGATTCTGCTGGCGGCGTCCGAGTGGGAACCGTTCATGGTGCTCGGCGCGCTGCTGCTGCTGGCGGTGTTCGAGGTTTTCTTTGTCGGATTCGTTTCGCTGATCGATCAATCAGCGCTCGAAGCGTTGGGATGGTGGAAAATCGTCGCCGGAAATATCCTGGCGCTGATTGCGATGACGACCTACTTCATTCGCGGCCATCGGGGACTCGGTATCAAGCTGGTTGAGCGATGGGCGATGCTCGACCACGAGGGGGCCGAAATGGGCGAGCGGCCGCCCGCGCCTCCCGAGCACGAGCCGAACAATCATCCGTCACATCTTTGAGCTAAATTCCGAGAACGTCGCGCATCGTGTAGAGGCCGGGCCTGCGGCTGACGAGCCAGCCGGCTGCGCGGAGCGCGCCGCGCGCGAGCGAGTCGCGGCTCTGCGCGCGATGGGTCAGCTCGAGGCGCTCACCCTGCCCGCCGAAAATCACAGTGTGATCGCCGACCGCGTCGCCCGCACGGATCGCGAGCACCGCAATCTTGCCGTCCGGCCTGACGCCCGTGATTCCTTCGCGGCCGTAAATCGCGTTCGAGGCGAAATCCGCGCCGCGTGCCGACGCGATCGCCTTGCCAAGCGACAGCGCGGTGCCGCTCGGCGCATCGATTTTCGTGCGATGATGAATCTCGATAACTTCGGCGTCGAAGTCGGGAAGAATCGCAGCGACTTCGGCGACAATCTTGGCGAGCACGTTGACCCCGATACTCATATTGGGTGCGATAACAGTGCGGGTCTTAGCTGCTAGTTCGCGCGCGCGCGATTCCATCTCGGCCGTGAAGCCGGTTGAGCCGATTACGATCGCGGCGCCGGCTTTCGATGCGACTTCGAGATGTTCCATCGACGCGGCCGCTGTCGTGAAGTCGAGCGTGACGGTGTCGGGCCTTGCGAGGGACGCGTAGTCGCCGGTGATTTTCACGCCGAGCTTGCCCGCGCCCGCAAGCTCGCCGGCGTCCGAGCCGACCGCGCTGTTGCCGCGCGCTTCAACTGCGCCGACGACTTTGTGCGCCGGATCGCGCGACGCCAGCGCGATTAGCAGGCGGCCCATCCGGCCTGCTGCTCCAGCCACGATTAGATTAGCCATCGCAATTCACTTTTTTCACGCTGCCCGCATGACGCGAGCGCGATGCGGAAGTTGTCGCGGTGTCAGGAGGCCGGAGCTTCGGCCGGCGCCGCTTCTGCAGAGGGTGCTGCCGCTGCGGCGGTTTCAGCAGCCTTGCCGTGCTTGGCCTTGAAGTGTTCGTCGCACAAGCTCGAGGTGCCGTGGCGATGCTTGCGGCATTTCTCGAAGGTGCAGGTCTTGTAGCGCGCCTTGGGCATCTCGCCGGCTTTCCAGAGCCGAAAATGCTGCCGGCAGTAGCCCTTGCCGACGGCGTCGCGCGCGCAATCTTTCGCTTTGCAATTTCCTTTGTTCGCCATGAATCCCTTCTTGGAGGCCGCTTTCCCGACGCGAGCGCCGAAAATCGCGGTTGAGCAATTCATCTACAATAGTGTTTGGCGCCGGTGCTTCATAGAGGGCTAAGGATTTCGCTACGGGGTCTGCTGGAACCACGATCGGTTCGATCTCAGCGGTCGGATGCCCGCGTGAAGTCGGCGGCCGGCCGGTCCAACCATCTGAAAATCCGCATCACGCCCGGGAACGCGACTCGCGTTCTTTTCGACAGGTACATCAGGCTAGAGGCGCCAGTACCGACTTCCTTTGCGACCTGCGCCCACGTCATTTTTCTCTCAATGCGTCGAGCGTCGAGCGCCGCATGGATCTTCTTCGTGTCGAACCGCAGGATCTTGCCCGCGGGAACGTCCGGCAGCCGCGCACTGATCTTTTCCGACTCCTGATGACCCGGCACGAAACTCTCTGGTGTTCGATTCAGCCAGCGAAGCATCGCCAGGATGCCGTCACCCTCAGCTAGCGCTTTGGTGCGCATGCCAGTCACCGTAGATTGGCTGAGCGGATAAGTTCTATTGCTCTTGGGCGCGTGATGCATTTCCTTCGTCACTTGAGACCATGAGAGTCCACGCGCTTGCCGCTGCGCGTCGAGCGCCTCATAGAGAGCCCGAAGACTGAAGTCACAATTTCCTTTGTTCGCCATGATTCCCGTCCCGGAGTTTGAAATCTCATTTTCGATTGGAGATCTGGAAGGGGTTTCCGTCCGGGTCCTTGCCCTCGCAGAGATCGAGTCCGCCTCCTGATTTGACCTTGCCGAGCGGCGCCCCACGCTTCAGAAGTATTTCTCGCGTCGCCGCGACGTTGCTGGAATAAAAGACCAGCTTCGGAGGTCTCCTCCCTACTAACGACGTGCCGTTGTGGAGCGCAAGGTTGCAACCGCCGGCCTGAAACTCTTTCCATCCGTCCTCATCGGCTATCTGTCTGAGACCAATCACAGCGCGATAGAAGTGTGCCATCGCTTCCATACGACCTGTGAACATGATGATTCGCTTGATTGACAATTCCATCGTCCGTCACCTCAGAAACGTTCTCTGTTTCGCGTCGCGATCAATCTGACCCGCCGACCAGCACGCGGTAGAGCGGTTCCAGTTCGCGAAACGCGTCGAGTACTTCGGCGCGGTCGAGCGTCAGGGCGTCGCGCACGGGCCATCCAAAGCCGACGTCGATGCTGCCGGATTTTTTCGCGAGCGCATCACCCAGTCCATCGAAGAAGTTGGCGTCGGCAGTAATCGATCGCGGCAATTCGCGGCAGTCCCAATTCCGGTACTGCTGAACTTTGGTGCCGCGAAAACATTTCTCCAGGTCGGCCGACTTCATCTTAATCGCCTGTCCCATCTCGCGACGCTTATCAGCCTCGGATTTCACGACTGCGCGCGCGTGCATGCCCGCGCCGGAGACGCATAGCGCGAGATATCCGTAGCGCTTATATCCTGCGCGCGATGGGCCGAATGCTACCCATGTCTCATCGGTAGGATTCGCCGTGCGGCGCACATTCCTGGCGACGTGCGGAAAGAACTCCATGCGCAGATTTCGCGACAGTTCCGGCGCCAGCTCGTTACCCAGCCGGATCAACCGGGGCTGGATGAGGTCGTCGATCTTCGCCATGCGAGCGCCGAAGTCCTCGATCGCGAACACCTCGAAATCGCGGCGGATAAAACCCAACGTCGCCACCGCTCCGACTCACTTCGCGACTCGGCTGCTTTCGCGCTCGTGAAACGCCTGCTCCCAGTGGCGCCCGTCGAAATGGTCGAACTCGAGCTTGGCCGGGTTCACACCTTCGAGGCATCGCACATTGACGTCAATGCCCTCCGGATCGGAGCGCGGGATGTAAAACGACGCGACGCCGCAATTCGGGCAGAAGAGATGCTTCGCGGTCTTGGTGTTGAATGAGTACGCCGCGATATTGTCGGACGGCGTGAGCAGGCGGAACGCGCTACGCTCAACGATCCAGTGGACGTAGCCTTTCTTCGTGCAGATCGAGCAGTTGCATTCCGAGACGCGCTCGAGATTGCCCCGCACTTCGAAGCGGATGCGTCCGCAATGGCATCCGCCGCGGTAGGTTCGTTCGATTGGTTTTCGCTTCTCGGTTTCTTTTTTCTTCTCGACCGCTTTTTTCTTCTTCATGAACGTTTTCTTTAACTGAGCGCCCGCTCCAAGGAAACCCGGCCGGCCTGCGAAAATTTAGGGGCGGGTTTGCCGTGACGATCGCGCTCTGTGCGTGTTAGAGTCGCACGATGGGCGCAGCATCCGAGTCATCGACCAGCCCGCGCTTCGACGCAACACTGGTGCGCCACGGAATTCGCGCGTTCAGCCGCAAATCGCCCGCGACTATCCAGGTAAATGTCGGCAAACTCTGCAACCAGGCGTGCCATCACTGTCACGTCGACGCGGGTCCGCGGCGGACCGAACAGATGACGCGGGCGACAGCGGAGCGAGTGATCGAAGTGCTCGCGTCGAGTCCGCGGGTTGCGACGCTGGATATCACCGGCGGTGCGCCCGAGCTGAATGCGAACTTTGCGATGCTGGTGGAACGCGCGCGCGCTCTCGGCCGCAAGGTGATCGTTCGATGCAACCTGACGGTGACGCTGGAACCGGGGATGGAATGGCTGGTGGAGTTCTACCGGCGAACGGGTGTCGATCTGGTTTGTTCGCTCCCGTGCTACACGGCGGAGAACACCGATCGCCAGCGCGGAGCAGGCGTGTTCGACAAGAGCATCACCGCGCTACAGCAACTGAACGCCGTCGGATTCGGTCGCGGCCAACTGCGGCTGGATCTCGTGTACAACCCGATTGGAGCGTCGCTGCCGCCGCCGCAGGCGCAGCTTGAAAATCAGTATCGTGAGGAGCTCGCGCGCAATTTCGGGATCGTTTTCGATCGACTGCTGACAATCACCAACATGCCGATCGCCCGCTTCGCCAACCTGTTGAGCGCCACCGGCAGTCATTCCGCGTACATGAGCTTGTTGGTGAATCACTTCAACCCCGCGACGGTGGACGCGCTGATGTGCCGCGATCTCGTGAGCGTCGGATGGAACGGGCGGCTCTACGACTGCGACTTCAACCAGATGCTGGAAATTCCGCTGGGCGGCAGAGCCGCATCGACAATCTGGGACATCGACGACGTCGGAGAACTTGCAGGCGCGCGCATCGCGACCGGCTCGCACTGTTTCGGATGCACCGCTGGCGCGGGTTCGAGCTGCGGCGGCGCGATCGCAGCTGATCCGCGTAAGACAAGGAGATTATTCATGGCGGTGAAAATCGAAGGCACCTGCGATCCTAAATTCAATCGCGTCAAGGACGCGTTCGCCGAGAATTTCGAAAAGCGAAAAGAGGTCGGCGCAGCCGCGGCGGTCATGCTCGACGGCAAAAGCGTGGTGGATATCTGGGCGGGACACGCCGACAAGGAAAAGACCAGGCCGTGGACGCGCGACACGCTCGCCAACGTTTACTCGACGACCAAGGGCGTCACCGCGATTTGCGCGCATCGGCTGGCCGACAAGGGGCTGCTCGACCTTGACGCTCCCGTGGCGAAGTACTGGCCGGAGTTCGCGCAGGCTGGCAAGTCCAAGCTGCCGGTACGTTTCCTGTTGAGCCATCGCGCGGGGCTTCCCGCGATTCGCAAACTTCTCGACGACGACGCGCTCTTCAACTGGAACAAGATGACGACCGCGCTCGCGGAGCAGGAGCCGTGGTGGGAGCCCGGCACCAGGCACGGGTATCATGCGCTCACGTTCGGCTACCTGGTCGGCGAGGTGATTCGGCGTATCACGGGCAAGATGCCGGGCGTGTATTTGCGCGACGAGATCGCGGGGCCGCTCGGTGTGGATTTTCATATTGGTCTCGATGCGAAGCACGACGCGCGAACTGCGGACATGATTCCTGCGCCACTGCCGGGACCGGGCGAGCCGAACATTTTTGCCGAGGTGATGAAGGATCCGGAATCGATGGCGGCCAAGGCGATCATGAATCCGCCGGGCGGGATGAGGCCCGGACTCGTCAACACGCGCGAGTGGCGCGCGGCCGAGATTCCAGCCGGCAACGGCCACGGCACCGCGCGGGCGCTGGCGCAGTTGTACGGCGCGCTGGCGCGCGGCGGCGAAATGAACGGCGTGCGCGTGATGTCGAAGGACGAGGTCGCGAACTGCTCGATCGAACAATCGAACGGCCCCGACGCGCTGCTGATAATCAACACGCGCTTCTCGCTGGGCTTCATGATGTCGCAGCCGGGCTCGGAGCTGGGGCCCAATGCGAAGTCATTCGGGCATCCCGGGGCGGGCGGCTCGCTCGGATACGCCGATCCCGAGGCGAAGATCGGGTTCGGCTACACGATGAACAATATGCAGACGAGCCTGCTGATCGATCCGCGCGCAATCGCGCTGATCGAGGCGGTTTACGCGTCGATGTAGGGAAGGGTAAGTCACTTGATTCAATGTGAAACCCGCGTTGGGTTTCACGCTTCCTTCGGCAGGGGTGACCCCTGCACCCGGCATTAAATCTGGTTCCCCTTTCCCGTGCGGGAAGGGGTTAGGGGTTAGGTTCTTCGATGCTGGCGGCGTCAGAACGTCAGCGGCAGAGACCGCAGTCCGCGCAGACTCATGGCGGGACGCCACTTCGGATTCGGGTTGGCGAGCGCCAGCTTCGGCATCCGGCGAAGGATCGTTTCGAACGCGATGCGCCCTTCGACCTTGGCGAGCACTTCGCCGATGCATCGATGAGGGCCGGCGGCGAATGACAGGTGATGGTTCTCGGTGCGCGCGATGTCGAGCTTGTCGGGATCCGCAAATCGCAGCGGGTCCCGATTGGCGGCGCCGAGAAATACGACGACGTGCTCGCCGCGCGGAACCGTCCTGCCGCGCAACCTCGATATCTTCGCTCGCGGTGCGAAAGGTTACCTGCACCGGGCTGTCGAAGCGCAGGAACTCGTCGAGCGCCGACTCGATGAGCGACGGATCGGATCTCAGGCGGGCCAACGCGTCGGGATTGCGAAACAGCGCCAGCATCCCGTTGCCGATCATGTTCATCGTCGTCTCGTGGCCGGCCAGCAGGGTGAACATCGCGCTGAAGACCAGTTCCTCCTCGGTCTGCAAGTCGCCGCGGCCTTCGGCGGCCACCATGATGCTGATCAGATCCTCGCGCGGATGCTTGCGACGGTCGGCGGCCAGGTCCGAGAAGTAGCGGCGCACGTCGGCGATCGCCTGGCGCACTTCCACGCCGGGGTCGTTCGCGCTGATGACCGGATCGAGCGGCACGCCAAGCGTCCGCATCCAGTCGCGAAACATCGGCTTGTCGGCGTCGTCGGCGCCCATGACCTCGGCGAGCACGTCGATCGGAAACGGAAACGCGACGTCCTTGATCAAATCCATCGAGCCGCGATCCTGAACCGCGTCGAGCAGGTAGTCGGCGATGTTCTGAATCCGCGGCTGCAGACCGTCCACGACCGCCGGCGAAAAAAAAGTGTTCATCAGCTTGCGCAAGCGCGTGTGGTCGGGAGGATTGCGAAAAACGATCGCGTGCTGCAGCGCTTCGCGCATCGACTTGAGGCCGTCGTCGGGCGGGAAGGCGTCGAGCGCGTTGAGATCGAATGCGAGGAAGCGCTTGTCGCGCAGGACGTCGAGGCAGTTGTCGTAGCGCGTCGAAATCCAGAATCCGATCGGCGTGCGCAGGAGCGGGTAGCGGGTGCGCAGAAATTTGTAGAGCGGATAAGGATTGGCCGAGAACAGCCGGCCGTACATGCGGCTGACGAAGCGGCTGACTTTGGCAGAAGTTTCTGGTGAGAGCATCGGTTACGCGCGGCAGTATATTTGTCCGCGTCCGCGATTGGAAACGCGGGAGTTGGTGGCGCTTCGGAAGGCGTGGTATGTCGGGGACGATCACGACACGAGGAGACAGAACATGGCAGTGAAGATCGAGGGCAGCTGCGATCCGCGGTTCAAGAGCGTCAAGGATATTTTTGCGGATAGTTTTGAGGATGGGCTCGAGGTTGGAGCGGCGGTTGCTGCTGTCGTTGATGGGAAGACGGTTTTCGATCTTGTGGGGTGGGTTACGCCGATAAGGCCAAGACCAGGCCGTGGACGCGCGACACGCTCGTCAACGTTTACTCGACGACCAAGGGCATCACGTCGATCTGTGCGCATCGGCTGGTCGATCAGGGCAAGCTCGACCTTGACGCGCCGGTGTCGAAGTACTGGCCCGAGTTCGCGCAGGCGGGCAAGGAAAAGATCCCGGTAAATTATCTGCTGAGTCATCGCGCGGGACTGCCGGCCGTGCGCAAGCAGTTGCCGATGGACGCTTACACGAACTGGCCCGTGATGTGCGCTGCGATTGCGGCGCAGGAGCCGTGGTGGGAGCCGGGTACCAAGCACGGCTATCACGCGATCACGTTCGGCTACCTGGTCGGCGAGGTGATTCGGCGAATCACGGGCAAGACGCCGGGCACTTATCTGCGCGACGAAATCGCGGGGCCGCTCAAGCTCGATATCCATATCGGCGTCGATGCGAGTTTCGATCCGCGAATCGCGGAACTGATCGCGGCGCCGCCGCCACCGCCGGGCAAGCCCGATCAAATCGCGGCGATGAGCGTCGATCCGGAATCGATGACGTTCAAGGCGATCGCGAATCCGCGGCCGGTCGTCGACGCTGCGCTGGTAAACAGCCGGGCGTGGCGCGGCGCGGAGATTCCCGCGGCCAACGGCCATGCGACGGCGCGCGCGCTCGCGGCGTTGTACGGCGGCGCTCGCGACCGGCGGCGAGCTGAACGGTTATCGCGTGCTGACGCCCGCGAGCATCAAGCGCGCGCATACCGAGCAGGCCAACGGACCGGACCTGGTGCTGGGCGTCGTGTCGCGATGGGGATTGGGATTTGCGCTCAATCAGCCGGTCGCGCCGATCGGACCGAATCCGCGCACTTTCGGTCATCCGGGGGCGGGCGGTTCAATTGGATTTGCCGACCCGGATGCGCGCGTCGGCTTCGGCTACACGATGAATCAGATGGGCGGGGACGCGCTGATCGACGGGCGGGCCGCATCGCTGTTCAACGCTATGTTCGCGGCGCTTTAGGGGAAGGGTAAATCACTTAATTGAATGTGAAACCCTCCGTGGGTTTCACACTTCCTTGGGCAGGGGTGACCCCTGCACCCAATGTAAGACACTCCGGACAAAACGATGCCGCCCGTCTGACTCCGACAGGCGGCCGCTTTGTCCCCTTTTTGCGGAGCTCAGACTCCGGCGTACTTGTACAGCGCGCCGCGCAGCTTGAAGAAGTGCGCCATCGAGGTGAGGTAGCGGACGCGCCACGCCGCCGCCATCTTGCCCTTGCTGAGATCGAGGTCGTAGTTCCGGCCAATCATGTCGTAAGCGGATTTTACCGAGTTGAACAGATCGTCCGAAGAACCGCGCTTCAGATGCGTGACGCCGCCGATCTTTTTGATCATTTCCGGACTGTAGGCTGCGAGCGCGACCAGGCTGTCGGCAAACAGTTCGTCCTCTTCGACCAGGTGATTGGCGAACGCGCCTTCCATGAAAGCAGTGTGGGCGGCCTTCTCGCCGACCAGCGAGCCGTAGATGAAGTGGCCGAGTTCATGGCCGAGGGTAGCGCCGACCGCGCCCGGATGATGGGCGGTGTTGACGAAGATCACGAACTTGCTTTTCTCGCCGACGTCGGCCCGGCAGTAAAATCCCCGCAGCGAGAGCCCGGCGCCGGTACGATAGGGCTCGGCGCGCAGTTCGAGTTCGCGCGGGCCGAACAATTTGCCGAGATGACCGAGCAATTGCGGGCTGCCGAGATCCGCCAGGCTGCCATACGTCGAGATGTGCTGCTTGATGTCCTTCTCGACGACCTCCGCCAGTTGCTTGAGCAGCGGTTTGGATGGAAGCGCGGGCACGTCCATGTAGTCGGTGGAGAGAATTCTTTTCAGGTCGGCGAGCTGGTTGAGAACTCGAGTGCCGAGCGATCCGTACGGAACCTTGATTTCGCCGAGCAGCTTGGAAACGAGATGATCAACCTCGCGCGCTTCAAGCGCCGTAGGTTCTCGCGACCCGAGGCGTCTACCTACGGCTGGCGATGCGATCAAGGCTGCACTCATACGACGACCTCGAACCTGAAATGCCAAGCTAGCTGGCAGGGCCGGCGGCTTATATTAAGAGACTCGCGTTGTTTTTCAAAACCCATCTAACATCGGTCTAATCGAGCAAGTCGTATGCCGCACTACCTATAGATAGTCCAATCCGTCACCACACCAGTAATGGTGTTGAACGGTTCGCAACGATGCGCTGGTGCAACTTTGCAAGAGCAAATCTGAACCAATTTTGGGGGAAAAACGGAGCCCCCGCGAAACCGCTCGCGGCCTCAAAGCGGCCTTCGACGGCATCGGGGTCCAATCCGACGCCATCGAAGTCAGGTGGTTCTCTCGCATCACGGTCGATCCCCCAGAAACGCGGGCTAACGCGATGTCGCCGTCCCCGACGCTGTCATGGGCTGTATTGTTTATCTTTACCTACAATTAGTCAAGTCCTCCATTACGGACTGTAGGACGGCTTTGATGCCGTTTTGGCGCGCTCAAAATCGTTAACGATTTCTGTTGAGTGACCGGCTATCGCGTGCGCGTGAGCCACCGCTCGACGAAGTCGAGACGATCCTTGCCCCAAAACATCTCGTCGCCGACGAAAACGGTGGGCGCGCCGAAGACTCCGCGAGCAACGGCGGCTTCGGTCAATGCGGCGAGTTCTTCGCGGGCGGGCTTCGCGTCGGCGATCTCAATCAGCCGGGCGCCGTCGAAACCGGCGCGCGAGGCAATTGATGCGAGCACGTCGCGGTCGCTGATATCTTCGTCGCGTTCCCAGTATGCGCGCATGATTGCCTGCGAGATCGCGCGCTGTGCTTGTTCGCGGACAGCGCCGTCGGCATCGGGCCCGGAGGCGTGGCCGGCGGCTAGAACGGCGCGCAGTGCGGACGACGTCTTGATCGGAAAGCGGCTCGGCCGTTTAAACGGCAACCCTGTCAGTTCCGCATAGCGCTCGTGATCGCGCCACAGATAACGCGCCTTGCGCGGCGTCATCGCCATCACGTCGAATCCGGTGCCACGAAAGAGCGCGGCGAAATGCGTCGGCATCCATTTCACGCGCGCGTCGTGGCGGGCGCAAATCCCGGGGAGCAGCAAGGCGGCGAAGTAGCTATTGGTGCTGGAGAAATCGAAGTAGAAATCGACAAATCGCATTTGTAAGCCGAACCGATACTAGCGCGATCGGTCTGTGCAATCGCAACGGTTGCCACTATCTTTGCGGATTGCCATTAGTGTCAGTTTCAAAATGTCGAAAACCAGATTTGAAATTCTGCCGGGCGCGCCATATCCGCTCGGCGCCACCTCCGACGGCGCGGGCGTGAACTTTTCGATATTTTCCGAACATGCGACCGGCGTGACGCTGTGCTTGTTTGGCGGTGTCGGCGGCAATACTGAAGTCGCGCGAATTCCGCTGTTCGAGCGCACCGAGCACATTTGGCATGGATACGTTCCGGGCGTTCGCGCCGGTCAGCGTTATGGCTATCGGGTGAGCGGTCCCTACGATCCTCCAGCGGGACATCGCTTCAACTCCGCCAAGCTGCTGCTCGATCCGTACGCGCGGGCGCTCGATCGCATGCCCCGATGGCACGATTCGATGTTCGGCTATCGCACGACCGCCGTCGGTGGCGCCGCGCCTCGCCTGGATTTGCGCGACAGCGCGCGCGCGATGCCGAAGTGCATGGTGGTCGATGGGGCGTACGACTGGGAGGGCGATCGCAAGCCCGCAATTCCGTGGGAGGACCTCGTCATCTACGAGGCGCACGTGAAAGGGATGACCGCGATGCATCCCGAAGTGCCGCGCAAGATTCGAGGCAAGTTTGCGGCGCTTGCGTCGCCGGCGGTTATTCGGCACCTGACCTCGCTAGGCGTGAACGCAGTCGAGTTGTTGCCGGTGCATCAGACGGCCCCCGAGCGCCGCCTGTCCAAGCTCGGGCTGACTAACTATTGGGGATACAATTCAATTGGCTATTTCGCGCCGGACATTCGCTTCGCATCGGGGACCGCGCCGGGCAGTTCGATCACTGAATTCAAGTCGATGGTTAAGGCGCTCCACCGCGCGGGGATCGAGGTGATCCTCGACGTCGTTTACAACCATACGGCTGAAGGCGACGAGAACGGACCGACGATCAGTTTTCGCGGCATCGACAACGCGAACTACTATCGGCTGCGAAATGACGGCAGCGGCCGATGCGAAGACTACACGGGTACCGGGAACTCGCTGAATACGACACACTCGCGGGTTCTCCAAATGGTAATGGACAGTCTGCGCTACTGGATACTCGAAATGCACGTTGACGGATTCCGCTTCGACCTTGCGACCACGCTGGCGCGCGGGCCGCGCGGCGAATTCGCGGCCAGCCCGTTTTTTGCCGCGATTGCGCAGGACCCGGTGATATCGGCGGCCAAGCTGATCGCGGAGCCGTGGGACGTCGGCGAGGGCGGCTACCGCGTCGGGAAATTTCCGGTCAACTGGAAAGAGTGGAACGGCAGGTACCGCGACGGCGTGCGCGATTTCTGGCGCGGCGCGAACTACTCGATGGGCGAGTTTGCGTCGCGCGTCACCGGCAGCTCGGATCTGTATCGCGCGGGCGGCCGCGCGCCGCTCGCGAGCATCAACTTTGTCACCTCGCACGACGGCTTCACGCTCGCCGACCTGGTTTCGTACAACGACAAGCACAACGAGGCGAACGGCGAGGACAATCGCGACGGCGACAACAACAATCGATCGTGGAATTGCGGCGTCGAAGGACCGACCGACGATCCGGCGATTCGCGCGATTCGCGAGCGGCAAAAGCGCAACTTCCTGGCGACGCTGTTGCTGTCGGAGGGCGTACCGATGATCGTGGCGGGCGACGAGCTCGGACGTTCGCAGCGCGGCAACAACAACGCCTATTGCCAGGACAATCCGATTTCATGGATCGATTGGAATAGCGCCGACGCGGCGCTGATCGATTTCACGCGGCGCCTGATTAAGCTCCGTCGCGAGCATAAAATTTTCCGGCGCCGGGGATGGTTCACCGGGATTCCGGCGAAGAGCGGCCAGCTGAAAGATCTCGAATGGTTCCGGCCTGACGGCGCCGAGATGACTGCGAGCGACTGGGGCGTGGCGTACGCGAAAACGCTCGGCGCATTCCTGAATGGAAACGCGATGACTGAACGCGATCGCACCGGCGCTCGAATTGCCGACGACAGCTTTTTTCTGATGTTCAATTCGTATCGCGAGCCGATGGAATTCAAGCTGCCGCCGAAAAAATGGGCGCGCAAAGTGGACGATCGTCCTCGACACTGCGGACGCGAAGGCGCCGGATCGCGGGCAATCGCATTCATTCGAAGAGCGGGTTCACGTCGCGGGGCACGCGATGGTCGTGTTGCGGCGCGTCGCGTGAGTCGCGGTCGGCGATCGATCGTTGAATCGCGGGGTCGCGCACGGTCTATACTGCGATCAAGCGCATCTCTTGCAGGCGGGAGAATTTCGAGATGATCGACTTTCGAACCGAGCCGTCCGCATATCGGCATTGGCGTCTGAACTTCGCGGGCCCGGTCGCGACCCTGGCGATGGACGTGGACGAAAATGGCGGACTTGCGCCGGGCTACGAGCTGAAGCTCAATTCATACGACCTCGGAGTCGATATCGAACTCAACGACGCGGTGCAATCGGCTGCGCTTCGAGCATCCCGAAATAAAATGCGTGATCGTCACGTCGGGCAAGGAGCGCGTGTTCTGCGCCGGCGCGAATATCAGGATGCTTGGCCTGTCGAGCCATCCGTTCAAAGTGAATTTCTGCAAATTTACGAATGAGACGCGCAACGCGATCGAAGACGCCACGCTCAACTCCGGCCAGTACTACATGACTGCTATCGGCGGAGCGTGCGCGGGCGGCGGCTACGAACTCGCGCTCGCGACCGACTATATAATGATGGCGGACGACGGCTCGACCAGCGTTTCGATGCCGGAGGTCGCATTGCTCGGCGTGCTGCCGGGCACCGGAGGATTGACCAGGCTGGTCGATAAGCGGCGCGTCCGGCGCGACCGCGCGGACTTTTTCTGCACGACGGAGGAAGGTGTGCGAGGCAAGCGCGCGGTGGATTGGCAACTGGTGGACGAGATAGTTCCGCGCTCGCAGCTCGTCGAGTTGGCATCGCGCAGAGCGCTCGAATTTGCGGCGCGCTCAGACTGGATCTACGCGTCCGCGCGGAATAGCACTCGCCCGGCTCTTCCGCGAGATCGAGGAAGGACGGATCAAGTACGCGCATTTGACAATCGAGCTTGATCGCGACAACTCCACCGCAACCTTCAATGTCGAGGGTCCCGGGATTCCGGCGCCGGACAGCGTCGAAGGCGCGCACTCACTCGGCGCCGACTTCTGGCCGCTGGCTTTTGCGCGCGAGCTCGAAGACGCGATCGTCCATCTGCGCTTCAACGAAGAAACGATTCGCACGTGGATCTTTCGCACGCGCGGCGATTCGACGCTGGTCAAGTCGCACGACGCGTTTCTCGCGGCCAATGCGGATGATTGGCTGGTGCGTGAGATTCGCCTGTACTTGAAGCGCACGCTCAAGCGGCTCGACGTCAGCTCGCGATCGATCTTCGCGTTGATCGAGCCGGGTTCCTGTTTTTGCGGAACTCTATTGGAGCTCGCGCTGGCGTCGGACCGCTCGTACATGCTGCGCGGACACCGCGATGGCGACGAATCGATGCGGGCCAGCATCAGCTTCACCGAAGCAAACTTCGGCGCGATGCCGATGTGCAACGGCTTGACGCGCCTCGAGAGCAGGTTTCAGGGCGAGCCGGAGCGCGTCGAGGAGTTGCGCGCTCGAATTGGAGAGCAGCTGGATGCATCGCAGGCCGATGAAAAAGGCCTCGTCACATTTACGCCCGACGATCTCGACTGGGACGACGAGTTGCGCCTCGCTATCGAAGAACGCGCGGCCTTTTCGTCGGACGCGCTGACCGGGATGGAGGCGTCTTTGCGATTCGGCGGGCCGGAGACGCTCGAGTCGAAAATTTTTGCGCGACTGTCGGCGTGGCAGAATTGGATTTTCCAGCGGCCCAACGCGATCGGCGAGAAAGGCGCGTTGAAGGTCTACGGGACAGGAGCGCGGCCGGAATTCGATCCGAGGAGAGTCTGATGTCGATCAACTATTCCGAGCGGATTCCCAACAACGTGAATCTCGCCGGCGACCGCCGCCTGCAGCGAGCGCTCGAGGCGTGGCAACCCGGGTTCCTGCAATGGTGGAGTGAGATGGGTCCCGAGAATTTCCAGGGCTGCGATGTGTATTTGCGGACGGCGACTTCGACTGATGCACAAGGCTGGGCGACGTTCGGATACGTCAAGATGCCGGACTATCGATGGGGAATTTTTCTGGCAGACCCTGAACCGGATCGCCGGATTCCGTTCGGAGAGCACAAGGGCGAACCAGTCTGGCGCGAGGTTCCGGGCGAGCATCGCGGAGTCCTGCGCCGGCTGATCGTTACGCAGGGCGACACCGAGCCGGCCTCGGTCGAGCAACAGCGGCATCTCGGCATGACCTGCCCCTCGCTCTACGACCTGCGCAATCTTTTCCAGGTCAACGTCGAAGAAGGACGCCATCTATGGGCGATGGTGTATTTGCTGCACGCTTACTTCGGACGCGACGGACGTGAGGAGGCCGAGGCGCTGCTCCGGCGCCGATCGGGCAACGTGGACAATCCGCGTATCCTGGGCGCGTTCAACGAAACGACGCCGGACTGGTTGTCGTACTTCATGTTCACGCATTTCACGGATCGCGACGGCAAGTATCAGCTCGCGAGCCTGGCCGAATCGGGATTCGATCCGCTGGCGCGCACGTGCCGCTTCATGCTGACCGAGGAGGCGCATCATCTTTTCGTCGGCGAGTCGGGAGTCAGCCGCGTGATCGCTCGCACTTGCCAACTGATGAAAGAGCACAGCACCGATAAAGTCGGTGAGCATGGTGGAATCGATCTCACAATCATTCAAAAGTATATAAACTTTCATTACTCAGTGTCGCTGGACTTGTTCGGTTCTGAGTTATCGACTAATGCGGCAAATTACTACAGCGCGGGGCTGAAAGGGCGCTTCAAGGAGACCGACCGAGACGACGACCATGTATTGAGTCAAAGTAGCTACACAGTATTGAAACCGGTTAATGGATTAGTCACTCGTAGCGAGCAGCCGGCGTTGATTGCGTTGAATGAGACTCTGCGCGACTCCTACATTGCCGATTGCGAGCGGGCGCTCGCACGATGGAACAAGATTATTCGGGAAGCAAGACTTGGCGTCGAGTTCAAGTTGCCGCATCGCGGGTTTCGACGCTCGATTGGCGAGTTCGCTGGCGTCAACGTGACGCCGGATGGGGAGATTGTCGCGGCGGAAGAATGGCAGCGTCGCAAATCGGATTGGATACCGACGAATGCGGAGCGCGAATTCGTGGCATCGCTGATGAAGCCGGTCACCGCACCCGGTCAATTCGCCAGCTGGATCGCGCCGCCGGTGCGCGGAATCAACCATCAAGCGTTGGACTTCGAGTACGTGACGGCGTTGGCGGCGCCAGAGAATTGATCGTCGAAAAAAGGAGATCGCGATGGAAGTCGTAATTTACACGAACACCGGCTGCTCAGCCTGCCATCAGGCAAAAGAGTTTCTTACGCAGCACAACGTCAGCTTCGTCGAAAAGAGTATTGCCAAGGATCCTTCACTTATCGACGAGCTGGCCCGCATGGGCTTTCGCGCGGTTCCCGTCATCCGCGTCGGCAACGAAACGATGCTGGGCTTCAGCGCGGTGAAGCTGCGGAGGATGCTCGGTCTCTAGTCGATCAAGAATCGCCGGCCGAGTCGCGGGAACTCGGCCGCACGTGATCGGTCGCGAACCAATACGCCGCGACGTATCCCGTTAATAGAGCGATGAAGCTTGTCTCCTCGAGCGCGCGTGCCAGCCACGGGACGGTTAACTGGAACGCGGTCGGCGGCGGAATCTGAAATCGGTTGAAGACCCGGAGCGAAACCGCGCTGAGAAAATACGCCAGGGCCGCCATCCAGACGGCCCGCGAGCTCGACCGCCCTTGCGCAGAAGCGGCGACCAGCTGCACGAACGGAATAGTCAGTAGCACCAGGTAGTGATGCCATGCGACCGGTGACAGCATGACCGACGCCGCGATCCACAGCGAGTAGACTCTCCAGTCGGGATCGCCGCGGTTCGCATCGGCCAGCGTCGCCCGAATAGTCATTCCGAGTACTACTATGTCCGCGACGGCGATGGCGGCGCGCCTGGCCCAGTCGTCCGAGCCGAGCGCGGTGCCGGTGAATGCCCAGAACATCCGCGACACGAATGGTGCGAGCGACAAATTGTCCACCCGCGTCGCCAGGTAATTGTCGGTGAGCCACGATGCGCCGTGTACGAAGCTGAGACTTTGCGTCCAGCCCAAGGCTGCGACCGTTACGAATGATCCGGCTGCGATTCCAGCAGTCGCATACGCGACGGCCCGCCATTTTCGACGAACGACAAAATAGCCGACCAGCAGCAGCGGGTAGGCGCGCAACAGTCCGGCCAATGCGATCAACAAGCCTGCGGCGCCATCGCGTTCGCGTTCCATCGCGCGCATCGCGCCCACCATCAGAGCCAGGACAATCAGCTGCGATTGTCCCCAATAAAGATTTTGATTCACCGGCGCTGACATCAGAATGAGTCCCGCGAGCAACCATGCGGTGCGACCTGAAAGTCCGCGCCGATGCGCCAGCAAAAGGTACATCGCGAGCGCTAATGCGGAAAAGTTAATGGCGGTCCAGATCCAGAACGCGACGCGTGGCCGCATCCGGGTAAGTGGTTCGAAGCAGAGGAGGAACGGCGGCGTCTCGGAAGCGTGAAGCAATCCGCCGGTTTCGAGGCCAAGCTGCGCGCCGATCGGCGTCAACAGCGCGGAATATGGATCGATTCCATGTTGGATCGCCGACGCCGATTCGTAGTAGTTCGAAAAGTCGCGCCGATGCCACTGCCCGGGCATCTTGGTCAGCGTGCCTGTCAGTAGCAGTAGCGCGCAGATCCAGACGACGAAGAGGATCGCAGGCTGACGCATCGCGGCCGCGATTCGTTCGCCGTTCATGCCCAACTATGGGCAAATCACGAGCTGCGAGACTACAAGAGTCGCTCAGACGCTACGTTATCGGGAGAACAGAATCAGTTTTGTGCGAAACCCCAATGCGTTCGACCTCGCGCAAGCCGGCCGAGCGTATCATCTTGTAGTACATGTGGTTGTTACTCCAAATGTCGAGCACTGGGTCGTTGTGACATTGGAATTTGCTTCCGATGCCGACGCGGCTCCCGCAGCCACCGCGAATACGACGATGCCCACAAGCAGGGTTATAAGTATGATTTTCCCAACCAGTTTAATGGTCTCGCACTTTGTGTTCGTAAGCTTGCGCTTCCGAAAAACTTTTGAAAAAAGCCGAGTCAGTGCCAGTCCGTGAGAACCATGTAGCCCACTGTATCGCCCCCTTGCTGGATCCACGCAACTCGCGGGTCATCCGTCCGTATCACCTGATAGGTGCCGTCTGCAATCACCGTGCTCCCGACGATCTGCCCTGTCAGATTTTGGCAATCCGAATCCATGCAAGTGAAATCCGACGACACTCCAGAATCTGAGTGAATGATGATTCTTCGTGGGTTAGTGCGGTTCGGGAATAACGCGACCCTTGCGTGTGGATAGACTGCCTCGTCGTGCTCGGGCGAGGAAACGGTCGCGTCCAGATGGGCAACTTGCGGAGCTTGTGCCGAACATGAAATAACGAGAGCGCAGCTCAGGATACAGGCGGCCATGTTGGCGAACGTTCTCCGCACTATATTTGCCTTGGCTTTGATTCGTTCAAGCGGGGCGAGAACTCCGTTCAAGTCCGACGTCGCGGAGATCTGTCGGCGCGCACGAAGTTTAGTGGGCGTCCCAGCTTTCGAACGAGGTAGGTTTATTCGTCAAAGCGTTTGGATTTCTGACAAGTGGATTTGTGTTAGAGGTGGTCGACGCGCTTGCTCCGGTGGCTGTTTGGGAGTTCGTAGCCGCGACGGGAGATGATGCAAATCCGCGCTGGTTCACCACGCTAACAGGGTTGCTAGGGGTTGCTGGAACAAATTGCACAGTCTGGGGACCATTCGAAGGCGAAGGGGCACCGGTGCATTGATAGTTCTTGGTCACGAGCCAATTTAGACAGTTTCCGTAGCCACCAAATGCTTGGCACTTCCTCATCACGCCGCCGAACTCTTCTGATCCAGTATATCCCCACACTGCGCATCTGGTAGCAGCGAGATCCGCTCCCTGTGCGTTGTCAACTTCCGGTTCCTGAAACTCACCGTATTCATAAGCCAATTGAACCGTTCCATCGGCGCGGCTTCCGCCAGTTGCTGCCCACTGTTCTTGAACGGCGCATCCGCTAAGGTAGGCAACGCTCACCATACTGCATACGAATATTGTCGCGGCAGACTTCATACGAATCGATCCCCTTTGTTGACAGGTAGTGGCACGGTATACCGCGAGACCGCCCATTCGTCAATCAGCGATTCCCAGACGAGATCCACCGATCCAGATTGGCGCCATTGCCGCCGGATGATCTAGCAAATGGTGCCGAGAGCGGGACTTGAACCCGCACGTGGTTGCCCACGGAGGATTTTGAGTCCTCTGCGTCTGCCATTCCGCCACCTCGGCACTCGAAGAAGCCGCGGACTCAGGCCGGTCATCTTAGGCAAAGGTGGCGCGGTTCGGCAATGGCGACCGGGCCGACTCGCGCATCGATCGCGCCGGGCTTTGATCGTTTGTCCAGATCGCGACGGTGTAGCGCGACGCGGCGACCAGAGTAGCCAATCGGCGGCGACCGCAACACTACTCTGATAGTCAGAGGTCAGTATAAACTGAATAGTAAGTACGATTCTCACTTATATTCCACGATTGTTTGCTTAGTATAATGTGAAGAGCGCACTATGTATTCATGGAAGCCGTTGTCGATCGCATTCCCGCATCTGCCGCGGCTCCTCAATCACACATCACAATCGCCGGCCTGAGGCATGCTCTTGGCGACTGTCTTCTCGCCGCGTCGTTCCTGCTCGCGATGCTGCCGGCAGGGCGCGAGCTGAGCTTTACTCTGGCGGGAGCCGCAAACGTGGTATGGCTGGCGGGCGCCGCGATCATGGCCGTCATGTCATTCGCGCGATTTGCCCCGCGCAGCTCGACCGTGAATCTGCGCACGATCGTCGCATCCGGCGCCATGCTGATTCTTCCGTGCCTGATGCGTCCGACCAATCCGTCCACCGGCGTGCTCGCGACGACCGGACTCGTCCTCGAGTTGTTCGGCGTGCTGCTGACGCAGATCGCGCGCGTCTATATGGGTCGCAGCTTCGGTATATTGCCCGCCAACCGCGGCATCGTATCGAATGGTCCGTTTCGATGGGTTCGTCATCCGATTTATTTCGGATGGCTCATACTTTCGATTGGCTATGCGATGTCCTACGCGAACGAGCGCAATATCATGCTGATCGTGGTGACGCTTCCCTTCATGGTCTGGCGAATCGATCAGGAAGAAGCACATTTGAGCGCCGATCCCGAGTACCGCAGCTACATGGATCGAGTGCGCTACCGTTTGTGGCCCGGAGTCGATTTAAGCGAGTTGGATTCCCGGCCGGCGGCACCTCAGCCTGTTCGTGCGAGCGAGTCGGGCGTGGCTGCGGCCGCGCGTGCCCATCAGGTAGATTCCACCGGCCAGCGGGGTCGAAAGAAACATCGCGAACGCGAGTCCGCCGATCACTGCGATTGCCAACGGCTGCTGAACCTTGGCGCCCGCGCCGTAGCCAAGCGCAAGCGGGAACAGGCCCGCGGCAGTGGCGAGCGTGGTCATCATGATCGGGCGCAGCCTCACCGTTGCTGCGTCGAACAGCGCCGCGCGCGGCTGAGTGCCCGTCGCTGACTTCGCGCTCGGCATGGTCGAGCAGCAGGATGCCGTTCTTCGCGGTGATTCCCGCGACCATGATGATTCCCATGAACGATGAAATGTTGAGCGTCATGCCGGTCACGGTCGAGCGCGATGAAGCTGCCGGCAAGACACGACATCGCCGCGACCAGGCATGCGATCGCGGGCGCAAGTCGCGCGAACTCCCAGACCAGGATCAGGAACATCATGATCGTTCCTGCTACCAGCACCAGCGCGAGCTCGTGAAACGCCTGCTGTTGCTGCGCGTACAGTCCGCCGTATTCGAGCGACACTCCCGCCGCCAGCGGCATCCGCGCGAGGCTTTGCTTGACCGCGTTGATCGCCAGTGCCGAGGTCGATACCCTCGAGCCGCGCCGTGACGTGCACGACGGGCCGCTGGCGCTCGCGATCGATTTCGTTGGTCGCGCCGAGAAAGTTGATCTTCGTGACTGACGCCAGCGGCACGCGCGCACTCGAGCTCGACTTGAGAATCACCTCCGACAGCGTCCCGAGATCTTCGTGGAACGCGTCCGGGTAGCGCACGCGCACGCCGACCAGCCGATCGCCCGACAGCACGTTGGTGGCGACCGTTCCTTGAATCACCGAATCGAGCGCGGCGCGAATATCATCGGCGCTCAATCCGTAGTGCGCCGCCGAAGTGTTATCGACGACGACCGCCTGCTCCGGGATGCTCTCGACGATTCCGTTGAACACATCCACCAGGCCGTGGATCGAGCGCATCCGTGTCGCCACTTGCCGCGCGGTCGCCTCGATCGTTTTCTGATCGGGGCCGAAAACCTTGACTTCGATCGGCTCCGGAACGCCCGAAAGGTCGCCGATCAAGTCCTGCAACACTTGCGAGAACTCGATCTGCACTCCCGGCACCGTGTTCAGGATGCGCTCGCGGATGGAATCGATGACGTCGTCGATATCGCGTTTGCGGTCCGCCTTCAGCCGCACCGACATGTCGCCGCGATTCGATTCGGTCAGAAAAAATCCAAGCTGCGTGCCGGTGCGGCGGCTGAACGCGGCGACTTCGGGCGTCGATTTCAGAATCGACTGGATCGAGTCGAGCAGCGCGGTCGTGTCGGCCATCGTGCTCTGCGGCGGCGTGATGTAGTCGAGGATAAATGCGCCTTCGTCGAGCGGCGGCAGATAGTCGGTGCCGATATTGTTGTAAACGAAGTACGCAACGAGCATCGAAACGATCGCGCCGGGAATCGCCAGCGCGGAAAGCGGACGACCGGCCGGATCGCCGTCAGAAATGCCGTCTGAACGCCGCGATAGATTCGTCCCGCTTCGCGCGCGCGTCCGCGAAACCGCGCAATCGCCAGTTCCATCGCAGGCGTGAAGTAGATCGCGAGGACCAGCGAAATCGCCAGTCCTCCGCCGAGCGTCGCGGCCAGCGAGCGGAAGAAAATGCCGGTCACGCCCGAAGTAAAAACCAGCGGCCCGAATACGACGATCACCGTCATCGTCGAGGCGATCAGCGGGCGCTGAAGACTCTTGAGCGCTTCGGCCACGGCAGTCCGCGGTGGATCCGGCCCGCCGCGAGCTCGCGATGAATCGCTTCGATCATCACGATCGCGTCGTCGATGAAAAGTCCGATTCCTGCCGCCAGCCCGCCCAGCGTCATCATGTTGAAGGTCAGTCCAGCCGCCTTCATCACGATGAACGTGATCGCGACCGTGCATGGCACCACGATCGCCGCGACCAGCGCGCTCAGCGGGCTCATCGTGAATGCCAGCACCACCAGCACCGCCAGCGCGAGGCCGAGCACGATCGCGTCGCGCACGCTGTTGAGCGATTCGGCGACCAGGTCCGACTGATCGTACGAAACCGAAAACTGAACGTCGGGATAGCGCTGGCGAAACTCCGCGAGAATTTGCCGCGCCTCGGCCGCGATTTGCTCCGTGCTGCCGCTCGGCCGCCGCGAGATTCCCACCAGCACCGCCGCGCCATTCTCGGACGCGGCGCGGATGTAGTCTTCCTGGATTCCAAGCTCGACCGAACCGACATCGCTCACGCGCACCGGTTGACCGCCCGTCGCCGTCAGCGGCACCGCGGCAATCTGATCGGCCTGATGCAGATCGGTCGTCACCACCGTCAGCAGCATGCGATGCGATTCGTTCATCCGTCCCGCCGACGCGATTACGTTGTTCTTCGCCAGCCCGCGTACGACGTCGCTCGGCGACATGTCATGCTGCAGCATCCGCGCCGGATCGAGCCGCACCACGAATTCGCGATACTTGCCGCCGATCACGCCGACCCGGTACGTGCCGTCGATTCGATGCAGGCTCGGCACCAGATCGTAGTTCACGATGTCGGTCAGCTCGGGCAGGCTGCGAACTTTCGAGCTCAGGCTGAGATCGACGATCGGAAACGTGCCGGTCGTCAGCAGCACCGCGTCGACCGAGGTATCGTTCGGCAGCTGCGCGCGCGCGTGCGCGACCGCGGCGCTAAGCATCTGGAAGCTGATTTGCGGGTCGGCGTCTTCGCCGAAAGTGACGTCTATCTCGGCGCTGCCGCGCGTCGTCGTCGATCGAACCAGCGTCACGCCCGGCACGCTGTACACGGTTTCCTCCAACGGCCGCGTGACTGACGCGAGCATCTGTTCGGCCGGCAGGTCGCCGCTGTCGGCGAGAATCGTCGCGCGACGAAAGACGATCTCGGGAAATACCGCGCTCGGAATCGTTCGCGCCAGGATTACTCCGAGCACGCTCGCTGCCAGCACCGACAGCACCGCCAGCGTCGAGCTGCTGCGCGTCATTGATTTCCCTGCGCGACGCGAACGCCAAGGCCGTCCGACAGCGCATAGCCGCCCGAAGTCACGACCAGGTCGCCCAGCCTTGATGCCGTCGGTCACTTGAACCCGGTCGCGATCGCGCAGTCCGACTTTTATGTCCGTGCGATGCGCGCGGCCGTCGGCGCCGATTACAAACACGTGGTACCGGTCGACGCCCTGATCCTGAAACAACGCGGCCGCCGGAACCACGATCGCGTCGGGCGCACTCGCCGTCTCGACGCGCACTTCAACCGGCGCGCCTGCTTCCGCGATACGCTCCGGGCCGGTGAAATCCGTCCGCACCGACGAGGTCGCGCTGGCCGCGTCGAAGCTCGGCAGGATCGCGGCGATGCGCGCGGGAAACTCAACGCCGGGACGAAACGGCGTCGTCACGGTCGCCGCCATCCCGGGCTTCACCAGCGAGAGCTGGCTCAGCGGCACCGAAGTATCGACATAGAGGCTCGCCGGATCGATCAGGTCGACCAGCGTGTCGAGGTCGGCAACCATCTGGCCGGTGGTGACCGGCGGTTGCGAGACGACTCCCGACTCCGGCGCGATCACCGGGATGCCGCGCTGCGCTGCGATCGTAGCGATCGACCGACGCACTCAGCGCCCGGCGCGTCCTGCGGATCGATCTTGCGCGCGACCGCGAGCCCGGCCTCCGCCGCTTCGATCTCGCGGTTGATGACGTGCGCGACGACCTGGCCCTTGCGCACCGAATCGCCGCTGACCAGCTTCATTCCCATCACGCGCCCTGCAGTCGGCGCGCGTATGATCACGTGATGCGTCGCGACTGTCTTGCCGAGCAGCCGCAGCTCGCTGGTCATCGGATGAACTTCGGCCCTGGCCGCGCTCACCAGCAGGACCGGATTGGACGGCTTCGCGTCTTCGTCTTCAGCTTTCTTTTCGCCGCCGCATCCTGCCAGCAGCGCCGTCACAATCGCCGCCGCGAGGATCGCAGCGGCGCGACGGTTCGAGCCTGGTCGCTTCATCACTGGATATGGCCAAACAGCAGGTTGGTCTCCGCGACCGCCTCGCGCGCGTTGAATTCCTGGTCGTGCCGCTGCAGCCGCAACTGCTCGGCCTGCTGGTAGGCGTCCAGCACCTCGAGCATCGTCGCCGAGCCGCCGCCAAGGAACCGCGTCCACGTCAGCGCGAAGTTATCGTCGGCGGTCGGCTGCGCGCGCGACAGGATGTCGAGCTGGCGCTGCGCCGCGTCGTAGCGAAGCGCCGCGTCTGCGACCCGCCGCTTCAAAATGTACTCAGTCTGCCGCGCTTGCGCAGTCGCCGAATGCTCTTTCGCCTTCGCCTGATCGATGTGCGACGAAATCAGGCCGCCGTCGAACACCGGAATCGACACCACGCCGTCGTACGAGCCGCCGAAGTTGTGCGAGATCGTCGCCGGCGGATCGATTCCGACAAATCCGGTCGTGAATGCGACCTGGAATGTCGGCAGGCGCTCGGCCTTCGCCGCTTCGATTTGCGAGCCGGCCGACGCGATCGCGCGCTGCGCCGCCTGCATCACGGGACTCTGCGCCAGATCGCCCGAAGGTTTCGGCGGAACTCCGTTGATGCTGGCGATGTCGAGGTCGGGCTGATTGGGTTCGCCGATCAAAATGCCCAAGCGTCGCCGTCGCGCGCTCGGTGTTGCCGCGTACGGCGTCGAGCGCAAGCTCGGTGTTGTCGCGCGCGGTGCGAAACTTCAGCACGTCATTCGTAATCACGCGTCCGCTTTTCTCCAGCCGCTCGATGGTGGTGACGTAGCGCGTCAGCCGCTCGAGACTGGCCTGCAAATCCCTTTGCGCTTCGCGCGCGCGGAGCAGATCGAAATACGCGAGCGACGTGTCGAACACGATTTGCGCCTGCGCTGCAGCGACTCCCAGCCGCGACGCTTCGCTCACGTACTCGGCAGCGCGCAGCCGCGCCTGGCGCCGTCCCCAGTCCCACGCCGTGTAATCGAGCGTCAGCATTCCTGCTGAAAGTCCGCGGTTGCTGACTACCTCGTTGTAGCCCGGCGCCTGGTAGTACTCTGCTCCCGCTCCGACGGTCGGAAAAAGCGGGGCACGCTGCTCGCGCACGTGTGCGACGCTCATCTCGCTGGTCGCGGCGGCGACGTCCACCGAGGGCGCCCGGTGGAGCGCGCGATCGATCGCGTCGGACAGAGTGATGGTCGTGGCGGCTGCCACCGACGTCCACTGAAGGATCGCCGCAGCCAGTACCCCCGCATATAGACGACGGCAAAATGGCTCCATTCTTCGAAGAGTAACAGCGGTCTGCAAACAGTCCAAATTAATGGAAGTTAAGGTAATTACGGGCGGCCGCGCTATCGCAGCGGCGCCGTCGCTTTGATTTGGATCTTCGCGATGGAGCGCCAGCGTCACGACGAACGCGCATCCGCCTGCGGGAAGATTCGCGGCTGCTATCTCGCCGCCGTGCGCGCGCGCGATTTCCCGGCATAGGCTCAAGCCCAGACCGCTGCCTTCGCCGGGAGAACCCGCGCCGCGAAAAAATCGATCGAAAATATGCGGCAGCTCCGCCGGATGGATTCCCTCGCCGGTATCGGCGACGCGGATGATTGCCCGATTCGCATCGCTCTTCAGGCCAACGTCGATCGAGCCGCCCGCCGGCGTGAACTTGAGTGCGTTGTCGAGCAGATTGACGACGAGGCGGCGCAGATGCCCCTCGTTGCCGTTGACGAAAACGTCCTCGGGCGCGTTGACCGAGAGTTTTATCTCGCGCGCCTGCGCCAGCGGCCCGACCGTCGCCGCTATCTCGCTGAGCAGCGCGCGAAGGTTCAGCCGATGGCGATCGACCATCACTTCGCCGTTGAGCCGCGAGAGCATCAGAAGTTCGTCGGCAATCCTGCACAGCGACAGCGCCTCGCGATGCGCCGCGCCGAGAGCCGCGCGATTTTCCTCGGGCGAGCGATCGCGCGCGAGCGCTACCTCGAGTCCCGTGCGCAACACCGACAGCGGTGTCCGTAGTTCGTGCGCAGCGTCGGACGCGAACCGGCGTTCAGTGGCCGACGAGCGTTCCAGCCGCTCCAGCAGCGAATTGATTTCCGCAGTGAGCCGCGCAACTTCATCGGCGACCGGCGGGACCGGCAGCCGCGAGCTCAGATTGGTCGGCCCGATCGCATCGAGCTCCGCCGTCACCGCTTCGATCGGCCGCAGCGCCCGGACCGCCAGCAGGTATCCTCCGCCGACGCATAGCAGTAGAACCAGCGGCACCATCAGCAGCAGCAGGTTGCGAAGACTGCTGACCGATTCCTCGACCAGGCCCGCCTGCACGCCGCTTTGGAGGTACGCGAGCTCGCCGTTGTACATCATCGGCACGACCGCGAACCTGAAGGCGTGGTCGCCGACTATCGCCGCGTGCGTCGGCAGCGCCGTATCGAACGGCGGCGGGACTGTGTGGACATCGCCGTGGTCTCCGACCTCGCCATGCGCCGTGACGATCCGTGCGCGTCGGCCAGGCCCGATATCCGTCTCGAGGCTCAGCCGCTGGAGGATTCCAGGCGCGCTCGACGAGCCGCTGCGCTGTATTTGATCGGCGGTATTTTCGGCCTCCTCCAGCAGCGCCGCATCCAACGCGCTGAATTGCTGACGCTCAAAGAGTTTCACCGCGGCAAAAGCGGCGACCAGCAGAATAGCCGCCAGCACGGCGGCCCAGTAAATGGTTAGCCTGAGTCTGATGGTCATTGGCGGCGATCACGCGGCGCACGCGGCGTCATTCCGCGCGCATCGTGTATCCAACTCCGCGCACGGTGACTATCAGCGAACGATCGGCGCGCGGATCGATCTTCTGGCGCAGCCGATTGACGAATACCTCGATCAGATTGGTCAGCGAGTTGTAATTTGAGTCCCAGACCGTCTCCGCGATCATGTCGCGCGTCACCACCTGCCCGGCGTTTCGCATCAGCAATTCGAGCAGCATCTTTTCCTTCGGCGACAAATTCAGATTGTGCTCGCCGATTTTCGCGCGCCGCTTGACGGTGTCGAATTCCAGGTCGCCCACCTTGAGCACCGGCGATGCGGGCGCGCGCGGACGCCGCGCCAGCGCTTTGATCCTCGCCACCAGCTCGGCAAACGCGAACGGCTTGGCCAGGTAGTCGTCGCCGCCGCCGTCGAGGCCGGCCACGCGTTCGTCGAGCGATCCGCGCGCGGTCAGGATCAGCACCGGCGTCTGGTTGCCGGCCGCGCGCATCTCGCGCAGCAGCTCGAGCCCGCTTTTACCGGGCAGCCCTAGGTCGAGGACGATCAGATCGAGCGCGCCGCGAGCGATTACCGGTTCTGCCTCCTCCGCACTGCCTGCTATCTCGACGGTGAAGTCTTCTTCCACGAGACCCTGCTTGACCGCATTCGCGAGCTTGGCCTCGTCCTCGATCATCAAAATCCGCAGCGCGTTCATACCCCCCGATGCTGGCACGCCGCCGCATCCAAAAAAAGCGTGCGCCAACCCCGCCGCGCCGGTGCGTACCAGGGTCCGAAAATCATTGCCCTGTCCGCCGCTGCTTGATGTAACATCGCGATGGCGCCGGCGCGGCGACTACCTCATTCACGGGATGCCAATGGAAGACAAAACGGTTCTTTACGAAAAGCACGATCGCATCGCCAAAGTCATCCTCAACCGCCCGCGCTACAAGAACGCGCAATCGCGGCGCTTGCTCGAGGAAATGGACGCCGCCTTCGCCGAGGCCAACGCCGATGACGACGTGCGCGTCATCATTCTGTCCGGCGCCGGCGACAATTTCTGCTCCGGCCACGACCTCGGCACGCCCGAGGAAAAAGAGGACCAGAATCGCCGCCCGTTTCCCAAGGGCGTCCGCGGCGAGTACGCGCGCTCGCGCCAGATGTTCCTCGACAACACGCTGCGATGGCGCGATCTCGACAAGCCCACCATCGCGCAGGTGCAGGGCCTGTGCATCTTCGGCGGCTGGATGTTCGCCGCGGCGATGGATCTCGTCGTCGCGTCCGACGATGCCAAGTTCCTGCCGTCGCTCCTGCAGTACTTCTCGATTCCGTGGGACATGCCGCCGCGCAAGGCCAAGGAAATTCTTTTTCAGAGCCGCTTCGTCGACGCCGAGGAGGCCGCGCGCCTGGGCTTCGTCAACCTGGTCGTGCCGCGCGCGCAACTCGAGGCCGAAACGATGGCGCTCGCGAATCGAATCGCGGAGAGCGACCGCTTCACGCTCCGCATGGTCAAGTGGGCCGTCAATTCCGCGCAGGACGCGATGGGCTTCAGCACCGCGATTCGCAACGCCCACTCGCATCACATGGTGCTCGGCATCGGCGGTTTGATGCAGGCCAAAATGCAGGGCAAGGAGCTTCCCAAGCGGATGCCCGGGGTCGAACAGGCGCTCAAGAAAGTTCGGAAGTAGGGCGCTCAGCGCGCCGCTCGCGCTCGATGAGCGTCGAATTGCGATCAATATGCGACATTAGCGTCCCCGCAAGACCCCTTGTGGACGAACCGATGCGTGTAGATTTCCAAAAGGGGTCACAATTGAAGTGTGACAACTTCGATTCGACCACTGAGCCGCGCAATCGCCGCGGCACTCCTCTTATGCGCGCTCGCAGCGACGGGCTCCAGCGCATCCGACGCGAGCCCGGCCGCCACGCCCGCTCTTTCATCGGACGCGCGACCGCCCCCTGCCGCGGCAATCGACGCGGCATCCGTCGCGCCGCTACCGCCGCTTGCGCATAGGATCGCAGGCGGCCAATTCGATTTTATCGTCGCCGATGGCAGCACGTTCACCAGCATCGGTTCGCGATTCGGTGAGAGTCCAAGAGTTCTGGCCCGCGAAAACGGCATGCAGGTTACCGATCGACTGAATGCCGGCGATACGATTAATCTCGACAACCGTCACATCGTTCCGATCGAGGGACACGATCTGATCGAGGTCAACCTGCCGCAGCGGATGCTCTTTCATTTCGAGGATGGCCGCCTCAGCGGCGCCTATCCGGTCGCGATCGGGCAACCGGGACGTCAGTGGCAGACGCCGACCGGCTCGTTCACGGTCATTCAGATGCGCGAGGATCCGACCTGGCGCGTGCCCGCGTCGATCCAGCGCGAAGAGGAGGCAGCGGGCAAGGACGTCGTGGATGAAATCGAACCAGGACCCGACAATCCGCTCGGCAAATATTGGATCGGGCTGAGTTTCCCCATCATCGGCATTCACGGCACCAATCATCCCGTCAGCGTGTACAGCTACCGCACCCACGGATGCGTCCGGCTGCATCCCGCCGACATCGAAGCGCTGTTCAACACGGTCGATCTGAACGATCGGGGCGAAATCGTTTACCTGCCCCTGATGCTGGCGCGGTTGGACGACGGACGGATTTTCCTAGAGAGCGAGCGGGATATTTACCGCAAAGGCACCGGCGGAATCGACGCGGTAAAGGCTCTTGCGCGGGCTAATAAGATTGATAGTCTAATTGACTGGTTTCGCGCCGGGGAAGTAGTAGACGCACAGGACGGAATCGCGCGCGACGTGACGCTCGAGTACGAACGCGCAAGGGGAACGCCAGCAGAACCGATCGTGGCGACGACTAGTGGGGAAATCAGCACAATCGCAATCCGGGCATCCCGCGGACTTGTCGCGGCGGCGCTTCCTCCGCATTAGCGCGATTGCTGCCGCCCAGCTCGTCGTGCCGGCGGTTGCGCTCGCCCGCACCACGGTCCAGCTTCGACGCCGCTCGCTGAAGTTCTACGCACTCCACACCGGCGAGAGTCTGAAGACGACTTACTGGGAAAATGGGCATTACATCCCGGGCGAACTCGACCGAATCAACTACATCCTGCGCGACTTCCGCGCCAACGAAATCAAGCCGATCGATCCCGCCCTGCTCGATCTGCTGACGCGAATCCAGAGTCGACTAAGCACCTCGGAAGCGTTCCAGGTGATTTCCGGATACCGCTCGCCCGTGACCAACGCGATGCTCCATGCGAACAGCGAAGGCGTCGCCGTCCACAGCCTCCACCTCGAAGGCAAGGCCATCGACATCAGCGTCCCCGGGCGTAGCCTCGAGCAGCTACGCGGCGCGGCCCTGGCGCAGCAAGCCGGCGGCGTCGGCTACTACCCACGCACGGGATTCGTCCACGTAGACACCGGCCGCGTCCGCTTCTGGTAAATCTTCGTTAGATCGTCCGCCGCAGAAAATCGAACATCTTGTCGAGTCCCTGCCGGCATCCCGAAAGTAGGTCCATCTGCAAAAACCCGTGCGGCATGTCGTCGAGGACGACGACTTCGTGCCGGATATCAGCGCGCTTGAGCGCATCCGACATTGAATGCGTCTCGGGCAGCAGTGGGTCCGCGGTGCCGCATATGATGAAGCTCGGCGGCATCGCGCCCGGCTTCACCGCGCGCAGCGGGCTTACGCGAGGATCCTCGAGAATCGCCGGATAACCCGCACCCGCGTACGCTTTCACCATTCCGTCGAACGCGACATTGCTCTCACGCTTGAGCGTCGCCGGGAAATCGAACACCCCGTAGATCAAAAGCGTGGCCTTCGGCTTCGCGCCGGCGTATTTCTCCGCTGCCAGCGACGTGACCGTCGCCGCCGTTAGATTGCCGCCCGCGGAATCACCGCCAACCGCCAGCCGTGACGCGTCCCCGTTCCATCGCTTCGCATTGTCGCCCGTCCACTTCACCGCGTGCACGCAATCTTCTAGGCCAGCGGGAAACGGATGCTCGGGCGCGAGCCGATAGTCGACATTGATAGTCAGGTATCCCGCCTCCGCGAATTGCATCCCGAGCTTGCGATGTGTCTTCGGGCTGCCGCCGATCCATCCGCCGCCGTGCAGATACACGACCACCGGATGAAGCCCTTTGCCCTTTGGCACCGCGACGTCAGCCGTGAGGCCGGGCCGAATTTCGACGGCTTCGTGAAACGCGCCAATCTCCGGAAGATTCGAATTCATCATCGGCGCGAAAGCATCCATTGCCGCGCGCAGCCCCATAACGTCGGTAGGAATCGGAGCCTTGGCCAGAGCGTCAAGAAAAGCGCGTTCCTGTTCAGTAAGCATGATTGCCTCCGTGCGATCCCTCGCCCGTTAATTCACGGGAGAGGTCAGGTGAAGGTTATGCGGATCGACGAAATGCCGGCAAGTTACTCCTGCGCGCTCGCGCCAATCGCAGCCTTGACCAGCGGCGCGAGCTCGCCTGTTTCGTGCAGCTCGCGAATAATATCGCATCCGCCGACGAATTTGCCGTCGATATAGACCTGCGGAATTGTCGGCCAATTGCTGTAGCTCTTGATCGCGTCGCGCAGTTCGGGGTCGCTCAGCACATCGGCCGTCGCGTACGGCACGCCGATTTCGTCGAAAATCGCAACCGTCGTGGCCGAGAATCCGCACTGCGGGAAGCTGCGATTGCCCTTCATGAAAATCATGACCTTGTTTTCTTTGACTGCCGATTCGATTTTCTCGATTATGTCCGCCATTGGATTCCTCTACTTTTGGTTCTCGTATTGCGTCGGCGTCAGCGTCTTCAGCGTGAGCGCATGCACCTGCACGCGCATCGCGTCGCCCAGCGCCTTATATACCAGTTGATGCCGTTCGATTAGACCCTTGCCCTCGAAGCTCGGGCTCACGACCAGGGCCTCGAAATGGTCTCCGCCGCCGGTGTAGTCGCGCACTTCGACCTGCGCGTCGGGAATCCCGCGCGCAATCATCGTCTCGATTTCCCGGGGGTCCATCACTGAACCGGCATCTTAACCCGCAACCAGCCCCTGAATCCACAAGCTAAGGCTCGCCGGCTATCGTCTCTCAAAGCTGCGGCGTTGAAGTTGCCGGCGACAATCGCCGACGCTAGCGTTTGTGAACGTGAGCGGGAAACCGGTTTCGAATGCGGCAGAAGCTGATGATCTGCAGCTGCTGCGCGTCGATATCGACACGATGTTCGTGATGTCGGCGTCGGGACGCATCGAGCGCGAGAACGACCCCGACCGCTCACCTGGACCGCGCCTGTTCTTCGCCGGTTGTCCCTTCGGCAACGTTGCCCGCGTCAGATACGACGTGGACGATCGCGTTGCTCAGAGCGTCCTCGAGCTCGCCGCAAAGGCGCCGCCGTGGCGGGACCCCGATGCGTTGCCGGCTGGCGTGGACAAAATCGTCGAGTTGTTTTCCAGTGCGCAGCCGGCCGAGACGATTGTCGCCCATCTCATCTACAAACTTCCAAACGGCCTGCGATACGAACACCCGGCTCAGATCGTGCGAGGAGATTCTCCGGAAGGCCAGGCGATGTGGGCTCGGTTGGCTGAGCGCGGAATGCCGGATTACATCGTGGACGCGGGCTTCAAAGATACGCGGGACTTCTGGGAGCCTTGGTGCGTCGCACTCGATGGCGCCGACATAGCGTCGATAGCGTTCGCGGCTCGCCTGGGAGCTATTGGCGCGGAGGTCGGCGTCTATACGTTTCCGAAATATCGTGGCCGCGGATTTGCGGCTGCGGTCACCGCCGGTTGGGCCTCGCTCGAATCTCTGAATCAGCGCGCACTCTTCTACAGCACGGCGAAGTCCAACCAATCGTCGCAGCGAGTAGCCGCCCGCCTGGGTCTGCGCCGGATAGGATCAAGCGTCCGCATCGCTTCTTAATAAAAGAACTATCGGACGACCGAAATGTCCACGACGTGGCCGTTGTTCTCCTCGGGCTTGCGCGGCGCGCCGCCACCTTTGACGCCGTCGAGCAGCTGCATTGCGCTCGCGCTGATTTCGCCGGCGTGACCGGCTCCCACGATTCGCGAAACGAGCTTGCCGTCCGCTCCGATGAACAGCGTCGTCGGTATCCCCTCGATTCCCATGCGATCGACCAGCTGCTCGTCGGCCATCGCGATCGGATAGTTGATCCCGAACTCCTCGACGAACGGCGCGACTGCCTTCACCCCGTCGCCCTGGATCAGATCGCACGAGACTCCAATCACCACCAGGCCGCGCGACTTGTTGTACTTCTCGTAGAGCGCGACCAGTTCGGGAATCTGCCGGCGGCACGGCCCGCACCAGGTCGCCCAGAAGTCGACGATCACGGGATGACCGCGGTAGGCGCGCAGGTCGATCACTTTGCCGTCGAGGCCGGGCGCGCTGAAGTTCACGCCCTCATCGGCCGGCGACATTTTCGCTTGCGGCGTCTCGAGTCGCGCCAACGGCTTGGGCTCTTCGCGCCGCGTGTGGCCGAAGAACAGACCCAGGATCAGCGCCAGCGCGATCGCGATTGCGAGACGGGCGCAGTAATACTTTCACTGTTTCACGACTCGCGCGATTTCCACCTGAGTACCGCTCATACCTGCTCGATTACCGTCGCGATACCCTGGCCGATCCCGATACACATCGTCGCAACTCCGAGCGCCACCCCGCGCCGGCGCATCTCATGCGTCAACGTCACGACCAGCCGCGCCCCAGAGCATCCGAGCGGATGCCCGAGCGCGATCGCGCCGCCGTTCACGTTGAGCCGCTCTTCGTTGATCTTGAGATCGGTGTTGCATGCGAGGACCTGCGCGCCGAATGCCTCGTTGATTTCGAACAGGTCGATGTCGCCGATTTTGAGTCCCGCGCGCTTCAGCGCCTTGTGCGTCGAGGGCACCGGACCCCATCCCATTATTTCCGGACGGACGCCCGCGACCGCGGTCGCGCGAATCTTCGCCATCGGTTTGAGCCCGAGCGCTCGCGCGCGCTCCGCGCTCATCAGCAGCACGGCGGCCGCGCCGTCGCTCAACTGCGAGGAGTTGCCCGCCGTCACCTGGCCGTCGGGCTTGAAGGACGGCTTGAGCCCGGCCAGCTTCTCCATCGTCGTTTCCGCGCGCGGTCCCTGGTCAACGTCCACCAGTTGGCCGTCGGGCAGCTTGACCGGCACGATTTCCTCCTTGAAGCGTTCGCGTGCCGCGACCGCGCGCATGTTCGAGCGCAGCGAGAATGCGTCCGATTGCTCGCGCGTGATCTTGTACATGTCGGCCAGCCGCTCGGCCGTCATTCCCATGAAAAACATGTCGCGCGGAAACATCTCGAGCAGCTTGGGATTCGGCAAAATCCCCGATCCCATCGCGACGTGCGTCATATGCTCGACGCCGCCGGCGATCGCGACCTCGCCCGCGCCCGTCATTATTTCCTGCGCCGCGAAGTTGACCGCCTGCAGGCTCGACCCGCATTGACGATCGACCGTCGTGCCCGCGACTTCGACCGGCAGCCCCGACAGCAACCCGATCATTCGGCCGACGTTCAGGCCCTGTTCGCCGGTCTGATTCGCGCATCCCCAGACCACGTCCTCGATTTCCTTGGGGTCGAGCTTCGGATTTTTTTCGAGCAGGCGGCGGATACAGATCGCGCCGAGGTCGTCCGCGCGGACATCCTTGTAGTAGCCCTTGTCCTTGCCGGCTTTGCCAATCGGCACCCTGACTCCATCGACGATAACAACTTCGCGCACGATATTCTCCTTTGGCGGCGCCGCGTCGTTCCAGGCGCGCGGCCGCAAATCGTTAACTCTATATGATACTACGCTTGCGCAGTTCCGATAGTCGCAGAGAATCGTAACCCAGCACGCTAGTCAGCACCTCGTCGGTGCTCTCGCCCAGCCGCGGCGCGCGCGTCGAGGGAATATCTTTGTCGCCGCGACGCTCTTGAGCGGCGAGCCCGGCACGATCAGCCCGTCGAACTCGGTGTGCTCCGCGTGCAGAATCATGTTGCGCGCCGCCAGATGCGGATCGCGGGTGACTTCCTCGACGTTGGCGATCGGAGCGCACGGTACCGACGCGTCGGCGAGAATTCGCAGCCAATAGTCGCGCGGATGCGTTGAGAAAATGCGCGCGAGAATTGCCTCGAGCTCCGGATGGTGCGCCGTACGATCCGCGTTGGTCACGAAGCGCGGGTCGTCCTTGAGATTCGGCATCGCAAGCGCGTCGCAGAAGCGGAGCCAAATCGCCTCGTTGCCCGCGCCCATCACAAAGTAGTCGTCGGCCGCGCGAAACTGCTGGAACGGCGTGATCGACGGATGCCGCGTGCCGAGCCGCCGGGGAATCCTGCCCGACACCGAGTAGCGCGCGAGCGCGTCCTCGAGCATCGCGACCTGGCAATCGAGCATCGCGATATCGACGTGATTGCCGACGCCGTCGCGGTCGCGCACCCGAAGCGCCGACATGATCGCAATCACGCCGTACAGCGCCGCCGACAGGTCGCCGATCGACACGCCGCATCTGACCGGCTCTCCGCCGGGACTGCCGGTGATACTCATGGTGCCGCCGAGCGCCTGCGCCACGATATCGTAAGCGGGCGCCGCGGTCTTCGGCCCGGTCTGCCCGAAACCTGAAATCGAGCACAAAATAATTTTCGGATTGGCGGCTTTGAGCTGCGCATAGCCGAGCTTGAAACGATCCATGGTGCCCGGCGAGAAATTCTCAACCACTACATCAGATTTTGCCGCAAGCTCGAGAAAGACCGCTGCGCCCTTCTTCGATCCGCAGGTCGAGCGTGACGCTGCGCTTGCCGCGATTGACGCTGTAGAAGTAGCCCGAGTCGCCCGACGGCATCGTCGGCGCAAAGCTGCGCGAGTCGTCGCCGCGTCCCGGCATTTCAATCTTGATTACCTCGGCGCCGAGGTCCGCCAGGTTCATCGTGCAGAACGGACCCGCCAGAACGCGCGTCAGATCCAGCACGCGAATCCCGCGCAGCGGCTGTTGATCGATCATCGATGCCTCTTTCTTATCACTGGGTGCTACCGGCGCCGGCTCCGCGCTCCTCGCGCTTCGCGCGCGCGCATCGCCTCGGCCGGCGTCATGATCAGCCGCGGTTCATCCTCGGCCTTCTGCTGCTCGGCGGCCGCGACGGTGCCGAGTTGCGTGCGGATAAAAGCCTGAAAGAAAAGTTCCTTCGTCACATTGACTCCGTCACGCAGACGCGCCGCCGCTGCCACGGCCCATCCCGCCTGTGCGCGGCGTCCGACCCGCGCCAGGTAGTACGCGATATCCTCGAACCGCCGCCGGATTCGCAAGCCGTTGTCGCCGCTCAGGATTTCGGCGGTCGCGCGATCGATCACGGCATTCACGCGCTCCTGCTTGTGCACGGGGCTCAGGACGATCACGCTTTCGCCGGCGCTCGCAATCTCATCGACGTAAGGTTTCAGCAACGAGTCGGGCAGCCGCCATTCGAGCAGCTCCGGTTCCTTGAGCAGTTCGACCGTCGGCTCAGCGGCAGCCTCTGCCGCCAGCTCTGCATAAACCGGATGCACCAGGTCGGTCGGCGGTGGCGACGCGATCAACTCCGAGCGCAGCGTGAGGAAGTTGCCGACCTGACCGCGCCGCGACTCGGGCGTGATGCGCCAGGCCTCGCACGCGATAAAGTCGGCGACGCGCCAGTCGGCGTCAACCAGCTTGACCTGCGCGCGGCGGTCGATTTCCTCGCGCTCGGACTTCAATTCGCGCCGCGACAACGAGCTGTTCTGCGCGCCGACCAAACCGTCGCGGTCGGAGATCAGCGCCCACATCCGCAACACGCCGCCCTGCATGCGCGGCTTGACGATCCACACGATCCGCGCGCCTTCGCCGTCAACGGGCGAGAGCATCGCCGCTATCTCCTTTTCAATGTCGGTGTCGTGCATGGCGATGGTCGCATGAGTTGGACCGGCGCGGGCGCGTCGATTCCGTGCTGCTTGAGTTTGTACAGCGCGCGGCGGACTTCGCGCCGTATCGCGCCGGCCGCCTTCGCTTCCATTTCGACCAGCATCGCGGCGGCGCCCGGATCCGCAATCGTCCCGAGCGCCCGCGCAATAGCGACGTCCGCAACGCCGGGCGCGCCTCTCAGCGCGCGAAGTTTCGCAACCGCCTCGGCAGGCGCGAGCGCAGGATCGAAACCTGCCTCCAGCAGTTTCATATCGTCCGGATTCGTTTCGTGCGACTTACTCAAATGAATTTCCGTTCTGCCCCTCTCTCCCTAGCACTGCATGTGCTTTGTGTCATTCTGAGCGCAGCGAAGACCCGGAGCGATGCACGACGCAGCACTGCTCTGAACTGACAGCATCATGGCGTGTCTGCGATAGCAGAGGCAGCGAACGTTGATGCGGTGCCTTCCGGGATTCTTCGCTACGCTCAGAATGACACGGGAAAGATGAAAAATCTCGAAGCGAAATTCAGGCTCATCGATCTCGGTCAGGCTGAGGCGCGCGCGACGGCGTTCGGATACACGCGCCGCGCGATACTCAATCAGCGCGACACTTTCTTTCGTGTCGCCAACGGCAAGCTGAAACTGCGCGAGGAAAACGGCAGCGCCATTCTGATCTTCTACCATCGAAGCGAAAGCGGGCCGCTGATGCTGAGTGACTACGAGATATTGCCGATCGCCGATCCGCCGCGGACGCTCCGAATTCTTGCCGACGCGCTCGGCACGATTGCCGATAGTCGAAAAAGTACGCATTTTGATGATGCGCGACAACGTCCGCCTGCATCTCGATCGAGTCGCGAAGCTCGGACAGTTCGGCGAAATCGAGGCGGTGATAGCAGACGGCGACGACCCCGAGCGCAGCCGCGTCGCCGTCGATGAAATCCTCGCCGCGCTCGGAGTGGAGCAGCCCGATCTGATCGACGTGTCGTACTTCGAAATGCTGGCGGACGGGACGCCGCGCGGACACAGCTAGAAAATTGATCCCGGCTGGACGCAGATCATGGATTTTCTCTGCCGCGAAGGTAAGTTGGCGCAATTGTCGCGTCAATAGATCGACGCGCGAGCCTATATGGCTTTTCGAATCGTCGGGAGACAACTGAATACGCTTGCCGGAGGATCAACCTTATACGGCCTACGGCGGAGTTGTTGCGTCTGGCGATCAGCGCATCTCGTTCGTTCAGCTTGGTCAATGCCGCATGGCGAAGGTCTTCGGTCATCTTGTGGCTGTCCGCTATCGACACTTCCATCTTCGTGGGATGCACTTTTTCGCGGAGATGCCGCAGGATGAACAGCACATCTTCCTTGCATGTCAGAGCTCCGAGCAGTGATGCGCGAGACAGTGCCTCCAGCTCCTGGGTCGTCACGCCGAGGCTGCGGATGCTCTCGCGGTCGCGGCAGAACTCCTCGAAGACGCTGGCTGGTTGAGCTTGAGTTCGAGGTCCCGACACCTCTGACTTCTCATCTTCCCGAAATGACGCCACTTGTGTTGTTCCTCCCCGATTCGTATTCGCAACTGTTCGCATTTGCCTTTGAGCGGCCTGGATTTCGTCCCGCACGCCCTTTTTCATGCTAACAGTTATATAATATTCACAATCTGTAGATACGGAGTCAAGCGTGATATCTCCACATAGCTTTAAGTATCAGGCTAAAACTCAATAGGAATCAGAGGAAATAGAAGTCCCGCATCTTTGTCTTGGTACTGGGTGCAGGGGTCACCCCTGCCGAAGGAAGTGTGAAACCCATCGCGGGTTTCACATTTGATAAAATGATTTACCCTTCTATCCTACCTCAAGCCGGCGCCTCGACGGGGAGCTTGGGATTCCGCTCCGGCGGCAAATTGTCGTACAGGTCGGCGCGCAGATCGGATTTCAGCTTTGCGTACGCCGGATCGTTCCACAGATTGCGCCATTGCATCGGATCCTCGCGCAAGTTGTAGAGCTCGCCCTCGGTGCCGTCGTAGCGGATATCGAAAAGCGGACCGCGCGGCGCGAGCATCGGCGGAATGTTGGCCAGGTCGTAGCCGACGCCGCGAGTCGATTTCTCGTAAACGGTCAGCGTGTAACCGTCGCGATAGATGCTCCGCAGATGCATCCCGATCGCGGCGAACTGGCTGTCCCATTCCGTTATGACGCGCTCGCGGCCGGAGCCGGGCGCGGTCGGCAGCGGCTTGCCCTGCATCCAGTCGGGAACCGGGACGCCGGCGATCTGGCAGAACGTCGGCGCGAGATCGAGCTGCCCGACCGGCTCCGCGATTTCATTGTGCGCAACCTTGGCCGACGGCGCGGGACGCCAGATCATCGGCAGCCGCATCAGCGCGTCAACGTGATACGGACCCTTGTAGAGCAATCCGAAGTCGCCCTGCAGCTCGCCGTGGTCGGTCGTGAAGAAAACGTCGGTGCGCGACTCCCATCCGCGCTCGGCGATTCGCGCGAGCACCTTGCCGCAAGCCTGGTCGATCAATTCGTTCTCGACATGGGTCATCGCGTTGACTTCGCGAATCTGATCCTCGGTGAGCTGGCACGGAACGAAGCTGGCGGGCCCGCCTTCGAAGTTGCGGAAGCGGCCTTCGTACCAATCGAGCCAATGGCGCGGCTTGCCGGCCAGTATTTTTTCGATCTTTTCGCGCGAGCCCGGATAGCCGGCGGGCAGATCGAGATCGCGCCAGTTGATTCGCCGCGCCTCGTGCTCCGGCGGGTCCCACGGATGATGCGGGTCGGGGAAACTCATCCACACGAACCAGTTGTCGTCGGGATCGAGCGAATCGAGGTATGCGATCGTGCGCGCGGCCACCCAGTCGGTGTGGTAGTGCTCGCGCGGAACGGGATTGTACTTAACTTCGGGCGCGCCGGTGTCGCCGCCGGGCATCGCGCTCAGAATCGGCGCAAAGCCGGCAATCTCGTCCGGATGGTTCTTCTGCAACCACAGCGAATAATGCCATCCGCCGACCGGCGAGTGCATCGCGAGTTCCATCCGATCGAAGCCGCGATACGGGCCGGTCGAATCCTTGCGCGCCATCTGGTTCTCGAACCATCGCCCCTGCAAATCGAAAGCGGGCTCGAAGTGCGCCTTGCCCAGCAGCGCGGTATGGTAGCCGGCCTGCTCGTGAAGATAGGCGGCGACGCTCGGCGAATCGGGCGGCAGCGCGACGCCGTTGGCGACGACGCCGTGAGTGCGCACGTACTGGCCGGTAATCATGGTCGAGCGCGCCGGCATGCAGACGACATTCTGATTGTGCGCGCGGCGATAGTTGATTCCGCTGGCGGCGAGCCTGTCCGCCACCGGCGTCTTCGCGATCGTGCCGCCGTTGCATCCGAGCGCATCGTAGCGCTGCTGGTCGGTGGTGATGAAAAGAATGTTGCGTCCCATTAAATTCTCCCGTTCGGAAATTCTATTTCTTCGCTTGGAGGAATAAGACTCGCGATTTCGCCGGTTCAGGTTTTCGCCGGATCGAGCAGCTCGAGCAGGTTGAGCGTGATGCGCAGCGTGAGGCCCCAGATCGTCTGGCCGCCGTAGAGTATCGCCGGAAATTTTGCAGAGCGGCTCGCCGGTCCCTCGCTCTTCCATTCGTAGTCGCCGCGAAACTTCGGATCGCGCAGCGCGGTCAGAGGCACGTCGAAGATTTGCGCGACCTCGGAGAGTTGCGGCTTGAGCGGCGCGTCGGATGGGATGACGCCGACAAATGGGGCGACGACGATTCCGCTGGTCGCCGTTTGCATCGTGGCGAAAGCTCCGATGACCTCGACGGTGGACGGATGGAGGCCGACTTCTTCGTGCGCCTCGCGCAGAGCGGCGTCGAGCAGGGTCGCATCGACGGCGTCGACGCGGCCGCCGGGAAATGCGACCTGCCCGCGATGGCTCGCGACGTGGTCGGAGCGGCGGATATAGACGATGTGAAGGTCGCCGCCGCGCTCGAACATCGGTATCAGCACGGCGGCGGCGTTCGATTTGTTCGCGAGCGCCTCGCGCGGCGCGGGAGCGACGGTGGAAAGCTTGCGTCGAATGGTCTCGACCTGGCCGGCAAACGTCGAGTAGTTGTCGTCAACCATCACTACAGATAATCGCGCGCGAGTGCCCTGCTTGCAAGCGCGGGCCGGATTCCAATGGTGCCCGCGCGTGGGTTAACCTCAAGTCCGGCGGTTGCGCGCGCGAGCAACTATCAAGATGCGATATTTGATTGGCAGGTACCACGAAATCGCGCTCAAGGGGCGCAATCAGTGGCGATTCATCGATCAGGTCAAGCAGAATCTGCGCGATATCTTCTGCGACTACCGGCTGGGCAATATGCGCAGCGTCGGGCCGCGTCTGATAGTGCAAATCCCGGACGAGCTGAGCGACGAAACCGCAGCCGAGCGCGCGGCGCTGATTTTCGGCTTGCAGAATTTTTCGCTGAGCTACTCGACGCCGCGCGACATCGAGTCGATCGCGCGCGAAGCGATCAAGCGCGCGACGGGAAGCAAGGCGAAAACCTTTGCGGTGCGGACCAAGCGCGAGGACAAGCGATTCGCGATGAACTCGGTGGAGATAGATCGCGCGGTTGGCGGCGAAGTGCAGGATGCGCTCGGTTTCGAAGTGGACCTCAGCGCGCCCGAGCTCACGATATCGATCGAGATTATGAATGACGCCGCGTACGTTTCCGCCGGCAAGATGCCGGGCGCGGGCGGACTGCCGGTAGGAGTCACCGGGCGTGGAATGGCGCTGCTGTCGGGCGGGATCGACTCGCCGGTCGCGGCGCATCGCATGATGCGTCGCGGGCTCAGGCTGGACTTCGTGCATTTCCACGCGCATCCGCTCGTTTCCGCCGCGAGCCGGGAGAAGGCGGCGGAGCTGGCGGCTCATCTGACGCGATGGCAGGCGCGATCGACGCTGATGCTGGTGCCGTTTGGAAATCTGCAGCGCGAGATTGTTGCGAACACTTTGCGTCCGCTGCGCGTGGTGCTGTACCGGCGCTTCATGCTGCGAATCGCGAGCGCGCTTGCGGAGCGTTCGGATGCGACGGTGCTGGTAACGGGCGAGAGCCTGGGGCAGGTGGCGTCGCAGACGCTGGAAAACATGGCGGTGATCGAGAAGGCGGCGGCGTTCCCGGTCATGCGGCCGCTGGTCGGGATGGACAAGAACGAGATTATCGAGCAGGCGCGCCGGCTGCGCACTTTCGAGACGTCGATACTCCCCGACGAGGATTGCTGCACGCTGTTTGTGCCGGCGCATCCGGAGACGCGCGCGCGAATCGAGGAAGTCGAGGCGGCGGAATCGCGGTTCGACATCGCGCGGATGATCGACGACGCGGTGCGCGCCACCGAAGTCGAGCGGTTCTGGTTTCCACCGCGAACCGCGCATAGTGACGCTGCCAGAGCTGTATAGTCCGAGGAACAGATATGGGAATTCCACTCAAGGTCGCGGAGCTTGATCACGTAGTGCTGCGATGCCGCGATCAGAATCGCGCCTACGACTTTTATACGCGAATCCTGGGCCTCAGCGAGGAACGTCGTATCGCGCAGATTGGACTGATTCAGCTGCGCGCGGGCCGCAGCATGATCGACCTGGTTCCGGCCGGCGAGCCGCGGGTCGAGACCGGGCTCAACGTCGATCATGTGTGCATAGGAGTAGAGGCTCGCGATCTGAACGAGGTCGTGCGCTATCTTCGCGAACAATCGGTCGAGGTGATGGGCGAGCCGGCGATGCGCTACGGAGCGCGCGGCGCCGGTCTCTCGATCTACGTGCGCGATCCCGAGGGCAACGTCGTCGAGCTGAAGCAGATGCCATCGGCGTCGTGAGCGAGGGATCCACTGCCGGTCGCGCAGCACGCCTTTTTTCTGATAAGCAGGACTGTCACGTTCCACGACGGCGGCCATGAAGGGCTGACTTGTTTTTGGCGGAAGTGACATTAGAATCGATCCGCTTGCGGCTCGTGAGAAGAGGGACTTCGACGATGATGAAAATCAGGATTCAAGCCAAGAGCGCAATGCTCGCGGCGGTGGCGGTTTGCGCGTTTCTGTTAGCGGGGTGCGGGGGTCATTCGCCACAGAAAGCCGCAGACACCTATCTCAGCAACCTGAAGTTCTACAACTATCCGGCAACCTATCAGGCGCTGTCGCATCAGGACCAGGTCGATCGCACGATGGATCAGTTCCTGACTGAGATCCCGATGGCGCCGGATGTGAGCAAGGATTGGTTCAAGGGCATCCTGCGCACCTATGACTACAAAGTTGGCGACGCGAAGGTCGATGGCGACAAGGCGATAGTCACCGTCAGCGTGACGCGGCCCGATCTCGCGCTCTGGGAGCGGACGGTAGATGCAGGGCTTAGCGGAGATCAAACGCCGGACTCGATAGCGCAGAAGAACCTGACCGAGGGCACCTACCCCAAGGTCACCTACGACGACAACATGGTGATGGTGAACCAGGGCGGCGAATGGCGGCTGCTGGTTGATTTTCCATTCAAGGAAAACATCATCAAGGAGCACAAGGACGCCGTCGATCTCTACCACAAGCATGACTATGACAAGGCGATCGCCGCCTATCAGAAAATTCTCGACGAGCTGGACAAGGAGCAGGCGACCGGCAACGCGGGCCTCAAGTTCCAGTACGGTCGCGAACTCGCGGATATACAGAACGCGCAGAAGCAGCTGACCGACGCGCAGGCGTATATCCCGAAAATCGTGCTGAGCGACGTGGACATGAAGATGTCGGCGTCGCGAGTGCCGGGGATTTTCGGCAAGATGACGAACAGCGGCGACAAGGCGATCGACGAAGTCCAGTTCACGGTCACCTATAGCGAGGGCAAAGGGAAAAACAAGAAGGAAGTTTTCAGCGAGGTTCACACGCCGATCGCGACGCCGCTCGAGTTCACCAATTTCGGGCGGCCGGTGCTGCCGTTCGTGCCGGGTGAGACGCGCAGCTTCGGGTTTCGCCTGACGGCGGCGCCCGAAGTTCAGCAAAAGGCGACGCCCGACTTGACGGTGACGTCGATCGTGTTCACGCAATCGGGAGCGCCGCTGCCGAAGCCGGCGGCGCCATCGCCGTCGCCGGGGGCTTCGCCCGCGGCGGCTGCATCGGCTGCAGCCGCTCCCGCGGCTGCACCGCCTGCGACGCACTGACGCGGCGTTTCGCCGCGTCAGTCGGGTATGATGAGGATGCGCGCGCGGTTGGCGCGCGCGCGCGACCGCATTGACGATCAGGCTTACAATCGCGATTCCCACACACAATCGCGCAGCGCTTGTGCGCGAGACGCTCGCGAGCGTCTCGTCGCTCGCTGTACCGGCGGGCGTCGAGCCTGACTGCCTCGTCATCGACAACGGATCGACTGACGATACTGCCGCTGTAATCGATGAGTTCGCGCGCGGCGCAGCGCTCCCGATGCGCCGTGTGTTCGAGCCGCGCATGGGTTCGAGCTTCGCGCGAAATCGTGCGGTCGACGAGACCGCCTCGGACTACATCTTCTTCATCGACGACGACGCGGTGGCCGAGCGCGACTGGGCCGCCGAGCTGCTCGACGACATGCGTCGGCGCGATCTGGACGCGGCGTGCGGGATGGTTCTCCCGCGATGGTCGTCGCCGCCGCCCAAGTGGCTCGGGCCGAGCCTGTGGGTCAAGCTCGCGGTTCACGACCGTCGCGCGATCGAGTCGGCGCCGGCTTCATCGGCCGAGCGGCTCGAGAACTATTTCAGCGCCAATGTCGGATTCAAGCGATCGGCGTTCGCGCGTTTCGGAAAATTTCGCGAGGACCTCGGTGTGGTCGGCGGCAATCCCATCTCGGGCGAGGACACTGAACTGTTCGCGCGAATATTGGCGCGCGGCGGCACGATGGGTTTTGTTCCTCGCGCGATCGTGCATCATATGATTCCGCCCGAGCGGATGACGCTCGCATACCTGCGGCGCAAGAGCTTCGCATTCGGCATGGGCACTGCCTTTGCGGGACTGCGAAATCACAATCGCCTCGACAAGCTGGTGCGCAACGGCGTCCGAATGGCAGCCGCCACGATGCGCGGCGATCCAGAGCGCGCGATCTACCACGAACTCGAATGCGCCAACTTTCTCGGCTACTGGCGCGGACGCTTGCTCGCAAGATAGTTCGGCGTCGCGTCGATTACTTCACGTAGCTCAACATCCCGCGCTTCAGAATCGCCGCGAGATACGGAATCAGCTCGAGACTCGCGAGCTCGTCCGGCGTCACCCATCGATGCTCGACGTGTTCGTCCTGCCTCAGCTGCACATTCTGAAAAACCGTCAGCCGGCAAGAATAGAGCGCCTGCAGATAGGGCTCTGAAACCATGCTGTGCAGTCCGAGCAGGCGATCGATCGCAACATCGAGCGCGGTTTCCTCCTTGACCTCGCGCAGGAGGCAATCCTCAAAACTCTCGCCGAGCGCAATGTGGCCGCCGGGAAGATCCCAGCTGCCGGGCCGATACGACATCCCAGGCGCACGCTTCAGCACCAGCATTCGCCCGCGGCTCGCGATCACGCCATGGATGCCGACATAGAATTGCTGCTCCGCCATCGTGCTCAAGCTAGCGGGCCGCTCATCGTTTAGCGACGGCCCCATCCGCCGCCGCCGGGCGTTTCGATTCGAATACGCTCGCCAGCCTTGAGGTCGATGTTTGTTTTGCCCGGCAACCTGTTTCGTCGCGTGCCGCGCACCAGAATATTTTTGCCGGTCGCGCCCGGTCCTCCGCCCGCGAGTCCATATGGCGCGATTGTCCGTCGCTCGGTGAGCACGCTCACGTTCGAATCGACGAGGCATTCGAGTTCGCGAATTAATCCGTCTCCGCCACGCGCGCGGCCGCGTCCGCCCGATTCGCGCCGGATCCGATATTCGGTGATCCGCATCGGGTAGTACGCCTCGAGCGCCTCGATCGGTGTGTTGAGCGTGTTGGTCATGTGAGTGTGGATGCCGGACGCACCGGGCCGGCCCTTGGCGGCGCCTGCGCCGCCGGCGATCGTTTCGTAGTAGGAAAAGTGGCGATCGCGAAATCGATCGAAGCCGCCCACCGTCAGATTCGACATCGAGCCCGAGCTCGCCGCTGGGATTCGATTCGGCGCCGCCCGGGCGAGCGCGCGAAACAGTACGTCAACGATCCGCTGCGAAGTCTCGACGTTCCCGCCCGCGACCGCTGCCGGAGCCAACGCGTTCACGATCGAGCCCGGCGGAGCGAGCAACCTGATCGGGCGCATCAGACCTTCGTTGGCGGGCACGGCTTCGGCCGCGAGGCATTTCATGACGTAGAAGGTTGCGGACAGCGTGATTGCGAAATTTGCGTTGACCGAGCCGCGCACCTGCGGCGCGGAGCCGGTGAAATCGACGAGCGCCTTGCCGCCGCCTATTTTGATCGCGACGCGAATCGGAATTGGACCCGTGCCGAAGCCGTCGTCGTCGAGAAAATCCACCGCTCGATAAATGCCCGGCCGCAGCTTGCCGAGCGACGCGATCATCAGGCGCTCAGCGTAGTCCTTCAGCCCGTCCATCGCGGCTTCGACCGTTTTTCGTCCCGACGTTTTTACGGTCGCGAGCAGCCGCTCGGAGCCAACCGACAACGCGGCGATCTGCGCGCGCAGGTCGCCCTCGCGCTCCTCGCGGACTCTGGTGTTGGCCAGAAACAGCGTCATCACGTCGCGCGCGGTCTCGCCGTCCGCGACAATTTTCACCGGCGGCAATCGAAAACCCTCCTGGTAAATTTCCGTCGCGAGCGCCATCGAGCCCGGCGCGATCCCGCCGATATCCGCGTGATGCGCGCGGTTGGCTGCGTACGCGAACGGCCGTCGCTCGACCCCGATAAACACCGGCGCGACGAGAGTCAGGTCCGGCAGATGCGTTCCTCCCGCGAAGGGATCGTTCAACGCCGCGACGTCGCCGCGCTGGAGGTCGAGGTTCGCGATCGCCGCGCGCACCGAGAGGGGAGTCGAGCCGAGATGCACCGGAATGTGCGCGGCCTGCGCGACCAGCTCGCCGCGCGCGTCGAAAATCGCGCACGAGAAATCGTGTCGCTCCTTGATGTTGGGCGAGAACGCCGTCTGCCCGAGCACGACGCCCATCTCGTCGGCGATCGCCGCCAGGCGGCTGTTCATCACGGCCAGCGTGATCGAGTCGAGCTTCATCGCGCGGCCTCCAGCTGGAGATTGCCGAAGTCGTCCACGCGCAACGTGAATTCCGGCGCGACGTACGCTGTAGAGCTCAGCTCGACGACGACGATCGGTCCTCGCAGAAGCGCACCCGCGCCGAGTGAGTCTCGATCATAGGTCGGCACCGCGCGTTGACGGCCGCCGACCAGAACTCGCGCGCTTGAAGCGGGCGTTGGCTTCCCGAGCCGGCGTGCGATTCGCTTCGGCCTGGCGGCTGACGCTCTCGCGACTGCGCGGATGCGAATGTTGACCACTTCGACGGCGGCACTCGCGGAGGAATGTCCGAAAGTTCTGCGATGCGTCGAATGAAAGTCGGCGATAAAGCGCGGCGTCAGCGCGATTTCGAGTTCGTACGACTGACCGCGATAGCGCATGTCGGCCCACAGTTCGTGACGAATCGCGGCCGCGCTCTCAGCGCGGAGTTCAGCGCGCGCCCTTCGAATCAAAGCCGAGGCTCGCGCGAGCAGATCGCGATAGTTCGGATTCGTTTCGCGTACCGTGAGCGAATACTCGCGGCCCAACGGCGCGCTCGATGCGCCCCACGCACACAGCAGTCCCGGATTTCGCGGCATCACGATTCGCCGGATTCCCAAATCGAGCGCCAGCTCGCACGCGTGCATCGGGCCGGCGCCGCCGAACGCCAGCAGCGCGAAGTCGCGCGGATCGTAGCCGCGCTCGACGGTGATCACGCGAATGGCGCGCTCCATGTTCGCGTTGACGACGCGAATGATCCCGCGCGCTGCGGAGATCGGATTTGTTTTCATCTCGCGCGCCAGCCGCGACACGGCACGTTCGGCGCGGTCCGGATAGAGCTTCATCCGGCCGCCGAGGAAATTCCCCGCGACCAGTCTGCCCGCCACCAGGTCGGCGTCGGTCACGGTGCACGATTCGCCGCGGCCGTAGCACGCGGGTCCGGGATCGGCGCCGGCGCTATCCGGTCCGACGCGGAGCGAGCCGCCCGCGTCGATTCGCGCGATCGAACCGCCGCCGGCGCCGACGGTATGAATGTCGATCACGGGCGTGCGCACCGCGTACCCGTCGGGATGACTCAACGTGCGGATTCGCGCGCGGCGATCGAACAGCGATACGTCGGTCGAAGTCCCGCCCATGTCGAACGTGATGAAACGATCCGTGCCGAACGCGCGCGCCAGGCTCGCCGCGCCAATCACGCCCGCGGCCGGGCCGGACAGAATCGTTCGCACCGGCTCCGCGCGCGCCAGTTCCGTGCCGATCGCGCTGCCGTTGGATTGCATGACACGAAGGCGCGCGCCCGCGAGCCGGGTCTCGAGGTTCTTCAGATGTGAAGACATTCGCGGCGCGACGTACGCGTTCACGACCGCGGTCGAGAAGCGCTCATATTCGCGATACTCAGCGAGAATTCGATGCGAGACCGAGAGCGGCCGCCCGAGAGGCGCCAGCGCATGCGCGATCGATTCCTCGGCTTTGGGATTCGCGTACGAGTGAAGCAGGCAGACGGCGAATGCGTCGGCGCCGCTGCGCGCCGCGAGCCGGCGAATCCGCGCGAGCTCGCCGCGGCTGAGCGATCGGATGACGTCGCCGTCGAACAGCGTGCGCTCGTCGACGCCGAAGCGCATCGCGCGTGCGACCAGCGGCTCAGGCCGCGACGGCGCCAGCGCGTAGAGATCGTCGCGGTTCTGGCGGCCGATCTCGATAAGATCTTCGAACCCCGCGTTAGTAAACAGCGCGACGCGCGCGCCTTTCTTTTCGAGCAGCGCGTTGGTCGCGACCGTGGAACTGTAGGTGACGGACTCCGGCATCGCTCCCGCGAGCATCTCGCGCAGGCTGCGGATGACAGCGTCGGCGGGATCGGCCGGCGTCGAGAGCACTTTGTGCACGCGAATTTCGCCACCGATGATCGCGACGAGGTCGGTGAACGTGCCGCCCGTATCCACTCCGACAATTATTGGCCCGCCGCGCCGCTGTTTCACTGTTTCACTTTTTCACTCTTTCACGGCGCTTTCAGCAAGATCTTAAAGTTGAGCGGATTCTTCGCGGCCTCGAATGCGGCTATGCCGTCATCGAGCGCGAAGGCGCCATCGATCAGAGGGCGCGGATCGATTTTGCCCGCCGTGAGTGCGTCGAGCGCGGGCTGAAATCGGCCGCATCGCGAACCGATCACACTGATTTCATTCACGACGATTGGCGCCAGGTTGATCTCAGCCGCAGCGGCAGCGGTGCTCTTCAGTATGATCTTTCCGCGCGGACGAACCAGCTCGACTGCGCGCCGAAAACCGGATCCACTTCCGCTGCAGTCGATCACCACGTCAAATTTGTCGCGCACAGAGGATTCTTCGGCAGTCGCGAGTCCGAGGTCAGCCAGCCGTGCGAGCTTCTCCCGATGATGGCCTGCTACCAGCGGCAGATACTTCTCGCCCTTCAGCGCCAGCGCGACAATCGCGCCGAGCCGGCCGTCACCTATGACGACGATTGTTTGATTCCGCGCGAGGTGAACCTGCTCGAAGATTTCGTACGCTGCTGCAATCGGCTCGACGAAGACGGCGACGTCGTCGGGCATCGAATCGGGAATCGGAATCAGGTTGGCGTCCGGGATACGAAGGAATTCCGCAAACGCGCCGTCGCGGCCGAGGATTCCGAGCACCGTGCGATCGGGGCAATGGCGCGCGAGTCCGGCGGAGCACGTCGCACATCGGCCGCATCCCGCGTTGATCTCGCCAACAACGCGTTTCCCGCGGAGCGAGGGGTTTTGCGATTCGACGACGCGGCCGGCGAACTCATGACCCGGCACTCCGCGATATTGCATGTAGCCGCGCGCGATCTCGAGGTCGGTTCCGCAGACGCCGGCGACTGAGACGCGGACAATACTTTCGCCCAGTGCCGAGACGGGATCCGGATAGTCGCGGCGAAATTCCAGTTTGCGATCGAACATCAGCGCGCGCATAAAGTTCGACCGATTCAAACAAAAAAGCCGCAGGGTGTGCTACCCCACCGCGGGACTTCGTCCCTGTTAGAACGGAATCGTTGATAAAGATTAGTCGGCGGATTTGGCTGATACTGACTTTTCGGACGAGGATTTGGATCGAGACGACCGCTTGGAATCAGATGACGACGACTTGGATTCCGTCGCCGGCTTCGATTCGCCTTCACTCGCTCCCTTCGACGACGAATCGCTCGACGACACCGTGCCGCCGTTGGTTGCGGGCGCTGCGGGTGTCGCCGCTGAATCCGATTCGGTGCTGCTCGGAGTGCTCTTTTTCGCGTAGTCGGTCGCGTACCATCCGCTGCCCTTCAGGATGAATGAGCCGCGCGACATCTGCCGCTCGACCTTGCTTTTGCAGGTGGGGCATTTCTTGAGCGGCGCTTCCTTGATTCCCTGAATCGCCTCGAACACGCCGCATTTGTTGCACTTGTATTCGTAGATTGGCATCGCAAAGTCGGGACTGCTAATTGAAAAAACGCGTCTCCGTATACTTAGGTAACCACCAAACTCAACGCAGTCAACCGAAAGGGCAATGTTTCGCCTTCGATTCGCCCGCATTGAGCTGGCAGTCGCTACTTTGGTTTGCTGATTTGCCTCAACCGCGACGCGACTTTGGTGGGTTCGTGCGTCACGATTCTGATCGTTTTGCGGCGCGAGGTTTCACCGCGGACTATCATCAGGGCTGAGCGCGGAACGCGCATTTCGCGCGCGAGATATTCGATCAGTTCGTCGTTTGCTTTGCCTTTCTCGGGTGTTGAATTGACGCCGACTACCAGGCGGTCTGCGGTCACGCCGATTGCGCCGCGGCGCGACGCGCCAGGGCGGGCGGTCACCTCGATTATCACTTCGTCGACAGCCACTCGCATCCAGGGCGAGTCCGACGCGGGCGGATTTCCGCTTGGACTCATGCGTATCCGGGAATCACTGCGTGCACGACGCTCGGAATGACCACTTGCTGGACGAGTTGAATGACGATGATCACGATCAGCGGTGAAAAATCGATGCCGCCGAAGACCACCGGCATGTGGTTGCGGAACCAGTCGAAGATCGGCTCGGTGATCGAGTAGATGAAGCGGACGATCGGGTTGTAGGGGTTGGGCTCGATCCACGTCATCAACGCCGAGATGATCACGACGTAAAAATAGAGCGTCAGCAGGCCGTCGAGGGTCTGCTGGATGAAGAGAATCAAACTGGTCCACGCGAACACGCGATACGCTCCCGCTAGTTGATTCCGCGGCCAAGCTCGCGCGAGCGATCGCTGGCGGCGTGCAATGCGGCGGCAACGATATCAGAAAAACCATGCTCCGCGAATCGGCGCAGCGCCGCCTCAGTGGTGCCGCCGGGCGAAGCGACGGCGCGAATCAGATCGGCGACCGCGAGCTTCGACTCGCGCATCAGGTGCTCGGCGCCGCGAATCGTCTTCAACGTCATTCGTAAAGCCAGCTCGCGGGGGATGCCTTCGCTGACTGCCGCGTCGGCCATCGCCTTGGCGAACAGGTAAACGTAGGCGGGGCCGCTGCCCGAGAGAGCGGTTACGACGTCGAGGAGTTTTTCGTCCTTGAGGGCGACGGCGTCGCCGACCGCGCGGAAGATTCGCAGCGCGAAGGCTTCGTCGGCGGGCGATGCGCCTCGCGCCCGCACCATTGCGGCCATCCCGTGACCCACCATCGCGGGCGCATTCGGCATCACGCGGATCACTCGCGCGCGCTTGCCCAAGCCGCGGGTCAGCCGCTCGATCGTTACGCCCGCCGCAATCGAGATGAACAGCTTGCCTTTGCCGGCCGCCTTTTTGGGGGCTTTCGACAACTCGGCTGCGAGCTCGCCCATCACGGCGTCGATGGTTTGCGGCTTGACGGCGAGCAGGACGGCGCCCGACTCGCGCACGACTTCTGTATTGTCATCTGTCGTCGCGACCTTCAGCGCGCGCGCGAGCTTGCGCCGTCGCTCGGGGGCAACGTCCGATACGATAATCTCGGCAGGCTTGAAAACCTTGTGCTGGATGAGGCCGTGGGCGAGAGCCTCGGCCATGTTGCCGCCGCCGATGAATCCGAGCTTCTTCATTCTTTCATTTTTTCTTTTGTCACGTTTTACGTGATGCGTTCGCCGAAGACCGCGCGGCCGACTCGCACGATCGTTGCGCCTTCCTCGATAGCCACTTCGAAGTCGTCCGTCATGCCCATCGAGAGTTCGCTTAGCGCAACGCCCGACCGCGTCGCAAGGCGATCGCGCAGCTCGCGCAGTTGCGCGAAATAAGGACGCGTAGCCTCGGCGCTCGTGGCAGGCGGTGGAATCGTCATCAGGCCGTCGATTTCGATTTTTTCAGCGGCGGCATCCAGGATGGCCGCGACTCCGTCGGGCGCGACGCCGGTCTTGCTCGCTTCGGCGCCGAGATTCACTTCGATCAGTGCATGGACGCGCGGCGAAGGTTGCGCACGCGCGAGAGCCTCGGCGAGGCGGACGGAATCGACACTGTGGATGAGCGCGAACGCGCCTGCGGCAATCCTGGCCTTGTTGGTTTGCAGATGGCCGATCAGATGCCATCGAATGTCGGTCAGGTCGGCCAGCTCTGCGCGCTTCGCGATCGCTTCCTGGACGTAGTTTTCGCCGAAGTCGCGCACGCCCGCATCGGCCGCGGCTCGAATCGCCGCGCTCGGCTGGGTCTTACTCGCGAGCACGAGCCGAATCGTGGCGGGATCGCGGCGAGCGCGATGCGCCGCGGCTCCGATACGCGCGCGCACGATTTCGAGCCGCTCTTCGATTTCAAACCGGGTCGACATTTTTGTTAAACGGGCTTTACGCCGTATCGCGCCAGCGCCGCGACGACGCGTTCGGTCGGCAGGCCCATCACGTTGTCGCGCGGTCCTTCGACGTGCGCGATAAAGCCGCCACCGATGCCCTGGATTCCATAAGCGCCGGCCTTGTCGAACGGTTCGTCGGTGGCGATGTAGTCTTTGGATTTCGGCTTCCGCCAGTTTGCGAAACGTGACGTGGCTTTCGACCGCCGAACTCTCCAGCATTTGTCCGGCTCGCGCTAAAGCAAACGCGGTCACGACTGTGTGAGTGCGGCCGGAGAGCATCGCAAGCATCCGGCGCGCGTCGGCTGCGTCGGCGGGCTTTTCCAGAATTTGAGACTCGCACACCACGATCGTGTCGGCGCCTATTACGATCGCATCGGGGACGCGCGAGGAAACCACGCGAGCTTTGTCGTACGCCATCCTGAGTGCGTAGTCGCGCGGCGGTTCGCCCGCGATGTGCTGCTCCGGGACCAGGCTCTCGATCGCCGCGAACTTGATTCCCGCCGCACCCAACAGTTGATGGCGTCGCGGCGACGCCGAGGCAAGAATGACCTTAATTGAATCTTCCATTTTCCGCCGTCGGGGCAACACTCCTCGTGGCGCGACATCGGAGCGTCCATCAGCAACTGAAAAAGCCCAATTGAAGATGCCCTGACCATGCTGTAACCAAGATCAGATGATAGCGAAATGGCGCAGAGATGGCGCGCTGATGATTCTATGCGGGGCGCTGATGGCGGGATGCGCGTCGGCGCCGGCACGGGCAGATTCGGCGGCGGCGGCGCAAGCTACAGCATCGCCACAAACCGCGGCCCCGCCAACGACGGCCGCTCCCATAGCCGCGACGAACCTGCCGCCCACCGACGCTCAGACGGCGTTCCTCGACGGCTATCGCGCGTACCAGAACCACGACAATATCCGCGCGATCGATCGTTTGAAATTCGCCGCCGACAATTTTCCTGCGCTCGGCGACTACGCGCTCTTCTATCTGGCGCTCGCGCAACACGAGCAGGGCGATCTGAATGGATCGGCGGACACGCTCGAGCGGCTGGTCAGGTTGTATCCGGATAGCGTGATGATCGATCGCGGCGAGATGACGCTCGCGGATAACCTGCTGAAGCTGGGCCGCAACGCGGAGGCTTCCGAGGTCGCGTCGCGGCTGATCGCGCGGGGGCCGGAAGCGTCGGTCGAGCAGGACGCACGCATCACGGAAGCCAGGGCGCTAGTAGCGCTCGGAAATCCGAAGGCTGCGTACGCGCAATTGATGGAACTGCGTGACAAGTATCCGCGATCGGACTCGGATGCCGACGCGCGCGCGCTCGTTCATTCGATCCTCGCGTCGAACAGCGGGATCGCCGACACGAGTTCGCTCGCGTACCATCATGATGAAGCTGAGTTACTGCTGCGCGAGGGCGCATTGTCCGAGGCTGACGAACAGGCCAACGCGGGACTCGCGATGGCGCCGGAGGCGTCGGTGCGTGCGGAACTGGTCTGGGTCACGGCGCGCGCGCTCAGGCCGGAACCCGAGCGGGCCAAACGCGCAATCCTCGAGTATCTGCAAATCGCGCCTAGCGGACGCGACGCGGCGGCTGCCCTCGAAGCGCTGGCGCTGATCTATTGGCACGACGACCGATACGAGCTCGCGCGCGCGACGTTCAATCGACTCGTAGCGAATTTTCCGGGCAGCGAGCTTGCGTCCGGTGCGATGCTGCGCGTCGGCAAAATCTTCGAAGAGCAGCACCAACTCGATTCGGCGCGCGCGCAATATCGGCAACTGGCCGCGCGCTATCCAGCCAGCGACGCCGCCGAGGAAGCGCGATTTCGAATACCGTGGACACTGTATCTCGCGCACAACTACCGGATCGCTGCGGGCGGCTTTCAGAGCGCGGAGGCGCGGGCGAAGGATGCGACTAATCGGGACATGTGCGAGTACTGGCGTGCGCGCGCGCTGGAAAACGCTGGCGACAGCGGTGAGGCTCGAGCGATTTTCGCAAAGCTCGCGGCAGCACCGACAGCAACTACTATCCCGAGCTCGCCAGCCGTCGCGTCGCGGCAGCCAAGCCGGATCTTCCGGCGGCGTCGGCGGCGGATCCCGAATCCGGTGCGGCGCCTGCCGTCAGCGGCGTCGCCGAGTACCACATGGCGCGGCTGCAAACGATGCGCGCGATTGGGCTCAAGGAGCTCGAGCCGGGAGAGTTGAAGGCGCTCGAAGAACATGCGGGCGGCACGATCGAGATGCGGCGTTTTGTGCTGGCTGGATTCGCGCGCGCCGATGCGTGGTACGATGCGATCGTCGCGGCGACCCACATGGAAAAAAATGGGCAACTGAGTCATCCCGTCGCCGAGCGGGTGCGCTATCCGCGCGCGTACTGGGATCTTTTTCAGTCCGCGTCGACGCGGCTCGCACTCGACCCGTACCTGGTGCTCGCGCTGTCGCGGCAGGAGAGTTTGTTCAACCCGAAGGCGACTTCGAGTTCGAATGCGCGCGGCCTGATGCAGCTGATTCCGTCGACCGCGAGGAAGATGGCGTCGCAAAACGGCATCGATCCCGAGGCGATACGGCTTTACGATCCTGCGGTCAACGTCGAGCTGGGGATGGCGTATCTGAAAAATCTGTTCGAGATGTTTGGCGGAGACGCGTTTCGGGCGGTCGCGGCGTATAACGCGGGCGAGAATGCGGTTTCGAAGTGGATCGCGCAATCGCCGGGCGCCGACGACGAGTGGGTCGAGAATATCGCGTACAAGGAAACGCGCGAGTACGTGAAGAAAGTGATCGGAGGCCGGCGCGAGTATCTGCTGCTGTATCAAGCCGAGTCCCTAATGCGCGCTTGACAGTTCGCCCGGCATCTTTACACACTGGGACGAAAGTGCGGATGAGTCGGGAACCTAACCCCTAACCCCTTCCCGCGCGGGAAGAGGAATCTTCGTTGGCAGCACGCGAATTCAAGGCGATTTTTTTCGATCTCGACGGTACGCTGGTCGATATCCACGGGCCGTTGTATATCGCCGCGAAGAACGCACTCGACGAGCTTGGTCACGATCCGCCGCTGACGCATGAGCGCTTTCGCGAGGCGCTTTCCGCCGATGACGTATGGCTGGGCGTGCCGGAGCATCTGCGGCCCGAGTACGCGAAGCTTGCGTACGCATACTTCCTGGCGGAGATCGACAAGACCGAGCGGCTCGAAGTGCTGCCGTACGTGCAGGATACGCTGGCCGAGCTGAAGCGGCGCGGCTATGCGACGGGGGTCATCACAAGCCGGCCGGGAGATGCGCAGCGGCTGATCGAGAAGCTCGCGATGGTCGGGCTCGCGTCGTACCTGGACCAGGTCGTGACGCAGACCACGACGTCGCTGCGCGCGCTCGACAAGACGGAGAGTCTCAAGCAGACCGCGTTGAAGGCGGCGGTACTTCCGCATGCGTGCATGTACGTCGGCGATGAGCCGCGCGACATCATGGCGGCGATGGGCGCGGGCTTCGGCGCGTCGATCGCGGTCGCGACTGGAACGGCGTCATTCAAGTACCTGCAGACGCATCCGCATTTCAAACCCGATCACGTGATTCGCTCGATGGCGGAGTTGATCGATCTCATCGACAACATGAAAGCGGTGCCGGTCGCGTAGCGATGGCGCGCTTCGAGGGCTACCAGGAGCCGCCGCGCGCGCTCGAAGGACTGAAGGTCGTCGAGCTGCCGTGCCTCGACACGATACCATTCATGGCGGCGGCGATGGCGGCGAAGTCGTTCGCGGATTTCGGCGCCGAGGTCGTCAAGGTCGAGCCGCCGCGAACGGGATCGCAGGAGCGCGCGCTGGGACCGTTTCGCGACGAGATGCCCGACCCGGAAACCGGCGGGCTGCATCTTTACCTAAACACCAACAAGCTCAGCGTGAAGATCGACCTGGAAAAGACGCGCGGGCGCGAGCTGGTGTTCGATCTGCTCGCGTCGGCGGACATCCTCTTCAATCCGAATCGTCCGGAAGTGAACGAGAAGCTCGGCATCGATTGGCGTACACTCAATTCGCGTTTTCCCAAACTGATCGTCGTGTCAATAACTTTTTTTGGCGCCGAGTCGGCGTACCGGAACCTGCGCGGAGGCGACCTGGTCGCCACGCACATGAGCGGCGTCGGCTTCGAGACGCCGTGGCATCAGGTGACAGATCCCGCAAATCAGCCGCCGTTGAAGCTGGGCGGCAGGCAGTCTGACTATTTGACTGGCTATACAGCGGCGGCCGCCGCGATGTGCGCACTGTATAGTCGGAAGAGTAATGGCGCGGGGCAGCATGTTGACGTCAGCCAGTGGCTCTCGATGGTCAGCATGATTCGTCCGAACCTCGGATTCTACTCGCACGAAGTGCGCGATTCGGCGTCGTTCCAGCGATTGCTCATTCGCCGAAAAACTGCTGCGCAGTGGGTCTATCCGTGCAAGGACGGATGGGTGAGCTTCAGCGCCGTAACCGATCGCTTCTGGCGCGGCGCAAAGAAGGCGATGGGTGATCCCGAGTGGATGGACAGTGAATTATTCGGCACGACTTTGAGCCGTGCGGCGAATATCGATGCTATCGAGGCCGGAGTAGTCGACTGGCTATCTACGAATACCCGAGCCGAGGCGTTCGAGAAGGCGCAGGCGCAGCACGTGCCGTGCTTCCCGGTGCATTCGCCGGCCGAAGTCGCGGGCAACGAGCAGTACAAGGCGCGAAAATTTTTCATCGACCTTGATCATTCTGCGGCTCGCGAAGTGCGGATGCCCGGGGCGCCGTGCAAGTTCTCGCGCACGCCGTGGCGAATCGTGCGAGGAGCGCCCGGCTGGGCGAGCACAACGAAAAGATATTCGAGAATCGGCCGGTCGCGGACCGGAAACTCGCGCGGCCGGCCGCGCTGGCGATCATCGTGGGGGAACAGCGGCCGCTGGAGGGAATTCGGGTCGCGGATTTCGGATGGATTTACGCGGTTCCGCATGCCACCGCGTGGATGGGGGCTCTGGGAGCCGACGTAATCCGGATCGAGACGTCGGGCGCGCCCGACCTGGTACGATTCCTGACCGGCACGGACGGATCGGTTGGCGCCAACCGCAGCGGAGTGTTTCACGCGATCAATTCTTCGCGCCGCAGTCTCGCGCTGAATCTTGCGATGCCCGAGGCGCAGGAAATCGCGCGCAAGATTGTCCGGCAGAGCGATATCGTCGACCGAAAATTTCACCGTCGGCAACATGGCGAAATACAATCTCGCCTACGACGATCTGGTGAAAGTCAAACCCGACATAATCATGCTGAGCGGCACGCCGCTCGGGCAGGACGGTCCGTTTGCGCAGACCGTGGGTTTCGGGCCGACGACGCAGGCGTTTGCCGGCCTGTGCCATATCACCGGCTATCCCGATTCGTGTCCGTGCGGAATTGGGGGGACATGGCCGGACTTTGCCGTGGGAACCGGCATGGTGTTTTTCCTGCTCGCGGCGCTGCACTATCGCGATCGGACCGGCCAGGGGCAGTACCTCGATTTGTCGATGGCCGAGATGGTGACGACGATGATGCCCGAAGCGATGATGGATTTTCTGATGAACGGGCGCGACCAGGCGCCGATTGGCAATCGCGACGAATCGATGGCGCCGCATGGAGTGTTCCCGGCGGCGGGCGACGACCAATGGATCGCGATCGCGATTGCCAGCGATGACGAGTTCGCGCAGCTATGCGAGGTGCTGGGGATGCCGTCGGCGGCGTCGGATCCGAAGTTCGCGCGACTGTTCGGCCGCCTCGCGAACGTCGATGAGCTCGAGCACGAAATCGCGGCGCGCACGCGTATCCATCAACGCGATGAACTGGTGACGAAACTTCGCGAACGCGGTCTGGCCGCGGGACCGATTTACAACACTCCGGAGTTGATGAAGGATCCCGTCTTTTCCGAATCGAGCATGCTCGTGAAAATGAAGCATGGCGAAGTCGGCGAGCGGGTCGTGCCGGGAATCCCGGTGCAGTTCGGCGCGATCGATCTGCAGTATCGCGGCGCGCCGATGTTTGGCGAGCATACCGATGAAATTATGGGCGGGTTGCTCGGATACAGCGCCGCCGAGATCGCCCGGCTGAAGGAAGCGAAGGTGCTTATCTGACCATGGCGGAAGCCGGCGCTATTGCTGATGGTGGTGGAGCGCGGCCGGGCGCGTTGGCTGTGTGGATTCAGGCGATTCGGGCGCCATCGCTCAGCGCCGCGGCGATTCCGGTGCTGCTGGGTGTCGCGGTGGCGGCGCGCGGCGGGATTTTTTTCGCTCGGCCGCATGATTCTGGCGCTGGTCGGAGCGATGGCAATCCAGGCCGGCACCAATCTTATCAACGACTACTACGACTTCCGCAGCGGCGCCGACAGCGAACAATCGCTCGGGCCGAGCATGGTGATTCAGCGCGGTCTGCTGAGCGCCGACCAGGTCTGGCGCGGCGGAATCGCGGCGTTTGCGATTGGCGCTCTGATCGGCATGGTGCTCGTCTACCTGTGCGGGTGGCCGATTCTCGCGATCGGAATCCCCAGCGTCGCGGCCGGGTACTTCTACACGGCGACCCCGGTGTCGTTGGCATACGTGGCGCTCGGCGAGCTGACGGTGTTCATTTTCATGGGACCTGCGATCGTGATGGGTGCGTACTTCGTCATGGCGATGCACTTTTCGATTGCGGCGCTGTGGGCGTCGATACCGCTGGGATTCCTGGTCGCCGGAATTCTGCATGCGAACAACATTCGCGATATCGAGAACGACACGCGGCACGGCAAGCGGACGCTCGCGACGATGCTGGGCCGTGCAGGCGCGAACTATGAACTGATCGCGCTGGATGCTGCGGCGTACGCGACGACGGTCGCAGCGGTGATTTTGCACGCGATTCCGTGGATTGCGCTGGCCGTGTTTATTACGATTCCGCGCGCGCTCGATCAGATCCGAATCATGACCCGCGAGCACGAGCCGAAGAAGCTGAATCTTGGGTTGTTCAGATCGATCCAACTGCACATGGAGTTTGGGTTGTTGATGATCGCCGCGTTTCTGGTTGCTGCGTTCTTCGGCTGGTGATCAAAAAAGAATTCGCGTTGCGGGCGAGGACGCGAACTCGGCTTTCAGCGCATCGTAGCTTTTCAGATCGTCCATCGTGCGGAAGTAGCCGGCATGAACGTAGCCGAACACCGGCTGTGCGCTGGCTATCATCGGGGCGAACAGGCCGTTCATCAGGCTCCATGGTGGATTCGGCGGAATCCAGTCGAGCACTACCGACTCGGCTATTATCACGCCGCAATACATGAACGGCGAGAGCGTTGCGGCGACACTGTCATCGAGCGCCGACGGGTAATCGTCGTACGTGAGCGGGTCGCGACGCATCAACAATCGCATCCGGCGGAGTTTTCGGGCGGCGTCGATCTCGAGTCGGCTGTAGTAATCGAGGTTCGCGGGCTTGAACAGCGCGATGGTGGCGAGTGCAGAGCGATCGCGATGGAAAGCGAGCATCGCGCCGAGGTCGAGATCGAGGATCGTGTCGCTGTTGGCGATTACAAATGTTTTTTCGCTGCCGCCAAGGAACTCGCGCAGGCCGTTGAGCGGGCCGCCGGTGCCCAACAATACAGGCTCGGGTGCATAAGTGATGCGGAGTCCGAGCTGAGATCCGTCGCCGAGGCCGTCTTGAATGGCGGAGGCCAGATGATGGACGTTGATTGCGACCTCGGTAATGCCGCCGCGCTTGAGCATCGCGAGCGGATAGTGGATCAGCGGCCTGCCGCCTAGTTCGAGCATCGGCTTCGGCGTCACGTCAGTCAGCGGCCGAAGCCGCTCTCCCATCCCGGCTGCGAGAACGAGCGCCTTCATGGCATCAGAGCAGCGCAGAGGTTTGGAAAATCGGAGCGCATCTCGGCGAGCATCCGGCGCGCTTGCGCGAGAACGTTCGGAATGTAGCGGCGGTATCCGGTCTTGCCGTTGCGCTCGAACATCTCGAAGCGTCCGATCATTTTGAGCGCATGCTGCAAAACGCACAGACGATAGCTGGTCATGAACTCTGGCGCGTCGAGAGCAGGAGCGCCGCGCCGCACGAGCCCGGCGCAATAGAAGTCGAGGATGCGTCGCTCGATTGCCGGCGTGACGACCTCATCGGTGTCGCGCGTGGTCAGCAGTACGGCGAGATCCTGCGCGGCGGGCGCCATGAGAGCATCCTGAAAATCGATGATGCGAATCCGCGGGCCGTCCTGGATGAACAGATTTTCACGATGAAAGTCGCGATGAGAGAACACGCGCGGGAAGCGATCGAGTCGCGCGGCCATCCGCGTCAACTCGGGCGAGATCGGAGAAAAGTCGGCGTCGGGCGCGACGGCGGCGAGGCCGACCTCGGCAAATTCCTTGAGTTCCCATTCGAACAGGCGGCCGCTGTAAGCGATCTTGTTGGCGACGCATCGATGATCGATTCGGGCGGTGCCGTCAACGTGAAGGCGGAGCAGTTCGGAGGCTGCCAGCCGGAACAAGTCAGCGGTGTCGGCGCCCGGACGGCGGATGGCGTCGAGCAGTGAGAGTTCACCGACGTCCTCGACGAGCATCGCGCGCAGCGCGGGGTCCGCGTCGTAAAGCGCGGGTACGGGAGCGCCGATCGACTCGAGGAATCGATGCACGTTGATCCACGGCGGTTCGGCGATGGGGGTCGGGAGAAGATTGAGGGCGCGAACGTAGCGCGGGAGGTCGTCGGGGCCGAGATCGACGAGGATGGCAGAGGGAGGGGCGGGCGGTTTCTGGTGCGTCGCGAGCGCGACGCGCCAGAAGCGGCGGGTCGAGAGATCGCCGCGGAGCGCGGCGATCGCGTCGATGCGCGCGCGCGGCCATCGCCGCGCGACGGCCGCATGCGCCCATGCCTGGATTGCGCCGCTGTCATCCATCGGAGATGGATTCTAGCGGCGCAAGGCATGCTCGCGCGAGTGTGACTCGCGCAGCAGAAAACCGGCGCGGCCATTGCTGGCCGCGCCGGTTTGTTTCCTGGCTGAGTCGCGCAGGCTGCGCGACTTCGATCATGCGGGCATCAGTCGCCGCCGATCGCGTGTCCGCCCTCGGCGGCGCGCGCCATTTGTTCGGCAGTGAACCAGCTGCGATCGACCGAGCCCATGTTGATGAACCATGAGTCGTGCGACGGCGCGTTCTGCGACGGGTGATAGCAAACCGAGGAGAAGCCGCTCTGCACGTTGACGGTCGAAGAACCGACCTGAAATTCGCGCTTGAACGGATAGATGGCGATTTTCGCGTCCGGCTCCGCGCGATCCGCGTAGTGCATCCACGACGTGTAGTTGTTGAACAGCTCGCCGCTGCGATCGTACATGTCGTTCGACATCACGAAGTCCGCTTCCGAATCGACGTACATGATTTCGTGATTGTACAGCGAGTTGAAGCGGCCGGGACGCGGACGACCCTCGATAATGAAGTCGTGGCGGATCTGCCATTTGTCAGGACAGTGGCTGGCGCCGCCGTCGGTTGGACAGCGAATGTCGGGCACAGTTTCTACGTTGATTGCGCCGAGCATGTTCTTCTCGCCGAGCAACTTCCAGTTATAGTTCTCGTTCTTGCCGCTGAAACCTTCGTAGTGATTCGGGTCGTATGCCTGCGGTCCAGAGGCCGTGTCGAGGATGGCGTAGTTCAGGCGACGGACGCGGCGAGCACCGGGCGTCCAGGTCCACGCGGCGTCATCGACATTCGGATCGGCGTAGCGGAACTTGATTATTCCTGTGCCACGGTCAGACTGCGGTGCGAGCACCGGATACAGGAGTCCGAGAAAGTAGCGGCCGGTTGCCTTGAAGTCGGGATCGATCGGCATTGGATCGACTTCGGTGCGGCCGACCTCGTTGTAGCCGGCATAGTGCCCGATTTCGATATCGGTGATTTCACGAAACGGCGCGTTCTTGCCCCAGTACACGCTGTCGCAATCGAACCATCGCAGATCGTACTCGTCGCTGGAGATCGGCCGGAACGCTACGTCCCACATCACCTTGGTGCCGGCGTCGGGATCGTTCGCATCGACGATAGGGAACGGCTCGCCGGCAACGTAACCGACCAGGCTGCGATGGTCGGGAGTCAGTCTGACCTGGCTCGAGTATTTCTCGGTCGCATCCTTGTACGGCGGCGGCCAATCGATACGCTCGGTCGGCACGATCTTGATAGTCATGCCGTGGAGCACTCGCAGGTACTGTCCCGGAGACAGCAGGTCCTTTACCCTGGAGGCGTTGTCGGGGGTGATGAAATCGCCAGGTTTCACCTGAGCCGATGCAGGCGCGCTGGAAATCCAGATCACGAGCACAAACGCAGCCAGAGTTCCGACGCACCAAGTTATCCATTTGATTGCGCGATTCATATTGAATTCCCTCCTCCTTCGCCAACTGGTTGTCAGCAAGCCGGTTGGTGGGTTCGTCCCGCAACAATCTCGTAACACTCCACACTTGTTCATTAGACCCGCCGCTCGAAAACGTCAATACAGATAATGCTGTCGAAAGTGGGTGGGCGCCAAATGGCGCTATTATTTCAGCGAATTACGTCATTCTTTGTCCGTGACACAGAGTTGAACGAGCACGCCAGACGAGTAGAACGCGAGCCTCGGCGGCCGCCGCGCCGGCTGATAAATCTTCGACCTTTCCAAAAGACCCGCTCATCGGCTATTCATATGAAGATAAGAAGCTCTTGTACGGTGGATAGAGAATGACAACCTGGTTTCCCGTGGCTGTGACCCTGCTGGTTGCGGGCGTAATCGTCGGCGTCATGTGCACGATCAACATGCTGATCGGACCCAAGCGCCCCAGCGAAATCAAGGGCGAGGCTTTCGAATGCGGCAACCCGCCCAGCGGCTCGGCGTGGGGGCGGTTCTCGGTGCGCTTCTACTTGACGGCGATCCTGTTTCTGATCTTCGACGTCGAGGTGATTTTTCTATATCCGTGGGCGGTCGAGTTGCGGCACTTGGGGATGTTCGGGTTCGTCGAGGCGCTGATCTTCATCACGATTCTTGCGGTCGGACTGGTGTACGCATGGCAGCGCGGCGCGCTTGATTGGGACTAGGCTGCGATCGATGCTGATAGAAAAAATAAAAGAACGCTTTGGCGACGTAGTTCTCAGCGCGCAAAATGAGCGCGACGAGGAAACCTTCACAATCGCTCGCGAGCGCGCGTACGATTTCTTCCGCGCGCTGCGCGACGAGCCTGACTTCGACTTCAATTTTCTGACCGACTTGACCGCGGTCGATTGGCTCGAGCGCAAACCGCGCTACGATGTCGTCTATCAGCTCAACTCGTTGAACCTGGCCCATCGCATCCGCGTCAAGATTGGCATCGATGGGCCGGAGCCGTGGGTACATAGCGTCGTTGGAGTGTGGGGCGCCGCGGACTGGCTCGAGCGCGAATGCTTCGACATGTTCGGCATCGTGTTCAAGGGCCATCCCGACTTGAGGCGCATCCTGATGTACGATTCGTTCGAGGGACATCCGCTGCGCAAAGACTACCTTTACAACAAGCGTCAACCGATCGTTCCGGAGATCGACCCGGTCGTGAATCCGATTCGCTCCTCGCGCTGAAGGCGCGACCTATCCGAGCCATGTCACTACCAGCGCGCTGGAAGAACAAAATCGTGCCGTCGGATCCGTCCGACGAGATCATGGAGCTGCAGATGGGGCCGTCGCATCCGGCGTCTCACGGCACCATCAAGTTCAATCTCAAGCTCGACGGCGAGCGCATCGTCGATTGTGATGTCGAGGTTGGATTTCTGCATCGCGGCTTCGAAAAGATGTGCGAGCAGGGGACCTGGACGCAATGCTTCCCCTACACCGACCGGCTGAATTACGCATCGCCATGCATCAACAACGTCGGCTTTGCGCTGGCAGTCGAGCGCCTGCTCGGCATCGACACGACCGAGCGATGCAAGTACGTGCGCCTGATCATGAGCGAAGTTTCGCGCATCGCCGACCACCTGACGTGCCTCGGAATGGCGTCGAGCGAAGTCGGTGCGACGACCGTTGCATTCTACATGCTGGAGGCGCGCGAGTTTCTCTACGATTTGATCGAGGCGGTGACGGGCGCGCGGCTGACCGTGACCTGGTGCCGCGTCGGCGGCATGACGCATGACCTGCCCGCGGATTTCGCGGATCGGATGAAGGCGTCGTTTGCGCGGCTCGACCAGGTTCTTGGCGACTGCGACAAGCTGCTCTCGCGCAATCGCGTATTCATCGATCGGATGGCGGGCGTCGGGAAATTTTCGAAGGAAGAGGCAATCTCGTACGGCCTGAGCGGTCCTCTTCTGCGCGCGGCCGGCGAGCCGTACGACGTTCGCAAGGCGCATCCGTACCTGGTGTACGACAGAATGGAGTTCGAGGTGCCGGTGGGAGACCGCGGCGACAACTACGATCGCTTCAACGTTCGCTTCCAGGAGATGTATCAGTCCAAGCGGATCATCGAGCAGGCGCTCGCGGCGCTACCCGAAGGTCCCGTCACGATCACCGATCCCAAAGTCGTGCTGCCCGTGAAAGAGAAAGTCTACAACTCGATCGAAGGCTTGATGAATCACTTCAAGCTGATCATGGAGGGCATCCACGTGCCCGCCGGTGAGGTTTACCAGGCGGTCGAGGGCGCCAACGGCGAGTTGGGATTTTACGTCGTCAGCGACGGCAGCGGGCGTCCGTATCGCGTGCGCGTGCGGCCGCCGTGCTTTCTGGGCATGGGAGCGCTCAACAAGATGCTGATAGGGCGCATGATCCCGGACATCATCACTACGTTCGGGATGATCAACATGATCGGCGGCGAGTGCGACCGCTAGCGTCGCGTCACCTGCTCTCCGCCAATCGCAAAAGTCTTCCTGACCAGCGTCGTCGAATCGAAGAACAGAAATGGCGTCGGCATCGTGTTGACCGGCCGCGGCTTGATTTTGAATTCCGGTATTTCCGGCAATCCTTCGGTCTGATCGATCACCGTCACGACGAACGGTGCGGGCGTCGCGAGCTTGAGTGTCAGATCGAAGCCGCTCGCCGGCGCGCGCCAGTACCACCCGGTCCATCCGTTGCTGACGCGATCGCCCGGCGACTCGCCGTCGATCGAGGCGCCGAGCACCGTTACACCTACCGGCACCGACATCCACACGATCGAAGCGCCGCGCGCCGACGCAATATGCATCTTCACCGCGCGCGCGCCCGAGATTGTCGAGTCGTCGAGCACCTTGAGCGTCGGCGGCGCGGCGTTGATCAAGGGAGCCTCGCCTTCGGTCGTTTGACCGCGATTGAGATGCGCAAAGTCGCGATGGATCGACATTTTCGCGAGGTCGCTCGCAGGAGTGTCTTTGGTCGCGAGCCCGACGAGCTTCGGCAGCCATCCTCCGCGTACGTGATGCTGGAAAAATTGCGTCGTGAAGGTGTCGGGGCGTGAATCGAGGCTCACCCAACGCGCGCGCTCGCGGTCCGTGTCCTGAAAATAAAATATGCTGTCGGGATGCGGTTGAGCCGCGGTGAACGAGCTGGCCGCGTTGCCTTTGACGATCAGAACAATCGCGAGCAGTCCCATCACGCCGGGCACGACCCATCGTTGTCCGTAGGTCAGAAAATCCATGTACGGGATCGACAAGCCGAACAGCAGGACTGCGGCCAACGCAGAGAGCAGCATGAAAGGTATGGTGCCGTCGGCGGCCAGAGAACGACGGCGCGAGTATCATGGTTCCGGGAGCCAGAGCGACCAACGTGAGAATTGCGGCAGAAATTGTGACGGGACCGCTGGCGGCGCTGGAGCGCATGCCCGTCGCGAGCGCCGCAAACAACAGCGGCCAGGTGAAAATGTAGCTGCCGGCGGGGAACGCGATGCCGGTGACAAGCATCACCGCTGTCCAGACCGCGAGCGCGCCCGCGCCCAGGTTTTGCAAATGGATGGACCGGCAGATCAGCGCGTACGCCGCCCACAACGTGCCGAAAATCAGCGCGATCGCCGCAAGCGAAAAGTAGAAGCCGCCGTAGGTCGTGCCGACCGGCAGCATTCGCCAGCCGGCTAGCATCTTCATCAGCCACCAGACACCGCGCGCCTCGGCGAGCGATGCGACGGTTGCAACTGCGTAGATCGCAGATCCGGCGGCTATTCCAGCGATGCGGAGTCGTCCGTCACGGACTCCGATCCAGATGACGCGGAGGACCAGGAGCGTGACTAGGATCGCAAGCGTGATAGCGAGCCGCACGGAGTAGTGAAACAACTTTCCGCCGACGACGAAAAAAACCGCGTCGTGGTCGTTCGTTCGCGGAGCGTCCAAATCAATCGAGCCGAACCGCCACGCCATCGACAGTGCATAGGTTCCTTGATGCTGCAGTGTGCGCTGGTCGAGCAAATCTGCGTTGTCGAGCGCGGTGTGATAGCGCGTGACTCCGCCGCTCGCCGCGAAGTTCATCCCGGCCATTCCCGCGTCGAGGAAAACCGTCAGGTCGGTGTCATTGGGCAGCCTCTTGTACACGGATGCCGCTGCCGACGTCGTGTACGGAAATGGCGCTGCGGCCGCGAGCTGATCGATCAGCCACGAATCGTACGGGCTGGTCTGGAACATCATTGACGGGCCTTCGTCGCCGCGCATTTCGAAATTCAGCACGACCTTGATGTTGTGGGGCGCCGGGTAAGTCGCGACAAAACCCGTAGCGCCGAGCAGCCCGAGCTCCTCGCCATCGGTGAACAGAACGGTCAGATCGTTGCGCAGCGGGGGGCCGGCTTTGATAGCACGAATCGTCTCGAGGATTGCGGCGACCGATGCGCCGTCGTCACCCGCGCCAGGGCCGCTGGGGACGGAGTCGTAGTGCGCGACCAGTAGTATCGCGCCAGTCGGATTCGTGCCGGGAATCTTCGCGACGAGGTTGTTCACCACCGCCCACGTGTCCGGCCAGAATGGACTCTGTCGCGCGACGGTCGCGGTCTGGACTTCGGGGTTGGCGCCGAGATCTCGCAGGCGGCCGACTAGGTACTTGAGTACGCGATCGTTTGCGGCTGAGCCCAGCGAGTGCGGCTCTTTCGCGATCTCCCGCACGTCACGCATCGCGCGCGCCGCGGAGAATTCCGTTGCCGGCGCATTTTCGTCAAGGGCCGGTGGAGGTTCGATCTCGTGGATCGCGAGCAGTCCGAGCAGGATCAGCAGTGCAAATGTGATTGGCCCGATGATACCGCTCAAGTTGCGCTGCTGCTCTGCCATCTGAGCGCCACTTATACGCGGATGTCGTTGCCGCGAACAATTGCGCACCTGCTCTTTGCGGCGCCGGTCCGCGTCGTTATCATCGAGCGTTGGAGCAAAAGCCGGCTCGACCAGTCTCAAAATGTCCTCTCCTGAAGCCATCGCCCCGCCAATCGCGCCGCCGCCGCGTCGCGTCTTGATCGTGCTGCTCGGCGCGATTGGCGACGTGGTTCGCGCGCTGCCGTTGCTCGGTCGCATTCGCAACGCGTGGCCCGACGCGCACATCGCGTGGGCGGTGGAACCCAAGTCGAGGGCGGTGCTCGACCACCATCGCTGGCTCGACGAAGTGATCGTGTATGATCGCGCTCACGCGCCGTGGACGTTTATTCCGTTTCTGATGCGAATCCGTAGAGGGCATTTCGATCTGGTTATAGATCTTCAGCGTCATCTCAAAAGCGGTTTCACGTCGTTGATCTCGGGCGCCACAAATCGTTTCGGTTTCGCCGCGCCCAACACCAAGGAGTTCAACCATCTTTTTTCGAATCATCGGATCGCGCCGCAGCCGAACATGCGCCTGAAGCTGCTGCAGTACCAGGCGTTCGGCGACGCGCTCGGCATCGCGCCGTCGCCGATCGAATTCGGACTGACCGCGACCGACGACGAACGCGCGCGCGCACTCGAGACACTGCGCGACGCGCCGCGTCCTCTGCTGGCCGTAATTCTTGGCTCGTCGTGGCCGAGCCGCATCTACTTTCCCGAATCGACCGCCGCTGTGATTCGCAAAGTCGCGCGTCCCGACGGCGAGAGCCCGGCCCTGTTTCCCGTGTTGCTCGGCGGTCCCCACGAAAACGAAACGAAGCTCGCCGACGAAGTTATCCGCCACCTCGACGGCGCGCCCGCCCTGAACCTGGCAGGGCGCACGTCGCTGCGCGATTTGATCGCAATCTTTCCCGAGTGCGCTGTGGCGTTCGGCCCCGACTCAGGCCCGATGCATATCGCGGCCGCCGTGGGATGCCCGGTAGTGTCACTGTGGGGCGCAACGGCCGCAGAGCGGTCTGCGCCCTGGGGCTTCGCCGACCTCGCAATCAGCGGCGCGATCCCGTGTCATCCCTGCTATCTTCGTCAATGCCCAATCGGGCGCGAATGCATGCGGCGAATTTCTCCCGAAGAAGTCACGGCGAACGTCAGACGCGCACTCGCGACGCGGGGAGCTAACCGATGACCTGGCGGCTGACGGGTTTTGACGGAGTGCCGTTGACGCGCGGTGGATGGACCTTCTTCCTGCCCGACTACGACGCGCGACTTTCAGAGGAGCTCCGCGAGAAGTTGATCGACTCCGCTTTCGCCGCGATCGACGGCACCATGGCGACTCGCGTGCGCCGCTCGCGTCATGCCGAGACTTTTTTCGAGCGTTTCGATCGGGTCGGGGGTCCAAACGCCTATTTCAAAGTGCTCGATCCAATCCGCGGGCTGAATCGACTCAGGTGGCTATTCAAGCGCCGGCGCGCAGCGCATGTCGCGTCGATATCGGAGCATCTGCGGGCGGACGCGGTGGGCGTCCCGGAAATTCTATTGCTCGGCGTCGAGCACCGTGGCGGCCGCGAGATCATAGTGACCGCGCGAATCGACGGATCCAACGTTGCGCGTCATTTGAGAACTGCGAAGCTCGCGGCCAGGCGCGTCGTTTTGCGCGCGCTCGGCGCGGAGGTCGCGCGATTGCATCGGGCAGGATATATCCATGGCGACCTGACCCCGTGGAATATTTTCATTACCGGACTCGAGCCGCCGCAATTTGTTTTCATCGATCACGAACGTACTCGGCGCACGATTATGAGCCGCTTCGAGCGGCCGCGGATGCGCAACCTCGTTCAGCTCGGGCATCTCGAGCTCAGCGGCGTCACGAATACGGATCGGATGCGCGTATGGTGCGGTTACTGCGCGGCGTTCTCGGCGCGACGCCGGAGGGCGGGGCGCCGGCGCGTGGCCGCGATGCTTCGGCGAAGAATGTCACAACACAAGAACGCAGCCGCGACGACTGGCGCGTTGCTGTCTCTCGGGCAGCATAGGAAGGCGAGCGGGAGCTGATGGAGCAGACAAAAATATCGGTGGTGATTCCGGTGTACAACGAAGTCGCGACGATCGGCCGAGTAATCGAGCGCGTGCTCGATTGCGGATTCGACACCGAGATCATAGTCGTAGATGACGCTTCGACCGATGGCACCACGAAATTTCTGCGCGAGTTCAGTCATCCGCAAGTGCAATGTTTTTTTCACGCCGTCAATCGCGGCAAGGGCGCGGCATTGCGGTTGGGATTTGCGGCGGCGAAAAATCCTTACGTGTTCGTGCAGGACGCCGACCTCGAATACGATCCACGGGACTACGCCGGCATGATTGAGCCGATGCTCGACGGCCGCGCCGACATGGTATTCGGCTCCCGCTTTCTGTCGGGGCCGCATCGCGTCATGTTCTTCTGGCATTACGTGGCGAACCGCGCGGTGACGCTGCTCTCAGACATGGTCAGCGATCTCAACCTGACCGACATGGAGACCGGGATGAAGGCCTTCGTGCGCGAGAAGCTGATGACGTTGAAGCTCAACGCCGATCGCTTCACCTTCGAGCCCGAGATTACAGCCAAGGCGGCGCGCGCGCGATGGCGAATCTACGAAGTGCCGGTGTCGTACGCGGGACGGACCTACGAAGAAGGCAAGAAGATCGGTCTTCGCGACGCGCTGACCGCGGTCTTCGCAATTTTGTATTACAAATTTTTCGATTGATTCGACCGAACTGAAGATGACGCAGAAAGTTCAACATGACGACGACGCCATACAAGTGACAGCGGAGGGCGACACGGCTGACGCCCCGGCGCTCAGCGTCGTGGGCGTCGATCCCGAGCTCGGCTTCGCCGGCGGCGAGACGCAGGTGCTTGGGCTCACGATCGCGCTGGACCGCGGCGGGCTTCGCGCCGAGCTCATTTGCGATCCCGCAGGGCGGCTCTGGGAGCAGGCAACCGCCGCGGGCATAAGATGTCATCCGATCCGCATCCGCAACGCGATCGACCTTGCGGCCGGGGTTCGGCTGCGCGCGATTCTGAAGCGCGAACGCTACGACGTCGTTCATTTCCACACCTCGCGCGCGCATTCGATGGCGCCATTTGCGCGTGGATTCGGGAGCACGCTGATAGTGACGCGGCGGATGGACTACATGCCCAATCGCGTGTTCGCGCCCTACCTGTTCAATCGCGCAGTCGATGGCGTGGTTGCGATTTCCGGCGGCGTTGCCGACTCGCTCGCCGCGGCCGGCGTCGATCGCGAGCGCGTCACAGTCGTGCATAGTGGTGTGGATTGCGAGCGCTTTCGCAAGCCAACTCCTCAGGAACGCGCGGATGCGCGGATCGCGCTCGGAATAGCAGATGACGAGTTCGTAGTGTCGGCGGTTGGTGCGCTCGAGGCGCGCAAGGGCCATCGCTATCTGATCGAAGCGATCGGAGCGCTCGCGGCAGCACGGAAGTCCGTCAAGCTGAAGTGTCTCATCGCAGGCCAGGGTTCGATTCGGGGAGCGCTCCAAGGAGAAATCGCGGTCGTGAGATGCACTGAGCGTGCGAAGCTGCTCGGCAGAATCGACGACGCGCGCGAGTTGCTGTGGGCGTCGGACGTTTTCGCGATGCCGTCGCTGAAAGAGGGTCTCGGCGTGGCCGCTCTGGAAGCCATGGCGAGCGCGCTTCCGGTGATCGCGAGCGATGTCGGCGGGTTGCGCGAAGTAGTGGAGGATGATCGCAGCGGAATCGTCGTGCCGCCGGCGGATCCAAAAGCAATTGCGTCGGCGATCGGACGGCTCATCGAATCCGATGAGCTGAGGTCGCAGATGGGAGCGGCGGCGCGGGCGCGCGTCGTGGAAAATTACTCGATGGATAAGATGGCGGCGCGGACGCTCGCGCTCTATCGAGCGTGTGTGAGAGAAACGCGAGACGAAAGGGGCGGAGTCGCATGAAAAGCATGACCGGGTTCGGCAGGGCTATGGCCGAGCGTGACGGCACGCGAGTGGTTGCCGAAGTGCGCGCACTCAACCAAAGATTTTTCGAACTCAAGCTGGCGGTGCCGCGCGGATGGGGCGAGCACGAAGCGGAGATTCGCAAGACGGTGCAATCGGTCGTAGCGCGCGGGCGAGTGGAAATCTTCATCAAGTCGGTCGCACTGAGACCGCCGCCGGTTCGGCTCGAGGTGAACGACCGGCTGGCGAATTTGTACGTCGCCGAACTGCGGCGGCTCGGCAAGCAGCTTCATCTGGGCGGCAATCCGGAAATTGGATCGATCCTGAATCGGCCCGAAATTTTTCACGTGGTCGAGGAAGAGCACGACTCGCGCGCAGCCTACAAGCTTGGCCAGAAGGCGTTGCTTGGCGCGTTGAAGGCGCTGGATGCCGAACGCGTGCGCGAGGGGCGCAGCCTGCACAACGATTTTGCGGCGCGGATTCGTAACATCGAAGAGGCAGTGCCGAAGATCGAAAAGCTGGCCGAGCAATCGCGCGCCGACATCATGGAAAATTTTCATAAGCGCATCCGCGAATTGCTCGAAGACCTGCCGGTCAACGAGAAGCGGCTTTATGAGGAGGCGTCGTCGGTGTCGCAGCACGGCGATATCAGCGAAGAGATCACCCGCCTGCGCACGCATCTCGAGGGCCTTAAGGCGCTGCTCAAGCGCAAGGGCCAGGTCGGGAAGTCGATTGAATTTCTGCTCCAGGAAATCAACCGTGAAGTAAATACGATGGGATCGAAGTCGCAGACCGCGGAGTTATCTCAAGTAACGGTTGAAGTTAAGGCGGAAGCGGAAAAGATGCGCGAGCAGGTCCAGAACGTCGAATAGGATATAGTGAAAGGACCTTTGCACCCGGTTAATGGCTTCGATAGCCTTGAAATCAGATGATTCTATTCCGCCGAGGCGCGGAATAATCTTCATTCTCTCGGCGCCTTCGGGCGCGGGCAAGACTACGATTTATCGCGCGGCGCTCAGCGCGATTGCGGGCCTCGAGTTTTCGGTATCGTTGACGACGCGCACGCCGCGCGAAGGCGAGGCGGACGGAATCGATTACAACTTCGTGAGCGAAGAAGAGTTCAAACGCAGGCAATCATCGGGCGAGCTCGCCGAATGGGCGCGTGTGTTCGAATCATCGTACGGCACTCCGCGCGCGCCGCTCGACGCCGCGGTGGCGTCGGGGCGCGACATCCTGCTCGACATCGACATCCAGGGCGCGCGCCAGATTCGCGCGATGTATCCTCACGATGCGGTCGGCATATTTGTTCTTCCACCGACTCTCGATGAGCTTGCCGGACGTTTGCGCGGACGCGGCGACCGAGGAAGAAGAAAAAATTCAGCGTCGTCTCACCAAAGCGCGCGAGGAAGCTGAGGCTTATCCCGAATACGACTACCTGATAATCAACGCCGAGATTCCCAAATCCGTCGCGCGGCTTCAAACGATCGTAAACGCAGAGCGGCTCAAGGTCGGCCGCCTGCGCGGCGAATTCGCGCCGTGGAAGAGTTAGCGCAAAGTAGCGTTCCCGACCAACTCGCCGGCCTGATCGGGCGGGTGCAGACGTACAATCCGCAGGCCGACATCGGGCTCATCCGGCGCGCGTACGACTACTCGGCGCGGATGCACGTCGATCAGAAGCGCGAATCGGGCGAGCCCTACGTCACGCATCCGCTCAACGTCGCGATGATAATCGCGCAGCTCAAACTCGACGTGCCTTCGATCGTCACCGGCCTGCTGCACGATGTCGTCGAGGATACGCACGCGTCGCTGGCGGAGGTGCAGACGGATTTCGGCGCCGAGGTCGCGCAGCTGGTTGACGGAGTGACCAAGGTCTCGAAGATCACGTTCCAGAGCCGCGAGGAGAAGCAGGCCGAGAATTTCCGCAAGATGATCATCGCGATGGCGAACGACATTCGCGTCGTGCTGATCAAGCTCGCCGACCGCCTGCACAACATGCGCACGCTCGACCATCTCGCCGCGGATCGACAGCAGGAAATCGCGCGCGAGACGATGGAAATCTACGCGCCGATCGCTCATCGCCTCGGCATCTACTGGCTCAAGTCGGAGCTGGAAGACCTGTCGTTTCGCTATCTGAATTCGAGTGCGTACCAGACGCTGAAGGCCTTCGTCGCGGCCAAGCGCAAGGAGCGCGAGGAGTACATCGCCAACGTCATCGAGATCCTCTCGCGTCGCATGTCCGACAGCGGGGTGGCGGCCGAGGTCACCGGTCGGCCCAAACACTTCTACTCGATTCATTCGAAGATGCAGGAGCTGGGGCTCAGCTTCGAGGAGATCTACGACCTCGTCGCGTTCCGCATCATCGTGGACACGGTGCGCGAATGCTACGAGGCGCTCGGCGTCGTGCACGCCAACTGGAAGCCGGTGCCGGGCCGTTTCAAGGATTACATCGCGCTGCCCAAAGCGAACATGTACCAGTCGCTGCACACCACCGTGATCGGTCCGCGTGGACAGCGCATGGAAGTGCAGATTCGCACGCGCGAGATGCACAAGGTGGCGGAAGAAGGAATCGCGGCGCACTGGAGCTACAAGGACGGCAACTCGCGGGAGCTCAAGGACACGGAGCGGTTCGCATGGCTGCGGCGGCTGATCGAATGGCAGCAGAATCTCAAGGACCCGCAGGAATTTCTGTCGACGGTCAAGGACGACCTGTTTCCCGAAGAAGTTTTCGTCTTCACGCCCAAGGGCGACGTCTTCGATTTTCCGCTCGGCTCGACGGTGATCGATTTCGCGTACCGAATCCACTCGCAAGTCGGCAACCATCTGGCCGGCGCGCGCGTCAACGGGCGCATGGTGCCGCTGCGCTACCGTCTCCGCTCGGGCGACACGGTCGAAGTGCTCACGTCCGAAAAGCAGGTGCCGGGCAAGGATTGGACGAACTACGCGGCTACCGCGCGTGCGAAATCGCGCATCCGTCAATGGCTGCGCAATCAACAAGCGGAACGCTCCCGCGACCTCGGAATATCGCTGCTCGATCGCGAGCTCGAGCCCGTCAAGCTCAGCGTCACGCAGCTTCGATCGACCAAGCGGCTCGAGGGCGTTCTTGGGGAGTTCTCGCGCCGCGACGTTGACGGCCTGCTGGCCGCGGTCGGCTACGGAATAATCACTCCGGCACAGTTGCTCGCGAAGCTGCTGACGCCCGACGAGCTGAAACTCTATCGTCCCGAGAAACCGCCCCCGCAACTGGGGCCCGCGCAGCGAGAACGTGCCGCCAAGGAAGCACGCAAATCCGCCAGCGGTGCGGTCGTGGTCTCGGGCGTCGGCGACATGCTGGTGCGGTTCGCGCGATGCTGCAATCCGCTCCCGGGCGAGGCGATCACCGGCTTCATCACGCGTGGCCGCGGCGTCACAGTGCATGTCGCGGGATGCCCGCATGCGCTCAACACAGATCCGCAGCGACGCGTGCCGGTAGTGTGGAAGGACGGCGAGGAAGCGCCACGCCCGATTCGGCTCGAAGTGCTATGCGCCGATCAACCGGGCTTGCTCGCCGCGATGACCAAAGCGATCGCGTCGGCCGGCGTGAATATATCGACCGCCGAAGTGAAGACTCACGGCGCCGACGGACGCGCGCTGGCGGTCTTCGAGGTCAGCGTCAGCAGCGCGCGTCAATTGAACAACCTGATGAACTCGATCGGCGCGATCGACGGCGTGATGCGCGTGTCGCGCCTCGGCCAGCAGAACGGTAATCGCTACTGATGAAAACCCCGATTCACACCAGGCAGGCGCCAGCCGCAATCGGCCCGTATTCGCAGGCGGTCGAGCAGCGCGGGATGGTCTTCTGCTCCGGACAGATCGGGCTCGACCCGGCGTCCGGTGCGCTGGTGGAAGGCGGGATCGAATTCGAGACCCGGCGCGTGCTGCAGAACCTCGGTGAAGTGCTCGTCAGCTGCGGGGCTGGATTTCATCGACGTCGTGAAAACCACAATCTTCATGATCGATCTTGCCGAGTTTGAAATCGTGAACCGCGTGTACGGCGAGCACTTCGAACCGCCGTATCCGGCGCGCTCGACGGTCCAGGTGGCGGCGCTGCCACGCAAGGCGAGAATCGAGATCGACGCGATCGCGCTGAAGCGCGGATGAAATTCATTCCGGACTTAGAATCGCCAAGGCCGTTGCGTCGAGAAATTGTCCCGCGGGGTCGAGCTTGCGTGCTGACCGCATCAGGCGAGCCGCGTTCGCGCGGCGCATCGCAGCAGATACTGGCGCGTCGAAGAGTCGCGACTTGTCCAGGTCGATGATGATCACCGTGAAACTCTCTCTCGCTTGCGTTACGAGCAGGTTGTGCAGATTGAGATCGGCGTGAAAGAGCCCTTTGTCGTGCATCAGTTCGATCGCAGCGCGCGCTTGCCCGAGAACGTGACTGCGAACTGTCTGATCATCGTCAGTCTGCACGAACTCCCATAACGTCATTCCGCGCACCGCACGAGTAAGAAAAAATCCCCGATAGATAGCGGGACCGATCCATTCGATCATTGCGCCCATCGGCTCCGCCACTGGAATACCGCGACGCCGCGCTTCAACCGTTACGGCAAGTTCATTCAGCGGGCGCGGCGTCATGCCCACGTAAATGTCGCTGAGGATTGAGGCAATCATTCCGCCGCGCCGGCTCCGGCGCGCGAACAGCTCGAGGCCGCCGTCGAGGCTCAGACGATGTGCACTTTGGCGATTTCCCGCGCCCGCTCCCGACGCGGATGTCAGCGTGCCGAGCTTCTGCATGATTTGCGCGGCCTGCGAGGCGATATCGCGATGAATTACGAGTTCGCGGCTTCCGATTCTGAACGTCGAGAAGTTTGGATCGGTGCGCCACTTCATTTGCGAAGGCGGCCTCACGCTTTCGCTGCCTCGGTCAGGTGAAGTTTTCTGCTGTCGTCTCGCGCGAAGCCAAAGTGCGAACACGGCGGCGAGTGCGAGCAACGATGAAAGGAAATGCGCCGAGTAGAAGAGGGCGATGCGGTTCAGATAATTTCCCGCCGCGAGATTGAGCACGACGGAAAGCGCGAACAGCGTGCAGACGGAAATCGGCGCTCTCTCGCCGGTGACGCGATCGGTCCACAACGCCGCGGTCAGAGCCATGTACGGCACGAGCATCGCCGCGTAGTAGCTTTTCCACGAAATCGGCGCGAACGAGGGCATCAGGCAGAACCAACCGCACAGCGCGAGGCGACTCGCGAAATTTCCGCTTCTCATCGCTCTTCCAGTCCCAGAGCGACACGGCCGCGACCAGGAGCATCTCAAATCCCATCCCGACAATCGTGGCAGTTGCCGACGTTTCCGCGTCACTCCCGACGCGAAGACTCAGAATGCGTGCGAATGCAGACACGGCCGACTGGTTCGTGAGCATCATGCGGTATCGATTCGTCATCGAAGCGATCGCGGTCGCGTACGCGCCGGTTTGATCGAGCCACCCGCGCGGCCCGAAAACAACAATTGGCACGATGAGCAGCGCGATTCCCGCCACCATCGCCCATCCGAGTGCATCGAAGTGCCGGCGGATCGCGAGATGAAGCGCCGCCAGGATCGCGAACGGCTTGATAAGGATCGCCGCCGCAATCATCAGGCCCGCCCATGCACTGTGAGATTCGTCGGAATAGACGATTGCCCACACGATGAGCGCAAGCGTCGGGAGATTTATTTGTCCATGCTCGAAATTATTGTTGATGAATCGAACCGACAGCAGCACCGGGACGACGATCAGCGCCGCGGGCAATCGCCGTGCACGGCCGAACAGCATCACGCCCGCGCCCAGAATCAATTCAACCAGTGAAAATGCGTTGACCGCGAAAAAAACAAATTGCGCAAGATGGCGTGGCAGCGCCGCGAGCGGTGCGAACCCGATCGCAAAAATCGGCGCGTACAGAAAACGATCGGAGTCGTCCGGCGGGTAAATCGCGAGGCCGTGAAGCGCGCGATATCCTGCGCGATAGTAAACGTTGAAGTCGCCCTGCGAGCGGAGCGTTGCCGAGATGCCGAGGCCGACGAGGTATGCGCCGAGCGCGAGCCATGCGAACTGGCGGGCGCGCGGAGAGTCGATCATGTTCATCGCGGAAGGCTGGCAGGCCGCGCGCCGCGGCGGGGTCACGCGATCGGTTTGGCTTCCTCGATCAGCATGATTGGAATGTCATCGCGCACCGGGTATACGAGTTTGCACGAGCTGCAGACCAGGCCGTCCTGCTTGTCGTTGAGATGCAGGTCGCCCTTGCATTTCGGGCACGCCAGGATGTCGAGCAATTCCTGACTCAGCGCCATCGCGGAAATCCTCCAAGCATTTTATTTCCTCTGCTATGCATCCGACCGCCGTTGCCGCCGCCGTCACGCGCCCCAGTATCAACTCGTCGAGCGCGCGCGTCATCAGCCTCGTCCATCGTCACTTCGAGCCTGAGAGCGTATAGCGAATCGCGCGGAAACGGAAACCGCTCGAGCTTGACCAGGTCTTTTTCGGTCGTGACTATCAGGTTGGTGTCGCGCATCGCATTGACCATAGCCTGCCAATCAGCGGTCGTGTAGGCGTGGTGATCCGGATAATCGAAAACGCCGACCAGGTCAGCGTCGAGTTCGCGCAGCATTGCATAGAACGTACTTGAATCCGCCAGACCGCTGACGGCCAGCACTCGTCGTCCGCCCAGTCCCAGCGGGGCTTCACGCCACACCCCGTGCTCGGCGATCACGAATGCGCGCGGCCCGAGCGACGCGTGAAGTACTTTGCACGAAGTCAGTTTCTTCATTTGAGATGGCCTAATTGCCGAGGCGTCAGTGCCGGAGCTCATCACGATGATCGCGCCTGCGCGACCGACCGCGCGGACCGGTTCGCGCATCGGCCCGGCCGGGAGCATCCAACCATTGCCGAAGCCGCGCTCGTTGCTCACCAGCACGAGATCGACGTCGCGATTCAAGCGCACATGCTGAAAGCCGTCGTCCAGGATCACCGCGTCGAGCGGGCCGAGCTCGCATAGCAGCGCGATTCCGTCGATGCGCCTCCGCGCAACCGCAATCGGTCCGGTAAACGACTTCGCCATCATCGCCGGTTCGTCGCCCGAATCTTCCAGAGAAATTTTCAACTGGCCGCCGTCAGCCACCAGCAAGGCGCGTGCTGCGGATCGCGCTCGTTGATAGCCCCGACTCACAATCCCGACGCGCAGGCCGTGGCTCTGCAGGCGCCTGGCGAGAAACAACGTGAAGGGAGTCTTGCCGGTTCCGCCGACCGTCAGATTGCCCACGCTGACCGTCAGCACCGGAGCCCGCCGTTTCATCATCCGCCAGTACAGGTTACGCGCGCCGAGGCCGATTCGGTAAAATCCCGCCGCGGCGGCGAGCCCGACCCACGCGGGAAGAAGGCGGGCGGGAAGATCACGCTGCCACAATCGCTCGATTCGTGGGCGATTCGGACTCGGCTGGCTCGAGGGCATCGGTCAGCCGAGACTAATGAGAGCTTCGATCTGCTTCAAGGCGAACCGGGCGCCGCCTGACCCTCGGCTCACCGACGCGCGCGCGCGGCGGCCCGCCAGTTGTCGCGCCGCGTCGTCGCGGAGCCATTTCGAAGTTTCGCCGATTATGTCACGCGCGTTTTTGACGATTCGCGCGCCGCCCGAATTGACCAGCGATGAAACGATCTGCTGCTGGTTCTCGTGATAGGGCCCGATAAGGACCGGGACCTCGACCAGCGCGGGCTCGGCCGGATTTTGCCCGCCGCGTCCCGGCGCGAGACTGCCGCCGACGAACGCGATCGAAGCGCGACGATAGAAGCTGCGCAACTCGCCCATGGTGTCGAGGATCAAAACGTCCGCGTCGCGCGCCGCATCCGTTGAATTCAGCTCCGAAGCCTTCAGGTAGTCGAGCGAGGCCGCGCGCAACGCGGTTTCGATCTCGGACACGCGTTCGAGATGGCGCGGCGCTATCGTCAGCGCGAGCTCCGGAAAGTCCATGCGCAGTTCCCGGTAGGCGCCGGCTATCACGGCGTCCTCACCCACCGCAGTCGATCCCGCGACAAATATTTTCCGCCCGGGCGCGAAGGCCATCAGCTCGGCACGAATCGGTTCTTCACTCACCATCTCCGCCTGCACCGCTTCGATTTTGGTGTTGCCGGTGACCATCACTCTTGGAGCTAAGTCGAACTTCGCGTAGCGCCGCGCGTCTTCCCGGCTTTGCGTCAAGATCAGGGTCGCCTGGTTGAGGGCATCTTCGAACAGGCCGCGCGCAAGCATATAACGGCGGAGCGATCGCTCCGAAATCCGGCCGTTGACCACCGCGATCGTCGCTCCCGCCCTAGCCGATTCGAGGAAATAGTTCGGCCATATTTCAGTTTCGGTGATCAGCACCATGCCCGGTTGCGCGCGCTCCAGAAAAGATCGAACCGCGCGCCGATTGTCCAGCGGCGCGAGCATCCACGCCGTCGCACCTGGGATACGGCGCATCGCTGCCTCGCGCCCCGCCACCGTCATCGTAGTAATTACCATGACCGCGCCCGGGTAACGTTCGAGCAGGCCGTTGGCGACCGGCCGAATCGCTTCGATCTCTCCGACCGACGCCGCATGAATCCAGATTCGCGGTGCGCCCGCGCTATCGGGAAAATCGCCGTGCCCCATCCGTTCGCGATAGTCCCGTCTGCTCGTCGGACGCGCGGCCAACAGCGCAAACGGCAGCGCCGGATACCACAGCAGATTGTAAAGCTCACTCAGCACCGAAGACTCGTCGACCTGCGCGCATGACAAATCGAAAATCGGTTTCGGTTGATTATCAGTTTACCAGACCGCTGTTGCCGGCCAGATCTTCGGGCGACATGAATTGAAGGTCATAGAGCTTTCGGTATTCCTGACCGCGCGCGAACAACTCGTCGTGCGTGCCATCTTCGACGATGCGCCCGTGAACGACTACGACGATCCGGTCCGCCCGGCGCACCGTGGACAGCCGATGCGCTATCACCAGCGTCGTGCGATTCGCCATCAGATGCTCGAGCGCTTCCTGCACCGACCGTTCGGCGGCGGAGTCCAGCGACGACGTTGCTTCGTCAAGTATGAGAATCGGTGCGTCCTTCAGCAGCGCCCGTGCGATCGCGATTCGCTGCCGCTCCCCGCCCGAGATGCGTACGCCCAGCTCGCCGACCATCGTGTCGTAACCGTTGGGCAGCCGCGAGATGAAGTCGTGCGCGTTGGCGAGCTTGGCGGCGGCGATCACGCGCTCGAGATGCTTGTCGGTGCTGCCGTAAGCGATATTGGCGCGAATCGTGTCGTCGAACAGAAACGTGCTCTGCGTCACCAGGCCGATTTCCGCACGCAGCGACTTCAGCCGCAGCTTGCGCACGTCGATCCCGTCAACCGTCACGCGTCCCTGCTGCACGTCGTAAAAGCGCGGAATCAAATCCGCCATCGTGGATTTGCCGCCGCCGCTCATCCCGACCAGCGCGACCACCTTGCCGGCGCCGATCTCCAGGTTTATATCGTGCAGCACCCATTCGTCGCCGTACCGGAAGCTGACGTTTTCGAACGCGACGCTGTGCGGGCCGTGCGGCAGCTCGATTCCGTCGGGGTCGTCGGGAACGTCGCTCGGCTGATCCATCATCTCGAACACCCGCTCCGCGGCGGCCAGCCCCTGCTGAATACTGTTGTTGGTCTTGCCGAGAGCTTTGAACGGCCGGTAAACGAGAATCATGGTCGTAAAGAATCCGGCGAATTGTCCCAGCGTGCGCGTGCCCGCCTGGAGCGAGCCCACCGCCCACCACACCACTACGACCACCGCGATTGCTCCCAGCGCCTCGATCAGCGGTCCCGTCAGCGCCTTGATCCGCGCCACGCGCATGAAGATTCGGAACAACCGCTTGAGCTCCCGATTGAAACGCGCGCGCTCGTAATCCTCCATCCCGAACGCTTTGACTACCCGGTTTCCCTGGAAGGTCTCGTGCAGCAGCGACTGCAAGCCGCTCAGTTGCTTTTGCTGATTCTTGGTCTCGCGCCGAACCTTCTTGGAAAGGCTGGCGATCGGCAGGACGACGATCGGAAAACCGATGAACGCGATGATCGCGAGGCGCCAGTCGAGCGCGAAAGCCGTCACCAGCAGCGCGATCAGCGACATGCCGTCGCCAAAGATCGAAAACACCCCGGTGCTCAGGCTCGACACCACCAGCGAGACGTCGTTGATGACTCGCGAAACCATGACCCCGGTGGGCGTACGGTTGAAAAAACTGAGCGACTGGCGTTGCAGGCTCTCGTTCAAATCGGCGCGGATATCGACCACCATCTTCTGAGCGATATAGGCACTGAGGTAGTCGTCGGCGAAATTCGCGATCGCGCGGAACACAAACAGTCCCGCCAGCATCAGCGAGTATTCTTGCAGCTTCAACGCGCCGTGCGCGTCGAGCTGATGAGTGACCTTTAGATTGGTGACCAGATCGACCACCAGCTTTATGATGAACGGGATTCCAGCGCTGGCGGCCGACAGCACCGCCATCGCGATGCCGAGTAGTAACACATAAGGAAACATGTATCGGCGAAGGTAGCCGTACAGTCGCCATTGCATCGGAGTTAGGAGCTTCATGCGGTCGTCCTGGACGCGATCATCTCGAGCGCAATCGTCGCGACCCGCCCCGCCGCTCCCGGCGAGCCGAGCTTCTCGCGCAACGCCTTCAGCGCCGCGACCGTTTCCGCGCGTATCGTGTCGCTGAGCAGCGGCTCGGCGGCGCGCACCAGCTTCTCCACGGTTACGTCGCCCTGGATCAACTCCGGCACGATCTGCCGGCCCGCCAGGATATTCGGCATCCCGATATAATCCACTCCCGTCACAAGCATCCTGCCTAGGATATAGGTAAGCGGCGACACTTTGTAGGCGATGACTTCGGGGCATCCGAGCAGCGCCGTCTCCAGCGTGGCGGTTCCCGACGCGACCAGCGCGAGCTCGCTCGCCGCTACAATGTTGTAGGTGTCGCTCTCGATGATCCGGATTCCAGACAGGTCTGCGCGTCCCACCTCGTCGAGCTCGGCCCGCGTCAGCGTTGGCGCGAGCGCAAGCGCTATCTCAAGGCCATGATCGCGCGCCACGATCCGCGCCGCCTTGACCATCGGGTTCAGCAGGTAGCGAACTTCGGCGCGGCGGCTGCCCGGCAGGATCGAGATGACTCGCGCGCGCGGCGGGAATCCGTGACGTTTGAGCGTCTCGTCGCGGTTCTGGATCGTGGCGATTCGATCGAGCAAGGGATGCCCCACGAAAGAAACGCGCTCGCCCGCACGATGGAACAGTTCGGCTTCGAATGGCAGCACCACCGCCAGCCGATCCGCGCGATCAACCAGCTTGTCGATTCGGCCGCGTCGCCACGCCCACACCTGCGGCGTGATGTAGTAGAGCACCGGAACGCCTGCGCGCCGCGCCGTGCCGGAAAGAATCAAATTGAACTCCGCGTAATCAATCAGGATCACGAGGTCCGGCTGCTCGCGACGGATGATTTGGCGCAGGGCGCGAAACGCGCCGACTGTGCGCCCAATCGTCGATGCGAGTTCGGAAAGTCCGAGCCCGTGGATGTCCTCGGTCTTGACGATTGCTCGCACCCCGGCCGCGCGCATCTTCTCGCCCGCAATTCCGAACAGATCGCACGCCGGGTCGCGTGCAAGAATTTCCCGCGCCAAATCGCCGCCGTGAAGATCGCCCGACGCCTCGCCGGCCACGATCATGATTCGGCTGCGGTGCGCGGTTTCCTTCAGGCGCTCATCGAGCGGCGGCGCTTCGGCGTTCAACGGCATCGAAGCGATTGTGATTGAAAAACCCTACTTCGCAAATAGCCCGGCCGGGTCGCCTCAATTCTCCTGGGCGAAATTCCTGCGGATCGCATTGCGTATCTGGTCGACCGGCGAACCCTGCTCCGACATTCGCTTCGCCAGCAACGCCTCGCCGGTGCAGATTTCGCACGACGCGCCATGCATGCCGCGATAGCAATCGAGCAGGTTCTGATGACCTTCGGCCTTGTCGCATCCGCAATAGCAATGCAGTTCGGCCAGCAGCGCGGGATTCTGCTCGGCAAATTTGTACGCTTCCTTCACCGGACCCACGAACTGATTTGGATCTAGCGTCAAGCGTCCCTGCGCCCCTTTCGCCGCGACGGGTTCGGCTTCCGCCCGTCCCGTGCAACAGCAATGACCCGCGACGCACATCGCTCCGCGCGCACCGCCATTGTGCGCAGATGAACCGCCGAGCATTGGCCACAGGCAGGCAATCGCTAGGAGCGTCGCAACCGAACTGCCAGAAATGATTGCTCGTCTCATGCTGCACCGCCTTTGCTCAAGGTTTTTTTGACGTCATCGACGATGTCCTGGGCTTTCACGATTTCGCCGTTGTATTCGCGCACCAACCGTCCATCCGGCCCGATCAACATCATATCCACCAGGTGGCCAACGGAACCATCCGGCTCGATCTGCCGGCTCAGCTTGAAGCCCGCCAGCGCCCGGTCAATATCGGCGGGACCTCCAGTCAGAAAATACCATCCCTTCTCATCCGCGCCCTGCTGACGCGAGTAGTCGAGCAATTGCTTGGGACCGTCATGCTCAGGATCGACGCTGATCGAAACGATCGTAACTTTCGAGCCGAGGTCGGGACCCAGCCGCAGCGCGACATTCGCCAGCTTCGCCGTCTCCATCAGGCACGGCCCCGGACACGACGTATAGATGAAATCTACCACCAGCGGTTTGCCCCTTAGTGACGTGAGCGCGACAGTGTTGCCATTCTGATCGACCAGCTTGGTGTCAGTGAGAACGCTAGCGGCGGCCGCGCTGCCCTCTGAGTCGCGATGGCATCCAGCGGCCGCGAACAGGCTCGACGTCATTGTTACTGCGATTACTAGAGTTCTGAGATTGAAATGAATACTCATATCTGTCTCTCTCTTACGATTCATAAACGTGAATTTCTCCTTCCGACAGGCGATTATTCCGGCGACAGCCAGATAGTCGAGCGTAGATAGACGAAGACCGCAGCCGAGAACAACACCACGTCCAGCGCGAGCTCCATCCACATTCTCGGTCGCGACGGCGCGCCTGTCCCGAAGCAGCCGCAGTCGAGGGTGAGACCTCGAAGCAGCGCGGACGCCAGTGCCGTGAAAAATATTAGAGAGATTACAGCGACCGCGAGCGCTCCGACCCGCCTGGTCCATGGCCCGAGCAGCAAGAGGCCGCATGCGACCTCGAATGGCGGCAGACCGAACGCCAGCAGGTTGACAAGAACAGCTGGCAGGATAGCGAATGCAGCGATGCTATCCGCGAACTGCAGCGGGTCTCGGATCTTGTCGATGCCTGCGTAAATGAATATGGCGGCCATGGCTATGCTGGCTGCGAGAACCACATAGCGACGCGAATTGTTGAAAGGCATCATGGTCCGCTCCCCGTCGATGCCGGCAATCCTGCCGCCGACCATGCTTCCCATCCGCCAGTGAAGACGCTGACATTGCTGAAGCCGAGACTCAGCAACGCGTTCGCGACGAGCTTGCTGTCGTGGCATTCGCCACCGGAGCAATAAACGATGATCGGCTTGTCACGGTTGGCTTCGAGCACGCCGGTCAGGCGTCGGTAATCGTGCGCGAAGTTGTCCCGCGCGAGATTGATTGCACCGGGGACGTGTCCGCTCTCGAAGAACACCGACGGGCGCGCATCAAGGATGAGTGCGCTCTTGCTGTCGACGGCTGTATGGAATTTATCGAGTCCGACGGTTGCTGCGGGCGCGAGCTTGAACGGCGGCGCGGCGACCAGAGTCGTCAACTCGGCATCGAAGCGCTGCTCCGGCGTTTGATAGAGGATAGGTTGCGGAGCGCTTGAAAAATGGTTCAACGTGAGTCCAGCCACGAGAGATGCGATTGCGAGCAGGACAACGACGCCGAGATCGCGCAGAATCTGCGATCCGAGACTCCTCTCTTGAGGCACGTGCGCCGGGTCTTGGGCGACTACCGATGACACTGCTGAAGGCTGCATCGCAATTTGTCTGGATAGGTTTCAGTGCGACCCGGAAGTGGTAATTACCGCCATGAAGAAGGCGCGACTGCTCTCTTGCTGTGCCTGGAGCTCATATTCGTTGCGCTCCTGTTCGGCGATATTCGCATTTTCCTGATCCGCCCAGGCGCGACATTGCGAAATTTCCCGATCGCGCTCGCGATCGGCCTCCTGGGGCTGCGATTCAGGGGAAGCGTCAGGAGTTGCTGCCATGCCGGCCATCTTATCACGGCTACGGACCTGCGCTTCATCGATGCACCGTTTCTCGCTCGCGTCGAGTGCCAGTCTCTTTTTTTCCAACTGCGCGAGCTTTGGATCCGAATCGACGTTCCAGCTGTTCGAGGAAGCGCATCCAGCCAGCAAGATGACTGTGACTAGCGCTAGCTTCTTCACTTGAAGCGGTTGCAACGAGGACTGCTCCTGGGGTCAAGGCTTGGCGGCAGCGCTACCTGGATTCGCTGATGCATGCGCCGCAGAACTCTGTGGCAGTAGGGGCAGCACGGCGTCCGCCAGGCTCTTCTCCGTGACCTTAGCCTGATCGGGCGTAAACTCTGCACGCACCACCCCATTACTGTCCACGACGACCGTCATTGGCAAGCTGGTGGGTGTGCCGAAATCGTTGACGTTGGCGTCATCGAGCATGGCCGCGGGATAGCTGAACGACTGCATGACTTTGATCACATCGGAGCGGTCGTGCGGGCGGTCCGCGCTCACGCCAATCAGCTCGAGACCCTGACCATGATAGCGCCGGTAGAAAGCGTCCAGCGCCGGCATTTCCTCGCGGCAAGGCGGACACCAGGTCGCCCAGAAGTTGACGATTACGACTTTCCCGCGCTGCGCACCTAGATTGAAGGTCTGACCGTCCAGTTCAGGCACGTCCAGCGCCGGCGCGGCGTTACCGACAGTTGCGGAGGCGAACGCCAGCGCAGCCATAAAAGTGATCGCGGCAACTCCCGCACCGACAAACCAAAATGTCGCGCGCATCTTTGGCATTGGTCACTTTTCCCCGGCGTATTGCCTGCGGATCGCATCACGTATCTGTTCGACCGGCGAACTCTGCTCCGACAGCTGCTGCGCCATCAACGCCTCACCTATGCAGATTTCGCACTTGGAGCCGTGGTCACCGCGATAACAGTCGAGCAGATTCTGATGGCCGTACACCCGGTCACACCCGCAGTAGCAATGGAGTTGAGCGAGCAGCTCGGGATTCTTCTCCGCAACCCGGTACGCCTGCTTTGCCGGACCGACGAACTGGTTGGGATCGAGCGTCACGCGTTCGTTCGCCCCATTGAGCGCGACAGTATCTACCTGTGCCCGTCGCGCGCAGCAGCAGTGACCGGCTATGCACATAGCGCCACGCGCACCGCCGTCTTCCACCGATGACGCGCCGAACGTCGGCCACAGATAAGCCACTGCCAGAATGGCCGCCGCCGAGGAGCCCAAAATTATCGCTCGCCTCATGCTGCGTCTCTCAGCCCTCGTTCAGCGTTTTCTTGACATCCTGGACGATGTCCTGGGCCCTCACGGCTTCGCCGTTATATTCTTTAACTATCCGTCCATCCGGGCCGATCAGCATCATCGCGACCATGTGCCCAACCGAACCGTCCGGCTGGATTTGACGAGCGAGCTTGAAACCGGCCAGCGCCTTATCGACGTCCGCGGGACCTCCGGTCAGGAAATACCAGCCTTTCTCATCGGCGCCCTGCTGATGCGAGTAGGCGAGCAACTGTTTGGGGCCGTCATGTTCGGGATCGACTGTGATCGAAACCAGCGTCACCTTCGATCCGAGATCGTTGCCCAGCCGCAGCGCGACGTTCGCAAACTTTGCCGTCTCCATCAGGCAAGGACCCGGGCACGTCGTATAGATGAAATCCACCACCATCGGCTTGCCCTTGAGCGACTCGAGCGTGAGCGTGTTGGCATTCTGATCGACGAGCTTGGTGTCCGTGAGGACACTAGCGCCCTCCGCGGTTGAGTCGCTGTGGCATCCAGCGGCCGCAAACAAGCTCGAGGTTACGAGTAACGCTATTCCGAGAGATCTGAGATTACGATGAATACTCATATCTGTATTCCATGGTACTTATGGTTTTTGAGTTGCAGGTTGAGTGCCTATATCTCAAGGTGGTCCTCTCCTTCGCCTCAGAAGCTGTAACTCAGGATCAGTTTGGTCGCGAACGGCGCGGTCAGTTGGTAGCCCCTAATGTTTTGAAAAACCGGGACCTCAATGTCTGCGTAAGCCCGGATAACACCGAGCTTGATCTCGCCTCCCGGAGCAGCGAGTAAACGCGTGTAACCGGTGGCCTCGGGATGTGCGTTAGCCCCTGTATCCCGCGTGCGGTCGGAGGCGAGAAAGGTGATCATCGGAGCGAGTTCCTTGAGCCAGCCTACTTTGCCGAAGTCATAGTAGGCTCCTACCGCACCATCTACTTCCCGACCGGGCGTGTACTGGTCCTGTTCCCAGAGCGGCAAATCGTAGCCGACCTGCACGAAGTAGTTGAAGGGTCGCTCCTTGAAGGTCAGCGGCAACGTCCCCAGCTTCGTCGGGAGTGTTCCGAGGTGGTAGGCGCCCAGCAGTAGATCAGTGCTTCCGGTGCCAATCTGCGTGTCCCGATCGTAGGGTGGGTAGGTCCACTGGCCGCTCGGGACCTTGACTCCCGCCAGGAGTCCGGTCGACATGTCCTCCGAGAGACCGGTGTACATCCCTTGGATCCGGATATCGCCGATGGAGTTGTCCTGGAACCAGTGGATGCCGGCGTTGTTGCCGTCATAGGCACCCTTGTAATTGCGCTCCCAATAGGGCACCTCGAGCATCACTCCCCAGTCCCGATTGAACATGTATTGCACGCCAGCTTCCATGAAGTTCGTCCGGATGTACTTGTCGTTGTTGTAGAATTCGGAAGCTGGCTGGGTCGCCTTAAAATTTATGTACTGATCCATGTATTCATATTGAAACCACACCTGCCCCCCGGGGCCGTTCGGAATCAGTGATGCGGTTCCTACTTCAAAGATTCCACACCCGCATGCACACGCCCAGACCAGACCGGGCGTTAGACCGATCGCAAAAATTGTCGCTACTAACATGCGTCTGGCCGCCTTGGAGAAAGCCAGGCGCCACGACATATGATTCCTCCGCATAGAACATCCATCCGCGGCCGACTAAGGCCGCACCCTGTGCGCGCGAACCGTCGAGGCTCGCGCGCAATCATCTTTTGATGAAAATGTGAAAGTGCGCTGCTAGCAGAACAGCTTGGGCGGGGGCGGATCGGGAGCTTCGGCGAATTTACTTTTCAGAATGGGAACGAATTGAGCGAGTGTTTCATGCGAAAGAATTCTTGCGCCGATCTCGGGTTGCGCCGGGCGCGCGATCGATATCGGCGATCGGCGAGCTGTCGAGCGATTGCAGCGGATGGCAGATGTCCATCGAGATAGTCGGTCCCGAACGATCGGAAATGACGATCACGCCGATCGACGGCAGACTCGCCATCATCATGACGAGCGCCATCGCCGCGGCCAGTTGCCGCATCGAAGTACGATCGATCGCCAGGGAGGTTGCCATCGTCTTTTGCTCTTAGCCTTTGCTGCGCGCGCGATCAACGTCGGCGACTACCGCTTCGGGGCTCACATCGAGCGCGTTGTACTGTCGAATCTGATGGCCGTCGGGGCCAAGCAGGAATGCTTCTATCGAATGCGTGATAGTTCCGTCGCCCTCGCGCGTGCGTCGCAACTTGAACAATGCGAGCACATTGTCGATTTGCGCGGGAGAGCCGGTCAGAAAAATCCACCCGTTCGCGTCGGCGTCGTGGCTTTTCGCGTATTTGGTGAGTTCCGCGGGGCTGTCGTGCTCAGGATCGAGCGTGATCGACACTATCGTGACGCCGGCTCCCAGAGCGGGACCAAGCTGATGCGCGATCGCCGCCATCTTTGCCGTCAGCATCGGACAAGTCGACGCGCATGTGGTGTAAATGAAATCGACCAACACCGGCTTGCCTTTCAGCGATGCCAGCGAGACCGAGGTCCCATGCTGATCGATCAGACTCACCTCAGGCAGGCAATTATTTCCATTAGCTGCCGGATAGTCGCCCATCGCCTCGCGATCGCCACATGCTGAAAGGGCAAGCACCGCCGCGAGACTGACTATGCTCAGAAAGCGGCTATAGTGCCTGATGGTGCTAATGTAAATCATCAACTTGCTATAGCTACTCGGATAGTCAGAAGAGCGCGTGCCCGGCGGCAAGATCGGCCGTCTTGATGTGCACGATTCCGGAATCGTCTTCGTGCGGCAGACTGGCCGGCACGCACGACGCTTTCCCTTCAGTCATGTGATCGATTCGGTAGTGGTTTCCGCACACGCGGCAGATCAGTTCGCCGCCAACCATCCGGTAGCCGCGATGGAACGCGAAGCACTGGCGGCATGCGTCGAACACCGAGCGAACTTTGCCGTCGTCGCCGCGCGCGAGCACGAAGCGCAGCCGTTTGCCCGCGTTATCGGTATAACAGAAAAGCCGCGCGTTGCCGGGACGCAGTGCAGCCACGTTGATGGCGACGTCGTCGCCGCCTCTTACCGCCGTGCAGTCTGAGGTAGCGGTGAAGATGAGAAACGCGGCGCCGGCGGCGAGCATAAAGCTGCCTAGAATCCTTAGTCTGGTCGGACGCATCGCAAACCCATGCTGTCGCAGCTGACTACGGGCGTCAAGGCGCGAGCGGATCCGTCAGCATCACTTGCTTGATCCTCTCGCTTAGTTCCATCACGCGCAGTCCGTCGTCGGCGCTGACAGCCGGCGTGGACCTGTTGCGCACCGCGGCGACGAACGCGTTGACTTCGTCGGCCAGCGGATCGCCTTCGCCGAGATCGATCTGCTCCGCCGAAATTGTCGGGAACTGCGCGCCGCGCGCTGGAGGAGTTTTCCGATACATCTGGATGCTGCGCGCCTCGTAGTCGACCGAGATGTAAGCGTCAGGCTGAAAGAAACGAATCTTGCGTTCGCGCCGCGCCGCCACCCGGCTCGTGACGAGATTCGCGATGAGGCCGCTCTGGAAGCGGATGCGCGCGTTGGCCAAGTCGATTCGATCGGTGAGGATCGCGACGCCGAGCGCCTCCACCGACGCCACTTCCGACGGCGCTACCGACAGGATCACGTCCAGGTCATGCACCATCAAATCGAGCACCACATCAACGTCGGTGCCACGCTCGGTGAATGGCGCGAGCCGATGGCACTCCACGAAGCGCGGATTTTTCACGATCGAATGCAGATGAACGACCGCCGGATTGAAACGCTCGAGGTGGCCGATCTGGAGAATGCGCCCGCTGGCCGACGCCAGCCCGGCCAGTTCACGCGCCTGCGCCAGCGTCTCGGCCATCGGCTTTTCCAGCAGCACGTCGATGCCCGCTTTCAGCATCGCCGATGCGATCTCGTGATGCGTCACGCCGGGCGACGCGATCGTCACGAGGTCCACGTTGCCCGCGAGCTTCCGGTAATCGGTAAGCGCCGTCGCGCCGACCTCCTTCGCCAGCGCTCCCGCCCGCTCCGCGTCGATATCGACTATGTGCGCGAGCTTGATGCCCGCGATCGCGGCATACTTGCGCGCGTGCAGAGTGCCCAGCCGGCCCGCGCCAACAACCGCGGCGCGAAGTTCAGGCACCGGTTTCGGCATAGCCGTATATCGTCACGTTTTTCGCGCGCGCGAGTTCGAGTGTGCGATCGCGTTCGAGAATCAGCGCGACTCCCGCTTCGACGCCGATCATCGTCGCACCGATCTCGGCGAGCAATTCCACGGTAGCCGGGCCAATCGCGGGACGATCGAAACGCAGGTCCTGTCCCGGTTTGGCCGCCTTGGCGACTACGAGTCCCGCCCCCACCAGCGCAGCCGCGCGACGCAGGGCGGCGTCGGTTCCTTCCGGTCCTTCAACGGCCGCAACCACTCCGTCGCGCACCGCGACCGCCTGGCCGATGTCGTAGCTGCCGAGCCGGCGCGCAACCGCGAACGCCAGATTCAGATCGCGCATTTGCGCTGGAGTCGGCGCCGGTCCTGCGCCGACGCCGGCGCGTGCCAGCCAGTGCTCGATCATCGGCACCGGATCGATCATTTGGATCCCCTCGGTCTCGACTTCACGCGCGACGCCACGCAACACTGCGTCGTCACTGAATCGCCCGATTCTCGCGAGCATCTTGAGCGCGCGCGCGTCGGGAGCGAAAGAATCCTTCAGGCGCGCGCGCGAGATGCCGCCGGCCATCGCGGCTTGCGACACCCCGGCGGTTTTGAACACGTCGATAATTTTCTGCAACTCGCCGACTTTGATCCACGTGACTTCGTCGGCAATCGAATCGAGCGCCCGCTCGCTTTCATTGAGGTGCGCGACGGCGACGACTTTTATTCCGCGTTCGCGGGCGGCGCGCGCTACTTCGAGCGGGAAGACGCCGTTGCCTGCGATGAGCCCGAGCTTATTCACGCTCGCGGCCAACGACTCCGCGCTTCGAGTTGTTAATGAAATCGACCAGACGGCGCACCTCGGCAAGCTCGCCGTACTCTTCGAGAGTTTTCGCGATCGCTTCCTCGCGCAGCATCTTCGAGAAGAACAGCGTGCGGGTTGCGGCCTTGATGGCAGCGATCTTCTCGGCGCTGAAGCCCCGCCGTTGCAGTCCGATCTCGTTGACGCCCGCCAGTCGCGCCCGATCGCCCGCGACCATCGCGTACGGCGGCACGTCCTGTGCGACCTTGGCGCCGGCCGCCACGAACGCGTGCGCACCGATGCGGCAAAACTGATGCACGCCGCTCATGCCCTCGAGATTCACAAATTCCTCGAGCACGCAGTGTCCGCCGATCTGCGTGGAGTTCACGAGGATGCAGTTGTCGCCGATGACGCAATCGTGTGCGATGTGGGCGTAGGGCATCACCAGTACATGATTGCCAATCAGCGTGCGCATCCCGCCGACTTCGGTCCCGCGATGAATTGAGGTGAACTCGCGAATCGTGTTGTCGTCGCCAATCTCTAGAGTTGCGGGCTCGCCGTGAAATTTTAAATCCGGCGTCGCGCAACCGACTGCGGCGAACGGGAAAATTCGATTGCGCTGTCCTATCGTAGTGAGCGATTCAATGACGACGTTCGCGCCGATCGCCGTGCCCGCGCCGATCTTCACGTCCGGCCCGATCACCGCGCCCGGACCGACTTCGACGCTCGTGTCGAGTTCGGCGCGCTTGTCGATGACCGCGGAAGGATGGATTCGGCCGGCTATCGAACTTGCTCCTCGACTTCCATCGCGGACAATTCAGCCTCGGCCGCCAATTCGTCGCCGACGCGCGCAACCGCCTGCATCCGCCACAGCGGACGATGAAATTTCAGAATCTTCACTTCCATTCGCAGCTGATCGCCCGGGATCACCCGGCGCCGAAAACGCACCTTGTTCAATCCCGTCAGCATGAACAGACGCGCGGGATCCCGCCCCACTTCATTGAGCGCGAGCAGCGCCGCCGACTGCGCCAGCGCTTCGACGATCAGCACCCCGGGCATCACCGGATGCCCCGGAAAGTGCCCTGCGAAGTACGGCTCGTTGAAAGTGACGTTCTTGATCGTTACGACCCGGCCCTTGCCCAATTCGACGATGCGATCGACCAGCAGAAACGGGTAGCGATGGGGCAGCAGCTTCAGCACCCGCTCAAGCTCTGCGACTTTTCCGTCGTCAGGCACGGGGAATTGCTCAGCGCACCTCGTCTCGAGCGGCCTACTTCGAGATCGTCGACTTCTTGGCCGCCTGCGAGCCGAACTCCGACGGCGACGACGCGCCCGGCACCTCAGCACTCGCCGGCCTTACTGCGCCGCCCGCGCCTTCGCCGACGGTGCCTATCGCCACGTGCATCGAGTTGTAACTGCGGATCACCTGGTCGGTGATGTCGATGCCGGGAGCACCCCAGAGGATCGATCCCTTCTCCATCACCATCGTGTAGTTGTCACGCTCTCCGATGGTGCGGATGACTTGCGCCAGGTCGTGTACGATTTTCGCGGTGATCTCCTGATCCTTCGCCTGCAGCTCGTCCTTCGAGTCCTTGTAGTCGCGCTCGAAGTTCTTGAGCTTTTCCATGTACTGGTCCTGCAGAGCCTGGCGCTGATCCGGGTTCATCAGCATGCCCTTTTTTTCCATCTCGTCCTTGAGCGACTGCACCTCATTTTGCTGCCGCTGCAGACGCCCCTCCAGCGACGTGACTTTGCCCTGGAATTCGGCCTTGGCCCGCTTGCCTGCGTCGCACTCATTGAGAGCTCGCTGTACGTCAACGTACGCGAACTTGTATTCGGCACGCGCGGGGACTGCCGCGGACATCACCGCAAGGAACGCACCCAACATCGCACCGATGAACAACCGTTGCCTCATACAGCCCGGAAAGCCTCCTGTTGCCTATCCAACTGAAACCGTGAACAACGTCCCGCGGCGCGCCTCTCGCGCGCGGGAAAAATACACAATAATACTTCATCGCGCATCAAATCCAGTTGCAACGGCCTTGGTCGTCCTCGGATGCCGAATAAAATCGATCTCGAACCGGCATGCTTCGCAACGCTAAAGCGGGGAGCCGGCGCCGACTTCGAAAACCGTGCTCTGGTCGGCCGGCCGCGGATTGATTGGGAAAGCGATATCCACCGCCAGCGGCCCGAATGGCGACTTCCAGCGCACCCCGAATCCAAACGATGCCTGCAACTGGTCTATCGAGAGCGAGTCCTTGAGCCGGAACGCTTGTCCCGCGTCGCTGAAAATCACCCCCCTGATTCCCAATCCCGACAGGATCGGGAACGTGATCTCGTTGCTGAGCAACAATTCCTTGCTGCCGCCGATGTTCTGAACGCTCAGCGGCGAGCCGCTCCCGTTGTAGATCGGCACCTGCGGTCCCAACGAATACAGTTGATAGCCGCGCACGTCACCCGGACCGCCGACACCGCCGGGGAAGAATCGCTCGTAAAGCGGCAGCTCGCCGCCGGTCCCGCTCTGCAGGTTGGTTCCGATGCCGAACGTAACTCCCTGCGACACCACGAACGTTCCCAGCGTCTGGCTTTTCAGGAACGGGTAAAAATATCGAAAATGCGCAACGCCCTTGATGAATTGATTGGTCCCGCCCAGTCCGCCGAACTCCATGTTCAGGCTCTCGACCGTGCCGGTGCGCGGATCGACCGGATTGTCCACCGTGAAACGCCGGATCGTCGGCGTAACTTCGGAGGTCTGCGTATAGCCCCTGTAGCGCGCGATCTGGTAAGTCGTGATCTGGTTCAGCCCGGTGATTCCGATGCTCTGAAACGAGTAGCCCAGTCCGGCCGTTATATCCTTGAGCGAGAACGGCCCGATCTTCTTGAAGCCGAGCTCGGTCAGCGGATAGGTCGACGTCAATGTGAAGCCGGCCGCCGACTGATTGAAGCTTATCAAGTAGGTCTTGTTGTCAAACAACTGCAACCCGACGCTGAGCGGGATGTCGAGAAACCACGGCTCCGTGTAACTGATGCTGTAGTTCTGGAACAGGAAGCCCACCTGCGCGTTGAGGATGAGCGATTCGCCGCCGCCGAACAGGTTGGTATTGCCCAGCGTAAAATTGCCGAACAGCGATTGATAGCTGTCGAAACCTCCGGCCACCTGGAACGACGCGGTGTTGGCCTCGGTCACGTTCACGTCGAGATTTATCTTGTTCGGCTGCGCCGCGGGCGCCGCCGTGATGCGCGTGTCGGAGAAAAATCCAAGCCGGTCCAGCCGCACCTTCGAATCCCGGATCTCTTCGGCGCTGTACGGCTCCTGCTCCTGAACCTGGATCTCGCGGCGGATTACCTTGTCCGAGGTCTTCGTGTTGCCGCTGATATTGATGCGGTCGACCAGCACTTCGTGCCCCGGATTGATCACGAACACGACGTTGACCCGCTTGGTGGTATGCACCAGCTGCGTGCGCGGGTCGACGTTGACGTACGCATAGCCCCGGTTCGAATAGAAATCCGACAGCGCCAGCACCTGGCGCTGCAACGTCGAGCCGCGGAACAGTTGCCCGCTCTTTATCGTCAGCTGCTTGCGCAGCTCGCGGCGCGGAAACTTCAGGTTGCCTGCGATATTGATGTGGCCGACCCGGTACGGCATGCCCTCGTCGATCGTGATCACGATCGTCATCTGGCTGCCGCTACGCACCACCTGCGGCGGCGCAATCTGCACGTTCAGGTAGCCGTTGTCGTAGTAAAACGCCGTCAGCCGATCGACGTCCTCCTGCAGTTTCTTCTGGTCGAGCGCGCCCCATCCCGTGAGCCAGCTCAGCAGCTTGCTGTAGGGTCGCGTTTCCATGTTGTTGCTCAGAACCGACGATGGGAACGCGTGGTTGCCGACGAACTCGATCTTCGTGATCTCGACCTTCGCCCCTTCATCCACGTCGAACTCGCCGAACGCAGTGTTGTCGGGCTGCGGGATCGGCTTGAAGGTTACTCTGGCGTCGGGGTAGCCGCGGTCCGCGTAAACCGCGGTGACGGCGTTGATGGTCTCCTTGACCGCGTTCGGATCGAGGATCGACCCCGGATGCACATGCGTCGCCGCGACGATCTTGTCGTCGTTCGACCGGACCGCCTTCATTCCGTAAAACTTGACGTCGGTGATCTGTGGGCGCTCTCTCACGCGGTATACCAGCACGTCGCGGCCGCCTTGCGGTTCCACGCGCGCGGTCACCGATTCGAAAAACCCCATCCGGTAAATCGACTTGATATCGGCGTCCACCGCCGCCTGGTCGAGCGGCTGGTTCGGCTGCTGCGTGATGTGAATTCGAATCGCGTCTTCTTCGACGCGTTGATTGCCGGCGATCTCAATCCTGGAGATTACCGGCCCTTGCGCGCGGGCGACGGCGGCGGCGAGGATCGTCAGCGCAAACGAAAAAGTCGCCAGCGCCGCCAGCATCCGCACGCCGCCGCCCGACAATAGCCCGCGGCGCGGACGATTCAGCCCGTAAAATGACGGCGCGCGCCGCTTGCGCGCGTTGAATTTTCCGGATGTCACTCAGTGCCACCAAAAACGCGACCAACCTAGCCAATCGCTCCCCGCATGTAAACCAAATTTCCGCTTGCGTTCGATTGCTGCCAACAACACTCGCGAAACCAGGCGTCAGCGGCGCTCGTCCACCAGCTTTCCCTCAACCAGCCGCAGCGCGCGGCCGACGCTGCGCGTCAACTGCTCGTTGTGCGTGGCGATCACCAGCGTGATCCCCAGCTCGCGATTGAGCTTATGGAACAACTGATGCACTCCATCCGCCGTGTGCGGATCGAGATTGCCCGTCGGCTCGTCGGCCAGCAGCAGCTTGGGCCGCAGCACCACCGCGCGCGCCACCGCGACGCGTTGCTGCTCGCCGCCGGACAGTTCCGCCGGCCGGCGCTTGAGCTTGTCGCCCAGGCCGACGATCTCGAGCATCTCGGTCGCGCGCCGGCTCGCTTCGGCGTCGTCGACGCGGCCGATCAACGCCGGCATCATCACGTTTTCCAGCGCCGTGAAGTCCGCCAGCAGGTAATGGAACTGGAAGACGAAGCCCAGCTTCGAGTTGCGGAACTCGGCCAGCGATTTTTGGTCGAGCGCAAACAAATCTTCGCCTTCGAAATAAACTTTGCCCGCGGTCGGTTCTTCGAGGCTTCCGATAATGTGCAGCAGCGTGGACTTGCCGGTTCCCGACTGCCCGACCACCGCGATCTCCTCGCCCCCCTCGACGTTGAGATCGAGATTGCGCAGCACGCGAATCTCGCGATCGGCGTCGTAAAATGTCTTGTCGAGGCCGCGCACCTCGATAAGATTCCCCTTCGCAGCTTTCGGTTTCGCTTTTGTTGCTGCGGCGCCTTGGCGTTCACTCATAGCGGATCACTTCGACCGGCGAGAGCCGCGCCGCCTGCAACGCCGGGTAGATTGCCGCCAGCAGGCACAGCACAACCGTCGCCGCCGCGACTACGATGAAGTTCCATGGATTGATGGTTACCGGCACCGCGCTCACCATGAACATGTCGGCCGGCAGTTTGATCAAGTGATACTTGCCGATCAGGTATGCCGTCGCGAAACCCGCGCCGACGCCCAGCATCGTGCCGACCACCCCCAGCGCCGCGCCTTCGCACAGAAAGATCGACGCCACCGACGCCGCCCGCGCACCCATCGTGCGCACGATCGCAATCTCCTTGCGCCGTTCCATCACCACCATCACCAGCGTCGCTATTATATTGAAGGCGGCCACCACCACGATCAGGAGCAGCACCATGAAGTAGGTCAGCTTCTCCAGCTTGAGCGCGACGAACAGCGGCGCGTTGGCAGTCGTCCAGTCCGACACCTCGAAGTCAGGCCCCGCTAGCGCCGCTATCTTGGCGCGGATGGCCGGCGCGTCGAATATGTTGACCAGCCGCAGCTCCAGCCCGCTTTCCAACGACGCATCGTCGGCCAGCAGCGCGCGTCCATCTTTCAGCGCGACGAATACCAGCGTCGAGTCGAAGTCGTACATCCCCGAATGAAAGAACCCCGTCACCACGAATCGCTTCAGGCGCGGCGGCCCGATACCCGCCCCCAGGCTCGCCGGCGAAATCAGTATCACCGGGTCGCCCGGGCGCACTCCCAGCTCGAACGCCAGCGACTTGCCGATGATCGCGCCGGGCAGCTCGACCTGACGCTTGACGCCTTTGTCCACGATCGTCACCGGATGTGTCGTTTCGAGGTCCGCGAGCGTTCCGTTCTCCAGCGTGTCCTTCAATTCCTTGAGCACCGCATTGTCGTGCGGCTCGACCCCGCGGAGAATTCCGCCCGACACCAGTCCCGGCGCGCCCGAGTCCGCGCTCGAGACCGCCATCACCTGCGACGTGACGAACGGCGCCGCTGCCGTCACCCCCGGCATCGCCGCGATCTTCTTTTCGAGCGCGGCGGGATTCCACACTCCGCCGTCGGCGCGCTCGACGGTTATCTGCGGGGTGAACGCCAGCAGCCGCGCGCGCAGGTCTTTCTCGAACCCGCTCATCACCGACAACGCGACCGACAGCGTGAACGTCCCGATGGTTATCCCGGCCAGCGAGATGATCGCGATCAACGACACGAAGCGCTCGCGCCGCCGCGCGCGCAAATATCGGAGCCCTATCAGGAATTCGTAGCGCAACGCCTTACCTTTGAGAGGGCAAAAACCGAAGTTTCGCTCTATTTTGGATCATCGATTGAATCAATTCGGGCCGGTGATCGTCATAGTCGCCGAGCGGTGCGGCATTTGCAAGAATTCCGGTTGCGCTTCCAGCAATGGTGAAATATGCTCACCACGTTTTGACCCTAAGATGCGGAGGGCGTTCGGATGAACCGTCTTTTAGTGGGGGCAATTGCCGCCGCACTTCTGATCAGCGCGATTAGTCTTCGACCTGCCGCCTTCGCGGCGGAGTCCGCGGGGCTGCCGCCTCAGAATACAATTACAATGAACTTTCAGAACGTGGATATTCCCGTTCTGGCAAAGTTCATCAGTGAGATCACCGGCCGCAATTTCATCATCGATGAATCGGTGCGCGGCAAGGTCACGATCATCTCGCCGAGCAAGGTTACTCCCGAACAGGCTTACTCGATCTTTCAGTCCGTCCTCCAGGTGAAGGGCTTCACCACCGTCCAGGCCGGCAAGATCATCAAGATCGTGCCTTCGCGCAACGTGCGTTCCTCCGCCGTGCTTACCGAATCGCAACTTCCCGCCGAGACCAAAGGTGACGAGTACGTCACTCGGATGGTCCGGCTTAAGAATATCGACGCCGCTTCCATAGTCAGTGTCATCCAGCCGATGGTTTCGCACGACGGCCTGGTGGCCGCGTTTCCCAACGACAACACCGTGATCGTCACCGACGACGCTTACAACGTCGAGCGATTGCTCCAGATAATCGGCGCCCTCGACGTACGGGGCGAGCAACAGTCGATCATCGTCATTCCGCTCAAGCTCGCGTTCGCCGGCGAGATCGCGCCCGAGATCGATCAGCTCATGGGAGCCAAGATGCAGGGCGCCTCCGGCACCGCGATGCAACGGCCTCAAATGGCCGTGGCGCCTTCGTCCACCGGCCCGACGATGGCCTACAAGGTCATCCCCGACGAACGCACCAATTGCCTCATCGTGATGGCGCCGCCGCTCCAGATGCGCGAGATCCAGGAGATCGTCGCCAAACTCGACGTCAACCCACCGCTATCCACCTCGCGAATCCACGTCTATCGCCTCAAGAACGCGCAGGCGCTCGAGATGGTCCAGGTGCTCAACAATCTGCTCAACGGCGGCAGCGGCCCTACTACCCTCTCGCCTAGCACCGGCAAAGGATCGCTCGGCCGCTCCAGCTTCAACGAGGCCGCCAATGGCTACGGCTCGGGAGGTTTCGGCGGGGTGGGCGGTGGTGGCTATGGCGGGATGGCCAGTAGCGCGAGCTTCGGCGGTTCCAGCGGTGGCGGCGGCTTCGGAGGTTCCTCCGGCGGCGGCGGTTTCGGCGGCAGCGGTGGCGGTGGCGGGTTGCGCAGCCGCGGCTCGATGAGCGGCGGGAGCGGGACAGGTGCGACGTCCGCCAGCTCCGCCGGCAAGAGCATTGATTTCTCGTATCCGGTAAATATCACCGCGGATCCCGCGACCAACGCGATGGTTATCAGCGCGTCGCCGCAGGATTGGCAGACTCTCAAGCAGATTATCGACGACCTCGACACCCCGCGCGTCCAGATTTTTGTGCAGGCCGTTATCGTCGAGGTTTCGGCCGAGCGCCAGCGCGAGTTGGGCGTCAATTTTTACTCGGGCGCGAATATCAGCGGCAGCACGCTCGGCATCGGTTCGCTTAATTTCGGGCAGCTCCAGAATACGCTCGGCAACCCGCTCGGATTGACCGGCCTCGGCCTCGGCCTCGCCTCCAAGAGCATGTGCTCGATCCCCAGCGCGGTTGCGGCAGCGGTCAGCACGACAACCACCACCCCGACCAGTACCAACATCAGCGTGCCGTGCGATATCGCACTGATCACCGCGCTTGAGACCGACACTCACGCCGACGTGCTTTCCGCGCCGACACTGCTCACCGCCGACAATGAAGAAGCGATGATCGTCGTCGGCCAGAACCTGCCGTTCGTCGGCGGGGCCTCCGCCAACGCCGGATTGCCTGGACAGATATTCAACTCGGTCGAGCGCCAGAACGTCGGCATCACGCTCGACATCGTGCCGCAGGTCTCCGAGGGCGACTACGTGAAGCTTGACCTGTACGAGGAGGTTTCCAACGTCGTCAACGGCACCCAGAACGCCGTCAACGGTCCGACCACGACTATCCGCTCCGCCTCGACCACCGTGCTCATCCAGAATCATCGCACCGCGGTAATCGGCGGCCTGCTCGCCACCCAGGATCAGATCTCGAACCAGGGCGTTCCGTTCATCTCCAGCATCCCGGTGCTCGGCAACCTGTTCAGCGACAAATCGAGCGACAAGCAGAAGGACAATCTGATCGTCTTCCTGACTCCTCATATCGTTCGCAACAAGAGCCAGCTGCGCGAGCTCGCGCTCGACGAACGCCAGCAGTTCGTCAACTCGCTCGGCCGCAAGGAAATTCACGATCTGCCCGCCTCGCAGATTCGGGAGGTTTACAAGCCGAGCTTCTCGATCCCGGTTTCTCCCGCGGCCGACCTGAACGCGCCCTACGGCGGTCCGGCGTCGCCTCCGGGCCCCGAAAATCCAGGCGCCGCGATGGAAGCCGCGCCGTCGAACGGCGGCGAGACGCCCTTCAATACCACCGAGATCGGCCCGACCTCGATGAACAAGACGACCAACAGCTACTCGACCACAACGACTTCTACGTCGACGGCTCCAGCCGCCGGCAGTGCCGTGAGCGCCGCGTACCCGGCGCCGTTCGGAAGGGTGGGCGACTCAACGACTTCAGCATCGATCGCTTCCGCCCCGCCGTCGTCGGCGTCATCGGCCCCCGCTGCGGAAACGCCGCTTGATCCCGGCGCCGGCAAAGTCTCGACCGGTGGCGGCATCTCACCCTCGTCAAGTGCACTGGATGCAGCCAAGGTGGGCATCACCCCGAACATCTCCCCGTAATTGTTCTCCACTTCCAGGTTCCTCTCGCGCCGTCGTGAGAGAGAGTTAGGTTGAGAGATATTTGTGCGGCGCGATTTGTCTGACGCGCCGCACATTCTTAACTCGCGGTTCTGCATTTCTAAAAGCTACAATTAAACATGGCCAGGCAGATCGGTCCCGTTAAGGCCCGTATCGAATACACGGGCATCACCGCCGTCACCGCCGCGCTGCGTGCGATGCCGTTGGAGCGGGCCGTTCGCGCGGGCGCGCGCCTGGGAGGATGGGCGATGAATTTCGATCGCCCCAACCGCCCGATCGCGCTCAAGAACCTCGAGATCGCCTTCCCCGAGATGACCCCGGCCGGGCGCCTTAACATTCTGCGCAAGATGTATCGCAGTTGGGGACGCGTGCTCGCCGAATGGACCCATCTGCCCGAGCTCAGCCGCACCAACATCGAACGGGTGGTCACCATCGAAGGCAAGGAAAATCTGGACGAAGCCGCGCGCCGTTCCAACGGCCGCGGCGTGTTCGTGCTGACCGCGCACTTCGGAAATTTCGAGCTGCTGCCGATTGCCGCGTCCATCTACGGCTACCCCATCGCCATCGTCCATCGCGCCGCTGCGCAATCCGCTCGTCGATGCCGCCGTCTGCGCCGAGCGCGTTCGTTACGGCAACAGGATCATCGCGCGCAAGGCGGGCGGGCGCGAGATTATGCGGATGCTGCGGCAGAACTGGATGATCGCACTCGCGCTCGACCTCGACGTGCGCAAGGGCGTGTTCGTCGATTTCTTCGGGATGCCCGCCTCGACCAGCGACGGCATCGCGCGGATGTCGATCGCGGCCGGTGCGCCGGTGGTGCCGGCATTCATGGTGCGAGAGGGCGACACGATTCATCACAAAATCAAAGTTCTGCCCGCCTTCTACCCCGAGAAAACTCGCAATCGCGAGGCGGCCGTCCATGAGTATACGCAGCGCTACACCAATACCCTCGAGCAGGTGATCCGCGAGCATCCGGACCATTGGAACTGGATCCACCGCCGCTGGAAAACCCGCCCCCGGGGCGAGCCTCGCTTCTATTAAGATCACAGCCGACCCTGCTGGTAGTTCGCCCACAATGCGTTCGCGATCCTCGCCGCATCCGCGCGGATTCCATATCTACCGAAATACCCGCAGACGTTTTCCAGATCGCGGTATAGCAACGACCTCGCATTCGGATTGATCCGGGCGTCAACCGCCTGCGGAAAATCGATCGCGACGATTCGCCCGTCCCAGTAAAGGAGGTTGTATGGCGACAGGTCGCCGTGCACGAGATGGTTCGCAAGCCACAGCGTGACGTTGTCGATTATTCGGCGCAGAACTTTTTCTGCTTCCTCGCGCGGGATTGTGACACGATTGAGCATCGGCGCTGCGGCGTCTTCGTCGCCGAAATATTCCATCAACAGCGCGCCATTCGATCGCGAGAATACCTCGGGCACATCGGCGCCTGCCTCGTATAGCATCCGCATGGTCTGAAATTCGGCGTTGATCCAGGCGCCATATTGAACATCGCGCCCGTGACGAGTCTTATTCGCCAGCGCGCGCCTGGTACGGGTCTCCATCGCGGCGTCACGGCCGGTCTGGTAGATCGCATCGTTGCGGAAATTGCGGCGCTCGAGCGGGCGATAGACTTTCGCCGCGACCAATTTGCCGCCGTACGCGGCCGCGCCGCGGCAGCAATAGACTGTCGCCTCTTTCCCGCTGCGGACTACGTACAGGACGTCGGTTATCGATCCATCACCGATGAATGCGTCGAGTAGTGCTTCGTCGATCTCTAAAGCAGTGGTCATCTCCGGCCTCAATAGTTAGAAGTTGTTTCGCTGTTCGCGCATCTATGGTTTTCGGTCGCACATCGTTCCTCATGGCTTCGTCCTCCGTTGCGGTTTTTGAAAATCGAATCGCTTGCTGGCAAACGCGATTGCGCCGCGCCCTCATTCGGACGCAAAAAAGCCACGGGAGCTTTCGCCGCCGTGGCAATGATGTCGGAGATTACCGGTGGTTACCGGCGATTGCTCAACGGAGGCGCGCTCGTGGGCGTTTGGGCAAGGTCTTTGAAGTAGTTATCCATTTCGTGTGTGCACCTCCCGTCGGGAGTACCTGGAAATATCCGCGTCGCCGCACAGCAAGTCAACCGCCTATCGGAGTCCTGTCACAAATGATAAGAGTGCGCCGTTGGGGTTGCCGACTCGAGGTATCAGGACAGATCGCTGGGGGAAGCCAAGCCAGCCGGAGGAGAAATCATGGCGCGAAAGGTACGCAACACTCTTTGGATCTCAACCGCATCGGGACTGTTGATCGTGGCCGCGGGACTTTCCGGGTGCAGCATGTTTTCCGCGTCGGACGTGCCGGTCGATTGCAACGTCGTGAAAACGCAGACGGAGGCCGGGCAGAGTGATGCTCAGATCGCGACCAACTTGAGCACCTCGGTGGACAAGGTCGCGGCCTGCCACGGTCCGGAGGCCGGCGGTAACAAGAACACGCTGGTTCCCGAGAAAGGATACTGAGCGCAAACAACGCCGCGCGCAGATCTCACGCCTGCGATGCCCCTCCAACCGCATCGTAGATCGCGCTCAGCAGGCCCGCCTTGCTGATCGGCTTGCTGAGGTGCGCGTCGCATCCCGCGGCGCGCGCGAGGCGGATTGCTTCGGGGAATACCGAGGCAGTCAGTGCGACGATCGGCGTATGCGCCCGATGGTGTGCGCGCTCCCAGTCGCAAATCGTGCGCGTCGCCTCGTAGCCATCGACTTCCGGCATCTGGATGTCCATCAGCACCAGGTCGTAGTCGCCGGCGGCGATGAAGCCGTCGATCGCTTGCCTGCCGTTTTCAACTTCGTCGAGATGGTACGGCGTCTTCTTCAGAAGAGCGCGGACCAGCGTCCGGTTGTCGACTGAATCGTCGGCGAACAGAATCTTGAGCGGTCGGTCGACGACCTGCGGTCTGATCGCCGCGCTCGCGGGTTCGCGGCGGCGGTCGGTCGGCGCCTCACCGGTATCGCCCGCGATCGCGTGGCGAATCGCCTTGACAACCTCGCTCATGCAGATCGGCTTGACCAGGTAATTTTCGAGCTTCAGCGACTTCAGCCGCGCTATATCCGCGGCCAGGTTGTCGCAAAAGATCATTGCGATGATCGACGCGCCTCGGTGCGACGCGGCCGCGATCAGCCGCTCGATCCCGCCGGCGTCGGCCGCGCCGATCCGATCGTTCAGCAGCACGATGCGCGGCGGCGGTTCGATCCCGGCCGGCTCGAGCGCGGCCACGCCTGCTGCATAAGACTCCGCTTCCGTCACGATTGCACCGCGCCCATCCAGCATTCGGCGCAGAACCGCGCGCTCGGTTCGATTGCCATCGACGATCAGCACCGGCACTCGCTCGAGGTTGGGCCACGGCGGCGCCGCGGCCGGTGCGTCCGGCACCAGTTCGAAAGGCGCGGTGAAGCCGAAGACGCTGCCCTTGCCGAGTTCGCTTTCCATCGTAACGTCGCCGTGCATCAGGTTGACCAGGCGCTTGACGATCGCCAGTCCAAGGCCGCTGCCGCCGTACTTGCGCGCGGTTGAGGAGTCGGCCTGCGAGAACGCGGCGAATAGCGCGGGCAGCTTGTCGCTTGCAATTCCAATTCCGGTGTCGCGAACGCTGAATTTCAAGCGCAGGGGCTCGCCGGGCGCGGAGTCGAACTCGACTGAAACCAGCACCTCGCCTCTTTCGGTGAACTTGATTGCGTTGCCGATCAGATTGATCAGCACTTGTCTCAGCCGCAAAGGATCGCCCAGCAGCGCGGTCGGCACGTCGGACGCGATGCTGACGATCAGCTCGACGCGCTTGGCGTGCGCGCGGATCGCCAGCGTCTGTGCCGACCGTTCAACTACCTCGTTCAGATCGAAGGCGATGCGCTCGAGCGTCAGCCGGCCGCTCTCGATTTTGGCCAGATCCAGGACGCTGTTGATCAGGTCGAGTAGCGAATTTCCGTTGTTGCAGAGTATCTCGATATAGCGGCGTTGCTCGGCATCTAGCTGGCCTTCGCCCAACAACTCAGCCATTCCGAGGATCGCGGTCATCGGCGTGCGGATCTCATGCGACATGCTGGACAGGAATTCCGACTTGGCCTCCGACGCCGCCAGCGCCGCTTCGCGCGCGGCGACCAGGGCGCGCTCGGTCTCCTTGAACGCGGTGATGTCGCGCCCGATACCGGCGACGCTGGTAATCCTGCCGCTCTCGTCGCGCATCGGGAAGATGTTGACGGCGGAAACGAACCGGCTGCCGTCCCGTCTGATCGCGTTTTGTTCCCACGATACCGGCTGGCCGGTCTCAACGACGCGCCGGGTTCTTGCGGCGGTTTCCTCGAGTTCGTCGGGCGGAACGAACAGCTCGAGGCTATTTCCAACTGCCTCCTTGGCTGTGTAGCCATACGCTTTTTCCGCCGCCGGATTCCAAAACAGGATCTTGGCCTCCGGCGACACATTCATGATTGCGTCCTGCGACGCGTTGACTATTGCAGCCAGCAACGCAGCCTTCTGCTCGGCGTGTTTGCGCTCGGTGAGATCGCGTTGGATCGAGGACATGGCAACGACTTTTCCTTCCGTGTCGCGGATCGCGACGCAGACCGTGGATACCTCGACCGTAGTGCCGTCTTTTCTGGAAATGGGCCCTTCGAAGCGTACCACCTGCTCCGGATGCGCCATCAGCTGGTCGACGATTGCCAACGCGCGAACGTGGAGCTCCGGCGGTATCTGTTGCAGGAACGGCTTACCTATCGTTTCCGACGCGGTGAATCCCAGCAGTCGCTCGGCCCCGCGGTTCCAGTAGGTGACGCGCTGGTCTGGCGCGACGGTTGCGATCGCATCGTCGGAGGATTCCACGATTGCAGCCAGCAGCGCGTTCTCGCGCTCGACGCGCTTGCTCTCGGTAACGTCGCGCATGATCGTCGAAAAACCGATCAGCTTCAAGTTCGTGTCGTGGATTCCGCAACCGACGATCGCCGTTTCGAGCACCGCGCCGTCCTTCCTCAGCACCGGCATTTCGAATTGGCGCATCGCCTCCGGGTTTTCTTGCATTATTGCGAGGTCTTTCGTCAGCCGCGCCTGGTCAATCGCGCGGTCGGCGAGCGGTATGTAGAGATCGAAAGGCCGCCTGCCCAGCGCCTCTTCCGCCGTGTAGCCAAGCAGCCGCTGCGCGCCCCGATTCCAGCTGGTGATCCTGAAATCGGTGGAGTGGCTGATGATGGCGTCCTCCGAGCTTTTGACCAGCGCCGCCAGCAGCGCATGCTCGCGATCGATTTCATCGCGCTCTGTGACATCGCGCGTGTTGCTTATCAGGAGCGGGTTGCCGTCGGGGCCAGTGGCCACCCTGCCAGTGCGCTCGCATGGGCACCACGTCCCGTCCTTGCGTCGCACGCGGATTCTGACCGGGAGGTTGGATGGGTCGTCGGCTTTGCTTAACCCCTCCATTGCCGTCGCTAGGTCTTCCTGATCAACAAATGAGAGTATCTTCTTTCCGAGCACCTCCTCCGGCCGATAGCCCAGCATATTTTCTATCGAGTTGCTTGCGAAGATCACTGCCCCCGTCTGATCGGCCACCGTGATTAGGTCCGAGGACCCGTGGAGCAGCGATTTGTAATACGCCTCGCTCGTTTTCAGTTGTTCCTGAAGTCGTTTGCGATCTGTGATGTCACGTGAGTAGGCAACGATCATCGTCTTGCCATCGAGCCCAACGATCGCCTTCCCCCGCATTTCCACCCACATCCAGGACCCGTCGCGCCTGGTCACTCTCGCTTCGACCGTGGTGCGGAGCCCCGCCAGGTCATTGGCAATCGCTTGCACAACTGCCTGGCGGTCATCGGGATGGATGATATCGAAAGAATTCCGGCCGACGACCTCTTCGGGCGCGTAGCCGAGCGAGGTCGGTTCCGCCATCGCCGCGCTCGCGTAAAGTATGGTTCCGTCAGGGGCGAGGAGAGTGGTCACGTCGGCGGCGCCTTCGACTATGCTTCTGTAGAACGCCTCCTGCACGCGGAGTCGATCTTCGGTGCATAGGTTGTCCCCGATGCTGTCGGTGGATACGGACGCGGTGCCGAAGGCCAAGCTGTCGTGGTTGTGGCCGTCCGGATTCGCGCGCTCGCGATCGACCGGAGCCCGGCGGTCGGCGGCGCCATCGTTCGGGCCATCGCGGTTCTCGTGCCGGTTTTCTTCCATGGCTTAGAACCGCAACGCCGCCGTCAGCCACAGCTCATTTCCAGTCGATCGATTCTGCGCCGCAAATTCGAAGTCGTACTTGAAAGAAAAACTGATCGGTACTTTGAAGATCGGGACAGTAGCGCCGACCAGCGGCCCCAGTCCGATCACGCGCCCCTTGAACGCGCCCAGGTTCGCATCGCTGCCCGAGTCCGCCGTGGTCTGCTGAACGGCGTAGCCGGCAATCCCTGCAACCAATCCATGCGCCAGATGCTGCGCCAACACGAAGTCCGCGTGAAATTCATTGCCGCTCACGTAGTGGGTCGAAGGATTTTCAGCGTTGACCGTGTAGCCGGCGAACAAGGACGCGTGACGTCCCGTTTCCGGGTCCATCCAGGTCACACCGACGTCGGGCTCGACCGCCCATCGATTAAGCCCGATGTCGATGATGCGGCGCCGATCGTAACTTCCGGTCGGTGCGTAGAACATCAGCGCGCCGAGCAGGTGAAACTTCGAAAAGTTCCAGTTCAGCATCAGCGGCGATACGATCAGATCGCCAAAGCCGCCAACCGTCGAGTGTTGAGTCGAGGTCGGCCGCCCCATCGGAGTGACTTTCAGAGTTTGATCTGCAATTCGCGACTGCGCGACCACAGCTAATCCCCAGTTCGCGCCGAAAATCTGCCAGGGCGTGGTGTAGGTTATAAATGTCGCGTTGGTGTAGGTAATCGTATGCGTATGCAATCGCACCGGCGCGTTCAGCGGCTGCGCGGTAAGACTCGCGTCCTGAAATAGAAAGTAATTTTTGACCAGCACCCCGCCGGGCGCCGGAAGCGTTCCCGCAAACAGGTCAACCTGCCCCGGCCGATAGGTGCCAACTCCAAACTCCGACGCGTGCAAGACGCCGGCAGCAAGAATCAGCGCAACAAAGGTCGCTACGCCAACCAACGACAGTAAAATCGCAACGCCGCGCGCGCGCACCGCGGCCCGTATTATGGGTAAGGTTCTCACCTACCCAAATGTGCAAGCCGGATGCCATCGTTAGTCTCAACCGAAGTGCGGCGAAGCGCGCGCCAGCCGAGCAGAGACCAGCGCCGCTAATAAGGTCATCGCGACCGAGTGTCACATTGAAACAGTGAAAGGCACGCGTCAGTTGTGTTCTGTTGTGATGAGGTTAACGCCATTGCAGGCAACTACCGGCTCAGTTACGCCGGGTGCTATGGCCGTGACCATCAAGGCGAAGAATCCCTCGGCAGCTGTCGGCAGAAGAGCGTTTATCCCCTGAAACGGGACTTCCGTGTAACCCGTTGGTATAGTTAAGGGTGGCGTGACCGTGAAATAACCCTGCTGCATTTGCAGGCCGACCTCGACAGTTACCGGGGCCTCTGTCAGGTTCTTGAGCGTCACATACCCGCTCACTTCAAAATTCCAAGGATCGGGGCTCCACATATTGATGACGTTGTTGGTGCCGTTGTCGTAGTAGGAGTTTCCCCACGCAACTTCATAGGCCTGATTGTTTGGCAAAGGAAAGTCAGGACCAAAGTCGGTGCCAAAAGAATTAAAGCAGTCAGAGGTTGAGCCACCCTGATTGGTTACCCACGGCGGAGCTACAGTTGAACTAGGTGCGGGCGCGCCAGCGGGGCCGGTCGCGCCAGTGGGTCCGGCAGGTCCGGCAGGTCCGGTAGCTCCGGTAGCTCCGGTAGGTCCAGCAGGTCCGGCAGGTCCAGCAGGTCCGGCAGGCCCGGTAACAGTCCTAGCACTTACAGGGAAAACTATGAGCATCTGCGTGGCACAGCAAATCAAGAGTATTGTGAGTAAACGCACTTTCATTAAAATCATCCTCCCAATTTTTTAATTAGTTGGTCTTAGCGTCCTGCTCGCGAAGGTCCTACCCCGCGACGACATTCGAATCGCACGCTCCGTGCGTGCGCGCTGTTGCCCGCATCATAGGAAAGGTTCCCACCCCGCCAGATGTGCAAGCGGGGTGCCATGGCTCTTCTCAAATGAGATGCGCCGAAGCGCGCGCCAGCCGAGCAAAGACCACCGAGGCAACTAGGTCATCGCAACCAAGCGTCACAATGAAACAGCGGATGGCACGCTCTTGATAGAGTGATGCTATTCTTGCCGCATGAGGCTGCATCTCGTCGACGGGACCTACGAGCTCTATCGCGCGCACTATTCGCCGCGCCCGGATCATCGCGACCCCTCGGGCGCCGATGCCAAGGCGACCGTCGGCATTGTCGAGTCGATGCTCGCGCTGCTGCACGACGCCGACGAAGCCGTCACTCACATCGCCGTGGTCTTCGACAATCCGATTCGTTCCTTCCGCAACGATCTGTATCCGCCCTACAAGAGCGATGACGGCGTTCCGCCGGAGTTGCGCGTGCAATTCGACGCGGCCGAGGATGCGGTCCGTTCGATCGGCATCACGGTCTGGTCGATGCGGGAGTATGAAGCCGACGACGGACTCGCGAGCGGCGCGCGCCGGTTTCGTGACGAGGTCGAGCAGGTGCGGATTCTCACGCCCGACAAGGATCTCGGCCAATGCATACGCGGCGACCGGGTGGTGCAGGTCGATCGTCGTCAGAAAAAAGTGACGAACGAGTCGGCGTTCCGCGTCGAGCGCGGCTTCGGACCGGAGAGCATGCCGGACTTCCTCGCGCTGACCGGCGACAGCGCCGACGGTTTTCCCGGGCTGCCGGGATTCGGCAAGAAGAGCGCGGCGCTACTGATAGGCGCCTACCAAAGGATCGAGCGGATTCCCGCGGATTCGTCCAGCTGGGAGGTCAAGCCGCGCGGCGCGCTCCAGCTCGCGGCCACGCTCGTAGAGCGTCGCGACGAAGCCTTCCTCTACCGGGAACTGGCGACGCTGATCGACACGGTTGCGCCCGGGTCCTCGCTCGACGATCTGAAATTCATCGGCGTACCGCGCGCGCCCTTCGAGCGATGGTGCAACGATCTAGGCGTCCAAAGGCTCAAGACTGTTCCCCGCCGATGGCAATAAACCCGACGAGATTCTCGTCATCTTGTACTGTTCGACTTCCTTCATTCGCGTCAGCGCATAGCGAAACGGCTCGTTCGAGATCGTCACGACGCCCTGGTACGGATGCGCCAGTTCTACGACAGCAAGAATCGTCATCCCGAGCATGATTGAAAAGAACGCGCACATTACAATCTGGGCGCGAAATACGTTGCTGCCGAAAAAATAGCTGAAGCCGATCGTAATCGCGCATCCAAGGTAGATTACGATCCACACAACCGAGGGCAGGTCGTCATCGTAAAAGAGCAGCCGCATGCTGCGGGCCTGGTTTATTATGTTGAGCTGATCGATCGACTTATCCACCAGCATCTGCTCGCGGCTGTCGGCGGTGTGATACGAAAGCACGACCGACCAGAGCTTGAGGATGCCGCCTTTTTCCGCGCGATAGCTGTTGTCGGCCATCTCGGGCCATTCTTCATCGATCACTCGATGAGTATATTCGACGACGGCTGAATCGAGCTGGGTGCACATCGGTTCGGAAAATCCCGCGCCCAGCTTGTAAAGGCTCTCCAGCCCGGTCGCTTCCTGGTGCGCGTTGTCGTTGGCCTCGTTGAACCGCTCCCAGGCGGCGACGATAACGAAGGCCAGCACCAGGCCGTAGAGCGCGCCCAGCACTCCGAACGTAACTCCGGCTACGTCGTGGTTCTTCCGCAGACTGTCGAGCGGAACCAGGCGTCTGACGATGTAGAGGCCCAGCACGCTGCCGCCGCCGAACACTATCACCACGAACGCGATCTGACCGAACGTTCCCCAATAAAGAAGAAAATTCATCGCACCAACACCTCCTCCGTCCCAACCACAGATGATGACACCTCCGACCGCCAGTCAGACTATTGGATTTAATGTCGCCGCCCAAGTCGGTATCGAGATGCACCTCGGTCATGCGAGATTGAAGTTCTTGGAGCCAACCGGAGCCGGAATAGTAATTCGCTCTGAGCGGGGCCGCCATACCCGCCAGCATCGAGTTATCAGCTGTGCTTGTGTGCGGACGTGAAATGGTATCCAATCGCCGCCAGATTCCAGCGTAACCCCTAGCGACAGTGAATTTACTTTGGCCCCTGTGGGACTTATCGACGGTCGTGAGCTACCTCTGGTGTGTAGGGGCTCGCTAAACACGTTGAACACCGCATTGCCATGAGAAACCCGATGAAATTTTGGATTGGCGCTTTGCCGCGAGCCTCCAGGATATCTAAGGTCGAGGATCTCATTTTCACACGACGTCGACTGTCACTCTTCGGATACACTTTCCTTGTCGCTAACATCGCCACGTTCGCTATCCGTTTCTTTGCTGGCAAATGGCTGACTGACGGAGCCGGAAACCTTGTATACTCCGATTTTCTGAATTGGTGGCTTGGTAGCCGGGTCGCCCTTGGGCAAAACGTCGCGGCAGTTTATAACGATTCTACGTTTACCGCCGCCCGAGCCTTGGTGATAAAATCTCCCCCTCCGGGCTACATTTTCCGCTACGCCTATCCGCCAACGATGTTGCTCCTCTGTGCACCGCTAGCGCGGCTTTCCTACCTGACGGCTTTCTTTGCCTGGATGGCTGCAACCTTCTGTTTGTATGTCCTCGCTCTATATTCCATCCTGCCCTCTGTCTTAGCGATTGTGCTGACGCTTGTGCCGTTGCCGGTTGCAAAGTGTTTCTATAACGGTCACACGTCCTTCTTGATGACTGGGCTCTTGGGACTATCGCTGCTTTTCATGCGCCGCCGACCGTATCTCGCGGGAGCGTGCTTAGGATTACTAACCTATAAGCCTCAATTGCTACTGTTTTTTCCGCTAGCTCTGGTGATCACCCGACAATGGCGCGTGATTGCCGGGGCCACCGTAAGTGCGTTGTTATTTGCTGCGGCAACCACCATAGTGTTCGGGCCTAACGCTTGGCTATTGTTTTTACATTCCTCGCAGGGTGTTAATCCCGCTACCTTTTTACCGGCGAACGTGGACGCCCTGAATCAGACAGTTTTAGGCATGATGCACGCAGCCGGTGCGGGAGCGATCACTGCTTGGATTGTTCATCTGGCTGTCGCGCTGTTTGTAACCCTGCTCGCCTGTCGAATTTGGCTGCAGGCTGTACCGCACTCATTGAAGGCCGCCGCATTTTCGATCGGCGTATTGATAGTGACGCCTTACATGCTCGCTTATGATCTAACCGCTCTCTCAGTGCCGGCAATATTTCTGGTAGAGGATGCGTTGGCACACGGCTTCGCTCCCGGGGAGCGGTTAGTTCTATTGGGTTGCTGCCTGGCGCTGTTCTTGTGCTTCAACTTTATAGTCGGCCCAATCGTGCTGATCGCTCTCATGGGGCTGGTGGTTCGAAGGGTCAAGTACGATCGGACCGCGGACCGTAGAGCCTTTACGCAAAGTCCCGACCCACTCCTATCGAGCCACCCCGCATCTTCTTAACACTAAGATGCAGGGATTACCCCTGCCCAGGGAAGCGTGAAACCCAGGAGGGGTTTCACACTAAATAAGTGACTGCAGATTCGCGATTACGGCACGCGCGAACTCGGAGGTCTTGGCGGTGCCGCCCTGGTCGGGCGTCAGCGTGCGGCCGTCGGCGTAGACCTTGCGCACTGCAGCGTCGAGGCGCGACGCATCGGCGCTGAAGCCCAGGTAGTCGAGCATCAAAGCGGCCGACAACATCGTCGCGGAAGGATTTATGATTCCCATCCCCATGATATCGGGCGCCGTGCCGTGCACCGATTCGAAGTAGGCGTAGTCCGCGCCATAGCATCCGCTCGGCGCAAGTCCCAGCCCGCCGATAGTCCCGGCAGCAGCGTCGGACAGGATGTCGCCGTAGAGATTCGGCGCGACTACTACATCGAGATCGTGCGGCGATTGCACGAGGCGTCGCGCAAAGTCGTCAACGATAAACTGTTCGTACTTTATTTCAGGATACCTGGCCGCGGTTTCCTCGACGATTTTGCGGAACAGGCCGTCGGACTCGCGCAGCATGTTGTACTTCGACGTGCATGTGAGCTTGCCCTTGCCGCCGGCGCGCATCCGCTTGATCGCAGTCGGCACGCGAACTCGGCGACTCGTCGCGTCGCACGCTCGGTGATCACTTTGATCGCGTAGACGCCGCGCTCCGACGTGTCGAGCGGCGCGCGCAGTATTTTGCTCATCAGCTTCAGCGGCGCGAGCGCTGCGAGCGGACCCTCGAGCCCGAGATACAGGTCCTCGAGATTTTCCCGCACGATCACGAAGTCGATTCCGTCCGGCTTCGCGAGCGGGCTCGTGAAACCCCTTCGAGTAGCGCACCGGCCGGACGTTGGCGAACGTCTGCTTGCCCCATCTGAGATACGTGATTGCGGTGGTCTTGCCCGACGTCGACCCGAACAGCGTCGTGTCGGACGCGTCGATTGCCTTGCGCGCGGCCGCGTCGGTCTCGCCGCGCACCCATTTCTCGCCGGGCGGAAACTCGACGTAGTCGATCGGAAGTTTCAGCGCGCGCAGCGCGTCCATCGTCGCGCCCATCGCCTCGGGCGCCGCATCGTCGCCCGGCAGCACTACCACCTTCTTGTTTGTCATGTGCGTGTCTCAATCGCCTCGCTGAGCGCCATCAGGCACACGCCGGTCGCGAACGGCGCCGTCCCGACTTCGATCGAATTGTAAAAGGCGAAGTCGCCCGGCGGCGTTTGCTGCGAGACCCCGGTGAACGCACCGTGCGTGTCGATCTTCGAGCAAATCGCGCCGAGCGCGCGCCGGTACGCGTCGCGCGCGCGAGCCTCGTCCAGACCGGGCACCCGGGTCCGGATAGCGCGGCCGAGCGCGAACGCGAAGCCTGCAGCAGCCGACGCCTCGAGGTACGAATCGTCGCGATCGATCACCGTGTGCCACAAGCCTGAACTATCCTGGATCGACGCGACCTGGTTGAGCTGACGCGCCAGCGCTTCCCGAATTTTCTTAACCCTCGTGGCAAGCGCGCCGGAAAGGCCCGCCGCTTCGATTTCGGCGATCACTTGCGGCGCGGCGATCGAAAACCAACTGTTGCCGCGCGCCCACAGACACGGCGAATGCGACTTCCGGTCAAGGTACGCGACATGCCAGAAAAGTCCGCTGGCAGGATTAACTAGATGATCGTGATGAAGGATCATCTGATCGGCCGCGCGCTCGACCATCGAGGCGTTGCCCGAGATTCGCCCGATCAAAGCGATCGCGGGCGCGGTGAAATAGCAGACGTCGATCCATACTTCGAGCGCCGGCGGATGCGGCACGAACGCGCCGTCGGGGGTTCGCGCCGCCGTGTGTTCCATGAAATCTACGATCGCGCGCGCATACTCCAGGTACCGACGATCGTTGGTTTTCAGATGCAGATCGAGCGCGGGCAGCGCTTCAGCTGCCCAGAACCAGAACCATCCGTTAGTGCGCGGACCGGCCGCGAGCTTCGGCGCGAACCATCGCTCGGCTACCTCGAGAGGTGCATCGTTCTTGAGCGCATGCGCCGCGTAAAGGAGCCCGTCGCACAGAATCGCGTCGCCCCAATGCGGCTGCTTGGCGACCAATTCGCGGCTCGCGTTGGCCGTCAGCCGCTCTAACGCGTTTTTCAGTGAAACGAAATTAATTTCAGCGGAGTCCATCGGGCCTGATTCTTCAGCCGCCGTAATTCCATCCGGTCTCTTTCATCGTCAGTGCTTCGGCGTCGCGCTTGACGTGCGCCTCGGTGACCTTCCCCACGACGACGCTATGATCGCCGAGCTCGTAGAAGCCAACGACTTCGCACTCGACCGACGCCGGCGCGTCGCTGATGATCGGCGCGCCGTTGGCGCCGGTCTCGAACGCGAAATCGCCGAATTTGCCGTCCTTGGGTTCGACGTGACGAAAGAACGCGCCTGCGATTGCCTTCTGTCCGGCCGCGAGCATCGAAAGCGCAAATTTTTTCGAGTCCTTCACCATCGCATGCGAGCCGGAGTCTTTCTTGATGCCGACTACAACCAGCGGCGGATTGAAGCTGGCTTGCGTGACCCAGTTGACGGTCGCGGCGGTGGCCTTGCCGCCGAGGGCGGCGCCGAGGACGAACAAGCCGTACGGGATCATCAACAGCGATTGTTTTTTTGCTTTTTCATCCATGGTCGAGAACTCCTTTCTTCAGAAAAATAATGTCTCCACACCACGCAGCGCGGGAGATATACTCACGCAGAGACTGCACGGATGGCACTAATAAAGTCAAAGACTCCGAAGATCAAAGGGCTGCACGAAGTGGGGCGCTATGCCGTCGGCGTGCAATGGGTTGACGGTCACGACAGCATCTTCCCGCTGGAAAATCTGCGTCGCGGATGCTTGTGCGACGCATGCAAGGGCAACCTGGACGGCGACGTGCCGCCAGCGAGCCTCCGGATGCGGCAGCTTTCGCGGCTCGGCGAGGCCGCAGTGTTCATCGGATGGGCGGACGGTCATGAGACTATCTACACGATGGCGCAACTCAGAAATCTTTGCCGATGCGCATACTGCGTGGCGGAACCAGAGCGCCCGATCACCGGCGGTTAGAGTTGAATCGCATCAGCGCTAGGGCGGCGTGACTGACTGCGGTTGCGGCGGATGCTTGCCGATACTGCCGCGGCCCGTATCCCCGCCGTTCAATGCGTCGAGATTTGCCTGCGCGACTTTCAGGTCGGGGTTGAGCCGCAGCGCTTTCTCCCAGGCTTCCTGCGCTTCGCCGAGGCGATGCAAATCGTTGAGCGCCAAGCCCTTGGCGTTGTACAGCCGCGCGTTGGAAGGGTCCTTGACTATTCCGGCGTTGGCCGCGAGCAGGGCATCTTCAGGGTCGCCGACACGCAGGTAAATGTCGGCCAGCTCGATGAAGTTGCTGCCCGACGGATTCAATTCGGTCGCCGTGCGATACATATCGACCGCGGTTTTGCCATCGCGCAGCACGCCGTAACAGAATCCAAGGTCCACGTAAGCGGCGTCGTTTTGAGGATCGATGTGGATCGCATTGCGCAGCTTGTCCATCGCCGCGTTGATCAATTTTGTATTGGCGGGATTCGATTGCCCGGCCTGCATCACCAACTTCTCCGCCTCGGCGACGACCGCGTCGGACTCGGCACGATTCGGGGCGGCGGCGTAGCTCGAAGATGCGATCGCAATCATTCCCAAAGCGCCGATTGCGATCGCGAGCAGCTTGCGAAATCGACCAACCATATTCACGTCGCATTTCACCTCAGTACCACTGATATTAGGCGCCGCCGGCAAATTCGCAAGGCTGAACTCCGCTCGAGTGCGCGAAGTTGTTTCGCGGGGGCCGCTCCGATAACTATGGTCTCGTGCCGCGCGACTCGTTCAATCGTGAGATAGACTATCTGCGCTTGTCGGTGATCGACAATTGCAACCTGCGATGCGTTTACTGCATGCCGCTCGAGGGGCTGCGCTTTCTCCCCAAAGACGAGTTGCTGACCCCGGCCGAGTTCGAAACCGTCGCGCGCGCCGCGGTCGGCGTGGGCTTTCGAAAGTTCCGGCTGACGGGCGGCGAGCCCACGCTCCGGCTCGACCTCGTCGAGATCGTCGAGCGCCTGGCGCGCGTGCCCGGCGTGGACGGCCTGGCGCTGACGACCAACGCGCTGTTGCTCACCGAGCTGGCGCATTCGCTCAAGCGCGCGGGTCTGAACCGGATTAACGTGCATCTCGACAGCCTGGACGCGGCGACCGTCGAGCGGCAGATGCGATGGGGCAGTTTCGAGAAGATCTGGCGCGGGATAGTCGCGGCCGAAGAGGCGGGACTGACGCCGATCAAGCTCAACGCGGTCGTGACCGCAGGCTACAACGAATCGGATGTGGTCGAGCTGGCGCGGCTGACGGTCGAGCGCAACTGGCACGTGCGATTTATCGAGCTGATGCCGCTGGGCGGCGGCGAATGCGCGCGGCTCTCGATGAAGCGCTACGTGTCGAATATCGAGACGCGGCGCAGAATCGAGTCGGCGCTGGGCGCGCTCACCGAAATGCCGTCGGAAAACCTCGCCGACGAATCGCGCAACTACCGGCTCAAGGGCGCGCGCGGCGTGGTCGGCTTTATCAGCCCGGTCAGCGAGCCGTACTGCGGCACCTGCAACCGGATGCGGCTGACGGCGGACGGAAAATTCCACCTGTGCCTGCTCAACGACGACGAGCTCGACGTGCGCAAAGCGCTGCGCTCGAATTCAGGCGATGTGATCGGAGACGTCGCGAGAATCCTCAAGCGCGCAGTCGATCTCAAGCCGACCGGCCACCACCTGCTCGAAGGCCGCTCGACGCAGGATCGCTCGATGTACCAAATCGGCGGCTGACGTTTAGATCTGCACGATATTCAGTCGATCGTCTTGCTAACTCTCATCAGGGGATGAGTCGAACTGAACCAAAATGGCTACCGAAAAAGAGATGCAGGCGGCGCATATTGGCCCTCTTCGGGTGCATAACGCTCCCGTCCAATTGATCGATTGCAGCGCCGAGTGGCCTGCGCTCTTCGCGCGCGAGGCGAAGCGGGTTCGGGCGACGCTTGGCGAGCGCGTGCTGATGCTCGAGCATGTTGGCTCGACTTCGATTCCCGGGCTCGCCGCCAAGCCCATCATCGACATTTTGCTTGCGGTCGCGGATTCCGCGGACGAGCCCGCGTACGTGCCCGCGATGGAGTCCGCAGGATATGTGCTCCGCATCCGCGAGCCCCAATGGCATCAGCATCGGCTGTTCAAAGGTCCCGACACGGACATCAATCTTCACGTGTACTCGTTCGGTTGCCCCGAGATGGACAAAATGCTCATGTTCCGCGAATGGCTGCGCAGCAACGATGCGGACCGCGAACTTTACGAGCGCACGAAGCGGGAACTGGCGAAACAGACCTGGAAGTACGTGCAGAACTACGCCGACGCCAAGACGACTGTCGTGGAGGAAATCGTCGCGCGCGCAAGCGCCGCCCGCGACCGCAGCTGATACACTCGATCACCGTTCTTCGCCGAACAGGAAGATTGAAATCGCGATCATCGCGAACATGAAATTTGGAATCCACGCGGCGACCACCGCGGGCAGCAACCCTGAGCGCCCCAGCGCTGACGTGATTCCGAGCGCGGTCCAGTAGGCGAACCCGATTACGATCGCTAGTCCGAAGCTGCGGCCGAGGCTCAGGTTGCGCGGCAGCGGATCGAGGCTCAGCGCCATCCCGAGCGCGACCATTATCACGCACGCCAGCGGCATCGCGTACTTCAAATCGCGATCGACGACGTAGCCGCCCGGGTCGAGTCCCTTGCTGCGCAGATCCGCGATGTAACGATCGAGCTCCCACAAACTGAACTCCTCGGGGTCGAAGCGCAGCAGGCCGAAATCGGCGGGCGTCAGGCGAAGCCCCAGGCGCGCCGCATCGGTCGTCGTCACGGCGCCGCCCTTGGCGACCTGGAACGAACTGATTCCGCTCGCAACCCAGGCGTGACCGTTCCACTTGGCGCTCGCCGCATGCACCAGGTCTTTGAGTCCGAAGGAGTCGTCGAGTTGGTAGTGGGTGATGCCGGCGAGCTGCGAAGTTTTTTTGTCGACGGTGTCGACCGATACGAAGCCGTCGCGGACGCGCACCCAGATGCGCCGATTCGCGAACACCGCCTTGAGGTCGCGCTTCTTGAGCTCCACCGAGTAGATATACTTCGCCTCGCGCGTCGCGGCTGGGACCACCGTCTCGCTGACGAGAAAATCAAAACCCGAGATCAAAACCGCGACCATCAGCACCGGCGCCGCCATCTCGAGCCGGCTGATGCCGAGTTGCTGGCATGCCAGCACCTCTCCCGATCGATTGAGCAGCGCGAAGCCGAGCAGCACTCCCGCCAGGCTCGCCACCGGCAATACCTGCGAGACGATCAGCGGCAGCTTGAGCGCGAAGTACTCGATGCCCAACAGTCCCAGTCCGCCGTAGTGGATCAAATCGTCGAATCGATCGAACACGTCGCCGAGCAGATAGGCGGCGGTGAAAGCCGCCAGGCACACCGTGAACGGGCCGAAGAACTGGCCCGCGATGAAGCGGTCCATCACCGGCGACAGGCGCGGGCGAAGTTTCATGCGGCCTGCCTGCTGCGTTCGTAACGCTCGACGAGATCCCAGATGATGTCGCCGGGGCCGCGGCCCTGGTCGCCCTTGTCGGACGCGGCGCGATAGAAGAACCAGAACGCCAGCACCATGAAGACGACGTCCGGGATGCTCATCGCGATCCACGAGTTGAGCTTGCCGCGCTGCGCCAGAGTCTCGCCCACGCGCATCAGCGAGTAGTAGAGAAAGAACAGCGCGACGCTGACGCCGAAGCGCTCCGAATGGCCGCCGCGGGCGGGTTTGAGTCCGAGCGAGATGCCGAGCAGCGCGAACAGCATCGTGGCGAACGGGACGGTGAACTTGCCCGCCATTTCGGTCTCGGCGTCGTAGTCCGGTTTGCCCTTGGCGCGCGCCGCCTTGATATCGGCGCGCAGCGCCGAGTAGGTCATCTCGCCGGGATCCTCGTCGCTGACGCCGAGCGCTTCCTCCGGTTGGACGCCGAGATCGTAGGTCTTGAAGCTGGTTACGTGGGTCGCGTCGCTGGCGGCCTCGACGCCGAAGATCGAACCGTCGAACAGCCGCAGCGTGATCGACTTGTTCTTCGAGTCGGGCAGCAGCGCGCCACGCTTGGCGATTATCGTGTTCTGATTGTGCGGATCGCGCGCGTCCGAGATCATGACGCCCTTCATGCTGGAATCGGTATCGGACATCTGGTCGACGTAAACGACCAGTCCGGGGAAATTGCTGTTGAAGATTTTTTCCTTCAAGCCGGCGCTGGACCGGGTCTGGCTGAGTTCGTAGAGCTTGTCGCGCAGATTGGAATTCGCCCACGGCCGCAGCGAGAAGGCGAAGTAGCTCGAAACCGCGTACACCCCCAGCGCCACTATCATCACCGGCACCGCCAGCCGATACAGGCTGACGCCGCATGCGCGCGCTGCCGTCATCTCCTGGTCGCTCGACATCCGCCCGAATCCCATCAGCACCCCGAGCAGCACCGCCATCGGGAACGTGAGTTCCAGGAAGGCCGGCATGATGTACCCGATGATTCCCAAAATTTCGCCGAGGCTGACGCCGTGATTGACGACCATGTCCATCAGCTTGAGCAACTTGCCCGTGACCAGCGCGAAAGTCAGCAGGCCGACGTCGACGGCGAACGGCGCCAGCACTTCGCGCGCGACGTAGCGGTCGATGATGGCGAAGCCTGGGATTGCGAGTCTCATTGCGTGATCGGCGCCAAGGGTCGCGTTCAAGTTTAGACATCCGGCCGCGTGATTGAAACTTCCGTTCGCACGATCGATGCGCGCTACTTGCGCGACGCTCTGATACTATCGCCCTACGATGCGAGACTTTCGCGACAAGGGCCGCAATCCGCGCTTCGGCCGCAACCCGCCCGGTCCGCCGCGACGCAATTCGCCGTCGTCACCCGCCAAACCGGCGGCGTCGCCGGTCCCCGCGCGCGACTATCGTGACGATGCGCGCGAGACTCGTCGCCCGAGCGGCAATGATCGCGAAATAGTTTACGGCGTCGAGCCGATCCGCGAGCTGGTCGCGGCGGCGCCCGCTTCGATCCGAGTGCTCTACGTGAAATCCGGCGACGAGCGGCGCTTCGCGGCCGAGATCGATCTCGTCAGAACCGGCGGCGGCCGCGTTGAGTTCGCCGATGACGCCGGGCTGGAACGATTGGCGGGTCCGGCCGCACGCCACCAGGGCATCGCCGCCCTGATGCGCGAGTACGAGTACACGCCGCTCGAGGAGATTCTCGCCGCGCAGCCCGACCCGATCGTGCTGGTGGACGGCGTCACCGATCCGCGCAACCTGGGCGCGCTGATGCGCTCGGCGGAAGGCGCCGGCGTCGGCGCGATCGTTCTGGCGAAGGACCGCACGGCGGGCATAACGCCGGCGGCGGTCAAGTCGTCGGCCGGCGCATGGATCCATCTGAAGATCGCGCGATGCGGCAACGTCGCGCGCACTATCGAGCAGTTGAAGGAGGCGGGCTACTGGACCGCGGCGCTGGCTCCCGGCGGCGACACGTCGATCTACACGCTCGACACGTCGCGCAAGCTCGCGATCATCGTCGGCTCCGAGGGGCGCGGCGTTCGCGACATCGTGAAAAAGGGCGCGGACTTCGTCGTCGACATCCCGATGCGCGGCAAAGTCGGCTCGCTCAACGTGTCGGTGGCCGCCGCGGTGGCGCTGTTCGAAATCGCCCGCCGCCGCGCGGCTGCAAAGCAGTCAGGCTAGTGGCGAGGACTGTCGAGCCGGGCGGGATTTCTTCTTCGCGGATCTTTTGGCCGCCGGCTTGGTGCGCGTCGGTTTGCCGTCATTGAAGCCGGGATATTTCCGCTCGAGCGCCTTCTTGATCGTGCTCATCCAGTTGGATTCGTACTGGCTCGCGATTTTTCTCATCCCGCCGACCTGCTGACTCGCGTTCTTCATCTGCGCTTTCAGCAGCACCGCGCCTTTTACGAGATGCGGATGCATCGCGTGCGCGTTGAGGTCTGACAGCGTCTTGGCGATCAGCTTCAGCTCTTCTTTGATCCGGACGGCGTAAACGCGGGCCCATTCAAGGTCCATCAGGGTGCTGCTGGTAGGCTTCGGTTTCGGCATGACGATCACTTTCACCGATCGCCACCATTGCCCGCAAGATTCGCGTTGTAACCTGCGGAACATCGAGACTGATTTTTCAAATTAGGATCGCCGCCCGCAGCGCCGCGAGGCCGGGTGCACGTCGAGGATTGCGCATCTTTCCACAATCGCGGATGCAAGAAGCAGGCCCCGAGGCGGTTCAGCTTGACAGTCGCCATCGCGCCTAATAGCTTTTCCTTCTTAACGTCGTTTGCCGATGTAGCTCAACGGTAGAGCACCTGATTTGTAATCAGGTGGTTGCGAGTTCGATTCTCGCCATCGGCTTGGTCGGCACGATAGCCTTGGGAGGAGAGGTTCCCGAGTGGCCAAAGGGAGCAGACTGTAAATCTGCCGGCTTATGCCTTCGGAGGTTCGAATCCTCCCCTCTCCACCAGTATGATAGTGAGTTCGATGGGGAGAGCGGGAATAGCTCAGTTGGTAGAGCGCGAGCCTTCCAAGCTCGGGGTCGCGGGTTCGAGTCCCGTTTCCCGCTCCAGGTTTTTCAATGAATCGAATCGAGGCGCTGATTTTCTGTGAGTGTTTTTTATCGATTGTTCCGAGCATTGCGCAGATGCCCATGTAGCTCAGTCGGTAGAGCACTTCCTTGGTAAGGAAGAGGTCACGGGTTCGAATCCCGTCGTGGGCTTTCCAGGTTGCGCAGTTGAGCAGTTGAACAGCGCGAGAACTTTCAGAGGCGGACGATAATGAGAGATTTGATTTCGCTTTCGTGCGATACGTGTAAGTCACGCAACTACACGACCACCAAGAACAAGAAGACGCAGACCGACAAATTTTCAATCAAGAAATTCTGTCCGCGATGCCGCTCGCACACCGTACACAAAGAAGGCAAAATTACTTAACGAGTAGAGTCGCCGGCAGATCGGCAGTCCGGGTAGATACTGAAAAAACGGGTCAGTAGCTCCAATTGGCAGAGCATCGGACTCCAAATCCGAGGGTTCCAGGTTCGACCCCTGGCTGGCCCGCCAAACTTGACGAACGAAGGTTTTACGAAAATCACACGGTTCTTGATTTAGGCACGAAAAATGGATAGTCTGAAAAGTTACTTCAATCAGGGCGTAAGTTTCGTCTCGGAAGCATGGACGGAGCTTGCCAAGGTCCATTACCCCTCGCCCAAGGAAACCATGCAGGCCACGATTGTGGTTGTCGGTCTGTCGTTTGTGATCGCCTTGTGGCTCGGAGTGATCGATTTTTTTGCGGTGCGCGGCGTGCAGATGCTGCTCCGCTAGGGATTAACGACCGGATCCGTGACTGCTGCCGATAGCCAGATGACTGAACCAATCACCGAAACCGCCAAGCCCGAGATGAAATGGTATATCGTCCATACCTACTCGGGCTACGAGCACAAGGCCAAGGCCGCGCTCGAGGAGCGGGTCCGCTCGCTGCACAAGGAAGAAAAGATCGGCAAGGTGCTGGTGCCTATCGAGCGCGTGCAGGAGCTCGGCAAGGGCGGCGCGCGCAAGGTCTCGAGCCGCAAATTCTTCCCCGGGTACATTTTCGTGCAGATGATCCTCGACGACGAGACCTGGCACGTGATCAAGGATACGCCGAAAATTACCGGCTTCGTCGGGCATTCGACCAATCCGCCCGAAGTGCCGATTTCCGAAGTTGCGGAGATCGAGCAGCAGATGGAGGAGGGCGCGCTTCGCCCCAAGCCCAAGGTGCTGTTCGAAGTCGGCGAGGCGATCAAAGTCGTCGACGGCCCGTTCCAGGACTTCAACGGCACCGTCGAGGAAGTCAAGCCGGAGAAGGGCAAGGTGCGCGTTCTCATTTCAATCTTCGGCCGCGCAACTCCGGTCGAGCTGGACTTTGTGCAGGTAGAGAAGGCCTGAACAACGAAACAATCGAATCGCCGGATGCGCGCAGCCGATGCGCGACTCAAGCGGCGGTCGCGACTGATCAACTGGGAACGATTTTAAAGTGGCTAAGAAAGTAGTCGGTTCGATCAAGCTGCAGATTCCGGCCGGCGCGGCCAATCCTTCGCCGCCGGTGGGACCCGCGCTCGGCCAGCGCGGCGTCAATATCATGGAGTTCTGCAAGGCCTTCAACGCGCAGACCCAGAACATGCAGGGCCTCGTCATCCCGGTGATCGTCACCGTGTACGCCGACCGCTCGTTCACCTTCGTCACCAAGAGCCCGCCCGCATCAATACTCCTGCTGCGCGCGGCGGGAATCGAAAAAGGCTCGCCGATGCCGAACAAGAACAAGGTCGGCAAGGTCACGCGCGCGCAGGTCGAGGAAATCGCCAAGAGCAAGATGAAGGACCTGACCGCGGCCGACCTCGCCGCCGCCGTCAACACCGTCTCGGGCACGGCGCGCAGCATGGGAATCGAAGTTTCGGATTAAGAGAAAAAAATGGCCGGCAAGAAATACAAAGAAGCACTGAAAAAAATCGACCGCGAAAAGCGCTACACGCTCGAAGAAGCCGTCAAGCTGGTGGTCGACAACAAGGTCGCCAAGTTCGACGAGACTGTCGAGATAGCCGTGCGCCTCGGCGTCGATCCCCGGCAGGCCGACCAGAACGTACGCGGCACCATTGTTCTCCCGCACGGCACCGGCTCGACCGCGCGCGTGCTGGTAGTCGCAAAGGGTGAGAAAGAGCGCGAGGCGCGCGAGGCCGGCGCTGACTTCGTCGGCGGCGAAGAAATCATAAAGAAAATCCAGGAAGAGAACTGGCTCGACTTCGACCGCGTCATCGCCACGCCCGACATGATGGGCCAGGTCGGGCGCATCGGCAAAATTCTCGGCCCCCGCGGCCTGATGCCCAATCCCAAGGTCGGCACCGTAACCTTCGACGTCGCCAAAGCGGTCGCCGAGATCAAGGCCGGTAAAGTGGACTACCGCGTGGACAAGGCCGGCGTCGTGCACGCGCGCGTCGGCAAGCTGAGTTTCGGCGATAAGAAACTGCTCGACAACGTGCGCGCGCTGCTCGGTGCGATCGTTCGCTCCAAGCCCGCCAGCGCCAAGGGCAATTACGTTCGCAGCGTCGCGCTGTCCTCGACCATGGGTCCGGGAGTGCGCGTCGATACTGCAGTCGCGACCGCGAAGGCGCTCGCCGCCGCCGCGTAACATTAATACGATGATTGGTTTTTCGTTCGTCGGAGCTTGATCGGTATAATGAAGAAATCAGAAAAGACCGCGCTGGTCGAAGATCTGTCGAGTAGTTTCGGCCGCGCCAGTATCGCGCTCGTGTCGGAGTATCGCGGCATGACGGCGGCCGAATCGACCGAGATGCGCAAGCGCCTGCGCGCCGTGCGCGGCGAGATGCGCATCGCGAAGAACACGCTCGTGCGCCACGCTATCAAGGGCACCAAGTTCGAGGCGCTCGACGCCAACCTGGGCGGACAGGTCGGCCTCATCCTGAGCTACGAGGATCCGGTCGTCCTGGCGAAGACCTTCAAGTCGTTCGGGCCGCTGGGCGAGAAGCTCAAGCTGCGCGGCGCGGTGCTCGACGGCAAGCCGCTCACGCCCGCCGAAGTGAATGCGCTGGCGACGTTGCCGTCGCGCGAAGTGATCTTCAGCCAGTTGCTCGGGCTGCTCAATGCGCCGGCGACACAACTAGTCCGCTTGCTCAACGAGCCGGGCTCGTACCTGGTGCGCGTGATCGACGCGATTGGAAAAAAGAACGGCGCCGGCGCGGCACCGGCAGCTCCGGCGGCGGCGTCATCGGAACCTGCTCCCGAAGCACCAGCGGCTCCGGCCGCTCCGTCTGAGAGCTGAAAAGAGAGTTGATTTTTGCGGCGTGCACGTTGCACGCACGATGGTTAGATTAAACGATCCACTTGCATAGAAATTCTGGGGCGCTCCCACAGGCCTCCCCCGGATGCGTGAACAAGGAGAGAAGGTAACATGGCAGAAGCACAACTCAGCCGCGATCAGGTGAAGGACTATCTGAAGAACCTGAGCCTGATGGACGCAGCGGCGTTGGTCAAGGAACTCGAGACGGAACTCGGCGTATCGGCTGCGGCTCCGGTCGCGGCAGCTGCTGCTCCGGCCGCCGGCGGCGGTGCTGCGGCGGCAGCGCCCGAGAAGGAAGAGTTCAACGTCGTGCTGACGGGCTCCGGCGACAAGAAGATCCAGGTGATCAAGGTCGTGCGCGAGCTGACCGGACTCGGCTTGAAAGAAGCCAAGGACCTGGTCGACGGCGCGCCGAAGGCGGTCAAGGAAGGCGTCAACAAAGCCGAGGCCGAAGATATCAAGAAGAAGCTGGAAGCTGCGGGCGGCACCGTGGAGCTGAAGTAGGAAGGGTTTAGTCTTCTTGACTCACAACAAAGGGTCGGGAGATTCACGCGGCGCGGCTCCGATGCGCGCGCGGGGATTTCAAACGGTCTTTATCGATGAAGCCGTGGGCACGGGAGAGACTCCTGCGCCCGCGTCCTCTATTGCTTCACGGCGCGCCGAAGTATGTGGCGCACGCACGGTGAGGTAGCTGATGGCTCAGGTTCATGTAACTAGTAATCTTCGCATTCGCCGCTCATTCGGCAAGATCAAGAAGATCATCGAGATTCCGAATCTGATCGAGATTCAGAAGCGCTCGTACGACGACTTCCTGCAGGTCGGCGTCTCGACCGAGGACCGCGCCGACGTCGGCTCTGCAGGCGGTCTTCAAGTCGGTCTTTCCAATCAAGGATTTCAACGAGACTGCGTCGCTCGAGTTCGTCTCGTACGAGCTCGGCACGCCCAAGTACGACGTCGAGGAATGCCATCAGCGCGGCATGACCTACGCGGCGCCGCTGAAGGTCAAGATTCAGCTCGTCATCTGGGACGTCGAGAACGGGCGCCGCTCGATCAAGAACGTCAAGGAGCAGGAAGTCTACTTCGGCGAGATTCCGCTGATGACCGGTAACGGCACCTTCATGGTGAACGGCACCGAGCGCGTAATCGTGTCGCAGTTGCATCGCTCGCCCGGAGTATTTTTCGAGCACGACAAGGGCCGCACCCATTCGACCGGCAAACTTTTGTACTCGGCGCGAATCATTCCGTATCGCGGCAGCTGGATCGATTTCGAATTCGACCCGCGCGACGTGCTCTACGTCCGCATCGACCGGCGCCGCAAGTTTCCGGCGACCGTGCTGCTGCGCGCGCTCGGCATGACCACCGAGGACCTGCTCAACTACTACTACAAGAAGGATGTAATCCTCCTCGACAGCAAGCAGTACACCAAGCAGTTCGTCGCCGACCATCTGATGGGTTCGCGCGTCAGCCGCGACGTGAAAGATCCGAAGTCGGGCGAGGTTATCGCGCGCGAGGGCCGCAAGTTCAACAAGGCCATCGTGCGCGCGATGGAACAGGCGAAGATCAGCGAAGTGCCGATTGCGCTCGACGAGATAGTCGGCCGCGTCTCGGCCCACGACATCGTCGATTCCACCACCGGCGAGGTGCTGATTGGCACCAACGAGGAGCTGACCGAGGAGACGCTCGAGAAGCTCAAGGCCCACGGCGTCAAGAAGATCGAAGTGCTGTTCACCGAGGACGCGCCCGGCGGCGGTCCGCTGCGCCTCACGCTCGCGCAGGACAAGCTCGGCACGCCGGAAGAGGCCGTCATCGAGATTTACCGGCGGCTGCGCCCCGGCGATCCGCCGACGCAGGAAACGGCGACCACCTTCTTCAACAACCTGTTCTTCAACGCCGAGCGCTACGATCTCTCGAAGGTCGGCCGCCTCAAGCTCAATCACAAGCTCAAGATTGACGTGCCGCTCGAGCAGGGCACGCTGCGCCGCGAGGACATCCTCGAAGTCGTCCGCTACCTGATGGAGCTCAAGAACGGCAACGGCCAGGTCGACGATATCGACCATCTCGGCAATCGCCGCGTGCGCGCGGTCGGAGAGCTGGTCGAGAACCAGTTCCGCATCGGGCTGGTCCGCATGGAGCGCGCGATCAAGGAGCGGATGAGCCTGCAGGATATCGAAACCCTGATGCCGCAGGAGCTGGTGAACTACAAGCCGGCCTCGGCCGTCATCAAGGAGTTCTTCGGCTCGTCGCAATTGTCGCAGTTCATGGATCAGACCAATCCGCTTAGCGAAATCGCGCACAAGCGCCGCCTCTCTGCGCTTGGACCGGGCGGCTTGACGCGCGAGCGCGCCGGTTTCGAAGTCCGCGACGTTCATCCGACGCATTACGGCCGCGTATGCCCGATTGAAACGCCCGAGGGTCCGAATATCGGACTGATCGCGGCGCTCTCGACCTACGCGCGCGTCAACGAATACGGCTTTATCGAGACGCCGTACCGCGAAGTCGAAAACAATCGCGTCACCGAACGCATCCTCTATCTGTCCGCGCTCGACGAAGAAGACAAGGTCATCGCGCAGGCCAACGCCAAGCTCGACGCGCACGGGCGCTTCACCGACGACATCGTGTCGGCGCGTATCGGCGGCGAGTCCACCATGGTCCGCGCCGAGGACGTCCAGTACATGGACGTGTCGCCCAACCAGCTCGTGTCCGTCGCCGCATCCTTGATTCCGTTCCTCGAGAACGACGACGCCAACCGCGCGCTGATGGGCTCGAACATGCAGCGCCAGGCCGTTCCTCTGCTGAAGCCCGACGCTCCCCTGGTCGGCACCGGACTCGAGGGCACAGTCGGCCGCGACTCGGGCGTTACCGTCGTCGGCAAGCGCGACGGCGTCGTCGAGAGCGTCGATGCCGAGCGAATCGTCGTGCGCGCCGACAAGCAGACCAAGGATCTGCGCGACGCCGGCGTCGATATCTACAATCTCATCAAGTATCAGCGCTCGAATCAGAACACTTGCATCAACCAGCGTCCGATCGTCGTGAAGGGCGAGCGCGTAAAGGCCGGCGACGTGCTGGCCGACGGCCCCTCGACCGACATGGGCGAGCTGGCGCTCGGCCGCAACGTGCTGGTCGCGTTCATGCCGTGGGGCGGCTACAACTTCGAGGATTCGATTCTGATCTCCGAGCGCGTGGTCAAGGAAGACCTGTTCACGTCGGTGCATATCGAAGAGTTCGAATGTATCGCGCGCGACACCAAGCTCGGACCCGAGGAAATCACCCGCGACATTCCCAACGTCGGCGAAGAGGCGCTCAAGGATCTCGACGCCAGCGGCATCATCCGGATTGGCGCCGAAGTCCGGCCGGGCGACATCCTGGTCGGCAAGATCACGCCCAAGGGCGAGACCCAGCTCTCTCCCGAAGAAAAGCTGCTGCGCGCGATTTTCGGTGAAAAAGCGGGCGAGGTGCGCGACACCAGCCTGCGCGTGCCGCCGGGCGTGGTCGGGACCGTCATCGACGGGCGCGTGTTCTCGCGCCGCGGCGTATCCAAAGATGAGCGCACGCAGGAAATCGAAGTGCTCGAGGCCGAGCGTCTCAAGCAGGACGAAGCCGAGGAAGTGCGAATCATCCGGCAGGAAACGCTGCGCAAGCTGAAGAAATCGCTGGCCGGCAAGAAGCTGGCGGGACGCGTGATGTCCGACGAGCGCAAGGAGCTGCTCAAGAAGGGCGACCCGCTCAGCGCCGAGGAGCTCGAAGAGCTGCCGCCGACTCTATGGGGCCAGGTGCGCGTCGAGAACGAATCGGCGCAGGAAGAGGCCGAGAATGCGATCGCGGCGATGAACGCCAACGTCGAGGCCGTGCAGAATCACTACGGCGCCAAGCTTGAACGGCTCAAAGCCGGTGACGAACTCGCGCCGGGCGTGATCAAGATGATCAAGGTCTTCGTCGCCATCAAGCATCGCCTGCAAGTCGGCGACAAGATGGCCGGACGCCACGGCAACAAGGGCGTGCTCTCGCGGATACTGCCGGAAGAAGACATGCCGTCGCTCGCCGACGGAACGCCGGTCGATATCGTGCTGAATCCGCTCGGCGTGCCGTCGCGCATGAACGTCGGCCAGATTCTGGAGACCCATCTCGGATGGGCCGCGCGCGAGCTCGGGCACAAGATCGAGGAAGACCTGCGCAACGGCGTCAGCGCCGCGCAGTTGAAGAAACGGCTCAAGGAAATCTACCCCGAGAAAGAGAGTCACGAGTTTATCGACGAACTGGCGGAGCCGGATATTTTCAAGCTCGCGACCAAGGCGCTCGCCGGCGTGCACGTGGCGTCGCCGGTGTTCGACGGCGCGCGCGAAGAGGAAATCTTCGCGCTGCTCAAGCGCGCCGATTTGCCGGAAACCGGACAGGCGACCCTGCACGACGGGCGCACCGGGATGCCCTTCGAGCAGCCCGTCACCGTCGGCGTCATGTACATGATGAAGCTGCATCACCTGGTCGAGGAAAAGATTCACGCGCGGTCGACCGGTCCCTACAGCCTGGTTACGCAGCAGCCGCTGGGCGGCAAGGCCCAGTTCGGCGGCCAGCGGCTCGGAGAAATGGAAGTGTGGGCGCTCGAGGCTTACGGCGCGGCCTACACGCTGCAGGAAATGCTCACGGTTAAATCTGACGACGTGGCGGGACGAACGCGGATGTACGAAGCGATCGTCAAGGGCGAGAACACGCTCGAGCCCGGACTGCCCGAGTCGTTCAACGTTATGGTCAAGGAGCTCCAGTCGCTCTGCCTGAACATGGAGCTGCTCGAGCAGCCGCAAAGGGCTTAAGGGCCAGGGAGTTATAAAGAGATGGAAGATCTCTTCGGCATTTTCGAGAAGCCCAAGAATCCACTGGCGTTCAACGCGATCCGCATTTCGATCGCGTCGCCGGAAATGATCCGCTCGTGGTCGCACGGCGAGGTCAAGAAGCCCGAAACGATCAACTACCGGACCTTCAAGCCGGAGCGTGACGGGCTGTTCTGCGCCAAGATTTTCGGGCCGACCAAGGACTACGAATGCAACTGCGGCAAGTACAAGCGCATGCGCCATCGCGGCGTCGTCTGCGAGAAGTGCGGCGTCGAGGTAATCCAGTCGAAGGTGCGCCGCGAGCGGATGGGCCATATCGACCTGGCTGCGCCCGTCGCGCACATCTGGTTCCTGCGCTCGCTGCCGTCGCGAATCGGCACGCTGCTCGACATGACGCTGAAGGAACTCGAAAAGGTCCTCTACTTCGAGTGCTACATCGTCACCGACGCGGGCGAGACTCCGCTGCAGTACAAAGAACTGCTGACCGAGCGCAAATATCGCGAGGCGCGCGAGCAATACGGCGACGCCTTCAAGGCCGAGATGGGCGCCGAGGCGGTCCGCTCGCTGCTCGGGCAGCTCACGCTCGACAAGCTCGCTGAAGAACTGCGCGCCGAGATGAAGGCGACGGCGAGCGAGGCGCGGCGCAAGAAAGTTGCCAAGCGTTTGAAGGTCGTCAACGCGTTTCGCGACTCGGGCAACAAGCCTGAGTGGATGATCCTCACAATCCTGCCGGTCATTCCGCCCGACCTGCGTCCTCTTGTTCCGCTGGACGGCGGCCGCTTCGCCACTTCCGATCTCAACGACCTCTACCGGCGCGTGATCAACCGCAACAACCGCTTGAAGCGGCTTATCGAGCTCAACGCCCCGGACATCATTATTCGCAACGAAAAGCGGATGCTGCAGGAAGCCGTCGACGCGCTCTTCGACAACGGACGGCGCGGCCGCGCGATCACTGGACCGTCCAAGCGTCCGCTGAAGTCGCTGTCCGACATGCTCAAGGGCAAGTCGGGACGTTTCCGGCAGAACCTGCTCGGCAAGCGCGTCGATTACTCGGGCCGCTCGGTCATCGTGGTCGGCCCCGAGCTGCGGCTGCATCAGTGCGGTCTGCCCAAGAAGATGGCGCTCGAGCTGTTCAAGCCGTTCATCTACAACAAGCTCGAAGAAAAGGGCTACGTCACGACCATCAAGAGCGCGAAAAAGATGGTCGAGAAAGAAGGCAAGGACGTTTGGGATATCCTCGACGAGGTTATCCGCGAGCATCCGGTCCTGCTCAATCGCGCGCCGACGCTGCATCGGTTGGGAATCCAGGCGTTCGAGCCGGTGTTGATCGAAGGCAAGGCGATTCAGCTGCATCCTCTGGTCTGCGTCGCGTACAACGCGGACTTCGACGGCGATCAGATGGCGGTGCACGTGCCGCTGTCGATTGAAGCGCAGGTCGAGTCGCGCGCGCTCATGATGTCGACCAACAACATCCTGTCGCCCGCTTCCGGCAAGCCGATAATCGTGCCGACGCAGGACATGGTGCTGGGGCTTTACTACATGACGCGCGAGAAGCCGCTGGCGCGCGGCGAGGGCAAGAACTTCGCCAACGTCGAGGAAGTGCGAATCGCGTACGATCACGAAGAGATCGATCTGCACGCGAAGATCACCGTGCGGATGTCGCCGCAGCTCGCGACCGGAATCATGGCGGCGGAGCCCGAGGCCAACGGCAAGCCGCGCACCAAGAAGGAGCGCGCTGCCGCAGCTGCCGCCGCGGCCGCCGCAATGCCGCGTTATGAGCGCGTCACCACCACGGTCGGGCGCGTGCTGCTCTACGAGATCGTCCCGCCCGAGATTCCCTTCACCGAGCTCAACAAGACGATGAAGAAAAAGGAGCTCGGCAACCTGATCGACATCGTGTATCGACGCGCGGGCGACAAGGCGACGGTTATTTTCGCCGACCGCTTGAAGGACATCGGCTTCGAATTCGCCACCAAGGCGGGAATCTCGATCTCGATCAAGGACATGACGATTCCGCCGCAGAAGGCGCATCTGCTCGACGGCGCGCAGAAGCAGGTCAGCGAGATTCAGCAGCAGTACAACAACGGCGTCATCACCGACGGCGAGCGCTACAACAAGGTCGTCGATATCTGGGCCGAAGTTCAGGACCAAATCGGCGGCGCCGTTATCAAGGGACTGTCGACCCAGGTCTTCGGCAAGAACGACAAGGGCGAGACCGTCACCGGGCCGTCGTTCAACCCGATCTTCATCATGGCCGACTCGGGCGCCCGCGGTTCCGAGCAGCAGATTCGCCAGCTGGCGGGACTGCGCGGCCTGATGGCGAAGCCGTCGGGCGAGATCATCGAGACTCCGATCACCGCGAACTTCCGCGAAGGGTCTGACGGTTCTGCAGTACTTCATCTCGACTCACGGCGCGCGCAAGGGCCTGGCCGACACCGCGCTCAAGACGGCGAACTCCGGCTACCTGACGCGCCGGCTGGTCGACGTGGCGCAGGACTCGATCATCAGCGAGGACGATTGCGGCACGCTCGACGGAATCGAGATGACGCCGCTGGTCGAAGGCGGCGAGATAATCGAAGGCCTCGGCGATCGCGTGCTCGGACGCGTCGCGCTCGAAGACATCCGCGACCCGTTCACCAACGAAGTGCTGGTGAAGGCCAACGAGATGATCGACGAGGACAAGGTCAAGCGCATCGAAGAGGCGGGCGTCGAGCGAATCAAGATTCGCTCGGTGCTCACCTGCCAGTCGCGCCAGGGCGTCTGCGTGAAGTGCTACGGACGCGACCTCGGCCGCGGGCATCTGGTCAACCTCGGCGAGTCGATCGGAATCATCGCCGCGCAGTCGATTGGCGAGCCGGGCACGCAGCTCACGATGCGTACCTTCCACATCGGCGGCACCGCCAGCCGGCGCGCCGAGCAGACCACGCTGGAAGTCCGCAACGAAGGCGTGATGCGCCTGCATGGCGTCAACACCGTCAAGAGCCGCGACGGCAACCTGGTCGTGATGACGCGGCATGGCGAGGTCGTTATCGCGGCGCAGGTCACCGACGAAGGCGGCCGCGTGCGCGAGCGCGAACGCGAGCGTTATCCGCTGGTGTACGGCGCCAAGCTGCGCAAGGCCGAAGGCGACAAGGTCAAGGCGGGCGAGCTGATCGCCGAATGGGATCCGTACACGACGCCGATCATCACCGAAGTCGGCGGCACGGTTAAGTACGGCGACATTATCGAAGGCAAGACGATGGAGGAGCGGGTCGACGAACGAACCGGCGCGCGCTCCAACGTTATCGTCGAGTTCAAGGACCTCGACGTGCGCCCGCGTATCTCGATCAAGGACGCGCAGGGCAAGACCGCCAAGCTGCCGAGCTCGAACAACGTCGCGCGCTACTTCCTGCCGGTCGGCGCGTATATCAACGTCCCCGAAGGCACCGCGGTCGAGCCGGGCGACGTCATCGCGAAGATTCCGCGCGAGACCACCAAGACCAAGGACATCACCGGCGGTCTGCCGCGCGTGGCGGAGCTGTTCGAAGCGCGCAAGCCGAAGGAGTTCGCCGTCATCTCGGAAATCGACGGGCAGGTTTCGTTCGGCAAGGACACCAAGGGCAAGCGCAAGGTCGAAGTGACGCCCGAAATCGGCGAGAAGCGCGAGTACCTGATTCCCAAGGGCAAGCATATCGCCGTGCACGAGGGCGATATCGTCAAGGCCGGCGAGCCGCTGATGGAGGGCTCGTCGAATCCGCACGACATCCTGACGATCCTGGGCGAGAAGGCGCTGGCGAAATACCTGGTCGACGAAATCCAGGAAATCTACCGGCTGCAGGGCGTGCGCATCAACGACAAGCATATCGAAGTGATCGTGCGCCAGATGCTGCGGCGCGTGCGAATCAAGGAAGTCGGCGACACGCCGTTCCTGGTCGGCGACCAGGTCGAGAAGTGGCGCTTCGACGAGGAGAACGGCCGCGTGCTGACGCGGGGCGGAGAGCCGGCGATCGCCGAGCCGCTGCTGCTCGGAATCACCAAGGCGTCGCTCTCGACTGAGAGCTTCATCTCGGCGGCGTCGTTCCAGGAGACCACGCGAGTGCTCACCGAGTCTGCCATCAACGGCAAGGTCGACCGGCTGGTCGGGCTCAAGGAAAACGTCATCATGGGCCGCTTGATTCCGGCCGGTACCGGGATGAACTCGTACAACGCGATGGTGGTCAAGGTCGAAGGCGCCGCAGCCGAAGAAGATGTGGAAAAACCGGAGCTGGCGGCCGCGCCGGCACCCGGCGGAGATTGACACGGCGGGCTGGGTCCCGTACATAATGATGTTTCCCCCAAGGGCATAAGTTGTCCTTGGGGGGTTTGTTTGAACACCGCGCCCCACCGGGGGCAATCCGGCGAAAAACCGGGCCGGCTGCGAAGCCGGCGCCGAGCGGTCGTTGAGATCGGCGAGGGTCGAACAGGTGCGCCTCGCGAGCGGCAGGAAAACGCGAACGAGAGTGGTTAGATTGAGAATTTAACGTGCCGACGATAAATCAGTTGATCCGACGAGCGCGCGTGAAGAAGACGCTTCAAGATGAAGGCGCGGGCGCTTGAAGGCTCGCCGCAGAAGCGCGGCGTGTGCACGCAGGTGAAGACGACGACGCCCAAGAAGCCCAATTCGGCGCTGCGCAAGGTCGCGCGCGTGCGGCTGTCCAACGGGATCGAGGTGAACACCTATATCCCCGGCGTCGGACACAACCTGCAGGAGCATTCGGTGGTGCTGATTCGCGGCGGTCGCGTGAGGGACTTGCCCGGCGTCCGCTATCACGTGATTCGCGGCACCCTGGATTCGATCGGCGTGCAGGAGCGGCGCAAGGGCCGCTCGAAGTACGGCTCGAAGAAACCAAGCAGAAGTAAGTAGAATTATATGTCGCGCAAAGGACAAATTCGCGTCCGCGAAGTTCCGGCGGATCCCAAGTATCACGACCGCACCGTCGCGAAGTTCATGAACGTCGTGATGGAGCGGGGCAAGAAGTCGCTGGCCGAGCAGATTTTTTATGGCGCGCTCGATCTCGTCGCCGAACGCTCGAAGGAAGACGGCCTGGTCGTCTTCAAGCGCGCGCTCGACAACGTTCGGCCGGCGGTCGAGGTTCGCTCGCGGCGGGTCGGCGGCGCCAACTACCAGGTGCCGGGCGAGGTGCGTCCGGTGCGGCGCAATTCGCTCGGCGATGCGCTGGCTGGTGACGGCGGCGCGCGCGCGCGGCGAGAAGTCGATGGAAGAGCGGCTGGCCGCGGAAATCCTCGAGGCGGCGGCCAATCGCGGCGGCGGCGGTCAAGAAGCGCGAAGACACCCATCGAATGGCGGATGCCAACAAGGCGTTCGCCCACTACCGCTGGTAATACCGAGTTTTTTAGATGGCTCGTCAGACACCAATAGAACGGGTGCGCAATATCGGCATCATGGCGCACATCGATGCCGGCAAGACCACCACCACCGAGCGCGTGCTCTTCTACACCGGCATCAACTACAAGATCGGCGAGGTGCACGAAGGCACCGCGACGATGGACTGGATGGTGCAGGAGCAGGAGCGCGGCATCACGATCACGTCGGCCGCCACCACCTGCTTCTGGCGCGACAACCGCATCAACATCATCGATACGCCCGGACACGTCGATTTCACGATCGAGGTCGAGCGCAGCCTGCGCGTGCTCGACGGCGCGGTCGCGGTGTTCTGCGCGGTCGGCGGCGTCGAGCCGCAGTCGGAGACGGTCTGGCGCCAGGCCGACAAGTATCGCGTGCCGCGCATCGCGTTCATCAACAAGATGGACCGCGTCGGCGCGGAGTTCGAGCGCGTCGTGCAGGAGATGCGCGACAAGCTCAAGGCCACGCCGCTGCTGCTGCAGCTGCCGATCGGCGCCGAAGAAAAGTTCACCGGGCTGGTCGATCTGATCGAACAGAAGGCGCTGATCTGGGACGAGGATCGTCTCGGCGCGGAATTTCGCGTCGCTGAGATTCCCGCCGAGCTGAAAGAGCAGGCCGCCGGCTATCGCGACAAGATGATCGAGACGCTCGCCGATCACGACGAGCACATCATGGAGCTGTACCTCGAGGGCAAGCGTCCTGACGCCCGACCAGATTCGCGCGGCGATTCGCGCGGCGACGCTCAAGATTGCGGTGATTCCGGTGCTGCTGGGCTCGGCGTTCCGCAACAAGGGCGTGCAGCCGATGCTCGACGCGGTGGTCGAGTATCTGCCGTCGCCGCTCGATCTGCCGCCTGTGGTCGGCAAGGTCGGCGACAAGATTGAAGAGCGATGGCCGCGCGACGACGCTCCGTTCTCTGCGCTCGCGTTCAAGATCATGAACGACCAGTATATCGGCACGCTGACCTTCCTGCGGGTCTATTCGGGCAAGCTCGAAAGCGGCTCGTCGCTGCTCAATTCGACCCGCGGCAAGCGCGAGCGAATCGGCCGGATGGTCAAGATGCACGCGAACAAGCGCGAAGATATTACCGAGGTTTACGCCGGCGATATTTGCGCGGTCGGGCTGCGCGACACGACCACCGGCGACACGCTGTGCGATCCGGCGCATCCGATCGTGCTGGAATCGATCGAGTTTCCCGAGCCGGTTATTCAGATCGCGATCGAGCCCAAGACCAAGGCCGACCAGGAGAAGCTCGGCGAGGCGCTGCAGAAGCTCGCCAAGGAAGATCCGTCGTTCCGCGTGAGCGTCAACAAGGAAACCGCGCAGACGCTGATCTCCGGGATGGGCGAGCTGCATCTCGAGATTATCGTCGATCGGATGCTGCGCGAGTTCAAGGTCGACGCCAACATCGGCAAGCCGCAGGTCGCCTATCGCGAGACAATCCGGCGCGCGTCGGAAGCCGAGGGCCGGTTCGTCCGCCAGACCGGCGGTCACGGACAGTTCGGCGTGGTCGAGCTGCGGATCGAGCCGCTCGCCAAGGGCGGCGGCTTCGAGTTCGAGGACGGCACCAAGGGCGGCTCGATTCCGCGCAACTTTATTCCGGCGATCGAAGCCGGGATCAAAGAAGCGATGGAGACCGGCGTGCTGGCCGGCTATCCGATGGTCGATGTCAAGGCCATCGTGCTCGACGGCAAGTATCACGAAGTGGATTCGTCGGAACTGGCGTTCAAGATCGCCGGCTCGATGGCGTTCAAGGAAGCTGCGAGAAGGCCGAGCCGGTGCTGCTCGAGCCGGTGATGGAGGTCGAAGTGGTCACGCCGCAGGAGTTCATGGGCGAAGTGATCGGCGATCTGAGCTCGCGGCGCGGCAAGATTCTGGAGATGGAAAATCGCGCGGGCGCGCAGGTGATCGAGGCGCGCGTGCCGCTCGCGACGATGTTCGGTTACGCGACGCGGCTGCGTTCGATGACGCAGGGCCGCGCGACTTACACGATGCAGTTTGGCGCGTATGAACCCGTGCCGAAAAATATTCTTGAAGAGTTGACGGCGCGCACCGGCGACGGCGAGAAACGAAGCGCGCATAACGAGTCATGAGCAAGGAGCTAATCGGAGGTTACACACAATGGGCAAGGCTAAATTTGAACGCACCAAGCCGCACGTGAACGTCGGCACGATCGGTCATATCGATCACGGCAAGACAACTTTGACCGCGGCGATTACCAAGGTCCTGGCGTCGAAGAAGCTCGCCAAGTTCACGGCCTTCGATCAGATCGACAAGGCGCCCGAGGAGCGCGAGCGCGGCATCACGATTGCGATCGCGCACGTCGAGTACGAGACGACCAAGCGCCACTACGCGCACGTCGATTGCCCGGGCCACGCCGATTACATCAAGAACATGATCACCGGCGCCGCCCAGATGGACGGCGCGATCCTGGTGGTCGGCGCCAACGACGGCCCGATGCCGCAGACGCGCGAGCATATCCTGCTCGCCCGCCAGGTCGGCGTGCCGTCGATCGTCGTGTTCATGAACAAGGTCGACATGGTCGACGATCCCGAGCTGCTCGACCTGGTCGAGCTCGAAGTGCGCGACCTGCTGACGAAGTACAATTTCCCGGGCGACGACGTTCCGGTCATTCGCGGCAGCGCGCTCAAGGCGCTCGAACTGCGGATGCGGCAAGGACGACTGCCCCAACTGCAAGCCGATTCTCGACCTGATGGACGCGGTCGACAGCTACATCCCGCAGCCGGCGCGCGAGACCGAAAAGCCGTTCCTGATGCCGATCGAAGACGTGTTCTCGATCTCGGGCCGCGGCACCGTCGTCACCGGCCGCGTCGAGAAGGGCAAGGTCAAGGTCGGCGAGGAAGTCGAAATCGTCGGCTTCAAGGACACCACCAAGACGACCGTCACCGGCGTCGAGATGTTCCGCAAGCTGCTCGACGAGGGCCAGGCCGGCGACAATATCGGCGTGCTGCTGCGCGGCCTCAAGCGCGAAGACGTCGAGCGCGGACAGGTGCTCGCGAAGCCCGGCTCGATCACGCCGCACACCAAGTTCGAAGCGTCGGCGTACATCCTGACCAAGGACGAAGGCGGACGGCACACGCCGTTCTTCACCGGCTACCGCCCGCAGTTCTATTTCCGCACCACCGACGTCACGGGCGTGGTGACGCTGCCCGAGGGCACCGAGATGGTGATGCCGGGCGACAACATCAAGATCGTCGGCGAGCTGATCACGCCGGTCGCGATGGACGAAGGGCTTGCGCTTCGCTATCCGCGAGGGTGGCCGCACGGTCGGCGCCGGCGTCGTTTCGAAGATTTTGAAGTAACTGAAAAAGCAACGGACACTGAAGAATCGTGCGAAATCGAGCGGAGATGGAGCGGAGCGCTGAACTAATCGGGCGCGGTATTACCTGGATGAACGACAAGATACGCATACGCCTGAAGGCGTACGACTACCGCCTGCTCGATCAGTCGGTGCGCGAAATCGTGGATACGATTCGGCGCACCGGCGGCCGCGTGGCCGGTCCGATTCCGCTGCCGACCCGCATCGAGCGCTTCACCGTCAACCGCTCGCCGCACGTCGACAAGAAGTCGCGCGAGCATTTTGAGATTCGCACGCATAAACGTCTGCTCGACGTCCTCGAGCCGACCCAGCAGACGATCGACGCGCTGGGCAAGCTCGACCTCGCCGCGGGCGTGGACGTCGAAATCAAGCTCGAGTAGGGCCGATGCTGACCGGATTGATTGGAAAAAAACTCGGGATGACCCAGGTGACCGACGCCGCCGGCCGCGTGCACGCCGTTACGGTGTTGACGCTCGGACCATGCACCGTCTCGCAGGTCAAGACCGCTGCGACTGACGGCTACGAAGCCGTGCAGGTGACCTTCGGCAAGCGCAAGCTGAGCCGCGTGACCGGCGCCGTGCGCGGGCATTTTGCCAAGGCCAACATCGCGGCCGGCATCAAGTCGGGCGAGTTCGAGCGCCGCGGCGAAGGCGAGCTGAAGCTCGGACAGCCGATCGCGGCCGGCGACGTTTTCAAGGTCGGCGACCAGGTCGACGTAACCGGGATCTCGAAGGGCCACGGCTACGCCGGCGTCATCAAGCGGCATCATTTCTCCGGCTTCCCCGGCTCGCACGGCACTCACGAATATTTCCGCCACGGCGGCTCGATCGGTAACCGCTCCTATCCCGGACGCGTGCGCAAGGGCATGCGGATGGCGGGGCAGATGGGCAACGCGACTGCCTCGATCCTCAATCTGGAAGTGCTCGAGATCCTTGCCGACGACAACGCGGTGGTCGTGTCGGGCGCCGTGCCCGGACCCGACGGCGCCTTGCTCGTCGTCCATCACGCGGCTCGTCCGCGCCGCCGCTCGACTGCGAAGGTGACGGCCAGTGCCTGAGCGAGACGAACAAAACAAGCTCGCATCGCCCGTCAAGCTGCCGCTGTTCTCGGCCGAGCACGAGAAGGTCGGCGAGCTCGAAGTCGCCGGCGCCGTGTTCGGCCGCGACGGCGACGTGTCGCTGCTGCATGAAGCGGTCCGGATGCAGCTCGCCAATCGGCGCTCCGGAACCGCGTCCACCAAGACCAAGGGACTCATCTCGGGCGGCGGGCGCAAGCCGTGGCGGCAGAAGGGCACGGGACGCGCGCGCGCAGGTTCGACGCGCTCGCCAATCTGGCGTCATGGCGGAACGATTTCGGACCGCAGCCGCGCGATTATTCGTACAAGATGCCGAAGAAAGCGTGGCGCGCGCCTGTGCCTGGCGATTTCCGATCGCGCGCGAAACGGCAAGCTGCTCGTCGTCGAGTCGCTCGATCTGTCGGAGCCGAAAACCAAGGCCGCGAAGGCGGCGCTCGGCAAGCTCGGCGTCAAGCACGCGCTGATCGTGACCGGCGAGGACGACGGCAAGTTTTTTCGCGCCGCGCGCAACCTCGCCGCGCACAAAGTGCTCGCGATTGAAGGGCTCAACGTTACGACGTGCTCAATTACCGCGAACTCGTGATGACCAGTCAGACCGCCAAGGCGATCGAAGCGCGGTTTGCGGAAGAGCGACAGCTCTGCGGGGGAATCAAATGCGTAGTCCCGAGAGCCTGATTCTCGCGCCCATCATCACCGAGAAGGGCACCATGGCCAGCGAAAGGCCGGCCAGGTGCTGTTCCGCGTGCGCCCCGACGCGAGCAAGGACGAGATTCGCGAGGCGGTCGAACATCTGTTCCATGTAACCGTGATCAAGGTTCGTACGTCGAACTTCATGGGCAAGGAACGGCAGAAAGGCGCAATCAAGGGCCGCCAGATGGACTGGAAGAAAGCTACGTAACTCTGAAAGAGGGCGACAAGATCGAGTTCTTCGAAGGTCTAAAGGAACGATGGCAGTCATACAGCTAAATCCGCGCACGCCCGGGCAGCGCTTCATGCAGATAGCGGACTTTTCCGAGTTCACCAAGAAGGAGCCGGAAAAGAGTATGCTGGTTCCGGTCAAGCGCACCGGCGGACGCAACAATCGCGGACGCATGACCTCGCGTCATCGCGGCGGCGGACACAAGCGCCGTCTTCGCCTGATCGATTTCAAGCGCAACCGCGACGGGATTCCGGCCGTGGTCGCCGCGCTCAAGTACGATCCGAATCGTTCCGCCAATATCGCGCTGCTGCACTATGCCGACGGCGAGAAGACCTACATCCTCGCGCCCGACGGTCTCAAGGTCGACGCCAAGGTCGAGTCGGGCGCGAAGCCGACATCAAGCCGGGCAACGCGCTGATGCTCAAGAACATACCGCTCGGCACCGTCGTTCATGCAATCGAGATGAAGCCGGGGCCGGCGCCAAGCTTGCGCGCGGCGCCGGCGTGCAGGCGCAGCTGATGGCCAAAGAGGGCAAGATGGCGCTGC